>NZ_JH378871.1 GCF_000235445.1 Johnsonella ignava ATCC 51276 | reverse complement strand
ATGGCGATATGAACAGAAAAGATAACACTCTATATAAAACCTGTGAGCATAACACCATTAGTGCTGTAATAATTAAATCTTTAATTTGAAATTTCTTTTTTTCTTCCATAATTATTCTCCTTGTTTTTAAATATTTTTTATTTTCATAATGATGATAGCTAGATAAAATACCATCATTATTACTAGCAATAACATATCAAGCATACGAAATTTGACTTCTGTATAACTAGTTTTTTTACACGAAACTCCAAGTCCTCGTGTCTCAACAGATGCCGACAACTCAGTTGCAGTACATAACATTCGCATTAACATAGGAATCAACATCATTTCATAAACTTTAAAAGGATGTTTTAAAAATCCAAGGAAAGAAATATCAATCCCTCTAGTCTTAATTCCCTGCTTTATACAAGTAATATCCTGTTTTAGAGTAGGAAAAAATCTTAATATAACAGCTAGTGGAATGTTTATATAATATGGAATTTTCATATTTTGCAAGGAAGCTAATACTTCAGATATTTCACTTGTTCTAATCATAT
>NZ_JH378870.1 GCF_000235445.1 Johnsonella ignava ATCC 51276 | reverse complement strand
TGGTATCTTCTACCGTATATCTTTTCGGTTCTTTCTTAAAGATAAGGTCAAGGATTCCTCCCTTATCTTTTTTTGACTTGCAATTACTTTTCTTTAAGTCCCGCTTTTGACTTCTCAATCCTTTTCGTTTTGCATGAGTTTTATTTGCTGAATTTTTCTTTTCTTGTTCAAGGTAAACCTCCTTTCTCACTCTCTTTTTTGGCTGATAAAACTTATGAAGGTAGATGTGCTTAAAATATTTCTCAAAGGTCAGTCCGTCCTTTTCAAATAGTGTGATGAAAAAGATAGGAAGCGTGGACACGATAAGGAATATGACAGCTATGTCATTTGGCACAAACTTCCTCATAAATAAATAGACTGGTATTCCAACCAGTCCTGCAAGTGTGAAGCCTATGAGCTGCCTTTTAGTTAGGTTAAAAGCAACCTTTGTCTTTACCCTATTTAAGTCTTTAGGGATTGGTACATATGCCATATCTTACCTCCCATCTTCTTTACCCTTTGACAGCTCCTCAAAGTGTTCATATACAGAGCCGATTTC
>NZ_JH378869.1 GCF_000235445.1 Johnsonella ignava ATCC 51276 | reverse complement strand
TTACAAAAAACTACTACAGTAGTATTGACTATTATAAAAGACTATGGTAGTATATAGTCAAAACTACACCAGTCTTTTGCAAGGAGGATTGTAAAAATGATTGTAAAACTATTTGATTCAGAACTTAAAGTGATGAATGTTCTTTGGAATGAAGGAGACTGCACTGCCAAGCATATCTCAAATGTATTGAAAGAAGAGATTGGTTGGAATATGAATACAACCTATACTTTAATAAAGAGGTGTATCAACAAGGGTGCGATTGAACGCTCCGAACCGAACTTTATGTGTCATGCTCTTATTCCGAAAGAAAAAGTACAGATAGCAGAAACCAATGAGTTTATTGACAAAATGTTTGATGGTTCCATTGATAAAATGTTTGCTGCACTGATTGGAAATAAGCAGCTTTCAGAAAAGCAAATTGAAAAATTGAAAAATCTTATAAAAAACTTAGAGTGAGGTGAGAAGAATGACCCTGCTACAAATGAGTATCTCCGCCACAATCTTAATCATCATCATTACCGTACTGCGTGCCATACTCATACACAAATTACCCAAAAAGACTTTAATGTTTTTATGGGGACTTGCTTTATTTCGACTGCTTATTCCGATTTCCATTCCATCTGTTTTCAGTGTCTACTCCCTAATACCACAAAACAATACC
>NZ_JH378868.1 GCF_000235445.1 Johnsonella ignava ATCC 51276 | reverse complement strand
ATAATGTTAATTATCCTCCTTTGAAGATTTATCGCTGTTTTTCCTGTTAAACATATAATATTTTCTATATCAGGCTTACTACACGCCATATCACGCAGAAGCTTCGCATAAGTTAATCTTTCTCCGGCTGAACAGTTTTTTAATGTGGCTTCATCACACGCCATTTCATTTATCTCAATGAATTTATCCAGAAAGATATGTACGGCAGGATTAAACCAATACATCACACAGAGTATAAACATAAGCCTGCGATAAAAATAGTCCTTGGCTTTTAAGTGCGTCATCTCATGCTTAAGTATAAGCTCCGTTTCCAAATCCGAAAGACTATTTTTTGATAAAAATATCCTCGGCTTAACAAACCCTATTATAAACGGGGAAGGTATCACGGAGTTCATAAACACTCTAAAATCCTTTTTTATGCCCATTTCTTCAATAAGCCTGTTTTTTGTTTCAATGCTTGTGCCGTCAGTTAAGAGTTCACTTAATTTGTCAAGTTTCTTTAAAAAAGCCCTTTCCTTGATTAATTGGTTTATTCCTAAAGCAAATATCCCTATAAACCAGACTGCAAGCAGAATTAAGAATATAAGACTTCCACCAAAAGAGGTGGCATTGGCAATGGTCTTATCTCTGACAAAAGACAATTCGGATACATCATTGCTTAT
>NZ_JH378867.1 GCF_000235445.1 Johnsonella ignava ATCC 51276 | reverse complement strand
TCTTAGCAAGTATGGATATATTTTATTAGCCGGCTCAGGTCTGCTTGTATTTTGCCTTGGATATATTGCCTGTATACCCATTTCCTTCATATGGCGAAGGACTGCTTTATGATTAATCACATAATGCTCTATTTCATTCATATACCAGCAAATGCGACGGTATCCATACATTGGATATCTGGTATAGATTTTATCAATCATCTGCTTTATATGTAAATCTTCCGTGGAATGCGGAATCGGCTGATAATAAAGACCGCTTCTGTTAAGCTCTAAAAGGCGAACTTGTGTAGAAATAGGAAGGGTTGAGCCATTCATGTCAACAAGCAGACGGCGTTGTGCTACATTAAGCTCAGAAACCAGATTTTTTTTTAAGCCACTCGTTCTGAGTGGTAAGTTTGCCAATCTGAGCATATAAATCATTTATTTCAGATTCATGTGCTTTTTGAGCTTTGCGTTCTTTTGATAAATTATCTTGGAATAGTGTATACAACTGAGACTCAGCTTCTCGTTTCCATTTTGAAAGCATGTTTGGATGAATATTGTTCTCGGCAGCTATCTCATTGATTGTACGCTCGCCTCGAATTGCTTCAAGGACAAGTTTCGATTTTTCCTCCGGGGAGTGTTGTTGTCTTGCCATATTTGGACTCCTTTCGCTATAAAATTATACGGAAAATCCAACTTAGAAACAATAATTTTTTTGTCTTAATTTATGGGTTCATTATA
>NZ_JH378866.1 GCF_000235445.1 Johnsonella ignava ATCC 51276 | reverse complement strand
AACTTCCTGGACTTTATGGAATGGAAAACGACAAAATCCGATACGCCGGATCTCCTTTGTTCCGCAGAATTTACAAGTAAGTACCCTGAAACGAATGAAAAAGTCTTTTCGGAACTGATGGCAAATGAGATGGCAGGAGAATGGATCTTAGAAGCAAATGTGAAAAGCAAGAAGGTAAGGATTGACGGAGTGGTTCGGGTTAGCAAGAAGTTTTATAAACGAAATATTAATACAGATTTTGTGGAGGTTAATGCTGAAGATATACCATTCTAAGAGTTTTTAAAAAGTCCGCTACCGCTACTTTGCTACCGACTTCAAAGGTAGTGTGGTAGTGGTAGCGATAACTTTCAAATTTATATAAAACGAAAATTGGGCAGAATGAGAGTTATCCGTCTTGGCTGCGGGACACCCTTATTCTTCTGTGATAGTCATAAGGGAGTAGAGTTCATTTTAATAAAAAGAATATGTTCAGAGAGATAGCAAGCATATACTTTTTGACCACAGTCCAAAAAGTAGGCTTGTAAACTGGGAATTCAGCTTAACCAATTTTAGGGAGAACCCTAAAACCCCGAAAAAGAAAGGAGTGATGATAAATGTCAAAAAGCGTAAATCGTAAAAACAATTGTACCGTTCATTTTATGGTGAACGAAGAAGAGATGAAGGAACTCAATCAAAGATTTGCATTGACCAATTTCAAGAGTAAAAGAGAGTTTTATAGAGACAGTTGTTGTGGTTGTTGTGGTAAACTATAGTTGTAACAGGAA
>NZ_JH378865.1 GCF_000235445.1 Johnsonella ignava ATCC 51276 | reverse complement strand
TGTTACAACTATAGTTTACCACAACAACCACAACAACCAGTACAAAATCATAAATTATTTACATTCTACTTTAGTTCCTTTAATTCAGAGTACAAGTTGAAGTTGAACACTATGAGGTCGTATTTACATTCTACTTTAGTTCCTTTAATTCCTTTTCCTGTATTTGAAGCAGTGTCGGCAACATTATCATTTACATTCTACTTTAGTTCCTTTAATTCAAAGAGAATACAGCAAAAAACGTATTCGGTGGCTTGATTTACATTCTACTTTAGTTCCTTTAATTCAATCCACTATTTTCTTTTTCTTGATCAATATTTATTGATTTACATTCTACTTTAGTTCCTTTAATTCTTCTTGTTCCTCTTCAAGGGAACGTCCCCCATCGATTATTTACATTCTACTTTAGTTCCTTTAATTCTATAACTGCTGCTATCGCTATCAAAGCAAGTCCCAGATTTACATTCTACTTTAGTTCCTTTAATTCGATGTAAAGCTTTTTCATAAGACTAAAGAAGACCCAATTTACATTCTACTTTAGTTCCTTTAATTGGAACTGTCAAGATAAGTAGAGTCTTCAAACTCACTAAATTGTTTATGGTTCCTATGCTGCCAGAAGTTGAACCTCCAGCAACTGCTTATACATAACCGGCGGAAGTCCATCCGGGTTTGATGTATATATCCGTTTTTGATTGTAATATATAAATACATACCTGAAGATCATTGTTTTACTTCTTCTCTTTTCATGCGATAGGTTGGAATCCTTGTAAAGGAGTTCCTTCTTG
>NZ_JH378864.1 GCF_000235445.1 Johnsonella ignava ATCC 51276 | reverse complement strand
TTTTACAGAGCTGTTGTATTTGATATATACGTATCATATTATAGATCAATATACAACAGCTGTTAATTCACATAATATAATCAGTAAACTTTACCAAGCTTTAATTTCCGATTAAACTCCCGTCATTTCCAATATTATAATTGTCAGGTGTTTTTTCATTTATATACATAGAGCCGTATGGTCTCTGAGGATAATATTCATTTTTCCCCGTTTCATTATTGTATTTTAGATTTCTCTGAATCTCTGAAAAATAATACCACTTGTTATTTATCATCTGCCAGCCTTTTTCCATAACTCCGGTTTGAGGACTTAGATAATACCAGTATTTATCATTATTATCATGGTACCAGCCCTTTTTAAGACTTCCAAGCATCTTTTCATCCTGAGCTTCAAGGAAATACCATATACCGCTTTCATGTGTTATCCAACCGATTTGCATTACTCCGTTTTCATCAAAACAATAGGTATTTACAGCACCTGATGCATCTTTAATATCAGCCCATGCTCTTTTAATCCTGCTTTTATCCTTTAATTCAAATGCCCATTTTTTCCTGTCGTTATCAAGACTTATCCACTTTCCGCCTTCAGTTTCGGCAGCAGACTTATGTGCATATATAATTTTAGATAAAGAGCTAGTTGAACTGCTTGATGAATATACACCATCACTTTTTGAATCGCCTGTTTTTTTATCCTTGGAATAATTTTTATTATTTTCGGTATGATTATCGGATGTATTATCAGGGATATCATTTATATTGCCCTGAGGTGTATTACCGCTGCCTCCGTCATCGGTTTTGGCAGGTTCATATACAGTA
>NZ_JH378863.1 GCF_000235445.1 Johnsonella ignava ATCC 51276 | reverse complement strand
AGGCACGGTATGCTGTATAAAAATCAGTCGCAAGTGTTACAAAAATGCTTGACCACTACATCTTTTGCTACCGTGATATCACCTAACATAACGATTTCAGTGCCGAAAGCACCGCCTCAACAGTCTGCCGGGAAGCACCGTTGTGTATTTCCAATGTCGCAGTAGGAAGATGGATGATCACCGAGGCCTGTGTGTCGATGGCAGGTGATTGAACTTCGAGTCGCTTAAATGCGGTTAGATCCTTTGAGCCGTTAACGGCCGGAAGATTTTGACAAGCTGCCTGTCTGACTTTTCGTAGCCAGTAATAATAAGCATGATGGGTGACACCAGTCATCGACTTTCATTCCACTAGACCGGCATTCCCGAATCAGTTTTGTCCACTGCTCAAGTCGATGCTGCTTCTTGACTAAAGTAACTTGATCCATATGAGCCTCCTTCGAGTAAAGTTGAAAAACTTGAAAAACTTTAACTTGATATTGGGAGTATTGTCTCACAAAATCCTGACGAATTATAGGCACTCAGTTATTGAGCGCTTACAAAATATCTCCTTTTAATTTTTTTTGAAATAAAAAGCGACTAAGATTTTACTCTTAGACGCTCTCCAACATGATTGTTTGTGGAACTGTCAAGATAAGTAGAGTCTTCAAACTCACTAAATTGTTTATGGTTCCTATGCTGCCAGAAGTTGAACCTCCAGCAACTGCTTATACATAACCGGCGGAAGTCCATCCGGGTTTGATGTATATATCCGTTTTTGATTGTAATATATAAATACATACCTGAAGATCATTGTTTTTACTTCTTCTCTTTTCATGCGATAGGT
>NZ_JH378862.1 GCF_000235445.1 Johnsonella ignava ATCC 51276 | reverse complement strand
ATTACCTACAAAGTCGGTCAATGTATGGAGATACTAAGGCAAAAGGGAGTTAGACTTATTGCCATAAACGACAATGTAGATAGCTTTTACAAAGACGATGATTTTACCCCTTTTCGAAACATTATGAACGAGTGGTATGCGAGAGATACCTCAAGGAAAATCAAGTCCACATTCAAAGCTAAAGGAGAGAGCGGAAAGCATACAGGAAGCAGTCCGCCCTATGGATATATTAAAGACAAGGACGATAAAAATCAGTGGATTATCGATGAAAAAGCAGCAGAAGTTGTCCGAAGAATATTCCATCTGACAATGGACGGAAAAGGACCCTATGCCATTGCAAGGGTATTAGAAGCCGACAAGATAGATATACCCGCCTATCATCAGCAGAAATTGGGATATGGACTACATCAAAGCAAAGTCTTTGAATATCCGTATCGTTGGTGCAGTTCCACGATTGCAAGTATCTTAAAGAAACAAGAATACTTAGGGCATACAGTCAACTTCAAAACCAGAAAGCATTTCAAAGATAAGAAAAGTAAATATGTATCCGAAGATAACTGGCTCATCTTTGAAAACACCCACGAGCCAATCATAGACCAAGAAACCTTTGATAATGTGCAGAGAATACGAGGAAATGTCAAACGCTATCCCGATGGTTGGGGCGAATACCATCCCCTTACAGGACTGATGTATTGTGCCGATTGTGGAAGTAAAATGTATGTGCATAGAACAAGCAACTACAAGAGTATTCCTTATTATACTTGCAGTGCCTATACAAAAGTACCTTGTGGAACACTTTGTCCATCTGCTCACAGGATAAAAGCAGAAGCAGTCTTAAAGCTCATTCAAAGCACCCTACAAGACATCAAGAAAAGCCTTGATGAAGATAATGAAGT
>NZ_JH378861.1 GCF_000235445.1 Johnsonella ignava ATCC 51276 | reverse complement strand
TAAAGTGAACCCATTTGTCAAGACAATTTTCAAAAAAATTAAGTTGGATTTCGGAAGAGATTATTCCATCCCTTTCTCCCTTAGTTACCCACCAAGTGTGGATATATGAACTGTCAAGGGTGTGCTGCAAAGCAGCTTCCGAAGGAACCCTTTACAGCTCATATATCTGCACTTATACTACACAAGAGGGAGAAACAGGATAATTACCTATCCCGGTATATTTCTTCCGGTGTGCGGTATTTTAAGCGTGAGTGTGGACGCTCGTGATTATAAAATTTTATATAGTTATGAATTCCGATACGTGCTTCTTTTGGTGTCTCGTAAGCCTTAGGATATATATCCTCATATTTTATGGTTCGCCAGAGCCTTTCTATGAATATATTATCGTAGGCACGCCCACGGTGATCCATACTAATTTTAGAACCTGCATCCAGAAAAATCTGTGTGAATTTTGGGCTTGTAAAATGACTTCCTTGGTCTGAATTCATGATTTCAGGACTGGATACATTTAATGCCTTACGGCTGGTATCAAGAACAAAATCTATTTCCATAGTATCACTCAATTGCCAGTGTAGCACGAACCTTGAATACCAATCAATAATTGCTACCAAGTATAGCCAGTTTGTTTTTACAGGAATATAGGTGATATCAATCGACCAGACTTGATCCGGATGGTCGATTTTAAGCCCTCTTAGCAAGTATGGATATATTTTATTAGCCGGCTCAGGTCTGCTTGTATTTTGCCTTGGATATATTGCCTGTATACCCATTTCCTTCATATGGCGAAGGACTGCTTTATGATTAATCACATAATGCTCTATTTCATTCATATACCAGCAAATGCGACGGTATCCATACATTGGATATCTGGTATAGATTTTATCAATCATCTGCTTTATATGTAAATCTTCCGTGGAATGCGGAATCGGCTGATAATAAAGACCGCTTCTGTTAAGCTCTAAAAGGCGAACTTGTGTAGAAATAGGAAGGGTTGAGCCATTCATGTCAACAAGCAGACGGCGTTGTGCTACATTAAGCTCAGAAACCAGATTTTTTTTAAGCCACTCGTTCTGAGTGGTAAGTTTGCCAATCTGAGCATATAAATCATTTATTTCAGATTCATGTG
>NZ_JH378860.1 GCF_000235445.1 Johnsonella ignava ATCC 51276 | reverse complement strand
AAATCTTTAATTTAGTTAAATTTTCTTTTTTTCTTTACCTATTAAATTATTCTTCCTTAGTTTTTAAATTATTTTTATTTTCATAATGATGATAGCTAGATAAAATACCATCATTATTACTAGCAATAACATATCAAGCATACGAAATTTGACTTCTGTATAACTAGTTTTTTTTACACGAAACTCCAAGTCCTCGTGTCTCAACAGATGCCGACAACTCAGTTGCAGTACATAACATTCGCATTAACATAGGAATCAACATCATTTCATAAACTTTAAAAGGATGTTTTAAAAATCCAAGGAAAGAAATATCAATCCCTCTAGTCTTAATTCCCTGCTTTATACAAGTAATATCCTGTTTTAGAGTAGGAAAAAATCTTAATATAACAGCTAGTGGAATGTTTATATAATATGGAATTTTCATATTTTGCAAGGAAGCTAATACTTCAGATATTTCACTTGTTCTAATCATATTTATAGTTGCGAGTGTCAATGTTATAAAACATAGGAAAAAATAGTGTATTGTAGTTGAAATAAATAATGGACTTATTTCCGCTACCATAAACAACACTATATATAAAGCTAAAAATTTAAAACAAGTTTTGTATATGCCGCTTATCATTCCATATGCAAATACTGACAAAAAAAGTAGAACTTCATACTTTTTACCAGTCAAAGTAAATACTAAAACCCCTATAATTAAAACTTGTAACAACTTAATTCTTGGATCATATCTTATTCCATTTTGTTTACAAGATTTGCTCATTCTTCATATCCCTCACTCTGCAGTAAAAATCTTTTTATTGTTTCAAACTCATCACTTTTCTTTAAATTGATCCTTTTGCTAACAGTATTATTCTCTATAAAAACTGCTTTAGTTGCTACTCTACTTAAAAATTCTAAATCATGAGAAATAACAAAAATCAGTATTCCTTTTTTACGAAGAGTATTAATTGCTTCAGATACGACTTTCATATTTTCATAATCAAGTCCACTGGTTGGCTCATCAAAAATCAGAATTTTTTTATTTGAAGCTATTGCAGCTGCAATAGTAACTCGCTGCTTTTGCCCTCCTGATAAGCTTTGCGGATGTCTATTTCTGAATGATGAAATATTCAATAAAGTTATCGCATTTTCTATTTTTTCATCATTTTGCTTAATACTATTCACAGAACTGAGCATTAACTCAGAAACAACAGAATCGGAGTACAATTGATAA
>NZ_JH378859.1 GCF_000235445.1 Johnsonella ignava ATCC 51276 | reverse complement strand
CCTATTAGTGCTGTAATAATTAAATCTTTAATTTGAAATTTCTTTTTTTCTTCCATAATTATTCTCCTTGTTTTTAAATATTTTTTATTTTCATAATGATGATAGCTAGATAAAATACCATCATTATTACTAGCAATAACATATCAAGCATACGAAATTTGACTTCTGTATAACTAGTTTTTTTACACGAAACTCCAAGTCCTCGTGTCTCAACAGATGCCGACAACTCAGTTGCAGTACATAACATTCGCATTAACATAGGAATCAACATCATTTCATAAACTTTAAAAGGATGTTTTAAAAATCCAAGGAAAGAAATATCAATCCCTCTAGTCTTAATTCCCTGCTTTATACAAGTAATATCCTGTTTTAGAGTAGGAAAAAATCTTAATATAACAGCTAGTGGAATGTTTATATAATATGGAATTTTCATATTTTGCAAGGAAGCTAATACTTCAGATATTTCACTTGTTCTAATCATATTTATAGCTGCAAGAGTCAATGTTATAAAACATAGGAAAAAATATTGTATTGTAGTTGAAATAAATAATGGACTTATTTCCGCTACCATAAACAACACTATATATAAAGCTAAAAATTTAAAACAAGTTTTGTATATGCCGCTTATCATTCCATATGCAAATACTGACAAAAAAAGTAGAACTTCATACTTTTTACCAGTCAAAGTAAATACTAAAACCCCTATAATTAAAACTTGTAACAACTTAATTCTTGGATCATATCTTATTCCATTTTGTTTACAAGATTTGCTCATTCTTCATATCCCTCACTCTGTAGTAAAAATCTTTTTATTGTTTCAAACTCATCACTTTTCTTTAAATTTATCCTTTTGCTAACAGTATTATTTTCTATAAAAACTGCTTTAGTTGCTACTCTACTTAAAAATTCTAAATCATGAGAAATAACAAAAATCAGTATTCCTTTTTTACGAAGAGTATTAATTGCTTCAGATACGACTTTCATATTTTCATAATCAAGTCCACTGGTTGGCTCATCAAAAATCAGAATTTTTTTGTTTGAAGCTATTGCAGCCGCAATAGTAACTCGCTGCTTTTGCCCTCCTGATAAACTTTGCGGATGTCTATTTCTGAATGATGAAATATTCAATAAATTCATCGCATCTTCTATTTTCTCATCATTTTGCTTAATAGTCTTAATGCTATTCATAGAACTGAGCATTAACTCAGAAACAACAGAATCGGAGTAC
>NZ_JH378858.1 GCF_000235445.1 Johnsonella ignava ATCC 51276 | reverse complement strand
ATGACTCAATAACGATTCACCCTATAAATGAACGGTTCTATCTGGTTGTTTACGGTCGAAGTGAATGGCTTAAGGAGATGTATGACATATCCCTTGTTATAAGGAATAATTCAAAACTTGAGTCTCTTGAAAATGTAAATGCAACGCTTGATCAGCTTCCTGAAGGACTTTCATTTGCAGATATGAATTCAGGCAGTCAGAGTCTTTCGCAAAATGTAGGAAGCATCGCTGCGGAAAAATCCACATCCGTAAACTGGTATCTTCGAGGAGATAAGGAAGGCAGCTACAATATAGGCGGCAGTGTAACCGGAGATATGGGAGGCGGCGGTCAGAGTTTTAATAACAGATTTGATACTAAAGAGCCTATCAAAGTTCTTGCAGGCAGTGCACTGCATTTATATATAAGTGCGGAGGAAAGTACGCTTGAAGACGATGCATACCATGTAAACTTTGAGCTTGTAAACGAGTCGCAAAGACCGGTAAATAATATAAGTCTTGCGCTTGAAAAAGAGACGCAGTACAAGATTGAAAAACGAAAAGGCATAAAAACAATTAAAAAGTTTTTAGACAGCGAACTTTCAGACCATGTATTAAAAAGTGAAAAACTGATGCCGGGGGAAAGTTTAAGCATAGACTTTAATACCGTTATAAAATTTAAGTTGGACGAGATAAAAAATCCCGAATACATACTGGTAGGAAAATGGCTTGAAATGCTTGAGGGAAGTACCACAAGTATACCATATACATTTGCAATGAAAAGCGGTGTATTTGATGTGATGTATCTTAACCATGAGGAGTTTGACACCCTTAAAAAGTGTGAATCCGAGGATCCGGTAGATCTGCTTACCGGTCAGTTTGAATGGGAGTACAGGGACTTTTATATAGCCGGAGGAGGCGGACTTACATATAACAGGCTGTATAAAACTCCTGAATATACCGGAAGGATTGCTACACCCGGCAGTGCCTCAGCCTTAAATGATACAAAGGATTTAAATAAATCTCTGCCGTTTGGTATAAATTCGTATTTATCAGGAAAAACTGATAAGGCAGGAGATGATGAACACAGTACAGGCAGCATAGATAATACCGGAGATTTAGGCAAAAACGGGGAAATACAGGATATACGGGATATAGAAAATGAAGAAAGTGCCCCTGCATATGCTTTAGGCAGTGCAAATGAAAGGGAAAAAAGCCTTCACGGTTACGGATGGAGTACGGACCATGATTATAGATTAATAGATCGTGATCCTCATATAGCGGTATATACACCCGGCGGAGGAAAATCCGTATTTACAAAGAAAGAAAAAGTAGAAAAAGGAAATA
>NZ_JH378857.1 GCF_000235445.1 Johnsonella ignava ATCC 51276 | reverse complement strand
CTACTTAAAAATTCTAAATCATGAGAAATACAAAAATCAGTATTCCTTTTTTACGAAGAGTATTAATTGCTTCAGATACGACTTTCATATTTTCATAATCAAGTCCACTGGTTGGCTCATCAAAAATCAGAATTTTTTTGTTTGAAGCTATTGCAGCCGCAATAGTAACTCGCTGCTTTTGCCCTCCTGATAAACTTTGCGGATGTCTATTTCTGAATGATGAAATATTCAATAAATTCATCGCATCTTCTATTTTCTCATCATTTTGCTTAATAGTCTTAATGCTATTCATAGAACTGAGCATTAACTCAGAAACAACAGAATCGGAGTACAGTTGATAGTCTGCATCTTGCATTACAAAATATACACTTTTATATAAGTTCTTTTGCTTTGTATATTTACCTTCAATAAAAAATTGTCCACTTCTTGCTTTTAGTAATCCTGACATTATTTTACCTAATGTCGTTTTGCCGTTTCCATTGTGTCCAACTATAGCTACTGTTTCACCAAAATTCCCTTCTAAATTACAATTACTCAAAACAGAATGATTGACATCATAGGAAAAAGATAAATTTTCCACTTTAAAATCTGCATTTTGCTTGTTAACAATAAGATTATCCTTTAGTTCATATTTAATATTACTTAACTTAAATGTTCGAAGTTTATACGCTCTAATATCTGAATCATTCAAGTTATCAATATCATTTTTCTTTAATTCTCTATCAATTTTTCCATCTTTCATTATTAAGCATTTATCTACTAAATTTTTTAAATAGAACAATCTATGCTCTGAAACAATTACTGTATGTCCCTGTTTCTTTAACCACTCCATAATTTTTTTCAATTTAATAATTGAATGAATATCTAAATTTGCAGATGGCTCGTCAAAAACATAAATCTTGGGATTCAAAGTTTTTGCAGCTATAATCGCTATCTTTTGTTTTTCACCACTAGATAAAGAAAACATATCTCTATCCATAAGATTTTCAGCTTCTAAATCGTGAAATGCACAATTCACTCTATCTATCATTTCATCTCTATCTATTCCATAATTTTCAAGAGCAAATGCCACTTCCTTGGTACTATTCGTTGTAAAAAATTGACTTCGTGGATTTTGAAATATAGAAGCAATATTTTTCCCCATTTCTCCGGGAGTGATAGTTTTTATATCACTTCCTAACACTTTCACAGTTCCAGTTAAAACCCCTTCAAAGAAATGTGGAATTAAGCCGTTTATCAATCTTGTAACAGTTGTTTTCCCTGAACCAGACTGACCAGTAAGCAAAATAAATTCTCCTTCTTTAACTTTGAAATTTATATTTCTGAGACTCCTTTCTGTTTGTGTTCCATAACTGAAACTTACATTATCAAAATCAATAACTACATCTCCCATTTCATCACCTATA
>NZ_JH378856.1 GCF_000235445.1 Johnsonella ignava ATCC 51276 | reverse complement strand
TCCTTAATTCTATAACTGCTGCTATCGCTATCAAAGCAAGTCCCAGATTTACATTCTACTTTAGTTCCTTTAATTCGATGTAAAGCTTTTTCATAAGACTAAAGAAGACCCAATTTACATTCTACTTTAGTTCCTTTAATTGGAACTGTCAAGATAAGTAGAGTCTTCAAACTCACTAAATTGTTTATGGTTCCTATGCTGCCAGAAGTTGAACCTCCAGCAACTGCTTATACATAACCGGCGGAAGTCCATCCGGGTTTGATGTATATATCCGTTTTTGATTGTAATATATAAATACATACCTGAAGATCATTGTTTTTACTTCTTCTCTTTTCATGCGATAGGTTGGAATCCTGTAAAGGAGTTCCTTCTTGAGCGTTGCGAAGAAGCTCTCCATCCTAGAGTTATCAAAGCAATGATTGACTCCGCTTAAACTTTGACTAACTCCTGCATTAGCAAGAACCTGTTTAAATGCTTCGCTAGTGTACTGACTTCCTCTGTCAGAATGCACAATAGCACCGTTCAGATTGTATTTTTGAGTTACAGCTTTAAAAGTATCAATGCACAATTCTTTCTTCATGTTATCTTTCATTAGAATGGATAGTATCTCTCCATTACAACAATCCATAATAGGTGAAATATAAAGCTTTCCATCTTGACATTGTATCTGAGATATATCAGTTAGAAGCTTTTTATATGGCAAAGTTGATGAAAAATCCTGCTTTATTAGATTTTCCTGTTCCTGTATTTCAGTTGTTGCATGTGTTAATCCTTTCGGCTTTCGATGAGGAATATGAAGCCATCCATGCTCTCTCATAATACGTGTTATTCTGCGAATGCCTGCTTTGATTCCTTTATGTTTTAAAGCAATTTGCATTCTTGGTGCTCCATAATTATCGTTGTATGGAGATTCATTCAGTATCAATTGAATTGCTGCCGAAAGAATATTATCTTTACCGGGTTTATTAAGATTGTTTTTATACTTGTAATAACCTGAAATGCTTACATGAAGAGTTTCGCACATAAGCTTTACAGTCCAAAGTTCATTGTGCTTGTCATAAATGAACTGATAACGGTAATGAGCCTTTATTTCTTCCGGCTTACGGCGAAAAAACCGAGAGCCTCTTTAAGAATGTCATTAGACCGTTGAAGTTCTAAAACCTCTTTTTCAAGCTCGCATATCTTTTGATCCTTGGCATCATTAGATAAACGTTTGTTACCGCTTCCAACATATGCGGTTTCCTGATATTTTTTACGTTTATTACGCCAGCCCGAAAGGGTGTAATAAGGAATACCGAGTTGGTTAGCAGCGGCATTAAGACCAATTTCATCGGATAGCTTAACAGCCTCTTCTTTAAAAGTTTTGTCGTATTGCATTTTGATCACCTCTGTGTTTTTAATAATACCATAGATTTGGTGAGTTTACCAACTCTACTTAAATGCTACCACTCCAAA
>NZ_JH378855.1 GCF_000235445.1 Johnsonella ignava ATCC 51276 | reverse complement strand
CTCATTCATGGCATAAAGAAGTATTCTGATAAGAAAAGAGCTAAAAGAGGCTATGACCTTACAAATAAGGACTATAAAATCAGAAAGCGTAAGTCAAAGTTGGAATTTCGTGATGCCAAAAAGGAACTGAAAAAGACGGATGAGTATAAAAGAGCAAGTGCATATAAAAGATTTCAAAAGAAAAATCAGGTAAAGGCAGCAATTTCTCGTGAGAATAAGTCAAGGCTTAGAGATCGAATTAAAGAGGGACTTATCGGAACACTGAAAAGCTCAAAGGATATGATTATCCGAAAAGCAAAAGGACTAATGCTTATTTTCATAGGCATCATTATCTTAGGGACTTTTGTGATTAACTTTGCAGGAACGGGAATGACAGGCTTTATGAACTCTACAAGCTCTGTGCTTACAACAAGCTATTTATCAAAGCCAAATGTCCTAAGTGAAATCAATCAGAAATTTTCAGATATGGAGGGTGAGCTTAAAAGTGAAGTTGACCATGTGAAAGAAAATTATCCTGGATATGATGAATATATCTTAAATAATACAGAATACATCGGTCATAATGTCCATGAGCTTTTATCCTACATTACATCAAGGTGTGGAGAGGTAAAGAGTGTATCGGAAGTAGAATCCATATTAAAAGAATTATTTGAGTCCATGTATGACCTTGAGTATAGGGAAGAAATTGAAATCAGATACAGGACGGTTACAAAAACCTATACCGATGAAGATGGCAATGAATATACCGAAAGCCACGAAGAACCTTATGAGTATAAAAAACTCATCGTAACGCTTCATAAAAAAGAGATGGACAGTATTATCCGAAAGGTCTTTGCAAACTATCCCGATAATCTAAAGCACTATGAAGCCTTGTTCCTTGCACAAGGCAATATGAGAGAAGCCTTTGGTAATTCTGACCTTATCAGTGCAAATGGAGGTATCGGCGGTGGAAAAGAGTATGAGGCATCTACGGAAGTACAAAAGAAGATTGTTAATGCTGCATACATTACGCCATCTCCGGGTGCAGGCTGGTGTGCCATGTGGGTATCACAGGTCTATCAAAATGCAGGACTTGGATATATAGGCGGGAATGCCTGTGATATGTACCGAAACTATACCTTTACATCAGACAGGTCAAAGCTCAAGGTCGGAATGCTTGTGGCAGTCGAAAGCAGCAGTAGCGGAAGCAGTGCAGGGCTTACCTATGGTCATGTAGGTATTTACATTGGAGATGGAAAAGTGATTGATAACATCGGTCGAATAAGAGTAACTACCTTAGATGATTGGATAGCAACATTTTGTAAGCACCATCCCGTAGGATTCGGTTTTCCGCCAAATGTAAAGAAATAGGAGGTAACAATTTGAAAAAGGAACTGATAGCAGTAAAAAACAGAATAAAGAAGTTAAATGATAAAAAGGCTCTGATTGATGAAGAATTGGAGCCTTTATTCATTCGTGAAGAAGAGCTTGAAAATGAAGAAATCATTGCCATTTGCAGAAA
>NZ_JH378854.1 GCF_000235445.1 Johnsonella ignava ATCC 51276 | reverse complement strand
TTTTTTTATTCAAATTTCAAAATAAAAAGCGTCAATAAATCAAAAAAGGTACTTGACAAAACGCTCTCTGGGGAAACTCAAAAGATATAGAACCGTATGTAGATGAAAAGTTTGAAAATAACATACTTTTAACTGATACGGAAAGACTTACCATGAATGGTAGACCTAAAAACCCTAAATATGCAAGGAATAAAAATATACTTGTGGTGGGAGGCTCAGGAAGCGGAAAGACCAGATTTTTTTTAAAGCCCAATCTTATGCAAATGCACTCATCCTATGTTGTAACAGATCCAAAGGGTACGGTTCTTGTAGAGTGTGGAAAGATGCTTGAGAAAAACGGCTATGATATTAAAGTGCTAAATACCATAAACTTCAAAAAATCCATGCACTACAATCCATTTGCCTATCTAAGAAGTGAAAAAGATATTCTAAAACTGGTACAGACGATTATGGCAAACACAAAGGGAGAAGGAGAAAAATCTACTGAAGATTTTTGGTGTAAAGCCGAACGACTGTATTATACTGCACTGATTGGATACCTTTATTATGAAGCACCGGAGGAAGAGCAGAACTTTGAAACACTGCTTGCTTTTATTGATGCCAGTGAGGTAAGAGAAGAAGATGAAAACTTTAAAAATGCAGTTGACTATATCTTTGATGCACTGGAAAAAGAAAAGCCGAATCACTTTGCGGTAAAGCAATACCGTAAATACAAGCTTGCAGCTGGAGTTATAGAATTAAGAAGAACACTTAATCACTATATTAGTGAAAGATGTTTTGCTTAATTCTTTTTTTATTGAAGAATTTGAGCGAAAGGAGGTAATCGTGAGAAGTTATGAGAAAATAACCGCTTTGTATGAAAGGTTAAGCAGAGATGATGAACTACAAGGCGAGAGCAATTCTATCATCAATCAGAAGAAAATTTTGGAAGAATACGCAAAGAAAAATCATTTGGAGAACATCGTTCATTTTACCGATGACGGAATCAGCGGAACGCAGTTTGATCGTCCGGGATTTATGGCAATGATGAACGGAGTCAATCAAGGAAATATCGGTTGTATCATCGTAAAGGATATGAGTAGACTTGGCAGAGATTACCTCAAAGTCGGTCAATGTATGGAGATACTAAGGCAAAAGGGAGTTAGACTTATTGCCATAAACGACAATGTAGATAGCTTTTACAAAGACGATGATTTTACCCCTTTTCGAAACATTATGAACGAGTGGTATGCGAGAGATACCTCAAGGAAAATCAAGTCCACATTCAAAGCTAAAGGAGAGAGCGGAAAGCATACAGGAAGCAGTCCGCCCTATGGATATATTAAAGACAAGGACGATAAAAATCAGTGGATTATCGATGAAAAAGCAGCAGAAGTTGTCCGAAGAATATTCCATCTGACAATGGACGGAAAAGGACCCTATGCCATTGCAAGGGTATTAGAAGCCGACAAGATAGATATACCCGCCTATCATCAGCAGAAATTGGGATATGGACTACATCAAAGCAAAGTCTTTGAATATCCGTATCGTTGGTGCAGTTCCACGATTGCAAGTATCTTAAAGAAACAGAATACTTAGGGCATACAGTCAACTTC
>NZ_JH378853.1 GCF_000235445.1 Johnsonella ignava ATCC 51276 | reverse complement strand
TTTTTATAAGATTTTTCAATTTTTCAATTTGCTTTTCTGAAAGCTGCTTATTTCCAATCAGTGCAGCAAACATTTTATCAATGGAACCATCAAACATTTTGTCAATAAACTCATTGGTTTCTGCTATCTGTACTTTTTCTTTTGGAATAAGAGCATGACACATAAAGTTCGGTTCAGAGCGTTCAATCGCACCCTTGTTGATACACCTCTTTATTAAAGTATAGGTTGTATTCATATTCCAACCAATCTCTTCTTTCAATACATTTGAGATATGCTTGGCAGTGCAGTCTCCTTCATTCCAAAGAACATTCATCACTTTAAGTTCTGAATCAAATAATTTTACAATCATTTTTACAATCCTCCTTGCAAAAGACTGGTGTAGTTTTGACTATATACTACCATAGTCTTTTATAATAGTCAATACTACTGTAGTAGTTTTTTGAATATTTTTCTATTTCTTTACATATTCCTTGACAGTTTTTCAATCATCATATTTATGTGAACTTCTAATTTTTAGAATTACCTATAAACCATCATCAGCAGCACTCATATTCAGGTGCATATAAAGTGCCTGTGAAGATAAAGGCATTTCTGAAAAACATATCACACCAAATAACAGACTTGGAAAACATTCTTTTATCTGCCATTTTTCTCTCCTCTCTTAGTTTTTTAAGGACATCGTGATTTACGACACCCTTCGTTTTTGATGTTATCCCATTTTAGGACTTCATCTTTCCTCTTTCCTGTAATAGTCTTTTGTTTTATCCTTTCGTTTTTCGTAGGCTTCTTGCTGCTCTTGATACTTCTTAATCTGTGCAATGACACTTGGTTTTTCTCCTCTCTTGATTGCCTTGTCAATCTCAATGGATAGGTCTATGCCATAATCATCATTAACGGTTTTGACGGCATACTTGATATGATTGATTTGCTCGTATTCCTCTTTGATAGATTGAGATTGTCTGTTGAGTTTCGATATTTCACTTTCAAGGCTTTCGATCTCTTTCTTCCAACTCTTTGCCTTTAAGGCACTTTCTCCACTTAGTTTTTCAATCCGTCCTTTTGCTCTTTGATACTTGTCGATTTCCTCTTGATGGGCATTGTAGAAGCTGTCTTTGAACAAAAAGCTTTTGCCTTTCCACTCCTCATAAACCTTTCTGTTTGCTTTGATGATGTCTGCATAGACAAGGCATTGATGAAGTGTTTCTATTCTTTGGGTTTTGGTTTTGATGTCCTGATAGATGTTCTTATTCTTGCCTTGTAGTTCGGTGATTTTCCCTTGCAAATCTGCAATGGTCTGCAATCTGTTATCGGATAGATATATCCTTGCTTTGGAAAATCGGTTGAGGTCTGCACTTATCTTTTTATTGCTTGCATAGGGGTTTAACTTTCTCGCCTTTTCTCCCTGTAAATCATAATAAATGCTGATGTACTCATAGAGATTAAAGAGTTCCGCTTTGTTTTCATATTCTTCTTTTTTCTCCTCTTTGTATTGCTCATATTTTTCAAATAAGACTTTGGTAAAATCATTCAGCCAAGAGGTGAGTTCTGCTATTCTTTCTCGGACTGCTCTCACAATGGAATTATGCTTTTTGATTTCTCTGTTAATGTTTCCTTTCTCGGTTTCTACTCCTTTTCGCTCTAAAG
>NZ_JH378852.1 GCF_000235445.1 Johnsonella ignava ATCC 51276 | reverse complement strand
TAAGTTTTTATAAGATTTTTCAATTTTTCAATTTGCTTTTCTGAAAGCTGCTTATTTCCAATCAGTGCAGCAAACATTTTATCAATGGAACCATCAAACATTTTGTCAATAAACTCATTGGTTTCTGCTATCTGTACTTTTTCTTTCGGAATAAGAGCATGACACATAAAGTTCGGTTCGGAGCGTTCAATCGCACCCTTGTTGATACACCTCTTTATTAAAGTATAGGTTGTATTCATATTCCAACCAATCTCTTCTTTCAATACATTTGAGATATGCTTGGCAGTGCAGTCTCCTTCATTCCAAAGAACATTCATCACTTTAAGTTCTGAATCAAATAGTTTTACAATCATTTTTACAATCCTCCTTGCAAAAGACTGGTGTAGTTTTGACTATATACTACCATAGTCTTTTATAATAGTCAATACTACTGTAGTAGTTTTTTTGAATATTTTTATAGCTTTTCTATTTCTTTACATATTCCTTGACAGTTTTTCAATCATCATATTTATGTGAACTTCTAATTTTTAGAATTACCTATAAACCATCATCAGCAGCACTCATATTTAGGTGCATATAAAGTGCCTGTGAAGATAAAGGCATTTCTAAAAAACATATCACACCAAATAACGGACTTGGAAAACATTCGTCTTTCTTCCATTTTTCTCTCCTCTCTTGTTTTTTAAGGATGTCGTGATTTACGACACCCTTCGTTTTTGATGTTATCCCATTTCGGGGCTTCATCTTTCCTCATTCCTGTAATAGTTCTTTGTCTTTTCCTTTCGTTTTTCGTAGGCTTCTTGTTGCTCTTGATACTTCTTAATCTGTGCAATGACACTTGGTTTTTCCCCTCTCTTGATTGCCTTATCAATCTCAATGGATAGGTCTATTCCATAATCGTCATTGACTGTCTTGACTGCATACTTGATATGGTTGATACTTTCATATTCTTCTTTGACTATTTGAGATTGTCTATTGAGTTTTGATATTTCATCTTCAAGGCTTTGTATTTCTTTTTGCCAGTCCTTTATCTTGATAGCCGATGAACCTGTTATCTTTTCAAGTATCGCCCTTGCTCTTTTATATTTATCTATCTCATCTTTATGAGAATTGTAAAAACTTTCTTTGAATAGGGATTTACTGTTCCATTCCTCAAAGACTTGTTTGTTATCTTTTATGATGTCCGCATAGGTAAAACATTTATTTAAGCTTTCTATCCTTGCAGTTTTAGCCTTAATGTCTTGACTACTCTTTTTATTTTGGGATTGTAATGTACTTATCCTTTCTTGCAAGTCAGCTATGGTTTCAAGATTATTGTCCTTTAGATATATTCTTGCTTTTGAAAATCGTCTTAGGTCTGCTCCTATCTTTTTGTTGCTTGCATAGGGGTTTAACTTTCTTGCTTTTTCTCCCTGTAAATCATAGTAAATACTGATGTATTCATAGAGATTAAAGAGTTCCGCTTTGTTTTCATATTCTTCTCTTTTCTCTTGTTTGTACTGCTCATATTTTTCAAATAAGACTTTAATAAAATCATTCAGCCAAGAGGTGAGTTCTATAATTCTTTCTTGGATTACTCTCACAATGGAATTATGCTTTTTGATTTCTCGGTTGATGTTTCCTTTCTCGGTTTCTACTCCTTTTCGCTCTAAGG
>NZ_JH378851.1 GCF_000235445.1 Johnsonella ignava ATCC 51276 | reverse complement strand
CTGTGGTCAAAAAGTATATGCTTGCTATCTCTCTGAACATATTCTTTTTATTAAAATGAACTCTACCCCTTATGACTATCACAGAAAATAAGGGTGTCCCGCAGCCAAGACGGATAACTCTCATTCTGCCCAATTTTCGTTTTATATAAATTTGAAAGTTATCGCTACCACTACCACACTACCTTTGAAGTCGGTAGCAAAGTAGCGGTAGCGGACTTTTTAAAAACTCTTAGAATGGTATATCTTCAGCATTAACCTCCACAAAATCTGTATTAATATTTCGTTTATAAAACTTCTTGCTAACCCGAACCACTCCGTCAATCCTTACCTTCTTGCTTTTCACATTTGCTTCTAAGATCCATTCTCCTGCCATCTCATTTGCCATCAGTTCCGAAAAGACTTTTTCATTCGTTTCAGGGTACTTACTTGTAAATTCTGCGGAACAAAGGAGATCCGGCGTATCGGATTTTGTCGTTTTCCATTCCATAAAGTCCAGGAAGTTTTGGACATGTCGGTTTTCACTTTTATGGGTTTGTACTGATATAATTAATTTGTAACACTCTGTTCGAATAATATATAATATTTATTATCCAAGGAGGACATAAAAATGTCAGTACGTTACAGTGAAGACTTTAAAAAAGAAGTCGTTAGAGCCTATATGACCGGCGACAAATCTTACATTCAGCTTTCAGCAGAATATAACATTGCTAAAAGTACTATTAGTCAATGGGTTAACAAATACCAAGAAGAATGCCTTTATACCACTCACAGTACCACTGAATCCAATGAAGCAAAAGAAATCAGAAGACTTAATCAATTACTTAATGAGAAAGATAAGGAAATATCTTTCCTAAAAAAAGCAGCGGCATTCTTTGCGAAGGAAATCGATTAGTGGTATATCGATTCATCGATGATAATAAAGAAATCTTTGGTCTCAGATGGCTATGCAAGCAGTTCGGAATTAGCCCTAACTGCTACTATAATTATAAAAAAGGGGTTAAGAAGAAATATCATCAACGTCTAATAAATATATTTAAATTAATCAAATATATTTATTACAACAATAATCGTGTAATTGGTTACAGAACTATGCGAGTGTTTCTTAAACGCTATGGCTATGAGTTCAGTAATACCACTATACATAAGTATATGAACAAAGAGCTTAATTTATGCGCTGTTATTATGCGTTCAAAACCGGGATATAAAACCGGTAAAAAGCATAAGATTTTTGACAATCTCTTAAATCAAAACTTCAAAGTTAATTGCAAAAATAAAGTATGGTGCACAGATTTTACTTACATGCGCCAAGCAAATGGTAAATTTAGATACAACTGCTCCATAATAGATTTATACGACCGAGTTGCAATAGCTTCTGTTAATGGCGACTATATAAACACACAATTAGCTATAGATACACTTACTCAGGCTTTAGAGAAGGAAAAATATCCTTCTGTTATTTTACATTCAGATCAAGGTGTACAGTATACTTCTTGTGAGTTTGTAAATTTCTGCAAAGACAACAATGTAACTCAGAGTATGAGTAAAGCAGGCTGCCCTTACGACAATGCAGCTATGGAAAGATTCTATAATACTTTTAAAAGTAATTTTTATAATGTAGCCAGTTTCACTAGTGCAGAGGCAATGGATGAACTTACTACAAAATATATCAATTGGTACAACTACATCAGACCTCATTCGTATAACAATTATTTAACACCAATGGAGGCTCGCTACAGATAGATATTTATCGAACAAAGTGTTACAAAAAAGACTTGACCAGTAAA
>NZ_JH378850.1 GCF_000235445.1 Johnsonella ignava ATCC 51276 | reverse complement strand
GGTAAAATAGAAAAAGTTACTTCCAGTTATCTTTCCTTATCCTGATTTTAGTTTTTCAATAAGTACTTTATGAAAGACTTACTTCCGGCTATCCTATTACCTGTGATGTTCATAGGAGAAAGGATGACTATTATGAAAGCAAAACATTTAACTTTAGATGACAGGAAAGCCATTCAGGAAGGCATAGAAAGACGTCTTTCAAAAACTGCCATAGCTAAATCTATTTCCAAAGATCCTACTACTGTTGCCAAAGAAATAAAACTTCACAGAACAGTTAAACAGCGAAACCGTTTTAACTCTCCTGTCATGTGTGCTAAATTGAAAGAGTGCAAAAAACCACGTAAGTTCTGCTCGGAAAGCTGCATTGATTATGTAGAACAGCCTTGTACTATGCGTGACCGTTCCACAGGCGCATGTAATCATTGCGAAAAGATAAGCCGGTGCAGGCTTGACCATTACTTCTACAACGCAAATACTGCGCATGAAGCTTATCTGTTTCACCTTTCCGATTCAAGGAAGGGAGTTAATCTTTCCGAAGCCGAACGCTCCATCATTGCCCAGACTATAGCTAAGCCGCTTAAAGCCGGGCAATCCTTATATCAGATACTTACCAACCATCCTGAGCTTGGTATCTCTGTAAAATCCCTTTATACATACATTGAAGGCGGAGTATTTAAAGAATTCGGCATTGATAACTTCTCATTACGCAGACAGGTTGCCATGAGGGAAAGAAAAAGGTTAAAAAAGCGCAGGGAGCCTGTCAACTATGAAGGACATAAGTTTACTGACTATCTGGCTTTTATAAAGGACAATCCTTTCATTCCTACTACAGAAATGGATACCGTTTACAACCAGCAGGAAGGTCCATACATACAGACTTTTTCTTATCAGAACACCTGCTTTATTAATGGATTTTTACATCCTGAAAAGACCTCCGAGTCAATGGCTTCTACTTTGGACTATCTTCAGAAGTTACTCGGAAATGATTATTTTAAGCTGTTCTCACTGATTCTCACGGACAGGGGTACTGAGTTTGAAAAGGTATCTCTCTTTGAGATTGAAGCTGAAACAGGAAAGCTAAGAACAAACATTTTTTATTGTGACCCACAGACTCCATCCCAAAAGCCTCATGTGGAAAACAACCACAACTATGTCAGGAACATCCTTCCTAACGGCAGGAAGTTTGAAGGGCTCACACAGCATGACTTAAACCTTTTATTCAGCCACATTAATTCTGTGCCACGAAAGGTTCTTGGTGGCAGAACACCTTACGATGTATTTTCCTTTTTCTACGGAGAAGAGATAATCCACAAAATGGGAATCAGACGGATAGATCCTGATGAAGTAACACTGCAACCATTTCTCCTCAAAATAGAATAAGCCGGCGTCAAAGACCGACTTATCCTAAACCATTAACTCTATACCTATGAACACGCTACCCCTTAACCCATTAGGGCAGTGGAACTTAGTCTTTCACAAATGAAAGAAATGTATCCCAGTGTCCTGTTTTGCATGCGCAAAAATAAGAAACTGTAAGTAAAGTTTACATAAAAATCGCATTTTTTTTAACAAAAATATTTTTACTTTCCTGCAAAAGTGGAAGTTTCTCGTTCAACTGGAAGTTACTTTTATAAACGGAAGTTAGATTTTCAATTCACCAAAAAATTATTGTTTCTAAGTTGGATTTTCCGTATAATTTTATAGCGAAAGGAGTCCAAATGTAGTGGTCAAGCATTTTTGTAACACTTGCGACTGATTTTTATACAGCATACCGTGCCTCAAAGGGAGTGCGATATCCGTTATAGGCATGGGGACGTACATGGTTATACTTTATGTATGCAAAATCCTCAACAGCATCATAATAACTCCTGTTCCTCATGGTAATGGTGAAGATATATCTCTTCATTTTTCAGAGTATTAAAATACCTTTCCATTGGTGCATTGTCATATGGATAGCCTGCCTTGCTCATGCTCTGTGTGATGCTGTTTTTCTCACAGAATTCAGTAAAAGCCTTCGATGTATATTGACTTCCCTGATCACTATGCAGGATAATATCTGTGCTGACAAATCTCTGACTGTCCAGAGCTTTTTGCAGGGTTCGGATGGCAAG
>NZ_JH378849.1 GCF_000235445.1 Johnsonella ignava ATCC 51276 | reverse complement strand
CTATCAAAATGCAGGACTTGGATATATAGGCGGGAATGCCTGTGATATGTACCGAAACTATACCTTTACATCAGACAGGTCAAAGCTCAAGGTCGGAATGCTTGTGGCAGTTGAAAAGCAGCAGTAGCGGAAGCAGTGCAGGGCTTACCTATGGTCATGTAGGTATTTACATTGGAGATGGAAAAGTGATTGATAACATCGGTCGAATAAGAGTAACTACCTTAGATGATTGGATAGCAACATTTTGTAAGCACCATCCCGTAGGATTCGGTTTTCCGCCAAATGTAAAGAAATAGGAGGTAACAATTTGAAAAAGGAACTGATAGCAGTAAAAAACAGAATAAAGAAGTTAAATGATAAAAAGGCTCTGATTGATGAAGAATTGGAGCCTTTATTCATTCGTGAAGAAGAGCTTGAAAATGAAGAAATCATTGCCATTTGCAGAAAGAACAACATCACAATCAGCGATTTGATGGCAAAGGTAAACAGACAAAAAGCAGAAATGAAAAAGGAGAAAACAAATGAAAACCAGTTTGAAAAAGAATAATAAGTTTTGGACGGTAGCACTTGCGGTAATTGTAAGTATTAGTTGTATTTTAGGTCTTTGGACGGTTGTTTATGCACAGGAGCAAAAATCTGAAGCTCCAACAAAAAACGAAGCTGCTCAAACGGAAGTTGAAGTAAATGTAAGGTATATCTTTGAAGATGAAAAGGTCTTTAAGGAAGAAAAGATAAAGGCTGAGAAAGGACAACTTATTGATAGCGGAGATCTTCCAATGCTCCCTGATGATATGAAATTCATTGATGAGTTTCTGTTTTATGAGGTAAAGGGAGATGGAAAAGATGAGATTATCCGTAAGGTAGCAAAGGCTGAACTTAAGGATAAAGAAACTAAGACGGAAGAAAAAAAGCCACAGCAGGACAAAAGCACTCAGACGGAAGATAAAAAGACGAAAGATAAGTCAACGCAGACAGAGCTTTCCAAAGAGGATATTTCCAAGATGGAAAAGCAGGCAAAAGAACTTAAAGGGGAGCTTGATAAGCTAAATGGTGAGATTAAGGATAAAGATAAGTTAAGCGATAAGCAGAAGGAAAAAATCAAAGCTCTTGAAGATGAAATTGAAAGTCTGAAAGAAAAACTGAAAAAAGAAAAGGATAACAAAGATTTATCTTCTGATATTAAAAAGGAAATGGACAAGCTAAATGAAAAGATTAAAGATCTTGAAAAAAAGGCTAATGAAGTAAATAAAGCTCCGGCATCATCTAATGTTGTTACACCAATTCCACCAAATAGCAGTATAAAAACAAGTGCAGGAAATTCTCAGCCACTTGTAAATACAGGTAAGGGAAATGAACCAAAGACAAGTTTTGGAAATACTACAAAAGATGAAAATACTAAACAATCAAAAGATAAAGAAAAGGAAATTCGTTATCCTAATAAACTGACAGCTAAAACGCATGCTAACAATAACAGCCAAGATTCAGCTATGGATGGCACAAGTAAGAGTGTAAATACCAATAAGGGAGTAGCTTCTGCACCGTCTAAGGCAAGAGGAAGTCTTACGGAAAATAAGGATAATGCAAATAAGGAATATCCGATTCATCATAGCGATGATAAGGATAATAAAGAAACTGATAAATATTCGGCTGATGCAAGACAGTTTATTACCTTTCAGACTAAAAATGGTAAGACCTTTTATTTAATCATCAATCATGATGAAGATAGTGAGAATGTAATGCTTCTTACGGAAGTATCTGAAGATGATTTGCTTAACATGGTGGAGAAAAAAGAAGCACCAAAGCAGGAAGTAGTAAAAGAAGAACCTGTTAAGGAAGAAGTAGAGCCTGAGAAGAAGGACGAAAAGAGTAATTTAGGAACCTATATTATTTTGCTTCTTGTAGTAGGTGGTGCATTAGGAGCAGGCTACTATTTTAAGGTTGTGAAAAAGAAAGAAGATAAAGAACTTGAAGCCTTAGAGGAAGAAGATGATGATTTCTTTTCTGAAGCTGAAAGTGAGGAAGAAGCAAGCGAAGTAGATGAAGTTGAAGATGATGAAACTGAGGAATAAGATTGCACCTAAAACTATATAATATTTGGTGCAAATACAGGGCGAGAGGGTAACATCTTTCGCCCTATTTTATTAGTTAAAACAGGAGGAAAAACAGAAATGAAATTAGTTATGTAAAGCTTTACATAAAATCAG
>NZ_JH378848.1 GCF_000235445.1 Johnsonella ignava ATCC 51276 | reverse complement strand
GTACAGATAGCAGAAACCAATGAGTTTATTGACAAAATGTTTGATGGTTCCATTGATAAAATGTTTGCTGCACTGATTGGAAATAAGCAGCTTTCAGAAAAGCAAATTGAAAAATTGAAAAATCTTATAAAAAACTTAGAGTGAGGTGAGAAGAATGACCCTGCTACAAATGAGTATCTCCGCCACAATTTTAATCATCATCATTACCGTACTGCGTGCCATACTCATACACAAATTACCCAAAAAGACTTTAATGTTTTTATGGGGACTTGCTTTATTTCGACTGCTTATTCCGATTTCCATTCCATCTGTTTTCAGTGTCTACTCCCTAATACCACAAAACAATACATTATATGTATCTGAGCCGATAAATGACTTGCCAAGATTTTTTGTTACTTCGGATATGGTTAGTGAGAACATTACAAACAATGTGGACGTTCAAGGAATTTACAATGTATCTATTTCATTGTGGACAGTCTTATGGATGATAGGTTTCTCGTTATGCGTTTTATATTTCCTAATTGCATATCACAGAGGAATCAAGAAATTCAAAAATGCTCTGCCGTTGGAAACAACATTTATCAAGGAGTGGAAAGAAAAACACCCTTTGAAAAGAACTCTCCTTATTCAGAGCTCCGATCAAGTTTTTTCTCCACTAAGTTATGGAATATTCAAACCCGTTATCCTACTTCCGAGCACTTTAGATTTTGAGAATACAGAAGTTTTGAATTATATTATGACTCATGAGTATGTTCATATTAAACATTTTGATATTTTAACCAAAATGCTAATGATACTCGCATTAAGTATTCATTGGTTCAATCCGATGGTTTGGGCTATGTATTTACTTCTTAACAGAGATATTGAGTTAGTATGTGATGAAACAGTGGTTAAACTATTCGGAGAAAAAAACAAAAAATCGTATGCCCATATTCTGATAGATATGGAAATACAAAAGTCGGGGCTTATGCCTCTTTGTAATAATTTTAGCAGAAATTCGATTGAAGAAAGGATAGGTGCAATTATGAAAATGAAAAAAATAACGATTTTTTCGTCGGTACTTGCAGGACTTCTTGTTGTGGGTGTAACTATGGCATTCGCTACATCAGGTGTATCCAATAAAGAAAAAACTCAACTTATCAGCTCCGACCTATCAGCAGAAGAATTTGAACAAATGATGTCTTTAAAATTTGATGGATATGAGAAAATGAGTATTTCAGATTATCAAGATAAAGTTTGGAAGATTACAGATACTGAGGAATACCGAAATTTGTTGGAGCGTATTTTCAATGACAATGCTTGGTATGAACAAAAAGACAGCGATGATATTGCTTCTTATTTGTTCAATATACTGGAACCTCTTACTGCTGAAAGATGGCAAGAAAAAGAATTTGGAGGGTATGTTCAGACGAATTATAAAGAAGCTTCAGATAATGCTTTATTAGAGTATTCTTTTATTATGACAATTAAAGATCCGCAATCGCTTACCGTTGGAAAGTACAACAAAACTCGCTTGAGTATTAAAAAGGAATTAGATGTTATGATACAAGATAAAACTTTGGAACAACTTCAAGATGAAGTTTCTATGAATACCTATATCCGTTCAAAACTTGAAAGTATTAAAAATCAATATAATAGTGATATATTGAAGGTTGATTTGAACTACACTTATCATCCATTGTCCGGTATAAAAGCAGATAGTACGATAGAAACTCCAGTTAAAGTACAAGAAGAAAGACAATATCCAAACGCTACAAAAGCAGACTACCAATCGTTACTCGCTCTGAAAACACCGAATTATAAAGCAATGTCTGTTTCAGACTTTAATAGAAATCTGATGGAATGGGCTGATGAAGATTATAATCGTTCTGAACGAATTGCCATAGATTATACTCGTGAAGATTATATAATTCCTCTATCCGAAGAGGAAAAAAACTTTATTAAGCTTACAGTATGGGCATCTGGTATAGAAAATGCTAAGTTTGTAAGAAGTTTACACACATCTGAACCTGTACAAAATCCAATACTGAATGTAGAACTTCCAAGAAAGGGAGATTACTCTGAAAATGGAGCATCTACATGGTGTAGCGGTTCTTATCAACTTTCTTACCACATTGAAAATAAAGATGTACTCAGCATTGGTGAAAGAGATTATTACCTTGGTAATGTTTTGTTTGAAATACAAAAGTTTTGGGATGATACTGAAATGCATAGAATGATAAAAATGGACAAAAAAGAGCTTGAAAAGAAGTTTAGTGATATTGCAGTAAAAAACAGCAATGAAAAAATGACATTTTCGATTGTGGAAGGACAGGTTTACCTTGATTATAGTAATCCTTAAAAATGTATTTCCATATTGTATTGGAAATTGAGTTAGAAAAGAAATAGAGATATTCGATAAAAATCATTACAAGGAAGTAAAAGCAAATAGCCTATACTTCCTTTTTTGTTGTTAAAAATTCAAATAACGGAAAGGAGAATTTATGGAAGAACTTAAAAAGATAGATAAAAAAGGAATTCACACAAAAAGAAAAATTGGAAAAGTTACTTATGAAGTTGTTGTCCACTTCAATGAAAATGTAACTGAAACAATGCAAGACAAGCTGACAAGAATAATGTTGAGGGAGTTGCGGAAAAAATCGTATGAAAAAAAAGATGATTTTGATTAAAAAGTCCTTGACAAGTAGCAACAGGTGGTGCGGCGGTCTATTTCCTGGTGCTGAAACCGAAGCAGGGAAAGAAAGTTCCCGCTGATCTGGATGATTTCGACCTGGAGGATGAAGAAGAATATCTGACTGAGGACGAGGAAACGGAGGAAAAGAATGAGTAAACTTGTTATGT
>NZ_JH378847.1 GCF_000235445.1 Johnsonella ignava ATCC 51276 | reverse complement strand
GTGGAGAAAAAAGAAGCACCAAAGCAGGAAGTAGTAAAAGAAGAACCTGTTAAGGAAGAAGTAGAGCCTGAGAAGAAGGACGAAAAGAGTAATTTAGGAACCTATATTATTTTGCTTCTTGTAGTAGGTGGTGCATTAGGAGCAGGCTACTATTTTAAGGTTGTGAAAAAGAAAGAAGATAAAGAACTTGAAGCCTTAGAGGAAGAAGATGATGATTTCTTTTCTGAAGCTGAAAGTGAGGAAGAAGCAAGCGAAGTAGATGAAGTTGAAGATGATGAAACTGAGGAATAAGATTGCACCTAAAACTATATAATATTTGGTGCAAATACAGGGCGAGAGGGTAACATCTTTCGCCCTATTTTATTAGTTAAAACAGGAGGAAAAACAGAAATGAAATTAGTTTATGTAAAGCTTTACATAAATCAGTTTATGCGGAGTGGTTCTAAATGTAGAGTTTGTATTAAAATTATTCATATATCTTAAATATCTCCTTTCTAACTTTACATAATATTCTTACTAAATTTAAAATTAAATATAGTGCAATGCACTAATAATTTTAGAGGAGGTAGTATTATGTCAAAAAAAATAGTACTGATTGCTGAATTGCCGTCATATATTGATGGACTGTGCAAAAGGCTTAAAGAGATGGGATATTCCGACGGAACAATTAAAACCCATCGAAGAACTCTTAATAAATTCTGCCAATATGCAGATAAAATGCAGTTTAAGAATTTTGATTCCTTCGCTATTCAGCAATTTGTTATTGCTAGCAATGCAGATAACTATGATAACAAATACCACAGTTGTCGATACAACAGACCGTTTGCAATGCTTAATGATTTTATTACATTTAATTCTGTATTACGACAAAAATATAGTTCAGTATGCTCTTTCAACGAAACATTTTCTAAAGGTTTCTCTTCTTTTCTTGAGTACCTTGCAAGACGTAATTTTTCAGATTTGAGCATAAAAACTTGTCGCTCTCATTTGCTTCGATTTCATGACTTTTTAGTGAACAATGGTATAAAGGACTTTTCAAATTTATCTTGCGAAATTGTCCGTTCTTATTGTAATACCTTATCAAATTTCTCCACAACTACATCAGCACAAATATCAAGAAATCTGAAAAAACTATTTGAATATCTTAAAATTCACGAATATACTTCAGAAGACTTTTCATCTTCCGTACCGAATTTTAGGAATACCAGAGGTGAAAAACTTCCTGAAAAATTCACATCTGAAGAAATAGAAAAAATCATCAATGCTATCGATAAAAACAATCCTATAGGAAAGCGTGATTACACCATTGTTCTTATTGCTGTACGACTTGGGCTAAGAAATGGTGATGTTACAAGGTTAAAATTCAGTTCTATAAATTGGACTAAAAAGGAAATCCATATTATTCAGCATAAAACAGGAGTTCCTTTAACTTTACCACTGCCTGACGATGTAGGGTGGGCAATTATTGATTATATAAAAAATGGGCGTCCTAATTCTGATTGCGAGTACGTATTTGTAAGTCATAATCCACCATTTAAAGAGCTTACTGTCTATACAAATTTGGTTGCACAATATATGAGAAAAGCAGGGTTATACATTGAGCCACAAAGAAAGTTGGGAATGCATACTCTTAGAAAAAGCCTTGCGACATCTATGCTTGAGAACAATGTTCCTGTTAATGTAATTGCACAGACATTGGGACACAGCGATTTGAATTCGGTTGGCAATTACATTCGTATAAGCACAAAATTATTGAAAAAATGTGCAATGGAGGTAACAGATTATGAGTAAGAGAATACGAAAAGATCCTAAATTTGACGGACCTTTTGCCCCTATGTGCATAGAATATATACGTTTTAAAAGGTTGCAAGGCTATAGCTTTGATGGTCAAATTTATATTCTTCATTCATTTGATAATTTTTGTAAAAATTACGACATAAAAGATTATGAAATAACTGAAAAACTTGCTTTTGATTGGAGCATGTCAAGAAATGGCGAAGGAGAAACTTATCGCTGTTCAAGAATTGCACTGATGAGGCAATTTTCTATATTCTTATCTGAAAGAGGATTTAAAACATTTATGCAACCATTTGTATTTAGGAAAGACAAGATTCATACTCCATACATTTTCAATAAAGATGAAATCAAAAGAATATTCCAAGTTGTAGATAATATGGAATATTCACAAAAATCCATTTATCAGCATAAGGTTTATCCGATGATTTACAGAATGCTTTACGCCTGTGGCTTTAGAATAAATGAAGTCCTTGGTCTAAAGCTGAAAGATATTGATTTAAATTCCGGGATTGTTCATTTAACGCAAACAAAGAAAAACATCGAAAGACTTGTTCCTATGTCTGATTCTCTTACAAAATATTGTCAGAGCTACTCAATGGAGCTTCATAAGGACCACGATGAAGAATTTCCTTTTATTTTTACTATGCACTCAGAACATTATGGTGTATCTGCAATAGAGCGAAATTTTAGAGATGTTATGTGGAAAGCGGGAATACCTTATGGCGGAAAATTGTATGGTCCTCGTTTGCACGATCTTAGACATTCTTTTGCTTGCCATACATTGTATAGATGGGTAAAAAACAACGAAAATCTTTTAACGTTGCTACCGATTCTTTCAAAATATCTTGGTCACTCAGGAGTAATGTCAACACAATGGTATCTAAGATTGACAGCTGAATTCTATCCTGATGTTACAGAAAAAGTAAATTCATATACAGGATGCGTGTTTCCTGAAGTAGGAGGTGATTTAATTGAAGAAAAAACCTACTGATTTTGCATTTACTCTTTCAAAATTTTTTGGAGAATATCTAACAGTCTTGTGTAATTTCAGCGAAAATACGATATGCTCTTATCGAGATACATTTAAGTTGTTTTTATTGTTTTGTATTTCCTCTGAAGGAATCTCATCAGAAAAGTTATGTTTCAAAGACATAAATCCAGATATGATCGAGAAATTTCTACATTGGCTTAAAAACGAGAGAAATTCAAGTGTTTCAACTTGTAATCAAAGGCTTGCGGCACTGCACGCTTTCTTTAAATATGTTCAATATGAACGCCCTGAATTATCTTTGTTATGTCAACAGGTTTTGTTTTTGAAATTTGCAAAAAACGAAAAAAGTGAACTTAATTATCTCACAGTTGACGCTGTTAAGGAAATATTATCAATTCCTGATACAAAGACTGCTGAAGGCATACGAGAATTAGCTGTTTTAAGTCTGATGTATGATTCGGGTGCAAGGGTCCAGGAACTTGTTGATTTAAAATTCGGAGATATCAGGCTATTAAATCCTGCCAGCGTAAAGCTAACAGGTAAAGGAAGAAAAAGCCGTGTATTGCCTCTTCTGCAAGGTAATGTAAAAATACTATCCACATATATACAATGCTATCGCAAAAAATTATGTGAGAAAGATGATATATTCTTCTTTAATCGTTCTGACAAACAACTCACTCGTTCAGGAATAGGTTATATATTGAATAAAAATTTTGATATGGCAAGGTCACAAAAACCAGAATTATTTCCAAAGAAAATTTCTCCACATTGTTTAAGGCATTCAAAAGCAATGCACTTACTTCAATCGGGTGTAAATCTCATATACATCAGAGATTTTCTAGGGCATGCTGATGTAAAAACAACACAGATTTATGCACGTGCTGATGTTACGCTTAAAAGGAAAGCTATTGAATCTGCAAGTTTAATTGATGTTAGCAAAAATATGAAATCATGGACAGAGGATGAAGATCTAATGACATGGCTTAATAGTTTAGGAAAACAAACTAATTAAAGTTTTTAAATGAATGGAATATGCTAAATCTGTAAAAAGCATATTCCATTTACATTTAAACATTTTTTATGTTAAGAAAGGATGATTAAAATATGATTAAAACAAACACTTTATCAAACAACTTTACATTTAATTCTACTCCGCATAAATTAGTTTATGTAAAGCTTTACATAAACAAGTTTACTCATTCTTTTCCTCCGTTTCCTCGTCCTCAGTCAGATATTCTTCTTCATCCTCCAGGTCGAAATCATCCAGATCAGCGGGAACTTTCTTTCCCTGCTTCGGTTTCAGCACCAGGAAATAGACCGCCGCACCACCTGTTGCTACTTGTCAAGGACTTTTTAATCAAAATCATCTTTTTTTTCATACGATTTTTTCCGCAACTCCCTCAACATTATTCTTGTCAGCTTGTCTTGCATTGTTTCAGTTACATTTTCATTGAAGTGGACAACAACTTCATAAGTAACTTTTCCAATTTTTCTTTTTGTGTGAATTCCTTTTTTATCTATCTTTTTAAGTTCTTCCATAAATTCTCCTTTCCGTTATTTGAATTTTTAACAACAAAAAAGGAAGTATAGGCTATTTGCTTTTACTTCCTTGTAATGATTTTTATCGAATATCTCTATTTCTTTTCTAACTCAATTTCCAATACAATATGGAAATACATTTTTAAGGATTACTATAATCAAGGTAAACCTGT
>NZ_JH378846.1:4008-6175 GCF_000235445.1 Johnsonella ignava ATCC 51276 | reverse complement strand
AGATTAAACAGTACACAACAACCCTGAAATTTCTTAAAAACAATAAGAAATGCAGCATGTATAAATTTATTTATATATATATTGTATATATATGTATACTTATGTATATTATTTATAAACTGAAATTTAAGTTTATAAATGCTGCACCTTGCCGCAAAGAAGCGGCAGGTTTCAAGGAACGAAAACCTAAAAAACCAAGTAAAAAAGGAAACAAATGCCGGCAGGCATAATGAGAGAATCAAACAGAGAGTTTGATCCTGGCTCAGGATGAACGCTGGCGGCGTGCTTAACACATGCAAGTCGAACGGAGACTTTTTCAGTGCAACCTTCGGGGAGCAAGAGAAAGTCTTAGTGGCGGACGGGTGAGTAACGCGTGGGCAACCTGCCTCGCACCGTGGGATAACAGGGGGAAGCTCCTGCTAATACCGCATAAAGTATATAGACGCATGTCAATATACAAAAAGGGATACCGGTGAGAGATGGGCCCGCGTCCGATTAGATAGTTGGCAGGATAGCAGCCTACCAAGTCAACGATCGGTAGCCGGCTTGAGAGAGTGGACGGCCACACTGGGACTGAGACACGGCCCAGACTCCTACGGGAGGCAGCAGTGGGGAATATTGGACAATGGGGGCAACCCTGATCCAGCGACGCCGCGTGAGTGAAGAAGTATCTCGGTACGTAAAGCTCTATCAGCAGGGAAGAAAAAAGACGGTACCTGACTAAGAAGCCCCGGCTAACTACGTGCCAGCAGCCGCGGTAATACGTAGGGGGCAAGCGTTATCCGGAATTACTGGGTGTAAAGGGAGCGTAGACGGCTATGCAAGTCTGGAGTGAAATGCCGGGGCTCAACCCCGGAGCTGCTCTGGAAACTGCGTGGCTTGAGTGTCGGAGGGGCAGGCGGAATTCCCAGTGTAGCGGTGAAATGCGTAGATATTGGGAGGAACACCGGCGGCGAAGGCGGCCTGCTGGACGACAACTGACGTTGAGGCTCGAAGGCGTGGGTAGCAAACAGGATTAGATACCCTGGTAGTCCACGCAGTAAACGATGAATACTAGGTGTCGGGGAGTTAAATTTCCGGTGCCGGCGCAAACGCAATAAGTATTCCACCTGGGGAGTACGTTCGCAAGAATGAAACTCAAAGGAATTGACGGGGACCCGCACAAGCGGTGGAGCATGTGGTTTAATTCGAAGCAACGCGAAGAACCTTACCAAGCCTTGACATGCCGGTGAAGGGGGAGTAAAATCCTCTGCCCCTTGGGGCACCGGACACAGGTGGTGCATGGTTGTCGTCAGCTCGTGTCGTGAGATGTTGGGTTAAGTCCCGCAACGAGCGCAACCCTCATTCCCGGTAGCCAGCAGTAAGATGGGGACTCCGGGGAGACTGCCGAGGAAGACTCGGAGGAAGGCGGGGATGACGTCAAATCATCATGCCCCTTATGGTTTGGGCTACACACGTGCTACAATGGCGCAGACAGAGGGAAGCAAGGCCGCGAGGCAGAGCAAATCTCAAAAACTGCGTCTCAGTTCGGATTGCAGGCTGCAACTCGCCTGCATGAAGCCGGAATCGCTAGTAATCGCAGATCAGAATGCTGCGGTGAATACGTTCCCGGGTCTTGTACACACCGCCCGTCACACCATGGGAGTCGGCAATGCCCGAAGTCAGTGGCCCAACCGTAAGGAGGGAGCTGCCGAAGGCAGGGCGGATGACCGGGGTGAAGTCGTAACAAGGTAGCCGTATCGGAAGGTGCGGCTGGATCACCTCCTTTCTAAGGAAAAGAGTAGGGGTTATGTGTGCTGTTTAGTCTTTGGGAGAGGTTTGGAAAAAGGATTTAATAAAAGAAACAGAATTAAAAAGAAAAAATAAAATTTAGAAAAGAATTAAAATTAATTAAAGAAGATTAAAAAAGAATTCCGGTGTCGATGCGTTTGGGGGAAACACCCGTAAACATACCGAACACGAAGGTTAAGACTCAGACGGCCTATGGTACTATGCTGGAGACGGCATGGGAGAGCGGGTGGATGCCGGATTTAAAATGGGGGTGTAGCTCAGTTGGGAGAGCACCTGCCTTGCAAGCAGGGGGTCAAGAGTTCGAATCTCTCCATCTCCACTGTCATGGCTTGTGCTGTTAAAAAAACTTTGTTTTTTGTCTGAGCTATATTTATAA
>NZ_JH378846.1:0-3620 GCF_000235445.1 Johnsonella ignava ATCC 51276 | reverse complement strand
TAAAATTTGAAAAGAATTAAAATTATTAAAGAAGATTAAAAAAGATTCCGGTGTCGATGCGTTTGGGGGAAACACCCGTAAACATACCGAACACGAAGGTTAAGACTCAGACGGCCTATGGTACTATGCTGGAGACGGCATGGGAGAGCGGGTGGATGCCGGATTTAAAATGGGGGTGTAGCTCAGTTGGGAGAGCACCTGCCTTGCAAGCAGGGGGTCAAGAGTTCGAATCTCTCCATCTCCACTGTCATGGCTTGTGCTGTTAAAAAAACTTTGTTTTTTGTCTGAGCTATATTTATAAAGTATATACATGAATTATATATTTATGTGTTATATATTTTATATATAAGTCATGAGATAAATTTACTGATACCAACAGTAAAAAACCGTACCTTGAAAATCGCATATCAGACATAAGCGATGCCAAAAGAGCTGCATAATGTATAATATATTGTAGCTGCTTAAGGCATCAGACATCAGAGGTAAGTCCGTAACTTTGTATTGTAGTATGAATTATCATATGTATATAAAAAATAAAGATATGGGCAAGCCTATAAGAAAGAAGAAACATGCAGACATGTAGTAAGCGGTGATAAACCGTGAAACACATGCAGACCGGCCAGAGGGGATATACGCTAATATCCCGGTAAAGTTCCTCCGGGCGGGAGGGACAGTCTGGTTAAACAAAAAGAGCACAGGGAGGATGCCTTGGCACTGGGAGCCGAAGAAAGACGTGACAAGCTGCGAAAATCTGTGGGGAGGGGCAAATACCCATTGATCCACAGGTATCTGAATGGGGCAACCTATCCGGGGAAAGCCCGGATATGCCGCAGCCAATACATAACTGCGGCAGGGGAACCCGGCGAACTGAAACATCTAAGTAGCCGGAGGAAAAGAAAGAAAGATCGATTCCGGAAGTAGCGGCGAGCGAAACCGGAAAAAGCCCAAACCACAGCACGAGTGCTGTGGGGTTGAGGACTGCAAAAGGCAAAACTCCAGCCACCCGAACGGATTTGGGAAATCCGGCCATAGAGCGTGAAAGCCGTGTAGGGGAAGGCAGGAATAAGCTGGCAGTATCCAGAGTACCATGAGACACGTGGAACCTCGTGGGAAGCAGGGGGGACCACCCCCCAAGGCAAAATACTACCCAGTGACCGATAGAGAACAGTACAGTGATGGAAAGGTGAAAAGGACCCCGGGAGGGGAGTGAAAGAGAACCTGAAACCCTGTGTTTACATACTGTGGAAGCATACAATAGTGTGCGACCGCGTACTTTTTGTAGAACGGTCCGGCGAGCTGCACGTGCCGGCAAGGTTAAGCACTAAAAGTGTGAAGCCGTAGGGAGACCAAGTCCTAATAGGGCGTCAAGTCGGTAGGTGCAGGCCCGAAACCGGGTGATCTATCCATGTCCAGGTTGAAGTCCGCGTAAAGGCGGATGGAGGACCGAACCCACATCCGTTGAAAAGGGTGGGGATGAGGTGTGGATAGGGGAGAAATTCCAATCGAACCCGGAGATAGCTGGTTCTCCCCGAAATAGTTTTAGGACTAGCCTGCAGGGAGTCTGGCGGAGGTAGAGCACTGGATTCTTGCGGGGGCGTCAAAGCCTACCAAGAGATACCAAACTCCGAATGCCGCACAGATGATCCTGCGGAGTCAGGCCGTATGAGATAAGTCGGACGGCCGAGAGGGAAAGAGCCCAGACCCGCAGTTAAGGTCCCAAAGTATGCGTTAAGTGGAAAAGGATGTGAGATTTCCCAGACAGCTAGGACGTTGGCTTAGAAGCAGCCATACGTTTAAAGAGTGCGTAACAGCTCACTAGTCGAGAGGTCCTGCGCCGAAAATGTCCGGGGCTAAAACGCAGCACCGAAACACGGGGATGCCGCAAGGCATCGGTAGGGGAGCATTCCTGAGAGCAAAGAAGCTGTGCCGAAAGGGATAGTGGAGTTACAGGAAGGGAGAATGCCGGAATGAGTAGCGAGAGTGGGGTGAGAATCCCCACGGCCGAATATCCAAGGTTTCCCGGGTAAAGCTGATCTGCCCGGGGAGAGTCGGGACCTAAGGCGAGGCCGAAAGGCGTAGCCGATGGACAACAGGTGGAAAGTCCTGTACTGTAAGCAGTCAGAAATGTGGGGACGCGGATAGCGATACCGGACCCGGGTAAGCAGTATCCGGGGTAAATACAGTTTAGGGAAGGGAGGAAAAACCCCCTTTAGAAATAAGCTGTGTGAGTCCGAGCGAACATAAGTAGCAAAGCCGGAGTAGAGTCCGCCAAGAAAAGCCGCTATAAAGCTGCCTACACCCGTACCGTAAACCGACACAGGTGGATGGGGAGAGAATCCCAAGGCCGACGGGAGAAGCATCGTCAAGGAACTCGGCAAAATGACCCCGTAACTTAGGGAGAAGGGGTGCCGGCATTAAAAGCCGGCCGCAGAAAAGAGGCCCAAGCAACTGTTTAGCAAAAACACAGGTCTATGCGAAACCGAAAGGTGAAGTATATGGGCTGACGCCTGCCCGGTGCCGGAAGGTCAAGAGGAGGGGTGAGGGAAACCAAAGCTCTAAATCCAAGCCCCGGTAAACGGCGGCCGTAACTATAACGGTCCTAAGGTAGCGAAATTCCTTGTCGGGTAAGTTCCGACCCGCACGAAAGGCGTAATGATTTGGGCGCTGTCTCGACGATGGACCCGGTGAAATTGAAGTGCCAGTGAAGATGCTGGCAGCCCGCGCCAGGACGGAAAGACCCCATGGAGCTTTACTCCAGCTTGGTGCTGGGACACGGTAGTGCCCGTACAGGATAGGTGGGAGGCTATGAAGCATTGGCGCCAGCCGATGCAGAGCCGATGTTGGGATACCACCCCCGCACTACCGGGTTTCTAACGCAGAGCCGTAAACCGGCATGCGGACAATGCCAGGCGGGGAGTTTGACTGGGGCGGTCGCCTCCGAAAGGGTATCGGAGGCGCCCAAAGGTCCCCTCAGGATGGACGGAAACCATCCGCAGAGTGCAAAGGCAGAAGGGGGCCTGACTGCGACAGCGACGGCTGGAGCAGGCAGGAAACTGGGGCTTAGTGATCCGGTGGCAGAAAGTGGGATTGCCATCGCTCAACGGATAAAAGCTACCCTGGGGATAACAGGCTTATCACTCCCAAGAGTTCACATCGACGGAGTGGTTTGGCACCTCGATGTCGGCTCATCGCATCCCGGGGCTGTAGCAGGTCCCAAGGGTTGGGCTGTTCGCCCATTAAAGCGGTACGCGAGCTGGGTTCAGAACGTCGTGAGACAGTTCGGTCCCTATCCGGCGTGGGCGCAGGAAGTTTGAGGGGAGCCGTTCCTAGTACGAGAGGACCGGGACGGACCGACCGCTGGTATGCCTGTTGGGGAGCAACCCCATGGCAGGGAAGCCAAGTCGGGAAGGGATAAACGCTGAAAGCATCTAAGCGTGAAGCCCCCCCTAAGATGAGACCTCCCGCGCGTAAGCGTTAAGACCCCTTGAAGACTACGAGGTTGATAGGACGCAGGTGTAAGTGCAGCAATGTACTAAGCCAGGCGTTACTAATAGGTCGAGGGTTTAACCAGAGGCTGGAGCATGTGGATTTTGTCTGATATGCGGTTTTGAGGGTACGGG
>NZ_JH378845.1 GCF_000235445.1 Johnsonella ignava ATCC 51276 | reverse complement strand
CAAGACGAACCCTTAGAAAATTGGAAACAGGAAGGAGAGAGCCACCCTCATACATTGTTAGATGGTTAGAAAGACTGATTGATATAGATTTTAAACAATAAGGATCTGTAACCTAAAACAATGATACAGTTTCTCCGGCAAGTCAAATACTCTTAAACACAATATTAATCTCTTATTAAAGAAAAAGTCCTAAAAATTCTAAGGCTTTTTCTTTATTTAACACAGCAAATTCATGTAGTCGAGTTTGCAAATTCATGTAGTCGAGTTTGCGGATTTATCTAGTCGAGTTTGCGGATTTATCTAGTCGAGTTTGCGGATTTATCTAGTCGAGTTTGCGGATTTATCTAGTCGAGTTTGCGGATTTATCTAGTCGAGTTTGCGGATTTATCTAGTCGAGTTTGCGGATTTATCTAGTCGAGTAATACACATAAAGCCAGTATTTAAGCTATTTTTAGACTGCCGAAAACAAGATATAAAACAAGATATAAAACAAGATATAAAACAAGCTAACAAACAAGTGATTGTTAGTTTGCTTGTTTTTCAATAAAACTAGAATTATAAAATTATGTAGTTGACTAGTATAATTTGATTTTCTAGTTATTTTATGTTATAATATATAAAATAATTAGAGGAGGTAGATCTTATGGCATTAAAGCAAAACAATTTAGTTGTTAAAAAAAATGTATTAAATGAGTTAAGAGCAAATAATATGACTTTACAAGAGCTTAGATTTTTCAGTATTTATTTAAGTAGAATTAATCCTGAAGATATAAGTACAAGAATTGTACGTTTTTCTGTATCAGATTTTCAAAAAATAATGGAGCTTCAAGATAGAATAAAAATAGACTATCTAAAACAAGTTACAAACAGTTTACTATGTAAAGTAGTAAATATACCAAACGAAAGAGGAGGTTATACAGGTTTTCAACTATTTAAAGAATGTACTGTAGATATGGATAACAAAAAAGAATGGTATATTGAAATAGATGCTCATGATAAAGCTTTACCACTAATGTTTGAGTTCAAAGAAAAATATTTTTCTTATAAATTATGGAATGCTCTAAAATTAAAAAGTTCTAACCAACTTAGGATGTATGAAATTTTAAAGCAATATGAAAAAATAGGTTATCGTATAATGACTATAGAATATTTAAAAACACAATTAGGTATAGATGAAAAACAATATACAAGATTTAATAATTTCAAACAATGGGTTCTTGAGCCTTGTCAAAAGGCTTTAGAAGAAAATACGGATATAAGATTTACTTATGAACCATATGGAACAAAAGGAAAAGGCGGAAAAGTATTAGAACTTAAGTTCAATATATTTAAAAACAACTGTTATCAAGATCAATTAACACTGGATGAATTTATAGAAGAACAAAAAGAATTAGAAATAAACCCGGAAGATGAACAGCAGGAACAGGAAATATCAAGATATGCTTCACGCATTAATTTTATGCAGGAAGCTTGTAACAATGAATTTAGCAAAGAAGAAATAATAGTATTATATAATGCGGCACACAAAATCTTACCGGATAGTGATTTTCATGATGACCTTACTTTATTTCACTTTTTTAAAGATAAGTACGATGAATTAAACATGAGAAGCAAAAAAAGCAATATAAAATATCGCTTTAATTACTTGAAAAAAATCTTTGATGCTGAAATTTGAATGTAATAATATACCTATTTTCTTACATCCGAAAATATAAATATTTAATCACTTATATTATAAGCTGTATAGCTTAGGATGTCAACGTGTTTTGAGATACTTAAATGGCATATAAAAGTCTAATTTTTAAATAATTTTTTGTATCATTTTTCAAGTTAAATTCAGTTTTATCAAGAATATATAGAAACTATTTTTTGTATTTTAATCATAAATTCTTGCTTGCACACTTTAATCAAAGATAAACTGTAGTTCTAAATAGTAATCTTTTTACACTGCTCTCTTTACTGCAAGTATTAAATAGTCTTTTATAATATCATTAAAAGCTCCACTATCAATTATTCTATGAGGATCAGACATTATCACAAGTAGAAAGAAAGTCATAGATTTTTATAACCTTAGCTATTTCTTCGTCAACTGCCCCTTGTTTATATAATTTAATCTGTTCATTTTTCTTTTTTATAGTGTATCATATTATATGTATTATAATATATATAAAAATAAATATTTAAATTTATATTATTATATATATATTAATTTGTGTTATTATACATATATTAATTTGTGTTATTATACATATATTAATTTATATAATAATGTATATAATAATATATATATTTATATATATTATTATATGAATTAATATACCTGTGATTATTTATTAAAACACAGGTATATTAAAGGTTTATCTTGATATATGAAATTAAATTATTTACTATATTTTAAAAGAAAATTTGATACGAGTTCAGATATTGTTTTTCCTTCTTTTTCTGCTTTTTCTTGTGCTTTTTCATAAATACTTGGTAGAATAGTTAATGAGTATCTTTTTTTCTTTTCTCTATTCTCTAATTTCTTACGTCCTCTTCTCTTTATTGTATCTTCAACAGCATTTTTTGTATCTGTCTGTATTTCTTCAGACATATTTGCTTTTTCTTCCTTAACACCTAAAATTGATTTAAAAGCTTGTTCGCTTTGTTCGTCAAATCCGAAATTCTTCTTAATTTCTTCTGTTGTAGCTTTCTTTTTTGATGTCATTATCTTTATTATCCTTTCAAATATTCTTCAATAAATACTCTGTAATCTTCAGCAACAGAGGACTTACTGTTATAAGTAAAAATATCTTCCTTATTCGCCTGTGCTTCCTCAACCGCTATTCCGTTTCTAATTGTTGTATCGTAAACAGGGGCTTTGATATGCTCTGCAAAACTCTCTGCAATCTCTTTTACCTGCTTGCTGATATTTGTTCTTGGATTATATCGTGTAAAGAGTATCCCTTTAATTTTCAAGTTTGGATTACAATATTTTTTTACATTCTCAACCGTCCTCGCAAGTTGCTGAATGCCTGCCGTGGCAAATATTCCTGCTGTTGTTGGTATAATAATTTCATCACAAAAAGTAAATGCGTTGACAGTCAAAACACCTAGGCTTGGGGGGGTATCTATAATAATATAATCATAATCATTTACAATATCGGATAGGCTCTCTTTTAGCCTGTGTTCTTTACCTGTACTATTCAGTTCTTGCTCTGCTCCGGAAAGCATGATATTTGCCGGAATTATGTTATATAAACCTAGGGTTTGTATAACATCTTTCACATTGACTTCGCCTTTCATCATTTCATAAACGGTTGGGATGTTATAATTTACAGCTCCACAGGAGGCTGATAGGTTACCTTGGGGATCAAGATCTATGCATAGGGTTCTATACCCCTTTTCTGCAAGTCCGGCGGTTAGAGCGTGGCTTGTAGTAGTCTTTCCTACACCCCCCTTTTGGTTAGCTATTGCTATTATTTTTGTCATTTCCTTCTCCTTTCTATACGTATTAAAATATATATTTTAATCATATTATATATACTCTATAATGTCAATATTAAAATATATATTTTAATCATATTATATATACTCTATAATATCAATATTAAAATATATATATGTATATGTATTCTATTATATATTTTAATATATATATATATATATATTTGTAGTAACAATAAAAAGTAAGCTTAAAGGGCTAAGCAAGTAACTGATATTGCAACTAGCGAAACTTTCGATGTGTCCTTAGAATCCAGTGCTGGGAATAAGCCATTATAGGGCGAAAAACAAACCACCAGCTAAGCCGGTGGTTATTATTTAATGCATTAAAATTTTATTAGCATATGCATATAATCTTTGTCTTTCTGTGTGATTCCTATGTATCGCAATGTGATTTTTTCGCTCGAATGGTTGAATACGTCCATAATTAAAGCTATATTATGTGTCTCTTGATAACAAAAGTACCCCCATGTTTTACGCAAGCTATGTGTTCCAAAGTTTTCTAAGTTTAAAACTTGCGAAGCATTTTGAAAAATACGATGTGCTTGTGTTGTTGTGATTGGATTATTTTTACCTTTTCGGCTTTTGAAAAGATAATCATCATAGTCCATTTTTTGATCTATGATATAATCTTGAATACTTTCCTGAATGCTCTGATTTATGACAATTCTAGCTACTTTCTTTGTTTTTTGTTCCTGAATAGTAATATACTTCTTTAGTGTATAATCCTCTTTCAGTATATCAGATACTTTTAGACGGATTATATCACTAATCCGCCGTGCCGTATTTAGTTGAATTTTTGCAATCATATAATCCCTATAACTTTTTCCTTTTAGGTAAGTTAATAGCTCTTCAATTTTCTTTTTACTCCGGATTGGTTGCGTAACTTTATTCACTACAAATCTCCCTCTAAATTAATGTAATATTTTGGTTGTAATATATATATTATATCACATTCAAAACTATATTTTTAGAGGGAAATTTTACAAAATGCTTATAAACCTTGATTTTATGAGATTTCTTAAAAAACTTGAATGTAATAATATAGGTATATTATTACATTCAAAAACATATAAATAAGGGCTAAAAATGAAAAGATGATGCTTTTGTATAGTATGAAATAATTGAAAAAAAGTAGTTGATTATGTACAAAAAACAAGGAAAAGGAGCATGGAAAGGTGAATGAAATTAATAACGAAAAAGATATTAAAATAGAACAGCTTATTATGAAGTGTAATAAGCAACTTGATTATATTCATGAATTAGAAAATCAGTTAAAAGAAAAGGATAAGAAGATACAAGAGTACAAAACTATTATACAAAACAATGATAGTAGTAATAGTAATAACCCTGTAAATATTTCTAAAAATAGAGATGTAATAAGTAATGGTATATATCAAGAGCTATGTGATACTTTTTTTGAAATTATTGAACATATAGTTAAAAATAACACTAATATAGAGAACAAAAGAGATGGCAAAGTAAGTATGGCTAATATGATAGTACAAGCAACCTACTTTAAAGGACTAATTGAAAATCACACTATGATTTTAAGTTCAGATAAGGTGATAAAAATATTTAGCGATTTAGGAATGCTTAGATTTAATGAGAATAAGAACATGCCATATTTTACACATAATGCCGGAGGAAAAAGTATAAGAGTAGTAAGGATAAGTAAAGATTGGGTCAATATGGTAAAGGAGTCTATGATACAGTGATTGACATTTATGCAAAAGAATTTGTAGCTATTATAAAACACCTGGAAGGGCAAGGATATAAACCGTATAGAGGGTATTTTGTAGTGGAAAAACCGGTGCTTCAGGAGTTGTTAAATCATAACAAATATGAAATGCCAGATAGTAAATTGAAAACATGGAAGGCTTTAAACTGGATAGATACAGATAAAGATAGACTAACTAAAAGAGTAGCGAATAAAGCAGTAATTAAACTTGATATCAGAGTATTTGAGGAACTGAAAAAGCAGCTAAAAATGTAAAAAAGCAGCGTGCATTTTGTAACAAAACACTACTATGAAATTGTACACTACTAAAACTATATATTTACTGAGATTTATTAGATTTTATGGACAGACACATAATAGGCTAATATATACTTAAAGTATATATTAGCATAAAGATATATGTACAAGGTAACTGGGGGAAGCCGGGGGGGTGAAATATGAAATATGAAATATGATGTGCTGGAGAGATACAGGTCTTATCTGAATGAGATACTGGATAATAAAAACACGGTAGATAGATACTATTTTGCTGTGGTGAAGTGCCTAAGAAATATTCAGTTTGACACTCTGTCAGATGTAAGCAATAAGCATATTGAAGAATATTTGATAAAGCTGAAAGGGAGTGGAAATTTTTCAGCTTTAAAAAATGGACTCAAGCATTTAGAAGATTTTGACATGTCTTTTAAAGCTCCTGAAGAAGATTTTTTTAAAAGGATTGCGAAAAATAAGCGGAGAGGTACTAAACGAGGTGTAAAGGTTATCATTCTCGATATGATACAAAAAAAGATTAATGCTTTAAAAAATGAAAAGCTGAAGATCGGGTATCGTTTAATGCAGTTATCAGGACTAAGGGTATCTGAAGTAGCTAATTTAAAAAAAGAGGATATTAAGATTGATGGTCAGGTTATTACTGTAGATGTAAAAAAAGGAAAGGGTGGAAAATCAGGGAAAGTAATATGTGATCCTAATCAGTATTTATCAGAAAAACTACAACAATATCTCGATGGGTATTCTGAACAAGATAATATATTTTATTCAGCTGAAACAATGAAGAAGAATGCAAGGAAACTAGGTATAGAATGCCATGATCTACGCCGTATCGCAGCTATAACGCATAGAAATAAGTTAAAAGATTCAGGAATGTCTATTGAAGAAGCAAATAAAGACACAAAAGAATATTTAAGGCATGAGAGATTTTCAACAACTAAAAGGTATCTGTTTAATAGAAAACTTAAATTCAAAGATGAAAATGTTAATATACTAAAAGAAGATTGCTATATAAATGAGTTAAAGGATGATTTGAACTATGTAGTAGAAGCTCCGGAAAGCATTACAGAGCTGATTCCTGTGAGAAAACAGGAAAAGAAGATCGTAAATAAAAAAGTAGAGTATGCTTATATCTACGATCAGGACGGGAAAGAACTATTTAATAAGAGTGATGGAAAAGCTAATCAAGTGGCTTTTACGGCAAGTGAGACTGCTATGATGAAAGGAGCAGTGCTTACACATAACCATCCGGGCGGAAGTACTTTTAGTGAAGCAGATATATATACATTGGTTGAAACGGGTATGAAAGAGATGAGGGCAACAGGAAGTAACGGAACATTCTTTCTGAGAAAGGTAGATCATAGCATAAGTGCGAAGTTATTTTATGATGATTATACTAAAGCAATTAATAATATATACCCTTTAACTGATCCAATATACAATAAAATACAAAGAAAATATGCGAATAAGGAGTTAACAGATGAAGAATACAAAAAAAACATTGAAAAATTAAATGCGTTGTTTATGTTTAAGCGACATGAATGGATAAAGAACAATGCAAAGAACTATGGATACAAATATGGAATCGAGAAAAACAGGAGGTAGTGTAATGAAAAAATCAACAAGATATGAGGGGGCTTTATTGGATGAATATGATTTAGAGCCATATTCTTCGTATAGTCTGACTAAGTTAAAAAGAATGTTTTATGAGACTGAAAAAGAAGATACACAAAAAAAATACTTTTACCTGATATCTACGCTTTTATCTATTAAAGAAAAAGAGGTTTTATATACTTATTGTCTTTTAAAAAATGGCATAACAAAAGAAGCATTGAAGCAAGAACAGATAAACTTAGAAGTCTTTGAAGCTGCGAATATCTTATATCAATCAAAAATTCAACATATAAAAGAAAATGATTTATCTAAAGCGGTTAAAATAGCTATATTACATGAAGATATTATTTTTTTTACAGAGGATGAAAATACAGAAAAGGTAAAGGAACTACAAGAAAAATTGGCTTATATACAAGGAGATTAGTATGTCAAAGGAAAACAACTCAGATCCTGTAGGAGCTATACTGGCGGTAATACTGAAGGGGTTATTTAAATTTTTTATTCAAGTAATACGTGGATTAAAAGGTTTAACTTCTCTGGCCAGGATTATAGGTCTTGGAATCACTGTGAGTATCAGTATTGTAAGCTATTTGCGTAAAGAGCTTTTTATGATAACGCTAAATAGAATGGGACAAGTTTTTAAGGTTCCGGTACCGAGTTTAATTCAATTAATATTATGGGGTTTAACCATGGCAGTACCTTTGATGTACTTAGCCATACTCGGGACATTGAAAAGTAAAGATAAATCTATGTATGATGTGATATTCCGGGATATCGGCTTTATTGGAAAAAATAATAAAACCCCATACTTTTTATATAAAAAAGAGAATGAAAAAAAGATTATATATGCTTTTCAGTCTAATATTCCGTTAACTGATTGGGTTAAAGCAAAAGATAGGTTGGAGGTTGGGTTAGGGTGTAGTATAAGACAAATAAGAGAAGGAACTAAAAAAGGGATCATAGAGCTGGTAACGGTGTCAAGTGATTACAAAATCCCGGAAATGTTACGCTGGAAAGATGATTATATATTACCTGGAGATGGTGTACTTTGTATAGGTGAAGGGGATTTAGACTATGTAAAGTTTGACTTAAACAGGACACCGCATGTACTGGCTGCTGGAGAAACGGGTTCAGGAAAGTCTGTTATTCTTCGCTGTATGCTGTGGCAGATGATAAAAAAAGGTTGTCGGATATACATGATTGATTTTAAGGGTGGTGTGGAATTTGGAAAAGTATATGAAAAGTACGGAGAAGTAATTACAGACAGATTAAGAGCATTAACTGTGCTTGAAAAGCTTGTTAAAGAAAACGATACAAGATTGAAATTATTTAGAGAAATGGAGGTAAAAAATCTTAAAGAATATAATCAAAAAACACATAGAAATCTATCTAGGATTGGCGTGTTTATAGATGAGATAGCAGAAATGCTTGATAAAAAAGGTGTAGCGAAAGAAGATAAAGCTATTTATGAGCAACTAGAAGGCTATCTATCAACTTTAGCAAGACTTTCAAGAGCTACCGGGATAAATTTATTTCTTGGAGTTCAGCGTCCGGATGCAAATGTACTTACAGGACAAATTAAAAATAATGTCCCGGTTCGTATATCCGGGAGATTCGCGGATAAAACAGCTTCAGAAATTGTGCTAGGAAATACATCTGCTTGTAACCTTCCGGACGTTAAAGGTCGTTTTCTTTATAAAGTTGGCAATGAAACAATAGAATTTCAATCCTTCTACTTTGATGATGAAAAAGATCTAAAAGAAATTGAAATTAAGCATGGTAATATGCTAACAATAAAAGATTGTGAAACAAAAGAAAGATTGGTAAAGAATAAAGATTTTTATATTCCGGAAAAACCCGAACCAGGAGAATATTTAAAAAACGGAGAAGAAATTGAGCTTGATTTTAACTTTAACCCGGGTATATCAAAACAGAGGTAGCCAGTATGTTTAAGCTAAAGAAAAAAGATGATGATGAAGCTAAAGTAGCTAAGAAAAAAGAGCTGCAAGAGAAAAAGAACGGAAAAAAGAGAAAAAGAGGAAAAGTTAAGAGTAAAAAAGGCTGTACAAGAAGCAAAAAAAGCTAGATTGGAAGATCTTAAAAAAGACAAAGAAGAACTTTATGTTTTACGCAAAAACACATTTTTTAAGGTTCTAAGATTTTTGATATGGTCAATGCTTTGTTTCTTTTTTATAAAGGGTGTTATTGTAAGCATCCGGCCAGATCCAACAGCTAAAGTTAATGGTATCATAAATGACTTTAAAGCAAACTTAAATACATATCAAAATCAGAATCAAGAGATTTTGGGATTTGCACAAAATTTTGTAACTGAATACATGACATATAAAGCAGGAGAGGAGTTCGAGTATGTAGATCGTTTAAAGCCTTACGTAACAGATACAATTATAAACGCTGCATACCGTTTTCCTCAAGGTTCTAAAGCAAAAGTACTATATGCTGGAGCATACAAGCAAACACAATACAGTCCTACACAATATGATGTATGGGTTATGACTACAGTATCGTACAGTAGTAAGACGATAAGTGAAGATGGTATAGCTTCAGAAACGGAAACTGAAGATACGGTAGTTTTAAAAGTTCCTGTTAGTGTAGATAAAAATAAATATATCGTAGAGGATTATCCGGCATTTGTATCAGATGATCAAAAGGCATTTTATGAAAAACAACTATATACAGGCAAAGAAAGTACGGCAGAAATCAAAAATGCCGTAGAGCTTGCACTGAGTAATTTTTTCAAAGCCTACTATGAATCGGATCAGAGTGTTATTGATTATTACTTATCTCCGGATGCAGATCCAAGCAAATTTATAGGACTGCAAGGACGTATAAGTTTAGAGAAGATCGAAGAATTAAGAGTTTACTACAGCAATGAAAACTCTACTACTGACTTTTTAGCTTTAGTTACATTGTCAATTAAAGACAAGAATAATGCAATAATTACGCAACATTACCACTTAAAAATAATATATAAAGATAAGCAATATTATGTGGTGGATATGGATGTGAGAAATACAAATTTAAAATAATAAGGAGAATAGCAAGATGAAAAACAAAAAAAATGCAGAAAAATTAGTATATACAGGTATCTGTACAATCGCTATGGTACTTATGTTCAGTTTTGTATCATTAGCAAGTAATACTTATGCAGAGAATGGTGCAAAATGGTTGCTGGATGGCGTATTTTGGATCGTTGCTGTGGGAGGTATTTTTGGTGCCGGCATGTCGGCAATAAAAAGAAATGCGACAGGAGCAGTAGGTATAATATTGGCTGCCGCAATTATATGCGTTTTTTGCAAAAATCCAGATGTATTAACTAACATCGGTAATGTTTTGAAAGGTATACTGGGACTATAGTTATATAAGCCTATTGCATGTGCAATAGGCTATAAACTTATATTTGAGTATGTATTAAAATATATATAAGAGGTTATCTATAATGAGTATTGAACCTAAAAAAATAAATTTACGATCTTACAATAAAGTTTGGAAAATAGAAAATCGTATATACGCTATACAAAATATTGTACTACCCGTTCCGGTTAGCCCCAGGGAAGTATTATATTTTTTTATCATAGCGTTTATTATGCTATTACTTAGTTTTTTAATACCGCCACTAAAAATTATTCCGAGTATTTTACGTTTTGTTGCGGTTCCTTTTGGCGTATCACAGTTTTTACTAAAGAAAAAATTGGATGGAAAAATGCCCCATAAATATATGATGTCATGGGTGAATTATATGCTTACAAAAGAACAATATATCGAACGATTTAGCTCATATAATCGCAATACGGCAAATACAAAAATAGTATGGTTATGTAGCAAGAAAGAATGAGGGAATACATATGTTAGAATGTCCTATTGATTATTTTGAAGATAATTTGATTTTTGGAGTAGACAAAAGTTGTTGGGCTGTTTTTGAGCTTAAAGGATTTGATTACGATATGCTAAGTGATGAAAGTAAGATAGCTATTTTAAACCGGTTAACTCTATTTATATCTAACCTTGTAGAAGCTAAATTTATGATTATACCGGTATCGCAAGATTTAGATGCATCATTTAAAGGCTTAATAAATAACTTACAGAAAAATGATCCCTTGTACGAAAGCTCTGTATATCAAGCAAATGTTACTAAACAGTACCTTAAAGATATACTTGATACTAATGGTAAATGTAATGATTATAAGTCTTTTATAGCTATAAAACTGATAAAAATCAATGAAAGCGAAATTATATCACAAGCTAAAGATGCATTTGATTTTATCATAGCAAGTATTATTCGTGATTTTAATGCTTTTATGTATATAGACACAAAAGATATACGCAAGTCAAAGGTAGACAGTTACAAAAGAATGTGTAATCAAATCTACAATGAGCAAACAAAACGTATGAAGCTTATAAAAACGGATACAAATACATTACAATGGTTGCTTAGAAGAATGATGTACCGTGGTTTGCAACAAGATGTAAAGCTTTTTCATAAGACTAAAGAAGACCCATGGATACCATATACAAGTGCGGTAAATCTGTCCGGAAATGATTATATACGCCCAAGAAAGCGAGAGATGGTCAATCTTTTCAGTGGAGTTATTACTAAAGTTGGAAGAAGTATAAAAATAGAGCATGGTAAAGACTCTTCCTCTTATCAGACTTTTTTAACTATTACAAATATACCTAACGATTTGGAATTTCCGGATTGTGAGTGGATTTACATGCTTCAGCAACGTAATCTTCAAGCAGAAATTTACATTCACATAAGAAATATTGAGCATAGAGAAGCTGTCAGAAAAATTGATTTTCAGCGTAGAGCAGCTAATTCACAAATTGAAAATATCCAGGTTGCAAATGCAGAAATTCCGGACGATTTATTAAACTCAAAAGAAGAGATTGATGCTTTAGAAGCTGAATTAAAAGCAGCAAAACTACCACTTTGTCAAACAACTGTAACAATATGTGTTGCAGATAGCTCGTATGAAGCACTGGAAGAGAAAGCAAGTATGATTAAAAGGGAATATGAAGATATAAATTTCATTGTAGAACGTCCTTTGACGGATCAAATTACATTATTTATGCAATCTATCCCTAGTGTAAGTTTTACAATTCAGGACTTTATAATGCGTTTAACTCCAACCTCATTAGCTTCAGGAATTATAGGAGCAACACATGAACTTGGTGATATCGTAGGTGCATATATAGGAAAAACAGGGTTAGAACAAAAGAATGTGTTTTTAGACTTAAGGCAAGCGTGTTTATCTAATACATCCGCAAGCACTGTATTTTATGGTAATTTAGGTGTAGGGAAAAGTTTTAATGCAAATTTGATTACTTACCTACATGTTATGTATGGAGCTTATGGACTAATTGTAGATCCAAAAGGAGAACGAACACATTGGATTACAGACATGGAAGCTTTAAAGGGTATGATAACACTGGTTACGCTTGCTCCGGATAGAACCTATAAAGGGACATTGGATCCATTCAACATTTTTAGAGATAATGTAGAAGAAGCCGCAGAGCTTGCTATAAATCTTCTTTCCGAACTTTTTAAGATAAACCCTAAAGATGGCAAATATACAGCACTTTTAGAAGCCCTAAATAAAATACAAAAAGAAGAACTACCGTCTATGCAGCTTTTAGCAGATATACTTTCAAGTTTTCCTAAAGAAGATTCTTTACAAGAAGATGCTTTATTACTCTCGAGACAAATAAAACTGCTTCAAAACGCAGGAATGTCGCAGCTTTTAATAGGTAATGGAACAGAAAAAGCTATATCTCTTGATAATCGACTCAATATTTTGCAGGTTCAGAACTTAAAATTACCGTCTCCAGATACAAAAAAAGAAGATTATACACAAGAAGAAAATATTTCTACTGTACTTATGATGGTAATCACAGCTTTTGCTAGAAAATTTGTACATAGCCACAAGAATAATTTCAAAGTTATTCTCTTTGATGAAAGTTGGATGCTGGGTAAAACAGTTGAAGGAGAAAAGCTTATGTCGTATGTCGCAAGAATGAGCAGATCTCTCTATACATCTATGATACTGAATGGACATAGTGTAACAGATTTACCTAATGAAGGTATCCGTAATTCTATAACATACAAGTTTTGCTTTAAGACAGGAAACACAGCTGAAGCTGAAAGAATGCTTGATTTTTTGAAACTTGAAAAAACGAAAGATAACATACAACTTATTATGTCCCTCGGGAATGCACAATGTCTTTTTCAAGATTTAAACGGAAGAGTAGGTGTACTAAAATTTGATGCTGTTTTTGATGATTTAATCAAGATTTTCTCAACTACTCCAGTAGATGCAAGCAGTATAGAAGATTCTTCAGAAGTATCAAACAATGCAAAAGTTGAAGATAAAAATGAAGAAAATAATACTCATGATGATATAGATATATTTTCCTATGAATCATTATAATTTAGCAGGTGATTATTTATGAAGATGATAAGAAATATTATGTTGTTCGCACCGGTAGGGATTTTTTTAATTGTTATTATGGCTGCTTCAGGAGGTGGAAGCACTGCATCCACAGAACCGGTTAGTATAGTTGCTTCCAAAACGAAAATAACACAATATGCACAATATGCAACAGATCTTGGGGTACCCTGGGATATAGTGCTGTTATCTGATGTGTTAAACGCAGAAAAAGCAGGTCAAAAGGGTGTCGAATCAATTAATCCTGTTTACACAACATTAGAATTTCTACGAGCAAATGTTGAAGTTGAACATTATGAAGTGGTTGGTACCGAAACCCACACGGATTCCGAGGGGAATACATACGAGGTCGATAAATACGACTGGGTATATAACAGAACAGACGAATATGTTGCAAAAAATGACATTTTATCATATATAGGACTTACGGAAAGTGATAACCCGGATTTAACACCACAAAATCTTATTGACCGACTTAATCAAAAAGCTTCAGATGATAGTACAAACGAATGGAGATATAAAGCTTCTTTCTTAGTAAACACAGATTACAGAAGTGTTCTTAGTAATTACATAAAACTATCTTCTGAGCAAGTAGATAATGTAATGAAACTCTATACATCTGAGTATATGAACAGTTGGCTTCCTGAAGATTTAAAAACCCGTATTAATAATATGATGAACAATATGGGATTGAATCAGGAAAATAATATATCAGTTCGCCGTAGTTATGAAGGAATAACCTTTACAGATACTGACACCCCTGTAGTATACTACAATCAGGCTGATAGCCGTTGGGGAAACCAAAAATATGTAAGTAAAACAATAGCTAGTACAGGCTGTGGTCCAACCTCTTTGGCTATTGTTGTTTCTACCCTAACAGGAACGGCATATGATCCACCTGCTATATGTGAATGGGCAAGGACAGGTAACTATTACGTTCATGGGAAAGGATCCCTTCATTCGCTTATACCTGACGGTGCTAGGCACTTTGGGCTACAAGTATCAGGATGTAGTTATACAGAAGGACAACGAATTGTTGATGCACTAAGTTCAGGAAGCTTAGTAATTGCTATAATGAGTAAAGGACATTTCACGACAGGAGGACATTTTATTGTTCTTAGAGGCGTAACAGCTGATGGAAAAATCCTAGTTGCAGATCCTGGTAGTACAGCTCGTAGTCAGCAAAAATGGGATCTGTCCATAATACTCAATGAAGCTAATAAAGGTGCTTCTGCTGGAGGTCCATTTTGGATCATAAGTAAATGATATACAATTATATATATTATAATATATATATTAATAGTATTTTAAATACGCATTTTAATATGTATTATAATATTATTTTAAATATATATTAAATTTCATATTATAATACGAATTTTAAACAGTATTTAAATATGATTTTAAATACGTATTATAATATATATTTAAATATGTGCTTTAAATAAGGAGGATACACAAATGAAGCGTATTATAACTATCTCTATACTTAGTGTTGCTATGTTAATAGGCTGTACTAAAGTGCAAAAAGAACCTACCGTCGGTACATTTACAAATTCAGAAAGTGAATCCGTAAAACAAACAGGCATTACTGGTAATATAGATGATACAGAAATACTTTCTTTGTTGGATGAAGAAGAAGTTACTATTTCAGGAATATATGGAAAATTTGAAAAAGGAACAGACCATGTTATTCGTGGGAGTGAAGATAACAAAAGAGAATTTAGCGGTAAACTAAAGAATATTTCAAATATTCAAAAACTTGATGAAAACGGAAAAACAATAGTGTATGTTCTGGCTAATGTTGAAGGGCAATTTTTTAAAACTACAAGTCCTTGTGGTATACAAGCTATAATTGAAAAAGATTCTGATGATAAATTATATATCAGTAGTACAACCCTATTAGAGGATATGCTGCCTGATATAACACCATCTGTACCATTTGAAATAGATTACATCTTTGAGCCATCCGGCACCGAACCTACTGCCATTATGTTTGAGCTTAGTGGCAAAGAATATGAAGCTAACAAACAATTATACACAATTGAAGGAGCTATAACCGAGTATGATGCAGCAATAAATGGTCGTGATGGCGGAGGAACATATTTCATTAGTATTCCTCTTACAAAAGAATATATACAATCATTAGAACTGGATTATTCAAATGTATTTAATCATACTGTTATTGAATACACAAATATTAGAATGATTGCAACTTTAAAAAATGGACTGAAAATATATGGGCGACCAAAAATTTTTTATGTTCTTTCTTCAGCTTCACGATCTTTAGAAAAATTAGCAGATTACTGGGTTTTTGAAGATCTTGAATATTGGAGCTTAGATAGCAAAAGGAAAAAATAATTATGTTAAAACGGTTCTTTCTCATACTTTTAATACTGTTTCTTGGTATCAATCTTGGATTTTCAACTACAGTATATGCAGAAACTGCTATCAACGCCACTGATGATTTAAATAATCTCGAAGGCGACGGAAAATATCTGGGAAAAGATTACCGAGATAATTATTACCTCGATATTGAAAAAACTGATATCTTTGAAGCCGGTGATCATATGCTTAACCAAATTGCAAATGCCTTATTTTCGATTGTACGAATACTTGGATTTGCTGTAGCAGTATTTTTTTACCATGTTATGGTATTTGATGTCTCAGAAGTATTTTCAACAGAAATTAATTCCATCCAAGCAGCTCTTAAATCCTCCATATTTGATAGCTTTTTTATACTTGCATTCGCTGCGTCAGCTTGGAACCTAATGAAACGACTTACTAAGCGTGATCTTGCCGGATTGGTTACAGAAATAGGAAAAATACTTTGTATATTTTTAATGGCATCCTTTGTTGTTACACACTCTGCAACAGCACTATCAGCGACAACATCTATAACTAAAGATATAAGCGTGTCTGCACTGATGAACATAAATCAGCAAGGAGATATAGCAATAGAAAATTATGCTTCGAATGCTTCCGGTATGATTTGGAAGTCCTTAGTTCACGCTCCTTGGAAGTCTTTAGAATTTGAAGGCGGATCGGATGATGAAAGCCATGTTGAAAATTTCTTAAATACACCTCCGGGGACACCGGATAGAGCTTCTCTAGTAGAATCCTACATGGGAGAATATCCAAAATCTATGCTTAAAAGCAGAGGAGTCGGTCGCATTGGCTTCCTGATTGTATATTTAATACCGTTTCTCGTTAAATCAGGTATTTATATGTTCATGGCAATCCTACAGCTCGCATTTCAAGTAATGGCAGTCTTTTACATACTGCTTGCTCCTATAGTTTTGCTTTTGGCACTTGTACCATCCTTTGGAGGAATCGAGCTTGTAACTTTATGGCTAAAAAAAATTTTAGAGACTCAAGTGATGATGCTGATTATAACTTTTATTCTGGGTATAATAATTAGTCTAGATAGCTTTTTATATTCAAAATCAAATAAGTACGGATGGTTTATTGTTATATTTATGGAAACCCTTGTAGCTTTAGTAGTAATTGTAAACCATAAAAATATTCTTAATGGCTTGTCTAAAATAACGACAAGTGTCCGAGAGTCAGGAGCTTTAAAAGCACAACTGAAGAATTCCGGGGATATTTTTGGTGCATTAGGAAGTACCGGTATCAAAAATCTATCACCAACCAGAAGATATATTGACGAGATGAATGGAAATGGTTATAAAAAAACTAACACATCATATACCCCATATAGTAGCAACTACCAAGAATATTATAATAACAACTCTATACCTGAAGAACATAAGCAGAATACACCTACTGTATCGCAAAACCGCTATACATCAGCACCTAGCAGTAATAATATGCCTACTCCTACTACTCGTTACCGGAGTACACCTAAACAAAACTTTGATTTATCCGGAGAACAAGTACATGATAATAACCAAGCTAAATCCAAAAACCCTGCTTTTTTTTCAGGAAACATTAATAGGATTGAAAATCAAACGCAGCCTATAAAAAGACCACACAGTTATCCTATATATCCTATAAAAAATCAGCCTAATATAGGCATTTCTCAAGAAGTAACTACAACAGGTTTGTATGAGCCTGGTAATAATAAAATAACAAAATCAAACCAGCTTGATAATACAGATAATAGGGTTGTATCTAAGCCTGATTCTTCAGTAAAGATTAAAGATAAACCTGAAGATATGAAAACAACTTTAGCTTCACGCAATGCTGCTATAACTACTAATACATCAGAGAAATCTATAGAAAGACCTGTATCTTCAGTAAGATCTAAAAAAAGATGAAACTGAGCAATCACAATCAGTTACTACAACAACTGCAACAGTTGCTTATAGGGATAAATCAATTACAAATGATATTAATGAGCAAAATAAACGTCATCGTCCTATATCATCTGTTCCGCCTAAAACTGATAAGCCTGAAACATCAGAAGAAAAAAACAAGTCTTTTTAAACGCCTAGAACACCCCTAGAATGCATTCAAAAGTTCTAGGGGTAAAAATATACCACTAAGATAAAAACAAGCCTTAAAAAGCGTTTTAGAAGCTTTTAAAGAGACTATACTATACTAAGAAATGAAAAATTTTTGATAAAAGCCTAGGATAAACAGTTTTAAGGACTTTTATTATCCACAAATATAACACATATAAAAATATTTGTTTTTTGCATTGACAAATATTTTTATATGTGTTATTATATAAGCATAGGGAGGAAACAACATGAAAAAAAGCTATTCTTCAAGGGAGATAATAAAAATGCTTATTGCAGACGGTTGGTATGAAGTTGGAGTTACAGGAAGTCATCACCAATTTAAACACCCGGAGAAAAAAGGACGAACTACAATAAAACATCCAAGTAAAGATATTCCAATAAAGACGCTAAAAAGCATAGAATTACAATCAGGGCTAAAGTTTCTTTAGCCCTCCCCCCTAATTTATATATAAAAAACGTAAAGGAGATTTGATAAAATGAAAAAGATTGATCGATACTATTATCCAGCCATTTTTGCATACGAACCTGGAGAAGAAATTGCTGTAGTATTTCCAGATCTCAATGTAGCCACAAACGGAGTGGATGATAAAGATGCTCTTTTATCTGCAAGAGAATTATTAGGCTGCGTACTTAATGGACTAGAAGAAGATAATGAGCCAATTCCTCCGGCAAGTAAATTATCTGACATAAAAGCATCTGATAATGAACGTGTTGTGTTAATTGATGTTTATATGCCATCTATAAGACAAGCTAGTATAAATAAATCTGTAAGTCGTACTATAACTCTGCCTGCTTGGTTAAATTCAGCTGCATTAGAAAGAAATATCAATTTTTCGCAAGTTCTTCAGGAAGCTCTAAAAAATATGATTTCTTAGAGCTAAACCATATTAAAAGCCCTAAAAATACACTTTTCAGGGCTTTTAATATATATTATAACTTTTAAGTTTGGGTTTGGGATATTTCCCAAAATAAGTAAGTGTATATGCACTTACTGTGCTTGTTACAGTTCATTCATTCTATGTCTAATCGTTGTTATAGTGAGAACCACACTGTAATATTTCAAGGTTATTGTTATTTATTCTGAATACAATCCTATTTTTATCATCAATGCGGACACTCCAGTATCCTGTAAGATTACCTTTAAGAGCTTCTGGTTTCCCTATACAATTATAACCATTACGGTCAATGTCAACCAAAAGTCTATTGATTTTCTTTAAAGTTCTCTTATCTTGTGTTTGCCAATATAAATATTCTTCCCACGCATTATCATCCCATAATTTTTTCATTAATCAACCTCAATTAGGTTATGTTCTTTTAAAATACTTTTTCCTGAACGTAAATTAGATATACGTCTTTCTAGTTCTTCTAAATTTTTTTCTGAATAGAACGGATCAACAGCTATTTCAAACGGTATTCTTTGCTCATTAGCAAGTTTTGTAAGAAAAATATTTATAGCAGTAGACATAGTTAAGCCCATAGCTGTACAAGCACTTTCAGCCTTTGCTTTAATTGTATCATCTATTCTAAAATTTACCTGTGCCATAATATTACCTCCTTATTTATATATTGTATATCATTTACTTTTCATTGTAAAGCAACTTGTTCAGTCGAGTTTGCAAATTCCTCCCCTTACTTTTACTTTATAAATCTAGTATTTAAGCCACTTTTCAGACATTAAAAAAACACTTGACATATACGCCAATGGGTGATATAATAAATACATAATAAAAATCAAGGAGGAAATAGGGGATGTAAACCCCAAAAAATAAAAATATGACAAAAATAACAAAAAAAGCTGTACTTCAGCTTTTAAAAGAAAAATATAGAAGCGACAAATGTCGCTTTAAAAATGGTGAACTTGCTCATGCTGCATATGATTTGATATGTAGTGTTGACTGGGAGGTTGCTAACCGCACTACAAATCTTTTTCATAAAATTTTAGATGCGGTAGATGGTGCAGAGTACCACGGGAATTCTATTGTATTTAAAAATACTCGTGAGGCGGCAGAATACGTCTGGGAACTTGCAAACGACTTTTTACCACACTCCCCAAAATGGTATGAATAGGAGAAAGAAAATGTCCACAAACAATAAAATAAAAGAATTAAGAGCGGAAACATCTTTAACTCAAGAAAAATTTTCCCAATATTATGGGGTTCCCAAGCGAACCCTTGAAAATTGGGAAACAGGAAGGAGAGAGCCACCCTCATACATTGTTAGATGGTTAGAAAGACTGATTGATATAGATTTTAAACAATAAGGATCTGTAACCTAAAACAATGATACAGTTTCTCCGGCAAGTCAAATACTCTTAAACACAATATTAATCTCTTATTAAAGAAAAAGTCCTAAAAATTCTAAGGCTTTTTCTTTATTTAACACAGCAAATTCATGTAGTCGAGTTTGCAAATTCATGTAGTCGAGTTTGCGGATTTATCTAGTCGAGTTTGCGGATTTATCTAGTCGAGTTTGCGGATTTATCTAGTCGAGTTTGCGGATTTATCTAGTCGAGTTTGCGGATTTATCTAGTCGAGTTTGCGGATTTATCTAGTCGAGTTTGCGGATTTATC
>NZ_JH378844.1 GCF_000235445.1 Johnsonella ignava ATCC 51276 | reverse complement strand
GCAGAAAGTGGGATTGCCATCGCTCAACGGATAAAAGCTACCCTGGGGATAACAGGCTTATCACTCCCAAGAGTTCACATCGACGGAGTGGTTTGGCACCTCGATGTCGGCTCATCGCATCCCGGGGCTGTAGCAGGTCCCAAGGGTTGGGCTGTTCGCCCATTAAAGCGGTACGCGAGCTGGGTTCAGAACGTCGTGAGACAGTTCGGTCCCTATCCGGCGTGGGCGCAGGAAGTTTGAGGGGAGCCGTTCCTAGTACGAGAGGACCGGGACGGACCGACCGCTGGTATGCCTGTTGGGGAGCAACCCCATGGCAGGGAAGCCAAGTCGGGAAGGGATAAACGCTGAAAGCATCTAAGCGTGAAGCCCCCCCTAAGATGAGACCTCCCGCGCGTAAGCGTTAAGACCCCTTGAAGACTACGAGGTTGATAGGACGCAGGTGTAAGTGCAGCAATGTACTAAGCCAGGCGTTACTAATAGGTCGAGGGTTTAACCAGAGGCTGGAGCATGTGGATTTTGTCTGATATGCGGTTTTGAGGGTACGGGGATAAAACTTAAGTTAGTTTGGCCCAGTGGCTCAGTTGGTTAGAGCGCCGCCCTGTCACGGCGGAGGTCGTCGGTTCGAGTCCGATCTGGGTCGTTTATACTTGACTAAAGTTTGAAAATATAGTATATTTACTTGGAAACATGGGATCTTAGCTCAGCTGGGAGAGCATCTGCCTTACAAGCAGAGGGTCATAGGTTCGAGCCCTATAGGTCCCACTTCTCAAACTGTATTTTGTGTTTTACATTATATAGTTGGGATTTGTAAAAAGTTAGATATATTGTGTTGTGCCGATATGGCTCAATTGGCAGAGCAGCTGATTTGTAATCAGCAGGTTATCGGTTCGAGTCCGATTATCGGCTTTGATTATCATATATATTTTATAATGGTAATCTGCATAATAGGATTATGGGGGAATTCCCGAGAGGCCAAAGGGGACAGACTGTAAATCTGCTGGCACTGCCTTCGGTGGTTCGAATCCATCTTCCCCCATTTTTGTTATAACAACAAAAGTTTATATTAACGCGGGGTGGAGCAGTCTGGAAGCTCGTCGGGCTCATAACCCGAAGGTCACAGGTTCAAATCCTGTTCCCGCAATCTACAGTTTTAGCCTTGGTAGCTCAGTTGGTAGAGCAGAGGACTGAAAATCCTCGTGTCACTGGTTCGATTCCGGTCCAAGGCATTTATAATGTATGGGATACTAGCTCAGGTGGTAGAGCACTTGACTTTTAATCAAGTTGTCCCGGGTTCGAGTCCCGGGTGTCTCATTTAATTAAAACAGCTTAGATAGGCGCTTTTTGGCTTGTTTAAGCTGTTTTTTGATTATAAAGCATCTATATATTAAGGTGAATATATAATCTATCTGAGCAATCTGTTTGCGACTTTCACTAAAATAATCCATCTGTACTTTTAAGCAGTTGATATAATATGTTATATTTGGGAGATTTTCATGTTTGGTTTAATGATACACTATTATAAATGTATAAACTATATTGACAGTGTAAAAATTTTATGATACTCTGAAAAAATATTAAGAATATCAGCTAATACTTATGGATTAATAAATCATCAAAACAGTCGTATATTTGTATATTTATGTACGTTTAGATAATTGGATATATTGATACAAGTTTGTATAAACTGATTAATATTTATAGAAGTTAAAAATTCTGAAGATGTTTAAAAGAAAAAAAGGAGATATACATGATTTGGAATTTTATTAAATCAGGAAAAAATAATTATTTAAATAAAAAGAATATAAAAATAATATCACTAGGTGTATTGCTAGTACTATTTATAGCAATATTGGTGTATAAAAAAAATAATATGTATGAAATTGATGACTCAACAAAACATAGGTTTGAGTCTATGATTGGAGAGCCAATTTGTGAAGTAATATTAGTACTGGGGGAAGGATATAAATATGAAGATTCCGAACATAGTAAGTTTGTATATGTTTTAGAGAATGGTATAGAGGTAGAGCTTATGGTTTTACCAGCTCATTATTTAGACTATGGTCCTAAATTAGGGGAAGTAGTATATAAAAAGAATGGGAAGGTTATTCGTGATGTAAGGATGGAAACTAATAAAAATCTGAGTTTGGAATATTTTATCGATAATATTCGTTACGATACAACTTTTACAGATGTGAAGCGGGAGATAGGAGATTTTACAGGATCTACAGGTTCCGGGATTATCAGATGGTATTATGAGATAGAAGGTCTGGCTTTTTTTGAAACTTATACGTTTGGATATTCAGATGAAAACCCGGTTTTTATGTTTAGGGTAGAGGATAATTCTGGAAATAATGAGCGCTTAATTATGTATATGGAAGATGAATTTAACAGTACTAAATATATAAAGAAACTTTTTATTGATAAAAAAATTGTTTTAAATGCGAAAAAAATAAAAATACAGACAAGACAATTTTTTGAATTAAATGATGAATATACATATGCAGATATAGTAAATTTATACGGAGAACCTCATGGTATAACGGATAATAATAGGGTATATTATCATATTAATTCATACTATGTATTTTTCCCGGGAAATTTTTCTTCTGATTCCGAAGCTAAGCTGAATTATTTGGATATATATTCAGAGAATGGTATGTTCAAATGTCGTATACAATATGCACCTGAATATATAAATGGCGTGTTGAATATATTTTACGATTGAAAATCAGTATAGTTAGACAATAAAAGTGATGGCACAGGAGATAGTGTATGTGCAGAAAAATATTAGATTGATTAAAGAATAATAAAAGTCTTGTTTTAGTAGAAAGGAAGCTTTATTTTAGGTGGATTAAATAGATCTGCAGTAAATGTTTCCCATATAGGTAATTCTGACTTAAATGAGATTGAGATTAAGGTTAAATTAATATTGGCGGTATTAAGAGACAATGGCTAAGAAAGTAAAAGATTATTATGATATTTCTTATTTAGAAGAACTGGCTGCTAAACTTTCAGCTTTAACGAGCAATTTTAATAAGAAAAAATTTTTGGAATTAACTAAAAGTAAAATAGAAGATTTAGAATTTAATCAAAGGCAGGAACTGATAGCTAAAGCCTTATATAAAGCCTTTGATATAGAGTATGAAAAGGTACTTATAATTTTTGGGAAGATTTTAGGTAAAGAATTAAGAGGAAATAGCGGGGCATTTACAGAAGGATGGTGGTTGTGGCCTATTGGAAAATATGTTGAGATTTATGGCGATGAATATTTTGAGGCGAGCATAGATTTTAGTAAAGAACTTACAAAAAGATTTACTTCGGAATACTGTATGAGACCTTTGATTAAAAAATATCCTGCCAGATCCTTTAAAATATTAAAAACTTGGAGTAAGGATGAACATGAGAGAGTTAGAAGACTTTCGAGTGAGTGTTTGAGGATAAGGCTACCTTGGGCAAAAAAACTCTTTGCCGCTCTTGAATATTTTGATGAGTACTTTGAAATTCTGAGTAATTTGAAAGATGACAAAGACAAGTATATACAAAAAAGTGTAGCAAACAACTTAAATGATTTGTACAAAGAAGATAAAGACAAATTTTATTTTATAGTTAATACATGGAAAACGGATAATATAAGTAAAGAGTGCGAATGGATTATAAAACACGGTTCCAGAAATATAAAGATGGAATAAATTTTTTATAAATACTGTAGGAGGATGTTTAATGAATTACAAAAATCCATATGAATACTTATCTGGAAAATTATCTAATCAGAAATTAATTAATGCCGGTTTTTCAGAGAGGACTTATGATACAGGAAATGTTAAATTGAACTATATAGCTGGTCCTAAAAATGGACCGGCTTTGTTGTTGATCCCTGCTCAGATAGGTATGTGGGAGAGTTATAAAAAAGTACTTATACCCTTATCACAAAATTTTCAGGTATATGCAGTAGATAAAGGGCGAAATACACTGTAAATCAGTATATTCCGCCCTTGGGCAAATTATTCCCATATATAAAATTTATTTATTATTAATAAGTATAGATATTTCCGGTCAAAACTTTGACGGTGTATTACAGGTTTTCTTTAGGGTCAAGCCTCCTACACAGCTCAAGTATAAGTTTTTTTGATGAAGGCTCAAGATGCCTAAATAATTTCAGACATTCCTCCTCCATATCTGTAAGTATCACAGGATGATTATCGCTGTCATACTTATCAATACTAATTTCATCATTAACAAGAAATTCAATCGGCACATCAAATATATTGCTTATCTTAGTTAATGTTTCATAGCCTGCTTCACTTTCACCATGTTCGTATTTACAGATAGTCTGCTGCGATACATGAACTATGGATGCAAGCTGGGATTGGGACATATTTGCCTTTTCTCTTAGTAGTTTTAAATTCTTCAATTGACTCACCTCAATGTATATTCTAACAATTTTATGTAGTAAGTTAAAACTATATTACGTTGTCAAAAACAACATATAGCAGTTGTAAAAAATTAATATACAGTTTAACGTAATTATGCTAAATAAAAGTTCTACAAGAACACTCAGTTTCCGACTCTTCGCCTGATTTGTATAAGATATGACATAATTATGTTAAATAAAAAATCTCACAAGAACACTAAAGCCTCATCGGGCTATAAGCTTACTTGTGAGATAAAAGGTCAACAAAACAAAGCATGCAAGTAAGTATAACTTACACACGGAAATAACTTTTGTTATATATAAGATACTGCCGCTGCATATAGAGCTAAAACAAAGTAATCTACAAACCACATATATAAACAACATCTGTGCGTGATGCAACGAACAAATACTTTAAAACTAAACGAGTTTTACAGTATCACCTACATGAACAAGTACATCTGTCGGGGTAAAAGGATTTATCTCATTGTAGTCTATATTTAAAGGCTCCTGCGACAGTGTTGGAACAAGCTGAGGCGGAAGTTGGAGTGCAAGCGGCGCTATATTTTTATGTTTATGATTTTTGCATATTGCATACTTCTCATGTACTTCGCTTACTACAAGTTCATCTTTAACAAATTCATAGTCTGAGAGTTTAGTACCGTCTATATCATAAATTGTACCGCAGTTTTCATAAACCTGAACTATATCTCCTTTATTGATTTTACTTCTTCCCACATTAATTATAAGGGAAAACTCATCAATAATTCTTATTACATTTCCTATACTATTCTGATCACTTTTTGCTGCTGCTTTATCAATGTTTTCACTCATCGGTAATATCTCCTATGTTTTTTGTACTAATCGGCATATCCTGCAACAGGCATGATACCATTAAAATATATAACATTGCTATAATATCACTAAAAGAATAAAAATGCAATGGAAAATAATGGAATTTTTTAAATAATTGCTGTAAATATGGACATTATGACATATATATGCTATACATATATATAAAGAATTCAGAAGCAGAAATTACAAATATTATACTTAAAAACCTGCTGAATTCCTATAAAAACAGTAGGGAAATATGCCCGAAGAATGGAAACTAATACCTGTATAACACCTGCATAAATCATGGCTAAAATGTAATACTATAATATTATTTATAGGGGTAAGCTGTAAAGGATGAAAAAGGCGGGAGATTCAGTGATTTATTAAAGAACAATTTATATATTAATAATTAATACAGGATATTTCATAAATAGGGGATGAAGTATCCGGGAGCAGACATTGATTAATTTAGAAAAACTGGGTGAGGCAGCAGAAAAGATAAGAAATAGGGAGGTTGAGGGGCTCGAGAATCTGTATCTGCTTACTTACAGGGATACATATTCTGATATAACAAGCTTTATCAATGATGAGGATGAAGTATGGAATATCCTTTTTGAAGTATATATTCAAGTATGGAAAAGAGCACTTTCAATACCTGATGCCAATATAATTAAATTATGGATAAGAGTAATTATAAAAGACCTTGCAAGAAAAAGGGGAATATCTCAGGTAAATGATTTTTTGAACACCGATTCAAATTATGGAAGGCTTGAAGAAAAAGCGGCAGCCGTCCTTATAGATATTGAAGAAGAACTCGGGATTTTTGATATTGAAGATGATGTGAAACCTGTAAGGAAGACAAGAAAACTTAAAAGATACAGAGCAGAATATACCTCACAGGACGATATCCTTTTTAAGCACAGAGATAAGAATAATGTTGAAGAAAAATCCGGTATTATTAAAGATACGGATAAAACTGAGAGTATTCAGAATCATAATAATGGCAGTTTTGAAGATATTAATGATTTTAACTACGAACAGGGTAAAAGTGAGTCAGATAAGGATACAGACAGTAATCATACGGCTGAAATCAAGTCTAAAAGTAAATATGAATTAAATATTAAAAACAGATTATCTGTTGCTGAAAAAAAAGAAAGAAAAAAGCAAAGACGTAAAAACAGACGTAAATATAAAGGTGCAAATAATATTCAGGGAGATGAGGGCAGCAAAAAATATGAGGATAAAGATATTGAAAGTGATATAAATGCTACCTATAATACAAATTTAGAGGTTGTAAGAGATACTGAGTTAAATGAAACAATTTATAAAAAGCAGGATTTAGAAAAAGGAGAATATGTAAAAGAGGAGAATATATCTGAACCTGCAGAAAATGAACCTTTAGACAACAAATTTTTGGAAAATAATGTATCAGAAAGTAATTCTTCAGAGAAAAACCTGTCTGAAAATATTAGATTAGAAAATAATACTGTTCATAGGTTAATTGCTGATAATAATATCATTATTCAAGAAGAAACTCAGGAGGATATATTACAGGAAGAAATACTTTATGAGAAAAAGCTTAATGAAGAAATATTGCATAAAAAGGTGCTGCCGGATAAAAATTTAAAACCACAGTCAGATAATAATGAGGAAATTTCTAAAAATACAGCTGATAAAAATACAGATATAAATTTTATAAAAAAATATGATTTAGAAGATGACATAGAAGGTAATATAGAAAAAAAGGATATAAAGCACACGGATATAAATCAGTCTGATATTAATGAAGGCAAAAAGATCGAAAGCAGACTTGAGAATGAACTCAGACATAATACAATACTTGACTTGGAAAACTTAGAAAATGTATATGATGAGGATATTGATGATATATATAATGAAGAAGATTATGGAGTACAATTTCCGTCTTTTTTCAGATTGTTTGCCGCTGTTTTTGCAACCGGTGTAGCCATAGCAATTATTATATATATAGTTGATGTGGTAAAGGAGGATGAATCAATCCATACATTTGCTTCAGATATATTTGAAAAACCGTCTAAGCAGTGGCTCGATATTTCAAAACAGCTTTTTGAAAACAGGGGATCAAGCCCATGGATTGATGGTATTGAAGGCAAAAAATACATGAGGGCTGACGGTCGCTTTATGCTTGAAGAATGGCTTGAAGAAGGCGGCAAGCTTTATTATTTTGACGATACAAGTTGCATGGTTACAGGTAAAAAACTGATAGGAAGTCAGACATGTACATTTGATGATAGCGGAGTATTAACATCTATAAAATTAAAATCCGTACCTGAAAACAAAAATACTGCAGTTGCAAGTGTTTTTAGAGATATAGGTGCTGAAGCTTTTTCAAAAAATATTGTAATGGATTCAGTAGCTTATGGAAGTGAATGGATATATTTTCTGCACATTAAGGAAAATGATAGAGATTCTCCGCCTGAACTTATGAGAATAAATAATACAAGTCATGCAGTGGAGCTGATAACTGATAAAGTAGACGGATATATAGTTATAGGTGATAATATATGGTATTCAAAAGATGGAAAAATACAGGTATTTGCAGCACTTGAAAATGGCGAAAATATATCGGAAAAATATCATATAATAATTAATCAGGGACTGTACAGCTTAGTGGACGGGATTGGAAGGATTATAAATCCTGCAAAGGGAGAAACTAAGATTGTCGGAGGCTGCGATTACATAATAGAAAACGGTATAATAAGTTCTGTAAGACCGGCTCCTCTTAGATCAGGTGAAAAAGAATTCAGATTTGAAGCTTCAGATATATATAATATATATAATTCCGACGGAAGCGTATTTTTAAATGTATCCGGGGGAATAGGTGCGGTATGTATGAAAGATAGTTTGTTATATTACAGCGAACCGTTTGAATACAATGGAAAAATACATACTAAAATATATAGACTTGATATAAATACAGGAAAAAAAGAAAGTGTAGGGGAAAATATAGAAGGAGAAATAAAAAATATGTATTATTATCCGGAATATGGTGAAATATATGCGGAATATGCTCCTTTAGGAAAGAAAAGTCCTTATACAAGAATTATAATTATAGGAAAAGATAATGATATAAATATAATTGATGAAACTGCAAGGATATCAGGTTCTGCAAAAGAAACCGAAAGTCTTGTATTTGTAGCTGTTGAAGGAGATAATATATACTGCTACAGGAATCACGGCAGTATGTCGGAGGACGGGAATCAATTTATTGTAGATGCTTCTTCATCTTTTATACTTGATAAAAGACGAAGAATAAAAATCAAATAAATATTAAAAAGAAAGGTTTAAGTTTATGAATTTGGATGAAAGTCTTATATATAAACTTAAAAAATATATAAATCAAGGAAATTATCCTTTTCATATGCCGGGACATAAAAGAAATATTCCCGAATCCATAAAAACAGCTATGCAGGACATATACAGTTTTGATCTGACTGAAGTTGACGGTACAGATGAACTTTATAATGCAAAAGGCATTATAAAGGAAGCAATGGAGCATGCGGCTGAGGTTTACGGTTCAGATAAAACATATTTTATTATAAACGGAAGCAGTGCAGGAGTTCTGGCGGCTATAAATGCCTGCTGCACTGCCGAAGATTATATAATTATGGCTGCAAACTCGCATATAAGTGCATATTATGCAGTTGAGCTTTGCAGGGCATATCCTGTATTCATAAAACCTGAAAAAATATCTCCGCATGAAATATATGCTTCTGTAAAAACGGAAGATATTGTAAAAAATATAGAAGAATTAAAAAAAAGATTTAAAAAAACTCCACATGCAGTTTATATAACATCACCCACTTACGAGGGTATAATATCAGATATTTCAGAAATTGCACAGGAAGTACATAAATATAATATTCCTCTTATAGTTGATGAAGCACATGGCGCTCACCTGAATTTTTTTAGCAGATATGCGGGAAGCGGAACGGACTCCGCACTTAAACTGGGTGCGGATATAGTTATACAAAGTTTGCATAAAACTCTGCCGGCACCTACTCAGACGGCACTTATACATATAAAATCATCTTTAGCGGATCATGAAAGGGTAAAATATTATTTAAAGGTGTTTTCAAGCACTTCTCCATCATATATACTTATGTCTGCAATTGATCTGGCAGTCAGATACATGGATGAAGATGCAAAAAATGATATTTTATCTGTTTTTAAATGGCAGAAAGACTTTAGAGAAAAAGCGGATAAATTTCAATACCTGAAAGTATTAAATCCTTTGGATATTGTTGAATATGAAAAAAAAATATATAAATATGATATAACAAAATTAATAATAGTAATTCGAGATAAATCAGCTGTTGAAAATCTCGGTATAAATGGAAATGATATAAAAAAATATTTAAAAAAATATCATAAAATAGAACTTGAAATGTCATGTGAGGCTTATGCACTTGCTCTTATAGGAGCCGGTGATACCCGGAAGGGATTTGACAGACTTTTTTTTTGCACTTAAAAAGCTTGATGAGCTGATAGGTAAAAAATTGCAGCACTGTAATTTAAATATATCAGACTCGATATATGATTTAGATTGTGGAAATTATATAGATAATAAAAACAGTTCAGATATTATAAATGATATTAAAAAAACTGATACAGATTCTATTGATAATAAACTTAAAAAACTTTATACTCTAAAAGGCAGCAGAGCAAAGGAATATATATATGCATATCCGCCGGGGATTCCTCTTGTTATTCCCGGCAGCTATATTGATGCAAAAATAATAAAGAAAATTGAGCTGTATATAAAAAGCGGTTCAAATATAGTAGGTATATAAGATGGGTAGAATATATTGTATAATGGGAAAGAGTGCTTCGGGCAAGGATACTATATGTAATAAAATTATTACAGAATATCCTGAAATTAAAAGCATAATACTTTATACTACAAGACCTAAAAGAAACGATGAGATACATGGAAAACAGTATTATTTTATAAATATGGAAAAATTGCTGGAATTTGAAAAGGAAGGAAAAGTTATTGAAAAAAGAGTTTATAATACCATATACGGAGAGTGGGTTTATGCCACGATTGATGACGGGCAGATAGATCTTAAGGATAGAGATTATATACTGATAGGAACAATTGATTCATATAAGAATTTAATTGAATATTTCGGAAGAAAAAATGTAATCCCTATATATATAGATCTTGATCCCGGTATACGTCTTACAAGAGCACTTGAAAGAGAAAAACTTCAAAGCAATCCCGGATATGCCGAGTTATGCAGACGTTTTCTTGCTGATGAGGCTGATTTTTCCCCGGAGAGACTAGAACAGGTAGGCATAGATGAAGTATATGAGAATAATGAGCTTGAAAAATGCTTTAAAAAAATAAAAAAAGTTCTGCAGTCAACTAAGTATATTGATGAATAAATATAATTTAATTTATAAAGCTTTCAGGAAAATGTAATGTTAAGCTATAATGATATATATGGACAGGATAATATTAAAAATTATCTTAAAATGATTAAGCAAAAAAATAAAATAATGCATGCCTATATAATAAATGAAGAAAAGGGTATGGGTGCACAGGAGCTTGCAAAGGTATGGGCTGCACACTTGCTGTGCAAAAACGATTTGAATGAATGTTGTAAAAAATGTCATTCATGTATACAGATGAAAGCAGATTTACATCCTGATTTTATATTTATAAGCCCTTATAAAAAAAATTCAATAGGTGTTGATGATATAAGGGAATCTATAAACAGCACATTAAATATAATGCCATATATGGGCGGATATAAGATTTATGTCATAAAGGATGCACATAAGATGACGGTGCAGGCACAGAATGCTTTGCTTAAAACAATAGAAGAGCCGCCGGAATATGTTATAATAATACTGCTGTGTACCAATATGGATATGCTTTTAGAAACTATAAAAAGCAGATGTATTAAATTGAGGCTCCTGCCTCAGGCTGAGGATGCTATAAAAAAAAATCTAATTAAATCCGGAGTTTCTGAGGATAAAGCGGCAATGTATGCAGCCTATGCCAGAGGAAATATAGGTACGGCACAAAGGCTGTATGAAGATGAAGATTTCAGAAATGTATTTTTTGAAAATATAGAAATACTGGAGAGTATAGGATGGGGAGAAAATGGAGCACTTACAAAAGCTATGGAAATAATTAAAAATAGAAAAGACAATTTTAATGATTTTATTGAGTTTTGCAGGATATGGTACAGAGATGTTTTAATAGTAAAAAAAATAAATATTAGAGAAATGCTGATTTTTAAGAAACAATATACAAGCATTAAGGCATTTGCGGACAATTTAAAATATTCCGATTTATACAGAATATTTAATGCTTTTGACAGAGCTTATGACAGGCTTGTAGCAAATGTAAATCCTGATATAATTGTCCATACCCTGCTTTTGGAACTTAAGACAAGATTAAGGAGAATATATGACTAAGGTAATAGGAGTAAGGTTCAGGGAAGTGGGAAAAGTATATTATTTTTCACCCGGCAACTTTGAACTTTGTTCAGGAAAGATGGTTATTGTAGAAACTTCAAGGGGGCTTGAATGTGGAACTGTGGTTATGGGAAATAGAGAGGTTGATGAAAAAGATATAGTGTTGCCGCTTAAGTCTGTAAAAAGGCTGGCTAATGAGGAAGATAGGAAAAAGCTTGAAAAAAACAGAAATAAGGAAAAAGAAGCATTTAGAGTATGCAAGGAAAGAGTAGCTGCTCATAATCTCGATATGAAATTAATATCTGTCGAATATTCATTTGATGATTCAAAGGTATTATTTTATTTTACTGCACAAGACCGTATAGATTTCAGAGAACTTGTAAAGGATCTTGCAGCCATATTTAAATTGAGAATAGAACTTAGGCAGATAGGAGTAAGAGAAAAGGCGAAGATGGTAGGAGGGATAGGTTCATGCGGAAGACCTATATGCTGTCATGCGTATCTGTCTGATATGGTACATGTTTCAATAAAGATGGCGAAAGAGCAGAATCTTTCATTAAATCCCCAAAAAATTAGCGGAGTATGCGGAAGACTTATGTGCTGTCTTAAAAATGAATCAGATACATATGAGTATCTCAACCGCCGTATCCCAAAGGAAGGAAGTGTGGTTGAAACGAACAGGGGCATAGGTGTGGTTGCTTCGGTAAATGTACTTAGGCAAAAAGTAAAGGTGATTGTCGATAAATCGGATGACGAAAAGGAAATAGTGGAATTTGATGTTGCCGATATAAAAAGTCCTGCTTTAAGAAATGAAGGTTCCCGGGAAATAAATGATAATGACTGTGTAGGGGCAAAGGATGGTAAATAGTTGATAAAAGCCGGTGAACGTATTGATGACCTGCAAAGGAGCAATTTAAAAATAATACAAAATCCTGCATATTTTTGTTTTGGTATGGATGCAGTGCTTCTTTCAGGTTTTGCTGTGATAAAAAAAGAGGAATATACTGTTGATATAGGTACGGGCACAGGTATAATACCCTTGCTTTTATCGGCAAAAACTGCCGGGAGGTATTTTACAGGGATTGAAATTCAGGAATATATGGCTGATATGGCTAAAAGAAGTGTGGCACTCAACAGGTTGGAAGAAAGGATAGCTATTATACATGCCGATATAAAACATTATGATGCAATAGAATCAGGCAGTGTGGATGTGGTTACCTCAAATCCGCCATATATGCAGGAGTTTCACGGGATTAAAAATATTGAAGACTCAGTGGCAATTGCAAGGCATGAGATTAAATGTAATTTAAATGACATACTGTATAAGACCTCAAAAATGCTTAAAAATGGCGGAAGAATGTACATGGTACACAGACCGCACAGGATTGTCGATATTATCTGTAAAATGAGAAAATATGGGCTTGAACCTAAGAGGTTAAGATTTGTACATCCCTTTATTGATAAAGAGGCAAATATGGCTTTGATAGAGGCACGTAAAGGCACAGGTGTATGGCTTAAGCTTGAACCTCCGCTTATAGTTTATGAAAGTGCCGGAAAATATACACAAGAGATAATTGATACATATGGATATTGATATTAAAAAATATGGAATGATTTATGCGGTTGCAACTCCTATAGGAAATCTCGCAGATATAAGCCTAAGAGCACTTGAAGTACTGAGAACTGTCGATTTTATAGCATGTGAGGATACCAGAAACACCTTAAAACTTTTAAATCATTATAATATACATAAACCTCTTACAAGTTATCATAAATATAACAGAATAAAAAAGGCATATGATATTATAAAAGAGGTTAAAAAAGGCAAGTATGCCGCTTTTGTAACTGATGCCGGAATGCCTGCGGTATCGGACCCGGGTGAAGATCTTATACGTATTGCAGCACAGGAGAAAGTGGCAGTAAGCATAATTCCAGGACCGTCAGCCTGTTTAAGTGCACTTGCATTAAGTACCTTTAAAACAGGAAATTTTGTATTTGAGGGTTTTATACCATCTGAAAAAAAAGATAGAATAAAGGTTTTTGAAAGACTTAAAACTGAAGAAAGAACTATTATAATATATGAAGCTCCACACAGACTCCTTAAAACATTAAATGTGCTGAAGGATATATTCGGTGAAAACAGGCGTATAAATCTTGTAAGAGAACTTACTAAAAAGCATGAAGAGACTTTGCTTACTAATTTTAAGGACATAATATCTGATTGTGAAAATGGAAATTATATTCCAAGAGGGGAGTATGTGCTTGTAATTGAAGGAAGACCTGAAGAAGAGGTGATAGCCGAGAGGTCTTTGCAATGGGAGAGGATTGATATAGCCTTGCATGTGAAGATGTATGAGGATTCGGGTATGGATCGAAAAACTGCAATAAAGCAGGCGGCAAAGGACAGGGGTATTTCAAAAAGAGAGGTTTATAATAATCTGTTAAAATGATGCTTAGGATGGCAGTTAATCTTTTTTTCTTGACATTAATATAATCAACAATTAGAATAGTTTGGAAATCATAGAGATTTGATTTTTAAAAGGCTTCAAAGGAGAATTCATGGATATAGTATTATCTGGGAGTGGTTCGGCGCTGCCTGAAAAGAACTTGACAAATGATGACCTGAGCAGGATTGTTGATACAAGTGATGAATGGATAAAAAGCCGTACAGGCATAGTAGACAGGCACATATGTAAGGAAGACGAACCTCTGTCCCTGCTTGCCTTAAAGTCTGCACAGAAAGCCCTTGAGATGTCGGGTATAAAAGGCTCTCAATTAGAGCTTATAGTTGCAGGAACTTCAAGCCCCGACAGAAATTTTCCGGGCTGTGCCTGTGATGTACAGGCAGGACTGGGAGCGGAGGGGGCAGTCTGTTTTGATGTGAGCGCCGCATGTTCAGGTTTTATATATGCAGTTCATGTCGCAGAGTCAATGATGAGGGCATCAGGATATAAAAATGCACTTGTAATAGGTGCTGATGCACTTTCAAGACATATTGACTGGACTGATCGCACAACCTGTGTACTTTTTGGCGACGGTGCCGCAGCAGCAGTGCTTGTTTCAGGTGAATTTGGAGGCAGGGGTATAATAGCTTCAAGTCTTGGTTCTGACGGGAGCCGTGGAGCCTGTTTGACCTGCGGTTCAATAGGTGAAGATAAAAAACTTTATATGGACGGTTCCGAAGTGTTTAAATTTGCCATAAGAAAAGTACCTGAAAATATACAGGAGACAATAAATAAATCAGGGTTAAAAAAAGAAGATATCAGCCTTTTTGTGCTGCATCAGGCAAATAAAAGGATTATAGAGATGGTGGCAAAAAAGCTTGGTCTTTCCGAAGAAAGATTTCCAATTAATCTTGAATATACAGGCAATACTTCAGGGGCAAGTATTCCGATACTTCTTGATGAGCTGATAAGGGCAAAAAGGATAAAAAAGGGAGATAATATACTCTTGTCAGGTTTCGGTGCAGGACTTACATGGGGAAGTCTTATATTCAAATATTAACATGGTATTAGTGTAAATAAGCAGCTGTTTATGTTCATATAAACAGCAACTTATTTATTTAATATAAAATTTAAATATTATATTATTAAATAGAGAATTTATAAAAGGAGATTAATAAAAAATGGACAAAATCAAAAAAATAATAGCGGAACAACTGAGTATAGATGAAAACAGCATAAGAGAAGATTCAAATTTTAAAGATGATCTCGGTGCAGACTCACTTGATTTGTTTAATCTGGTAATGGCATTTGAAGATGAATATGGGGTTGAGATACCATCTGAAGATCTTGAAAAGATTACAACAGTTTCAGCGGTAGTAAATTATTTAAAAAATAAGGGAATAGAAATTTAAATATAAAAAAATAATTATAATTAAGGCGGAGCATAGATGAAAACCAAAATTACCGAGTTATTGGATATAAAATATCCCATAATACAGGGAGGCATGGCGTGGGTTGCCGAACACAATCTTGCAGCGGCAGTAAGCAATGCAGGAGGACTAGGGCTTATAGGGGCTGCGAATGCACCCTATGAGGTTGTAAAGGATGAGATAGAAAAAGCAAAGGCTGCTACGGATAAACCATTTGGTGTAAATATTATGTTGCTTTCGCCTCATGCGGAATCAATAGCAAAGCTTGTAGTAGAAGAAGGTGTAAAGGTTGTAACCACCGGTGCAGGTTCTCCTGAAAAATATATGAAGATGTGGAAAGAAGCCGGTATAAAAGTAATACCTGTTCTGGCTTCGGTAGCACTTGCAAGAAGGATGGAACGGGCAGGTGCAGATGCGGTTGTGGCAGAAGGCTGCGAATCAGGCGGACATATAGGTGAAAGTACGACTATGGCTTTAGTGCCGCAGATTGCAGATGTGGTAAAAATCCCGGTTATTGCTGCCGGAGGTATAGCTGACGGAAGGGGGCTGCTTGCAGCACTTTCTCTTGGTGCACAGGCGGTACAAGTAGGCACAAGATTTGTTGCCTCGAAGGAAGCGGTAGTACATGAGGCATATAAAAACAGGCTTATTTCCGCAAAGGATATAGATACCGTAGTTACAGGCAGGAGCCACGGGCATCCGGTTAGATGCTTAAGAAACAATATGACAAGGGAATATGCAAGACTTGAGTCGGAGGGAAAGAGCTTTGAGGAGCTTGAATACCTTACCCTTGGTGCACTTAGGAAGGCGGTGCAGGAGGGTGATGTTGTAAACGGTACTGTTATGGCAGGTCAGATTTCAGGAATGATAGCACAAGTGCAAACCTGCAGTGAGATAATTGAAAATATGGTTGCACAGGCACAAAAGCTTGCAGGCAGTGCAATGCAGTGGTTTTAAATATGGCTTTAAGCAAGAGACATAAATAAAACAATAAATAAAACATAAAATGCAATTTTAATTATTTTCAGGAGATTTATACGACATGAAAACTGCTTTTTTGTTCCCTGGTCAGGGTGCCCAAAAATGCGGTATGGCAGAAACTTTTTATAAAAGCGATGCTGATGCTGCTGCTGTTTTTAAAAAGGCTGGTAAGATACTTGGGTTTGACATTGAGGAAATTGTATTTAAACCGGATAAAAGACTGGATATAACTTCTTTTACACAGCCTGCCATGGTTTGTGCCGGTATTGCGATGCTTGAGGTTATAAAAAAGAGAGGACTTAATGCACAGGTCTGTGCCGGATTAAGTCTTGGAGAATATGAAGCACTTTATTATTCGGGAGTGATAAGCATGGAGGATGCTTTGCGTACTGTCGGATTAAGGGGAAAGCTTATGCAGGATGCTATGCCTGACGGTACCGGTGCTATGTCTGCGGTACTGGGTCTTGATGCAGCTCAGGTGCAAAAAGCCATAGATGATATTGAAAATGTATGGATTGCAAATTATAACTGTCCGGGACAGATAGTGATAACAGGTCTTAAGGATGCTGTAAATAAAGCACATGAAGCCTTAAAAACTTCAGGAGCCAGAAGAGTGTTGCCTTTAAATGTAAGCGGTGCTTTTCACTGCCCGTTACTAGATAATGCTGCAGAAAAGCTTTATGAGTTTCTCGGCGATGTAGAACTGTCAAAGCCTGAAATTCCCTATGTAGCTAATTATACGGGAGAGTATGTATATGAAGCTGACGGTATAAGAAAGCTGCTTAGAGATCAGGTTTCAGGTTCTGTAAGGTTTGAACAGAGTATAAGAAATATGATAAGTCAGGGTATTGATACTTTTATTGAGATAGGTCCGGGAAAGACTTTAAGCGGATTTGTAAAAAAGATAAGTACGGATGTTTCGGTCTGCAACATAGAAACCGTTGAAGATCTGGATGTAATTTGTAATAAAATATGCTGATTTGATTGAAAGGATATCTGATATGAAACTTAAGGAAAAGATCGCACTTGTAACCGGAGGAGCAAAAGGGATAGGGAGAGCAATTTCTTTGAAGCTTGCAGCTGAGGGTGCATATGTGATAGTGAATTATTCAGCTTCAGGCGACAGTGCAAACAGGACCGTAGATGATATTAAAGCAGCAGGCGGACAGGCAGAGGCTTATAAATGCAATGTTGCGGTATCATCTGAGGTAAAGTGTATGGTTGATTATATTTTAAAAAAACATACAAAGATAGATATACTTGTAAATAATGCGGGTATAACCAGGGATAATCTTCTAATGGCAATGAGTGAGAATGATTTTGATATTGTAAATGCCGTAAATCTTAAGGGCTGTTTTAATTGTATGCAGGCTGTATGCCGTGCTATGATAAAAGCAAGGAAGGGCAGAATTATAAATATATCCTCGGTATCAGGTATAGCAGGCAATGCAGGTCAGGTTAATTACAGTGCAAGCAAGGCAGGTATAATTGGAATGACCAAATCGGCTGCAAAGGAGCTTGCTTCAAGAAATATAACGGTAAATGCACTTGCACCCGGATTTGTAGTAAGTGAGATGACTGATGTTTTATCAGATAAAGTAAAGGAATCTATAAAAGAAAGCATACCCATGAAAGCATTTGGAAATGTTGATGATATAGCAAATGCGGCAGCTTTTTTTGCAGGTGATGAAGCAGGCTATATAACCGGACAGACACTTTGTATTGACGGCGGTATGACCTGTTTTTAACTATAACAGACAGTAAGAAAAGTGGAGGACGACATGAAGAGGAGAGTAGTTATAACCGGTTTAGGGGCTGTTACTCCTACTGGACTTAATGTAAAGCAGTTTTGGAATTCATGCAGAGAAGGGAAAATAGGAATAGCGGATATAACATATTTTGACACAACGGACTATAAGGCTAAACTTGCGGCAGAGCTTAAAGGCTTTGATGCTAAAGATTTTATGGATGCAAAGGCTGCAAAGCGTATGGAGGCTTTCTCACAGTATGCGGTGGCAGCTTCCGCAGAGGCACTTAATGATTCGGGTATAAATCTTGAAAAAGAGGACAGTTACAGGGTCGGAGTTTCCATAGGTTCAGGTATAGGAAGTCTTCAGGCTATGGAAAGAGAGCACATCAGACTTTTAGATAAAGGTCCCGGCAGAGTTTCCCCACTTTTAGTTCCTATGATGATTTCAAATATGGCAGCCGGCAATGTTGGTATAGTATTCGGTCTTAAAGGCAAAAATATAAATATAGTTACAGCCTGTGCTACCGGAACCCACTGTATAGGTGAGGCATTTCGCTCAATAGCATACGGAGAGGCTGAAGTTATGCTTGCCGGGGGCAGCGAGGCTTCAATCTCACCAATAGGTGTATCAGGTTTTAGTGCACTTACCGCATTAAATACCACACATGATGCAAACAGAGCTTCGATTCCGTTTGACAAGGAGAGGGCTGGCTTTGTTATGGGAGAGGGGGCAGGCGTGCTTGTACTTGAGGAGCTTAACCATGCAATAGCAAGGGGAGCAAGAATTTACGCTGAAATGGCAGGTTATGGTGCAACCTGTGATGCTTATCATATTACGTCGCCTGTTGAAGACGGTTCAGGTGCGGCTATGGCTATGAAATATGCATTAGATGATGCCGGCTTTAAACCGGAGGATATTGATTATGTAAATGCCCACGGCACAAGTACTCCATATAATGATTTATTTGAAACAAAGGCACTGAAGCTTGCATTTGGAGCTCATGCATATAAAATGAAAATCAATTCAACAAAGTCCATGATAGGTCATCTTTTGGGTGCAGCAGGCGGAGTTGAGGGACTTGTATGTGTAAAATCAATTGAAGAGAGTTTTGTACATAAGACGGCAGGTCTTATGATATCTGATGAGGAATGTGATCTTGACTACTGTAAAGGCAGTGGAGCGGACATGACTGTAAATACCGCTATGAGCAATTCTCTCGGATTTGGAGGACATAATGCAAGTATAATATTTAAAAAGTATAAGGATTGATTTTAAAGATGAAAGGCTTAGATATATGAACATAGAAGATATGCTTACTTTGATTGAAGCAGTAAAAAAGCATGGGATAGAAAGTTTTTCATATAAAAATGAAACTGAAAAGATAGTCATAAAGAAAAAACCAAAGCAAACGGTATTAGCTTCTGAGCTTGAAGTCTTAAAGGATGTGCAGGCATATGACAATGAAGAGAAAGAGGATATTGTATCGGATATAGGCAGTGATAAGGTAGTTGCCTCTCCGCTTGTAGGAACATTTTATGCAGCACCGTCTCCCGAGTCCGAACCGTTTGTAAGTGTGGGAGTACAGGTAAAAAAAGGACAGGTGCTTGGTATTATAGAAGCGATGAAACTGATGAATGAGATAGAATGTGAATATGACGGAGTAATTGAAGCGGTGCTTGTAGAGGACGGCTCAGTAGTTGAATACGGGCAGCCTCTTTTTAGAATACGTTAATAATTTATACCGGGAATTTTATAATGATTTTTTAGCAAGGGAATATAGATTGAAAAATACTTTTCATCACTATTTATGCTGCCGACTGGCGGCGGAATGGAGATTAATATGCTTGGAATTAAAGAGATAATGGAGATAATACCGCACCGTGCACCTTTTTTGCTTATAGACAGGATAGAAGAATTGAATCCGGGCATAAGTGCCGTGGGATATAAGGCGGTCAGCTATGGTGAGCCTTTTTTTTTAGGGCATTTTCCACAAGAGCCTGTGATGCCGGGAGTGCTTATAGTGGAGGCACTTGCACAAACCGGTGCGGTTGCAATACTTTCTCTTGAAGAAAATAAAGGAAAGACGGCATATTTCGCTGCAATAAACAATGTCAGATTTAAGAAAAAGGTCGTACCCGGGGATGTTTTAAAACTGGAATGTGAGATAATAAAATCAAAAGGTCCTCTCGGTGTAGGCAGAGCTTTTGCAAGTGTAGACGGTGAGCCGGCGGTAAGTGCTGAGCTTACTTTTATGGTACAGAAATAAAAAATATATATTAAATAAAACAGGTAGGTGCAGGTTGTCAGTATGTTTCATAAAATACTTATAGCAAATCGTGGGGAGATAGCAGTCCGTATTATAAGGGCATGCAGACAGATGGGTATAAAAAGCGTTGCGGTTTTTTCAGAGGCGGATCGAGAAAGCCTGCATGCAATGCTTGCAGATGAAGCTTTATGTATAGGACCTGCTCGCTCCGATAAAAGTTATCTCGACATAGAGAGGATATTGAGTGCTGCCGAGGCATCAGGGGCGGATGCTATACATCCGGGGTTCGGATTTTTATCTGAAAATGCCTCATTTGCAAAATATTGTAATGAATGTAATATTAAGTTTATTGGTCCTTCAAGTGATATTATAAGCCGTATGGGTGATAAATCGGCAGCCAGAGAAACCATGAAAAATGCAGGGATCCCGGTAACTCCGGGTGGAAAAGGGGTGCTTAGAGAAGCCGATGAGGCATTGCTTGAAGCCGGCAGAATAGGTTATCCGGTTATGATCAAGGCGGCACTTGGCGGAGGCGGAAAAGGCATGCGGATTTCAAGATCTGATGAGGATTTTACTGAGAATTTTATGAATGCCAGGCGTGAAGCATTAAACGGATTTTCAGATGATTCAATGTATATAGAAAAGTATATTGAAAATCCCAGGCATATAGAGATTCAGATACTTGCAGATGAGCATGGAAATGTAATACATCTTGGAGAGAGGGACTGCTCTTTACAGAGGAGGCATCAGAAAGTTCTTGAAGAATCTCCCTGTATTGCAATAGATGCGGATTTGAGGGAACGTATAGGTGAGGCGGCTGTAAAAGCTGCAAAAGCCTGCGGATATGTAAATGCCGGGACTATTGAATTTTTGCTTGATAAGGATAAGAATTTTTATTTTATGGAAATGAATACGAGGATACAGGTTGAGCACCCGGTTACTGAGATGGTTACAGGCATTGACATAGTCAAAGAACAGATAAGAATTGCTGCAGGTATGCCGCTTAGATTTAAGCAACAAGATGTTAAAATAACAGGGCATGCAATTGAATGCAGAATTAATGCGGAAAATCCTGAGAAAAATTTCATGCCGTCTCCGGGCAGGATTACCAATCTGCATATACCGGGTGGCAACGGTATCAGAGTTGATGCCCATATATACAACGGCTATAAAGTGCCTTCTAATTATGATTCAATGCTTTTAAAACTTATAGTACATGGAGATGACAGGCAGGAAGCGATTGCTAAGATGAGGAGTGCACTTGGTGAGATAGTAATTGAAGGTCCTGATACAAATATTGATTTTGAATATGATATTATAAACAATGAAGCATATCAAAACGGAGATATAGATACAGGATTTATAGAGCGATTTATGCAGTTGTAATTTATATTGCAGCACAGCTTATACAAAGTATAATTAATTATATGTACTTTATACAGCTGTGAGCTGAGCAAAAATTCAAAATATAAAAATTTTAGGAGGCAGCGGGCTATGTTCAGGTCTATGTTTAAAAAAACCTATACAAAGATAAATGATGCCGGTGAAAAACATATAAAAAGCGGTGTTCCCGAAGGAATGTGGAGAAAATGTGTTAAATGCCTATCTCCCGTTTATGCCGAGGGAGTAAGGAACAACTATTATATATGCCCTAAATGCGGAGGATATTTCAGAGTCCATGCTTACAGACGTATTGAAATGATATGCGATAAGGGCAGCTTTGAGGAATGGAACAAAGTGATGCCGGTATCAAATCCGCTTCAGTTTCCGGGATATGAGGAGAAAATCGCAGAAGCTAAGCTTAAGTCAAAGCTTGATGAGGCGGTTGTTACGGGAAAAGCATGTATAGACGGTATACCTGTGGTTATAGCTGCATGTGATGCAAGATTTTTAATGAGTTCTATGGGGCATAATGTCGGTGAGAAAATCACCTATGCATTGGAAAGAGCTGCCGATGAAAAGCTGCCTGTAATAATATATTCATGTTCAGGCGGTGCAAGAATGCAGGAGGGCATAGTTTCACTTATGCAGATGGCAAAAACCTCTGCTGCGGTTAAAAAGCTCCATGAAGCCGGACAGCTTTATATAAGCTTTTTAACTGATCCTACAACAGGGGGAGTTACAGCTTCATTTGCAATGCTTGGAGATATAATACTTGCGGAGCCTAAGGCACTTATAGGATTTGCCGGTCCGAGAGTCATCGCTCAGACCATAGGTACAAAGCTGCCTGAGGGTTTTCAGAGGGCTGAATTTTTACTTGAACATGGTTTTGTGGATGCTATTGTTGAAAGAAAAGATCAAAAGGCGGTGCTTGGAAATATTTTAAAAACATTTAAAAACCGGGAAAGATGCTCCAAAGCAGCAGGGACTGTCAAATGCAATGAATCAAGTATAAAAGATAAATCCTTTATACCTGATGACAGTCCCGGTTTTTCTTCTAAAAAAGGAAAATCGGGAGATAACCTTGCAGATTATCTCCGAAAAGATAAGGCTGCTTATACTCAAAAGGCGGCATCATACGGGCATAATGACATAAAGGACGGTCTGGTAGCAGGTAAGTTAAAGAAGATAAATGAAATAGTAAGAATAAGGTCCGGAAAAGTCAGGTCTGATAAGAGTGCATGGGAGAGTGTACTTATATCACGAAAAAAAGACCGCCTTACTGCCAAAGATTACATAGATGAAATGTTTTCGGATTTTTTTGAGTTACATGGCGACAGATATTTTGCTGATGATAAGGCTATTATAGGCGGAACGGCATTTTTTAACAAAAAACCTGTAATGGTTATAGGTCAGCAAAAGGGAAAAAACCTGAAAGAAAATAAATTAAGGAATTTTGGAATGCCGTCTCCTGAGGGATATAGAAAAGTAATAAGGCTTATGAAGCTCGCCGAGGCTTTTAAGCTGCCTGTAATATGCTTTGTTGATACCCCGGGAGCCTTTTGCGGGATTGAAGCGGAGGAAAGAGGACAGGGAGAGGCGATAGCAAGATGTCTTTATGAAGCCGGAGATTTAAAGACACCTGTACTTTCAATAGTAATAGGTGAAGGCGGAAGTGGAGGTGCACTTGCAATGGCAGTTGCAAATGAAGTCTGGATGCTTGAGCATGCCATTTATTCAATTCTGTCTCCTGAAGGTTTTGCTTCAATACTCTATAAAGATGCGGCAAAATGTAAGGAAGCGGCACAGGATATGAGAATAACTTCAGCCGACCTTTTAAATCTTGGAATAATAGAAAAAATAATACCTGAGAAAAAGCCGGTATGTATGGATAATATAGATGAGATCATATCTTATTTAGGTTTTGAGCTTGAAAAGTGGATTAATAAATACAGTATTATGTCAAAAGAGGAGCTTGTAAAGCAGAGGTATGAGAGGTATAGAAAATTTTAGCAAATCGGCTATGAGGAAAATCAATGAATACTGCACAGCTTATAATAGGGGATGTTGAAGTTGAAAAACCTATAATTCAGGGTGGTATGGGGGTAGGAATAAGTCTTTCAAATCTTGCAGGGCATGTTGCTTCATATGGAGGCATAGGACTTATATCCGCTGCACAGGTAGGATTTAGAGAAGATATTTTTTCTAAAAATCCAAAAGCTGCCAATATTGCAGCCATAGTTTCAGAGCTTAAAAAAGCAAGGGAAATATCTGAGGGCAGAGGACTTGTAGGTTTTAATATAATGGTTGCCACAAAGGGTTATGAGGATTATGTAAAAATCGCAGTCATGCACGGAGCGGATATAATAGTTTCAGGAGCGGGGCTTGCACTTGATCTTCCGGAACTGGTAGATGAGGGTATGGCTCTAAGGCATGGACTTGATGCTGCCGATTTTTTTGGAAAAGATAAAAAACTTATTACTAAATATGCACCTATAGTTTCAAGTGAGAAGTCTGTAAATGTAATACTTAAATTATGGGACAGAAAGTATAAAAAAACGGCTGATATCATAATTATTGAAGGACCGCTTGCCGGAGGTCATCTCGGATTTTCTTCATTTGAGCTTAGCAATCTGGGTTCCGATACGGAGTATTTATCAAAGACATATAAAAGACAACTGTATGATCAGGAAATAATTAATATTATAAGAGCTGTTGAAGTTTTTGAAAAGAAATATGGAAAAAAAATACCGGTAGTTTCTGCAGGAGGCATCTATACGCATGAGGACTTTATGCATGCTTTAAGCTTAGGCGTATGTGGTGTACAGATAGGTACAAGATTTGTTACAACACATGAATGTGATGCTCCTTTAAGCTATAAACAGGCTTATATAGATGCCGGAGAAAGTGATATAATTATTACAAAAAGCCCTGTAGGCATGCCGGGCAGAGCTATAAAAAACAATTTTCTTAAAAAACTTATGAACGGGAGAATTCCTGTAAAGCACTGTCATGATTGCCTTACAAAGTGCGACAGAGTAAATATACCGTATTGTATAACGGAAGCCCTTATTGCAGCGGCAAACGGCGATATAGATAATGCCTTGCTTTTTGCAGGAGCAAATGCATGGAGATGCAGTGAAATAGAAACTGTAAAAGAAGTAATGGATGATATAATTTCAGGAAAGAGTGCTGAAAAACAGATAATATAGTTACTCTCTTTAAGAGAGGTACTGTACAAAAACATAGATACACTTATTTTTCAGTATAGTTAATTTAATAGACCTTAAAATAAAAAGATTATAAGCAATAAGACCTTTTGTGAGTTAAAATATAAAAAAGAAATTTTTCACACGGGAGGTCTTTTTGTATGACAAAAAAGGAAAAGAGAGAAAAAAGAAAAAAAGAACGAGGGATTGTCGATTTTATGATGATAACGCATCATTTTTTTCATTCACTAAGAGAATGACTTTTAGAAATTGAGAATCCAAGACATCAAAGTTATATAATATACACACAGGCTGATTCAAGAAAAATATTATTGACAGCATTAAAATTTTATGATATTCTTAAAAAAATATTAAGAATATCAGCTAAAACTTATGGATTAACAGTTCATCAAAACAGTCGGATATTTATATATTTATGTACGTTTAAATAATTAGATATATTGATATAAGTCTGTATAAATTGATGAATGTTTAGATAAGCCCATAACTCCATAAGTCTATATATGTAGCTGATAGATTCGGATATATTTTTATGATTTGCGCAGTTTTACAGCTACCAAATTAAAACCGATTAATCTAAGTGTAACCTGAACCGGCATTAAAAACAGCCGGGAAAACACATGTCATGTTATATAGAAGGAGGGAATACATGATGGAAAAAACAGGTAAAGCAGCTATTTCAATTAACGTGTTAAAGCACGAAAAGAATCACCTGTACAGGCACAGGTCGAACTTTGTTTATTTAAAGAGAATCACAGCACTTTTTATGTCATTTTTAATGGCATTTAATAGTGCTGTTTTTTTATACCCTGCTTCCTTGCAGGGTGTAATGGCAGCACCTTTGGACGGCGCAGAAGGGGGAAACGGCAATTTTAAAATTGCGTCTCCCTCGCAAGCCGGAAAAAATCCTTACTTTAAAGGTCCGGATGGGAATTCGCTAAATACCGATAATGAGGACTTATCGGCTAAAGAAAATATTGCCGAAAAAAATAAATCGGAAACGTCAACCTTTTATATTGATAAAGGTGATGTAGAGATAAAAGGCGGCAGGGTAAAAGGTGCCGGTGAGGCGGGAAATCAGATAGACATGGCGTATAATCCCTTAGACGAGATAGTAATTACCATGTCGGATTCTTCAAAGGAATCACAGGGAAAAATTACAGCCGAATCTTCTCAGGCAGTGATTGTTTTAAAAGATGTGAACGTAAAAAGAGAGGGTTCATTTATTGATATTAAAAATTCTTCTCTCACTTTAAAAATTGAGGGAAAAAACAGGATTTATACCGGAAGGATAGACAGTGCACTTGTACACATACCGCAGGAAAGTTCTCTTATAATTGAAGGAGGCGGAAGCCTTGAGATGAAAAATGAAGGCGGCGGCGGTGCACTTATAGGAGGAAGTCAAAACGAAAAAAACGGAAAAGTAACTGTAAACGGTGCAAATCTGAATCTTACTACAAACGGCGGCGGCTCATGCATAGGAGCCGGAGCAGGCGGCAGCTACTTTGATATAAATATAAATGCAGGAAATATAGAAGCCGTAACAAATGCCATAGGTGGCGGTCCCTGTATAGGCGGCAGTAAATCGGATACGGGCACTATAAATATAAAAGGCGGCACTTTAAATCTTCACGGGGGCTGGGCAAGTACAAACCTTGGAGGTCAGCAGAGCTTTGACAGGAGCTCAGGCAGCTTTTCGGATTCCGGAAATATAATAATAGAGGGCGGCAGCGTAAGTATAAAACCGGGTATACAAAGCCGGGCTCTATCCTGCGGTAGACTTTGTATAAAGGGCGGCAGTTTAGATGCACAGGGAGGCTGGAGCTCATCCAATACAATAGCCGCAGGAAGTTTTATAATGGATGAGGGAAAAGTAGGCATAAAAGGTGAAGGTATAAGTCTTGACATCTTAAATGAGACAGTAATAAACGGGGGAGAAGCGGATATTGAAACTTACATGCACAGGTCGGCTGTCGCATCCTCCGACTTTACAGTAAATGACGGTAAAATAAGGGCAAAAGTTTCAGGAAATAATGACGGTATCGACAACTGCCATGCCATAAGTGCTTCACGTATAAAGATATCGGGAGGCAGTCTTTTGCTTACCGGCTGCGGAAGCGGAAGCGCGGCAGGAGGGCTTGATGCCATGCATCCGCTTGAAAAAATTGAAATAACCGGCGGAAGCATAAAGGCGGTTGCAGGCAAAAACGCCCGTGAGGAACTTGGCGATTATAAAGTATTTAAAGAAGATTCAAATGTGGATGAAAAAGACAGGGTATGGATTTACCCCGTTGACGGCATGGGAAAAAGAGTTTTTCTAAATAAAATAGAAAATGTCTCGGAAGCTGAAAGAAAAGACTTTAAAGTAAACGGCAGTGTCTATAAGGTTGGAGGTATTATAGATGCAGATACAAGTCTGTATCTTTACCTGCCTGAGGGTTATCACTTTATACAGTCCGGAAAAAGAAGTGAAGGGCTTTTTTCAGGAAGCGCAGGGCAGCGTGGAAGTCTAAGTCTTGAAGTAATTGACGGTATAAGCACTAAGGAAATTCATGATGTAAACCTTACAGCCTATAAGGACGGCAAGAAATATTATGAAGGTGTATTACAGCCTGAGATATGGCTGCCTGAAGGCAAATATACGGGAGTTGTAAGTAAAAACGGCTATTATTCCAGAAATATTGAATTTACTATAACTTCAGGAAAGAAAACGCTTCAAAAGGTGATACTTAACAGCAGCAAGGTTGTTGAAACCACGGTTACGGCAACTCCTATGAGCAGGGAGGAGATTATAAAGGCAGGCATAGACCCTGATGCCGAAGGAAATAAGCATCTTTTCAAATTTAAGGTGGTATTTGAATTTGCGGCTGCACCGCCGCTCAGCTTTTCATACGTAGGAACACAGGACGGCAAGCCGGCAGGCGGATATTCAGTTATACATGTGCCTCCGTCATCAGCAGGAGGTACTGCGCCGGCAACTTATGACTCAATAACGATTCACCCTATAAATGAACGGTTCTATCTGGTTGTTTACGGTCGCAGTGAATGGCTTAAGGAGATGTATGACATATCCCTTGTTATAAGGAATAATTCAAAACTTGAGTCTCTTGAAAATGTAAATGCAACGCTTGATCAGCTTCCCGAAGGACTTTCATTTGCAGATATGAATTCAGGCAGTCAGAGTCTTTCGCAAAATGTAGGAAGCATCGCTGCGGAAAAATCCACATCCGTAAACTGGTATCTTCGAGGAGATAAGGAAGGCAGCTACAATATAGGCGGCAGTGTAACCGGAGATATGGGAGGCGGCGGTCAGAGTTTTAATAACAGATTTGATACTAAAGAGCCTATCAAAGTTCTTGCAGGCAGTGCACTGCATTTATATATAAGTGCGGAGGAAAGTACGCTTGAAGACGATGCATACCATGTAAACTTTGAGCTTGTAAACG
>NZ_JH378843.1:12743-30570 GCF_000235445.1 Johnsonella ignava ATCC 51276 | reverse complement strand
TCGGGTGTAAATCTCATATACATCAGAGATTTTCTAGGGCATGCTGATGTAAAAAACAACACAGATTTATGCACGTGCTGATGTTACGCTTAAAAGGAAAGCTATTGAATCTGCAAGTTTAATTGATGTTAGCAAAAATATGAAATCATGGACAGAGGATGAAGATCTAATGACATGGCTTAATAGTTTAGGAAAACAAACTAATTAAAGTTTTTAAATGAATGGAATATGCTAAATCTGTAAAAAGCATATTCCATTTACATTTAAACATTTTTTATGTTAAGAAAGGATGATTAAAATATGATTAAAACAAACACTTTATCAAACAACTTTACATTTAATTCTACTCCGCATAATTTAGTGATATGTGAAAAGCCGAGTGTTGCAATGAGTATCGCCAAGGTCATCGGTGCAACCGGTAGACAAAACGGATATTATGAGGGAGGTGGATATATTGTAAGCTGGTGTGTGGGACATTTGATACAGATGGCAAGTCCTTTGGCTTATGATGAAAAGTATGTCAAGTGGAGATTGGAGGATTTACCAATTATTCCTAAACAGTATAAATACGAAGTGGTAAGGGCAACCAGGGGTCAGTTTAACACTCTTAAAAAGCTGATGAACTCTAAAGAGATTGAAACGGTTATTAATGCCTGTGATGCGGGGCGTGAGGGAGAGTTAATCTTTAGGCTTGTGTATGAGCAGGCAGGTTGTAAAAAGAATATCAAAAGACTTTGGATCTCATCAATGGAAGATATAGCAATTAAAGAAGGCTTTAAGGAGCTAAAAGATGGAAAAGAGTATGAAGATCTATACCGATCAGCCCTTGCCAGAAGTAAGGCGGATTGGCTTGTCGGAATGAACATGAGTAGGCTTTATTCTCTTATTTACAATCAAAATTATTCTGTCGGAAGAGTACAGACACCGACACTTTTTATGATTGTAGAAAGAGATGATGAAATAACGGCTTTTAAGAAAGAAAAATATTATACAGGCGAGCTTTATTGTACCGGCTTTACTCTTTCAACAGACAGGATCGACAGCCTTGAAATTGTAGAAGATTTAGTAAATGTGGTAGGAAATACAATCACAGTAAGAAATGTGGAGAAAAAGGAAAAGCTTACAAAGCCTGACTTGCCGTTTGATTTAACAACACTTCAAAGAGAATGTAACAAGTACTTCGGATACAGTGCAAAACAGACACTTGACTATGCACAAAGCCTTTATGAAAAGAAAATGATTACATATCCGAGGACGGACAGCCGATATCTTTCGAAAGATATGGTTATAAATACGGTAAATAACATACTTGGCAAAAATGACTTTGATACGGAGAGAATTAAAGTTATCTTCAACTCAGCTAAGGTAACAGACCACCATGCAATTATACCTACAGTAAGTTCTTTAAATGAAGATATGTCCACAATTCCTGAAAGTGAAAGAAAAATATATAACCTTATCTTAAATAAACTCCATGCAAGTGCAGGCTATCCCCTGATTGAAAACATAACGAAGATTGTTGCGGTATATGAAAGTCAGGGGGATGTATTTGAATTTAAGGCAAGCGGTAGGGTCATTACAGGTGAAGGTTTTACAAAATATTTTAAAGAGTACGGTTCAAAGAAAAATGAAGATGTTGTATTACCTGATTTAAATGTGGGAGATGTACTTGAAATTAAGGATAAAGAGATAAAAGAAAAATATACGACACCACCCAAGCATTTTACAGAGGATACTTTACTTAAAGCCATGGAAACGGCAGGTAATGATGCCCTGGAAAAAGGGGCTGAGGTTGAGCGAAGGGGACTTGGAACACCGGCAACAAGAGCAGGTATTATAGAAAATCTGATTTCCAAGGATTTTATAGAAAGAGATAAGAAAAATCTTATTGCAACGAAAAAAGGAAAAGCTCTTATAGAGATCGTGGAGGATAACTTTAAATCGTCTAAAACAACAGCTAAGTGGGAAATTAAACTATCTGACATAGCACTGGGCAAATCGTCAAATGAAGCGTTTTTATCGGGTATTGAAAGCGAGATAAAAGAAACCGTTGCCAAGTATCAGGGAAGATAATCTATGTTTGATACATTAATGAAATTTGATAAAAACAGAGAGGTCTTGGATTTTTATGCCACAGATAAAAGAGCAACAAAGGAGCTTTTAATAAGAGAAAATTTCAGAGAAACAATATATGAGCCTGCCTGCGGTCAGGGGCATATCGTAAAAGTACTGGAAGAGCATGGATATAAGGTAAAAGCGGAGGATATTTGTTACAGAGGGTATGGAAGCAAAAGAGAGGTGGATTTTTTTACGGTTAAGGAGAATACCTTAGACATAGTAACCAATCCGCCTTATTTTTGTGCAGATAAATTTCTGAAACACGCCCTTGAAATATCTGTCCCCAAAGTAAAAATTGCAATGCTTTTTCGCTTGGCATTTTTAGAGGGACAAAAAAGATATGAATTATTTAAAAAATATCCTATAAAAAAGGTATATGTATTTTCCAAAAGGCTTAATTGTGCTAAAAATGCCGAGTTTGAAAAGTATAAAAGCAATGCCATTGCATTTGCATGGTTTGTATGGGAAGTAGGATACATAGGAAATACGCAATTAGAATGGATTTTATAAAAGGCAGTAAAAAATAAGGAACAGAATTTAAGGAGGACGAAATGAACGATAATAAAAACATTCAAAGACAGGAAGAACAGACAAAGGAAGTTATAAATGAGATTAAAAAAGAATATACAAAAACAGCAGACTTTTTAGAAGAAAATACCAATACACAGCTTAAAATTGCCGGGGAGCTTAAAGAAGAACTAAAGAACAAAGACTTTGATGTAAATATTGAAGAGTTAAAGGCTTTAAAAGCTGAAATTACAGGTCTTAAGGCGGAGATTAAAAGGCTTAATGAAATGGATAACATAAGCCTTAGCTCACTTATAGTTAAGGATATTAAGACGGTAGGAAACTCCCTTATTAAGCTTCAGGAAAAAGCGGTAGGAAGTATTAAACATCTTTACGACAACATGAAACATCAGCTTACCTACAGCCTTACCAAAGCACAGGAAAAGTTTGTGCAAGTAAAAATTGGAATTGTAAAGGGACTGGTAAGCTCAATGCAAAATTTCATTAAGGATCAGCAAAGGAAGCTTAATAACTGCCTTGAAAAACTGGATACCTTAGCTAATGAGATTAAAAAGGATGAGGAAAAATTAAATAAGGGAACTAAAGAGGAGGTTAAGCAGCCGGATAATGAAAATAAAGACATTAAATCAAGTGAAAAAACAGTTGTGAGAAATGGAGTTGAAAGGCAAGGTACAAACATTCAAAAAAGCAATGAGAAAAAGCCCAAAAGTATGGAAAGAAAACCTTCAGTATTAAAAACACTTAAAGAAAATCAGCAAAAGATTAGACTTGAAGAAAATGGGAAAGGAGAAAAAATAGTAAAAAAGGATAAGGGAATGGAAATATAATGAAAGAAGCCGACCTTATCAAATATAAAAATATTCCTGATGAATTAAAGCGAGAGAAAAGATGGTGTCTTTATAAAATCATTGTAAGAGACGGAAAAAACACAAAAATGCCGATTATGCCAAACGGAAAACCTGCCAAGTCAAATGATAGAAAAACTTGGCATAGTTACAAGGATTGCATGGATGCTTTATGTAAAAATCAGAGCTTAGGTTTGGGATTTTTCCTAGGAGACGGGTATATAGGAATTGATATAGATAAGGTAAGTGATGAGATAATGGAATACAGTATGGACTTTAATGCTGCTTCCATGACAGCTAACTTTTTAAGAGGGATTTCCACCTATGCGGAAATCTCTCCTTCAAAAACAGGATTACATTTTATAGGAAAGGGTAAGGTACCGGGAGAAAGAAAAAGATATAAAAACCTTGAAATTTATGACAGGGACAGATTTTTAACAATAACCGGGAATATATTAAAGGATAAAGACAGAAGGAAAATAGTAAATATCAATCAGGAGCTGTTGCCGCTTTATAAAAAATATATGCCAAGTATAGACTCCGTAGAAGGCAAAGCGGGTAGGATTAATCTAAATCCAAGCAGTTTGGCTGATAAAAGCCGGTTTACACAAAATGATATTCTTAACATACTTTTTAATAGGGGATACTTTAACTATAGCGGAGAAGATCTAAGACAAATATATAACGGGAATTATCAAAACTATTTTAACAGCCAGTCTGAGGCTGATTTTTTTATGCTTGGGAGGCTGCTTTATTACACCGCAGATGTTGAAGAGTCAATCAGCCTTATGGAAAGAAGCGGGCTTAAAAGAAACAAGTGGTATAAAAAGCGAGGCAGTACAGACTATATACACTATATTGCAGACAGGGCAATGAACGGCATAAATAAGTTTTGTGATTGGAATAAAGAAAAGGCTGATATTACAAATAATGTAAAACAAGAAGAGAACAAGAATAAGAAGGAGGGAAAGATGCCAAGATATTCAACTGAAAAAATCAGTGATATTTTATCTCACTCGTTAGAGGAAATCAGAAGGGATGTAGATGCCTACAAAGATTTTCTAAAGACAATGGGAAACAACTATAAATACTCATATATGCACCAGTTAAGTATTTACAGTATCTACAAGAGAGCAACTGCTTGTGCGGAGTATGATTTTTGGAAAAAGCTTGGAAGAAGTGTAAAAAGAGGAGAAAAGGGAATACCGATTCTTGATTTAAGCATGAGACTACCAAAGGTAAAGTATGTATTTGATGTCAGTCAAACAGTCAGTATAGGAAATAAGATCAATGAAGTAAAACTGTGGAAATATGATCCTGAGAAGCATACTTTGGCTATAGATTTACTCATTGACAGCTTTAAAGAAAGAAACAGCAGGCTGCTTTTTTCGCAGGAAGAAAAGATAAACGCTCTTATAGATTTATATGTTAGGAAAAGGATATATACCATCTTTGATATGTTGACGGATGATACACTTAAAAGTTATACCAAAGTAGAACTGATGCAATTTATCACAGAATCCATAAAGATTTCACTGGCACAAAGAATGGATATAGGTATTCCTGTTGATGAGGGCAAACTTAAAACAGTATCAGATATTAAGCATGGACAGGATATTGACAGCCTTCTTGGAGAAATATCTTTAATTTCTAAAGAAATGCTTATAGCTATCGGAAGAGAAATAGGGAGAATAAGTGAGAGAGAAAAACTTAAAGAAGTAGAGATAAATGAGCGGACAAAGACCGACAAGGAGCGTTATAATGTAAATGAAAGCAGTGAAAATACCGGAACAATAAATGATGAAATAGAAGAAAATAAAGGAGGCTTGGCTGATGAAAGAAACAGTAATACTGGCGGACAGGGAATATCTTTTGGAGGAAGAAACCTACATCCCGATAGTCAAAGAGAATCTGTTCGAGAAACAGGGGGGAACCTACAGTTTGGAGAAGATGGAAGACGGAGAGGAGGTTCTGATACCGAATATCAAGATGCCAAAGATAATAGATCAGAGCAGGCTGAACAGATTTGGCAGGGAGAGGCTCAAATTCCTGAAAGAAAACAGGGAGAATCAGTATCAGAGCATGTATTACAGAGGGACATTGATGGAGCATCTTCTAAATATAGAGGAACAGGCACAGGAATTTTTGGAGAAGGAGGAGCCGAAAATGATGGAGGCTTGGGGGCTGACAAACGAACTGAAGTCGGAGGATTTTCTGAAATACACGGGACTGAAGAAAAATCTCGATATGACACTGACAAGGATGGTACTGGAACAGATAGTCTGGGCATAGATAGAAAAATACAATCAAACAGCAGAGACAGTGAAAGGGAAGTCGATAAGACTTCTTTTTCTTTTGCCCAGAATGAAGGCGGGCAGGTAAGATTTAACTTACCCTTACAGCAAAAAGAAATAGACACGGTTTTAATTTATGGAGGAAATGAAGAAAACCTAAGATTAAGGGTTTTGGCTGAGTATTCCAAGGGAAAAAGTATAGAAGAATTAGCTGATTTCCTTCAAAGCAACTTTAGAGGTGGAAACGGTTATGAAGTGGACGGAAGAAAGGTTTGTGCATGGTATGATAAAGAAGGAGTTTACTTATCCAATGATATTTCATCAAAAACAAATCCTATGCAGATTTTATCATGGTCTGATGCGTCAAAACGTATAGGAGAACTTATTGAAAGCAGTGAATATGCAACCAATGTTGAGATGGCGGAAGCTTTTTCTTATGAAAGAAAAGAACTTGTAGAAAAATTGTGGTACTTAAAAAGAGATTTTCCAGATGATGTAAAAGAAAACTACCTACAGGTTCTTGATCAAACAGAAAAACAAGGATTTCCTGATGAAACCGAAGAACTTACAGAAAAGCTTAGAAGTCCTGAATTTAGGAATAAACTTAGAGAAGAATACAGCATATTTTTACAGGACTATATGGAAAATAAGGGGATATTAAGATTTCATTTTTATAAGCCGGATGAGATTTTACAAAGGTTAAATGATTTGGAGATACCAAGGAAGGAGCTTAGTTCCGGTCTTATGGAATTACCGAAGATAAAAGAATATATCACAGAAGATGAGATAGATGAAAATTTGAGGAAAGGAAGCGGTATTTCAGGAGGAGGAAAACGGATTGCCGACTTTTTTAGAGAAAATCATACACTTTCCCAACAGGCTGAGTTTTTAAAAAATGAGTACGGCACAGGTGGAAGAACTCATGCTTTATCAGGAAATATGGAAAGCAGTGAATGGCATGATGCTAAGGGAATAGGTCTTAAAAAGGGAAACTCTCCGAAGCTTATACTTAGCTGGAGTCAGGTTGCAGTAAGGGTTAAAAACTTAATAAAGAATGGTAGATACGAAAGTAAGGATGTTGTGTCCGATATACAAAAACAATCAAAATTACAAGAAGAAAATATAGAAACAGGATATTCAAATACGGAAAAAGAGGATATAACGGATAAAGAAAATGCTACCGCCATTGATCCGGATATACAAAGGGAAGAAGAAATACTTTTAATTCAGGATGAAAGAGAAATATCTTATGAAGAAGCTGAAAAAATCTATGAGTTGCAAATAGAAAGAGAAAAGAGCTTCAGCCCGAAAAATATCTTAAATCAAAATATATTGTATACAGATGAAAATCAAAAGGATTACTGGGTGGTGGAATTTCATGAAAAATCAAGTCTAACGGAAAAAGACTATACAGGTATGATTGTTACAAAGGAGCTTCTTAATGAAATAAAAGAGTTGGATGAAAAAGTAAGTATACATAATGAAACTGTAGGCAAAGATAAGTATGGGCAAATGACAGATGAGTGGTTAGGGTATTCAAAGTTTTATTTTGACCATATCGTAGACAGTGAAGTAAAAGAACATTACAGAGTGGATATAGGGGACGGTAATGAAGCAAACAAAAGAGAGTTTGCCTATCTTTATAGAAACACGGCACCAAGTCAGGAGATAATAAATGAGTTATATCAAAATACTGCCCATAGTAATAAAGAAAGTGAAATACAAGTTGATTTAGCTGAAGAAGAAAGTGAAAAGGCATTAGAGCTTAGGGCTAAGAATGATATTATATCTGCTCTGACTTTTAAAGAAGAAAAAGAAGCCGGAGGGTATCAGTATAACTCTCAAAATGAAGAATTTATTTTGCTTAAAAAGACTGTAGATGAAGGAAACTTAAAAGCACCGGAGCATATAACGAACAGCATAGACGGGAAAACCGGGTATGAAGCTGAACTTATTTTAGATATGAAAAACAGACAGCTAAAGCAAAACCTGAGATACAATGGATATATGCTTAATTCTAATCGTGCAATCGAGTATGAAAGTTATCATGAAATGCTTCAAAACCTCTCTTACTTGCTTGATGATAACCATAGAAATGTACTTCTTACAGGTTATATTAATGAAGCGATACAGAAAGCAAGAGTACAAGAAAATAGAATAAAGCCGATTTTTAAAGAAGGTATGCAGGTAAGATATCAAGGAAAGGAGTACCTGATTTCAGAAATAAGTGATTATGGAAACTATAAAACAATAAAATTGGATGATAATGAAGAGTATCTTAGCGGCTTTGTTACAGGAAGTGAGATCCTGACATTTAGAAATGAAAATGAACTTGACTTTGAGATACTTTCCACAGAAGAAAAATCACCGGAGAAAAGTGTAGATAAAGAAGCTTTACCTGTATTAAATAAAGAATCTTTAAGTGAAACATTAAAACAAGAAGATGTATATACAGGTAGAGAACATACAAAAAACATTATACCTGCAAATTACAGGATAACAAGAGAAGATGAAGTCCTACCACCGTCAGAGCGATTAAAAAACAACATTGAAGCAATAAAGGTACTAAAGAGACTTAATAAAGAAAACAGAAATGCAAGTAAAGAAGAGCAGGATATTTTAAGCCGCTATGTAGGTTGGGGTGGACTTTCAGATGTATTTGATGAAGAGCGAGGCGGACAGTGGCAGGATGCAAGGATGTTCTTAAAAGAAAACTTATCACCGTCAGAGTATGAAGCTGCCAAAGAGAGTACGCTTACCGCCTTTTATACACCAAAGGTAGTAATAGATGCTATTTATCATACTTTATCCGATATGGGATTTGAGAGCGGAAATATCTTAGAGCCAAGTATGGGAACGGGAAGATTTATAGGAAACCTACCGGAGTCAATGCAAAAGTCAAAGTTTTACGGTATAGAGCTTGACAGTATCAGCGGACAGATTGCTAAAAAGTTATATCCTAATGCAAATATTCAGATAAAAGGCTTTGAAGAAACCGCTTTTTCAAATAATCTTTTTGATATAGCTGTAGGAAATGTACCTTTTGGAGATTATAGGGTATCCGATCGTGAGTATGAAAAAAACAACTTTCTTATTCACGATTATTTTTTTGCCAAAACACTGGATAAGGTGCGTAGCAAAGGAATAATTGCTTTTATAACTTCATCAGGCACAATGAATAAAAGAAATGAGGATATAAGAAGATATATAAGTGAGCGTGCAGAGTTTCTGGGAGCTATAAGACTGCCGAATAATACATTTAAAGGTGAAGCCGGTACAGAGGTAACAAGTGATATTATTTTCTTAAAGAAAAGAGAAAGGCTGTTAAAGATAGATGAGGACTGGGTTAAGCTTGATAAGGACAGGCAGGGACTAAGCTATAATAAATACTTTGTAGATAATCCTGAAATGGTACTTGGCAGTATGCAGGAAGTACCGGGCAGGTTCGGTACCGCTCTTGCCTGCATTGCAAATGAAAGTAAACCGATAAAAGAACAGCTTGAGGATGCAATTAAAAATATCAAAGGTACTTATGAAAAGGCGAAGTTAAATGAAGAACTTGAAACAGAAACTCTGCCGGCTGATGACAATGTTAAAAACTATTCCTATGCAGTGATTGAAGATAAGGTGTACTTTAGAGAAAACTCCATTATGCAAAGAGTACTTTTAAATAAAGCTGACGAGGAGAAAATATGGGCATATCTTGAAATAGAAAAAGCGTTAAGAGGAGTAATTACCTATCAAAAGGAAGATTATCCGGAAGAGGAAATAAAAGCCTTACAGGGTAGATTAAATAAGCTTTATGATGAATTTTCAGGTAAGTATGGACTGATTAATTCAAGGGCAAATAAAAGACTACTCCAGGAGGATGCCAACTACTCTTTAGTATCCACCTTGGAAAACCTTAATAAAGAGGGTAACTTTATCGGTAAGTCCGATATTTTTACAAAAAGAACCATTAAAAAAGCTATGGTAATTGAACATACGGATAGCTTAACAGAGGCATTAATCCTTTCTATATCTCAAAAAGGGAATGTAAACTTTGAGTATATGGAGGAGCTTACAGGAAAGATAAGAAAAGAGCTGATAGAAGGGCTAAAAGGAGAGATATTCTTAAATCTTGACAGTTTTGAACCAAGTGATATTACGCCTTTTTCATCAGCTTTGGATTTAGTGGATTTTTCAAGAGAATATGTCAGTGCAGATGAATACTTATCAGGTAATATCAGAGAGAAAATAGAAGTAGTAGACGCATATATAAAAAATATAGATTATGAAGTTAAAAGGAATGAGGAGGAGTTAGATAAGCCTCAGGTATTACAATCGGGATTTGAAAAAGAAGTAAACAATCCGGATAATACACCTAATAAATCGGAAATAACAGAGAAAATTTCGGTATTAAAACAGGAATTATCCGCTCTTAATTATCAGAAAAAAAGACTGGAAGAAGTAATGCCGAAAACTCTTGAAGCAAGTGATATAACTGTCAAGATGGGTTCTACATGGATACCTGAAAAAGACTATAAGAGCTTTATGTTTAATCTGTTAAAGACCTCCGCATCAAACAGATGGAATATAGATATTAAATATACTGATTTTACGGGAGAGTATAGGGTAGAGGGAAAAAGCACAGATAAAAATAACGACCTGGCTAATTTCACCTATGGAACAAGCAGAGTGAGTGCATATAAGCTTATAGAGGATAGTCTAAATCTTAGAGATACTAAAGTATATGACCGGATCATTGATTCGGACGGAAATAAAACATCTGTTTTAAATCAGAAAGAAACCATGCTTGCAAGGAGTAAACAGGAAATTATAAAAGAAGAATTTAAAAATTGGATCTTTGAGGATGTGGACAGAAGAAACCGACTGGTGAAAAAATATAATGAAAGATTTAATTCCATTCGATTAAGGGAGTATGACGGAAGCTATTTGCCTTTTGACGGGATAAATCCTGAAATTAAGCTTAGACCACATCAAAAAGATGCAATAGCAAGGGGGCTTTTTGGAGGAAATACATTACTTGCACATGAAGTAGGGGCGGGCAAGACCTTTGAGATGATAGGAATTGCGATGGAGTCTAAAAGGCTTGGGATGAGTTCAAAAGCCATGTTTGTAGTTCCAAATCATATCGTGGAACAGTTCGGGCGTGAGTTTAACGAGCTTTATCCGGCAGCCAATATACTTTGTGCTACGGAAAAGGACTTTACACCGGACAAGCGGAAAAGATTTTGCAGTAGGATTGCCACAGGAGATTATGATGCGGTGATTATCGGACATAGTCAATTTGAGAAAATCCCGATTTCAAAGGAAAGACAGGAGTATGAACTTAAAAGTCAGATCGATGAGATTGTGGAATTTATTGGAGAGTATAAAAGGGACAGGGATCAAAGATTTAGTGTAAAGCAGCTTGAAAAAACAAAGAAAAGTCTGGAGGCAAAATTAAAGAAACTTAATGATGATTATAAAAAAGATGATGTGGTAACCTTTGAGGAACTGGGAATTGATAAGCTTTTTGTGGATGAAGCCCATGCATATAAAAATCTGTACCTGTTTTCAAAAATGAGAAATGTTTCAGGAATCAGTGCAACGGATTCACAAAAGTCATCCGATATGCTTATGAAGTGCAGATATATGGATGAGATAACAGGTGGCAAGGGAGTTGTTTTTGCAACAGGGACGCCTGTCAGTAACAGTATGGCTGAGCTATACACCATGCAAAGGTATCTTCAGTATGACGAACTTAAAAAAATGCACCTTCAGCACTTTGACTCTTGGGCATCCATATTTGGAGAAACAATTACGGCAATAGAGCTTAATCCGGAAGGAAACGGATATAGAAGTAAGACAAGATTTTCAAAGTTTTACAATCTCCCGGAACTTATGAATATGGTTAAACAGTTTATGGATATAAAAACGGCGGATGTATTAAATCTTCCCGTTCCAAATGCACATTTTGAAACCATAAAGACAAAGCCTACCGAGGAGCAAAAGGAAATATTGGAGTCTTTTTCTGAAAGAGCGGATAAGGTTCGAGCAAAACAGGTGGATTCCTCTGTCGATAATATGCTTCTTATAACCAATGACGGAAAGAAAATGGCACTTGATCAAAGGCTTATAAACCCTCTGCTTCCCGATGATGAGAACAGCAAGGTAAATACTTGTGTAAAAAATATCTTCAGCATATGGGATAAATATGCAGATAAAAGGTCGGCTCAACTTGTCTTTTGTGATATGTCCACACCCTCAAGCGAGTTCAATATTTATGATGATATCAAGAACAAACTTATTACGATGGGAATTCCAAAAGAAGAAATTGAATTTATCCATAATGCAAACAACAACAGGGAAAAGGATGCTATCTTTGATAAGGTAAGGAAAGGAGAAATTCGTGTGCTTTTAGGCTCTACGCAAAAAATGGGAGCAGGAACCAATGCACAAGATAAACTCATTGCCATTCATGATCTTGATGTCCCATGGAGACCTGCAGATCTTTCACAAAGAGCCGGAAGAATCGTAAGACAGGGAAATGAAAATGAAGATGTTTATATCTTCAGATATGTAACTGAAAATACCTTTGATGCTTATCTTTTCCAAACACTTGAAAATAAACAAAAGTATATTTCACAGATAATGACAAGTAAAACACCGGTAAGAGTTGCAGAAGATGTGGATGAGGCTACATTAAATTATGCTGAAATAAAGGCACTTGCGACAGGTAATCCTTTAATTCGTGAGAAGATGGATCTTGATGTGGAGGTATCTAAGTTAAAAATGCTTGAGTCAAACTTCAAATCAAACCTGTATAAACTTGAGGATAAGGTAGTAAAGGTTTATCCTAAAGAAATAGAGAACTTAAAAAGTAGAATTGAGAATTTACGAAAAGATATAAAAGCGGTAGAGCCATATAGAGAAGAAAATACAGATAAGGCAGTATATATTCAGTCAAGTTTGGAGAATGTAGGAGAAAATTCAAAAGAAACAGAGAAAAAGTCGGATAAAGAAGCAGTATCAAAATTCACCTCTCTTATTCTTGACGGCAAAGAATATACGGATAAAAGACAAGCCGGAGAATTTTTGATAAGCAAGATAAAGAGCATAAAAAAGACGGATGATTTTAAGTCGGAAGAAGTAAAAATCGGAGAGTACAGAAACTTTGATTTATTTGCATACTATGACAGCTTTTCCAATCAGTATAAATTTAATCTAAAAGGCGAAGAGAATCATTATGGTGAATTTGGAATGGACGGTATCGGAAATATAACGAGAATGGATAATGTCCTTGATAAAATGCCTGAGAGACTGGAGCAAACTATAGGTAAGCTTAGTGATACCGAAAGTCAACTCGAAACCGCAAAACTTGAAATCGGGAAGAAATTTCCGCAGGATGAACTTCTAAAAGAAAAGACACTAAGACTTGCAGAGGTAAATAATCTACTTGACATGGGGCAAAAAGAAGCAGTAACAGAGGAAAAAAATCCATTACTTGAAGAAGTAAAAGAAGAATTGATTCATTTCTTAAATAAAGAGTATGAGGAAAACCATAGTATAGAGGATTTTGATACTTTGTTTCCTGATTTAAGCGATATAAGGCTTGCTTATACAACTACGCCGGATGAAGAGCATGAAATACAGACAAGCCTTGATTTAATCAATTATAAATTAAACACTTATGTTGATAATACTTTAGTTAACAGCTTTCAGTACACCTATGATCCTCTTGATGCAAGCGATAGAAGAGAGCTTGTGCAGATAAAAGAAAACATAGGTTTTTGGGATTTTAATGAGCTTATCTATGTGGATGAAGAAAAGTTAAAAGAGGTACTGGGGCTTGAAATTGATGATGAGGGAAATTTCTATGATCCGTTAGAAAAAGATACGGACTTGGACGGTGTAGCGGACAGGTACGATGCCGACTTTAGAGACAGTAAGGTACAAAGTATCGGAGATCTGGATAGAAGAGAAAGAAACTCTGTAGTAGAGAAGTTAAACGGGTATAAGGAGCAAGTAAGTCAAACAGGTGCAAGGGAAAATCAGTTGGAATACTTTGAGGAGGCAAGGTAGGATCCGGATAAAAAATATAATATATAAATATGGGAAGAGAGTATCTTTTATAGGTACTCTTTTCTAAAATTTAATAGAAAAATAAAGTGTAAAGACAGAAATGGAGGAATTTATGAACTTAAAAAAAGGAGATATTATTAAAACAGCACTGGGAGAACATACAACGGTGCTTGATGTAAAGAAAAATCAGGCAGTATTATTTACAGGTGAACAATTTGTTATAGCATCAGGAATTAAAGAGAATAAAGAAACCGGTAAAATTGAGTGGGTAAACGGAAGATATACAAATGATTTAAAAAGTATTTCAAATATGCAAAACAACAGCTTTGAAAGTATGAAAGAAACTTTATCATTCCTGGCGGAATACAATCATAGTGATTTTATCAAGGGAATAATATCACTGGAAACAGATATAAATAATGAAGACATACTGGATAATGCTTATGACAACTATATGAATGACTCTTATATGGGGTTGATTGATGAAAGGTTTATGGACTTTATTGATGAAGACCTAAAAACAGCGAAAGATATAAAGCAGGAAGAAATAGAAAAAGATGCAGACATTCAGGAAAAAAGCAAAGAAGAAATAAGTGAAAATGAGCAATACCAAACACAGGAAAATACAGTAAAAGAAAATACAAGTATGAAAGATAATAATGATCAAGAAAAGCAATATGTCAAAGGTAATCTTACCGCTGATGTTGAAATAAAGGATCTAAGGTCAAATGATGGACAGGATTTCAGAGTGGCAAGTTTTTCTATTGCTCAAAATGACGGAATGGGGAATGTAAAGTTTATGAATTGTTTTGCCTATAATGAGCAGGTTCAAGCAGTAAAGGACTTTAAAAAAGGGGATTTTGTTTCACTGTCAGGAAAAGAAAAGCTTAGTACCGGAAAGAATGGAAAGCAATATACAAACTTTAAGGTATATGCCGCCAAGCTGTTAAAAGCCAGAGGACAATCTCAAGATACAAAAGAGAAGGCTTCAACACTTAAAAAACTGAACGATTATAAGGAGAAAACGGATGGCAGATCAAAAGAACAAGGGAATATGAAAAGTGAAAAAGGGGTAGAACGATAAAAGTGTGGGGATTAGCAGCCTGATAAGCTGCTTTCCCCTGTCTTTTTTTGATTCTATTTTAAACTTAAAATAAGGGTTTGCTAAAAAAGGAGAGGGGCGTTATAGTATAAGAAAAATAGGATCATTTAGTAGAAAGGATGAAATGATATGATTGTTATTTTTATAGCCTTAATTATACTATATTTGGGAGTTATCCTGTTTGTAGGAACAACATTTGTAAAAATAAGCTTATTTGCAATGGATAAGCTTGCGGTATTTATAGCAAGTTGGTACTATACTCACCATTATTTTTCCATCAAGTTTTCATCCGGGTATGCAGTATATTTTTGGGATATATTAGTGGCAATAGTGGCTGTAGTGCTATATTCTGTCTTATTTAAGCTCATTCATGATAAATTTGGATTGATTGGAAAGATTCTTAATTTAGCCATTTCATTCTTCAGCTCAATGACGGTATATTGTATTTTAGTACATGGATTTATTACAAATGAAAAATCTTATTTTCTACCACTTTTAAACAGTGATTTAGCCAATCAGGTGGTAAACTATATCATAATAGGTATAATATCTTTAGTTGTATGGAAAAGAAGAGAAGATTACCTTATAGAAATGGACAAGGTATAAGAAAATCGCATTATTAAAAAGCAGAGCTTGCAGAAAAATTTAGCACCGAGGGTAATCATACTGTTTTGACTTAGCCCATTTGAGCCTATAAGAAAATGTCTGCCCCTATGTCTATATATTTTTGTTACTTATAAAGAAGGAGAATGCTTTCTACCAAAAATCAGGTAGGAGAGACCTCCTTCTTTTATTTTTCCAGATGATTGTTAAGGTATATATCCGTATTTTTCTTTGCTTGTTGAAGATCGTGGAGCATGAAGTTTTGATAGGAGTATTCTTCCATAAGGCTAATTTTTTTCTGTTCCAAAACAGTGTATTTATCTGACAGTTTAGGAATACTTAATGTACGGTATCCTGATTTTTCAAGTTCTTTTAAGGCGATTTCATAGGCAATAATCTGTGGCTTGTATTCTTCATAAAATGCGTTATTTTCTTTATCTTCAATATACATGTCATGGATCAGCTGATTTTTAGAAAGGGTATTTTTATTCTCTATCACAGAATATATGGATTTCATTTCCTGTTCAGCTTGCTTTATCTGATCTAATAATTGTTGTCTGTCTGAGGCTGCCTTCTTTAATTTTAATTCCAGTTCTTCATAGGTGTTTATGCCATATCTTCTCATTTCGTTTAAGGATGAAGCCATTGTTTTCATGTTGTGCTTGCCTGCCCACACTTCATAACCTTTTGAGGATTTTACCTTTTCATTGTTCTTTATATTTACAATAGTATCCGGCTTTTTATAAGAGAGTTTGTCATAAAGCTGTTCTTTATTATAAATCTGCTGTTTGGTTGGATCTTCAATTCTTTCTTTAATTCGCTCTTTGGTATAATCTTCGCCAAGCACATTTGCCTTTGTCCTTGTAAATCTGCCGCTGTCTTTTTTGTCTTTATGGCGGAATGAAAGATACTTTCCAATCTTAATTTCATATCCTAAATCTTCCATTGCTTTTAAAAACTCTTCGTAAGTACCGGACTTTAGAATTGCTTTGTCAATAGCAAGGTGAAGCCTGTTTTTCCAAGAACCGCCTTTCTTAAATTCCATATATTCAATATAGCTTTTACCGTTTGTGGAATATCTGTTCTTGAATTTTTTATAGTTTTCATCAATGACAGATAAACCGTTTTCTTTACAAATCTCATCACTGACAGTTCTGATTTGATGATAACTTCTTTTGTTGCTTTGATACGCCTTACCAGTTACAAAACTTACATTATTAAATATAACATGATTATGAAGATGCCCCTTATCTATATGGGTAGTGAGTACATACTCATACTTTCCTTGAAAGACTTTTTCGCATAGTTCCAGTCCTATTTTGTGTGCCTGCTCTGGTGTGGTTTCTCCGGGAGCGAAAGATTGAATTAAATGCCTTGCCAATATTTTTGCCTTGGAATTACATTCTCTTTTCGTCTGCTCAAACTCAAGATGAGCAAGCTTAGGATTGCAGTTAAAAGAGGAAATAAGGATTTTTTCATCGGTCTTATCAGCATTCATGATGTAGTTTAGGGCTAAGTGCAAAGTTTTTTCTATTGGATGAATCTTTGTAACAGCCATCAGATCTCCTCTGTATTTATTGTTTCTAAATTTCCAAGGTCATATAGTTTTTTTCGCAAAGAGTAAATATCTTTCCCCTGCTTTTTTAGTAGCTCTTGTATATCAAGGATGTCATCTTTATAGATAGCTGAGGTGGAATTTACTCGCTTTGCAATCTGATTGATACTGCCGGTTATTCTACCGATACTTGCGGAAAGTTCCCTAAAAACTTTCATATCCAGTACAAAAATATCCTTGCCTAAGATGCATCTCTGGAACTGTCAAGATAAGTAGAGTCTTCAAACTCACTAAATTGTTTATGGTTCCTATGCTGCCAGAAGTTGAACCTCCAGCAACTGCTTATACATAACCGGCGGAAGTCCATCCGGGTTTGATGTATATATCCGTTTTTGATTGTAATATATAAATACATACCTGAAGATCATTGTTTTTACTTCTTCTCTTTTTATGCGATAGGTTGGAATCCTGTAAAGGAGTTCCTTCTTGAGCGTTGCGAAGAAGCTCTCCATCCTAGAGTTATCAAAGCAATGATTGACTCCGCTTAAACTTTGACTAACTCCTGCATTAGCAAGAACCTGTTTAAATGCTTCGCTAGTGTACTGACTTCCTCTGTCAGAATGCACAATAGCACCGTTCAGATTGTATTTTTTGAGTTACAGCTTTTAAAAGTATCAATGCACAATTCTTTCTTCATGTTATCTTTCATTAGAAT
>NZ_JH378843.1:0-12328 GCF_000235445.1 Johnsonella ignava ATCC 51276 | reverse complement strand
AGAATATTATCTTTACCGGGTTTATTAAGATTGTTTTATACTTGTAATAACCTGAAATGCTTACATGAAGAGTTTCGCACATAAGCTTTACAGTCCAAAGTTCATTGTGCTTGTCATAAATGAACTGATAACGGTAATGAGCCCTTATTTCTTCCGGCTTACGGCGAAAAAACCGAGAGCCTCTTTAAGAATGTCATTAGACCGTTGAAGTTCTAAAACCTCTTTTTCAAGCTCGCATATCTTTTGATCCTTGGCATCATTAGATAAACGTTTGTTACCGCTTCCAACATATGCGGTTTCCTGATATTTTTTACGTTTATTACGCCAGCCCGAAAGGGTGTAATAAGGAATACCGAGTTGGTTAGCAGCGGCATTAAGACCAATTTCATCGGATAGCTTAACAGCCTCTTCTTTAAAAGTTTTGTCGTATTGCATTTTGATCACCTCTGTGTTTTTAATAATACCATAGATTTGGTGAGTTTACCAACTCTACTTAAATGCTACCACTCCACTCATAATAAATTGACGCAAAGTTTTACACCCGGACAGCCTATATTTTTTCTCCAAAACCTTCAGTTCATCATCTGAAAGCATTAAATAAATGCCATGAGTTCTTACTCTGTTTGCCATGTCAAAACCTCCAAATCCTAAAAACATCAAAAGAAAAAACCTGTAGAATCAAGTGCTAAGCTTGACTTACAGGTTTTGCTTTATAGTATATTTCTAAATCAGAAATCTCCTGTAAAGAGATAGAATAGTTATATAAGTTACAAGAGGATTATAACATTTTTGAAAGTAAGCTTCAATGAAAGAAGCAAAAACTTTTTCAAAAATTATTTAGGGGATGAAATCAAAGAAGTAACTTATGCAGGGGTTTGGGGATATTCCCCAACAAGCAAAATTGACTGAAAGAGTCCAATGCGAAAGCGAGGATTAAGTCAATTTTTCGTAAGTGCATATGCACTTACTGTGCTTGCTAAAAAGTGTAATCTATGGAGTGAATATCAAGCAAATTTTAAATTTGTTTTTTGATTATATCATAAGGACTCTACAATTTTTACAAGCGACTTGACAAATATTGAATTTTAATTTATTATTAAATATATATTCAATATTAATGCGGAAAGAGGTGTGCTATGGCACAAGTATTAAAAGAAGAAGTTAGAAATAGAATACTTGAAGCGGCAGAAAAAGTATTTTATAAAAGGGATTATAGAGGTGCTAAATTAACAGAAATTGCAAAAGAAGCAGATATTCCTGTGGCACTAATTTATACCTATTTCAAGAATAAGGAAGTTTTGTTTGATGCAGTAGTAAGTTCTGTTTATATAAATTTCGAGTCAGCTTTTGATGAGGAGGAGTCTTTGGAAAAAGGTTCTGCTTCTGAAAGGTTTGATGAAGTTGGAGAAAATTATATTCATGAACTTTTAAAAGAGCGTAAGAAGTTAATTATTTTAATGGATAAAAGCTCAGGTACAAAGCATACAGAAGCAAAACAAAAACTCATATCGCAAATGCAGGTTCATATTGAAGTAAGTTTAAAAAGACAATCGAAACAGGAATATGATCCAATGCTTGCCCATATTTTAGCCAGTAACTTTACAGAGGGGCTTCTTGAAATAGCAAGGCACTATCAAAGTGAAAAGTGGGCAAAAGATATGCTAAAACTCATTGCAAGGTGTTATTACAAGGGAGTGGAATCCTTATAATTAGCACTAAAAAATAGACTTTGTGTAATCGGCAAAGTCTTACTTTAAACCTTAATATTGAATTATAATTCAATATTATTCAATTTTGAAAGGAGAGTTGTTCATGCCGGAAAAAGAATTAAGAAAAAAAGTGATTGGAAAAAATGGCTTATCCAATTCACTTCTTGCTTTAAAAATAGTATTTGATTTGATACCACAAATCTTACTTGTATATTTGATTAGTTCTTTAATTACAAACAATATTAGCGAAGATAATTTGAAGCATATTTTCTTAGGAATCTTTATATCGTTTGTATTAAAAGGCGTGTTTTACTATTTTGCGACAAAGGTTGCTCATGAGAAAGCATACGAAAAATTGACAGAACTTAGGTTAGATATTATCGGTCATTTAAAAAAACTAAGTTTAGGATTTTTCAAAGAACATAATACAGGAGAGCTTACAAATATCGTTCAACATGATGTAGAGCAAGTGGAAGTATACCTTGCCCATGGTCTTCCGGAAATAATGTCAGTTACACTTCTGCCTACCATTATTTTTGTAGCTATGATTTTTGTGGATTGGCGTCTTGCACTTGGTATGATTGCCGGAGTTCCACTCATGTATTTGGTAAAAGTTCTTTCACAGAAAACAATGGATAAAAACTTTGCTATTTACTTTAACCATGAAAACAAGATGAGAGAAGAGCTAATGGAATATGTAAAAAATATTTCTGTTATTAAGGCTTTTGCTAAAGAAGAGGAGATTAGTGAAAGAACATTAAAAACGGCAAGGGAATATATTTACTGGGTTAAAAAGAGCATGGGAGCAATTACAATTCCAATGGGACTCATTGACATATTTATGGAAATTGGAGTGGTAATTGTCATGATTTTGGGAAGTATCTTTCTTTATCAGGGGAATATTACAACGCCTAATTTTATCCTTGCAATTATTTTATCATCTGCGTTTACTGCATCTATAAGTAAGACAGCTACATTGCAACATTTTTCTATTGTGTTTAGGGAGGCATTAAAGGCGATTGGAAAAGTTTTAACAGTTCCACTTCCAAATAAAAAGACAGAACAAGGTTTAGAATTTGGAAACATAGAATTTAAAGATGTGAATTTTGCATACGGAAAAGATGGCTTTGAGCTTAAAAATATCAATTTGACTTTTAAGAAAAATAGTTTGAATGCCTTTGTAGGAGCAAGTGGTTGTGGGAAAAGTACTGTATCTAATTTGCTTATGGGATTTTGGGATGCAGACGAAGGACAAATACTGATAAATGGAAAAGACATAAAAGAATATAGTCAAGAAAATATATCAATGCTGATTGGTAGTGTGCAACAAGAAGTTATCCTTTTTGATTTAAGTATTTTTGAAAATATATCAATCGGAAAACTAAATGCAACAAAAGAAGAAGTTATAGAGGCAGCTAAAAAAGCAAGATGCCATGATTTTATTTCTGCTTTACCAAATGGATATGAAACACGAGTAGGTGAAATGGGAGTTAAGTTATCCGGTGGAGAAAAACAAAGAATCTCCATAGCAAGAATGATACTTAAAAATGCACCGATTTTGATATTAGATGAAGCAATGGCAGCTGTTGATAGTGAAAATGAAAGACTAATCGGCGAAGCAATTGATGATTTAAGCATGGATAAAACCATCATTACAATTGCTCATCATCTAAATACGATTAGAGATTCAGACCAAATTATTGTTATGGATAAGGGTGTTGTTCTTGATGCAGGAAGCCATGAAGAACTGATGAAAAGATGTGAGTTCTATAAGGATATGGTTGAAGCACAGAACAAAGTAGATAGATGGAATTTGAAAGATGAAAGTCTTTCACGAGCAAGGAACGGAGTGGATTGCGAGTGTACGGAGGTGGTAACAGAAAATGTTTAGAGAAATGTTAAAACTACTTACAAAAATCGGCAAGAGAGATTTGATTATATCAAGTGTATTCTTTGCCCTTTATGGACTAAGCTCCATAGCCATGATTGTTATCGTATTTTCTATACTGTTCCAAATCTTTGATGGAACGAGCTTAGCAAGCCTATATAAATATTTTATTGCGATTGGATTACTTGTAGTCTTCAAAGGTATTTGTAACATGGTTGCGGATATGAAAAAACATAGTGCAGGTTTTGATATTGTTCAGCAAATAAGAGAACGCATGATTATCAAATTAAAGAAATTCAGTTTGGGATTTTATACCAATGAACGAATTGGGGAAATAAATACAATTTTACACAAAGATGTTGATAATATGTCCCTTGTTGTAGGACACATGTGGTCAAGAATGTTTGGCGATTTTTTGATATGTGCAGTCGTATTTGTTGGTCTTGCAAGTATTGATTTTAAACTTGACATTATGATGGCTGTATCTGTTCCGATTGCACTTATCTTTCTGTGTCTGACAATTAAGCAATCTGAAAGAATTGAAAATCAAAACAACTCAGCACTTCTTGATATGGTTAGCTTATTTGTTGAATATGTTAGAGGAATACCTGTACTAAAGAGTTTTTCAAACAATAAGAGCTTGGATAATGAACTTATGAATAAAACAAAAAAGTTTGGAGAAACAAGTAAAGCAGCTTCAAGATTCAAGGCAAAACAGTTATCTATATTTGGTTTTTTACTGGATATTGGATATTTAGTTCTTTTAATTGCAGGAGCAATACTTGTTATAAAGGGAAGTCTTGATGTACTTCATTTTATTATCTTTGCAGTAATTTCAAAAGAGTTTTATAAGCCATTCGCTTCTATGGAACAACACTATATGTACTATGTTTCGGCGGTAGATAGTTACGAAAGACTCTCAAGAATTTTATATGCAGATGTAATCTCGGATAAAGTGAATGGAATTGTTCCGAAAGATAATGATATAGCTTTTGAAAACATAGATTTTTCCTATAAAAAAGATGAATTTAAAATGGAAAAATTGAACTTTTCTATTGCTGAAAAAACAATGACAGCCTTAGTTGGAGAATCAGGTAGTGGAAAGACTACTATAACCAACTTGCTTTTAAGATTTTATGATGTGCATAAAGGGAAAATTACACTTGGAGGAACTGATATAAGGGATATCCCTTATGATGAGCTTTTAGATCGTATTAGTATTGTCATGCAAAATGTTCAACTGTTTGATAACACGATTGAAGAAAACATCAGGGTAGGTAAAAAAGGAGCAACGAAAGAAGAAATCATTGAAGCTGCAAAGAAAGCAAGGATACATGATTTCATTATGAGTTTACCAAAAGGTTATGAAACTGATATTGGAGAAAATGGTGGGCTTCTATCAGGTGGACAAAGACAAAGAATATCTATTGCAAGAGCTTTTCTAAAGGATGCACCTATTTTAATTCTTGATGAAATGACAAGTAATGTTGATCCTGTAAATGAATCTTTGATACAAGATGCCATTACAGAACTTGCAAAGAATAGAACCGTACTTGTAGTGGCTCATCATTTAAAAACAATTCAGAAAGCTGACCAAATTCTCGTATTCCAAAAAGGAAATTTACTTGAAAAAGGGAAACATGGCGAACTTCTTGAAAAAGATGGCTATTACACAAAATTATGGAAAGCTCAGTATGGGGTATAATCATGATTTTATTAAAAGATGTTTCTTATGAATGGGAAGATGGGCGAACTGCTTTAAAAAATATCAATCTTGAAATTAAAAAAGGTGAATTTGTTTTAATTTCAGGGAAAAGTGGAAGTGGCAAAAGCACTCTTGGAAGTGTAATGAATGGTCTTATTCCGCATTATTACAAAGGCAAAATGCAAGGAGAAGCCTTTGCGTCCGGAAAAGATATAAGCAAATTATTGCTTCATGAAATAGGGCATATCGTAGGAACTGTATTTCAAGATCCAAGAAGTCAGTTTTTTACGACAACAACAGATGAAGAAATAGCTTTTGGTCTTCAAACTATCTGTAAATCAAGAGATGAAATCAGACAAAGAGTAGAAGAAGTATATGCAGAGCTGGATACCCCGGAACTGAAAGGAAAATCTGTTTTTGAATTATCAAGCGGACAGAAACAAAAGATAGCTATTGCAAGCATCTATGCGATGAATCCGAAAGTTTTAATTTTAGATGAACCTTCAGCAAATCTGGATATGAAAGCAACATTTGACCTGTTTTTAATTTTGGAGAAATTAAAGAAAAAAGGAACAACGGTTGTTCTAATTGAACATCGTTTGTACTATGTAAAGTCTTTATTTGACCGTTTTCTTTTGATGAAAGATGGAGAAATTGCACAGGATTTGAGTCGGGAAGAAGTTATCCATCTTGAAGGGGAGTTTTGGGATGAAAATGGGCTAAGAACTCTTGAATTAGAAGAATACAGGATAAGTGAGAAGAAAGATTCATATCAATTAAATGATGAAAGTATTAGTGGAAAAGGCTTGAAATTTTGTTATCCAAGTACAACTAAGGTTAAAAATAAGCAAAAACAGTACATCTTAAATCATCTTGATTTCAATATGGAGTGCGGAAAAGCCATTGGTCTTATCGGCTTAAATGGTACCGGGAAAACTACCTTTGCAAGAGTAATTTCAGGACTTGAGAAGATAAAAGAGGGAAAAATATGGGCGGGAAAAGATAAGTCGCTTAATCATAAAGATTTAATGGATATGTCATATTTTGTCTTTCAAGATTCAGACTATCAGTTGTTTTCGGAAAGTGTACTTGATGAAATGCTACTTGGCATTTCAAGTAAAGATAAAAAAGAAAATACCCAAAAGGCACAGTTTATTTTGAATGTACTTGGCTTAGATAAATATATAGATAAGCATCCGTTTGCTTTATCAAGAGGAGAAAAACAAAGACTGACAATAGCTTGTGGAATGATGAAACAGGCAAAGATTTTCATCTATGATGAACCAACATCAGGTTGTGATAAAGACTCAATGCTTTCAGTGGCAAAATTGATTGAAGAACAATTGAAAAATGGGACAACAGTTTTGGTAATAAGTCATGATTTTGAGTTTTTAGCAAATACAGTGAGCAAGCTGTGGGTAATGGGAGATGGAAAAATAGAAAATGTTTTAAATATGAGTGAAAGTAATAAATTTCTCATATTAGACAAGATGAGAGGAGGTAGAGAGCTTGTCAGATAGAAAAACTATAGATCCGAGAATAAAACTTACTCTACTTCCAATTGTTGGATTTACGAGCTTTTTTATAAGCGATACAATTCTACTTTTTGTACTAATTGTTTTTGCCTTTTTTCTGTATGTATATAGCGGGATGTGGAAAAGATCGTTACGCTTTATTTTGTTTTTTGTGCTTTTATACTGCATAGAGTTAGGGCTTGGAAAGTTCCCGGAAGCAAGTATTGTATTTGCAATATATATGTTTATTTACTTTGCATCAAGAATGACCTTAATCGCTATGTTTGGTGGATATATAACAAAGACTACAAGCGTAAGTGAAATGCTGGAAGCGTTAAATAGAATGAAAGTACCAAGAAGCATTGGTATACCTTTTAGTGTTTTGCTTAGGTTTGTACCAACTATAAAAATAGAACTCAAGGCATTAAAAGAGAATATGAAGATTCGAGGAATCGTAACAAGCAGATTTTTTCCGTTGCTACATCCAATTAAATACATTGAATATACGCTTGTTCCGCTTTTAATGAGAATGATTAAGATTTCAGATGAATTGTCAGCTTCAGCACTTATTAGAGGACTTGATAGTGATGCGAAAAGGGTAACATCAACAGAATTGCGGTTTAGATGGGCAGACTTAATGATTGGACTATTAGGAGCTTTGATGATTGCTCTTGTGATAGTAATACAGAAAATTTATTAGGAGGACTATTGTGAAAAATACTTTTCATCACTATTTGTGCCGCAACTTGGCGGCGGAATGGAGATTTTTATGAAAAACAAATTAAATGGTCGTGATTTTATTACAATCGGAATTTTTAATGCAATTGGAATTGTCATATACATGGCAGCCAGCTTTGCTATGGCAACAACAGTTATTGGAGGATTTATTGCTTCAGGAGTTAGCTTTATGGTAGCTGCCACCGTTTATATCCTTATGGCTGTAAAAGTTAAAAAGAAGGGAGTATTTACAATATCAGGAACTCTTCTTGGCTTAATTGCATTGTCAGGAGGACATTTACCTCATGCAGTCTTTGCTGTAATCGGTGGAATCATATGTGATTTGATTATAGGAAATTATGAGAGCAAGGGACGAATAGTTATTGGATATGGGACATTTGCATTAGCAGATTTTTTAGGAACAGTAATTCCTGTGATTTTATTCGGGACAACTTCTTTTGTGGAAAGAGCATCAAAATGGAAAATGAGTGAAGCACAAATAAATGAAGCATTATCTTATTTCAAAGTTTCGTGGGCAGTAGGCTTTGGTTTTATAACTTTTATTCTTGCGTGCATAGGAGCATTTGTTGCAACAAGGATACTTAAAAAACATTTTGAGAAAGCAGGGGTTATTTAATACTAATTTGGCTAAGTAAGTGAAAAAACAGATTAAATAGTTGAGGTAATTGCTATGTGCCATACAAAGTCTATTATTTATACAGAAAAAATTTATAGAGCTTTTTGATACTGGTAATTATAATGAGAAAGAAACTTCAAAATGTAGAGCCAGAACAAGTTCCTTTCATTTTAGAGGGCTTCTTATGCTTAGGTGTAGGAGTCCTCCTTTTTTTGCCTGAAAACAAGCAGACAGAAAGAAAATGGAGAACTTGAAATGAAAAAAGAATATTACCTTTATGTAGATGGACAAAAGGTGAAAGTCAGTGAGGAGATATATAAGGTCTACTGGCGTGAAGAAGAGCATGAAAAATATTTGGAGCAGGTGGACAGAAAAAAACACTTGCTCTTTTTTTCATCATTAGACCATGACGGACACTTTTCAGAAACAATAGTTGATGAAGCAATTGATGTAGAAAACATTGTGGAAACTAAGATTATGATTGAAGCAGTCAAAAACGCTATATCAATGCTTAGTACAGAAGAAAGAGACATCATAGAGTGTTTGTACTTTAATGATGAAACTCTTTCAAGCATTGCGAGGAGAAAGAAAGTAAGTTACCAAGCTATACAATGGCGTAAGAACAGCATACTGAAGAAACTGAGGTTACTGTTGGAAGAAATTTTGAAGTAATCGCCTTGTAGATAGGGGCAGATTTTCCTTTATAAAGTAGAGGGAGATCTGTCCTTTTATTTTGTCAAGGGAGAAATCTGACATTAAATAAGGCTTAAAATGGGTCTTTCTTAAAAGGTATTAGAAATTTGTTCTTTGACAACAGAATAGACTAAGGTAGGACTTTATCTGCTTGTGGAGGATTATGACTTACGCAAAGACCTTTCTGCTGAAGCGGGATACTTGAGTTGAGCATTTTTAGCAGTTCGTTTCGGTTTGTATGAATACCATTGTTATATGAGGAAATAAGAAAGCGAGCGACAAATAAGAAAACATAAAAAACAGATGTGGCAGTCTGTTCGTTGAAATAAGCAGTGATAATGATACTTCAATAGTTTATGCCGGCTCGTCTGGAATAAGAGGCGGAGGTGAAATTCCTATGTTGTCAGCCAAGACACCTACTAATGTCATAAAACTTAAAACAAAGGAATGATTTTTATGGATACATAAGAATTAACAAGATATAAAAATATGTTAGTATATTGGATTACTCAAAGAATCAATTCAAATATTGAAGCATTAGAGATATAAAGAAGCTAGTATAGTGTATCATTGATAAACAACTAAATGTTGTTGGTATGTTAAACTGATTTATGATATAACACATACACGCTGGAATTGCACTTACCATATTGTTTTTATACCGAAATATAGAAGAAGAGTCATGTATGGAGAAACTAAAAAAGACTTGGTAGAAATAATAAAAAAATTGTGTGAGATGAAACAAGTAAACCTGATAGATGGAAGAGTATGCATAGATCATATTCATATGTATGCAGCAATACCGCCCAAAATGAGTGTATCAGAGTTTATGTTATATTTAAAAGGTAAAAGTGCATTAATGCTGTTTGATAGACACCCGGAGTATAGGAATAAATGGGGAGAACGTCATTTTTGGGCAAGAGGATATTATGTTTCGACAGTGGGAAATGTAAATGAAGAAACGATCATAAAATATATTCAAGAACAAGAAGAAAATGATAAATTAGAGGAAGCAAGAAAGTAGCAGAGCCTTCTTCAGGAGGCTGACGGTAAAAATGGTATTGCGAAATCCCGCCTCTGGCTGAACCAGAGAAATACCCCAGATGGGTTAAGATTAACCCCACATTTGAAATGGGGGTAATAACTTAGACCAAAACAGGACATTAACCATTTATGGAGCATCTGTCAACAAACGCTAAGACCTTTCTGCTGAGAAGATTAGGACTTGAGGAAATAACCATGTACCCTCCGGCAACCTTGGTTTAAACACATACTTACAAATACAAAGGATAAAAGAAAGTGAGCGACAAATTTGTAAGACAAAAAATAGGCGTGGCAGCCTATTTGTGATGATGTAAATGGGGATAATGATACTTCTTTAGTGAAAGCCGGCTCATCTTGAAAAGAGGCGGAGGTGAAATTCTTATGTTGTGTGTCAAGACACCTGTTAATGTCAGAAAACTTAAAGACATTTGAATTTTAAAAATCAGGGTAAACATACTTATAATATAAATACAAGGAGATTTATGAAAAGCGATATAACAAAATTACAGATTAATACAATTATAGCTTTAGCATTGATGAGATATTTATACAGAAAAAGAGAAATATCAGAAAAGGTTTATCGAAAAATCTTACAAAAATATGGAAAGGTAGTGATTGCCAAAGAGAGCAAATTATGTTAATATAAGATAACAAAACGAGGAGTACAAAAAAGATGAAATGATAGTAAAGAAAAGAGTAGTGGCTATATATGCGAGAGTATCGACTGAGCATGAGGCTCAAATTTCTGCATTGGGTAATCAAATTCAGTATTATGATGATTTATTTGAAAAACATCCTGAGTGGGAACTGTATGATCGCTATATAGATGAAGGAATAACAGGTACTTCTGTTAAAAAGAGAAAAAATTTTATGAGAATGATGCAAGACGCATCAAAAAATAAATTTGATCTTATTGTAACAAGAGAGGTATCTAGGTTTGCAAGGAATACAGTTGATACACTACAGCAAACTCGTATATTAAGGCGAGAAGGTGTAGAAGTATATTTTACAGAAGATAACATATGGACAATGAATGATGAAGATGGTGAATTAAGACTGACAATTATGGCGACACTTGCACAAAATGAAAGCAAGAAAACATCTGTCAGGGTAAAAGCAGGACAAATGATTTCATTTAAAAATGGTGTTCTATATGGAAATGGTAATATACTGGGGTATGACAGAATTGGCAAAGAGTATGTGCTTAATGAATTGCAAGCAAGAACAGTGCGTAGAATTTTTGATTTATACTTAGATGGAAATGGCGTTAGAAAAATTCAATTTGCACTGGAAAAAGAAGGACATTTAACAGCTACAGGACTTACAAAATGGCAACCTGGGAATATCAGCAGAATATTAAGGAACTCCTTTTATTGTGGTACAATAGTTTATCGTAAGCAATTTGTTCCGGATTTTTTAGAACAGAAAAAAATAAATAATTTTGGTGAGGTTGATAAAGTCATTGTTGAAGGCAGACATACCCCAATTGTTACAAAAGAACAGTTTGAAAAAGTTCAGCAAATACTTAGTAGCAAGTCAGAGTCTGTGCATAATAAAGGCTGTAGAGGGAAAAAAATCTCTAAAGATGTTTGGTGTCGTAAAATGAAATGTGAATGTGGTAGTTCCTACAATCGTGTTACATGGCACAAATCGTCTGAAGGACCTCAATATGCATACCAATGTTATAGCCAGATAAGGACAGGATCATTTAAAACTCGTGAGAGAAAAGGACTTAGTACTGAAGGAATTTGTGTAACTAAAATGGTTCCAAGATGGAAATTAGAAGTTATGGCTGATATAATATTTCAAAAATTTTGGAATGATAGAGAAGGAGTCCTTGCAATTGCGAACGAAATGCTGGACAATTGCTATGAAAACGAACATGATAACGAGGTGTTAGATCGTAAGCGTGATTTAGAAGATAAAATGGAACTATGGAATTGTACTGATATAATTAATTTGTAACACTCTGTTCGAATAATATATAATATTTATTATCCAAGGAGGACATAAAAATGTCAGTACGTTACAGTGAAGACTTTAAAAAAGAAGTCGTTAGAGCCTATATGACCGGCGACAAATCTTACATTCAGCTTTCAGCAGAATATAACATTGCTAAAAGTACTATTAGTCAATGGGTTAACAAATACCAAGAAGAATGCCTTTATACCACTCACAGTACCACTGAATCCAATGAAGCAAAAGAAATCAGAAGACTTAATCAATTACTTAATGAGAAAGATAAGGAAATATCTTTCCTAAAAAAAGCAGCGGCATTCTTTGCGAAGGAAATCGATTAGTGGTATATCGATTCATCGATGATAATAAAGAAATCTTTGGTCTCAGATGGCTATGCAAGCAGTTCGGAATTAGCCCTAACTGCTACTATAATTATAAAAAAGGGGTTAAGAAGAAATATCA
>NZ_JH378842.1:11933-40671 GCF_000235445.1 Johnsonella ignava ATCC 51276 | reverse complement strand
GCACTTACTTCAATCGGGTGTAAATCTCATATACATCAGAGATTTTCTAGGGCATGCTGATGTAAAAACAACACAGATTTATGCACGTGCTGATGTTACGCTTAAAAGGAAAGCTATTGAATCTGCAAGTTTAATTGATGTTAGCAAAAATATGAAATCATGGACAGAGGATGAAGATCTAATGACATGGCTTAATAGTTTAGGAAAACAAACTAATTAAAGTTTTTAAATGAATGGAATATGCTAAATCTGTAAAAAGCATATTCCATTTACATTTAAACATTTTTTATGTTAAGAAAGGATGATTAAAATATGATTAAAACAAACACTTTATCAAACAACTTTACATTTAATTCTACTCCGCATAAGTTAGTCATTGCGGAGAAACCAAGTGTTGCAATCTCCATTGCTAAGGTTATCGGAGCAACAAAAAAGAAAGACGGATATTATGAGGGAAATGGCTATAAAGTATCATGGTGTGTTGGACATTTAATTCAAATGGCAAATCCCGATTCTTATGATGAAAAATATGCTAAATGGAATATGGTGGACTTACCGATTATTCCAAGAGAATATAAGTATGAGGTGACAAAGGCAACTAAGAAGCAGTTTAACATCCTTAAAAAGCTGATGAATGGTAAAGAGATTGATATGGTTATCAATGCCTGCGACGCAGGTCGTGAGGGAGAAGCTATCTTTAGGCTTGTATATAATCAAGTGAATTGTAAAAAGAAGATGAAACGCCTTTGGATTTCTTCAATGGAAGATAGTGCCATTAAAGAGGGTTTTGATAACCTAACAGACGGAAAAGACTATGATAATCTCTTTGAATCGGCACAGGCAAGAGCTATTGCGGATTGGTTAGTCGGAATGAATATTAGTAGGCTCTACTCTTGTCTGTATCAGCAAAATTACAGTGTTGGCAGAGTGCAGACACCTACTCTTGCCATGATCGTAAAAAGAGATGATGAGATAGCGAATTTCAAGAAAGAAAAATACTATACAGTAGAGCTTTCTACAAATGGTTTTACACTATCAACGGATAGAATTGATGATGAAGTTGCTGCTGAACAGCTCTTAAATTTAGTAGGCGATAAGATTGAAATAACCGATGTCATTCAGAAAGAAAAGATTACTAAACCTGATTTACCCTTTGACCTTACAACACTTCAAAGAGAGTGCAATAAGTATTTCGGATATAGTGCTAAACAGACACTTGATTATGCCCAAAGCCTTTATGAGAAAAAGCTCATCACCTATCCAAGAACAGACAGCAGATGTTTAACGGAAGATATGATTGTAAGTACGGTTAATAACATTTTGGGTAAAAATGACTTTGATACAGAGCGTATTAAGGTAGTATTTGATTCTAAAAAGGTTACAGATCATCACGCTATTATTCCGACAGTAAGCTCACTGAGTGAAGGTTTATCAGGCATTCCTGAGAGTGAAGCAAAGGTATATAGGCTTATATCTAATAAGCTCCACGCAAGTGTGGGTTATCCGCTTATTGAAAATACAACAAAGATTGTAGCTTCATTTGATGGTTTTGAATTTACAAGTTCAGGTAAGGTAATTAAGAATGAAGGCTTTAGCAAATACCTTAAAGAATACAAATCAAAAAAGAGTGAAGATGCTGTATTGCCCGATGTAAGTGTTGGTGATGTTTTGAGCGTTGATAATAAAGAGGTTAAAGAAAAATTTACTCAACCACCGAAACACTTTACTGAAGATACGCTTCTAAAGGCTATGGAAGTATCAGGAAATGAAGCCTTAGAAAAAGGTGTAGAAGTGGAAAGAAAGGGACTTGGAACACCTGCAACAAGGGCAGGAATTATTGAAAACTTAATCTATAAGGGTTTTGTCGAAAGAGATAAGAAAAATTTGATTGCCACGCATAAGGGGATCAGCCTTGTAACAATAGTATCCGATACCTTTAAGTCAGCGGAAACAACTGCAAAGTGGGAAATGGAATTAGCGGATATTGCCAAAGGGAAATCTTCCAAAGAAAAATTCTTGAAAGATATTGAAAGCGAGATACAGGAGGCGGTTTTAAAATATCGCAAGTAAGTGCCTGCTGATTTCAGAGTGGAGAAAATCCTCTGGAAATGGTATAATATATAGATAAAATTTTTGAAAAGAGGAGGTATTATGCAGCTTTTAGATATAAAAAGAATGGCTCATAACATTCTTGAAAATCAAAACATAGAAAGCAGTTTTATCGAATATAAAAAGTCGGCAAATTTTAAAGATAAAATTCTAAAAACTGCTTGTGCCTTTGCCAATAACTATATGAACAATGAGATAGGCTTGTTGTTTGTTGGTATTGAAGAAGTCGATGATAAAGAAACGGGAGAAAAAGCAATTCCTAAAAGACCGATTGAAGGGATAAAGGAAGCAAAATTAGAGGGAATAGAAAATGAACTTAAATCGCTCCTTGCCAATATTCATCCTAAAATCAACTATCACATTATTACGGATCAAATTGATGATGAATACTATATCGTAGTTGCGGTAGAAAGTGATAGTAACGGTCCGTTTCAAACAAGTGAAAGGGCAGAAAAAGATAAAGATATTCGATTAAAGGCAGGAAGATATATTAGAGTCGGTAGAGATTCAAGGCTTCCAAATCCAACCGAAGAATTTGAACTTTTGAAGAAGTTTGCAAACTTTTCTTTTAGCTCAAACTTGAACGATACAGCTACCATAGATGATTTAAGCTATGAATATATGAAAGAATATTTGCTTCAAACAGGAGCAAAAAAAGATATTAGAGAAATGTCTAAGCTGGATATGGCAAAGAGTATGGGGCTTGTCAGTGAAAGTGAGTATGGCGGTTATAGAGCTAAAAATTTTGCTGTGCTGATGTTTGCAGATACACCAAATAAATTTATTCCAAATGCCCATGTTGAAATCATAAGAGAAATTGATGGAACTGATAAAATGGAATCAAAGAAATTTGATGGTCCGGTTTGGATACAGGCAAAGCAAGTCAGCAAATATTTTGAAGATAATATTATGGCTTCATATACCATAAGGGAAGCGGATAAAATCGAGCATAAGATTGTCTATAACTATCCTCTTACAGCATTTGAGGAACTTGCTACAAATGCCATTTTGCATAAGGAATACGATACGCCTGAATATGTTGGGATATACATTTACAAGGACAGAATTTCTTTTGTGAATCATAATAGACCGCTCCCTCCTGTAACCATTGAGGCTCTTAACAGGGATAGAACTTTTGATCGAAGGCAGTATCTGAACAAAGAACTTAAAGATATGTTCTTTTCACTTAATTTGATAGAGTCTTACGGTTCGGGTATAAGGCGTGCAAAGGATGCACTATTAGAAAATGGTTCTCCTGAGCTTAAGTTTTATCCGGATAATGAAGAAGATAACTATACCAACGCAGTTATGGGTGTGAATAAAGAATTTTTGAAAGAGTTTAATGGTAGTAATGATGAAAAAACTACCATGAAAACTACTACTAAAACTACTATGAAACAGGAAGAGATTATTAAGATAATAGCTGAAAATCCTCACATAAGTGCGAAAGAAATGGCAGAAAAACTAAACCTGACTGTTGATGGTGTACGTTATCATTTAAATAAAATGAGGAAAGCAGGACTTATTCGATATGAAGGCTCAACGAAATTAGGTCAGTGGGTAATTATGAAGTAGTGGTAAGTTGCAATACACAGAATTAAAAGGTGATTAGAGTAAAATCTAACCGCCTTTTTTTGTTTGGAAAAACGAAGGAGGTAAAAATGCGAATAAATGATTTTCATAACATTTTGGAGCTTATAAAACAAGATGTGCTTCATAGTGAAGCAGAGTATTTGAAGCTCTTAAAGGTTGTCGGAAACAATCAAAGATATGACTTTAGAAGTCAATTAAGTATCTATGATAAAAATCCTGAAGCAATAGCTTGTGCCAAGTTTGATTACTGGAGGGAACGTTTTAATCGAACAGTAATGCGAGGACAGAAAGGTATCCCCATTTTAGAGGACTATGGCACATTCAAAAAAGTGGACTATATTTTTGATATAGGTCAGACAGTTTCAAGAAACAGAGATGTCAACGAAGTAAATCTTTGGAAGTTTGACAAAGAAAACCATCAAGATGTGTTAAAGGAAATGATTACAAGCGAGGGCTATGATGAAAGTAAAAGCACACTTGAAAACATCTTTTCTTTAAGCAGACTCTACGGTGATGAAAAAATAGATACCTTAATGAATGAACTTAGAGTAGCGGATGAGGATAGAGTATCCTTTACCAAGTTTGTAAGGGACTCGGTAAGCTATGCGGTAGCGTCAAGATTTAAGTTAGATTATTCGATAGATTATGAGCTTTTAAGAGAGAATTTTCAAAGACTTGACAGCATATCTCTAATGAGTCTTGGTGAAAGCGTATCGGATATTAGCGGAAAGATTATTGATGCGACCATTCAAAAAAGCAAAGAACTTGAGCTTCAAAAAGAAGTTTTAAGAGGAAAAGAAGCGGGATATAATAAGATTACAGAAGAAATTGAGGAGGTAGAAGAAAATGTACTTCGACGAGATGATCAGAAAAGAAATGAAAACGAGCGAGTTCTCCGAAATGGAGAGTACGGACGAGATAATAGAGAAAATCAGGGAGAATACGCTAAACAGCTTAGAGGAACAGGCGGACTTCATGAAAGAATTCCCGAATCCGATTTACGCAGTGATGAGACTCACTTATCTTTCAGAGAGCGAGGAGCAGAGCCATTTCGAGATGTTAGTGGATCTATACAAGGAGAAGAAGCTGACAGGACACCTGATGGATATTCAAAAACAAGCGATAGACTTTATGAGAGCGGAGAAGCCGAAACTGATGGCAGCGTGGAAGATAGAGGACGAGAACAATCCACAGTATGGAGCAATGATTTCAGCCCTCAAAGAGATGACCATCAAGGAAATCGTGGAAATCTAAAAGAAAATACTGAAGTAGAGATAAGAGAAGCTGATAAGGCTTCTTTTTCTTTGCCTGAAAATTCTTATGGACAGATGAGGCTTACTATTCCTCTTAATCAGAAAGATATAGATACTGTCCTTATTAACGGAGGAAATCACGATGGAAGTAGACTTCCTCTTATAGCTGAGTTTTCCAAAGGAAAGAGCAATGAAGAATTAGGAGAATACCTCAAAGATACCTTTAGAGGTGGAAACGGATTTTACATTGATGAAAGAGAGGTATCTTCCTGGTATTCGGATAAAGGTATTCATTTAGCTTACGGAACATCTGCAAGAGAAGATGATACGCAGGTTTTAAGTTGGAGTGATGCTGCAAAGAGGATAAACGAACTTCTTAATAACGGAGGGTTTGCCACAAATGTAGAGATTTCTGAAGCTCTTGATTATGAAAGAGATCGGATTTCAGAATCTCTATGGTATTTATCTAATGATTTAAGTGAAGAAGGAAAAGAGCAAGGATATTTTGAACTTTTTGAAAGAAGTGGGGGCTTTCCGGAAGAAACGAAAAGACTCTCTGAGGCATTAAAAAATCCTGAATACCTAAAACAAATAATCAAAGAATACAGCAGATTTTTAGCAGGATATAAAGAAAATAGGGATGTATTGAGGTTTCACTATCACAAGGTAGATAGTCTTTATCAGAGATTACAGGAGCTTGAGCTGCCACGAAAGGAATACAGTACCAATCTGACAGAATTTCCGAAGGTAAAGTCCTTTATTACAGAAGATGAAATCCTTGAAAGCCTTTCAAGAGGAAGTGGCGTTGATAGAGGAAAAGAGCGAATCACCAAGTTTTTTAAAGAAAATCATACGCTTCAGGAAAAAGCGAATTTCTTAAAAGACGAATATGGAATTGGAGGACATTCCCATGCTGTTTCCGGAGCAATGGGAAGTGATGAATGGCACGATGCTAAGGGACTTAAATTACAGAAAAATGATTGTAATGATGTGTTTCTTACTTGGACAAGTGTTGCAAAGCATATCGACGAGCTGTTTTCTAAAAATCTTTATCTTGAAGAAAAGGAAACAGAAAGTACGGAAGAGATTGAAGAACCACAATATTATTCCAAAGATGATCCTGAAAACTTAATGACTTATGAAATGCTTGAAAGAGTGCCGGAGCTTTACGCACAGGAGGATGTAGCTTTAGCGGATAAAGAGGTTCATGCTGCATATATCATTCCTTTCCGTTCTAATTGGACTTGGTATATGACGGAATATGATAAAGAAAGCGGCGATGCCTTTGGACTGGTACTTGGGATTGAACCTGAATGGGGATATTTTAATCTTGAGGAGCTGAAGGAACTAAACGCCCAAAGGCTTATTTTAGAGGATTTTCCAAAGACCTTTAGAGAGCTGAAAGATACAGAACTTAAAAAGCAGATGGATGAGCAGGAGATTCAGTCTGTCTTTAACGGAGAACTTAGTTTTGAAAATAAAGCGGAACTTGAAGCATCTGAAGAAGCAGAAGAATTTATAAAGCCTGATGCAGTTCAAGCTACCTTATTTGATTACCTAAAGGATAGAGAAGAAGTAGAACTCAATGAAAAAGAGGGAAACCGTTTAGACGATTTGGCAGTTAAAGAGGGTAATACCGTCTATTTCAACCATGAAGAATATACTATAAGGGAGATTTCTAAAAATGAAATCACAGGAAGAAATGACTTATGGCTTGATCCGGTAAGAAGTGGTAATCATCAAATACCGATTGTAACATTTGCTGATAATGAGGACTTATTAGAGCAGGTAAGCCTTGAAAGACCATACTTTATCGTTGGAGATGAAGTCAGACACAAGGATAAAGACTATACCATTACACGCTTTGATGATATGGGAAATAATCTAAAGACGGTAACGGTTAAGGACAATACAGAATATCTTGACGGTATGATAACAGGCTCCGATGTGATTCCTTATCGTCTTGAAAGCGACCTTGAGAGGATATTTGAAAATCTGACATATCAGAATCCTGAAAAGACAACTGAAGAAATTGAAATAAAGAAAGCTGATGCTCATAACTTCAAAATTAAAGAAGAAACGCTACCTGACAAGTTATCTCCAAGTGAGAGATTAAACAATAACCTTGAAGCAATCTCGATGTTAAATCGAATTGAAAGAGGTGAGAGAGATTTAGATATTACCGCTCAGGAAGTTTTGGCAAAGTATGTCGGATGGGGCGGACTTTCCGAAGTCTTTGATGAAAGCAAGGAAGGTCAGTGGAAAGAAGCAAGGGCTTTTCTAAAGGAGAACTTATCACATGCAGAATACGAAGCTGCAAGAGAATCTACTTTAACGAGCTTTTACACACCGAAAACAGTGATTGACGGAGTGTATAAGACGCTTTTGGATATGGGATTTAAACAGGGAAACATTTTAGAGCCAAGTATGGGTGTCGGAAACTTTATCGGCAATATCCCTGATGAAATGAACAAGTCTAAGTTTTATGGTGTAGAGCTTGACTCTGTAAGCGGTCGAATTGGAAAGCTGTTATACCCTGAAAGTGATATACAGATTAAGGGGCTTGAAGAAACTTCCTTCTCCAATAACTTCTTTGATGCGATTATCGGCAATGTACCCTTTGGAGAATATAAGGTAAATGACAGGGAGTATAACAAAAACAACTTCCTTATCCATGATTATTTCTTTGCCAAGTCCATTGATAAAGTAAGAAACGGCGGTATTATTGCCTTTATTACATCAAGCGGAACGATGGATAAAAAGGACGAAAGTGTAAGACGCTACCTTGCAGCAAGAGCAGAGTTTTTAGGAGCGATACGACTTCCGAACGATACCTTTAAGGGCGTAGCAGGAACAGAAGTAACCTCAGATATTATCTTTTTAAAGAAAAGAGACAGTATCAGAGAAAGGGATGAGGACTGGATTCACCTTGCTGAAGATGAAAACGGGCTTTTATATAACAAATACTTTGTTGATCATCCTGAACAGGTGCTTGGTTCTATGGAAGAAATATCTGGAAGATTTGGGAATACAATAGCTTGCCTGCCAAAAGAAAACACAGACTTAAAGGAGCTACTGACAAAAGCAAGCGAAGAAATCACTAAAAATGCTAATTATGAAGAAATAGAGCTACTTGATGATGAAATCAGCACAATACCCGCAACGGACGATGTCAAGAATTTCTCCTACACCATTATTGATGATGAAGTTTATTACAGAGAAAACTCCCTATTTGTAAAGAAAGAAGTAACGGATAAAAACAAGGAAAAGATTAAGGACTATCTTGAGTTAAATGTTGCCTTAAAGGATGTTATTTACAAACAGAAAGAAGATTTTTCAGATGATGAAGTAAAGAAAGCTCAGGAAAAACTAAATGAAATTTATGACAGCTTTTCTAAGAAGCATGGATATGTCAATAACCTTTCTAATACCAGAGCCTTAAAAGAGGATAGTAACTTCCCGCTTGTTTCTTCCATTGAAATCCTTGATGAAGAAGAAAACTTCAAAGCAAAGGGAGATATTTTCTCCAAGCGAACAATCACAAAGGCGAAGGTTATCGACCATGTAGACACTTCCCTTGAAGCTCTTGTTTTATCGGTATCTGAAAAAGGATATGTGGATTTTGAGTATATGGGAAGCCTTACAGATAAAGACAGACCGACTTTGATAGAAGAACTTAGAGGAGAAATCTATCTAAACATCAGAGAAGAACAAAACTTTTATAGACCATTATCTTTTAACCTTGAAGATGGAGATCTACCTTTTGCCTGTGCAAACGACAGTAATTCATACAAATACGGCTATGTAACAAAGGATGAGTACCTAAGCGGAAATATCAGAGATAAGATTGCTATTGTAGACAGCTACCTTGCAAAGTTAAGGCAAACGGAAAGAGAGTTGCCTCATCTTGGCTATGCCGAAGATGGGAAAGAAAAAGAGCTGATAAGCTATGAGATTAACCGTTTGGAATATCAAAAGGCAGAGCTTACAAAAGTTCTTCCAAAAGAGCTTGAAGCAAGTGAAATCAACGTAAGACTCGGAGCTACTTGGATACCGATTAAGGATATTGAAAAATTCATCTTTGAAACGCTGAAAACTCCGGGATATGCCAAATGGGATATTAAGGTTAAATTTTCAAATCTGACAAGTGAATGGAATGTAGAAGGAAAGAGCAGGGACAGAGGAAATGACCTTGCAGAGATGACCTACGGCACCTCAAGGGTAAATGCCTATAAGCTGATTGAAGATGCACTGAACTTAAAAGAAACAAAGGTGTTTGACCAGATTGTAAATCCGGACGGCTCGAAAACTTCTGTATTAAATAAAAAGGAAACGCTTCTTGCAGGGCAGAAACAGGAGCTTATAAAGGAAGAATTTAAGAACTGGATATTTAGCGACCAAGAACGAAGAAACAGGATTGTAAAGTTATATAACGAGCGTTTTAACTCTATCCGTAACAGAGAATATGACGGCAGCAACCTTTCTTTTGAGGGAATGACCACAGAAATTGATTTAAGACCTCATCAAAGAAATGCCATAGCAAGAAGCCTTTATGGAGGAAATACCTTGCTTGCCCATGTGGTAGGTAGTGGTAAGACCTTTGAAATGGTGGCGTCTGCGATGGAAAGTAAAAGGCTTGGAATGTGCAGTAAGTCCTTGTTTGTTGTCCCCAATCACTTAACAGGTCAAATCGGTCGTGAGTTTATGCAGCTATATCCGTCAGCTAACATTATGGTTGCAGATAAGAAAGACTTTGAGCCGAAAAACAGAAAAAGATTTATCGGAAGAATTGCCACAGGAGAGTATGATGCCGTTGTAATCGGGCATACACAGTTTGAAAAGATCCCGATGAGTAAGGAATATCAGGAGAAGCATATTCAAGATCAGATTGATGAAATTATAAACTATGTGGAGGAATATAAGCATGACAGAAATCAGAATTTTACCGTAAAGCAACTTGAAAAGACAAAGAAGAAACTTGAAACAAGGCTTGAAAAGTTAAACGATGATTTTAAGAAAGACGATGTCATTACCTTTGAAGAATTAGGTGTAGATAAGCTCTTTATTGACGAGGCACATAATTACAAAAATCTCTACCTTTATACCAAAATGAGAAATGTAGCAGGTATTGGACAGTCTGAAGCCTTTAAGTCCTCCGATATGTTTATGAAGTGCAGATACATGGATGAAATGACAGGGGGAAAAGGAATTGTCTTTGCCACAGGAACGCCTGTCAGTAACTCGATGACAGAGCTTTATACGATGCAGCGTTATCTTCAGTATGAAAGCCTTAAAAAGAATAATTTGGAGCATTTTGATAGCTGGGCTTCTACCTTTGGTGAAACGCAGTCAGCTTTTGAATTATCTCCTGAAGGTACAGGGTATAGAGTAAAGACAAGATTTTCCAAGTTCTATAACCTTCCTGAACTAATGTCTATGTTTAAGGAAGTTGCGGACATTCAGACAGCGGATATGCTTAATCTTCCAACACCTGAAGCACACTATGAGGTTATTAAAACATTGCCAAGTGAGGAACAAAAAGAAATCCTAAAGAGCCTATCTGAAAGAGCTGATGATGTCAGAAATAGAGTTGTTGAGCCTGATGAGGATAATATGCTGAAGATTACTAATGACGGAAAGAAACTTGCTTTAGATCAGCGTTTAATCAATCCTTTGCTACCTGATAATCCTGACAGCAAGGTCAATGTGTGCGTGAAAAATGTCTTTTCCATTTGGGATAAGTCAAGAGAAAATAAGTCCACACAGCTTCTTTTCTCCGATATGTCAACTCCAAAAGGAGATGGAGAGTTTAATATTTACGATGATATTAGAGAAAAACTTGTGGCAATGGGAATACCGAAAGAAGAAATAGCCTTTATCCATGAAGCAAATTCCGACAAGCAAAAAGATGAACTCTTTGCAAAGGTAAGAAAAGGAGATGTGAGGATACTACTCGGCTCAACACAGAAGATGGGAGCCGGAACGAATGTGCAAAACAAACTGATTGCCCTTCATGATTTGGATGTCCCATGGCGTCCTGCCGACCTTGAGCAGAGAGCAGGTAGAATTGTGAGACAGGGAAATGAGAATAAAGAAGTGAATATCTATCGTTATGTAACAGAGAACACCTTTGATGCCTATCTTTGGCAGACCATAGAGAATAAGCAGAAGTTCATATCTCAGATTATGACAAGTAAAACACCTGTCAGAGTAGCGGAAGATGTGGACGAAAGCAGTTTAAATTATGCTGAAATAAAAGCACTTGCAACAGGTGACCCAAAGATTAAGGAAAAGATGGACTTGGATAATGAAGTTACAAAACTTAAAATGCTGGAAGCAAACTTCAAGTCCAATCGTTATAGGTTAGAGGATAAGGTAGCGAAAAACTATCCGGAAGAAATAGCAAGGACGGAAAAGCTGATTGAGGCTGTAAAGAAAGACATATCAGAAGTTGAACCTAAAGCGGAAGGAGAAGAGAAGTTTACTTCCATTACTATCGGTGGTGTGAAGATATTAGATAAAAAGGTCGCAGGAGAAAAGCTACTCGAAGCTATCAAGACCGTAAAAATCAATGAAAGTAAGATTATAGGAAAGTATAGAAATATGGACTTGGAAGTAAGCTATAACTTCTTTACCAATTCACATAACTTTAGCTTAAATGGTGCTGCAAAGCATTCAGGAGAGCTTGGAACAAGTGCAGATGGTAATATCACAAGACTGGATAATGCTCTTGAGAAAATGCCTGAGAAATTAAATAGGCTTGAAGAAAAACTTATCAGCACAAAGGAACAACTGGAAAATGCCAAAGAAGAATTAAAGAAACCTTTTGAGAAGGCAGATGAGCTGAAAACTAAGGTGTTAAGGCTTGCAGAACTGAATAAGCTCCTTGATATGGGAGAAGTGGAAGAAAGGAGAAATGATAATCCACTTGTAGAAGATGTAAAACGAGCCATCATTGACTTCTGCAACAGAGAGTATGAGGAAAACCATAGTTATGATGAGTTTGACGCTCTATATCCTGATTTAAAGCACATAGGAATTGCTTATACTGATACACCGGATGAAAGACATGGCATACAGTTTGAGTTAGACCTTGAGAATTATACAGCAACTCAATATGTAAATGATGTTGTAGTAAGTCATTATGATTATGTAAAGGAAAATGGAAGTGTTGAAAAGGCTCTTGATGTCATAAAATTTGAAATGGAAAATGGAGAGTTTAATACCTTTGTTTCGGTAGATGAAGAAGAATTAAAGCAAGCAATGGGACTTGAAATTGATGATGAAGGTAACTTCTATGATCCACTTTCTAAAGAACTTGATAATGATGGAATTGCTGACAGATATGACAATGACTTTAAGGACAGCGATTATTTTGAGTCAACCTATGATGTTGAAGATAATTTGCATACCAAAGAGGAAGCCACACAGAAAACGGGTGATAAACCATCTATCTTAGGACAGATAAGAGCCTATCAGGAAGAAAGTAAAACAGAAGAAAAACAAACTGCAAAAGAACAGGAATATGTACGATAAGGGAGGGAAACCTCCCTTTTACCATGAAAGGAGATAAAACATGGATTACAAAACAATGAGAAATCAGATAGAAGATATGGTAAGTGATAATCACAAGGACTTTGTTAAGGCGGTTATCAGCATGGAAAAAGGTATCAACGATGAAAGTGCTTTGGATAAGCTCTATGAGGCTTATATGGACAATGACACCGTTAATTTACTGCATGAGGAATTTGATTACATGATTGAAGATTTAAGAGAACAGGGGCAGATTAAAGATCTTCCTTATGTTCAAGAGGAGAAAGATAATCTTGTCAATATCGTTGGAAATATTGTAGGAAAGATCGATGTAGTTGAAAGAGAAAATAAGAACGGCGAAGCCTTTCAAGTAGTAAACTTCTCTGTGGCATCTAAAGATGATGAGGGCAATAAGGTATATCATAATTGCTCCGCATACGGAGAAAAGGGTGATATTCCAAAAGACTTTAAGCAGGGAGATTTTGTAAAACTCTTTGGACAGATCAGAACTTCCGTTGACGATAACGGCAAGGAACATACTAACATCAGGATACTTTCTTCAAAGCTCTTAAAGGCAAAAGAACAGATGAAAGGTCGAGATGAAAAGAAAGAGTCTGTGCTTGGAGCTATCAAAAAATATCAGGCTGAAGATAAGGAAAAGCCTAAAGAAAAGAAAGAAACATCAAAAGAAGCTGAGAGATAAACTTATGGTCGGTGTGGTCTTGGGACTGCACCGACTCTTTTTTTATTTGCGAAAAAAGGAGATAAAGATTATCTCTCCATCTCCTTACCCATATAAATTCCGTAATTTTTTCGTATCTTATAAAGCTCGTCCATAGTGGATTTTGAGGAAGAATACTCTTGCATAAGGCTATTCTTTTTTTCTTGTAATTTATCAAGCTCAGCTAAAATATCCTTTGAATTTGGAAGCTTGGAATAAGAGCTTTTAAGCGCTGAGAGAGCATTTTCATATAGGGTAATCTGAGCTTTGTACTCTTCAAAAAATGCCTTGTCAGACGGATTAGCAGTATATTCCTTGTAACACGCTCTGTATTTTTTAACGGTATGAACTTGCTCCATAGTGGTGGAAAGCTTCTGCATTTCCTTATCAATAGCCTTGATTTTCTCTTGTATATTTTGCCTTTCATCGGCTGCTTTTTGAATATACTCGTCAAGCTGTTTAACGGATTTAATGCCATGTTCTCTGATATAAATAACAGACTCAGCCATTGTATGAAGGTTATGTTTGGTTGCCCAATATTCGTAGCCTTTGCTTTCCTTTACCTTTGCATTGGTGTTCATGTCAATAACATTGCCAATGCGTTTTTTGACGTCGGGAGTCTTGATAAACTCTCTTTCTGCAATTCGTTCTTTTAATCTTTCTTCGGTATAATCTTCTCCGATTGTTTTAGTCCTTGTAAATCTCGCCTTATCTTTTGGCTTAAAAGCAATGTGCTTACCGTATTTGATTTCATAGCCAAGATCAGCCATCTTCTTTAAAAATTCGTCCCAGTCCTTTGACTGTTTTATTATTCTATCAATATCAAATTGAAGTTTACTTTTCCAAGAAGTGCCATGCTTTGCCTGTTCGTTTTCATACCAAGATTTACCGTTAATCTTATATTTTTTCTTATAGCTTTCGTAAAACTCGTCAATGACAGATAGGCTATTTTCTTTGCAGAGTTTATCACTCTGATAACGGATTTGGTGGTAGCTTTTCTTGTTAGACTGGTAGCACCTACCTGTTACCATATTTACATTATTGAAGATGATGTGATTGTGGATATGCCCCTTATCTACATGAGTAGATAAGACAAATTCGTACTCATCTTTGAGTATCTTTTTACACAGCTCCATACCAATCTGGTGAGCCAATTCAGGGCTTGTTTCTCCCGGTAAAAATGATTGAATGAGATGTCTTGCAAGAACGGTTCCTTTTGTTCCTGAATCATTTCGTGTCCTTAAAAACTGGGTATGAGCAGTTTCTTGATGACATTTATGAGTGCTTACCAAGATTTGCTCATCTGTTTTTTCTTCATTAACAATATATGAAATGGCAAGATTAAGGGTTGATTTTATAGGATGTATTTTTGTGATAGCCATAAGATTTAATCACCTCCTGAAGTTCTGTTAAGAAGCAGAGAATGTATTTGCCACAACTCCTTTGAGAAATATTCTATCTGCTTTTTCATATCATTTATATCGTCCTTATAGATTATGCCGGTAGAATTTACACGCTTTGCAATTTGATTGATGTTGCTTGTAGCATTGGAAAGTAAACCCTGTAAATCTCTAAATGGCTCTAAATCCACTTGATATATTTCCTTTTCTAAAACGCACTTGCGTATGAAGTGGCTCATATTTTTACACTTCGCAAGTTTTCTTTTCTCCTCAAAAAGAGCCTTTTCTTCTTCTGTCAATTTAATTTCAAGTCGTTCATTTCGTATTCTATTTGCCATAGGTAAATCCTCCTTTGAATGTGTTTCGGGGTCTTAGGGTACACCCTAACAAGTTAAAAATTGATAAAAAAAGAAGCAGATCCCAAAGGGCTGCTTCATCAATTTTTTCGTAAGTGTCCGTACACTTACTGTGCTTGCTACAAAAGAATGATTAGGGCAGCAAGCATTAAGCAAATTTTAAATTTAGCACTAAAATTATATCATAAAAGTTTTTAGTTTGCGATATCTAACTTGACAAAAAGCAAAAATAAAGGTAAACTGATAACAGTGTTATCAAAAGGGAAAGGAGGAGAATTCTGTTGGTTAGAAATAATTATGCTGATACACATGAAAAAATACTAGAATTTGGAAAAAGGCATTTTATTGAGTACGGATTTGAAAAATCTAGTTTAAGAGATATATGTAAAGATGCATGTGTGACCACAGGAGCTTTTTATCGTCATTTTAATGATAAAAATGAATTATTTGAAGCGATTGTTTCACCAGTTGCAAATAAAATAATTTCAAATTTTTTCGATTATGAGAAAGCATCAATTGATAGTGTGAAGACAAAACAGAATGCGAAGGTGGCTCAGGTTCATGTTGAAGGAACAATTGAAACTGCCATGTTTTTGTTTGATAACAAAGAAATATACTCTCTGATCATTAATGGGTCATACGGAACATCTTATGAGAATTTTCTCGAAAAATTAACAGGAATGGAGGATGATGCAAGAATTAAAATGCAAGAAATTTCTTTAGAAGCAGATACTTCCTCAGAAAAGATTAGTGATAAAGGCTTTCATATTATCAATCATGCTCATTTTTTAGCATTGACTGAGGCTGTATTGCATTCCGAAAATAAGCAAGAACTGTTAGAAAATGCGAGACTTGTTTCTTGTTTTTTTTCAGGAGGCTGGGAAAATATTAGAGGATATTAAGAGAAATATTTTTTTGACCAGAAGATAACAGTGTTAGCATACACTGTTACCATAACTGGTTTTGCACTATTGAGCAAACTGGGATTTAATATTCAATCTGTAAAATTTAGGAGGAGATAAAAATGAATAATGAAAAACAAAACAAATTGAAGATGAGGGACATCATTACATTATCTATTTTCAATATAGCGATAATTGTAATAATGTTTGTTACGAAAATGTGCACAATGATGCTGACAACACCAGCGTTTGATTACTTATTTTATGTAGGAATTATGGGATTGCTTTGCGCTCCAGTGTTCGTAGTAATGTCAAATAAGGTTGCGAAAAGAGGAACGTATTTGATTACTGGAATTTTTGGAGGATTATTTATAACTGTAATGGGTTCTCCATGGTTTCTTCCAGTAATGATTGTAGTAGGTATTGTATGCGAAATTATTATGATAGGACAAGACACTTATAGAAACCCAAAGAGAAATGGTATCGCATACTCGGTATATTGGGCATTGTATGCTCTTGGAAGTGCAATTCCTATGTTTTTCTTTAAAGAACAATATTTAAATAGCCTAAAAGAAAGTTATACGGAAGAGGGCATAAAGACATTGGTTAGATTTTATGGTTCTTGGGATATGCTTTTATTGATTGCAGTGATAACAATTGTGTTGTCTGCTATAGGATTTATTGTAGGAAAAAAACTTATGAAAAAACATATAGAAAAGGCAAAGTTGGTGTAGATGAGAAAATTAGATAATAGAACATATATTATCTTATTAGCAGTATCAACAATATTCTGGTTCTTGTTTAACAAGAACATTCAAATACATTTGAGTGTTGCACTAAATGCACTACTTTTAGTTTATATAAAAGAACATAATAAGGCTATTAAATTCGTTATAACTTACCTGACTATGGTTATATTGGCTGGGTTGTTTGCGAACAAGATAGCCTTAATGTACATTATTTTGAATATGTTAGCACGTTCAATTCCTTTAGTAATGGTAGTTACATGTATTATTGTGGGAAACTCAAGTGAACTTATGTTAAGTTTACAGAAAATAAAAGTTCCTAAGCCCATTATTGTAATGATTTGCATTCTTATAAGATTTTTTCCGGTATTAAGTAAAGAAAATATAGCAATTAGAAATGGAATGAAAGCTAGGGGGTTATTTAGCAACTGGAAAGATTTTATGAGAAATCCTTTTTTGGTATATGAGTGTTTTATGGTACCACTAATCATTAGATGCATAAAATTATCAGATGAGTTGGGGGCTACCGCAGAATTAAGAGGACTAAATGCGGATAAAAAAAGAACGTGCATATATGAAGTGTATTTTGGATTAAAGGATATATGTGCACTTGCCATATATGGAGCTGCAATAGGATTAATATATTTTGGAGTGTGAAGATGATAAAATTTCAGAATGTATTTTTTTCTTATAGTGATGGAGATTCTTCTATCAAAGATATTACTTTTTCAATAAAACCAGGAGAATGTGTTGTACTTTGTGGTAGATCAGGGTCAGGGAAAAGCACAATTTTACGAACTATCAGTGGCTTGATTCCTGTTTTTTATGAGGGAGAGCTGAAAGGAAAAGTTGAAATAGATAGACAAATTCCGGCTGAATTGGATTCAGAAGAACGTGCTAATTTATTTGGTGTTGTTTTTCAAGACCCAAGAAGCCAATTTTTTATGAATAGTGTTCAAGATGAGATTTGTTTTGTGGCAGAAAATATAGGACTTTCTGCACATGAAATAAGACAAAAACTTGATGAGATTGTAGGGGTTGTTGGGATTGAAGGTTTACTTTCGAAAAATATAGATGAATTATCCAGTGGTCAAAAGCAAAAAGTTGCACTTGCATCTTCTTTAATTTTACAACCTAAAGTTTTGATCCTCGACGAGCCAACCTCAAATTTAGATGAAGATGGAGTCAAAGTTTTAATAAAAATAATTAAAAAAATTAAAGATAGAGGGATCTCTATTATTATAAGTGAGCATAGGCTTGAACCGTTCAATGAAGTAGTAAATAGATTTTTGTATATTGATAGAGGTATGTTAAGGAAAGTTTGGTCAAAGGAAGAGTTTGAAAGCCTTGATAATGAAAGTTTATCAAAGCTTGGATTGAGACCAAAAACGATAAATAAAAACACTAAGAATAAAAAATCAAACGACTTAATTTTAGATATTGAATCGTTATCCTTTCATTATAAGAAAACAAAATTAGGAATTGATGACATTAATCTAAAGTTATATAAAGGGGAGGTTGTTTCACTGTTAGGAAACAATGGAGCAGGAAAAACTACTTTGTGTAAAGTTATAAGTGGGCTACTAAAAGAAAACGGAGGATCAATCAAATATAGAGGAAAAGTAGCAAACAGAAATTTAAGAAATAAATTTTGCTATTTTGTTATGCAAGATGCAGATTATCAACTGTATTCAGATTCCGTTGTAAGTGAAATTTCAATTGGTAAAAAAATAACTGAAAAATTAAAAAAAGATATGGTGGATAGTTTGGATGCTTTTAGTTTGAACGAACTAAAAGATAGACATCCTGCATCATTGTCAGGAGGAGAAAAACAAAGAGTAATATTAGCTGCAGCATATTGTTCAGATGCAGATGTTTATATATTAGACGAGCCAACAAGTGGAATGGATGGCGATGGATTACACTCAATTATAAAGTGGGTAAAACTTCTTTCTGAGAAGGGGAAAATAGTAGTTATTATTACACATGATTCACTTTTGGCCGAAGCTACAAGTGATAAGTTTCTATATTTGGAAGAGGGAAAACAAATAAAAGAAGGGAAGAAAGTGTTATATGAATATAATTAGGCAGTATATAAAAAAACGAAAGATTCAATTCTCTTTTTCTATCTTGTTCGCTATTTTGGGTGTAGTAGCTGGCTTAATCTCATATATGATCCTTGCAAGTCTTATAGCAGAGTTAATTAACGGGAATTCAAATTGGGAATTGTACTCAAATAAATTATTGATTATTACAGGACTGTTTTTAATCAAAGAAATATCAGCAGGAATATCTACAACCATCTCTCATACTGCAACATTTCAATCTTTAAGGGATATACGAAAGGAAATTTCAAATAAGTTATTTGAAATGCCATTGGGTGATATTACTGGTATTAGTTCTGGAACTTTGAAAGACATAATTGTCGATAAAGTTGACAGCATGGAAACAACTTTATCGCATATATTACCAGAGATGACAGCCAATGTAGTAGGACCAGTATTGCTTATAATATATATGCTTACTTTGGACTGGCGATTAGGTTTGGTGTCCCTTATTCCTTTCATTGTTGGTATTAGTTTTATGAAATCAGTAATGAATGAAGAATATTCGAAAAATTACAAGGAATCTGTAGTCTTAGGTCAAAAAATGAATAACGCATTGGTTGAATATATTGGTGGTATTGAAGTTATTAAAGCCTTTAATCAAAGTAATACTTCATATCAAAAATATAGTGATTCTGTCAATGACAATGCACAATTTTATTATGATTGGATGGGGAGATGTATGAAAAGAGTTTCTATTGGTCGCATACTATCGCCAATGGGAATTTTAACAGTTATACCATTTGGAATGATTTTTTACCAAAATGGTAGTATTGAAATAGAAACATTGATAACAATAGTAATACTATCTTTTGCTACAGTATCAAATCTACTTAAAGCATTAAATTATACAGATGATTTGGCTAGAATTGGGACTATATCGAGTGGAGTGGAAAGCCTTTTGGCTTCAAAAAAACTAAAATGTGGGACAACTGTACAAACAGTTGAAAACTTCAATGTTGAATTTATAGATGTTAGTTTTTCATACAATGGGAAAAAACAAGTAATTAAGAATTTAAATTTAAAATTTGATGAAGGAACATTTAATGCATTAGTGGGTGAATCGGGAAGTGGTAAATCGACAATAGCGAAACTTTTAGCAGGCTTTTGGAATGTTGAAAGTGGTCATATCAAAATTGGTGGAATAGACGTAAATAATATTCCATTAAAACAACTTTCAAAATTAATATCTTATGTGTCACAAGATAATTATCTGTTTGACTTTTCGGTTAAAGAAAATATTAGACTTGGCAATCCGAATGCAACAGATGACGAAGTTGAGCAAATCGCAATTAAAGCGGGGTGCGACAGGTTTATAAAAGAACTTTCTCATGGTTACGATACTATCGTGGGAGAAGGTGGTGGACATCTATCAGGAGGAGAAAAGCAAAGAATATCCATTGCTAGGGCAATGCTTAAAAATTCGCCAATTATAATTTTAGATGAGGCTACATCATACATAGATCCAGAGAATGAAAATATTATTCAAGCAGCTATTTCAAAATTAGTAAAGGGAAAAACTTTAATTGTTATAGCTCACAGGCTAAACACAATAAAAGGAGCCGACAAAATATTTGTAATTAATAATGGAATGCTTGAAAACAGTGGGAAACATGAAGAACTCTTAGAGAAGTCAAAATTATATTGTGCTATGTGTATGGCATCAAATAAGGAGGATGAAGAATGATAAGCGTATTTAAAAAAATCTGGTTCTTCTCCGGCAAGGAAAGAAATAATTTGACGAGGTCAATAGTAGCAGCATTTTTTCATGCTGTATTTAATGCATTTCAATTTGTGGCAATCTATTATATGTTGAAATGCTTGTTCAAGCAAAATGTTGTGCAAAAGGATATTATTATAGTATTAGTAGTACTAATAATTAGTTTAATAGGCAAGATTATCACACAAAATGTATCTCAAATGAATCAAACACATGCGGGATATTTTATGGCAGCAAATAAAAGAATAGAGTTGGGAGAAAAAATAAAAAGAGTTCCAATGGGATTCTTCAATAATTTTAGTTTAGGCAAGTTAACTACTTTAGCAACTACAAATCTCACACAAATTGAGTCTTGGATACCAGTATTGCTTGTTAATGTATTGGGAGGATTTTTAAATACGTTCATATTTGTTTTGTCAATATTCATCATAAATTTTGAAATAGGTTTTGTGGCACTAATTGGTATGATAGTATTTTTATTTGTTACTTTTCTAATGGAAAAACGTTCAAGAAAAAATGCAGCCGATATGTCTAATATTCAGACACGTTTGACTAAAAATGTACTATCAACAATTCAAGGAATGCAGGTTATTAAATCTTACAATTTGTGTGGGGAAAATAACAAAAGTTTAAACGATGCGATTGATGATAGTTACAAAACTACACTGTCGCTTGAAAAAATGATTATTCCGTATACCATAACTCAAAGAATAGTAATAGGAATGACAATTGTAGTGATGTTGTTATTTTGTATTAAATTAAATCTTTCTGGAAATTTGAGTATTGTAGATACGGTTGTACTGATGATTGCAAGCTTCACGATTTTCGATGGATTAATTGGAGCGGGTTCTAATATGGCAATTTTACGAATTGCAGAGAATGCTATTGATTCATATGAATATGTTAATCATATGCCCGATATTGATGAAGGCAATATAAGTTCTTTGATACAAAATCATAATATTGATATTAACAATATAAGGTTTTCTTATGACAATAGAAGAGTTTTAGATAATGTTACATGCATTATTAAAGAAAATGAGATGACTGCTATTGTCGGCATGTCAGGTTCGGGGAAAACTACATTATGTAATCTAATTGCAAGATTTTGGGATGTTAACGAAGGCGAAATAAAAATAGGTGGAAATAATATTAAAGATTATACAATTGAAAATCTTATGGATAATATTTCTATGGTTTTTCAAGATGTATATTTATTTGAAGATACTATTGAAAATAATATAAAGTTTGGTTATCAAAATGCAACGAGAGAGGAAGTAGTCAATGCAGCTAAAAAAGCTCAATGCCACGATTTTATAGTTTCACTTCCACAAGGTTATAATACTTCAATAGGGGAAGGCGGGGCTTCATTATCAGGTGGTGAAAAGCAGAGAATTTCAATTGCAAGAGCGATGCTAAAAGATGCTCCTATTATTATTTTCGATGAAGCAACGGCGAACGTTGATCCTGAAAATGAAGATAAATTAAAACTGGCTATAGAGTCACTTACCAAGAATAAAACAGTTATTATGATTGCACACAGGTTAAAGACGATTAGAAATGCAAATCAAATATTGGTTTTGAATAAAGGCTGTATTGAACAGCGTGGGACACATGAAGAATTGATGAGACAAGGTGGAATTTATAAAGACTTTGTAAATGCTAAATCCGTGTCGGAAAACTGGAGCTTAAATAATTAAGAAGGAGAAAAAATGGATTAAATAATGGAGGTAATTGCTATGCACGATAGGGGGTCTGGTATTTACATAGAAAAAAACAATAGACCTTTTTGGCACTGGTAATTATCATGAAAAATTAATTTTAAAATATAGAGAAAGAACAAGTTTCTTTCATTTTCGAGGACTTCTTATGCCTATGTGCAGAAGTCCTCCTTTTTTTGCCTGAAAAACAAGCAGACAAAAAAGAATGGAGGAAACTTTATGGCAAAAGAGTACTACCTTTATGTCCGAGGACAAAAGGTGAAAGTCAGTGAAGATATATACAAAGTCTACTGGCGAGAACGAGAACACGAAAAGTATTTAGAGCAGGTGGACAGAAAAAACCACCTGCTATTTTTTTCGTCATTGGATTATGATGGACACTTTATAGACAATATTGTTGATGAAAGTGTTGATGTAGAAAAGATTGTTGAAACACAGATGATGATTGAAGCAGTCAGAAGTGCTATATCAAGGCTAAATGATGAAGAAAGGGACATCATAGAGCGTTTGTACTTCAATGATGAAACGCTATCGAGTATAGCAAAAGGTAAGAAAGTGAGCTATCAGGCTATACAATGGCGAAAAAATAGCATTCTTAAAAAATTAAGGGTGCTACTGGAAGAATTTATGAAGTAATCGCCTTGTGCATGAGGGCAGATTTTCCTTGTAAAAGTGAAGGGAGATCTGTCCTCTTTAATTTTGTAGAAGATAGGAATTGTAGTTCAAGATATTTAAAAGGAATTCTCTCTGAGAGCCATTAGGCAATTGTTCTTTGACAACTGAATAGACCATGACGGGACTTTTAATTACTTAGTGAGCGAAAGAAATTTTACGCCATAACTTTCCTGCTGAATAAATTCGGTTTAAATGAATACTGTCAAAGACAAGGATATAAGGAAACGAGCGACAAATAAATTTTTTAAAGCAAAGAATGAGGATAACTTTGTGAGCTATGACCTAAGTTATGATAATGATACTTCTTTAGTGAAAGCCGGCTCATCTTAACAGGGGCGGTGGTGAGATTCCAATGTTGCTGATCCTAAGCACCCGTTAATGTCATTAAACTTTAGATAAATTTAAATGAGGAGGATTTAGAATGAATAATGAACTATTAAGATATAGCCTCCAATTATCTATGCTGTCTATGTTACTTTCTAAGCACTTGCTCAGTGATATTGAATATAAAAAGATAAAACTAAAGCTGATGAAAAAGTATAATATCTCCACAGAATTATATTTATAATGTTTTGTAAGTGTGGTATAATAGAACTGCATAGGAATATACAAAAAGGAGGCGGATGCAGTGAAAAAAGATGTTAAAGTTATTAAAGGTGATACCACACTGAAGAGAACTGCATCAGGTTGTGTTCAACGCTCAATAAAGAGAGTAGCAGCTTATTGCAGAGTAAGTACAGATACCGAAGATCAAATTAACAGCTATAATTCTCAAGTAGAACACTATACAGATTTTATAAAGCAAAACAATGAGTGGACACTTGCGGGAATATATGCTGATGAAGCGATAACAGGTACACAGGTTGATAGAAGAATTGATTTTCAAAGGTTGATAAATGATTGTATGAATGGCGATATAGATATGGTGATTACAAAATCCATATCAAGATTTGCAAGAAATACTTTGGATACTTTGAAATATGTAAGAAAGCTCAAGGAATATAATGTTGCGGTATTTTTTGAAGAAGAAAACATCAATACCTTAACAATGGACGGTGAGTTGCTTTTAACTATTTTAAGCTCAGTTGCTCAACAGGAAGTAGAAAATATTTCAGCCAATGTTAAAAAAGGCTTGAGAATGAAGATGGAAAGAGGTGAAATGGTCGGATTTCAAGGTTGCTTAGGTTATGACTATGACCCGAAAACCAAGAGTATTTCCATCAATGAAAAAGAGGCTGAGATTGTACGATATATTTTCAGAAGATACCTTGAGGGTGTTGGCGGAATGGTTATTTCCAGAGAGCTTGAAGAACAAGGTTATTTATCGCCAAGAGGATATAAGAGGTGGACTGAAACTACGGTTTTGGGAATTATTAAGAATGAAAAATACAAGGGCGATCTTCTAATGGGAAAAACTTATACGGTTGATCCTATTTCAAAAAGAAGGTTAGATAACTTTGGAGAGCAAGATAAATTCTATATAGAAAATCATCACGAGCCTATTATTTCAGAAGAAGATTTTGAAAAAGCGCAGGGAATCAGATTAAGAAGGGCAAAAAACAGAAATACAGTTGCAAACAATGGTGGTAAAAGAGAAAAGTATTCAAGGAAATATGCTTTCAGTAGTATGCTTGAATGTGGTTTTTGCGGTCATATACTTTCAAGAAGAAATTGGCACTCAAGTTCTGAATATAAGAAAGTAATTTGGCAATGTGTTAATGCCACTAAAAACGGAAAGAAGTATTGCCCACACAGCAAAGGCATTGAGGAAGAAGCCATAGAAAAAGCATTTATGGAAAGCTATCGTCAGGTATGTCATAACAATGTGGAAATCACGAATGAATTCTTGAAAACTGTGGAAGAAGAACTAAAAGATAATAGCTTATCAAAGGATTTGAAGAAAATTAGTAATCAACTTGATAAAATACTGAAGAAAGAAAAAGACCTTGTTGAATTAAGGCTTAATGAATCAATCAGCATGGACATATATCAAGAGAAATATAATGAAATATCTATCAGTAAGGAAAAATTGCTTGAAGAAAAAAGAGCGTTAGAGATAACTCTAACTGATGAAAAAGCATTAAAGAAAAGGCTTGAAGGATTTAAGAAGCTATTGGAGTCAAATAAATATCTTGAAAAATTTGATAGAACTGTATTTGAAAGTATAGTAGACAAAATCATAATCGGTGGAACTAATGATGATGGAGAAATTGATCCTGCAATGATTACTATCATATATAAGACAGGAAAAAAAGACTCTCAAGATGGACGATTATTCAAGAGCAGAAGAAAAAATGCAAAAGCTGCTGAGGAAAATGACAGCGATAAATTGTATCCTCAATCAAGCAACGAGGTTAATGAATTGTGTTCTTATTCAATAGACAACACATGTGGAGACGGTAGCATTATTGTCCAAACTTAATGTTGATAAGCATATAGATGTTGAAATTAAGCTGGATGAGCTTGATTTGACAAGTGCTGAAAGTAAAGCAACCTATGCACAAATCAAGGAATATATATTGGAAAAATTTAATTTAAAGGTTTCGAAACTCTATATTGCACAGATTAAAAAGAAATGTGGAATTGTACTGAGGGAGCATTATAATAAATCAAAAAAAGAGAAACAGGTTATTCCACAATGCACGCCTGAAAAAGAGGAAGCTATCTTGGATGCGTTAAGGCATTTTAAGGTGATTTAATAGAAATGGAGGGTATTTATGAGATGGATATTAAAAATAATCTTATTTCCAATTAGCTTGCTGTTAAGTATCCTCACTGCATTTCTGACATTCCTGCTCGGCATAGGAACAACTATTCTATATTTCTTGATGCTGATGTGTATCGTTGCTGCAATAGGATCATTTATGCAAAAAGATATATCACTTGGAATTGAGGCGTTGGTATTAGGATTTTTGTTAAGTCCATATGGAATACCCATGGTCGGAGCAACAGTTATAGCCTTTCTTAAAGGTATAAACGAAGTAATAAAATCAATTTGAAAAATTTCATAAAAATGGTTACCAAAGACGATAGAGAAAAAAACTATCGTCTTTTTCTTTGTAAAATTTTAAGGAAAGGAGGTGAAGCGATGGACTTTGACTATTTCTATAACAGAGAAGCGGAACGATTTAATTTCTTAAAAGTTCCGGAGATATTGGTTGATGGAGAAGAATTTAAGGGATTATCTGCCGAAGCAATTATCCTTTATTCTATGCTTCTTAAAGGAACAGGAATGTCCTTTAAGAATAACTGGATAGACAAAGATGGCAGAGTATTTATTTATTTCACAGTTGAAGAAGTTATGAGAAAAAGAAATATCTCAAAGCCAACAGCCATAAAAACTTTAGATGAACTGGATGTGAAAAAAGGAATCGGACTTATTGAAAGAGTAAGGCTTGGACTTGGAAAACCAAATATCATTTATGTCAAAGACTTTATGAGTATATTTCAAGTTAAAGAAAATGACTTGCTGAAGTCAAAAAACTTTACTTCAGAAGCAAAAGATGTTGACCTCAGAAGTAAAGAAAATGAACTTCAAGAGGTAAAGAATGTTGACCGTAACTATATAGATAATAATAAGAGTAAGTATAGTAAGAGAGAATATAGTTTTGGTGAAAACGGACTTGGAACATTTCAAAATGTATTTTTAGCTGCTGAAGAAATATCCGATTTACAAATCATAATGAACTCACAGCTTGATAATTACAGTTTGTAGAAAAAATCTTAGTCCACGAACGAGATCGAAAAGGCAGTCAAACCGCCAATCAGAAAGTCGAAATCTACTTCAACTTTATCGGCAACTATGAACCGCCGAAAGAAGAATTATCTGAAGAAGAAATGCAGAAATTAAGGGAGGAGGAAGAAAAAGAACGGGAGAGAAAAGACAGGCTTCATCAAAACTACCTCAAGCGTAAAGAAAACGGCAAGCAAAAAGAATATGAGGAAAGATATAAGGCGAGGAGAGAAGAGAAAAAACAGGAGAAAATCAAGGTTCTGAAAAGAGTGGGTATACCGGTAAAAGATTTAGATGATAATTTATAGGATTGGTGATATATTGACTAAAAACCGAAAAAGTGATAATATAATTATCTAAGATAATTTAATTATCAAAATAAAAAATGGGAGGGGAGAGTTATATGTCTTATTGCTCTGATATAACAAAAAATAGAATTTTAGAATGTGCTAAAGGGGAATTTTTAAGCAAAGGATTTGAAAATGCACAGGTGGCTGAAATTGCTAAATTAGCAAAAGTAACTACTGGAGCAATTTATCGTCATTTCAAAAACAAGGAAGCATTATTTTTTGCTCTGATTGAAGAAGAATATAATTATACGCTAAATGTTGTTTCTGATGTTGAAAAAAAGAGTGAAAATAAAACTATTAAGATAGACTTTGATTTAGTCGATGATGAAGTGATTATAGAAAATTTATTTTTAGAAACAATGCTATTTGTTGATTATATGTATGCACATTTTGATAATTTTAAGTTGATTTTTGCGTGTAGCAAAGGCTCACAAGTGGAAAATTTTATTGAGGATATTACTGAAAGATATACAGTTAAAAACATGAAGCTTATTCATTTCGATGCTAAACAGGAGCAAATCAACACAGAAATTAAAGAGTTTGAAGTTCATGTTATTACAAAAGGATATATTACATCTTTATGCGAATGCGTTCTTCATGATATACCGCATGATAATGTTAGTGAATATATTAGAAGTATTGTTATTTTTCAATATTATGGTTGGAAAGGCTTAATGAAGATAAATAACAGATGATTTTTTATCAAAGAGTTAGTAATAACTAATCAACTATTTGTTTGGAGGAGGTGTTTTCTTGAAAAGTAACAATAAAAATGCAATTTCACAGTTGCTTAAATACGCCGGTGGAGAGAAAAAACAATTATACAGATCAATTTTATTAGCGACCATAGGGGAGCTGTTTGGAATGATTCCATTTTTAGCGATTGCCAAGTTGATAGAAAAAATATATCAATCTGAAGTGTCATTTAGAACCGTATTGTATTTAACACTTATTGCTTTGTTCGGACAAATTTTAAAAGGAATTTTTACATTATACTCAACAATAACCTCACACAAAGCAACATTTCATATTTTAAAAAATATACGAAGTTTAGTAGCTGAAAAAATGTTAAGAGTACCTATGGGTGTAATGATAGATACGCCTATAGGTAAATTTAAAAATTTAATCGTAGATATAGTGTCGAAGCTAGAAGATTCAATGGCTCATTTTATGCCAGAGATAACATCAAGTATAGTATCTCCTGTTTTATTTTTAATTTTGATTTTTACTTTGGATTATAGGATGGGGTTGGCTTCGTTACTTACTATTCCTTTAGGAATGCTTGGATATATAGGCATGATGAAAGATTATGAGTTTAGAAGTAAAACTTATACTACAGCTCAAAATAATATGAATAGTACTTTGGTTGAGTACATCAATGGAATTGAAGTTATAAAAGCTTTTAATCTGGAACTGTCAAGATAAGTAGAGTCTTCAAACTCACTAAATTGTTTATGGTTCCTATGCTGCCAGAAGTTGAACCTCCAGCAACTGCTTATACATAACCGGCGGAAGTCCATCCGGGTTTGATGTATATATCCGTTTTTGATTGTAATATATAAATACATACCTGAAGATCATTGTTTTTACTTCTTCTCTTTTCATGCGATAGGTTGGAATCCTGTAAAGGAGTTCCTTCTTGAGCGTTGCGAAGAAGCTCTCCATCCTAGAGTTATCAAAGCAATGATTGACTCCGCTTAAACTTTGACTAACTCCTGCATTAGCAAGAACCAGTTTAAAGGCTTCGCTAGTGTACTGACTTCCTCTGTCAGAATGCACAATAGCACCGTTCAGATTGTATTTTTGAGTTACAGCTTTAAA
>NZ_JH378842.1:7719-11371 GCF_000235445.1 Johnsonella ignava ATCC 51276 | reverse complement strand
AGAACTGATAACGGTAATGAGTCCTTTATTTCTTCCGGCTTACGGCGAAAAAACCGAGAGCCTCTTTAAGAATGTCATTAGACCGTTGAAGTTCTAAAACCTCTTTTTCAAGCTCGCATATCTTTTGATCCTTGGCATCATTAGATAAACGTTTGTTACCGCTTCCAACATATGCGGTTTCCTGATATTTTTTACGTTTATTACGCCAGCCCGAAAGGGTGTAATAAGGAATACCGAGTTGGTTAGCAGCGGCATTAAGACCAATTTCATCGGATAGCTTAACAGCCTCTTCTTTAAAAGTTTTGTCGTATTGCATTTTGATCACCTCTGTGTTTTTAATAATACCATAGATTTGGTGAGTTTACCAACTCTACTTAAATGCTACCACTCCAATCACAGTGATTCTTCTTACGAGAAATTCACGAATGCGATTAACTTTTTTCATGATAGTGCACTTGCTTGGTGGAAACAAAGTTGGTTATGGTCAGCATTTGTTCAAGCGGTTATGCCGTCAACACTTTTAGGGACTTTGCCAGTTGGTGCATATCTGTATATGAATTCAAAAATCTCTCTATCAGGTTTTATTGTGTGCATTATACTGCCAATAGGATTTATTGCACATTTAATGAAAATTGGAAAGTATTCTGAACAATTCAACATGGTTAAGGCAAGTTTAGATGTAATAGAGGAATTTCTATCGAAAGAGGAACTTAAAAGACCAAAAGAGAAGGTAATCTTTGATGACACTCTTTATCGTTTTGAAAATGTTTCATTTGCATATGATAAGGAACTTGTGCTAAAAAATATCAACTTTGAATTAAAACCAAACACAGTAACCGCATTGGTAGGAAGTTCCGGTTCTGGAAAATCTACAATAGCAAAACTTATGGCTGGTTTTTGGGATCCGTCCAAAGGAAGTATCTGTTATGGTGGGAAAAAAATACCTGAAATTCCATTTGAACAGCTAACAAATGAGATAAGCTATGTTGCTCAAGATAATTTCTTGTTTAATACAAGCATTAAAGAAAATATAAAAATAGGAAACCCAACTGCAAGTGATGATGAGGTTATTGAGGCGGCTAAAGCTGCATCTTGCCATGACTTTATTATGGAACTTGAAGATGGATATAACACAAAGGTCGGTGATGCAGGAGGTTCTTTGTCCGGGGGAGAAAGGCAAAGAATTACGATTGCAAGAGCAATGTTAAAACAATCTAAGGTAATAATTTTAGATGAAGCAACTGCATTTGCAGATCCAGAAAATGAATATCTCATTCAAAGTGCAATCAACAATCTTATTAAAGGAAAGACTCTTATAGTGGTTGCTCACAGGCTTTCTACTATTACAAATGCTGATACAATCCTTGTTATGAAAGATGGGGAAATTGTAGAGAATGGAACTCATGAAAACCTTGTAAAAAAAGATGGAGTATATGCTTCCTTGTGGAAAAATTATGTGGGCGGACAAGATAATGAAAAGGAGGCGATGTAAATGATTAGCATTGTAAAACGAATATTAAAAATATCAGGAAAGTATCAAAAAAATGTAATCCTTGGTCTTATATTTAGTGGATTAAAATCATTTTTCGTTTCTTTGATGTTGTTGGCGGTTTTACTGATTATGATTAATCTTGAACAGTTGAATATGACTATTATTATGCAGGCAACAGCAATTGTAGTTGTGAGTATATTCGGCAGATTTATTTTTCAATATCTTTGTGATAGAAAATTAAGTGCATCAGGTTATGAAATTTTTAAGGATAAAAGGATTGAAATAGGGGAAAAACTGAAAAAAGCTCCAATGGGGTATTTTTCAGAAAAAAACTTAGGAACAATCCAAGCGGTTCTAACAACAACTATTTCCGACTTAGAGGGTATGGCGATGCTTGCGATGAACTTTATTGTAGGAGGTTTTTTTCATGCCTTTAGTATGACTACTATGTTATTGATCTTTTGTTTTCCAGTAGGGATGGTATCTTTAATTGCAATCATCTTTGGTATGGGCGTTCTTAAATTAATCGCAAAGAAAACCGAAAAATATTCTCCTATCATGCAAGACTCACAAGAAATGCTTGTTACTGATGCAATTGAGTATATTAGAGGAATTTCAGTACTTCGTTCTTTTGAAAAAGGAACTGATGGAAAAAATAAAGTTGAAAAAGCGTTTATGAGTAAATGTAAAGTTGATATTGAGGTTACTGAGGGTTCAGCTTATTTAATGAAACTATATGAAATGATTTTTAAAGTTGCGAGCTGTGTATTGGTGTTTGTTGCAATAATTCTATATATGAAATCTCTGATTCTACTTTCATATACTCTTATGTTTATAGTATCTGCTTTTCTAATTTTTATGGAATTGGAGTTGGTTAATGATGGAGCATTTTTAAGCAGAATGCTCGCAACACAACTTAATCGATTGGACTATGTTTCAGATATACCTTCGCTTGATGAGGGCGGAAAAGAAATTGACTTGAATTCCTATGACATTGAATTGAAAGATGTTTGTTTTGGATATGGGGAAAGAGAGATTTTGAAGAATATAAATTTGCAGATAAAGTCGAATAGCAGTTTGGCTATTGTCGGTGTTTCAGGTTCCGGAAAGACAACCCTTTGTAATATTATAGCAAGATTTTGGGATGTTAATAAAGGGGAAGTATTTATTGGAGGACATAATGTTAAGGACTTTACTTCTGAAAGCCTATTACAAAATATCAGTATGGTATTTCAGAAGGTTTATTTATTCAATGACACGATTGAAAACAATATAAAATTTGGAAATCCGAATGCTACACATGATGAGGTAGTGCAGGCTTGCAAGAAAGCGTGTTGCCACGATTTTATAACAAGTCTTAAGTGCGGATACGATACTGTTGTTGGGGAGGGCGGTTCAACGCTGTCGGGAGGAGAAAAGCAAAGAATATCTATTGCAAGAGCAATTCTGAAAGATGCGCCAATTATTATTCTTGATGAAGCAACTTCAAGTGTAGATCCTGAAAATGAGCATATGCTAATCAGTGCAATAAAGGAGTTAACAAAAAATAAAACCCTTATTAGTATTGCACATAGAATATCTACAGTAAGAGAAGTAGATCAAATTATTGTCATTGATAAAGGGAAAATTGTGCAACAAGGAAATCATAGGGAACTAATTAGTCAAGATGGAGTATATAAACATTTCATCGAAATTAGAAAACAATCTATTGGTTGGAAAATATAGGTGATGAAATGGGAGATGTAGTTATTGATTTTGATAATGTAAGTTTCAGTTATGGAACACAAACAGAAAGGAGTCTCAGAAATATAAATTTCAAAGTTAAAGAAGGAGAATTTATTTTGCTTACTGGTCAGTCTGGTTCAGGGAAAACAACTGTTACAAGATTGATAAACGGCTTAATTCCACATTTCTTTGAAGGGGTTTTAACTGGAACTGTGAAAGTGTTAGGAAGTGATATAAAAACTATCACTCCCGGAGAAATGGGGAAAAATATTGCTTCTATATTTCAAAATCCACGAAGTCAATTTTTTACAACGAATAGTACCAAGGAAGTGGCATTTGCTCTTGAAAATTATGGAATAGATAGAGATGAAATGATAGATAGAGTGAATTGTGCATTTCACGATTTAGAAGCTGAAAATCTTATGGATAGGGATA
>NZ_JH378842.1:0-7266 GCF_000235445.1 Johnsonella ignava ATCC 51276 | reverse complement strand
GAGGGATTGATATTTCTTTCCTTGGATTTTTAAAACATCCTTTTAAAGTTTATGAAATGATGTTGATTCCTATGTTAATGCGAATGTTATGTACTGCAACTGAGTTGTCGGCATCTGTTGAGACACGAGGACTTGGAGTTTCGTGTAAAAAAACTAGTTATACAGAAGTCAAATTTCGTATGCTTGATATGTTATTGCTAGTAATAATGATGGTATTTTATCTAGCTATCATCATTATGAAAATAAAAAATATTTAAAAACAAGGAGAATAATTATGGAAGAAAAAAAGAAATTTCAAATTAAAGATTTAATTATTACAGCACTAATGGTGTTATGCTCACAGGTTTTATATAGAGTGTTATCTTTTCTGTTCATATCGCCATACACAATGCTATTAGTAGTTCCGATATGGTCAATTATTGGAGCAATTGCCTATTTCTTAGTACCGGTAAAAACAAAAAATCCATGGATGATTTTATTATTTTGTGTACTTACAAGCATTATAGGTTTTTATCCACCATATATCATTAGTTGCATATTTGCTGGGATTATAGCTATGTTGATTGCAAGAACAAAAGGGGTTGGCAATTATAAAGGATTAACAATTGGATATATGATATTTTGTGTTCTTGCCGGCTTTGGTGGAATGTATGTACCATTTCTTTTTTATGCAGATCAAACACTTAAATCTTATGAAAAAATGTTTGGGAGCGAATATTTAGGTACATTAACTAAAATTGTTTCTCCTATGACTACAGTAATGATGCTTATTTTAATAGCTATTTGCGGATTGATTGGAGCAGTGATTTCCAAGAAATTATTGAAGAAGCATTTTGAAAAAGCAGGGATTATTTAGAATTTTTTATAGATGAAATTGGAGGAGGGATAATAATGGAAATGATAAGATGCAATATTACAATCAATCAAATTATTTCACCTTTACAACATTTAGAAATACTTTTATGTAGCAATATCTTGTTATTAAAAACAGTTAAATAGAAAAAATAATAAAACATTAGTTTTTAAGCCGAGAGGACTTTTTACGCCAAAGTGTAGAAGTCCTCCTTTTTTATTCTCAGAAAACAAAAACAGAAAAATAAAAAGGGAGGAACACACAATGGATAAGAAAGAATATTTCCTTTATGTCAAAGGAAAAGAGGTTAAGGTCAGTGAAGAAGTCTATAAAGCCTATTGGAAGATAACCGAGCATGAAAAATATCTTCAGAGAAAAGATTGGAAGTATGACGTGATTCCATTTTCAGCAATGGATTATGACGGACACTTTGTAGATAACATCATAGATGAAAGAGTAGACTTAGAAAAAATTGTAGAAGTCAAAATGCAGATTGAAGAATTAAACAAGGCATTAGCTATACTCACAAAAAAAGAAAGAGAGCTGATAGAAGCCATCTTCTACAAAGAAGAAAGTTTAAGGTCGATTGGCAAAAAAGAAAAAGTAAGCTATCAAGCAATTGGGAAAAGGAGGGATAAGATTTTAGAAAAACTAAGAAAACTTTTAGAAGATAAATTCTAAAGAGATGGGAAAGGTTAAGTATCAAAGAAAGGTACTTAGCCTTTCTTTATTTGGAACGCAACAATATTGAAACGGAGGAATGAAAAATGAAAGAGTTAGAAAATGTAATGAGCCAGTTGGAAAAAGAAACTAAGAAAAAAGAACAGGCGGAAAACAAAATCAAGCAACTAAGACAAAAGAAATCACAGCTAAAAAGAAAGGCGGACACGAAACGAAAAGTAGAAAAAGGTGGCGTGTTTGAGAAATTTGAAAAACAGATAACCGGAGTAGAAGAAAATACAGATAATGATTTAATCTATGCCTTTTTAGATTATGTACTTTCTGATAATAGGAATAGAGAAAAGCTAAAAGAACTTACAGAAATTCATTTAAGAGAAAAAGAAATCTCCTTAGAAGAAAATCCAAATCTTGAAGAAGAAAACGTAAATGATGATTTTGAAGAACCGACAGAGGAAGAATAAGAAAAACAGAAAATGTATTAGGAATTGAGATGGAGCAAAGTGAGAAACATTTTAACACTTTGCTTTTTTGTGGATTTGAAAAATCTACAAAAAACAAAGTTCACAGGGGTTTAAGGGGGAGTAGCCCCCTTGAACAAATAAAAATGCTTTAGCGTTTTTGTTTCCTTGAGCTTTGCTATAAGCTTTCCGCAGGAACGCAAAGCACCGTAGTCAAACGGTGTATCTTTGCGCCCTTTGAAAAAGGGAGCGAAGATACTACCTGAACATTAGGATAGTAAAATCTCAAAATTGAAAACAGATAAAGGAGAAAAAGACAATGGAAATCAAAAGTTTGCATACCCATGTAGATATTGTTACAAGGTCAAAGGGACATAGCGTAATTGCAAAAGCTGCATATAATGCAAGAGATAAATTAAAAGATGAATACTATGGAAAAACACATGACTATTCTAAAAAAGAAGACCTTGTATTTTCAAAAATATTTCTGCCGGAACATATCCCAAAAGAGTTTTCCGACAGAGAATATCTTTGGAATGAAGTAGAAAAAATAGAGAAAAGTAAAAATTCACAACTTGCAAGAAATCTGCTTTTTACACTTCCAAGAGAATTAAATGAGGAAGATAGGATAAAACTCATCAGTGAATTTATAGAAGAGAACTTTACTTCTAAAGGTATGATAGCGGACTGTAATATTCATAATCCTATGGCAAGCGATCATGAAGAACAACCACATGCTCATATTCTACTTACCCTAAGAGAAATGGATAGTGAGGGAAAATGGAAACCGAAATGCAGAAAAGAATATATCCTTGATGAAAATGGAGAAAAGATAAAATTAAAAAGCGGAAACTATAAATCAAGAAAAGTAAATCTGAATGATTGGAACGAACCTGACAAAGCAAAAGAGTGGAGAGAAAACTTTTCAAAGAAAGCAAATGAATATTTGGCAAGGAATAATATCCAAAAGAGAATTGATCCACGCACCTTTGAAAAACAAGGCAGAGAAGAACTCCCGCAAATCCATTTAGGAACAAGCAGCTACCAAATGGAGAAAAAAGGCATACAGACAGAAAGAGGAAATCAAAACAGAAAAATCATTGCCTTGAACTTAGAATTTAAGAAGTTAAAAGCAGAACTATCAAAACTTACATCTTGGATAGGTTCGTTACTTGGGAGTCTGCAAGTAAAATATGATGAATACAAACAAGAGAAAAAAGAAGAATATGAGAACAAAGCGGAACTCTTTAATCTCTATGAGTACATCAGTATTTATTATGACTTACTGGGAGAAAAAGCAAGAAAGTTGAATCCCTATGTAAGTAATAAGAAGATAGGTGCAGACCTAAGACGATTTTCAAAGGCAAGAATATATCTGAAAGACAATAATCTTAAAACCATAGCCGACCTACAAGAAAAGATAAGCACGTTACAATCCCAAAATAAGAAGATTAGTCAAGACATCAAGGCGAAAACTGCAAGAATAGAAAACTTAAATAAATGCTTTATCTATGCAGACATCATCAAAGATAACAAACAAGTCTTTGAAGAATGGAACAGTAAATCCCTATTCAAAGACAGTTTTTACAATTCTCATAAAGATGAGATAGATAAATATAAAAGAGCAAGGGCAATCCTTGAAAAGATAACAGGCTCATCGGCTATCAAGATAAAGGACTGGAAAAAAGAAATCCAAAGCCTTGAATAAGAGATAAAGAACTTAAACCATCAATCTCAATCAATCAAAGAAGAATATGAAAGTATCAACCATATCAAATATGCAGTCAAAACCGTTAATGAGGATTATGGCATAGACCTATCCATTGAGATTGACAAGGCAATCAAGAGAGGAGAAAAACCAAGTGTCATTGCTCAGATTAAGAAATATCAGGAGCAACAGGAAGCTTATGAAAAACGAAAGGAAAGGACAAAGGACTATTATAGGAACGAGGAAAGATGAAGTCCCGAAATGGGATAACATCAAAAACGAAGGGTGTCGTAAATCACGACATCCTTAAAAAACTAAGAGAGGAGAGAAAAATGGCAGATAAAAGAATGTTTTCACTCAAGATAGTAGATAGCGACTTATTTTTAGACATGCCTTTAAGTAGTCAATGCCTATATTTTCATCTATCGATGCGAGCAGATGATGACGGCTTTGTAAATAACCCCAAGAAAATCATCAAGATTATCGGAGCGAATGAAGATGACCTGAAAATACTTATTGCCAAAGGCTTTGTGATTGTCTTTGAACAAGGAATTATCGTCATTACGCATTGGAAAATCAACAACTTTATCCGTAAAGACAGATATAAACCGACCTTATATGAAAACGAGGTGCAGAGCCTATCCCAAACTAAAAACGGAATGTATATCAAAGAGGTTGGTTGTCATTTGGTTGCGGAGCGGTTGACAAGTGGTCAACCCAGTATAGATAAGGGTAGATTAGATAAGGTTAGTATAGATAAGGGGAGAGTAGAACAGGATACCCCCTTTTCTTTTTACGGAGAATATAAAAATATTCGATTAACCGATGAAGAATACCGAAAGCTGAAAGATAAGCTGCAAGGTCATACCGATATGATGATTTGAAAGCTTTCAAGATATATCAAGAGTACCGGAAAGACCTATCAAGACCACTATGTAACTATCCTTAACTGTTATGAGCAAGACAAGGATAAACTATCACAGAAAAAGACCGGCAAGATTCCAACTTTTGAAGATTATGACAAGGGGGAACATTTATAGCTATCATACAAGGCGGTGTAAAGGCATTTTTAGAGCGTTAAGACTAAAAGAGGTATCAAAGTGTACCTAAGATAAAAATTAAGCTTTAAAACTCAACTTGAAGGAAATTAGCAGATGAAAAATATTGATAGGTTTGGTATAATTAAGTATTATTATGAGTGAGGAGGTATGACCTTTGGATAATAAAGAGCTGTCTATCACAAGTGATAGTGAGTATAAAAAGCTATTGTCAGAGTTAAAAGAGAAAGTAAGAAGTAGCCAACTTAAAGCTGCAATAAAGGTAAATTATGAGTTGTTAGATTTATATTGGACTTTGGGAGAATACATTGTAAAAAATCAAGAACAACATTCATGGGGAGATGCCTTTATAAAATCGTTAGCTAAAGATTTACAAAAAGAATTTCCTGATATGAAAGGTTTTTCTGAAACAAATATTAAGTATATCAGAAGATGGTATTCATTTTATATAAAAGGGCTACAAGGTGTAGCCGAAATAGAAAATAACGACAGAAATTCAAAAGGACTACAGCCTGTAGCCCAATTTGATGAAAGAGTTATCAACCATATTAAACAGATACCTTGGGGACATAATCAAAGGATAATAAATAAGTGCAAGACCATTGATGAAGCCATATATTATGTTGATAAAACTATTGAGAACGGATGGAGTAGGAATGTACTTGTACATCAAATTGAAAGTGGATTATATGGCAGGGAAGGAAAATCTATAACAAACTTTGAAAAAAGGTTACCCGCTTTGCAATCAGATCTTGCAAGACAGACATTAAAAGATCCATATAATTTTGATTTTCTTACCATTCGTGAAGGATATGATGAAAGGGAACTTCAAAAAGAACTGGTTGACAAGATTTCTGATTTTTTACTTGAACTTGGCGAGGGATTTGCCTACATAGGCAAAGAATATCACATAAATATAAATGGGGATGATTTTTATATTGATTTACTGTTTTACAATTTGAAACTCCATTCTTACATTGTTATAGAACTGAAAGCGGAGAAGTTTAAGCCGGAACATTTAGGACAGCTTAATTTCTATGTAACAGCAGTGAATAGAGAGCTAAAAACTGATAGAGATAATGCTACGATTGGGCTTCTTATTTGCAAGGATAAAAACGATGTCGTTTGTGAATATTCATTAGAACAAATATCGCAACCTATAAGTATAAGCAAATATGAGATTACTAAATTACTTGAAGCAGAATATAAGAGCAGTTTGCCGAGTATTGAAGAAATAGAGAAAAAGATCAAAGAAATAGATACGGATAATTAAAAAGATCAAAGAAATGAATAAATATTGGCTAATGACGATTGGAAAAAATCACTAATCGTCATTTTTTGTTGCAAAGAAAGACTAACTATTAAAAGTCAAGCCTTAAAATGATATTTATTGAATAAAGTACAGAAATGTATTTTAGATATATTCGGCATACAGTTAGAGTTCCTTGCACTTTGAAAACTGCATGACAAAAAGAGCATCATGATAGGTGATCAAAAAGGAGTATTGAATAAGTATTAATTAAGCTGATTTGATGTATTGCTGATTCGATTTTTCAAGATGGTAAATGACTCGAAGAAGTTTTTTTACAGCATGTGATAGGGCAACGTTATAGTGCTTGCCTTCAGCACGTTTTCTGGCAAGATACCCTGCAAATGTTGAATCCCAGTGGCAAACATACTTGGCTGCATTGTACAGGGCATATCGGAGGTATCTGGATCCACGTTTTTTCATATGAGCGTAAGCACCATCCAGTTGTCCGGATTGATATGTTGATGGTGAAAACCCGGCATAAGCTAAGATTTTATCAGGAGAATCAAAGCGACTGAAGTCACCAATCTCGGCAATGATCATAGCGCCCATACGATAGTTGATACCTGGAATACTGAGAATTGGAGAATTAATTTCATCCATGATAATTTTGATTTCATTTTCGATTTCATCAATCTCAGAACCAAGTTCCAGTATCAACTTGATGGTGTGTTTTAGTTCAAGAGATTTGGCTGGCATATTTGAGCCGATAGAAGCCCTTGCAGCTTCCCTGAAAGTTATGGCGGTATCTTTACCATATCGACCTTTAGATGCATCTGAAAGAAGATTTGTAGTGGTCAAGCATTTTTGTAACACTTGCGACTGATTTTTATACAGCATACCGTGCCTCAAAGGGAGTGCGATATCCGTTATAGGCATGGGGACGTACATGGTTATACTTTATGTATGCAAAATCCTCAACAGCATCATATAACTCCTGTTCCTCATGGTAATGGTGAAGATATATCTCTTCATTTTTCAGAGTATTAAAATACCTTTCCATTGGTGCATTGTCATATGGATAGCCTGCCTTGCTCATGCTCTGTGTGATGCTGTTTTTCTCACAGAATTCAGTAAAAGCCTTCGATGTATATTGACTTCCCTGATCACTATGCAGGATAATATCTGTGCTGACAATCTCTGACTGTCCAGAGTCTTTTTGCAGGGTTCGATGGCAAGAACATGGTTATATGACGATC
>NZ_JH378841.1:47520-50665 GCF_000235445.1 Johnsonella ignava ATCC 51276 | reverse complement strand
CAATGATTACATGCGCTGTGGAACGGTCACGCATAGTACAAGGCTGTTCTACATAATCAATGCAGTCTTTCCGAGCAGAACTTACGTGGTTTTTTGCACTCTTTCAATTTAGCACACATGACAGGAGAGTTAAAACGGTTTCGCTGTTTAACTGTTCTGTGAAGTTTTATTTCTTTGGCAACAGTAGTAGGATCTTTGGAAATAGATTTAGCTATGGCAGTTTTTGAAAGACGTCTTTCTATGCCTTCCTGAATGGCTTTCCTGTCATCTAAAGTTAAATGTTTTGCTTTCATAATAGTCATCCTTTCTCCTATGAACATCACAGGTAATAGGATAGCCGGAAGTAAGTCTTTCATAAAGTACTTATTGAAAAACTAAAATCAGGATAAGGAAAGATAACTGGAAGTAACTTTTTCATTTTACCACAATAATTTTTTTTGTCTTAATTTATGGGTTTATTATATACAATCAAGCTAAAAAATGATATTATATTAAATAAAATAGACTTGTGAGGGGGGATTTTTATGTCAGCAATTAAAATTGAAAACCTCACTTTCTCATATTATGGATATGTAAAACCTATATTTGAAAATGTATCATTTTCCTTTGATACAAACTGGAAAATAGGATTGATAGGAAGAAATGGAATTGGTAAATCAACTCTATTTAAGTTACTTTTAAATCAAGAAACTTATCAAGGCAAAATAAGCAAGGATGTTGAATTTATTAAATTTCCACCAAATATAATGGATACTTCAAAATTAGGGATTGAGTTACATAAAGAATTAATATCAGATGAGGAAGAATGGAAATTATTTAGAGAACTTAATTTGCTAAATGTAGATGAGAACCTTGTTTATAGGGAGTTTGAAACGCTTTCTAAAGGAGAACAAACAAAAATCCTTTTAGCTATTTTGTTTACAAGAGAAGATGGTTTTTTATTTATTGATGAACCAACAAACCATTTAGATATGTACGGAAGAAAAATTGCAAGTGAATATCTGAAAAGTAAAAAAGGTTTTTTGCTCATATCTCATGATAGAGATTTTTTAGATGGCTGTATCAATCATGTTATTTCTATTAACAGGAATTCTATTGATGTCCAATCAGGAAATTTTACATCATGGTATGAAAATAAATTGATGAAAGACCAATTTGAAATCAGTAAAAATGAAAAATTAAGAAAAGATATTAAACGATTAAAAGATTCTGCAAGACAAAGTCAAATTTGGTCTGATAAAATTGAAAATACTAAAAATGGTGTGAAAGTATCAGGTGTAAAACCAGATAAGGGACATATAGGTCATCAGTCAGCCAAGATGATGAAAAAAGCTAAGAATTTGGAGAATAGACAAAATAAGGCAATAGAAGAAAAGCAGAATTTACTAAAAGATATTGAAACAAAGGAAAATCTATTATTGCATCCGTTACATCATCAAAAAAATCCTCTAATATCGGTTGGTGAGTTATCATCATACTATGGAGAAAAACAGATATTAAATAACCTGAGCTTTGAGATACAACAAGGCGATATAGTGGCTATATATGGTAGTAATGGAAGCGGAAAATCGACCTTGATTAAAATTTTGTTAGGTCTAAATCACGAGTATACAGGTGAGATAAAATTAGCAAGTAATTTGAAAATATCGTATATTCCTCAAGATACATCTGATTTAACGGGTAGCCTAAATGAGTATATTCATAAGCAAGACGTTGATGAAACATTGTGTAAAACAATTCTTAGAAAATTAGATTTTTCAAGAGAATTATTTGAAATAGATATGAAGAATTATAGTGATGGACAAAAAAAGAAAGTTTTAATTGCCATAAGTTTGTCAAAGCCAGCTCATATATTTGTTTGGGACGAACCGTTGAATTACATAGATGTAATATCAAGAATACAGATTGAGGAAATTATAAAAGAAGCAAAGCCTACACTCATATTTGTGGAACACGATAATCGATTTGTAGAAGATATAGCCAATAAAATCATACAATTATAAATGAAATAAACAATTAAAGTTTAGAAAAAGACTGATACAGAAACAGTAAATCAAAAAAAGTTTACTGTTTTTTCTTTGCCTAAAAGCGGAAAAGAGGACTTATGGAAGAAGAAAAAAGAGAAATAAAAGCACCACCACATAAACAGTTAATAATGGATATTGGAAAAACAAAATATACTGTAAATCTACATTTCAAGCAAGGTACAGGGCAAACATACAAGGACAAAATACTGAAGCTAATCAAGAGAGAGACAGAGAAGATATAAATTTATTAAAGAAATTTTGTTTATGTCCTTGACAAATATTCCCAAAGTGGTCGATAATTACAGAATTAAAGGAACTAAAGTAGAATGTAAATTACATTACTCTCTTGATTATATTCTGTCTATCTTCTTAAATTAAAGACTAACTATTAAAAGTCAAGTAGAAAAAAGATATTTTTGAATAAAGTACAGAAATGTATTTTAGATATATTTTGAACTCAGTTAAAGTTCTTTGAACTTTGAAAAACGCATGATAAAAAGAGCATCATTATAGGTGAGATTATCACTGTTGACATTTTGATCCGCTTGCGTTATACTCTTATTAAGGAGCATTGCTGCGTTTTTATTGCTGACCTGCTTTGCAGGTGGAAGCAAAGTGGCGGTGCTTTTTTTGATGTTTCATGAGATGGTCAGTACATATTTACTGAATATGAAAAACCCAAAACCTAAGGAGTGGAACTGTCAAGAAAGGAGTATAATGTATAATGAACCCATAAATTAAGACAAAAAAATTATTGTTTCTAAGTTGGATTTTCCGTATAATTTTATAGCGAAAGGAGTCCAAATATGGCAAGACAACAACACTCCCCGGAGGAAAAATCGAAACTTGTCCTTGAAGCAATTCGAGGCGAGCGTACAATCAATGAGATAGCTGCCGAGAACAATATTCATCCAAACATGCTTTCAAAATGGAAACGAGAAGCTGAGTCTCAGTTGTATACACTATTCCAAGATAATTTATCAAAAGAACGCAAAGCTCAAAAAGCACATGAATCTGAAATAAATGATTTATATGCTCAGATTGGCAAACTTACCACTCAGAACGAGTGGCTTAAAAAAAAATCTGGTTTACTGAAGCTTAATGTAGCACAACGCCGT
>NZ_JH378841.1:0-47056 GCF_000235445.1 Johnsonella ignava ATCC 51276 | reverse complement strand
TTTTACAAGCCCAAAATTCACACAGATTTTCTGGATGCAGGTTCTAAAATTAGTATGGATCACCGTGGGCGTGCCTACGATAATATATTCATAGAAAAGGCTCTGGCGAACCATAAAATATGAGGATATATATCCTAAGGCTTACGAGACACCAAAAGAAGCACGTATCGGAATTCATAACTATATAAAATTTTATAATCACGAGCGTCCACACTCACGCTTAAAATACCGCACACCGGAAGAAATATACCGGGATAGGTAATTATCCTGTTTCTCCCTCTTGTGTAGTATAAGTGCAGATATATGAGCTGTAAAGGGTTCCTTCGGAAGCTGCTTTGCAGCACACCCTTGACAGTTCATATATCCACACTTGGTGGGTAACTAAGGGAGAAAGGGATGGAATAATCTCTTCCGAAATCCAACTTAATTTTTTTGAAAAATTGTCTTGACAAATGGGTTCACTTTAATGTCTGGGGTAGACTTTTTCGATTTTTCTTAGTTTAACCAAAATCTAAACAGGAGGTATCTCTCTGCATCTTTGCTATTTCACCAACATATCAGGGTAAATGAATACTCGCAAAGAAAGGAAAGACTACTGATATAGCCTCTTTCATCCACCAAGTTCATCGGCACATATGACAATTATATCTTTAACTCTTTATTTAAGCTCAATGTAAATATCTTATAAACTTTAAAATATAGTAAAATCAGATTCTTTTTTATTTCTATTTATAATTTTTAAAGCATATTTTACAAATGGATTTTTAGCTTTAGTTATACGTGCATTGTTATGACATGCTTTTACACAAGCCATACAAACAATACACTCATCTTTATTGGTTTGAAGATCAGAATCTATACAGGCTTTCGGACATTTTTTTATACATATGCCGCATTGACTGCATAGTTCTTGTTTTGTTTGAGGAACGGTAAAAAATCTTTTTCCGGTATGTAAGGGTTTTTTATCAGCGATTTGATCAACAAACTTATCAAACAAACTTATATGTTGATTGCTTGGTACAATATCTATTGTATTCAGTTTGTTTCTAAGAGCTTTCCCAAATAAAATTGCTGTATTAAGATCATCTGCATTAGGCCTATTTATCGCAACAGGTATTTTTGTTGTTGAAAATGAATGTTCTCCAACAAAATTTCCATAACCTATAACTTTCCCGTTGTTTTTTCTTACTATAGAAATAATCTCCCGTTTTGCGAACAAAATAGCTGCATTTCCATATAATAAAGCTGTTGCGACAGGTTTATCATTGAAATCAATACATTTAATGTAATTTCTAAAATCTTTATATAAAAAACCTCCATAAACAGGGGCTCCTAAAATAATTAAATCATCTTCGTCAGTATTTACAGGTTCTTTTTTTAAAATTATATTACTTTTTGTTAAATCAATATAATCCACTTTTTTAGGTTCAATTCCTTTGACTATAGATTTAATTATTTTTTTAGTTGTTCCGGTAGGCGAGAAATAAATTGCTTTTATTTTTGGATAAAAATTCACTTGAGTATTTGATATATTGTTATTTAAAGAAATTTCTATGTTTTGAGTATTATTAAAGTGCTTAATATTATTCATATCCATTTGCTCCTTTTTCAGCAATTTAAAAAAGCTGCTATTTATATAATCAGGTAAATGTCTTATTCTATAACTTAGAAGATTAATTATTTTACATTAATAACTCCCTGCGTTAAACATGAATTATTTGTGAAAGAGTAGAAAAGAGCATATTTATCTGATACACTATATCATTATAGCCTTTACACGGCATGATTTACAAATTAAATCTTATCAATACGGATAAGGTCTTTTATATATGGAGGTATTTTTGTATGGACAGCAATATAAAAATACTCGTCGTAGATGACGAGGCGAAAATGAGAAAGCTGGTAAAAGATTTCCTTTCAATTAAAGGATTTACAGTAATTGAAGCTGCTGACGGAGAAGAGGCTCTTGAGATTTTTTATAAAGATAAAGACATAAAGCTTATTTTACTTGATGTAATGATGCCCAGAATGGACGGCTGGGAGACACTTAGAGCTATAAGGGAACATTCATCACTGCCGATTATCATGCTTACTGCAAGAAGTGAGGAAAGAGATGAGCTTTTAGGTTTTAATCTCGGAGTTGATGAGTATATAACTAAGCCCTTTAGTCCAAAGATACTTGTTGCAAGGGTTGAGGCGATACTTAGAAGAAGCAGTCTGGGACAGGAGGAAAAGATAGCCTCAGGCGGGATAGAAATTGATAAAACGGCACATCAGGTAACGATAGACGGTAAACCTGTGGATTTAAGCTATAAAGAGTTTGAACTCCTGACATATTTTATAGAGAATAAGGGAATAGCGCTTTCAAGAGAAAAGATACTTAATAATGTGTGGAACTATGATTATTTCGGAGATGCCAGAACCATAGATACTCATGTTAAAAAGTTAAGGTCTAAAATGGGAGAGAAAGGTGAGTATATAAGAACCATATGGGGAATGGGATATAAATTTGATCCTGATGCATAGCTATATGGATCTTAATATCCTAATTTTGGTTTTTTAGTAAAATATTATGCTTAAACATTCCATAAGATTCAAACTGACCGGGGTATTCTTTATAATTATAGTATTTATGCTGATTTCGATCTGTATCATAAATTCATTCGGGCTTGAGATGTTCTACAGAATGGAAAAGGTCAAGGAAATTCAGAATGCTTATGAGAGCATAAATACGGAGGTTATGGATATATTATATGGAAGAGACGGCAGTGATGCACAAAGCCGGGATTTAAAAAACAGTAAAGAGATATCAAAGAGTGTACAGGATGAGGATGAGGATGAACAGGAAACAAATCAGGACGAAAAAAATACTACTATCGTATATTCAAAAAAACTCAGCGAAATATTGGTTGAATACTCAAACAGGTACAATATAAGCATAATAGTAGTCGATCCTAACGACAAGACTCTTGTATCTACTGAAAGGTATGGAGAGCTTATAATGAAGAGGATCAAGGCGGATTTTATAGGCAATGGAGATAGTCCGGGTATTGAAAAAATCTGTGAAAATGAACGCTATGGAATTATACTTAACGATTCCGAGGAGAATAACTCATCATATATAGAGTTTCTCGGCTACTGTAGTGATGAAAACATACAAAGTGATGCAAGGATACAGGTTATGATGTCAACACCTATTGCAAACCTTAAGACAAGTGTGCTTCTTTCAAATAAATTTCTGCTTTATATAGGAATATTTGCTTCACTATACGGTATGGCGGCAGTATTTTTATTGATGAGGAGAGTTACAAAGCCCATACTTGAGCTGGCTGATATTTCAGAAAAGATATGTTTGCTTGATTTTAATGCAAGGTATGATGGCAGATATGAAGATGAGATAGGTATACTTGGCAGAAATATGAACCTTATGTCGGGAAAACTTAAACATACTATAGATGAGCTTATGCAGGCAAATGTAAGGCTTCAGGCAGAACTTGCACATAAGGAGCAGGTTGATGAGATGAGGCGGGATTTCATAGCAAATGTTTCACATGAGCTTAAAACTCCGATAGCTCTGATACAGGGATATGCAGAGGGGCTTAGTGTGGGGCTGTGTGAAGATGAGGAAAGCAGGAAGTATTACACTGATGTGATAATGGATGAAGCCTCAAAGATGAACCTTATGGTTAAACAACTCCTTACACTTAGTGCACTTGAATCAGGTACGGCAACTCCCGATATAACTGAATTTGATATGAATGAGCTTGTAGAGGGGGTTATGGCTTCAACGAAAATACTTCTCGGTGAAAAAAAGGTAAATATCAATATAATATATACAGGTAATGCATTTGTAAAAGCGGATGAATTTAAAATTGAAGAGGTGCTTACAAATTATGTCAGCAATGCGATAAATCATGTAGATGCCGGGGGATATATAGAAGTAAAAGTTGAAAAATTTCCGGGAAGAGTGAAGGTGTCTGTATTTAACACAGGCGGAAGTATACCTGAAGATGATATTGAACATATTTGGGAAAAATTTTACAAGGTTGATAAGGCACATTCAAGAGGATACGGCGGCAGCGGAATAGGACTTTCAATAGTAAAGGCGATAATAGAAGCACATGGCGGAAGCTATGGTGTAAGAAACAGAGATAATGGAGTCGAATTCTGGTTTGAGCTTGGGACTTTAGATTTAACAAAGCAATGATTAAGCATTTTGTATGTAAAATCACATGAATTTTAGAATATTGATATGTGATTTTTTGTATATAAATATAGAGTTGAAAATAATAACTAAATCAGCCTTTCCTTAAGAGTAAAAATAAGTAACAATGGTAATTATGCATATTTAAAAACGATAATTATTACTGAGATTATACATAAAGATGAATTTAACAAAATTTAAATTTAAAGCTTGCATATAGACGGATTATATGGTAAATTTTCTATGGTATAAAATTAAATTTTAAACAGTTTAAAAGCGTGAATGTTTTAATGCTTATACTGTTTTTATGCTAATTAATATATTAAATTTTATTTTAAAAGGAGAATTTGTTATGTCATTAATTAACAAAGAGGTTTCAGATTTTAAGGTACAGGCTTTCCATAACAACGGATTTAAAGAAGTATCAAAGGCTGATATTTTAGGAAAATGGAGCGTATTTTTCTTCTATCCCGCCGACTTTACATTTGTATGTCCTACGGAGCTTGAAGATCTCCAGAATATGTATGACGGTTTTAGTAAAGCCGGTTGTGAGGTGTTTGGAGTTTCATGTGATACACATTTTGTACATAAGGCATGGCATGATAACTCAGAGAGAATCGGAAAGATTACATATCCCCTTCTTGCTGATCCTACACATGTTCTTTCACGTGATTTTGAAGTATATATTGAACAGGCAGGTATGTCTGAAAGGGGAACATTTATAGTAAATCCTGAAGGAAAGATAGTTGCTTACGAGGTTACTGCCGGTAATGTAGGACGTAATGCAGAGGAGCTTTTCAGAAAACTTCAGGCATGTCAGTTTGTTCATGAACATGGTGATGAAGTATGCCCTGCAAAATGGACACCAGGTGCAAAGACACTTAAGCCAAGTCTTGACCTTGTAGGAAAACTTTAAAGAAAAAATGATTTAAGCGTTGTTTTATTTTTATAAGAGTATGTGTATGTATATGTACAAAACCGGATAGGAATAGTGCAGCGTATCTGAGATTTTCGTACGGGAAACACTGAGCAGTGTTTCCCTAAACTATAATATGAGCTTTATGCGAGTGATTATAAATCGGATTTTTTCTAATCCCGCATATTTAAATGATTTTATGGAGGTTTAATTTTAGGTGGAAAAGGACAAAACTCTTGATATTTTTTATGATGTAGTTATAATAGGCGGCGGTCCTGCCGGACTGACTGCTGCTATTTACCTTGCAAGGGCATGTTACAGAGTGCTTGTTGTAGAAAAGGAAAAATTTGGCGGTCAGATAACAATTACCTCTGAGGTTGTAAATTATCCGGGTATAGAGCATACAAACGGCAGTGAATTGACTGAGACCATGCGCCGTCAGGCTCAGAATTTCGGTGCGGAATTTAAACTGGCTGAGGTAATTTCGATAAATGCAAATGCTGATGTAAAGGAAGTTAAAACATCATCAGGAACCTTTAAATGTTTCGGTATACTTATTGCTACGGGCGCAAGACCCAGAATGCTCGGCTTTGAGGGAGAAGCACGGTTTAGAGGGCATGGTGTTGCGTATTGTGCAACATGTGATGGAGAGTTTTTTACAGGAAAAGATGTATTTGTGGTAGGTGGAGGATTTGCCGCTGCTGAGGAGGGGGTATTCCTTACAAAATATGCAAAACATGTATATATACTGGTAAGAAAGCCTGACTTTTCATGTGCCAAGGCTGTAGCGGATCATGCAAAAAATCATGAGAAAATTACGGTACTTACAAATACTGAGGTTGTAAGGGCAGAAGGAGACAGCCTTTTAAGAAGCATAACCTATAAAAACAATATAACCGGCGAGGAGACTGTATATAAGGCTGCTGATGGTGATACTTTCGGCATATTTGTATTTGCAGGATACGAGCCTGCGACTGAGCTTGTAAAAGATATTGTGGAGCTTGATAAAAGCGGTTATATAGTTACTGACAGAAATCAAAAGACAAGTACAGACGGAGTATATGCGGCAGGAGATGTCTGCATCAAAGCTTTAAGGCAGGTGGTTACAGCTGTCGGAGATGGCGCACTTGCTGCAACTGAACTTGAAAAATATGCTTCAAGGCTTCAGAAAGAAACGGGTATTTCTCCTATACGTCCTGTACAGTCAGATAAAAGCACACACGGCACCGTACCGTCAGAAAACAGTTCAAAAACCGATGCCGCTAATGGTAATTCAGGTTTATTCAGCCCCGATATGCTTGCACAGCTTGAGGCGGTGTTTGAAAAAATGTCAGGCAATGTAGTCCTTAGGCTTTGTCTTGATGAAAGACCTGTATCTTCCGAGCTTAAAGAATATATGGAAAGCCTCGCTGCATTGACTGATAAGATAAGTATAAGCTATGAGGATGAGGTTAAATCCGTTACAGATGCCGCTCCCTTTGTAAAAATAATCTCTCCGGACGGCTCTGACAGCGGACTTGCTTTTCATGGAGTTCCGGGAGGGCATGAGTTTACTTCATTTATACTTGGAATTTATAATGTTTCAGGACCTGGGCAGGCTGTTCCTGAAGATGTGCTCTTAAAAATCAAATCAATTAATAAAAAGACTGCTATAAAGATCATGGTATCACTTACATGTTCGGTTTGCCCCGACCTTGTTGTTGCCGCACAGAGGATAGCGGCTTTAAATCCCTTGATAAGTGCTGATATATATGACATAAATCATTTTGAGGAATTAAAAGATAAATATCAGATAATGAGCGTTCCGTGCATGGTAATAAACGACGGTGCTCCTGTGTTTGGAAAGAAGGATATACAGCAGATAATTGAGCTTATATAGCATATGTAAAAATTCCTGAATTTAAACAATTCCTATTCCGGAAATTGCCGGACCGGGAATTGTTTTTTTGTTTAAAATGGCATTAGTTTAAAACATAATATTATTAATAATTAATAAGCTGTAATTTACCTTTATATCGATATGATATTGTTTTTAATTATAGGTGTAAGTGTAACGATTTTCTTACGAAATTATAATAATAAAAGTAAATTTATTGAAGTTATTATTAATGAATGGTAAAATATATGCTATTAAGGTATAACATTTAAGCATAGTATTTATACCTTATGTTTAAATGTTTAAATATTCCGAAACCCGAAGCATTAACACAGCCGGGATAATATATGAAACTGCGCCTTTTTTATAATATAGTTAAAATAAGCTTAAAAAAACAGGCGGGATATTTAAATGCTATATTTATAACAAATTTATATTTTGGAGAATTACTGGATTTATGAATAATAAAAAATTTAAAAACAAAAAAAATACGAAGGTAAAAAATAAATTTATATTGAACAGGGCGGCATCATATGTACTTGCCTCGGCAATGGTTATAGTTTCGCAGCCTTTTATCCCGAGCGATCTGGTAAAAATATATGCGTATGCCGAAAAATCAGCTATTGTAAATGCAAGCTCGCTTAATATACGCTCTGAGGCTTCATCCTCAAGTTCAAAAGTTGCTTCACTGAGGGCGGGAACCGAAGTTATAATAACCGATGAAACTACAGGCTCTGACGGCAGCAAATGGTATAAGGTAAGATTTGGTGAAGGTGCTGAGGCAAAAACGGGATATGCACTGAGCACATATATAAATACGACATCTTCAAGTGCTTCATATACAAGGAGTGAAGATTTTGAAAAAGCCTTAGATGCACAGGGTTTTCCGGAGGATTATAAGGAAGCTCTCAGAAAATTGCATGCACAGTATCCTAACTGGGTATTTAAGGCACAGAAGGTAGATATAGACTGGCAGACTGCGGTTGAGAATGAAAGTGTGGTAGGAAGAAATCTTGTCAGTAAAAACAGTGTTTCTTCATGGAAATCAACTGCTGAGGGGGCATATAACTGGAGTAATTCCACATGGCCGGGATTTGACTCAAGTGCGTGGGTGGCTGCAAGCGGCGATATAATACGTTATTATATGGATCCCAGAAATTTCCTTGATCCTGTAAATGTATTTCAGTTTTTAAATCAGGGATATAATGAAAACAAGTATGATGTTGAGGGTATTGAAGCTATGGTCAGAGGAACTTATCTTGAAAGCCGTGCTTCAAACTCGCAGGTTCTTAATGCAAAACGTGATATATCATCTTCAGCTTCATCAGGCAGTCAGTCTCCTGCAGTAAATACGGAAAAAGAGAAGAAGGATTCCAACGTAAGCCTTACGGCGCCGGTTGCACAACAGCCTGAGAAAAAAGAGACTCCAAAGGCTGATAAATCCGTACAGTCTGAAAGCAGTTTTTCAGGCGTAAGTCTTACGCCGCCTACCGCTTCGGCATCAGGCAATACAGATGAACCGCAAAACGGAAGCGGCAGTGAAAAAACTGAAGAAACACAAAACGCTTCAACTGATGCAAATGATCCTGTATCTGAGAAATCTTCAAGTATTAAGCTTGAAGCACCTGCCAAAGATGCGGCATTACAGGAAAAATTGGGTTACGGTCCTATATCAGGCAGTCTTGCCGCAGGTGATACGGCAGGTCCGTCAAATGGTGAAAAAACATCATTTTCAGAAATTAACTCACAAAACGGTCCCGGAATATGGCTTGACAGTGAGAATGGAAACAATGCGAGATCTTCGGGGATAGACAAGAATGCAAAAAGTTCTGATAATAAAACCAATGAGGATACAAATTATACGCCTATAGAAGGCAATAAAACATATGTAGATATAATACTTGAGGCAGCGGTGGTATCGGGAGTAAATCCCTATGTACTTACTTCAATGCTTATACAGGAGCAGGGAAGAGAAGGCAAGAGCGGTCTGATAAGCGGAAATACCGAGCCTTATAAGGGGATATATAATTATTTTAATGTGCAGGCTTATGAGGCGGCAGGCATGTCTCCTACACAGCGTGGACTCTGGTGGGCTTCACAGTCGGGAAGCTATTCAAGACCTTGGAACAGCAGAGACAAGGCTATAATAGGAGGGGCGATATTTTATGGAGATAATTATGTAAAGGCAAATCAGGATACATTTTATTTAAAGAAATTTAATGTACTTGGAACAAACCTTTATAAACACCAGTATATGACTAATATTGAAGGCGGAGCTGATGAAGGTGCAAGGCTTTCACAGGCATATTCGGACAGTCTTAAAAACGGTGAACTTGTATTTTCAATACCGGTTTATAAAAATATGCCTTCTGAGAGGGCGAAGCTGCCAAATGGCGACGGCAGTCCGAACAATAAGCTGTCAAGCCTGAGTGTTGAAGGTTATAGTCTTACCCCTTCATTCAGCAAAGATATAGAAAAGTATGATATTATAGTTTCGCAGTCAATAACCTCGATTAATATAGGTGCTCAGGCGGTTGATGCAAAGGCTTCTATAAGCGGTACCGGAACGGTTGACTTAAGCGGCGGCAATAATTCATTTAATATAGAAGTCAAAGCTGAAAACGGAACTGTAAGAAATTATGTAATAAACGTTGTAAGACAAGGTGGAGGACAGGCTTCAAAAAGTACAGGTACGCAGGAAAACAGTCCTAAGAAGGGCTCAAATGATACTTCCCTTACTGCACCCAATTCAAACAATAGTACCGGCGATACAAAAAGTAAAAATTCCGCTTCTGTTGGTGAGGGGGTAGCACCTTCAGATTCAAAAGGGATATCAACAGACAGACCTAAGCTTGTATCACCGGGAGGAGATGGAAATTAATGATATTCTTAAAAGGTAGGCATAAATTAACAGGGCTGAGATGCTGTTTTTTAACTATTATGCTGGTTTTAGTATTCAGCATAGTAAAAACTGCCTCTATAGTTTCATATGCACTTGATACAAAAATTTCATTTTCGGACCCTTCGGCGGTTTTAGGCAATGAAATAAATGTAACTATGAAGGTAAGTGCGGTTGATGAGGGCGGAAAACTTGGGAAAGCGGACATAATGCTTTCTTATGATCCTGATTCAATTGAGTTTATAAGCGGAGATAATGCTCAGGGCGGTGCGGGGTCCGTAAAGGTGAGTGCGGCTTCTGCGAGCGGAAATGATTCGGAATGGGTATTTAATTTAAAATTTAAAACTTTAAAAGCAGGTGAATCTGATATAAAGATAAGCACATGGGAAATACAGGATCTTGATGCTAAACCTGCCAGTTTAAGCCATGAGGGAAGTGCAAAAGTTACGATTGCGGCTGCAGCGGAAAGCTCGGCAAATGCTGATCTGGCTTCTCTAGGTATATATCCCGGCATACTTTCACCTGCATTTTCACCTGAGATTACACAGTACAGTGCACAGGTGGGCGGTGAAGTTAATAATGTAGCGATAAGTGCACCTGCGGCAGATGCCAATGCAGTGATAAGTGTAAGCGGCGGTGATAACCTTGTACTTGGTGAAAATAAGATCGAATGTAAGGTTACTGCACAGGATGGCTCAACAGTAAAGGTTTATACAATAACCGTTACGAAGACAGAAGGTTTTTCAACACCTGTTGCCGACGGTCAGGGTAATGTTGGTGCGGAGCTTTCAAGTGAGAAGGCTGTGGTAGGAGGTCAGACTTACAGCGTAGCTTCTTCATTTGATGCCTCACTTTTACCTGAAGGCTATACGGTAGGCAGATATGTATATAATGGCAGAGATGTGGCAGCAGGCAGGACTGAAGTCAGTGATATAATAGTAATGTATCTTATAGCTGATGACGGTTCAGGAGGACTTTTTGCCTATGATGAAAAAAGTGGGAACTGGTCGCAATTTGCCGTTCTTACATCATCTGCAAAGAAAATAACTGTAGTACCTCTGCCTCAGGGAGTACAGGTACCTCAAGGATTTAAAGAGGTTTCCTTTGAAACCGGAGGTAATGATGCAAAAACAAAAATATCAGGATGGGTATGGGCAAGTTCAGCAGAGCCTGAATATTATATAGTATATGCAATGAACACTGACGGAGAAAAAAGCTTTTACAGATTTGATGTAAAAGAGAAAAATTTCCAGAGGTATTTCAGCGACCCTGCAATAGAAAATGCAGTACCTCAGAGTGAATATGACAGTATGGCAGGAAAATACAATGAACTGCTAAAAGACTATAATATAAGAGGAATTGCTTTAATAGCACTTATAATCCTGCTTGTAATTATTATAGTGGTGTTATTTATAAAAAGAAGGAAGTCTGTATCCGATAATGATTATACCCAAAATGCCGGCTCAGGTACCGGAGGCATGGCGGCAGCCGGAAATGTACAGACAAAGGGAAACATAAATTCCGATAAAGCTGACACTGCCGGAGCAGGGACTTCTAATCCGGATAAAGCGGGTACTGCCGGAGCAAAAGTACAAAATAATACTATGCAGACACAGAGCAGTGCGAGGGTTAAGGTTATAAAGAGAGAAGATATTGAAAGCAAGGCTCAGGATATGAAAGAGACAAAAGCTCCTTTGGATATACAAAATCAAAAAGATAATTGTAATAAAGAGAATATATCGGATAAAAGCTCTAAAGATATACTTAAAACTGCAGTAGAAAGTCGGGTAAACAGTGTTAAAGCTTCGGAATTATCTAAAAAGGCTGAGGCAGAAGTTATAGAAGTAACTGATTTTGAAGAAATAGAAGCTGAAAATGCGGATTCAGGCTCAAAGCCGGAAGCTAAGTCTAATACCGGAGATAATAAAGCGGCTGAAAGCAATGAAAAAAACAAAGCGGCAGGAAGTGATTCAGAAAATAAAGAGTCAGGCAGCGGCACAGAAAACAAAGCAGCAGGCAGTAATTCAGATAATAAAGAGGCAGGAAGCACCTCAGATAATAAAAATAAAGACGACATCGAGGTTGTAAACTCCCTGCCAAACCACAGGACTCAGCCTGATAAGCCTGGTCAGACAGTTATAGATACTGATTTTAATGAAGTATCATCAAAAGAGATGACTGATGAGGAACTGATTAATGAAAAACCAAAGCTGTAAAAAGTATATATTAAAGTTAAAATAAGATATTTGACAGGTAAAATTACATTTATAAAATATTAATTAATAATATATCAAGGTTAAAACTACCAAATATTTATCTTATAACCTGATAAAGTTTGTAAATTTAATTTTAAGCTTTACTAAGGAAAGAAAGCCGTTTATATGATACAATATAAACGGCTTTGTTAAAAACAAAGTAAATTTTAGGTTATGATTTATAGAGGAGGAAACATACATGTTTTGTGCAAAATGTGGTAATCAGATGCCTGAAAATTCAAAGATATGCAGTGCATGTGGTGCAGATTTAAGCGGTCAGTCAACACTATACTCCGGCAGCAATCAGTTTAATGCAGGGAGCAGTACAAACCAGGGTTATACAGGCAGTAATGCGAATATGGGGTATGCCGGCGGCAATGTAAATCAGAGCAGCGGAGGCTGGAATACTCAGCAGAATTATTATCAGGGAGGTTCGCAGCAAGGTGCCAACACGACCTCATCAGGCTATCAGCATCCATATCATAGTCTTGGAGGTTTGCTTGCATTTTTTACCTATATAGATTTACTATATGCAGGATTTCTGGTTATAGCAACGATTTTCCGTTTATTAGGCGGATTAGGTCTTGCATTTATTGAAGAGTATGATGGAACGGTAAATAATCTTATAAGAGCTATGATTAATACATTTTTAATAATTTTACATATAAGACTGTTTGTGGCTGTAATAAGGAAAGATCCTTCATTTCTTTCTATATATGAGATTTTGGCAGCCTGCAGTGTTGCACTGAATTTGATAGCGGTATTTTTTCATGGAAAAGGACTTGTGTCAACTATTATAGTTCTTGCTATAAGCTTTGGTATAATGTTTGCATATTATACGAAATCAGTGCGTGTGAGGACTTACTTCGGTACTGATGAATATCTCAGGAAAAGTCGTTTATTTAAAAATGCACCTTCTCCTACACCTGCTGACGGCTCTTTCGGAGGAGGGTATCACTAAAAAAGGATATTATGGAAAGTTATTAAAAGCTATTTTGCAGCCATCCGTACCGGAGTTCCGGTGGATGGCTGTTGACATATCAGTGCTATTTGGCTGTTATATGTATCAGATCGGCACTTTAAAAGAATACTTGTAATTTATATAAAATTATGTTATACTACTGCTATAACAGTTATAATAGAGGTAGAGTTATGGATTTTTATATTGATTTTAATAGTGATGAGGCTATATATATACAACTTTGCAACCAGATAATTATGAATATCGCAACTGATCAGATTAAAGAAGGAGACTCTCTTCCCTCAGTAAGGCAAATGGCAGATCTAGTGGGTATAAATATGCATACTGTAAATAAAGCTTATTCCATATTGAAACGAGAGGGATTCATTAAGCTTGACAGGAGAAAGGGTGCAATAATATGTATAGATGTTGATAAATTAAGTGTTCTTGCAGCCATGAAAAGGGAACTTGCAGTGGTTGTGGCAAGAGGCATATGCAACGGTGTATGCAGACAGGATGCACATAATCTTATTGATGAGCTGTATGACGGATTTTTACATCGGTAGAATATAAGAATAATTTTTAAATAGTACAGGAATTGTATTATTTAAAGCATAGAAACAAATATTTATCAGATAAACTTTAAGGAGGGATATTATATGCTATGTGAAAAATGTAAACTTAGAGAAGCTAATATAGTATTTTATGAAATTATAGATGGAACAAAAAGAGAATACAATCTATGCAGTCAATGTGCCGAGGGTATAGAATTTATGCATTATTCCTCAGTGTTTAATAAAGAATTTTCACTTTCAAAGTTGCTTTCAGGGCTTTTCGGAGAGCAGGAACCTGCAAACAAGACAGAAGATTACAGGCAGATTGTGTGCCCTAACTGTAAAACAAGCTATGACAGTTTTATAAATAATTCAAGATTCGGATGCAGTGAATGTTATGAAATCTTTGGACCGCTTATATCTGAAACGATAAAGCAGCTTCAGGGAAGTGATATTCATAAAGGTAAAGTACCGGCTACCGTTATGCTTCCTAAGTCCAGAACGGCAGATACACCGCATGGAGATGAGGATACCAAAGACGGTTCTAAAAATACAAAACAGGAGCCATTACAGGACGGTGAATCTGAAAAGAGGCGTATAGAGGAACTTGAACTTATGCTTAAGATGGCATTGGGAAATGAAGAATATGAGGCGGCTGCAAAATACAGAGATGAGATAAAGGTTTTGAAAAATGCCGTAAAGGGAAAAAATAATGGCTAAATGGTATGAAAATGTAAAACTCAGCACCGATTATAATTTTGTAAGCAGCAGGATAAGGCTTTCAAGGAACCTTGAGGGCTATGTATTTCCCGAAAGCACATCAGAAGAAGAGAATAAAATTCTTACAAGAGATATGCTTTCAGGACTTTCAGGTATAGGAGTGATTGATGCAAGAGACTGTATTAACAGAGAATTCTTTAAACTCGGTGATGTTGAAAAGCAGGCACTTAGGGAGAGGAGAGTTATAAATTCTGTTATAGCACATAGAAAAGAAGAAACAGGTCTTATTACAAGTGATACTGAAGAGATCAGCCTTGTGATAAACGGTGATGATCATATAAGGTTACAGCTTCTTTCAGGCGGACTTATGCTTGAGGAGCTTTGGAAGCGTGCTGATAGGCTTGATGATTATATAAATGAAAAATTCAGATATGCATTTGATGAAAAGTATGGCTATCTTACGGCATACCCTACTAATGTAGGTACAGGTATGAGAGCGAATATAGTGCTTCATATGCCGCTGCTTTCAAAAGGCAAAAGCTTTTCCAATCTGATACTTGGATTGAGCAGATTTGGTGTATCTATAAAAGGAGTATATGGTGAAGGACAGGAAAACTGCGGCTCCCTTTATGATATTTCAAATTCAAAAACACTTGGGCATAGTGAAAGAGAGATAATAGATCAGGTTACAAGGGTGGCAATGCAGCTTAATTCACAAGAAGCAAAAGTAAGGAGAATAGCACTTTCCGAGCATAGGATAGATATTGAAGATGAGGTATATAAGGCATATGGAGTGCTTAAATATGCAAGGAAGCTTACACTAAAAGATTCACTTAAATATTTAAGTATACTGCTTCAGGGAGCGGCTGATAATATAATAAAATTAAAAAATCCGCAGGAGATTTATTCTCTTATATTCGGTGTCCAGCCGGCACATCTGCTTAAGAGGGCACAGAAGCCTCTTGCCAAGGATGAGATGAATCAGGAAAGGGCTGCATTTTTAAGAAAAAATATTGAAAGAATCTCAGAATAAAACTTAGATTATTATTTTATAAAATATGATTATTATTTAATAAATTATAAATGAACGGCATTAATTTATACTTATATCACCATGGTTTATATAGATATAAATTATAAATTACAGAAAACAGCATTTTATGGAGGTATAATATTGGATAGATATACACAAAAAGCCGCTTTGGCACTTGAACTTGCAGAAAAAGCAGCTCGTGAACTTTCGCATGTTTCGGTAGGCACTGAACATATACTTCTCGGACTTTTGCAGGAAGGCAGCGGGGTTGCCGCAAAAATACTCATAGAAAACGGAGTTACCGAAGAAAAATTAAGGAGTCTTATAGATCAGCTTATATCATCAAATTATAATGTTGCTATGGATGGAAAACAAAACTATACACCTATGGCAGCTATTGTGCTTGATAACGCATATAAGGAGGCTGTAAGATTTAAAAAACCTCTTGTAGGGACTGAGCATATACTTATATCAATTATAAAAAATGTAAATTGTATAGCGGCAAAGCTTTTACATACAATGAGTGTTAATATACAAAAGTTATATGTTGATATACTTGGAAGTATGGGAGACGGTACACGACAGAGCGGACTTAAATACGGAACATCTGAAATACCTTATCAGCAGCCAAAGAAAAACGATTTTCAACAGACACAGTCTGATACACAGGTGCTTGATAAATATTCAAGGGATCTTACCGAACTTGCCAGAAAAGGCAGGCTTGATCCTGTTATAGGCAGACAAAATGAGATAAATAGGCTTATGCAGGTTCTGAGCAGGAGAACTAAAAATAATCCATGCCTTATAGGGGAACCCGGAGTCGGCAAAACGGCAGTGGTTGAAGGGCTTGCACAGAGTATTGTGGCAGAAGATGTACCTGAAAATATACTTGAAAAGAGAGTTGTAACCCTTGACCTTGCAGCTATGATAGCAGGTTCAAAATATAGGGGAGAATTTGAAGAGAGAATTAAAAAAGTAATAAATGAAGTTACATTTGCAAAAGATGTGATTTTATTTATAGATGAACTGCATACTATAATAGGTGCAGGTGGTGCTGAAGGAAGCATGGATGCCTCAAATATATTAAAACCTGCACTTGCAAGAGGTGAGATACAGCTTATAGGTGCAACCACACTTGAAGAATACAGAAAATATATTGAAAAGGATGCCGCACTTGAGAGACGTTTCCAGCCTATAACAGTGGATGAGCCAAATCAAGAGGAGGCATATCAGATACTTGTAGGGCTCAGACCTAAATATGAGGAGCACCATAAGCTCACTATAAGCAATGATGCACTTGAAGCGGCGGTTAAGCTGTCCTCAAGGTATGTATCGGACAGATTTTTGCCTGATAAAGCTATTGACCTTATAGATGAGGCTTCTTCAAGGGCAAGGCTTGAAAGCTATATGGAGCCTGAAGAAATTAAAAAGTTAAATTCTGAAATTTCTTTGCTTGAGGTTAAAAAAGAAGAGGCGGTAAAGGCTGAAAAGTATGAAAAAGCCGGTGAAATAAAGAAAAAACAGGAAAAAAAGCTTGAGAAGATAGAAAAACTGCGTGAAAAATGGGATAAAGATAAGAAAAACAGGAAGCTTGTAATTACAGAGTCTGATATAGCCGATGTAGTTGCATTATGGACAAAGATTCCTGTAAAGAAACTTGCTCAGGAGGAAACACAGAGGCTTAAGGAACTTGAAACTATGTTACATGCACGGGTTATAGGACAGGATGAGGCTGTAAATGCGGTATCAAAGGCTATAAGACGTGGCAGGGTGGGACTTAAGGATCCTAAAAGACCTATAGGTTCATTTTTATTCCTTGGACCTACAGGTGTAGGAAAGACTGAACTGAGCAAGGCACTTGCAGAATGTATGTTCGGGACTGAGAATGCGCTTATAAGAGTTGATATGAGCGAATACATGGAAAGACATTCCGTATCAAAGATGGTCGGTTCACCTCCGGGATATATAGGCTATGATGAGGGGGGACAGCTTTCTGAAAAAGTAAGAAGAAACCCTTACAGCGTTATATTATTTGACGAGGTTGAAAAGGCTCATCCTGATGTATTTAATGTGCTTTTACAGGTGCTTGATGATGGTCATATCACTGATGCACATGGCAGAAGAATTGATTTTAAAAATACTATAATAATAATGACGAGCAATGTAGGTGCAGAACGTATAGTATCACCTAAGCTTTTGGGATTTACCTCCGCCGTTGATGATGCAGCCGACCATAAGAAGATGAAGGAAGGTGTGCTTGAAGAGCTTGGCAGGCTTTTTAAGCCTGAATTTTTAAATCGTATAGATGAAACCATAGTATTTCATCAGCTTACAAAGGAAAATATGCATGAGATTCTTGAAATTCTTTTAAGAGATATAAATAAGAGAACAATTGAACAAATGGATATGAGACTGGAAGTGAGCGATGCCGCAAAAGACTTTTTAATTGATAAAGGTTATGATAAAAAGTACGGAGCAAGACCGTTAAAGAGAACACTTCAAAATTATCTTGAAGATAAGCTTGCAGAATCGGTTCTTGACGGCAGTATAAAAAATAAAGATACGGTGCTTGCGGATATAGCTGAAAATGATGGAGAAAAAAGCATAGTATTTATGCCGAAATCTTCTAATATCCCGGATATAAAGACAGAAGTACAGGTAGGAAATTAAAAAAGCTTTTCATTATAGTTTTAAATTAAAAGAAACAAACTAAGGCAGTATATTAAAAAATGCCAATAGATTGTTTCTTTTTTTTATATAAAACGTGGGAGTTTTATAATACTTTGTCAAAAGGCGGTATACAAGAAAATTTAAAAAGTAACAATTCACTATTTTTATTTCAATATTTTACGTTTTATCTCTATGTTATACAGGAATACCTTGACAATGACAAATTGCTGTGCTAGACTGCATTAAAGAGTAAGTATTATGATAATTTTGGAGTTAAAATTATGAAAAAGATAAAGGTAGAGTTTATTAATACTTGACCTTCATGTGATTCTATAGGACGATTGGTTCAATCGTCAGCTGAAAGATATGGAGATAAAATAGAGTTAAAAATGTATCGGACAGGAAAGGATATGGATTACATAAGAAAATATGGCATGATTTATGTCGGAACTATGATAATTAATGAAAAAATTTTTATTAAAAATTTAAACAGGAAAAGCATTGATAAGGCAATTGATGATGCAATTTACGAGCTTGATACGTAGGAGGATATGGAATGACAGAATATCTGTTTAATATCGTTCGTGCATCATTTAATTTAATAAATACGGCATCGGCGTGGATAGTTATAAGCTATATTATTGCCGGTGCATTACATGATTTAATCCCGGTTGAAAAACTTCACAAACATTTAGGAAATAAGAGCTTTTCGGCATTATTTAAAGTAATGGTTTCAGGTGTTATTTTACCCATTTGCAGTTGCGGAACAGTCCCCTTAGGTATAAGTATGTACTATGCAGGTGCATATGTAGGACCGGTACTTTGCTTTATGACGGCAACTCCTGTAATTAATCCGATAGCACTTATATTATCTTATGGACTACTAGGCAGAAAGATTACAATCATATATTTTATTATAGGGCTTACCTTTCCTGTTTTTATCGGTTGGATTGCAAACATGACAAGCGGCAGGGAGCTTTTTTATGCTCCTGCATACAGCGAGGACGGAGGGTTTAGAAGCGATATGAGGGAGGATAAGAGAAGCGTATCAGAAAAGCTTAGGTCCGGATTTAACTGGATGATTAATGATTTTGCATTAGTTATCAGCAAGTATGTGGTTACGGGTATGCTAATGGCAGGCTTTATTATGGTAAGTTTCCCTTCTTCCTTAATTCAGGAGTATTTGGGGAATCCAAGTGCATTATCTCTTATAAATATTGCCGTACTTGCTACCGTTATGTATGTTTGTGCAGTCGGTCATATCCCTTTTATTGCGGCACTTATTGCAGCAGGTGCTTCTCCCGGCTCGGCAGTTACATTTTTAATTGCAGGTGCATCAACCAATATTGCGGAGCTGCTTAGTATATATAGGATGATAGGTAAAAGGTCGGCAGTTATTTATGGTGTTCTGGTAACTGTTTGTGCAGTATTTTTAGGTTATATTACCAATCTTATTTTATTGCCTGATTATGAGCCTCAGATTAGTATTGACAGAATAGATTATTCAATAAAAAGTGCAAATCGTTTGATGATTATTTTTCCTAAAGAAGTGCAGTATTTATGTACGGGAATTATTTTGATTTTCTTTATAATTGCTATGTATTATAAGATTATGACTTGGAAAGAAATGAGGAAGGCATGAAAAAAACAGCAATTTGGGCAACGGCAGTTATTATTTTACTGGAAATCGGATTTATAATATATTCTAAAGATAAAAATATTCAGGCTGGCAGGGGAATAGGAGTAGATGTAAATCACCCTTTTTTAAAAAAGTATCAGAAGGAATTTGAAAATCAGACAATAATCCGTGCGGCACAGGAAGATGTTAATAATGACGGAAAAAAAGATTTGGTTGTAGTCTATAATCCAAAGGGCGATGAGAAAAATTACAGCATAGTACTTATATATAAAGATGAGAACGATTATATTCTTTCAAAAACCGCTGTTGCACCTAGAGAGAATGTAGAGATTAAGTTTAAAAATATTGATGATAAAGATAATATTGAATTTATAATTTCAGGATCAAAAAATGGCAATTACGGTTACGCAATCTATCGTTTGGAAGAAGACCTTGAAATAAGGGATTTGTTCAGCGAAGATATGGATAACTGTTGTTAAAAAAATAAAGAGGAGAATACTTTGATGAAAAAAAATTATGTTATGTGGGGTTTATTATTAATGTCTGTATTTACTGTATCAGGCTGTGCGAAATCCCAAACCTCTGAAACGGGGGGAAAAGGTGAATCCAAAGACTCTGTTACTGCAAGTAACTATGAGATCAATGTAGGTTATTATAACTGTGATCATATGGTAGCAGGACCCGTAGGAGAGGCGGCGGGCATATATAAGGCACATAATTTAAATGTCAAGCTTACAGGAAACGGGAAAGTACCTCAGGCAATGGCAGCAGGGCAGATGGATGCAGGTTATATAGGAGCAAGAGGTCTGGTGGCTGCAAATGGTGAAGGTTCACCTATAGTATATGCTGCCAACAATCATATAGGCGGATCTATGTATTTAGTTGTGGCAAATGATATTGAAAAACCTGAAGATCTTTACAGCCAGAAAGTGGCTATGCCTGATCCCTCAACTTCAGAAAGCTGGCTGGCAGGATATGCACAAACACTTAATCTGTCAGCAGACCCTGCAAAGTATGAACTTATACAGACCGGTTCAGACTCAGACAGCTATTTGGCACTTAGTACCGGACAGATAAAGGCATATACCTGCTGTGATCCATGGGGCTCTATGGCAGAGTTCAATAAAGTAGGAAAGATTATGGGAACCTACTATGAGATGGATGGTGCCATGGGAATTTGCTGCGGTTTTGCACTTAATAAAAATTTTATAAAAGAACATCGTGATTTGGCAGTTGAACTGCTTAAAGCACATCAGGACAGTATTAAGTACATATATGAGCATCCCAAAAAAGCGGCGGAAATCTTCTCTAAATACTATAATGTACCTTATGAAGTGTCTTTGATGACAATTTATAAAAAATGTATTGAAGAGGGAAGAACCCTCACATGGCAACTTAATGAGGAGGAATTTACTCATGCCTATGATGTATATAAAAAGTTTAATCTTATAAAAAACCTTCCGGATATGGAAGACGTTATTGAAAGGGATATTTACAACGAGGCGAACTTGGATAATTTTGAGGAATTTATTAAAAATAATGTAGATAAAAATTTTCCGGTTGGTATGACCTACGAGGAATTTGAAAAGAAAGCTAATGAAGTCGATCCGTAAAAGCTTTGCTTTTATGCCTGTTTTATGTATTGCTGCTTTTATAGTTATTTTTTGCTTTCACTATTATGAAAATAAAAAAAGTCAGGGTATAGGCATAGGTGCAGCTGATGATATGTCCGGATTTGTAATAGATTTTATAATCAGGGAAGAGAGCCTAGAGCCAAATAAGAAAATAAAGCCGTTTTTTATAAGAGACTGCTGAGCTAAAACTTCTCAATGGGCATTGAGTACGGAAGTTTATTCTATGGCTATACTTTGTAAGGATGCGGCTAAGACTCTGGTGGAGAATAATAAGGATTTGGAGATAGTTTGTCCTTTATTTCAAAATACTGATGTGATAGTTAAAAAAAATGAGCACATTAAAAAGATTGCTATACAGCAAAGTAAGTTCTTTCATGAAGAGTATTTACTAAGTATATATCCGGAAAGTTTAATTATTCAAACAAACAGAACGGCACTTGCATACGCTTATGAAAGTAAGCAGGTGGATGCTGTATTTATAGATATTGCAAAAAGCGGCGGTTTAGAAGGGATCAGAGAATATCCGGACCTTGGAGATACTTTTGTCCTTGTAGCAGTAAAGGGCTACAAGGACAGTTCGGATTTTAAAGCATTTGCAAAAGTTTACAATGAAGCGGTGGATATATTAAATGAAGACGTGGCAAAAAGGAATAGTCATATTGCAAGATATACTGATTTGAAGGAGGTTGACGGAGAAACTTGGAAGGTAAAACTACTGAAAATAAAAAAATAATAAAACTAAATATCAGCGATGGTTTTATAAAAATAGGGTTCTACTTATTGCTGCTTATCAGTTGGTATATTGCAGCCAGAAAGATTTCCATACCGCTGTTACTGCCTACTCCGCTTGCTACGGCAAAGGCTTTTGTAAGCAGTTTAGGAAATGCAAAGATTATGAGCAATGTATGGATTACTCTTATGCGTGTTATAAAAGGCTGGCTAATTGCACTGATTGTAGGAATTCCTATAGGTATAGCTATGGGACTGTCAAAGACATTCAACTATGTATTTGGAGGTCTGATGAATTCATTAAGACAGATTCCTATGATGGCATGGGTTCCTTTGACGATTATATGGCTTGGAATAGGAGAGGGACCTACTCTGTTTATGATAGCACTTAATGGATTGTTTCAAGTGATATTAAATACAAATCAAGGAGTGTTAGGGATATCCAAGGATTACTATAATGCTGCAAAAACCATGGGGGCGAATAAATGGAGTATTTTTTGTAATATAGTTATTCCGGGAGCATTGCCCGATATGCTTGTGGGTGCCAGACTTGCCATAGGAAGCGGCTGGATGTCGGTTATATGAGCGGAGTTTATTGCGACGAGTGCCGGTCTTGGTTACTCTATGGTTGAAGCACAATCTATGATGCAGACGGATGTATTGATTGCGCTGATGTTTATATCTGCAATAATCGGTTATATAATTGATATATTATTGCAGCTTCTTAACAGATACCTTACAAGATGGAGGTATATGTCATGAAGCTGCAGGTAAAAAATATTTGTAAAACATTTACAAATCAAAAACAAGAAAAAAAAGTTTTGGATAATATCAGTTTTAATGTGGAAGAGGGGGAATTCGTTACATTACTTGGTCCTTCCGGCTGCGGCAAGACGACCATGCTTTCAATAATTGCCGGTTTTGAAAAAAATGATTCAGGTGTTGTTGAACTTGATGGGGAAGTGGTAAACGGGGCAAATCCCGACAGAGCATTTGTATTTCAAAATTATGCTCTTTTCCCATGGATGAGTGTAAAAAACAATATTTTATTTCCGATGAAACAGCAAAAGATTCCTAAAGACGAGGAGAGTAAGAGGCTTGAACATTTACTTCAAATCTCTAAACTAAAAGGGTATGAAGATTTATATCCTCACCAAATATCAGGCGGTATGAAACAGAGGACGGCTTTGGTACGTGCACTTGCAGGAAAACCGAAAGTTTTATTGATGGATGAGCCGCTTGGAGCCCTGGATCTTATAATGAGGCGTTCTCTTCAGTCAGAAATTGGAAATATTTGCAGAGAAGAGAAAGTTACTGTGATTATGGTAACTCATGATGTGGATGAGGCAGTATATTTGAGTGATAAAGTTATTTTGATGTCTACAAATAAAGGGGAGATTGTACATGAGTTAATGAATGAGCTTCCCAGACCAAGAGACAGATATTGTGAAAAATACAAAGATTACTGCGAAATGCTGATTAAAAAAATATCGGAAAGAGGGGCAATATAATATTAAATGAATACTTTAATAGATTTGAATAAAGTAATAAATGTAGATGAAAAACTTGATGACAGAGAAAGTATGTTTAGAAAAAAAATGCTTGATAGAATGATTTCTACACAAGATCTTCTTCATCAAGATGATTTTGCAGGAGAAGAAAAAGAAATATTAAAATCACTGGTAGATAAAGATGTGCTGGTATTGGAAGAAGGACAGATAGTATTTGCTTATCCTGTTTCAAAAACGCCGACCAATCACCATGTAGAACTTGCAGATGGAAGGGAGTTTTTTTCAATGTGCGCCATTGACGCTTTAGGTTCTACTTTTGTTTTCGAACAGGATACTAAGATAAGCTCTATATGTCCGGTTTCAGGAGAAGAGATTCATGTAACTATTAAAAATAAAGAAATAGTGGAATACTCTCCTGAAAATATACATGTAATCCATGTAGACCTTGCAGCGGTAGAAAATTGGGCGGCAAACTGCTGAAATGTGATGAATTTCTTTAGTTCAAAAGAAAATATACAAATGTATTATGATAACAGTATTTCAGAGGATGATCAGAAAAATACTTATGCTTTGGCACTTGAGGATGCTTTTAAAGTGGCTGAGAGAACATTCAGTATAAGGTAAGAATCAGGCTGATTTAATATTTATTAAAAAATGATTCTGTCTTTAGAGGGCAGGATTATTTTTATTTTAAATTTAAATTTAATCCGGTCAATCACCGTACTTAACTATTGATTTAAATATATAATTGATTTAAAATTATAAGGAGATGCATTATAAGGCATTTCCTTAGTTCGATTTATGTTTAAGGAGGGGTTAATTATGTCTGTTGTAGAAGAGCTGATAAAAAATGAAGCTGACGGGGGCTTAAGTTTTGGAAATCATAGACTTAAAATAAAGAGTAAATTATCGGATTTTGCTCATAAGGGAGATCTTTACAAGGTAAAGACATACAGTGAGGTAACAAAACTTGAAAAAAACGGTAATTTTATATATGAATCAATTCCCGGAACGAGTGTGAATAATCTTAAGTTCTCAAATAATACTATAAGCTTTGTGGTAGAAGGAGTGGCTGATGCACAGATAACCTTAGGACTTGAGGAGGAAACCGATTATGAGGTTTTCATAGACAATTCTCCTATTGGCGTGATGAAAACCAATTTAAGCGGAAAGTTTGTAATAGGTGTTGAGCTTGATGACGGAAATGTATCTGAGATAAAGATTGTAAAGGCTGATAAACAGTAATAAATTCTAAGTAAATGATTATTAATTAATTGTTTCCGTTGTTTTTAATTTTAATATTATTAAAGAGGTAAATATGGCTAAATCAAGAGGCAGCGTATTTTTTTGTAATGAATGTGGTTTTGAATCGGCAAAATGGCTTGGTCAATGCCCTTCATGTAAGGTATGGAACAGCATGGAGGAAATGAAGTTTGGCAGTGAGGCGGCAAAACCGGGAAATACAATAAAAAAAATGCTGCCTCGTGCTGTTTGTATTGATGATATAGAGGCAGATGAAAATGTCAGATATACAAGCGGATTATCCGAACTTGACAGAGTGCTTGGCGGCGGTATAGTCGCAGGTTCTGTGGTTCTTATAGGAGGTGATCCCGGTATAGGAAAATCCACTATACTGCTTCAGGTATGCCGAAACCTTGCTGCAACAGGAGGGAGGATACTCTATATATCAGGTGAGGAGAGCCTTAAACAGATAAAGCTGCGTACAAAAAGAATAGGCGATATAAAAGGTGAGCTTAAATTTCTGTGTGAAACGGATACGGCAGTAATTGAGAATGTAATATTGTCTGAACAACCTCAGGTTGTTGTAATTGATTCAATACAGACCATGTATAAACCGGATGTTTCGTCTTCTTCGGGAAGTATCACACAGGTAAGGGAGTGTACTTCTCAGCTGATGAGGATGGCAAAATCAAATTCAATAGCAGTATTTTTAGTGGGTCATGTTACAAAGGAAGGACAGATTGCAGGACCTAGAGTGCTTGAGCATATGGTTGATTCGGTGCTGTATTTTGAGGGAGAACGCTTTGCCTCCTATCGTATACTGAGGGGAGTAAAGAATCGCTTCGGCTCTACAAATGAAATAGGTGTTTTTGAGATGTATAATGACGGTCTTAAAGAGGTGGCAAATCCCTCTGAATATATGCTTTCAGGAAGACCTGAGGGGGCATCAGGTGCGGCAGTTGCCTGTCTTATGGAGGGAAGCCGGCCTATACTTCTTGAAACCCAGGCTCTTGTAACTCCTACTTTATTTGGTATGCCCAGGCGTACTTCAGTAGGTACTGATGTAAATAGAGTGAATCTGCTTATGGCAGTGATTGAAAAAAGGTGCCGTCTTCAGATGAGCAGGTATGATGCTTACATAAATATAGCAGGCGGCATGAAGATGAATGAACCTGCACTTGATCTGCCTATTGTTATGGCACTGGTATCAAGCCTTAAGGATAGAAGTATTGATGATGATACAGTCATATTCGGTGAAGTGGGTCTTGCCGGTGAAGTAAGAGCTGTAAATATGGCACAGCTTCGCATAAAGGAGGCAAAAAAGCTCGGCTTTAAAACCTGTATACTGCCTGCCGGTTTGCTTAATAAGGTTTCAGGATTATCCGATATGAATCTGATAGGCGTCAGAAGTATAAGAGAAGCGATAGATTTGATAAAATAAATATATAAAAAACCATGCCTGGGAGATGTATTGTAAGGCATGGTTTTTTGCTGTATTATTTGTTTTTAATAATTTGTTGTTAAATTATTTTTTTAGCAGGGGAAGAGGGACTCGAACCCCCATTTGCGGTTTTGGAGACCGCTGCTCTAGCCATTGAACTATTCCCCTATATAAATTTAAAATGCCTCAACTACATAGTATAAAAGGTTTATGCACTTATCTATACTATTGCCCGGCACCATGCTATACTACCATACTGTATGATATATGTCAATTAAAAAATCCTGATAAATTGTGTCAAAGAATTTATAGTATTTCCTACCCGAAAAAACTTGAAGTATGAATATTATTATTTTTTTTGATTATATCTGTTATATTTAATAGAATTATGATATAGTAATGGCGGATTATAATTTTATTTCAAAATTAATATACACTTATAAAAAGTTTAAATATAAAGGTATATAATCAATACAAAAGGAAAGTATATATATTATGCGAAGACGCAATGTTGTACTTAATATAGACAAAAAACATTTTTCATATAATCAGAGATTTATTTTGATATCAATGATACCGGTTTATTTTATGCTTATAGGGTTTTTAATACAGACCCCGGCGCAGATTTTTAAAGGACTTATAGCTATAATAACCGGAACGGATATACTTATAACGGATTACTTTGAAGTCGGAGGTCCGGGTGCGGCTTTTGTAAATGCCGGTTTTATTACATTGTTTTTAATAGCGATACATTATTTTGGAAAGGTAGATTTTAACGGGCATGCCGTAACGTCATGCTGTATGATGTTCGGGTTTTCATTATTCGGGAAAAATATACTCAATATATGGCTTATACTTATGGGAATATTGCTTTATGCAATACTGCATGGTGTGTCAATGAAAAAATATCTGTATGTGGGCTGTTACGGGACCTGCCTGTCTCCTATAATTACACAGGTAATGCATGCCGGGAATATGAGGGCATGGCAACAAATTGCATTAAGTATATTTACAGGACTGGTGATAGGTTATGTACTGTTGCCCATAGCTATACATACACTTGCGGTACACAAAGGTTTTTCATTGTATAACGTAGGCTTTGCAGCCGGAATCATAGCTACTATAGTAGCTTCAATATTTAAATCTTTTGGTATTGGTATAGAATCAAGACTTTTGTGGTCAACTCAGTATAATAGTATATTTATATATGCACTGCCATTATTTTTTATAATGATGATGTTATTTGCAATTTATACAGGGAAAAATAAACTTATGCATGAATATATGCTTTTGCTTAAACACAGCGGATTAAAAAGCCCTGATTTTGTAGATAAATTCAGTGATTTTACGGTTATTTTTAATATGGGTGTAAACGGTCTTTTTGCCACACTGTTTGTAATATTTATAAAAGGTGATTTAAACGGTCCTATAATAGGTTCGATATTTACAATAGTGGGCTTTTCAGCAACAGGAAAACATATAAGAAATATCGCTCCGGTAATGTTTGGAGTTTTTATAGCTTCTGCTATGAAGCTGTGGGTGATAACAGATCCGGCACCGCTTATGACACTTATACTTTCAACCACACTTGCTCCGATTGCGGGAGAATTTGGTGTATTTGCAGGTATACTTGCAGGCTTTTTGCACTCTTCGGTTGCACTGAATGTAGGTGTAGTTTACAGCGGTATGAATCTTTATAATAACGGATTTGCCGGTGGTATAGTGGCACTGTTTATGGTTCCTGTAATTGAAGCGGTCATAGAAAGAAGAAAGATATTAAAGTCAAATGCTGCAGATTGAATTACCTGATTTTTATAGAACTTTTTTACTTATCTTTTCCGCTTTATAAGTGTAAGACTAAAATCCGCTTTGCCCCTTTCATGTGGAAATAAACTTTTGCTCCGCTCTCTATAAGCGTTTTGTATAATCGCTTTACAGTATAAGCATATTAATGTATAATACTTCAAGAGTTTTTGGCTGCCTTTTGCGGCAGTTATAAAAGGTATATTACATATTTTAGGGATACACCGGTTAAAGTGTTTCCCGTGATAAAATCGCATGTACTTTATATCGTTCCTATGTGATTTTAGGCACATCCATATACAGCTATATTTAGAGAAAATGATAAAATCATCATTTCTTTAAAATAAAAAGCTTAAGGATGTCGGTATTTGCCGGGAAAAACCGGTTGCTTTTTAATAAAGGGGCTGTAAAAGACATCTTCTGATGTCTTTTTTTACAGGGTTAAAAACCTGTCATACCTGTAACTCTATTATATTAAAACTGATGCCCGGTTTTAATATAATAGTATAAAACATAAGAGAAAACGAAAGGCTTAAATAATATGAAGGCATATCTGATACTTGAAGACAAAACTATATTTTCAGGGATGGGTATAGGCTCTGATAAAGAGATTGTAAGCGAGTTGGTTTTTAACACATCTATGACAGGCTATACTGAGATTTTAACGGATCCGTCATATGCAGGTCAGGCGGTTGTCATGACTTATCCGATCATAGGCAGTTATGGAGTATCTTATGAAGATATGGAATCGGTAAGACCATGTGCACAGGCACTGATAGTAAGGGAGCTTTCAGATATATCAAGTAATTTCAGAAGCAGGACGGGGCTTGAAGAATTTATGTTTAAATATGATATTCCGGGTATATCCGGGATTGACACAAGGCATCTTACTAAAAAATTAAGAGACTACGGGACCATGAATGCAATGGTAACAAGGAAGCTGCCTCAGGGTTCTGATTTTGATAAAGTAATTGAACGTATAAGGGCATATAGGGTAAAAGGAGTGGTTGAGGCGGTTACATGTAAAAAAAGTTATACTCTTCCGGGGAACGGCATGAAAGTTGCACTGCTTGACTGCGGAGCAAAAGATAATATAGCAAAGTCGCTTCACAAAAGGGGGTGCCATGTAACGGTATGGCCGGCATTTACAGAAGCACAAACGATAATAGATTCAAAGCCTGACGGCATAATGCTGAGTAACGGTCCGGGAGACCCTAAAGAAAATACTCAAATTATAAAACAGATAAAAAAGCTTTATGATTCAGATATACCTATATTTGCAATATGTCTGGGACATCAGCTTATGGCACTTGCACTGGGCGGAGATACTTATAAGCTTAAATACGGTCATAGGGGAGGCAATCATCCCGTAAAGGATCATGAAACAGGCAGAACTTATATAACTTCACAGAACCACGGTTATGCAGTTGACGAAAAAAGTCTTGATAAAAGTGTGGCACAAGCGGCATTTACAAATGTAAACGATGGGACAAATGAGGGCCTTAGATATATAGGAAAAAATATATTTACAGTGCAGTACCATCCCGAGGCATGCCCTGGACCGCATGACAGTGATTATTTATTTGACAAATTTATAAAGATGATGGAGGACAACAGATAATATGCCAAGAAATCATGATATAAAAAAGGTGCTTGTGATAGGTTCAGGTCCTATAATAATAGGGCAGGCGGCTGAATTTGACTATGCCGGAACCCAGGCATGCCGTTCATTAAGAGAAGAAGGCGTAGAAGTGGTATTATTAAACTCAAATCCTGCCACCATAATGACTGACAAGGATATTGCCGATAGAGTATATATAGAACCACTGACTCCTGCTGTCCTTGAAGGTGTTATAATAAAAGAAATGCCGGATTCGCTGCTGCCTACACTTGGAGGACAGGCGGGGCTCAATCTGGCAATGGAGCTTGAAGAAAGCGGTGTACTTAAAAAATACGGGGTAAGACTTATAGGTACAACCGCTCTTACTATTAAAAAAGCCGAGGATCGTGAAACATTCAAAGAGACCATGGAAAAAATAGGAGAACCTATAGCAGCCTCTATGGTAGTTGAGGATATAGAAACAGGAGTTAATTATGCACAGGAGATAGGATATCCTGTGGTATTAAGACCTGCATATACGCTCGGAGGTTCAGGAGGAGGTATAGTAAACAACAGGCAGGAGCTTGAAGTTACGCTTGAAAACGGACTAAGACTTTCAAGGGTGGGACAGGTACTTGTTGAAAGGTGCATATCGGGCTGGAAAGAGATTGAATATGAGGTAATGCGTGATAATATAGGCAATGTAATTACAGTCTGCAATATGGAAAATATAGATCCAGTGGGCATACATACCGGAGATTCGGCAGTAGTTGCACCCAGTCAGACATTAGGCGACAAGGAATATCAGATGCTGAGAAGCTCGGCACTTAGGATAATAACTGAACTTGGAATAACCGGCGGTTGTAATGTACAATATGCACTGAATCCTGAAAGTTTTGAATACTGTGTTATAGAGGTAAATCCGAGAGTAAGCCGTTCTTCGGCATTGGCAAGCAAGGCGACGGGTTATCCTATTGCAAAAGTGGCGGCAAAGATAGCACTTGGATATAATCTTGATGAGATAAAAAATTCGGTTACAGGAAGCACTTATGCCTCTTTTGAACCTATGCTTGATTATGTGGTTGTAAAACTGCCCAGACTGCCGTTTGATAAGTTTATAGCCGCAAAAAGAGTGCTCGGTACACAGATGAAAGCAACCGGCGAGGTTATGAGCATATGTACTAATTTTGAGGGTGCACTTATGAAAGCCATACGCTCACTTGAACAGAATGTCGATTCACTTTTAAGCTATGATTACAGTTCATACGACATGGAAGAACTTAAGGAAATGCTTAAGAAAACCGACGACAGGAGAATGTGGATTGTTGCACAGGCACTGCGAAAGGGTATATCTTATAGTGAAATACATGATATAACTATGATAGATCTCTGGTTTATAAAAAAGGTAGATAATATTGTAAAATTAGAAAACAGGCTGAAGGAAGAAAAACTTGATCGTGAGCTTTTGCTTAAAGCAAAGTGCATGGAATTTACCGATAAGCTGATATCACAGCTTACGCCTGATAATAAAATAAAATGTGAGTCCGATGTAAAAAGGCTTCGTATCAAATATGGCATACATGCCGCTTATAAGATGGTTGATACCTGTGCAGGTGAGTTTGAATCTCAAACGCCGTATTATTATTCATGCTACGGCAGTGAGAATGAAGTTATTATTTCTGAAAATGCAAAAGATAAAAAGAAAAAAGTCCTTGTTATAGGTTCAGGTCCTATAAGGATAGGACAGGGTGTTGAATTTGATTTTTGTTCAGTGCACTGTACATGGAGTTTTGCAAAGGAAGGCTATGAGACTATTATAATAAATAATAATCCGGAAACAGTAAGTACTGATTTTGACATAGCAGATAAGCTGTATTTTGAGCCGCTTACATCTGAAGATGTAGAGTCTGTTGTAAGACTTGAAAAACCTGATGCCGCAGTAGTACAGTTTGGCGGTCAGACTGCTATAAAACTTACCAAAGATCTTCTTGAGATGGGAGTTAATATACTTGGTACTTCACCTGAGGATGTAGATGCGGCAGAGGATCGTGAAAAATTTGATGAGATACTTGAAAGCTGCCATATCCCAAGACCTGAAGGAAGGACGGTATTTACTGCCGAAGAGGCAAAGGCGGCTGCACATGCTTTGGATTATCCGGTTCTTGTACGTCCGTCATATGTACTTGGCGGTCAGGGCATGCAGATAGCGGTAAATGATAATGATATAGATGAGTTTATAGGTATAATAAATCGTATAGCACAGGAACATCCTATATTGGTTGATAAATATATAGTAGGAAAAGAAATAGAGGTTGATGCGGTATGTGATGGTACGGATATTTTAATTCCCGGTATAATGGAGCATATAGAAAGGTCAGGTGTTCATTCAGGAGACTCAATAAGTGTATATCCCGCAGTGAGTATATCAGATAAAGTAAAAAGTAAGATAGTTGACTATACAAAGAAACTTGCTACGGCACTTAATGTGCTTGGTATGATAAATATACAGTTTATAGCCGATAAAGAGGATGTATATGTGATTGAGGTAAATCCCAGATCTTCAAGGACAGTTCCGTATATAAGCAAGGTTACCGGCATACCTGTTGTTGAGATTGCCGTAAAAGTAATATGCGGCAAAAAACTTAAGGATCTTGGTATAACTGACGGGCTTCAGGAAGAGTCTGATTTAACTGCTATAAAAATGCCTGTATTTTCATTTGAAAAAATCAGAGGTGCCGACATATCACTTGGACCTGAGATGAAATCCACGGGTGAGTGTCTGGGAATAGCTAAAAACTTTAATGAGGCATTGTATAAAGCTTTTGAGGGAGCGGGAATTAAACTGCCGAAATATAAAAATATGATAATGACTGTAAAGGATTCCGATAAAGAAGAGGCGGTAGGCATAGCAAAGAGATTTGAGGCACTCGGATACAGAATATTTGCAACCAGGGGCACAGCGGATGCACTTGAATCCGGCGGTGTGAAGAGAGTGCGCAGAATTAATAAAATAGAGCAGGAAAGTCCAAATCTTCTGGATCTTATACTCGGACATGAGATAGATTTTGTTATAGATACTCCTGCACAGGGGGCAAAAAGAAGTCATGACGGTTTTATAATAAGGAGAAATGCTGTAGAAACAGGAGTCAGCGTGCTTACATCACTTGATACGGCTTCGGCACTTGCAGCCTCAATGGAAAATCGTTCAGATCATATTGAACTTGTAGATATAGCTAAAATAAAAACAAGGTGTACATTTTAAAATGTACACCTTGTTTTTAATAAGGACTGTTTAAATTATATCCCTATTAAAATAAATAAAATATAAATATAATAAAAACCGTATAATTGCTTACATAGTTTATTCACAAAATATTAAGAAAAACTTAATTTTACATTGCATACAATTTAATTTATTATTATTGATATCATATAAAAATATAATAAAGGAGATAAAAAATATGTTTGCCGGTGAGAAAATCCTCATCAGCACTGTGTTTATAGCAGGCTTTGCTTCATTTTTTCTGCCATGTACTTTCCCGGTAATACCGGTATATCTGGGAATACTGACTGATGCCGATGGTGAATACAAAAAGCTTAAGCTTGGCAGACTTACTTTAAACACAGGTGCAATTTTAAAAACGGCAACCTTTGTACTCGGACTTGCTGCAAGTTTTGTAGCTTTGGGTATAGGTGCAGGCTTTTTAGGAAAGCTTTTAACCAACAGATGGCTTTATGTAATTGCAGGACTAATAATTATAGTGCTTGGAATCCACCAGATGGATTTGATACATATAAAAAAGCTTGATGATATAAGTGGTGTAAAAATCCAAAATGATAAAGCGGGTGCACTTGGAACTTTCCTTATGGGAGTTTCATTTAGCATAGGATGGACGCCATGTGTCGGTCCTATACTTGGAGCTGTGATAACGGCTGCATCAACTCAGGGAACTGCATTGTATGGTGCATTTTTAATGCTTGTATATACACTTGGGCTTATGGTACCGTTTATAATAATGGTGGCGGCATCAGATTTTGCCATGTCAAAATTTGATGTTTTAAAGAAAAATATAATGACATTTAAACGTATAGGCGGAGGATTTATAGTAATTATGGGAGTTATGGTTATGTTCAGGCAGATTGGTGCAATTACGGCATTTTTTGAAAGGCTGTTTTAAAGATAAGATATGACTATATAATCTTATATAAGATATTTACTGTTTATACAGAATATAATTAAAATACAAAATAGAAAGGATTATTTACAATATGAAAAAAATAAAGTTATTAAAACCGGCACTTACAGCTATTATGCTTACTGCGGCAATTATGGCATCAGGATGTTCACAGCAGGGAGCAGGCAAGGAGAATAATACTGAAAGTGTTAATAAAAGCACAGATGCAAAAAGTGCCGGTGAAAATAAGGATATGGAAGTGAAAAATGCAAATATAGATGAAAAAACAAAAAATGACGAAAGCACGGCTGAGGCTAACAAAGGGGATATAGCACCTGATTTTGACCTTGTTGATATGGATGGCAACGAGTTTAAATTAAGTGAACAGAAAGGGAAAAAAGTTTATGTTAAATTCTGGGCTTCATGGTGCAGCGCCTGTCTTGCAGGTATGGATGAGTTAAATAAAATGTCAGGTGAGGACAATGACTTTGAAGTGGTTACAATAGTAACTCCTGGAGTTAACGGTGAGATGGGGAAAGAAGATTTTATAAAATGGTTTAAATCTCAAAACTACTCAAATATAAGAGTTTTGTTTGATGAAAGCGGAAAGAGTTTAGAGGACTATCAGGTAAGGGCATTTCCGACTGCCGCATACATAGGTTCAGACGGGGTTCTTGTAACAACTCAGCTTGGAAACAGTTCATCAGCTAAAATCAGGGATGCATTTGCAAAACATGTAAAATAATAAATAATACAGCTTAAGAAATTTGCAGGCTAAGATTTTTATATTACGATGTCTGCAAAATCACAAGCTAATTCAGTATATATAGGAAACCGTCATAGTTTAAAGCCTTATAAAGTAAAGCTTTAAACTATGACGGTTGTTTCTATATTATAACTGGGAATAAAAGAATAATTTTTATATTTGATATGTAGCTTAAATTATTATGCAACTGCTGTTACTATTACAGCTGCAAGCTCCGCCATCTGTAAAAAAAATCCTGCAAGGTCTCCGGTAACTCCACCGAATTCACCACATATAAACAGTCTGAAATAAAAAAAGCATATAAAAACAGTGATTGAAACTGCTATGCCTGCACGTGGAAAATAAAGTGAGGAGAGAATTTTTGCAGCCGCTATAAAGCTTATAAGCAAAATTCTTGTAAATAAAAGATCACTTGCTTTTGTAAATGTCATGGCAAGCCCGGAGCCTCTTGCATTTTTAAAACATACAAGTGAAAGTGCACTGTAAGCTCTTATCATAAAAAAGGAGAAGGCTATTATAACAACCTGTCTAAGCCTTGTAATACTTAGTATGGTAAATGCATAGAACATTATATATACAAGTCCGGATATGACAGCACCTGCACCTATATGGCTGTCTTTAAGTATATCAAGCTTTTTTTCACGGCTTTGATGAGAACCGAGGGCATCTGAGGTATCAAGAAAGCCGTCCATATGTATGCCGCCGGTGTATAACATTGGAAACGCCGTTAATACTGCTGCGGTTATATAAGGCGATAGTTTTATAAATATCATAAACTTCCATAAAAATACATATATAATACCTTCTACAAGTCCTACTATAGGAAAGAGTGAAAGCACGTATTTCATATATTTCTCATTCCAGGCAGTTTGCGGCATGGGAATTTTAGTATACATATTAAAGGTCATTATAAGTGATTTTAAAAAAATCATAAATTGCCTCCGGTTAAAATCTTTTCTGTACAGTATGTCGGTATGCCGCATATTATTTCAATTGCTTTATCTGCGTGTTTTATAAGCTTATTTTGAAGATATAAAAGAGCTTTCATATATAATAGTACAGCCTTAGAAAATCCGTATGTTTGTGCAAATATATCATTTCCTACTACTATAAGCTCACGGCATTTCATATTTAATTCAAGAATATTATCATATAGCTTGTCGGCTTTTTCAGTAAAAACTGCATCAGATATATCATCTTCGTTTTGGCAGGTGGGACTGAAAATCTCATTGGCAAGCAGATTTGAAAGACATTCAAGAAGAACCGCCTCATTATACTCTACATATATTTTTTGTATATTATAAGGACATTCAATCGTTCTAAATCCCTTGCCTGAACGCATTCTTTGATGTGCTTTAACTTTTGCCCTGTCAGTATTATCATATATTTTCATGGTTGCAAGGTATACTCTTTTATCATAGTTAAGAGCCAGGTTTTCGGCATATTCCGATTTACCGCATGAAGCACCGCCGTAAACAAATATCAATCCTCTTTCCTCCAGATAGTAAAATTAAATACAGTATGCATTATAACATAAATATATAATAATTGGTAAATTATATGCAATAGAGCGGCTACTTACATTTTTCGGCAGGATAATTTTTTTAATGTAGCGATTTATAGGGTTTTTCTTCAATAATTCATTTGAATGTTTAAAATAAAACATACTCTTTTCTAAGCAACAAGTTTTTTATTTTACTTGTATACCGGAAAAGAGTATATTAGCCATTACTGTGGTAAATTTATTATAGCATTATATAGTTAAATGTCGTATAAGAAATGATATTCTGTATTATTTATAGAAATAGAAAACGGCATGAGGAAGCTTTTACTGTAATATACAGTATTATAAAAGTGAGTGTATAACTCCATCACGGCACTGATTAGGGCTTATAATATAGGGCAAATTTTTACTTCCCATCATATTGCGTGCTCCTATGACTCCGCCGGGTTCATAAGGAAACATGGCAGTATCATACATATTACCCAGACCTGAAACTATCTTTACTAAAATTATCTTTGGTTTGTCAGGGCGCATAATATCATAAAATTCTTCACGTTTATAAGCCATATTTTCAAGATTTGCAAGGCATCTGCGTATATCGCCTGCGATACGGTCGGCTATTCTGTGTGCTGCATATATACCTTCTGAAGTTCGCCCTTCACCTTCATTAAAGAGTATGTCAACATGAAGTATATAGTCGTTTGAAGCTGCGGTGCCTGCCATATCAGGAGTAAAACGGTTTTTTAGTATGCCTTCTGAAGAACCTATATTTGAAGGCTGGAAACCGCTTTTATCCTCAACTCCGTTAAGCATAAGAGTAACTCCGGTAATCAGATGGGTAGTTCCTTCTCCAAGCTCACCGTTTATTTTACAGGCGATAGGAGAAAAATCAAGATTTGAGTTTACAAATCTGTCATAATCACCGGGAGGTATTATATCAACTGAAATATTTTTAATTCGGGGTTCCTCAGCAAGATATTTTTCTGCGATATTTTTTTCTATAAAAAGCTTTCCGTTTGAAATATATGTTTTGTCTGAAAAACTGACTTCATTTATAGTAAAAACTTTTCTGACAAGTTTTGAGAGACGTTTTTCCTTGGTATTATTTGATATTGTGTGAGAATCGTGTGATTTTTTGGGAGCTAGCTTTCCTGCTTTCCTGAGTTTATTTTTTAAAAGTCCAAGCGCCTTAAAAGCATCGTAATCAGTGAGATTATTTTGTCCAACAACACATGATTCATAGCCGGATTCATTTTTATTGAAATCAATTATGCAGTCAACAAAACTATTGGTGCATACAAGCCGCCCTTGAAGTCCTATATAACTTAAACCTACACTTGGTATTTGCCGTATTCCAAGCTGTTCTATAATATTTACAAAATCAATATGGTGGTTTCCCCATCCGTCTATAGCAACCAAGGCTCCATCGGCACGGACACTGCGTGCTATATCTCCAACACGTTTTGCAGTATATATCTTGTCATCACAGTTCTCAGATACACCGTCAACTATAATACCTGTAAATTCTATATCACTATCTTCTGAAAGTATATGTGTAACAGGGCATCTAAAGTGATGAAGTGTAGTCATTTTAATACTTGGTCCAAGTCCCATATTATTAACCTCCCATACTTAAAATTAATCCTTTATTTTAAAGTAGTATTTATATAGATTAGAATTATAAAATGCCGGCTAATAGCATAATGATATACTAAGTCCGGCATTTTTTTAAAAACTAATTAATTATTATTTGAATTACCTGCTGTAGAATATGCGGGTACAATAGCTAGGATGCTTTGACTTTTACATATCCTTTATATAAGTATAAGTTGTAATAAATCTTATGAGATATAAAACTGTATTACACAAATATTATACATTGTGGCGGTATTCATAAGGAAGTATTTTTGTAGCATTGAAGCTCGGACAGTCCCGTACCCATTCAAGAGATTCCTTTATAATTGCAGTCTGCTGCGGTATATTATGCGGTTCACCTGCGTTTGAACCTATCGGGACATGAGGAGCTGTAATTCTTGGTGCACCCTGCTGCCTTGCTATTGGAGGAAGTGCAGCTATAACACAGCAGCTCATACCTGCTTCTTCACAGCATCTTGTAACGATGGTAGCTGAACGATGGCATGTTCCGCATCCGCCTGTACATAAAACTATATCAACATCCTGTGCTTTTAATTTTTTTGCAATTTCCGGACCTGTTTCATTTAAAAACTTCTCAACATTTCCGCCGCCGCCCATGAATGTGTAGGTCTCTGCCGGGAGTGATCCTATAAAGCCTTCTTTAACAAGCTCATGAAGACGATCAATTGGAAACATTGCGTTTACATCCTTGTTGATATCTGAGTTATCAAATCCTCCGTGTGTAACCATAAGCTGATCTGAAGGTGTATCAAAAGGAATTGTACGATATGAGAAATCTCCTGAAGTATTGAAAGGAGTCTGATCTTTTTTGTGAATTCCTCCTGCTGTAATAAATGCTACTTTACATTTATTTAAAGGCTTCTTCAGTTCAGTAAATACAGGTTTTGGTGTAACCGGAACAAAAATTTCCGACTGCATGCCCTGCTTTGTTGTTAATTTCATTATTTTTCCTCCTCAACTAATATCTAGTTTCTAAGTTTCATTTTAGGTTTATCTGGATGTATATTTATAGACTGCTTATATAAGCATGGCTATGATATTTTGGCAGTCTGGAGTATCTGCATACGGCTTAGATAAAACTCTACATCAAGATCATTTGAAAGTGAAATTTCAGTAAATACCCAACGCCGTGGGACTCTTACAACAATAGAAAGCTCCTTTACAGATACCTCAATGGCAGTATCATTAAATTCTGTTATCTTCCCACCTAGAAGGCAGGGAATTATATTATGTTCACGTACTATTTCATCAAAATCATAATCACAGGTGTTTTTAACAACTTCAATATAGCTGAAGTAAAAACTTATACTATCACCAATCTTTGGAGAAGGAGAGGAGATGAGAAATTTGGGAGTTTCTATAACTCCAAGCCGTCCCCTAAGATTTATTTTGACTGTATCACCTGTAATTTTACTTATGATTCCGCCCATAAGTACAGGGTTGATTACATAGTTCATTAGTGGAGCGTTCCGCTTTCAACAAGCTTTGTTTCAGGAAGTCCAAGGAGTTTATTGTTTGTATTTATAACATCATTACTCCATTTCTTTTCAGCCGGTTTAATTTCGACACCTGACATAACATTTTTAAGCATCTGAATTGCTCTTGCAGCAACCTCGACAGTTACACATGAACATCCTGCTATATCATTTTCAAATCCGCCTGCATCCATATTTTCCTCAACCATTGCCTTAGCATATTCATTGCCGACAACAAGCTGTCCCTGATATGCACAGAATGAAACTCCAACAACTGGGATTCCTCTCTTTCCTGCCTGTCCTATATGCTGTATAAAGTCAATATGGTTGTTTCCAAATCCCTCTGTTGTGATTATAATTCCGTCAAGATCAAGTGATTCAAGCATTGATCCAAGTCTTTCTGATACCCAGAGTTTTTCATCATTAACCTGAGGAGAACCTACAAATACAACACCTATAAGATCAAGTTCTGTATCTGCAGCAAGTCCTTCAACGAGCGGTTCTCTGATATAATGGCGTGTCATTTCCTTTGTTGCAGGTCCTATACAGGTAAGAGCATGTATTGAACCGTCTCTTACCTGGTTGGGTGTAAGCATTATAGGTACATTGCCGCAGTCTACATTTTTCTGTCCTCCGAGTATGCCGCATGGCTCAGTCGGGCAGAGTACATTGTCATGCATAGCTCCTTGTCCCATGATCTCTTTAACAAGTACTACTCTTGGGTTACCGCTTCTTCTTACATCCTCGCACACTTCTTCACGTACAACTTCTCCATTGTATTCTTTAAGTTGATCACGAACCGCCTGTATAATATAGTCCTGACATTTATGTGCAGCAAAAGGACCGGGTCTTGTCATACCGGAGAGTCTTTTGATTACAGCATGGCAGCGAATTATTATATCATCTTTATCTGCACATCCCGGATGTCCGAAATACATCTTTTCATCAAGATAGCCTTCTGATGAACCGAATTCATGAACTTGAACGCCATCTTCATCAACACCTGTAAGCATAAATACTACACCGTCAGCAACCTTTGTGATTCCTTCGCCGATTTCTCCCTCAACTTTTGTAGCAATAGGGCATACATCCATGATAGTTTCTGTATAGATATGCCTCTTGTCAGGATAAATCACTTCAAGCTCAAGGCTTTTGCAAAGTTCATCTTCTTTAACCGCCTTATTAACTATGCTCTTGTCAATAGTTATAACTCCGTCTTTAATGGATGTTTTGCTTCCGAGCTTTACATCAGTAATTTTAATGTGTTTTTTGAGAAGCCTGCGTATAACTTTCTTCTCTCCATGTTTTTCTTCTAAAGCCTGTGAAGTCTGTACAGCTTGTGCTGCCGGTGCTGCACCGCCTGAAATTACAGGTACATCAAGCTTTAAACCTTCAAATTTTTCTGCCTTTCCAATTTCAATATGAATCATACCGTCTCCTCCTGTTCTTGCAGCTGATGATGAAAATACCGGTGCAGCCGATACTGCTACTTCTGAAATCTCTGCCTTGCTTTCTGCCGGTGCAGAAGCATTGTCATCTTCTGTTTTGTTTACTGAATCAAGTACATCTTTTGTAATTGATGTAAGCGCTTCAGTGTCCTGAAGCAGAGTGCGTCCTATAACCTGCTCTATACGCAAGCCGTCAGGACTCAGAGTTAAAAGTCCTGCTTCCTGCATATCATCAAAAAGTCCCGGGTCTTCAAGGTCGGCAGCACTTATTACTGTACCTTTGTCCCTTCTGCAGCACAGAATTGCCGGATCTTTGAGATGTTTCTGCAGTGTTTCCTGTGTAATTGACATGTTCTGGTTCCTCCTTAAATAATTAGTTTTTAAATTTCCTTATCATCTTGTAGTTGACTGAGCGCAGTGCTCCGTCAGTACAATGATAAACTGGCAGTTTTAATTGTGGTGCACATGACATTACAGTATTTGTACAGTCAGTACAGTTGCTTATAAGTACTGCCTGTGCTCCTGCTTTTTTTAATGCCATTACTTTCTCCACCTGACCGGGACATTTGCCCGGATTTTCACATTTAAGGCTGTTTTTAACTTGTTTTGCCTGTTTGCAATATTCCACTCCCACCACTTCAGAGCCCATGCTTGCAGCCTGTTCCTCAAGCCTTTCTTTATCTGCACCGCAGGCACATACTAAAAGACCTATTTTTTGAGGTCCTGGCATAAAGTTTTCTGCGGCTATAATACCTCCGGTAGTTTTTACTATCGGAACATCGAGAGTGGTTCTTTTTCCTGTAAAGGGTCCGCCCATTATGATTTCACCGTATTCAGTTCCAAGTCCTCCTGCTGTATCTATAACTTCACCAACACTCTTACCTAATGGGATGTCTTGTAATATATGTATGCTGGCGTTTTCTTTGAGTTTTCCTGCAACAGTAATATCCTTGTCAATAAGAGGTTTTTTTTCAACAACTGCTTCACGGAGTCTAAATACTGTTTCAGCATTTATTACTATAGCATCCGCTGCCAGAGGGAGGAGTTCAGGGTCAAGTAATACTCCGAGAGCATCTCTCACTATAGCCCTTTCTTCACCTACAGGATATATATTCTCTAATTCAAATATACTTATATTTGGATCTTTTATTGCGTTTTTAAGGATTTTAATTGCTTCGGTATGTATACCTTTTAAGCATATAATTCCTTTCCCGGCATTTGTAATCTCAAGTACGATTTTTAAGCCGTCTATAAGTTTTTGAGGTTCTTTTTCAATGCGATATATATTGTGCGACAATATAGGTTCACATTCAGCCGCATTTACTGCTATAACCCCACCGCTTTCAAATTTTTTTCCAAGCTTTACATATGTAGGGAACCCGGCACCGCCAAGCCCTACAAGCCCTGATTCTTCAACAAGCTTTATAGGATCCGTTTCCTTAAGTGATTCATATTTTGAAAAATCAGTATTTTCTTCATTAATGATTATCTCTGTTTCACTAACTGAATCGACAGTACCGTCAACACTTGAAAAAATATTAGCTCCAAGTGAAGTTTCAGGTCTTTTTGCGATGAGCTGTCCTCTATGTACATGCTCTTTCGGCACAACAATAGACTCTGAAGCTGCACCTATATGCTGTTTCAGTGGAAAAACAAATTTCATATGTGAATTTCCTCCTCTTAATAGTGAATGTTTGTTTTTTAACTTTTGATAGTTAAAATTCATCACACTCAAAATAAAATCCCATTTATGTAGATTTTTGAAAAAAAAAGTAGTTACAAGTAAAATTCTACTTACTTTTGAGCTGTTTGCTATTGCATTGTAGTCGAAAATATGGTATTAGTAAAGTGAGAATACTTAATTGACAATATGACAAAATTTCATATTAAAAAACATGAAAGGAGGTATTATGGATATTAGCAAACTTCAACTTTTTTCAGATATTGCTGATACTAAAAATCTATCCGAAAGTGCAAAGAGACTTGGGTATACGCAGTCAGGCGTAAGCCATGCTGTAAGTAAACTTGAACTTGAGATAGGTGTGCCGCTTCTAAAAAGGACAAAACATGGCGTGTGTTTGACAAATGATGCAAAGCTTCTGCTTCCTAAGGTACATTCTATACTTGCAAATTACAACAAACTTATAGAGAATGTTAATTCTATAAGAGGACTTAAAAAAGGATCGGTGAGTATAGGGAGCTATTCGAGTATAGCAAGGCAGTGGTTGCCGGCAGTAATAAAAAAATTTCAGGAACTTTATCCGAATATCAACCTTGTTATACATGAAGGCGGTATTGAAGCCATTGAGGGCTGGATAAACGAAGGAACCGTAGATATTGGTTTTTTAAGCTGGAGAAAAAAACAGAGTTTTAAGTTTATCACTCTTGCAAGAGACAATCTTTATGCGGTAACTTCAAAAAGTTTAGAGCTGCCTTATGAATACGAGCAAAGCTTTCCGCTTAAGGCTTTTGAAAATTATCCTTTTATAGCCTCAAAAAGCGGTGTTGACAGCGATGTTGTAAATACTTTTGAGACAGCGGGCATAAAACCGAATATACGGTTTTCATGCGATGATGAGCATACCATTATATCAATGGTTGCCAATAATCTAGGTATCAGCCTTTTACCAAGTATGTTTCTTGAAGGGCATGAAGATAAAGTTAATATAATTCCGGTTTTACCATGTTCAGTAAGAACCCTTGGTATAGGTTTAGCTTTACAAAAAAATGTGCCGGCTGCAGCCGCATTTATAAATACTGCAAAGACTGTTGTTAAACAATTTATTTGAAAATACTTATTAAGGCAAGTTTGTCTTAAGCGTAGATGTACTGATTGTATTAGACGGTTTTACCTGAAATATAGCTGCACTGATTGTACGGAACGGTTTTACCCAGATATTGAGGATAATGACAGGCGTTTATTTAAAATAAATATGAGTGGTGTTTGTTTTAGATTTGATACAGGCTTAGGCAGAAAAAATTGTATTAAATTAAGTATTCTTTATATATATAGGTATTTTGCATTTAAAATATGGCAGTACGACTTAGGTTATTTTAACTATTTAAGTCGCACTGCTGTTTTATATTTATTTTAGGTATTATTTGAGCGTATGAGAGTACGTGAAAATATGTAAAAAAGTTTATCTTTCCGACATATATTTTTTTATTTCGTCAGAAGTTAATTTCCTGACTTGTGTACCGGTATATTCTTTATATTCTTTAACAATAAAAACAGGCTCCATTTTATTACAGGTCTTTCCTTTGTTCTTTTTTAGATATAACTGCAAGTCGCTTCTATCTGTAAATATTTTATATGAGATTCTTCCATTTGTGCTTTTTATCTCATAAATACCGCAAGGTTTTTTTATACTATAATCTGCAGTGCGCAAATACAATTTTGCAATTTCCAGGGATTTAAAAGGGAAATTCCAACGTTGCAATCTACGCTTTGGATCATGTTCAATGCAAATACATCGTCCGCAGCTTCCACAGATATATTGTGTGTGATTCTCCAAACAATCCAATGGATTTAGAAGTGGGGTTATTCTGTTTTTATCAACATAACATTCTGTACACATTTTATTTACCCTCCTTATTGTATTAAAAATGCATTTTACTGCTATTTTTTTAAAACAACATTTATTTATTCTATAATTTATCTATTCTAAATCTATCACTTTTCTTTAAAACAAATCCTTTTGCCCTTCAATAGGTTCAGTATCAAAGAAGTCTTTTATCGTTGATTGATTTTTAATATTTTGTAAACATGTTTTATTCTCAAGGTTATCGTCAATATCAAAGGAATGCCATTTATTCGTCTCTAAACCGCCCCAGCAAATATCAGCTTTTCCGAGAGTAAGATTAAACACGATACTTTTGATTGTTCCAAAGCGATCTTCATAAAATGGAAGCATTAGACCATTCGGATAAGGAGTTAAGAGGAGTTTTTTTATTTTTTTCTCATCTATATCAGAGTTTTGTGTAATCCACTGTTTTAAGCATCTATACCTTATTACAGAGTTTTTCATTGCATAGGGCTCAATGCTTACCATGTTTGAGATATGAATATGGTTTGTAGCAATAAGATAATCTACTTTCATATTTTCTTGAATAAGCTTCACTTCTTTTCTTCCATCCATAATTTCAATCAGTGCGGCCTCGCCACTTTTATCTGCAACCATTAAGTTTATATTACAGGCTATGGGCATATCAGATACAGTGCTTAAAGCCTCTTTGACATTTTTACAGTTTTCCAATAAAGTTCTTACCACAGCCCAAAATTGCAAGCCAACAACCTTAGGGGTTTTTCCTGCTTGATAATTATTGACAGGTCTGCCACAGGCACTTTGGGATACGGCTAAACCACATTCATTCATACCTTCTCCTCTGCCAAATTGTATAATATTACTGCCGATATGCGAGTATTTACCTGTAACGGTCGTTTTACTCAAACAGAAATCATCCATTTGCTCCGAATAATCATAGTTTCTTGCCAGAATTGTATGATGGTTTTTTGTTTTAGCGGGCAGAATAATTATTTGACTACATGCAGGAGCTAAATAGGTTAACGGGACAAATATAAGTCTGCTCTTTTCAACTCCTAAAATATCTGCAAAGCCCTGCAACTCCTCATTTAGCCCGGGGCAATATTTGTCGAATAGCTCATAAATATATTTATAATTTTCCGGGATGGTTTTAGAGGATGATAAAAAAATTTCTTTTAAGTATGGATTATTTAAAACCATATAGCCTAATTGCTGTCCTATTTTATAATTTGTACCTTTAAGCTCAAAAAAATTTGCATTTACAGTTTTCATTTTATTAATCCCTCGTATTTCATTTAATTTTTATGAATAAATTACTTGCATCAATCAGACTTTCATTTTTACATTTTGGGCAAAATATAGGAAAGTTCTTTAATACAGTATCCTTTCGTAGCTTGTTATTTGTCTTATTTCCACAAACAGGACAATTTATCCATTTTGAATTGATGTTTTCATAATTTTGTATTTCCTCTTGTTTTGTGTCATATAAATATCTTACTCCTTGATAAACATCGGACATATAATTGCTAATTGTTTCATCGTCCAGATTTATATAAGAAGTTGCAAGCATTGTAGCTATACCATGACCAAATAACCACATTTCCATGTGTATTTTAGAGGCTGTTTTATAATCCATTTTATTGTTATCCATTAGAAGAAAAAGCATTTCGTTAAATTCTCGATCTTTTTCTTTTGAGCGATCACACATAAATAAAAACTGAAAAAGTTCTTTTTCTTTTTTAGCAAAATGGACATAACTCATGCCATAGGATTTATAGGGTGGGTATTCGGACCTGCTCATTTCTTCTGAAATAAACTTTTGATAAATTTTAATAGCTTCTTGAAATAAAGATATTTTTAATTCGTCCATTCCCGAAAAAGAAAGATATATTGGCTGTGTTGAACATTTTAGTTTTTCTGCAACATTTCGTGCGTTGAGAGCATTTACTCCATTTTGACGTATAATATCTATGGCTGCTTCTAAAATATTTTCTTTTGAAATTTGTTTTTTTGCAGGCACTGTAGCCCCTCCTTCATATAAAATAACAAATGTTATTAATAACTAAAGTTATTTTATATTATTTTTCTTAAAAAATCAACCTGTTAAAAAAAATAAAATAAAAAATAAAAAACTTTATTTTATTATTGACATGTAATATGGCGTTGTGATATAGTATATGGGCTGCCCAAAAGGCAGAGAACCTTGAAAACCAAAGATTAAACAGTACACACAACCCTGAAATTTCTTAAAAACAATAAGAAATGCAGCATGTATAAATTTATTTATATATATATTGTATATATATATTGTATATATATGTATACTTATGTATATTATTTATAAACTAAAATTTAAGTTTATAAATGCTGCACCTTGCCGCAAAGAAGCGGCAGGTTTCAAGGAACGAAAACCTAAAAAACCAAGTAAAAAAGGAAACAAATGCCGGCAGGCATAATGAGAGAATCAAACAGAGAGTTTGATCCTGGCTCAGGATGAACGCTGGCGGCGTGCTTAACACATGCAAGTCGAACGGAGACTTTTTCAGTGCAACCTTCGGGGAGCAAGAGAAAGTCTTAGTGGCGGACGGGTGAGTAACGCGTGGGCAACCTGCCTCGCACCGTGGGATAACAGGGGGAAGCTCCTGCTAATACCGCATAAAGTATATAGACGCATGTCAATATACAAAAAGGGATACCGGTGAGAGATGGGCCCGCGTCCGATTAGATAGTTGGCAGGATAGCAGCCTACCAAGTCAACGATCGGTAGCCGGCTTGAGAGAGTGGACGGCCACACTGGGAC
>NZ_JH378840.1:35342-55393 GCF_000235445.1 Johnsonella ignava ATCC 51276 | reverse complement strand
AATGTTTCGTTGAAAGAGCATACTGAACTATATTTTTGTCGTAATACAGAATTAAATGTAATAAAATCATTAAGCATTGCAAACGGTCTGTTGTATCGACAACTGTGGTATTTGTTATCATAGTTATCTGCATTGCTAGCAATAACAAATTGCTGAATAGCGAAGGAATCAAAATTCTTAAACTGCATTTTATCTGCATATTGGCAGAATTTATTAAGAGTTCTTCGATGGGTTTTAATTGTTCCGTCGGAATATCCCATCTCTTTAAGCCTTTTGCACAGTCCATCAATATATGACGGCAATTCAGCAATCAGTACTATTTTTTTTGACATAATACTACCTCCTCTAAAATTATTAGTGCATTGCACTATATTTAATTTTAAATTTAGTAAGAATATTATGTAAAGTTAGAAAGGAGATATTTAAGATATATGAATAATTTTAATACAAACTCTACATTTAGAACCACTCCGCATAAAGTTAGTTATTGCAGAGAAACCAAGTGTTGCAATCTCCATTGCAAAGGTTATTGGAGCAAATAAAAAGAAAGACGGATATTATGAAGGAAACGGATATAGGGTGAGCTGGTGTGTTGGACATTTAATTCAAATGGCAAATCCGGATGCTTATGATGAAAAGTACGCCAAGTGGAATATGGCTGATTTACCGATTATTCCGAGCGACTACAAGTATGAAGTAGCAAAAGCAACCAAGAAGCAGTTTAACATCCTTAAAAAGCTGATGAATGATAAGGAGGTTGATACGGTTATCAATGCCTGCGACGCAGGTCGTGAGGGAGAAAGTATTTTTAGGCTTGTATATAATCAAGTGAATTGTAAAAAGAAGATGAAACGCCTTTGGATTTCTTCAATGGAAGATAGTGCCATTAAAGAGGGCTTTGATAATCTAAAAGACGGAAAGGACTATGATAATCTCTTTGAATCGGCACAGGCAAGAGCGATTGCGGATTGGTTAGTCGGAATGAATATTAGTAGGCTCTACTCTTGTCTGTATCAGCAAAATTACAGTGTTGGCAGAGTGCAGACACCTACTCTTGCCATGATCGTAAAAAGAGATGATGAGATAGCAAATTATCAGAAAGAAAAATATTACACAGTAGAGCTTTCTACAAATGGTTTTACACTATCAACGGATAGAATTGATGATGAAGTTGCTGCTGAACAGCTCTTAAATTTAGTAGGCGATAAGATTGAAATAACCGATGTCATTCAGAAAGAAAAGATTACTAAACCTGATTTACCTTTTGACCTTACAACACTTCAAAGAGAGTGCAATAAGTATTTCGGATATAGTGCTAAACAGACACTTGATTATGCCCAAAGCCTTTATGAGAAAAAGCTCATCACCTATCCAAGAACAGACAGCAGATGTTTAACGGAAGATATGATTGTAAGTACGGTTAATAACATTTTAGGTAAGAATGACTTTGACACAGGGCGTATTAAGGTAGTATTTGATTCTAAAAAGGTTACGGATCATCATGCGATTATTCCGACAATCAGTTCATTAAAGGAAGATGTTTCGGAGCTTCCTCCAAGCGAAGCAAAAGTTTATTTCCTTATATCCGATAAATTTCACGCAAGTGTAGGCTATCCACTCATTGAAAATATAACGAAGATAGTAGCTGAATTTGACGGCTTTGAATTTACAAGTTCAGGAAAGGTAATTAAAGACGAGGGGTTTACAAAATATCTTAAAGAGTATAAGTCCAAGAAGAATGAGGATGTAGAACTTCCTAATGTAAATGTTGATGATGCTTTAAGCATTGAAAATAAAGAGATTAAAGAAAAATTTACCCAACCTCCCAAGCACTTTACAGAAGATACGCTTCTAAAGTCTATGGAGATTGCAGGAAATGACGCACTTGAAAAAGGTGTAGAAGTGGAAAGAAAAGGGCTTGGCACTCCGGCAACAAGGGCAGGAATTATTGAAAATCTAATCTTTAAGGGCTTTGTAGAAAGGGATAAGAAAAATCTTGTAGCCACGCATAAAGGGATTAGCCTTGTAACAATAGTATCCGATACCTTTAAATCAGCAGAAACAACCGCAAAATGGGAAATGGAATTATCGGATATTGCTCAGGGAAAATCTTCAAAGGAAGAATTTTTAGAAGCGATTGAAAATGAGCTAAAAGAGGCTGTTCTGACATACGCAAAGTAAGAGGTAACTAATTTCAGAGTGGAAAAAATCCTCTAAAAATGCTATAATATAAGCAATTTATTTGTAATTGTTAGGAGAATTAAGATGGCAATAAAAAATCAAGATTATATAAAAAATTTAATCAGAGAGTTGATTTCTTTGCCAAGTGAAACAGAATGGGTTGAATTTAAGCATAATAACGATGAACCTCAGATGATAGGTGAGTATATTTCTGCTTTAGGCAATTCTGCAACTTTATGGGGAAGACCTAAAGCATATTTACTCTGGGGTATTGATGATAATACACATAAAATTGTAGGAACTACATTTGATTATAGGGAGAGTAAAAAAGGTTCGGAAGAACTTGAAGCATGGTTATCTCGAATGACAAATCCAAGAATAGACTTCAGATTTTATAAAACAGAAATTGAGGATAAAAATGTAGTATTACTCGAAATTCCATGTGCAGAAAAGCAGCCAATTAAGTTTTCAGGTGAAGAGTATATTAGAATTGGAACAAATAAGAAGAAGTTGAAAGAATATCCTGATAAAGAGAGATCTCTATGGGCAGCTTTTGATACAACTCCGTTTGAATTAAGAAATGCAAAAGATAATATTTCGTTTCATGAGGTGTTAGATGTACTGAATGTAGCGGGATATTATGAAAAGATGGGGGTTGCATTACCACAAAATAACAATAAAATATTGGATGATTTTACTAATGAAAAGTTTATAAAAAGAAATGATTCCGGAAGCTATGATATTACTAATTTAGGAGCATTACTTATTTCAAAAGATTTAAAGAATTTTGAGAGTTTAGCTCATAAATCTATAAGAGTAATTTGGTATAAAGAGAACAATAGACTTGACACGATACGGGAAAAAGTATTTAGTGAAGGTTATGCTATTTCATATGAGGAAATTGTAGATTATGTTTTGACTGTCATTCCACAGGAAGAGATAATTGAAGACTCTATAAGAAAAACTAAGTTGGGTTATCCGGAGATAGCCATTCGTGAGTTAATTGCCAATATCATGATTCATCAAGCTATTGAACAAAAAGGGACAAGTCCTATGGTTGAGTTATTCAAAGATAGGATAGAATTTTCAAATGCAGGTTCGCCATTGGTTTCGATAGACCGCATTGTTGATACAGTTCCGATTTCAAGAAATGAAAATCTTGCAGGATTTATGCACAAATGTGGGATTTGTGAAGAAAGAGGAAGTGGTTTTGATAAGATAGTATATGCGACAAGTAAGAATTCTATGCTTGCTCCTAAAATCGAAAATCAAAGTGATAAATTCACAAAAGTAACTCTCTATTTGAAAGCTCCTTTTGACTTGATTAGTAAAGAAGATAGAATAAGAACTTGTTATATGCAGGCTTGCTTTGTCTATGTCAATGGAGAGAGCATAACGAATAATTCACTCAGAGAATTATTTGATATAAGTGATAAAGATAAATATAAAGCATCGAGGATAATTAAAGATACATTAGAAGCCAAACTTATTAAGCCAGTTGATGAAAATACAGCTCCGAGATATATGAAGTATATTCCTTTTTGGGCTTGATTTAAGTTGCAGTAAGTTGCAAAATCGTGATTTATGCAGTATGAATGGGAGATAAAACCTAGTAAAATAAGGATTTTTAGTAAGTCAAAACAGAAAAATTAAGTTGCAGTAAGTTGCAGCACATAGAATTTAAAGGTGATTAGAGTAAAATCTAACCACCTTTTTGTTTGGAAAAAAGAAGGAGGTAAAAATGCGAATAAATGATTTTCATAACATTTTGGAGCTTGTAAAACAAGATGTGCTTCAAAGTGAAGCAGAATATCTGAAGCTACTAAAGGTTGTCGGAAACAATCAGAGATATGACTTTAGAAGTCAGCTTAGTATCTATGATAGAAATCCTGAAGCGACAGCCTGTGCAAAGTTCGACTATTGGAGGGAACGATTTAACCGTACCGTTATGAGAGGTAAAAAGGGTATCCCAATTTTGGAGGACTACGGCACATACAAGAAGGTGGACTATATCTTTGATATAAGCCAGACGGTTTCAAGAAACAGGGATGTCAATGAGGTCAATCTTTGGAGATTTGATAAGGAAGCTCATAGGGATGTCTTAAAGGAAATGATAAAAAATGAGGGCTATGAGGAAAGTGAAAGCACCTTAGAAAATATCTTTTCTTTAAGCAGGCTTTACGGAGATGAAAAGATAGACAGTCTTATGAACGAACTTAGAGTAGCGGATGAGGATAGAATACCCTTTACCAAGTTTGTAAGGGACTCGGTAAGCTATGCGGTAGCGTCAAGATTTAAGTTAGATTATTCGATAGATTATGAGCTTTTAAGAGAGAATTTTCAAAGACTTGACAGCATATCTCTAATGAGTCTTGGTGAAAGCGTATCGGATATTAGCGGAAAGATTATTGATGCGACCATTCAGAAAAGTAAAGAGCTTGACAAAGAAGTTTTAAGAGGTAAAGAAGCAGGATATAATAAGATTAGAGAAGAAATTGAGGAGGTAGAAGAAAATGTACTTCGACGAGATGATCAGAAAAGAAATGAAAACGAGCGAGTTCTCCGAAATGGAGAGTACGGACGAGATAATAGAGAAAATCAGGGAGAATACACTAAACAGCTTGGAGGAACAGACGGATTTCATGAAAGAATTCCCGAATCCGATTTACGCAGTGATGAGACTCACTTATCTTTCAGAGAGCGAGGAGCAGAGCCATTTCGAGATGTTAGTGGATCTATACAAGGAGAAGAAGCTGACAGGACACCTGATGGATATTCAAAAACAAGCGATAGACTTTATGAGAGCGGAGAAGCCGAAACTGATGGCAGCTTGGAAGATAGAGGACGAAAACAACCCGCAGTATGGGGCAATGATTTCGGCTCTCAAAGAAGTGACCATAAAGGAAGTAGTGGAAATCTAAAAGAAAATACTGAAATAGAGATAAGAGAAGCTGATAAGGCTTCTTTTTCTTTGCCTGAAAATTCTTATGGACAGATGAGGCTTACTATTCCTCTTAATCAGAAAGATATAGACACTATCCTTATTAACGGAGGAAACCATGATGGCGGCAGACTTCCTATCATTGCTGAGTTTTCCAAAGAAAAAACAGTAGAAGAATTGGGAGAATACCTCAAAGATACCTTTAGAGGAGGAAACGGATTTTACATTGATGAAAGAGAAGTATCTTCCTGGTATTCGGATAAAGGTATTCATTTAGCTTATGGAACATCGGCAAGAGAGGATAATACACAAATTTTAAGCTGGCGTGATGCAGCAAGCAGAATAAAAGAGCTTCTTAATAGCGGTGAGTTTGCTACAAATGTAGAACTTTTAGAGGCACAGGACTATGAAAGGGATAGAATTTCAGAATCCTTATGGTATCTAACGCACGATTTAAGCGAAGAAGGAATAGAGCAAGGATATTTCAACTCTTTTGAAAGAGGTGGTGGCTTTCCGCAAGAAACGAAAAGATTATCTGAAGCATTAAAAAATCCTGAATATCTGAAAGAAACAATCAGGGAATACGAAAGATTTTTAGATGGATACAAAGAAAACAGAGATGTACTAAGGTTTCATTATCACAAGGTTGATAGCCTTTATCAAAGACTCAAGGAACTTGAGCTGCCACGAAAGGAATACAGTACCAATCTGACAGAACTTACGAAGGTAAAGCCTTTTATTACAGAAGATGAAGTCCTTGAAAGCCTTTCAAGAGGAAGCGGCGTTGATAGAGGAAAAGAACGAATCACCAAGTTTTTTAAAGAAAATCATACTTTGCAGGAAAAAGCCAATTTCCTAAAAGACGAATATGGAATCGGAGGACATTCCCATGCAATTTCAGGGGCAATGGGAAGTGATGAATGGCACGATGCAAAGGGACTTAAATTACAGAAAAATGATTGTAATGATGTGTTTCTTACTTGGACAAGTGTTGCAAAGCATATCGATGAGCGGCTTTCTAAAAATCTCTATCTTGAAGAAAAAGAAACAGGAAATAAGGCAGAAATAGAAAAAACAAAAGAACCACAATATTATTCCAAAGATTATCCTGAAAACTTAATGACAGATGAAATGCTTGAAAGAGTACCGGAGCTTTACGCACAGGAGGATGTAGCTTTAGCGGATAAGCAGGTTCATGCCGCATATATTATTCCCTTTAGAAGTAACTGGACTTGGTATATGACGGAGTATGACAGGGAAAGCGGCGATGCCTTTGGACTTGTGCTTGGGATTGAGCCTGAATGGGGATATTTTAATCTTGATGAGTTGAAAGAACTAAACGCACAAAGGCTCATTTTAGAAGATTTTCCAAAGACCTTTAGAGAACTTAAAGATACAGAGCTTATAAAACAAATGGATGAGCAGGAGCTTCAGTTTGTCTTTAATGGAGAACTTAGCTTTGAAGATAAAGTAGGGCTTGAAGCACCTGAAGAAACAGAAGAAGCTACAAAGCGTGGCACAGTTCAAGCTACCTTATTTGATTACCTCAAAGAAAGAGAAGAAGTAGAGCTGAATGAAAAAGAGGACAGACTTTTAGAAGAGTTTGCAGTTAAAGCAGGCGATACCGTCTATTTTAATCATGAAGAATATAAAGTCAGAGAAATTTCTAAAAATGAAATCACAGGAAGATATGATTTGTGGCTTGATCCTAATAGATCCGGCAATCATCAGATACCAATTGTAGCTTTTGAAGATAATGAGGACTTGCTGAATAAAATAAGTCTTGAAAGACCGCACTTTATTGTCGGTGATGAAGTTAAATACAAGGACAAAGATCATACCATCACACGCTTTGATGATATGGGAAAGAACCTAAATACGGTAACGGTGAAGGACAACACCGAGTATTTTGGCGGGATGATAACAGGCTCCGATGTCATTCCTTATCGTATGGAAAGCGACCTTGAGAGGGTATTTGAAAACCTGACATATAAACTGCCAGAGCAGACTACTGAAGAAACTCAAATAAGGAAAGCGGAAGCTCATAACTTTAAAATTACAGAAGAAACGCTCCCTGAAAAGTTATCTCCAAGCGAAAGACTGAATAGCAACCTTGAAGCAATCTCTATGTTAAATAGAATTGAAAGAGGTGAGAGAGATTTAGATATTAACGCTCAGGAAGTCCTTTCAAAGTATGTCGGCTGGGGCGGACTTGCTGATGTGTTTGATGAGAGCAAGGAGGGACAGTGGAAAGAAGCAAGAAGTTTCTTAAAGGAAAATTTATCACCATCTGAATATGAAGCTGCAAGAGAGTCTACCCTAACAGCTTTTTACACACCGAAAACAGTGATTGACAGCGTATATAAGACGCTTGCAGGTATGGGATTTAAGAGCGGTAATATATTAGAGCCAAGTATGGGAGTTGGAAACTTTATCGGAAATCTTCCTGATGAAATGAGTAAGTCAAAGTTTTACGGTGTTGAACTTGACTCTGCAAGCGGTCGAATTGGAAAGCTGTTATACCCTGAAAGTGATATACAGATTAAGGGGTTTGAAGAAACTTCCTTTTCCAATAACTTCTTTGATGCGATTATCGGCAATGTACCCTTTGGAGAATACAAGGTAAATGACAGGGAGTATAACAAAAATAACGTCCTTATCCATGATTATTTCTTTGCCAAGTCCATTGATAAAGTAAGAAACGGCGGTATTATTGCCTTTATTACATCAAGCGGAACGATGGATAAAAAGGACGAAAGTGTAAGACGCTACCTTGCAGCAAGAGCAGAGTTTTTAGGAGCGATAAGACTTCCGAACGATACCTTTAAGGGCGTAGCAGGAACAGAAGTAACCTCAGATATTATTTTCCTAAAGAAAAGGGACAGTATCAGAGAAAGGGATGAGGACTGGATTCACCTTGCTGAAGATGAAAACGGGCTTTTATATAACAAATACTTTGTTGATCATCCTGAACAGGTGCTTGGTTCTATGGAAGAAATATCTGGAAGATTTGGGAATACTCTTGCTTGTTTGCCAAAAGAAAATACAGACCTAAAGGAACTTCTTACAAAAGCAGGTACAGAAATATCAAATAACGCAAAGTATGAGGAAATAGAGCTGCTTGATGATGAAATCAGCACAATACCTGCAACAGATGATGTCAAGAACTTTTCATATAGCGTTATTGATGATGAGGTTTATTACAGAGAAAATTCCCTATTTGTAAAGAAAGAAGTAACGGAGAAAAATAAGGAAAAGATTAAGGACTACCTTGAGCTAAACGAAGCCTTAAAGGCTGTTATTTACAAACAGAAAGAAGATTTTTCAGATGATGAAGTAAGGAAAGCTCAGGAGAAGTTAAATGAAGTTTATGACAGTTTTTCTAAAAAGCATGGATATGTCAATAATCTTTCTAATATCAGAGTCTTAAAAGAAGATAGTAACTTTCCTTTGGTATCGTCCATTGAAATTCTTGATGAAGAAGAAAACTTTAAGGAAAAGGGCGATATTTTCAGTAAGAGAACTATTACAAAGGCAAAGACAATCGACCATGTAGATACTTCTCTTGAAGCTCTTGTGCTATCTATGTCTGAAAAAGGTTATGTGGACTTTGGCTATATGGGAAGTCTTACAGGAAAAGACAGACCAACGTTGATAGAAGAATTAAGGGGAGAAATCTACTTAAATATTAGAGAAGAACAAAACTTTTATAGACCGTTATCCTTTAACCTTGAAGATGGAGATTTACCTTTTGCCTGTGCAAATGGCAGCAATTCATATAAATATGGTTATGTAACAAAAGACGAGTACCTATCAGGAAATATCAGAGATAAGATTGCGATTGTTGACAGTTATCTATCAAAAATTAGACAAACAGAAAGAGAACTACCTCATCTTGGATATGCGGAAGATGGCAAAGAAAAAGAACTGATAAGCTATGAGATGAACCGATTGGAATACCAAAAGGCAGAGCTTACCAAAGTTTTACCAAAGGAGCTTGAAGCAAGTGAGATAAATGTTCGTCTTGGAGCAACTTGGATACCGATAAAAGATATTGAAAAGTTTATCTTTGAAACACTGAAAACTCCGGGCTGGGCAAGATGGGATATTAAGGTTAAATTTTCAAATCTCACAAGCGAATGGAATATTGAGGGAAAAAGCAAGGACAGAGGAAATGACCTTGCTGAAATGACCTACGGTACATCAAGGGTAAATGCCTATAAGCTGATTGAGGATGCCCTAAATTTAAAAGAAACAAAGGTATTTGACCAGATTGTAAATTCGGACGGCTCAAAAACTTCTGTGCTAAATAAAAAAGAAACGCTTCTTGCAGGACAGAAGCAGGAGCTTCTAAAAGAAGAATTTAAGAATTGGATATTTAGTGATCAGGAAAGAAGAAACAGGCTTGTAAAGCTATATAATGAGCGTTTTAACTCCATCCGTAACAGAGAATATGACGGAAGTAACCTTTCTTTTGAGGGAATGACCACAGAAATTGATTTAAGATCTCATCAAAGAAATGCCATAGCAAGAAGCCTTTATGGAGGAAATACCCTCCTTGCTCATGTGGTAGGAAGCGGTAAGACCTTTGAGATGGTGGCTTCCGCAATGGAAAGTAAAAGACTTGGAATGTGCAGTAAATCTCTTTTTGTCGTTCCGAATCACTTGACAGGGCAAATCGGCAGAGAGTTTATGCAGCTATATCCATCCGCTAATATTATGGTGGCAGATAAGAAAGATTTTGAGCCGAAAAACAGAAAAAGATTTATCGGCAAAATTGCCACAGGAGAGTATGATGCCGTTGTCATCGGGCATACGCAGTTTGAAAAAATCCCGATGAGTAAGGAATATCAAGAGAAGCATATTCAGGATCAGATTGATGAAATCATAAATTATGTTGAGGAATATAAGCATGACAGAAATCAGAACTTTACGGTAAAACAGCTTGAAAAGACAAAGAAAAAGTTGGAAACAAGGCTTGAAAAATTAAATGATGATTTTAAGAAAGATGATGTCATTACCTTTGAGGAACTGGGTGTAGATAAGCTATTTGTGGATGAAGCACACAATTACAAAAATCTCTATCTATACACAAAAATGAGGAATGTAGCAGGTATCGGTCAAAGTGAAGCATTTAAGTCCTCCGATATGTTTATGAAGTGTAGATATATGGATGAAATGACGGGTGGAAAAGGTATTGTATTTGCCACAGGAACGCCTGTATCAAATTCTATGACGGAGCTTTATACTATGCAGCGTTATCTTCAGTACGAAAGTCTTAAAAAGAATAATTTAGAGCATTTTGACTCTTGGGCTTCTACCTTTGGGGAAACACAGTCTGCCTTTGAACTTTCTCCTGAAGGTACAGGGTATAGAGTAAAGACAAGATTTTCCAAGTTCTATAACCTTCCGGAGCTTATGTCTATGTTCAAGGAGGTTGCAGATATTCAGACAGCAGATATGCTCAATCTTCCAACACCTGAAGCACACTATGAAGTTATTAAAACTTTGCCAAGTGAGGAGCAAAAGGAAATCCTAAAGAGCCTTTCTGAAAGAGCTGATGATGTAAGAAATAGGGTGGTTGAGCCGGATGAAGATAATATGCTTAAAATCACGAATGACGGTAAGAAACTTGCTTTAGATCAGCGTTTAATCAATCCCCTACTTCCTGATAATCCTGACAGTAAGGTTAATGTATGTGTAAAAAATGTGTTTGCCATTTGGGATAAGACAAAAGAAGATAGGTCCACACAGCTACTATTTTCCGATATGTCCACACCAAAGGGTGATGATAGTTTTAACATTTATGATGATATTAGAGATAAACTTGTAGATTTAGGGATACCAAAGGAAGAAATTGCCTTTATCCATGAAGCAAACTCCGACAAACAAAAAGATGAACTCTTTGCAAAGGTAAGAAAAGGAGATGTGAGGATATTACTCGGCTCTACTCAGAAGATGGGAGCAGGTACGAATGTCCAAAACAAGTTGATTGCACTTCATGACCTCGATGTCCCTTGGCGTCCTGCCGATTTAGAGCAGCGTGCAGGTAGAATTGTAAGACAGGGCAATGAAAATAAAGAGGTTAATATCTATCGTTATGTTACAGAGAATACCTTTGATGCTTATCTTTGGCAGACCATAGAAAATAAGCAGAAATTCATTTCTCAGATTATGACCAGTAAAACACCTGTCAGAGTGGCAGAAGATGTGGATGAAAGCAGTCTTAACTATGCAGAGATTAAGGCACTTGCAACAGGTGATCCAAAAATCAAGGAAAAGATGGATCTGGATAATGAGGTTACAAAACTTAAAATGCTGGAAGCAAACTTCAAGTCCAATCGTTACAGGTTAGAGGATAAGGTCGCAAAAAACTATCCGGAAGAAATCGCAAGGACGGAAAAACTCATTGAAGCTGTAAAGAAAGATATGGCAAATGTAGAACCTAAAGCAGAGGGTGAGGAAAAGTTTACTTCGATTACCATAAAAGACGAGAGAATATTTGATAAAAAGATTGCAGGAGAAAAGCTACTTGAAGCTATCAAGACCGTAAAAATCAATGAAAGTAAGATGATAGGCAAGTATAGAAATATGGATTTAGAGGTAAGCTATAACTTCTTTACCAATGAACATAACTTTAGCCTAAACGGTGCTGCAAAGCATTCAGGAGAGCTTGGAACAAGTGCGGACGGTAACATTACAAGACTTGATAACGCTCTTGAGAAAATGCCTGAGAAATTAAACAGGCTTGAAGAAAAACTTATCAGTACAAAGGAACAACTGGAAAATGCCAAAGAAGAATTAAAAAAGCCTTTTGAAAAAGCAGATGAGCTAAAAACTAAGGTATTAAGACTTGCAGAACTGAATAAGCTCCTTGATATGGGAGAAGTGGAAGAAAAGAGAAATGATAATCTGCTTGTAGAAGATGTAAAAAGGGCAATCATTGATTTCTGCAACAGAGAGTACGAAGAAAATCATAGCTATGATGAATTTAATACCTTGTATCCTGATTTGAAGCATATCGGCATCGCCTATACCAATACACCGGATGAAAGGCATGGTATTCAATATGAGCTTGATTTAGAGGAGAAAACTTGGACGCAGTACATTGATGATACACCTATCAAAACAGAGAGCTTTGATTACGAGAATAAAGGAGGAAACGAAGCTCTAAGGAACATGAAAAATGAAATGGAAATGTCCTCTTTTAGTGATTTAGTTTATGTTGATTCCGAAGATTTAAGAGCAGCAACGGGACTCGATATTGATGATGAAGGAAACTTCTATGATCCACTTGCAAAAGACCTCGATAATGACGGTATTCCGGATAGATATGATAATGACTTTAAGGACAGTGATTATTTTGAGTCAACCTATGATGTGGAGAACAATTTTCATATCAAAGAAGAAAACACACAAAAATCAGAGGATAAGCCGTCCATTTTAGATCAGATAAGAGCCTATCAAAATGAAAGTAAAACAGAAGAAAAGCAAAAAACAAAAGAACAGGAAATTTTAAGATAAGGGGAGGGCAATCTCCCTTTTGCCATGAAAGGAGATAAAAACATGGATTACAAAGCAATGAGAAATCAAATAGAAGATATGGTAAATAACCACAAGGACTTTGTAAAGGCGATTATAAGCATGGAAAAAGGCATCAATGATGAAAGTGCTTTGGACAAGCTATATGACGCTTATATGGACAATGACACCGTTAATTTACTGCATGAGGAATTTGATTACATGATTGAAGATTTAAGAGAACAGGGGCAGATTAAAGATCTTCCTTATGTTCAAGAGGAGAAAGATAACCTTGTCAATATCGTTGGAAATATTGTAGAAAAGGTCGATATAGTTGAAAGGGAGAATAAGAACGGAGAAACCTTTAAGGTGGCGAATTTCTCCGTTGTTTCAAAAAATGATGAAGGAGATAAAGTATATCATAATTGTTCTGCATACGGAGAAAAGAGTGATATTCCAAAGGACTTTAAGCAGGGAGATTTTGTTAAGCTTTTTGGACAAATCAGAACTTCTGTTGATGACAACGGTAAAGAACATACCAACATCAGGGTACTTTCTTCAAAGCTCTTAAAGGCAAAAGAACAGATGAAAGGGCAAGAAGAAAAGAAAGGGTCTGTACTTGGAGCTATCAAAAAATATCAGGCTGAAGATAAGGAAAAGCCTAAAGAAAAGAAAGAAACATCAAAAGAAGCTGAGAGATAAACTTATGGTCGGTGTGGTCTTGGGACTGCACCGACACTTTTTTTATTTGCGAAAAAAGGAGATAAAGATTATCTCTCCATCTCCTTACCCATATAAATTCCGTAATTTTTTCGTATCTTATAAAGCTCATCCATAGTGGATTTTGAGGAAGAATACTCTTGCATAAGGGTGTTCTTTTTTTCTTGTAATTTATCAAGCTCAGCTAAAATATCCTTTGAATTTGGGAGCTTGGAATAGGATTTTTTAAGCTCTGAGAGAGCATTTTCATATAGGGTAATCTGAGCTTTGTACTCTTCAAAAAATGCCTTGTCAGACGGATTAGCAGTATATTCCTTGTAGTACGCTCTGTATTTTTTAATGGTATGAACTTGCTCCATAGTGGTGGAAAGCTTCTGCATTTCCTTATCAATAGTCTTGATTTTCTCTTGTATATTTTGCCTTTCATCGGCTGCTTTTTGAATATACTCGTCAAGCTGTTTAACGGATTTAATGCCATGTTCTCTGATATAAATAACAGACTCAGCCATTGTATGAAGGTTATGTTTGGTTGCCCAATATTCGTAGCCTTTGCTTTCCTTTACCTTTGCATTGGAGTTCATGTCAATAACATTGCCGATGCGTTTTTTGACGTCGGGAGTCTTGATAAACTCTCTTTCTGCAATTCGTTCTTTTAATCTTTCTTCGGTATAATCTTCTCCGATTGTTTTAGTCCTTGTAAATCTCGCCTTATCTTTTGGCTTAAAAGCAATGTGCTTACCGTATTTGATTTCATAGCCAAGATCAGCCATCTTCTTTAAAAATTCGTCCCAGTCCTTTGACTGTTTTATCATTCTGTCAATGTCAAATTGAAGCCTGCTTTTCCAAGAAGTGCCATGTTTTGCCTGTTCGTTTTCATACCAAGATTTACCGTTAATCTTATATTTGTTCTTATAGCTTTCGTAAAACTCGTCAATGACAGATAGGCTATTTTCTTTGCAGAGTTTATCACTCTGATAACGGATTTGGTGGTAGCTTTTCTTGTTAGACTGGTAGCACCTACCTGTTACCATATTTACATTATTGAAGATGATGTGATTGTGGATATGCCCCTTATCTATGTGGGTAGATAAGACAAACTCATACTCGTCTTTCAATATCTTTTTGCAAAGTTCCATACCGATCTGATGTGCCATTTCAGGAGTTGCTTCTCCCGGTAAAAAGGATTGAATTAGATGCCTTGCAAGAACAGTTCCCTTTGTTCCGGCATCATTTCTTGTTCTTAAAAATTGTGTGTGAGCAGTTTCTTGATGGCATTTATGAGTGCTTACTAAGATTTGTTCATCTGTTTTTTCTCCATTAACAATATATGAAATGGCAAAATTAAGGGTTGATTTTATAGGGTGTATTTTTGTAATTGCCATAAAAACTAATCATCTCCTGATGTTCTATTAAGAAGTATTGAATGAATTTGCCATAACTCTTTTGAGAAATGTTCAATCTGCTTTTTAATATCGTTTATATCGTCTTTATAGATTATGCCTGTCGAATTTACTCGCTTTGCAATCTGATTGATGTTGTTTGTAGCGTTGGAAAGTAATCCTTGTAAATCTCGAAAAGGCTTTAAATCTACTTGATATATTTCCTTTTCTAAAACGCATTTGCGGATAAAATGACTCATATTTCTGCACTTTGCAAGTTTCCTTTTCTCTTCAAAAAGAGCTTTTTCTTCTTCGGTTAATTTAATTTCAAGTCGTTCATTTCGTATCCTATTTGCCATAGGTAATTCCTCCTTTATTTGTATTTCGGGGTCTTAGGGTTATCCCTAACAAGCTAAAAATTGATAAAAAAAGAAGCAGATCCCAAAGGTCTGCTTCATCAATTTTTCCGTAAGTGTCCGTACACTTACTGTGCTTGCTACATAAGAATGAATTAGATAACAAGCATTAAGCAAGTTTTGAATTTATTATTAAATTATACCATAAGAACGCCATAATTTCCACATGTAACGATAATTTATAGGAGTGGTGATATATTGACTAAAAACTGAAAAAGTGATAATATAATTATTAAAGATAATTAGATTATCAAAAATAAAAAATGAGAGGGGAAAGTTAGATGTCTTATTGCTCTGATATAACAAAAAATAGAATTTTAGAATGTGCTAAAGGGGAATTTTTAAGCAAAGGATTCGAAAATGCACAGGTAGCTGAAATTGCTAAATTAGCAAAAGTAACTACAGGAGCTATTTATCGTCATTTCAAAAATAAGGAAGCATTATTTTTTGCTCTAATTGAAGAGGAATATAATTACACATTAGATGTTGTTTCTGATGTTGAAAAAAGGAGCGAACAAAAAACTATTAGGATAGACTCTGATTTAGTCGATGATGAAGCAATTATAGAAAATTTATTCTTGGAAACAATGCTATTTGTTGATTATATGTATGCACATTTTGATAACTTTAAGCTGATTTTTGCGTGTAGCAAAGGGTCGCAAGTAGAAAACTTTATTGAGGATATTACTGAAAGATATACAGCTAAAAATATGAAGCTTATTCTTTTCAACGCTAAACAAGAGCAAATTATCACAGAGATTAAAGAGTTTGAAGTTCATGTCATTACAAAAGGCTATATTACATCTCTATGCGAGTGTATTCTTCATGATATACCGCATGATAATGTTGGCGAATATATTAGAAGCATTGTTGTTTTTCAATATTATGGTTGGCAAGGCTTAATGAAGAAAAACAACAAATAAATTTTTTCAAAGGGTTAGCGATAACTAATTGATCATCTGTTTGTAGGGGGTGTTTCCTTGAAAAGTAACAATAAAAATGTCATTTCAGAGTTGCTTAAATACGCTGATGGCGAGAAAAAACAATTATACAAATCAATTTTGTTAGCGACCATAGGGGAGCTGTTTGGAATGATTCCTTTTTTAGCAATAGCAAAATTGATAGAAAAAATATATCAATCTGAAGTGTCATTTATAACTATATTGTGTTTAACACTTATAGCTTTGTGTGGACAAGTTTTAAAAGGTATTTTTACTTTATATTCAACAATAATCTCACACAAAGCAACATTTCATATTTTAAAAAATATACGAAGTTTAGTAGCTGAAAAAATGCTAAGAGTACCTATGGGTGTAATGATAGATACTCCTATAGGTAAATTTAAAAATTTAATTGTAGATACAGTGTCTAAGCTGGAAGATTCAATGGCTCATTTTATGCCGGAGATAACATCAAGTATAGTATCTCCTGTTTTATTTTTGGTTTTGATTTTTGCTTTGGACTATAGGATGGGATTGGCTTCGTTACTTACAATTCCTTTGGGAATGCTTGGATATATAGGGATGATGAAAGATTATGAGTTTAGAAGCAAAACTTATACGACTGCTCAAAATAATATGAATAGCACATTGGTTGAATATGTTAATGGCATTGAGGTCATAAAAGCTTTTAATCATAGTACATCTTCATATGAAAAATTTACGAGTGCAATTCAATTTTTCCATGATAGTACCCTTGCTTGGTGGAAACAAAGCTGGTTATGGTCAGCATTTGTTCAAGCAGTTATGCCGTCAACACTTTTGGGGACTTTGCCAGTTGGTGCATATCTATATATGAATTCTCAAATATCTCTATCAAATTTCATTGTGTGTATTATCTTACCTATCGGCTTTATTGCACATTTAATGAAAATCGGAAAGTATTCGGAGCAATTCAGTATGGTTAAGGCGAGTTTAGATGTAATAGATGAATTTTTATCGACAGAGGAACTTAAAAGACCAAAAGAGAGAGCAGTTCTTGATAATACTCTGTATCGTTTTGTAAATGTTTCGTTTGCTTATGATAAAGAACTTGTTTTAAAGAATATCAGGTTTGAATTAAAACCAAATACAGTAACGGCACTGGTTGGCAACTCAGGATCCGGAAAATCAACTATAGCAAAGTTAATGGCTGGCTTTTGGGATCCAACAGCAGGTAACATAATTTATGGAGGTAAAAAAATTTCTGAAATTCCATTTGAACAGCTAACAAGTGAGATAAGCTATGTTGCTCAAGATAATTTTTTGTTTAATACAAGTATAAAAGAAAATATAAAAATGGGAAACCCAACTGCAAGTGATGAGGAGGTTATTGAGGTGGCTAAAGCTGCATCTTGCCATGACTTTATTATGGAACTTGAAGATGGATATAACACAAAGGTTGGTGATGCAGGAGGTTCTTTGTCGGGTGGAGAAAGGCAAAGAATTACCATTGCAAGAGCAATGTTAAAACAATCTAAGGTAATAATTTTAGATGAAGCAACTGCATTTGCGGATCCAGAAAATGAATATCTCATTCAAAGTGCAATTAACAATCTTATTAAAGGAAAGACTCTTATAGTGGTTGCTCACAGGCTTTCTACTATTACAAATGCTGATAAAATCCTTGTTATGAAAGATGGGGAAATTGTAGAGAATGGAACTCATGAAAACCTTGTAAAAAAAGATGGAGTATATGCTTCCCTGTGGAAAAATTATGTGGGCGGACAAGATAATGAAAAGGAGGCGATGTAAATGATTAGCATTGTAAAACGAATATTAAAAATATCAGGAAAGTATCAAAAAAATGTAATCCTTGGTCTTATATTTAGTGGATTAAAATCATTTTTCATTTCTTTGATGTTGTTGGCGGTTTTACTGATTATGATTAATCTTGAACAATTGAACATGACTATTATTATGCAGGCAACAGCGATTATAGTTGTGAGTATATTCGGCAGATTCATATTTCAGTATCTTTGCGATAGAAAACTTAGTGCTTCAGGCTACGAGATTTTTAAGGATAAAAGAATTGAAATAGGAGAAAAATTAAAGAAAGCTCCGATGGGATATTTTTCAGAAAAAAACTTAGGGACAATTCAAGCTGTTTTAACGACAACTATTTCCGACTTAGAAGCTATGGCAATGCTTGCGATGAACTTTATTGTTGGTGGATTTTTCCAAGCTCTAACTATGACAATCATGTTATTAATCTTTTGTTTCCCGGTAGGGATGGTGTCTTTAATTGCGATAATCCTTGGAATAGTTGTTCTTAAATTAATCACAAAGAAAACCGAAAAATATTCTCCTATTATGCAAGATTCGCAGGAAATATTAGTTACAGAAGCAATTGAATATATCAGAGGAATTTCAGTGCTTCGTTCATTTAAGAAAGGGACTGATGGAAAAAACAAAGTTGAAAAAGCTTTTATGAGGAAATGCGAAGTTGATATAGAGGTCAATGAAGGTTCAGCTTATTTAATGAAATTATATGAAATGATTTTCAAGGTAGCAAGTTGTGCCTTAGTGTTTGTTGCTACGGTTTTATATATGAATTCACAAATTCCACTTTCATATGCACTGATGTTTATAGTATCTGCCTTTCTGATTTTTTTGGAATTGGAGTTGGTCAGCGATGGAGCTTTTTTAAGTAGGATGCTTGCAACACAACTTAATAGACTGGAATATATTTCGGATATACCTTCACTTGATGAGGGCGGAAAAGAAATTTCTTTGAACTCCTATGACATTGAATTGAAAGATGTTTGTTTCGGCTATGGAGAAAGGGAGATTTTGAATAATATAAACTTGCAAATAAAGTCTAATAGCAGTTTAGCCATTGTGGGTGCTTCAGGTTCCGGGAAAACAACGCTATGTAATCTGATAGCAAGATTTTGGGATGTAAAAAAAGGTGAAGTTCTTATTGGTGGACATAATGTTAAGGATTTTACTTCTGAAAGCCTTTTAAAAAATATCAGTATGGTATTTCAGAAGGTGTATTTGTTTAATGACACGATTGAAAACAATATAAAATTTGGAAATCCAAACGCAACACATGATGAGGTGGTGGAGGCTTGCAAGAAAGCTTGTTGCCACGATTTTATAACAAGCCTTAGTGATGGATACGACACTGTTGTTGGTGAGGGTGGTTCAACTCTGTCGGGAGGAGAAAAACAAAGAATATCTATTGCAAGAGCTATTTTGAAAGATGCACCAATTATTATTCTTGATGAAGCAACTTCAAGTGTAGATCCTGAAAACGAGCATATGTTAATTAGTGCAATTAAGGAATTAACAAAAAATAAAACACTTATTAGTATTGCACATAGACTATCTACAGTAAGAGAAGCAGATCAAATTATTGTCATTGATAAAGGGAAAATTGTGCAACGAGGCAATCATAAGGAACTAATTGGTCAAGATGGAGTATATAAACATTTCATTGAAATTAAAAAACAATCTATTGGTTGGCAAATATAGGTGATGAAATGGGAGATGTAGTTATTGATTTTGACAATGTAAGTTTCAGTTATGGAACACAAACAGAAGGGAGTCTCAGAAATATAAATTTCAAAGTTAAAGAAGGAGAATTTATTTTGCTTACTGGTCAGTCTGGTTCAGGGAAAACAACTGTTACAAGATTGATAAACGGCTTAATTCCACATTTCTTTGAAGGGGTTTTAACTGGAACTGTGAAAGTGTTAGGAAGTGATATAAAAACTATTACTCCCGGAGAAATGGGGAAAAATATTGCTTCTATATTTCAAAATCCACGAAGTCAATTTTTTACAACGAATAGTACCAAGGAAGTGGCATTTGCTCTTGAAAATTATGGAATAGATAGAGATGAAATGATAGATAGAGTGAGTTGTGCATTTCACGATTTAGAAGCTGAAAATCTTATGGATAGAGATAT
>NZ_JH378840.1:4023-34517 GCF_000235445.1 Johnsonella ignava ATCC 51276 | reverse complement strand
TACTCTAAAACAGGATATACTTGTATAAAGCAGGGAATTAAGACTAGAGGGATTGATATTTCTTTCCTTGGATTTTTAAAACATCCTTTTAAAGTTTATGAAATGATGTTGATTCCTATGTTAATGCGAATGTTATGTACTGCAACTGAGTTGTCGGCATCTGTTGAGACACGAGGACTTGGAGTTTCGTGTAAAAAAACTAGTTATACAGAAGTCAAATTTCGTATGCTTGATATGTTATTGCTAGTAATAATGATGGTATTTTATCTAGCTATCATCATTATGAAAATAAAAAATATTTAAAAACAAGGAGAATAATTATGGAAGAAAAAAAGAAATTTCAAATTAAAGATTTAATTATTACAGCACTAATGGTGTTATGCTCACAGGTTTTATATAGAGTGTTATCTTTTCTGTTCATATCGCCATACACAATGTTATTAGCAGTTCCGATATGGTCAATTATTGGAGCAATTGCCTATTTCTTAGTACCGGTAAAAACAAAAAATCCATGGATGATTTTATTGTTTTGTGTACTTACAAGTATTATAGGTTTTTATCCACCATATATTATTAGTTGCATATTTGCCGGGATTATAGCTATGTTGATTGCAAGAACAAAAGGGGTTGGCAATTATAAAGGATTAACAATTGGATATATGATATTTTGTGTTCTTGCCGGCTTTGGTGGAATGTATGTACCATTTCTTTTTTATGCAGATCAAACACTTAAATCTTATGAAAAAATGTTTGGGAGCGAATATTTAGGTACATTAACTAAAATTGTTTCTCCTATGACTACAGGAATGATGCTTATTTTAATAGCTATTTGCGGATTGATTGGAGCAGTAATTTCCAAGAAATTATTGAAGAAGCATTTTGAAAAAGCAGGAATGATTTAATCAATCTTTGTTTGTGAGGGGAAAAAATGGATTAATAATGGAGGTAATTGCTATGTATTATTTAGGGTCTGTTATTCATATAGAAAAAAACGATAGACCTTTTTGATACTGGTAATTACCATAAAAAATCAAATTTAAAATATAAGGAAAGAGCAAGTTTCTTTCATTTTAGAGGACTTATTATGCCTATGTGCAGAAGTCCTCCTTTTTTGTCTAAAAACGCAGACAAAAAAGAAATGGAGGAAATAAAATGTCAAAAGAATATTACCTTTATGTCAACGGACAAAGGGTTAAAGTCAGCGAGCAGATATATAAAGTCTACTGGCGAGAAAAAGAACACGAAAAGTATTTAGAGCAGGTGGATAAGAAAAACCACTTGCTCTTTTTTTCATCATTGGATCATGACGGACATTTTGCAGATAGCATTATTGATGAAAGCGTTGATGTAGAAAAGATTGTGGAAACACAGATGATGATTGAAGCAGTCAGAAATGCTATATCAAGGCTCAATGCAGAAGAAAGAGATATTATTGAACGCTTATATTTCAATGATGAAACGGTTCGTTCAGTGGCAAAGCTCAAAAGTATTACACATCCAGCTTTAATCAAAAGAAGAAACAAAATTCTTGAAAAGCTGAAAAAGATTATCGAAGAACTTTAAAACTTCGGTAACCAAAGGGGTCAAATTTTCCTTATGTAAAGTGAAGGGGAGTTTGACCTCCTTTACTTTCTTGGGTAAGAGATACGCCTGCATATGGCAAATAGGAAAATGTAGAGAAAACAATCCCTTTCAAATATTGCTCTTTGACAACTGAATAGACCAAGGTAGGACTTTATCTACTTGTGGAGAATTATGACTTACGCCATGACCTTTCTGCTGAAAGCAATTTCGGTTTTATGAATACTGGGTTAGCCAAGGATACAAGAAAGTGAGCGATAAATAAGAATACATAAAAAACAGAGGTGGCAATCTGTTCGATGATACAAGTAGTGATAATGATACTTCAATAGTTTAAGCTGCCTCGTCTGGAATAAGGGGCAGAGGTGAGATTCCTATGTAGCAGCCAATGCACCTACCAATGTCATAAAACTTAGTAAGAAAAATAATATGTGATTATAAAGAATTTAAATCGGAGGAGGTGTATTAGTGGATAATGACTGGAATGGATTGGCTGATTTGATAGCAAATCTTATTACAAAATATGCTGGAGTTTTAGATTTAGATAATCTTCCAAATCCAACTCCAGTAAAAAATACAGAAGGTAAAAATAAATTTGACATGGCAAAAACACAGATTGAGAAAAAGCAATAAAAGTGATATAATATACTTGATATATAAGTCCAAACTATAATTGGTAAAATATAAAGATATAGAAAAAGGATATTGAGGTTAATGCTATGTCAAAAGAAAAAATAAAAGTATACCTCTATACAAGAGTATCTACATCAATACAGATAGACGGTTATTCTTTAGAGGCACAAAAATCAAGAATGAAGGCTTTTGCTCTCTATAATGATTATGAGATTGTTGGTGAATACGAAGATGCAGGTAAGTCTGGAAAATCTATAGAAGGTAGAGTTCAGTTTACTCGTATGATGGAAGATATAAAATCCGGAAAGGATGGAGTGTCTTTCGTTCTTGTATTTAAATTATCGAGATTTGCAAGAAATGCTGCTGATGTTTTATCAACTCTACAAACAATGCAAGATTTTGGAGTCAATTTAATTTGTGTTGAGGATGGGATTGATTCATCCAAAGATGCAGGCAAATTGATGATTTCAGTTTTATCAGCTGTTGCTGAAATTGAAAGAGAAAACATTCGTGTTCAAACAATGGAAGGTCGCATTCAAAAGGCAAGAGAGGGAAAATGGAACGGAGGGTTTGCCCCGTATGGGTATCAGCTTGTCGATGGAAAACTGTTTATCAATGAAGAAGAAGCTGTAGCTATAAGAACTATTTTCGATCAATATGTTAACACAACCATTGGAGCGAATGGACTTTCTAAATACCTAGAAAATCATGGAATAAGAAAAATTCCAAGACAGAATGGGAAAAATCCATTATTTGATGCGGGTCTTATAAGAAAGATATTAAAGAATCCGGTATATAACGGGAAGATAGCCTTTGGAAGAAGAACTTTAGAAAAAGTTCATGGTACAAGAAATGAATATAAGCAAGTTGAACAAGATGAATATTTAATAGCTGAAGGTATTCATGAAGCAATAATTTCTGATGAGTTGTGGCAGGCTGCTCAGGTTAAGTTAAAATCTCAAGCAAAGAAATATGAGCATGTGAATAAGGGAAAAGATGTTAGAACTCATTTGTTATCAGGAATTGTAAAATGCCCGATATGTGGAGTGGGAATGTTTGGAAACAAGTGTATCAAGAAAAAGAAAGATGGTACAAAGTATAAAGATTTTTATTATTATGGCTGTAAACATAGGCAGATGATAAGAGGTCATAAGTGTACTTTCAGTAAGCAGATCAGAGAAGAATTGTTAGATGATGCAGTTGCTGAGGTAATTATAAAGATAGTAAGCAATCCCAAATTTGCTTCTATGATGCAAGAAAAAATCAACATGAAGGTGGATACCTCTGAAATAGAAAAAGAAATAGATAATTATCAAAAAGAACTGCGAAAAAGCCATTCCACAAAATTTAAGCTAATTGAGGAAATAGATAATTTAGATGTTGATGATAGGCACTATAAGCGAAGAAAACAGGACTTAGATGATAGACTCTATCGTATGTATGACAAAATTGAAGAATTAGAGTCGCTGTTAATTGATGCGAAAGCAAAGAAACAAACTATTGAAGCTGAAAAACTTACAGGAGACAATATATATAAGGTTCTGATTTATTTTGATAAACTCTACAATGTAATGAATGATGTAGAGCGTAGGCAGTTAATTACATCATTGATTTCTGAAATTCAAATTTACGAAGAAAAGCAACCGAATGGGCAATGGCTAAAATCAATTACTTTTAAACTTCCTATCATCGATGAAGATTTAAATATAGGTTTGGACAATAATGAGCAAGTTGAGTGCATAGCGTTGATACAAAGAGTGAAATCGTGAAAATCCTGCATTTTAAGCAGTTTTACAAGCATTATGTATTTGTAGAAGATGGCGAAGGTGGACGAAAAAAAGTCCTAAAAAATTATATAGATGTGAATGTTTGCATTGATATGGTGTGTGGAGACACAAGGAATGAATTGGGAAGTGAGGAATAAGAAATGATTAGGTGGATAGTAAAAATAATCTTGTTTCCAATCAGCTTGCTGCTGAGTATCCTCACAGCATTTCTGACATTTATACTTGGCATAGGAACAACTATTCTGTATTTCTTAATGCTGATGTGTATAGTTGCTGCAATAGGCTCGTTTATGCAGAAAGATGTATCACTAGGTATTGAAGCATTGATTATTGGATTCTTAGTTAGTCCATATGGAATACCAATGGTTGGAGCAACAGTTATAGCATTTCTTAAAGGTATCAATGAAGCAATAAAATCAATATAAAAAATTTCATAAAAATGGTTACCAAAGGCGATAGAAGAAAACTATCGTCTTTTTCTTTGCAAAATTTTAAGGAAAGGAGGTAAAGCGATGGACTTTGACTATTTCTATAACAGAGAAGCAGAAAGATTTAACTTTCTAAAAGTACCTGAAATATTGGTAGACGGAGAAGAATTTAAGGGACTGTCTGCTGAAGCAATTATCCTTTATTCTATGCTTTTGAAACGAACAGGAATGTCCTTTAAGAATAACTGGATAGACAAGGAAGGTAGAGTATTTATCTATTTCACAGTAGAGGAAATTATGAAAAGAAGAAATATTTCAAAGCCTACTGCCATAAAAACATTAGATGAGTTAGACAGCAAAAAAGGGATAGGACTGATTGAAAGAGTAAGGCTTGGACTTGGTAAACCGAATATCATATATGTCAAAGATTTCATGAGTGTATTTCAGGTAAAAGAAAATGACTTTCAGAAGTTAAAAAACTTTACTTCAGAAGTAAAAGATGTTGACCTCAGAAGTAAAGAAAATGAACTTCAAGAGGTTAAAAATGTTGACCGTAACTATATAGAGAATAATAAGAGTAAGTATAGTAAGAGAGAATATAGTTTTGGTGTAAACGGACTTGGAACATTTCAAAATGTATTTTTAGCTGCTGAAGATATATCCGATTTACAAATCATAATGAACTCACAGCTTGATAATTACATTGAAAGACTATCAGCATATATCAAAAGCACCGGAAAGACCTATAAAGACCATAAAGCGACAATCCTTTCTTGGTTTTATAAAGATCAGGGAAGAAGTAAAGAAGTGAAAACATCAAATATCCCGACATGGGAAGAATATGATAAAGGAGAACACCTATGATGAAAGAATTAGAAAAAGTAATGATAGAAGATGTAGAGTATTCTTACGATCCTGAAAAAGAATATATCAAGGATGGACACGCATTTTGTAAAGTTTGCCATGAAAGAAAAGACGGAAAAGTGATGGAGTTCTTTGATAACAAGATGATATTTAAGATTTCTTGCAAATGCGATAGAGATAGAGAGGCAAGAGAAAAAGAAAGACAAAAGCAGATGGAGATTGAACGATTAAAGAGTAGCTGCTTTAACTCGATTATTCAGTGGTCATACACATTTGAAAATTATCAGGGAGAAGAAAACCAAAGCCTTATCATTGCAAAGAACTTTGTAAAAGACTATGAGGAAATGAAAAAAGAAAATATCGGACTTCTTTTTTATGGCTCAGTAGGTAGCGGAAAGACCTATCTTGCCTGCTCCATTGCAAATAGCCTTATTGAACAGTATCAAATAGGCGTTAAAATAAGAAATTTTGCACAGATTATCAATGAACTGCAAAAGGGAGGATTTGATTTTGACAAGAACGCATATATTGAATCCCTTGTAAATACTTCCGTTCTTATCTTGGATGACTTAGGAATAGAAAGAGATACAAGCTATGCCAAAGAGCAAGTATATAACATCGTGAATAACAGGTACTTAAAACAGAAACCGACTATCTTTACCACTAATCTTTCCTATGACACAATCCAAAATTGTAAGGATAGCGTAGAGTATCAAAGAATCTACTCAAGAATCATAGAGATGTGTATTCCTGTTATGGCTGTAGGAGAAGATTTTAGAAAGGTTATTCAAAAGGACAAACTGAATCGGAATAAGGACAGACTGCTGAATGGAGGTGAGAGAAGTTGATCAATGAAGAAATAGCAAGAAAAACGCTGAATATGGAAGTTAGAGCTGCCAAAGTAACAGGAAAGCTAATTCTGAACTTATTAAAGAAATTGATGAAAGAAGCAGAAAAGCTTGGAGGACTTGAAAAGCTGGTTAATGCTAACGGAAATGAAGCAAAGCTAAAAGATATGGTTAAAAAGGGACAGCTTGAAGAAATTCCGGTTGAAGAAGCAGAGCTTAAGGAACTGAAAAAAGAACTTAATCGGTATGGCGTAAAGTTTTCAGTGATGAAAGATAAGGAAACAGGTAAATACTCTGTATTCTTTCAAGCCAAAGATATGAAAGTGATGAATAAAGCCTTTAAGCATGCCCTGTCAGAATCGGAAAAGAAAACGGAAAGGAAGGAGTCCATTCATAAGAATATTGAGAAGTTCAAGGAGATGGCTAAAAACTCTGTTTCCAAAGATAAAATCAAGAATAAACAAAAGGAGCAGAGCCTATGATAGATAAAATATTAAAGGACATCAAAGGCTTATTTAAGGTGCAAGATAAGGTAAAGTTTCTAAAGCAAAACATTCCCTATCTTGCATTTTTCTATATAGGTAATATCTTTTCACATCATGTAAGAGCCTATATAGGTGGCGATATTATTGACAAAATTTTTCAAGGGATATTAGAGATTAATACGATGAGCTTTCTTCCAAGCCTTCATCCTACGGATATTATAATGGGCGTGGTAGTAGCTGGTTTAATCAAAATTATCGTATATACCAAAGGGAAAAATGCTAAAAAGTTTAGACAGGGGAAAGAGTATGGCTCAGCAAGATGGGGAACGAAAAAAGATATAGAGCCATATATGGATGAAAAGTTTCAAAACAATATCCTGCTTACGCAAACAGAACGATTAACTATGAATGGCAGACCGGCTAATCCTAAGTATGCAAGAAATAAGAATGTTCTTGTCATCGGTGGATCAGGAAGTGGAAAAACCCGATTTTATGTCAAACCTAACTTAATGCAGATGCACAGCAGCTATTGTGTAACTGATCCGAAAGGAACGATAGTCCTTGAGTGCGGTAAGATGCTTGAAGATAACGGATATGAGATAAAAATCTTAAATACAATTAACTTCAAAAAGAGCATGAAGTACAATCCATTCGCTTATCTCAGAAGTGAAAAAGATATACTCAAATTAGTACAGACAATCATCGCAAACACCAAGGGAGAAGGAGAAAAAGCAGGAGAAGATTTTTGGGTGAAAGCTGAGAAGCTCTATTACACTGCACTTATAGGATACATCTTCTATGAAGCTCCAAGAGAAGAAAAGAACTTTGCAACACTTCTCGATATGATAGACGCTTCAGAAGTTAGAGAAGATGATGAAACCTATATGAATCCGATAGACAGACTCTTTGAAGCACTGGAGAAGAAAGAACCTACACACTTTGCAGTGAAGCAATATAAAAAGTACAAATTGGCTGCTGGAGTAATAGAATTAAGGAGAACACTTAATCACTATTTTAGTGAAATATGTACTTCTTAATTCTTTTTTATTGAAAAATTAAGAGAAAGGGGGTAAAAATGAGGAATTTTGAAAAGATAACAGCACTCTATGAGAGATTAAGTCGTGATGATGAACTGCAAGGAGAGAGTAACTCTATCATCAATCAGAAAAAAATACTGGAAGAATACGCAAGCAAAAATAATTTGTCAAACATCATTCACTTTACAGATGACGGAATCAGCGGAACACAGTTTGACAGACCGGGATTTATGGCAATGATGAACGGAGTCAATCAAGGCAATATCGGTTGTATCATTGTAAAAGATATGAGCAGACTTGGCAGAGATTATCTCAAAGTCGGTCAATGTATGGAGATACTAAGACAAAAGGGCGTAAGACTAATCGCTATCAATGATAATGTAGATAGTTTTTACAGAGAAGATGATTTTACTCCCTTTAGAAATATCATGAATGAATGGTATGCAAGAGATACATCAAGAAAAATCCAATCGACTTTCAAGTCAAAAGGCGAAAGTGGGAAACATACTGCAAGCACACCGCCTTATGGCTATATCAAAGATGAAAAAGATAAAAACAAATGGATAGTAGATGAAAAAGCAGCCGAAGTAGTAAGACGAATATTCAATATGACCATGCAAGGCAATGGTCCGTATCGAATAGCAAAGATATTAGAGAGTGAAAAGATAGATATACCCGCCTATCATCAACAGAAATTAGGCTATGGACTATATCAAAGCAAAAACTTTGAACATCCCTATCGTTGGTGCAGCTCAACCATAGCAAGCATTCTAAAGAAACAGGAATACTTAGGTCACACAGTAAACTTCAAAACAAGAAAACACTTTAAAGATAAAAAAAGCAAGTATGTATCTGAAGATAACTGGCTAATCTTTGAGAATACACACGAGCCAATCATAGACCAAGAAACCTTTGATAATGTGCAAAGGATAAGAGGAAATGTAAAAAGGTATCCTGACGGTTGGGGAGAATATCACCCACTCACAGGACTGATGTATTGTGCAGATTGTGGGAGCAAGATGTATGTTCATAGAACAAGCAACTATAAGAATATTCCCTATTACACTTGCAGTGCCTATACCAAAACACCTTGTGGGACACTTTGTCCATCAGCACACAGAATAAAAGCAGAAGCAGTCCTAAACCTTATTAGGGAAACACTGAAAGACATTAAAAAATACCTTGATGAAGATAATGAAGCCTTTATCCGTTCCATTCAAAATGAAATGGAAGAAAAGGAAAAAATAGAGATAGAAAAGAAAAAGATAAGATTAACGGAAAGCCAAAATAGACTTCAGGAACTTGAACGACTGATGTGCAGAATTTACGAAGATATGATCCTGAATAAAATACCGAATAATCGCTATGAAATCCTTAATAATCAATATGAAACGGAGCAGGTAGCTTTAAGTAAAGAAATTAAGGATTTGGAACAGCAGGTATCGAGATATGAAAAAGAAACAGACAGAGCTAAGAAATTTATATCTCTTATCAGTCGTTATGAAAACTTTGAGGAACTTACAACCACAATGGTAAATGAGTTTGTAGAAAAGATTATCGTACATGAAAGAGATAGAAAAGGAAGTCAGACATCAAAGCAAAAGATAGAAATTTACTTTAATTTCATAGGAAATTATGAACTGCCACAGGCGGAGTTAAGCGAGGAAGAAAAACAAAAACTTGAGGAAGAAGAAAGAAAAATCAAGGAAAGAAAAGACAAGCTACATCAAAATTACCTGAAGCGTAAAGCGAGTGGAAAACAGAAAGAGTATGAAGATAAATATAAGGCAAGAAGAGAACAGAAGAAACAGGAGAAAATAAAGGTTTTGAAAAGAGTGGGGATACCGGTGAAAGATTATATGAAATAGTATTCATATTAAGACGGTAGTTATTATCATGAAGTTAGTTGACATTAACTAACAAGAGGAGTATAATAAAATTCGACAGCAGTGTCGGTTTTTATTACGATATGAAATGAGGTCTTTATTTTGAAAGAAGAAAAACAAAAAGTTGGACAAATTAGAAAAAAAGAGATTCGAGAAGCTGCAAAGAAATGCTTTCTAAATAAAGGGTTTCAACTTACAACAATGGAAGATGTTATCACAGAGGTAGGAATGAGTAGAGGGGGTGTTTATCATCATTATGCAAGTACAAATGAAATGCTTAAAGACTTAATGCTTGATGGTAATGATTATAGAAACAACTTGATAAATGAGTATTTAAAAAACAATCGAGGAAAAGATAAATATCAGCAAATGGGTGATATTTTGGTTGATAAGTCGCTGGCTGATACAGAATTGATGAGATTGTATACACTCCTTTTACAAGCAAAAAAATATAATCAGGATTTGGAAAAATTGTATCAAGAATTGAAACTTAATACGACTAATGAGCTAAGTTTAATCGCCAAGCAGCTTGGAATTAAGGCGGATATATTTGGTGACGGTTTTTTAGTGAATTATATCAATGGATTGATATTAAGTTCTGAAGTTCTCTGTGCAAGAAATTCTTTTTCACAACATAAAAAATATATAAAAGAAACAATGGTAAATTACATTGTTGATATTGACAAGAGATAGGGAGGTTTAAAATGAGTAAACGATTAGAAGTAAAGGATTTAATCAACATAGGATTATTTTCCGTATTAGGTTTTGTATTTATGATGATAGGATCATTTTTAGCAATGGTTCCAGTTTTAATGCCGTTTGTTCCATTGGCACAAGGTATTTTGGTAGGACCGGTAAATATGTTGTATTCTACTAAAATTAAGAAAAGAGGAATGGTATTTATTCAATCATTACTTATTGCATTAGTATATGTTGCTATGGGACATGGACCTTGGGCATTATTAACTGCTGTTATTGCAGGTGTTATTGCTGAAGTTATTTTGAAATCAGGAGGATATACGGATGTTAATAAGGCAAGATTAGCATTTTCTATTGCTCCACTTTGCACAATAGGAAATTGGTTGCCAATTTTTATATCAAGAAATGAATATGTCAAGCAGATGTTAGAGCAAGGATATAATCAAGAATTTATTGATAAGATGCTTAGTGTAATGCCGAATTGGATTATTGTCGTAATGGCAATAGGTGGAATTATAGGAGCATATATTGGTTGTAGTATAGGAATGGCTTTCCTGAAAAAACATTTTAAAAAGGCTGGTATGGAAAAATAAGGATTCATAAGGAGTTAAGGATGACAATCAAACTTGATTTTCGTACAAAACTTTTTATGACAATAGTTCTTTCATATGTGATGGTTTTAGGCAATATTCAAGTAAAGTATTTCTTGCAAGCCCTTATAATATCCGTAATTCCGATAGTGCTTTTAATAAATACAAAACATACAAGAGTAGCTATTATTGGGATGGCTACTCTTGTGTTCGTTTATGGTGCTGATAGATTTTTAATGAAATTAGAATACAGTCCCTTGGTAGCGATTTTACTGATATTAGTAATGGTTGTTAAGAAAATACTTCCCGCATTTTTAATGGGGAAATATACCATACTCACATCAAATGTAGGGGAAAGTATTTATTCATTGAAAAAAATGAAATGTCCCGATGAAATAGCAATACCATTGACTGTGATGGTTCGTTTCTTTTATGCCGCAAGGATTGATTATAGCCAGATAAAAAAAGCCATGCGTTTGAGAGGACTAACGCTTAAAAAGTTAATAAAAAGTCCAATTCTATTATTTGAATATAGATTAGTGCCACTATTGATGTGTTTGTCTAAGACGGCAGATGATTTAACAGTATCCGCAATGACAAAAGGGTTAGCTGTTAATCAAAAGCGAACAAGCATTAGTGAATCTCGCATTGGTGGCATTGATTGCATATTTTTTGTGATAATGGTATGGGCAATCTATTTATATATAAGGGGTAAGTATGCTTAGTTTACAAAATTTAGTATTAAAGTTTGATGGAGAAAGCATATTAGAAAATATAAATCTAAATTTCAAACCCGGAGAGGTAACTGTTATAACGGGACACTCAGGTACGGGGAAAAGTAGTTTGTTAAAAGTAATAAACGGCATTATTCCCGAATATGATTGTGGAGATGTAAAAGGAGATGTTTTATACAAGGACAAATCTTTATTAGGGATGAGTATATTAGAACGATCCAAGTTTATATCTACAGTGTTTCAAAATCCTAAAACACAATTTTATTGTATCAATTCTACAGATGAATTAGCTTTTCAATTAGAAAATAGGTGTATAGAAAGAAATTTAATTTTAGATAAAATACACTATTATTCAGATGTTTTGGACAGTAAAGACTTGTTGGATAAAAATATTTTTGAACTATCCGGTGGAGAAAAGCAGCTAATTGCTATAACTGCCAGTGGAATTTCAGAAAATGAAATTATTCTTTTAGATGAACCGTCCTCATCTTTGGATTATGAATCAATTAAGAACTTAAAAAGAGCTATTATTGAGCTAAAAAAAAGAAATAAAATCATAATCCTTGTCGAGCATAGATTATTTTATTTGAAAGACATTGTAGACAAGCTGTGTGTAATAGAAAACAAAACTTTTAAAGAATACACGAAAGAATATTTTAGTGATGATTTTTTTGAAAGAGTTTCAGAAAAACATAATTTGAGAAATTTTAATGAAATTTTCAAGAGTGATTTCTTAAATAGACAATATGAAAAAGTAGATATGTTACAAAAAAATACTCCATCAAACTTTGCTAATAGGTCAATAACATGTCTACATTTCAAAAAAACATACGATAAGAATACAATTTTTGATTTTAGTGTTTCTTTTAATAACGGGATAAATTTCATTATTGGACAAAACGGTGTTGGGAAAAGTACTTTTATCAATTTACTTATGGGAACTATGAAAGGCAAGGGAGAAGTTTTTTATAAGGGAGAAAAGCTCAAAAAACGGTACGAGAATATCTTTGCAGTCATGCAAGATGTTAATTATCAACTTTTCACAGAATCTGTATGGCAGGAACTTGGAACAGTTACAAAACAGGATGATTTGAAAAATGAAGCCTTAAGAAAGGTACATTTATTTAATAAAAAAGAAATGCACCCAAGTTCGTTATCGGGTGGAGAAAAACAGAGATTGTTGCTTGCTATGTCTATGGTAAGTCAAAAACCAATCATAGTGTTTGATGAGCCAACGAGTGGACTTTGCAAAATGCAAATGGATATTTTGATTGGATTTTTAAACCAAATGGTAGAGCAAGGAAAAACTATTATTATAATCACGCATGATTTTGAATTTATAAAACAGTGCGATGGTGCAATATATGAATTTACAAAATAAATATAAGTAAAGGAGAGCAATACGATGAAAGAAGATATGAAAACACAACTTTTAACAAAAAGTCCTAAAGACTTGTTGTTTCAATTAGCTATTCCGGGAATTATAGGAATGGTTGTTATAGGACTTTATCCATTTATGGATGGAATATTTGCTGGGTGGATTATAGGGGATTATGCTATGTCTGCCATTAGTATATCAATGTCTTTAACAATAATAAATGGTGGTATATCAGCACTTATTGGAGTTGGTAGTGCGTCAATATTATCAAGGGCTATTGGAAAGGGAGATAAAGAAACAACGGATAAAATATTTGGAAATTTTTGTTATTGGGTAATTTTATTCTCTATAGTAATCACCGTATTAGGCTTGGTATTTGCACCTAATTTTCTTGACTTGGTAGGAGCAAAAGGGAATATTAAAGAACTGGGAGTTAGATATTTAAGAGTAGTTTTCTTTGGTTCAATATTTGTGAATTTTGCTCAAGCAGGTAATATGACAATGCGTGGTGAAGGTGCATTGAAGCAATCTATGATGATTATGGGAGTAGGTGCTTTATTAAATATTATTTTAGATCCTATTTTTATGAAGTTAATGGGAGAGTATGCAATTGAGGGGGCAGCTATTGCAACTGTAATATCTCAAATTGTACAGGCGATATTAACATTTCACTATTTTTCAAAGAAAAGTGCTTTTGTTGGTATCCATAAAATTCAAAAGAGCAAGGCAATTTACAGTGAAATGTTTAGTATAGGAAGTTCGGCTATGATGATGCAAATTTTATTTGCAGTACAACAAACATTTTTGTTCAAACAGGCTTTCGCTTATGGTGGAGATAATTGGGGAATTCTAATGTCTGCCACAATGAGACTTTATATGTTCTCATTTATTCCATTGTGGGGAATGAGTCAAGGTTTACAGCCTGTTATAGGAGCTAATTTTGGAGCAAAACAATATCAAAGAGTAAAAGATACTATGAAGATTTTCATGTATGGGGCAACAATACTTGCTGCTATTTCTTGGATACCATCCATGTTTTTCTCTGAAAAATCATTGTCATTGTTTAATGTGAGAAGTGAAATAATTGAAGCTGGAGTTATGAACTTTAAATTGTTCTACTCTACTTTCATCTTGTATGGAATTATGATTATGACTCTTACATTTTTCCAATCTATTGGAGATGGGAAAAAAGCGAGCATGATTGTAATGCTTAGACAACTGATTTTATTTATTCCGGCGATATTGCTATTGCCAAAGGTATTTGGAGGATTAGCAGTTTGGTGGGCTGAACCTATTGTAGATTTTAGTATGATTTTGCTCGGCTTGTTTTTTATGCTTAGCAGACTTAGAAAAATGGGAAAAGAAGAAGCGATAAATTGTTAAATATCTTATTATCCAAAGGTGAAAATAAACTATTAGAAAGGTTTGATATATGAATATTAGTTAGATGTAAGAAATGGGGGAGTAAGATGAAAAATCTTTTTCATATAGAAGAAAGAAATAACAAAAAAATCTTCTCGCTTTATAGTTTCTTATTATCTCAAGCAACTAAATATATCTAAAGAAAAGATAGATTCATTTCTTTTTGGAGGACTTTTTACGCCAAAGTGTAGAAGTCCTCCTTTTTTATTCTCAAAAAGCAAAACAGAGAACAGGAAAAGGAGGATAACACTATGGCTAAAGAATATTACCTTTATGTAAAAGGAAAAGCTGTACCTGTAAGTGAAGAAGTTTACAAAGCCTACTGGAAGATAACAGAGCATGAAAAGTATCTCCAAAGAAAAGATTGGAAGCATAATGTTATGTCATTTTCAGCACTGGATCATGACGGACACTTTGTAGATAACATCATAGATGAAAAAATAGACTTAGAAAAAATTGTAGAAGTAAAAATGCAAATTGAAGAATTAAACAAGGCATTAGCTACACTGACAAAAGAAGAACGAGAGTTAATGGAAGCCATCTTCTACAGAGAGGAAAGTCTAAGGTCAATCGGTAAAAAAGAAAAAGTAAGTTATCAAACAATCGGAAAAAGGAGGGATAAGATTTTAGAAAAACTAAGAGAGATATTAAAAGATAAAATCTAAAAACTTGGAAAGGTTAAGTGTCAAAAAAAGGTGCTTAACCTTTCTTTGTAAAATACCGTTATGTAACACGAAAAGCTGATATAGAAAAAATGGCTTAAAAATGATAAAATATTATTAGTTAATGTAGACTAACTTCCGTTTGTGAGGTGTTCAAAATGGAATATATTGACATAAATAAAGACAAGGAAAAAATAGTTTTACTCATACATCCAATGCTTTCTTCTGCTGAGGGAATGAAAAAGTTAATTGCCGATAATATTGGAAATGAGTATAGATATATTATTCCGGATTTGTCTGCTCATGGTAGATTGATTGATAAAAAGTATCTATCAGTAAGACAAGAAAGTGAAAATTTGCATAATTATCTTAAAGAAAATGATATTAGAGATATTTCTTTAGCCTTTGGAGCATCAATAGGTGGAGTAGTGTTATTGGAATTATTAAAGCATAAGGATATAAAGATAGTTAAAGCCTTATTTGAGGGCTGTAGTTTATGTCAAAATGCGAGTGTTTTAGAGTTTATCATAAGAAATATTGTTCTATATGAACGAAAAAAAGCTATTAAAAATAGTGACTCAGCTAATAGAAAAATTATAAGCATATATGGAGAAACAATGGGACGAATGATGGCTGAAAATCTAATCAGAATAGATAAACAAAGCATTAAAAATATCTGCCATGATTGTGCATTTGTAGATCTTCCCAAGTTATCAGAAGCAGAACAAAAGAGGTGCATATTCTGTTATGGCTCTAAGGAAATTAACTTAAAATATGCAAAGAGAGTTATTTCAAAAGAATATCCATATGCAGCGTTAAGAATATGGAAGGGACAAAACCATTGTACAAAGATAACAACGAATGTAGAAGAGTATTGCAAAATGATAAAAGCTGAGATTGATTAAAACATATTGTTGAAAAGAGGGTGTTAGCAGTGAATGATAAAAGCAATAAAAAGTTTTGGAATAAATTCGCCAAGCTGTACGCTCCTTTTATGAAGAAGGATAAAGGAGTTTATGATAATGTTTGTGAGTATATTCGTCCTTACTTGAATAGAAATATGAACGTACTTGAACTTGCTTGCGGTTCAGGGCAACTGAAATGAATTTGATACATGGAGGGCTTGCACCCATCGGCGTTATGATTGCTTATAAAAAGTAATATTAAAATTGGGATTTTGGAGGAGAGTTAGTGAACATACATGAGTTTGGAGCTGATAAAAATAAAATAATTGTGTTGATTCATCCTTCATTAGTCATGTGGGACTATTTTGAATACATTTTATCTATACTTAAAGAAGAGTATCATATTATTGTTCCTGCACTTCCCGGATATGATGAGGAAAATCCAAACGAAAATTTTACAAGTGTAGAAGAAATTGCCGATAATTTATTAGGATGGCTGAAAGAACATAAAATTGAGAAAGTTGATCTTTTGTATGGTTGCTCTATGGGCGGTTCTATCGCTTTAAAAATGTTCTCCAATCACGGAATTAAAATAAGGAACATTATTTGCGATGGAGCAATAACACCATATCAGCTTCCTTGGATTGTTACAAGAATGATTGCCATAAGAGATTTTCTTATGATTTCTATAGGTAAAATTGGAGGACTAAAGCTTCTTGAAAAATCATTTTCTACAGATGAATACAGCGAAGAGGAATTGAAGTATGTTGCTAAAGTCCTTAATTTTATTAGTTATAAAACGATATGGAGAACATTTGAATCTTGCAACAACTATGTTATGCCAAAGAACGTGTCAGAACATAGCGGTCGTATTCAATATTGGTATGGTGATAAAGAGTCTAAAGCCCGTGCATGGGATATCAAATATATGAAAACTTACTTTCCAAATACTGAGTTTATTAAATTTGAAAACATGGGACATGGTAGCATGGCAAGTCTTTATCCTGTGAAAATGGCTAATCAATTCAGAGATTTAATGGAAGTTAAGAAATAAAATAATTTGCCATTTTTGGAATTAAGGAGGTATGCATTGTGAGTGTTAAATATAAATTAACGGAATTTTTATTTCGTCATACTGTAAAACCTATGATGAAAAAAGCAATAAAAAATCCGGATGAATATTTTGCTAAACAAGAAAAGAAACAGAAATCTAAACTCCCTCTTGAAAAACTTCATAAATCTTATGATTTTGAAGAAAAGTGTATAAGCGGAACTTTGTATTATGTCGTCAAACCAAAAAATAAAGTGGCAAATAGGCTTGTATTATATTTCTTTGGTGGTGGATATACCATTCCGGGAGATTCCGGTGATTTTGAGTTTGCTCAAGATATGGCTAATCAAAGTCAGGCTGAAGTTTGGCTTGTATGGTATCCGCTTTTTCCAAAAGCAACCGGCTTGCAAATTATCGACGCAGGTCTAAACGTTTATAGCGAGGCACTTAAGGTGTTTAATGCAGATGATATTATATTTTTTGGTTTATCAAGTGGAGCAAGCCTTGCACAAAATATATGTTTGCATATTCTTGAAAACGACATGAATTTATCAATGCCCAAAAGATTGATTATGCACTCGCCAACCTTTCGTATTCCTCCGACTAAAGAACAGATGAAAGAGATGGAGAGACTTGATAAGTTTGATTGCATTATTCCGGCTTGCTACATGAAAGAACAAGATCAAGTAATGCAAAGAATAAATTTAAATAATGTGGAATATATGAAATCGCCAATTGAGTACTCATGGAAAGGGCTACCTGACATGTATATCATTTATGGTTCTTATGAAGTGTTGATAGCAGAGCTGCCGGAGGCAAAAGAAAAAGCTAAAATGGATGGCGTGGTTATGAAAACATATATAGGAGAGAGAATGATGCATACTTGGGCGGCGGCAGGATTTTTACCTGAGGCAAAGGAAGTAAGAAGCAACATATATGCCGTAATACGAGAAGATAAAGATGATAACTTTATCTTGTAATATTCTACAGGTAGCTTTCAGAAGAAAAGTGGATATTGTGGGGTGATTGATAATTATGTATATGACGATACTGCTTGCAGTTATTATGATGATTGGATTGTTCTTATTGCTGTGGGCAGGAGTTGGATTTATTCAAAACAAAGACTTCTTTTCTTCGTGTCCTAAAGAAGTGTTTGATGTTATTGAACCAAAGGAAAAACGCTTTCGTGGTCAGAGTTTAGTTGGATGGATATTAGCTATTATTGCAATACTATTCATGGGGAGTTCAATTGTCGTTGGTGCAGTGGATGGTGTTCAAAATAACTTTACTTACATTCAGTTTTTCATTAGATTTCTGATGATACTTCTTTTGCTGAAAGCCTTTGATATTGTATTTTTTGATTGGATACTTTTGTGCAATCGAGGTTTTAGTTTTTTTGAACATTATTATCCGGAAGTGGTAGATAAGCTTAGTCCTAAACTCTTTGGATATAACAAAAAGGAACACATTATTCAAGTGTTATTTATGATTATCGGATCGTTAGTCATTGCATGGATATGCACATTATTTTAAAAACTAAATTCTAATTAGTAGGAGGTGTTTATACTTGGAAGAAATAGAAATGCAAGAAAAAATAAAACCCATTTTGAATGGTGCTGCGGAAACGATGCTTCAGAGTTTTTATGCAAGAGCACAATATTCCAAGAACAAAAGACATAAATTTTATGATGCCAAAGCGGTGGAATTGGTTGAAAAAATTGATTACGATTTTACTGTCGCCACAAATGATTCCCTTATGAGTTATGGCGTGATTGCAAGAACGCTTGTATTTGATGAACTGGTAAAAGAGTTTATTGACGAAAATCCAACCTGTACAGTCGTAAATATTGCTTGTGGACTTGACACGAGATTTTATCGCATGGATAACGGAAAAATCACATGGTACAACCTTGATTTGCCTGAAACAGTTGAGGTAAGGAATCAGATTTTTGCAGAATCCGGCAGAGTTTCAAACATCGGTATTTCAGCAACGGATTCGGCGTGGGCAAAAGAAATAAAAGCAGATGGGAACATTCTGTTTATCATTGAGGGCTTGTCAATGTACTTGACAAGGGAAGACAATGCCCAAATGCTCAGAATTATTCGAGAGAATTTTGACAATGCTTATGTTCTTATGGAGTGCCTGTCAAAAAGGTGGGTGGCGAAAGAAAATGTTGAAAAGTCCATACAAAAAACAGGAGCAAAATTTATATTTGGAGCGGATTCCTTTGATGATATTAAGGATATTGCAAGAGGTTTCCGTAGTGTAAAGGATGATGATATTACGAGGGGGATGTCTGCTATATTTCCAGTGCTTAAGCTTATTAACTGGTTGCCGATTGCTCACAAACTATCACAGAAAATCTTGATATTTGAGAAAGTGTGATGTTATCGTTTTGGTTGCCATCATGAAGTACACATTGCGATAGGTAAATTATAGCTTATATAACTAACAACTAATATGAAAACAGTGAATTGAAAGGAACAGTTTACTGTTTTTTTATTTGAGAAAAATTGAAACGGAGGAATGAAAAATGAAGAAAGAAAACACATTACAGGAAGTACAGGAACAAATTTCTGAACTTCAGGAAGAAAGAGAAAAGTGCGATGTGAAGCTGAAACAATTACAAAATCAAGGCAAGAAATTAGAAAAACTTGCAAACGAAAAGGAACGAAAAAGAAGAAATCATAGGCTCATACAAAGAGGCTTGATAGTAGAAAGAGTCATTAAAAATCCTCTCATGTTTACTAACGATGAGATAGAAGAATTACTTAAAGTTGCTACTCACACAAAAGAATACAGACAAGCCTATGACGAAATGATAAATGGGAAAGATATGGAAGATGAAACAGACATCGGGTAGATGAAATAAAAAACCATAGTTTTTTCAGAAGCTCCCTGCAAGGGCAAAAAGCTTCGCAGAACGCAAAGCACCCTTTAGGGTGTATAATTGCGCCCTTAGAAAAACTAAGGGATTTTAGCAAGTCTTTGAAAATCCAAAACTTAATAAAAACATACGGATAAAGCAGATAGGAAAAGATACAAAAAATAACCTGTCTGCTTTTTCCTTTACCTGAAAACAAACAAAAAAATGAAAGGAGCTTAAACAGATGGCAGAAACATTTCACTTTAGTATTTCTATGATAAGTAGAGGTAAGAGTAAATCGGCAGTTGCAAGTGCAGCATATATCTCTTGTGAGAAAATCAAAAATGAATGGGACGGAGAAGTTCATGACTATCATAATAAAAAAGGACTTTTACATTCAGAAATCTTCTTGCCGGAGAATGTCCCTATAGCATTAAAAGATAGAACTACTTTATGGAATAGCGTTGAACTAAATGAGAAAGCAAGCAACGCACAGCTTGCAAGAAACTTCATTATCGCCTTACCGAAAGAATTATCCTTTGAAGAAAACAAAAGACTAATCACAGAGTTTATACAAGAAAATTTTATATCAAAAGGAATGATAGCAGACCTTGCCATTCATCAAGAAAATGACGATGGAAACGGAAATATTCACGCCCATATCATGACAACCGTTCGCCCTTTAAATCAAGATGGCACTTGGGGAGCAAAGAGCAAAAAAGAATATGTTCTTGATGAAAAGGGAGAAAAGATAAAACTAAAAAGCGGAAACTACAAAACAAGAAAAGTAGAGCTGACAGACTGGAACGATAAAGGTAACGCAGAGAAATGGAGAGAGAATTTTGCAAGCCTTTGTAATCAGTATTTAGAAAAAAATCATCAGGAAAAGAGAGTGGATCATCGCTCCTACAAAAGACAAGGGATAGAAGAAATCCCAACCATTCATTTAGGAGCAAGTGCCAGTGCCTTAGAGAAAAAAGGAATCGAAACCGACAAAGGAAATATCAACAGAGAAATCAAAAAGCATAATTCTTTAGTAAAAGCCATTAAGAACAAGATAAAAGAAATCACTTCTTGGATAGACTCTTTACTTGGAAATCTGCAAGCAAAATACGATGAGTATAAACAGACCAAGAAAGATGAACTGGAGAATAAAGCGGAACTCTTTAACCTCTATGAATACATTTCTATCTACAACGAGATACAGGGAGAAAAAACAAAAAATTTATCCTACTACGGACAGATAAAAAAAGGAAATGCAGACCTAAAGAGATTTGTAAAAGCAATTTACTATTTGAAAGATAATCATCTTCAAACCATAGCAGACCTACAAGGAAAAGTCTTTGAACTGGCAAAGCAAAGTAAAAAGATAAGTGGTGATATTCAAGAAAAGACACAAAGAATAAAAGACCTAAACCAATGTGTAAGTTGCATAGACGCTATCAGAGAAAATAAAGAAATTTATCAGGAATATAAAAATAAAACACTATTCAAAGACAGCTTTTACAATTCTCATAAAAAGAAAATAGACAGATACCTAAGAGCAAGAAAGACCATAGAAAAATTTACCGGGACATCATCCATCAAATTAAGTGATTGGCAAAAAGAAATATCAAGCCTTGAAAATCAGATACAAGAGCTAACCAAAGATAAAGCTAAAGTACAAGACGAATTTAAGCAGATAGACCATATCAAATACGCAGTAAAGATTGTCAATGAAGAGTATGGAATAGATTTATCCATTGAAATAGACAAAGCAATCAAGCGTGGAGAGAAACCAAGCGTAATTGCACAACTGAAAAAATTCCAAGAGCAACAGGAAAAGACAGATAAATACAAACAAAAAGCAAAAGAAAAATATTCCGGGCAAGAAAGGTAGGTAAACTATGAGCCAAGTGCAAGAAGAAATGTATTCAAAGGTGGAACAGATGGTAAAAGAGCTGTTGCAAAAATTCTATCACCTAACAACAGAAGAAGCCGAGAAAATACAAAATGAAGTGTTCCAAAATATGAGAGAAAAAGTAAATGCAGTAAAAATCAATCGAGATAAAAATACGGAAAAGAAAAGTATTAAAGCAGAGATTGAAAGATACAAGAAAATGGAGCAAAGAGAGAAAAATAGACCAAAGGCACGAACTAAAGAAGACATAAAGATGGAGAAAGAAAGGTAGGTAGAAATGGCAGAAAGAAGAATGTTATCAAAGTCTGTTATTCAATCGGATGTGTTTTTGGAAATGCCGTTATCATCACAAGCCTTATATATGCACCTTAATGTTTGTGCAGATGATGACGGCTTTGTTAGTAATCCAAAGACTATATTAAGAATGACAGGAGCCGGAGAAGATGACTTAAAACTTCTAATAGCAAAAGGCTTTGTCATTGTTTTTAAGACAGGAATTATAGTGATAACTCATTGGAAAAGAAATAACTATATCCAAAAAGACAGATACAAAGAAACCATTTATAAAGACGAGAAAGCATATCTAAAAATCACGAATACCAACACTTATGAAAAAACTGAAAATATATGTATCCAGAATGTATCCAGTTTGGATACGCAGATTAGGTTAGGTAAGGGGAGATTAGATGAGGTTAGTATAGATGAGGGGAGAGTAGAGCAAGGAAACCACAATCCCCCATCTTCGTTTTATGGAGAATATAAAAATATCTCCTTAACGAATGAAGAATATGAGAAGTTAAAGGACAAATTACAAGACCATACAGAAACAATGATAGATAAGTTATCCACTTATATAAAAAGCACAGGAAGAAACTATAAAGACCATTATGCAACCTTAGTTCATTGGTACGAGCAAGACAAAGGGAAACTAAAGGAGGGCAGTAAATCAAAAGTATATACCTTTGAAGATTATGACAAGGGAGTACACCTGTAGACCTCGTATAAGACGGTGGAAAGGTGTTTTTAGAGCTTTAATCATAAAATAGGTATCAGATTATAGCTAAGTGTAAAAACATCATGTAAGGGCTTAAAATTGCAGTATGGAAAAAATATCGTATTTATGATAAAATGATAATGATATGGTAATAAACTCAGTTGTAAGGAGAGGATATATAAATGCGAATTCAATTTACTGTAACCGATGAAGAACTTGAAATTTTAACTAAAAAAGCAATAGAGGGAGGTTTCCCAAGCATTACTGAATATTGTAAGTGTAGTAGTTTACAAGAAAATACAAGCTATGCTGACCTATATACTACCTTATTAAACAAAATTAGCTCTTTACCGAAGGGCAAAGAATTTGTTTTAAGAGAGTTAATCGCAACACCGCCGGCATTGATTGGTAGATGGTTTTATGAAAATGTAAATAAGGGACTTGTAAAAAATGTAGAACACATCGGAAAAGCTGAAGGTGGAGTAGAAAAATACAAAAGAATATAAGACTTATTCAAAAAGCTACTCAGTGCGTGGCGAATTGGAAAAGAATTTAGATAATGTTGGAGGTGCATTTAATGGCAGATGAAAATAAAGAGATTGTTATTGTAGATGATAAAACCATACAGAAAAAAATATATCTTATTCGTGGACAGAAAGTAATGCTTGATGTAGATTTAGCTGAAATATATGGTTATGAAACTAAAAACTTTAATAGACAGGTGAAAAACAACGCAGAAAAATTTGAAGGTGAAGACTTCATGTTCCAATTAACGGACGAAGAAATGGCAGAACTTTCAAGGTGCAAAAATTTCACCTTGAACAGAGGGACTGGTAGAGGAAGTAATATTAAATACAATCCTTATGCCTTTACAGAACAAGGAATCTATATGCTTATGACTGTACTAAGAGGTGAACTTGCTGTTAAGCAAAGCAGAGCCTTAGTTAGAACATTTAAGCAAATGAAAGACTTTATCATAGAAAACCAAGATTTTATCGGTTCAAAAGAATTAGTACAAATAGCAGTACAGACAAACCAAAACACAAAGGATATAGCTGAAATAAAGTCGCAAATGGCTACAAAAGAAGATTTGAAAAAGGTTATGGATAATTTTATCGATCCAGACACATACAAGCATTTCCTTTTAATGAACGGAGATAAGATTGAAGCAGATGTTGCCTATACAAAAATATATAAGTCTGCGAAGAAAAGCATTTATGTAATAGATAATTATATAGGCTTGAAAACCTTAGAATTATTAAGGGCTGCAAAAGACAATGTTGAAGTCATAGTTTTTAGCGACAATGTGAAAAACAAGGATATGCTGACAAAAAATATCCTAAACGATTTTAGAAAAGATTACCCTAATATCAATCTGAAGATGAAAATTGCAGGTAAAAAGTATCACGATAGATATATTGCCATTGACTATGGAACAGACAGTGAAGCCTTTTATCTTTGCGGAGCTTCATCAAAAGATGCAGGAAATAAAATATCAAGTATTACAAAGATAGAGGAATCTTCCAAGGATATGTATCATACGATGTTTGGCGTAATGCTGAGCAATAAGGATTTGAAAATTTAATATGTAAATGGTAAAGCGTTATTAAATGAACAACCATAAGACTTGTGAAAGGCGGTAGAAAATAAAACTCTATCGTCTTTTTTGATTGCAACAAACAGGAGGAAAATAATATGTATGAAAATAAAAATGAACAGAATACAGGAACAAAGACCATAAAGAAGATTGGGAAGGCAACTTACGAGGTTGTTGTCCACTTTAATAAAAATGCAACTGAAACTATGCAAGATAAATTGAAAAGGATAATGCTGAGGGAAATGGAGCAAGAAAAAGATAAAAAAACTCATAAAAATGATTAGAAAGTCCTTGACAAGTTGTTACAGGAAAAACTGCCAAATCGATTCTTATAAGCTGTGGTGCAAGGCTTGCCCCCTTTGATATTCAGGAACTTAGGGATTTGATGAAAGAAGATGAGTTGGAACTGGATACACTGGGAGATAGAAAGACTGCACTCTTTGTTATCATCTCCGATACCGATGATACTTTTAACTTTGTGGTATCTATTATGTACTCTCAGTTATTTAATCTTTTATGTGATAAAGCCGATGATGTATATGGTGGAAGACTTCCTGTCCATGTGCGATGCTTGCTTGATGAGTTTGCAAACATCGGTTTAATACCTAAGTTTGAGAAGTTAATTGCAACAATCCGTTCCAGAGAAATATCAGCAAGCATCATACTTCAAGCACAATCTCAGCTAAAGGCAATCTATAAGGATAATGCCGATACAATCGTAGGTAACTGTGATAGTACCTTGTTTCTTGGTGGCAAGGAAAAGACCACATTAAAGGAACTTTCTGAAACACTGGGAAAAGAAACGATAGATTTATATAACACATCGGAAACGAGGTCAAATCAAAAGAGCTTTGGTTTAAACTATCAAAAGACTGGTAAGGAACTGATGAGTCAAGATGAGATTACTGTAATGGACGGTGGTAAATGTATCTTTCAGCTTAGAGGTGTCAGACCATTTCTATCAGATAAATTCGATATTACAAAGCATAAGAACTATAGATTACTTGAGGACTATGATAAGAAGAATTTGTTTGATATAGAAAGTTACATGAAGCGAAAAGGAAAAGCAAAATTAAATAGAGAAACGATTATTACAAGAATGCAGTAAGTCTTAAAAAGATTTGCTGTTTTTTTATTCAAAATCAGGAGGTAAGATGATAAGGATCAGAAGTCCCACTAAGAAAAAACTAAATAGAAAGAGTATCAGCGATTGGAAAAGAAATACTCCAGTCGCTTTTTTATTGAATTGAAAAGGAGAAATTTTTAATGAAGCAGGAAATGATTAACATCAACGCCAACTTATTGGCAGAGCCTACCTTCTCAAGTTTTGAAAATGAAGGAGAGAAAGTAGAAGTTGCAAACTTCACGCTTGTAAAAAAGTACGGTAAAGGCAAGGAGTATATTAACTGTGCAGCCTATGGAGAAAAAGCTGAGAAAGCAAAGGACTTTGAGAAAGGCGATTTAATTCATATCTTCGGCTACTTTAAGAAGCGTGAAAAAGAGGGAAAGACTTACAAAAACTTTGTAGTGAAGTCATATAACAAGATTGAAAAGAAAGAAGAAAATGAGGAGGAATAACTTATGGCATTTTTTACACAGGCAGTTAATGTATTAAAGATTTTGGTTATGGCAGTAGGTGCAGGACTTGGAGCATGGGGCGTTATCAACTTGATGGAAGGATATGGTAATGACAATCGTGCGACACGTTCATAAGTGAAAAGCTTATGCACTAAGTCGAAGGACTAAAAGTTCAAAACTTAGGAGAACTGACAATCTGATAGGTAGAATGACGGGGTAACGCCCTGAAATGCCTACACTGATACTCCGATTGGCAATGAATATTAGACTATTTCATTGTCAAAAGCTCGGTGAAGTCGGCAGAGAGTAGCCGTAAGACTGGTATTTCATATCAGACACGAAAGCTGTTCAGAGGTGGACGGTGCTACCTATATGCCGGGTGTCGAATACGCATGGTGAGAATGTGTATACCAAAGCACTGACGTACTTCCGAATGTACAGGTCTAAACGTTTGAATTTGCCTAACGGCAATTCCCATCAAAGATGGGGTGTTTGTGGATGAGTAAGAATGGTTGTTATGAAAATCCATATATCGTTACAGGCGATATGGCGAAAGCTAAACACAGGCTTAGAGGAAGAAGCTAAACGTATTCAAAGATAAGATTGTCGGAACGTGGTAAGCCGGGAACATGGAAGCAGTCTAATGCTAATGAAGTGTTGAATGGGAAAATGACTGTAAAAACAGCATATAACCGTTCTTTATCTTGGTGAAAGCGGTGGCACAGTACCTATGAAGCGAAAATAATAAGTTCGTGGAGGGATAGCCACCAGTCACAGGAAAGTACAAGAACTGAAATTAAGACAAACACAGCTTCGAGTATGACAAAGAAAATCAAATCCGAAAGGAGATGGTGACTGTGTCCACTTCGAAACAAACACTGAAACAAAGCAAAATCCGTTATACGGAATACTATGACTTGCAAAAAGTCCTTGATGATTTATATGAAGATAGCGGTAATAATAAAGTATTTTCAAATTTAATGGAGCTGATAACTTCAAGAGAAAATATTAAACTCGCTTATCGTAGTATCAAAGGGAACAAAGGCAGTCATACAGCCGGAGTAGATGGCAGAACAATAAAACATCTATCAAGGCTAAATGAAGAAGAATACATTTCTCTCATACAAAAACAGTTTCATTGGTATAAACCACGCCCTGTAAAGAGAGTGGAGATACTAAAGCCTAATGGGAAAATAAGACCTTTAGGAATACCGACTATTATAGACAGAATTGTACAACAATGTATCTTGCAAATATTAGAGCCAATCTGTGAAGCCAAGTTTCATGACAGCTCCTATGGGTTTCGACCTAACAGGAGTACGGAACATGCAATAGCAGAATGTGCAAGACTAATGCAGATACAGCACTTACATTATGTGGTTGATATTGATATACAAGGATTTTTCGACAATGTATATCATGCAAAGCTCATAAGGCAACTTTGGAATTTGGGAATCCAAGACAAAAAGTTACTTTGTATCATTAAGGAAATGCTGAAAGCAGATATAGTTATGCCCGATAAAAAGGTAATTACACCAACAAAGGGAACACCACAAGGCGGTATATTATCACCGCTACTATCTAATATAGTCTTGAACGAATTAGATTGGTGGGTTTCTTCTCAATGGCTGACAATGCCCACGCATTATCCATATAAACAGAGAACGAACAGTCAAGGAACAGAGATAAAAAGTCATACCTACAGAGCTTTAAGGACAAGCAACCTAAAAGAAATATACATTGTAAGGTATGCTGATGATTTTAAGATATTTTGCCGTAATTACTACGATGCAGAAAGAACTTATCAGGCAGTTACAAAATGGTTGCAAGACAGATTAAAACTAAATGTGAGTGAAGAAAAATCTAAAATAACAAATCTAAAACAAAGGTATTCGGAGTTCTTAGGCTTCAAGCTTAAGGTTAAACCAAAAGGCAAAAAGTTTGTTGTACAGTCGCATATAAATGATAAGGCACTGAAAAAGGCAAAAGAAAATATTTCTAAATGTGTTGCGGATATAAAAAGACCTGCAAATGAAAAGGAACAGTACAAAGCAATAGCTAAGTATAATGCTACTGTTTCAGGCTTGCATAATTATTACCAAATAGCAACAAACGTGAGTTTGGACTTTGCTAAAATAGCCTTTCACATTAAAAAGCAGATGAACAACAGACTTGATATTAAAACCGGTGGAACACTAAACAAAGGATTTATCAAAGAAAAATATGGAAAAAGTAAACAGCTTCGCTTCCTTAATGGACATCCGTTAATTCCGGTGGGATATATCAGGACAAAGGACGCAAAACACAAGAAAAAGGTTGTAAATAAATATACTGTAAAGGGCAGAGCTTTCATTCATAAAAATCTACAAATTGATGTAGATACACTTGTCTGGCTGATGAAGCACCCGGTGCTTGATAAAAGCATAGAATTTGCAGACAACAGAATTTCGCTCTTTGCAGCTCAATATGGCAGATGTGGAGTAACAGGAATAAAACTTACACCAAACGATATACATTGCCATCATAAGATACCGCTTGAACAGGGAGGTACAGACAGTTACAGCAACTTAATTCTTGTTACGGAGGCAGTTCATATACTCATCCATGCAACAAAAGAAGATGCAATCCAAAAATATATAAAAGAGCTTGGATTAACGCTCAAGCAGATTGAGAAATGTAATAAGCTTAGAAAAATGGCAGGATTGCCACCAATTTAGAGAAAAAAATAATTTGTTACGAAGTGTGTAAGTCTTAGTTAAAACGTGAAAATCTTTCCTGTGATGGAACGCCGTGTGCGGTGAAAGTCGCATGCACGGTGTGAAGTGGGGGAAAATCCGGAGATAATATCAAAGGATTACCTATCACTATCCGGTGCTAAGAGCCAAGGTATTAAGCAGCTTATGGCTGGAGGAGGGATCGTTCTTATCGGACTTAAGCTCATTCCACTACTTGCGGGTGTACTCAATTAGGAAGAAAAGGAGAGCTTAGATGTTTGGAATATTCGACAAGATAGAAGAATTCTTTAAGGAGCTTCTACTGGGCGGTATCCAAGCAAACTTAGAGTCCATGTTTCTTGACATCAACGACAAAGTTGGTGCGGTTGCAACAGATGTAGGTAAAACGCCTATGGGGTGGAACGGAGATGTATTTGCCTTTATCAAAAGCATTAACGATTCCGTTATCATTCCCATAGCAGGACTAATCATCACAGCAGTTCTTTGTATCGAGCTTATCAATATGGTAATGCAAAAGAACAATATGCACGATACAGATACCTTTGAATTTTTCAAGTACATCATCAAGATGTGGATTGCTGTATGGTTAGTATCCCATGCCTTTGAGTTTTCAATGGCAGTTTTTGATGTGGCACAGCACATGGTAAATAAGGCGGCAGGGGTGATAAATACCTCTGCCACCGTTTCCGGAGATCAGATAGTGGCAATGATGGATACCCTAAAAGAAAAGGGGCTTGGAGAACTTGTCATGATTCTCTTTGAAACCTCACTCATCAAGGTTGCTATACAGGTAATATCCGTTGTGATTATGCTTGTGGTTTACGGAAGAATGTTTGAGATTTATGTTTACTCATCGGTTTCAGCCATTCCATTTGCCACAATGGGAAACAAGGAGTGGGGACAGATTGGAACAAACTACATCAAAGGACTATTTGCACTTGGACTACAAGGACTCTTTTTAATGGTTTGTCTTGGAATTTACGCAGTTTTAGTTAAGACGATTAAGATAACAGATATACACACAAGTACCATGACGATACTTGGCTATGCGGTTTTGCTGGGGTTAATGATGCTAAAGAGCGGAACACTGGCCAAAAGCGTATTAAATGCACACTAAAAGAAAGGAAAGATAGTATGGATAAAAGAAAAACAATATTTACAGCAGTAGTAATTGGAGCAGGTATTATGGCGATAGTTGATAGAATCAGGCTTCATAATAAGGTGGAAGAATTGGAAGAAAGAACAGATGACATCGGTCGCTGCCATAACGATTTTTACCTAATGCAGCAAAGATATAACAAAAGTACGAATGAACAGATAGAGAGTATTCAGGAAGAAATCGGCTCTGTATATGAACACTTTGAGGAGCTGTCAAAGGGTAAAGAAGATGGGAGGTAAGATATGGCATATGTACCAATCCCTAAAGACTTAAATAGGGTAAAGACAAAGGTTGCTTTTAACCTAACTAAAAGGCAGCTCATAGGCTTCACACTTGCAGGACTGGTTGGAATACCAGTCTATTTATTTATGAGGAAGTTTGTGCCAAATGACATAGCTGTCATATTCCTTATCGTGTCCACGCTTCCTATCTTTTTCATCACACTATTTGAAAAGGACGGACTGACCTTTGAGAAATATTTTAAGCACATCTACCTTCATAAGTTTTATCAGCCAAAAAAGAGAGTGAGAAAGGAGGTTTACCTTGAACAAGAAAAGAAAAATTCAGCAAATAAAACTCATGCAAAACGAAAAGGCATTGAGAAGTCAAAAGCGGGACTTAAAGAAAAGTAATTGCAAGTCAAAAAAAGATAAGGGAGGAATCCTTGACCTTAT
>NZ_JH378840.1:0-3894 GCF_000235445.1 Johnsonella ignava ATCC 51276 | reverse complement strand
TAAAGACAAAGGTTGCTTTTAACCTAACGAAAAGGCAGCTCATAGGCTTCACACTTGCAGGACTGGTTGGAATACCAGTCTATTTATTTATGAGGAAGTTTGTGCCAAATGACATAGCTGTCATATTCCTTATCGTGTCCACGCTTCCTATCTTTTTCATCACACTATTTGAAAAGGACGGACTGACCTTTGAGAAATATTTTAAGCACATCTACCTTCATAAGTTTTATCAGCCAAAAAAGAGAGTGAGAAAGGAGGTTTACCTTGAACAAGAAAAGAAAAATTCAGCAAATAAAACTCATGCAAAACGAAAAGGCATTGAGAAGTCAAAAGCGGGACTTAAAGAAAAGTAATTGCAAGTCAAAAAAAGATAAGGGAGGAATCCTTGACCTTATCTTTAAGAAAGAACCGAAAAGATATACGGTAGAAGATACCATTCCCTATCTAAGGCTTTTAAAAAGCGGAATATGCCAGCTTGATGAAAGGCACTTCAGTAAAAGTATAGCCTTTCAGGACATTAACTATCAGCTTGCCTTAGATGAAGATAGGGACTTGATTTTTAATCAGTTTGCAAACTTCCTAAATTCCTTTGATCCGAGCATCAGCATTGAGTTTTCATATATCAATCAGCTCGGACGAAACGAAGAAATGAAGTCGGCAATTCAGATACCGGATAAAAAGGACGGTTTTGATGATATACGCTTTGAATTTAGAGAGATGCTTAAAAGCCAGATTGTAAAGGGAAATAACGGACTTAAAAAATCAAAGTATGTAACCTTTACAGTGGAAGCGGATAATTTAGAGCAGGCAACATCAAAACTTGAAAGACTGGAGATAGATATATTATCTAATCTAAAGAGCATGGGTGTGAGAGCAGAAAGCCTAAACGGAGAAGAAAGGCTAAAGATACTTCATGATGTTTTAAATCCAAATAAAACATTTGAATTTTCCTACAAAGACCTAAAGAAAAGGGAAAGCACAAAGACATATATTGTGCCTGATGAGTTTAACTTTACACCGAGTAGATACTTTAAGTTCGGCAAATTCATCGGAGCAACAAGTCATTTTCAAATCCTTGCCAGTGAGCTTTCAGATAGGATGTTATCCGAGTTTTTGGATATTGACGATAACATCAATATTTCCTTTCATATTAGGGCAATCGACCAATCGGAAGCCATTAAGATGGTAAAACGAAAAAACACTGATATTGATAAGATGAGGATTGAAGAAAACAAAAAGGCTGTAAGGTCAGGATATGACATGGACATTCTTCCAAGTGATTTAATCACCTATGGTGAGGATGTAAAGAGCCTATTAAAAGACTTGCAGACAAGAGATGAGAGAATGTTTGTGGTAAGTATTGTCTTTATGAACTTTGCAAGGACAGTGCAAAAGCTCGATAACACAATTGCTCAGATAAGCTCTATTGCAAACAAGCATAACTGTAAGCTGAAAAGACTTGACCATTCTCAGGAACAAGGTTTAGTGAGCATGCTGCCTCTTGGTGTAAATAAGATTGAGATAGATAGAGGATTGACAAGCTCATCAACGGCAGTATTTATGCCATTTACCACAGAGGAGCTTTTTATCAATTCAAGTAATAGTCTTTACTACGGACTAAATGCCCTAAGCCATAACCTGATTATGGCAGATAGAAAGAAATTAAAGAACCCAAACGGTCTAATCCTCGGAACTCCGGGCAGTGGTAAATCCTTTAGTGCCAAAAGAGAAATGGCAAATGCGATTTTAGTAACGGATGATGATGTGATTATCTGCGATCCGGAAGGAGAGTATGGAAACCTCGTAAGGCAGTTTAAGGGAGAAGTCATTAAGGTCAGCAGTAAGTCAAAGGATTACCTGAATCCCCTTGATATAAACATGAACTACGGGGATGGGGATGCACCGCTGAAAGACAAGGCAAACTTTATCATGAGTATGCTTGAGCTTGTAGTAGGTGGTAGTGGTCTTACAGCAGAAGAAAAGTCCGTTATAGATAGGTGCCTGCCTAAAATTTATGAAAAGTATTTTGAAAACCCGGAGCCTTGTAATATGCCAATACTGCAAGACCTATACGATATGTTAAAAGGACAGGAAGAAAAGGTTGGTAAGAAGCTGGCAACAGAGATGGAAATCTATGTATCAGGTTCTCTTAATGTCTTTAATCACAGGTCAAATGTGGATTTGAATAAGAAGCTCCTTTGCTTTGATATTAAAGAACTTGGAAGTCAGCTAAAGAAAATAGGAATGCTTGTTATTCAGGATCAGGTGTGGAATAAGGTGTCACAAAACAGAGGAAACAAAGCGACAAGGTACTATATCGACGAGTTCCATTTGCTTTTAAAAGATGAGCAGACAGCATCGTATTCCGTAGAGATTTGGAAAAGATTTCGTAAATGGGGAGGTATCCCGACAGGTATCACGCAAAATGTCAAAGACCTACTTATGAGTAAGGAGATAGAAAATATCTTTGATAATACGGACTTTGTCTTAATGCTAAATCAGGCTTCGGGAGATAGAGAGATACTTGCAAGAAAACTTAAAATCTCACTTCCACAGCTCAGATATGTTACTAATTCAAATGAAGGTGAGGGACTACTTTTCTTTGGAAATACCATTGTTCCTTTCCTTGATAAGTTTCCGAAAGATACGATTCTTTATCAGAAGATGACTACCAAGCCGGAAGAAGTGAGGTAGCCTATGGGAAAGAAGCTGAAAAAGGATTTTAAGGAAAGACATAAGGCAAGCCTTGAAAGAGAGATGTTTCATAGTAAAACAGATACGATACCTGAAGAAAGTAAGTTAAAACATAACGATGATTACAGAGGTAAAATCGTTCATGAGAAAGAACGGTTTCAGGATAAAGTGCATGAAAAAACAAGTAAGGTAAGTGCTGATAATGAAAAGTCTTATGGAACATCCAAGAGAAACGAAAAATATAGAGCTTCAGATAAGGGAGACGTAAATTCTGCAATTGAAACGAGAAGATCAGATTATATTACGGAGGTTAAGGATGGAAAAATCTATGATCCTTTAGGAAAAGACCTTGATAATGATGGGATTATAGACAGATACGACAATGACTTTAGGGATAGCGATTATTTTGAGTCAACCTATGATGTCGAGGATAATCTTCATTATAAAGCAGAAAATACAAATAGCTTCTCAAAAAGCCAAAAAGCTCAAAAGAAAAATTATAAGAGAAAAAACTATACCGAAAACCTTTATACAAGGAAAAATGATGATGTGTTAAAGGAAAATAAGACTGAAGATAAAAAGGCGGGAAAAGATGCTGTCAGCGAAAAAGTTCATAGCAGCCTATCAAAAGACCAAAAGAAAAAGCTAAAAAAAGATATGGTAAAGGTATCTGCCCTTTCAGGACTTGCCAAAGGAAGTGAAACTGTAAGAGATTACTTATCTCATGGAAGTGATGAAAATCAAGGGGTAGAAGCAGGAGAAAAGACAGCAGATACAAGCTCCAAACTCATTCATGGCATAAAGAAGTATTCTGATAAGAAAAGAGCTAAAAGAGGCTATGACCTTACAAATAAGGACTATAAAATCAGAAAGCGTAAGTCAAAGTTGGAATTTCGTGATGCCAAAAAGGAACTGAAAAAGACGGATGAGTATAAAAGAGCAAGTGCATATAAAAGATTTCAAAAGAAAAATCAGGTAAAGGCAGCAATTTCTCGTGAGAATAAGTCAAGGCTTAGAGATCGAATTAAAGAGGGACTTATCGGAACACTGAAAAGCTCAAAGGATATGATTATCCGAAAAGCAAAAGGACTAATGCTTATTTTCATAGGTATCATTATCTTAGGGACTTTTGTGATTAACTTTGCAGGAACGGGAATGACAGGCTTTATGAACTCTACAAGCTCTGTGCTTACAACAAGC
>NZ_JH378839.1:15571-63447 GCF_000235445.1 Johnsonella ignava ATCC 51276 | reverse complement strand
ACATTGTTTAAGGTCATTCAAAAGACAATAGCACTTACTTCAATCGGGTGTAAATCTCATATACATCAGAGATTTTCTAGGGCATGCTGATGTAAAAACAACACAGATTTATGCACGTGCTGATGTTACGCTTAAAAGGAAAGCTATTGAATCTGCAAGTTTAATTGATGTTAGCAAAAATATGAAATCATGGACAGAGGATGAAGATCTAATGACATGGCTTAATAGTTTAGGAAAACAAACTAATTAAAGTTTTTAAATGAATGGAATATGCTAAATCTGTAAAAAGCATATTCCATTTACATTTAAACATTTTTTATGTTAAGAAAGGATGATTAAAATATGATTAAAACAAACACTTTATCAAACAACTTTACATTTAATTCTACTCCGCATAAGTTAGTGATAGCAGAAAAACCGAGTGTTGCCCTTTCAATTTCAAAGATTATAGGAGCAAACGGCAAAAGAGACGGATATTATGAGGGAAACGGATACAGAGTTTCTTGGTGTGTAGGACACTTAATTCAGATGGCAAATCCCGATACTTACGATGAAAAGTATGCAAAATGGAATATAGAGGACTTACCTATTATCCCAAGCGAATATAAATATGAGGTGGCAAAGGCAACGAAGAAGCAGTTTACTGTACTTAAAAAGCTGATGAATGATAAGGATATTGATACTGTCATAAATGCTTGTGATGCAGGACGAGAGGGGGAAAGTATTTTTAGATTGGTATATCTTCAGGCAAATTGTAAAAAGAAGATGAAGAGACTTTGGATTTCTTCAATGGAAGACAGTGCCATTAAAGAGGGCTTTGATAATCTAAAAGACGGAAAGGACTATGATAATCTCTTTGAATCGGCACAGGCAAGAGCGATAGCAGATTGGCTTATAGGTATGAATATCAGCAGGCTTTATTCCCTGCTGTATCAACAAAATTATTCTGTTGGTAGAGTGCAGACACCGACTCTTGCCATGATTGTAAAAAGAGATGATGAGATAGCAAATTTTAAGAAAGAAAAATATTACACCGTAGAACTTTCTATAAATGATTTTACGCTTTTTACAGATAGAATTGATAATTTAGAGATAGCAGAGCAGCTTAAAAATTTAATCGGAGAAAAAATTGAAATCACCAATGTGATCACAAAAGAAAAAATCACTAAACCTGACTTGCCTTTTGACCTGACAACACTTCAAAGAGAGTGTAATAAGTATTTTGGATACTCAGCAAAACAGACTCTTGATTATGCTCAGAGTTTATACGAAAAGAAACTGATTACTTATCCGAGAACAGATAGCAGATACCTTACAACAGATATGATTACAAGCACAATAAACAATATATTGGGACAAAATGACTTTGATACACAGCGTATTAAGGTCATTTTTAATTCAAGCAAGGTAACCGATCATCATGCTATTATACCGACAGTAAGTTCAATGAGTGAAGATTTATCGAGTATTCCGGAGAGTGAAGCAAAAGTGTATCGACTGATTTTTAATAAGCTACACGCAAGTGTAGGTTATCCTTTAATCGAGAATACTACTAAGATTGTAGCAATTTTTGACGGCTTTGAATTTACAAGTTCAGGAAAAGTCATTATAGATGAAGGCTTTACAAAATATCTTAAAGAATACAAATCCAAGAAGAATGAGGATATGGAGCTTCCTGATGTAAACATTGGAGATGTTATTATCATTGAAAATAAAGAGATTAAAGAAAAACTTACCCAACCTCCGAAACACTTTACTGAGGTTATATTCTATGAAGTGTAGATTAGAAAATTAAAAAGGGGGAAAAGTCAATGGCTACAAACAAAAAAATAACTGCCCTCTACGAAAGACTTTCTCGTGATGATGAAATGGTAGGGGACAGTAATTCAATTATAAATCAAAAGAAAATGCTTGAAGATTATGCTGATAAGCATGGATATACCAATATTATGCACTTTACAGATGACGGATATTCAGGAGGTTCATTTGAAAGACCGGCTTGGAAGAAGCTTATTGAAGGAGTAGAAAACAACATCATAGATACTGTGATAGTAAAGGATATGAGTCGTGTTGGTCGTGATTATCTTCAAGTAGGTTTTTATACAGAAGTGATGTTTAGAGAAAAGGGAGTACACTTTATAGCTGTCGCAAATAGTGTTGATAGCAATAAAACAGAAAGTGCCGAATTTGCACCATTTCTAAATATTATGAATGAATGGTACATCAGAGATACCAGTAAAAAGATAAAGAGCGTATTAAAGTCAAGAGGATTGGAGGGAGGACATCATACATCAAACCATGCTATCTATGGCTATCGTAAAGATAAAGACAATCCAAGCAAATGGATTATTGATGAAGAAGCTGCTGAAGTAGTAAGACGCATATTTCAGATGAGTTTAGAGGGAAACGGTCCGTATCAAATAGCCAAGATTCTAACAGAAGAAAAAGTTGAAAGACCGTCATATTATCTTGCTCAAAGAGGAATGGGAAACCATATATCTAACTATAACTCAACAGAGCCATATCTTTGGAGAGGAACAACCATAAGCAATATTCTAAGTAGACCTGAGTATATGGGACATACTGTGAACTTTCGTACCTACAAAGAGTCCTATAAAAGCCATAGAAACAAGAAAACACCAAAAGAAGATTGGGTAATCTTTGAAAATACACAAGAAGCCATTATTGATGAAGAAACCTTTAATACAGTTCAAAAACTAAGAAAAACAATTAGAAGAACGGATAGCGTAGGCATAGCCAATCCATTAACAGGACTTGTGTATTGTGCAGACTGCGGAGCCAAAATGTATAACCATCGTGGAAAAGCAGGATTTAAGAGGGATTGGTTAGGAAGAAAAACAGATAAAAGGCGTCCTCTAAAAGATGAATATATTTGTTCAACCTATAACTTGGCAAGAGGAAATTTTGAAGAAAAATGTTCATCACACTATATCCGAAGTGAAGTTATCAATAAATTAGTTTTAGATACCATAAAGGAAGTAAGTGAATATGTAAAATTGAATGAAGAAGAATTTATTAAAAAAGTATATCGGGCATCAAAGGAGCAACAGGAAAAAACATCAAAGCTATTAAAGAAAAGATTAGCAAAAGAAGAAAAAAGAATATCTGAAATAAATAGTTTAATCCGAAAGCTATATGAAGATAATGTAAGCGGAAAACTATCAAACAAGCATTTTGATATGATGTTAAAAGATTTTGAAAAAGAACAGGCGGTATTAGAAAAATCAATAGAACAAGCAGAAGAAACCTTAAGAGATTTTGAGGAAGACAGTATCAGAGCCGACAAGTTTATCGCACTTGTAAAGAAATATACTGACTTTAGCGAACTCACAACCCAAATGATCAATGAATTTGTCGATAAGATAGTAGTTCACGAGGGGAAATGGGAGAATTGTGAGAGGATACAGGAAGTTGAAATATACCTAAATTTTATTGGTAAGTTTGAAATGCCGAAGAAAGAGCCTACAAAGGAAGAACTTGAGGAACTTGAAAAACTAAGGAAAAAGAGAGAAAAGAAGCGTGAGTATAATTATAGGTATATGAAAAAGGTAAAGGATAGAATGGAAGCAGAGGGAATATAAGGATAGGTATAAGACAAAGAGAATGGTTTAATTGTATGCTTGACATACAATTAAATTTATAGTATACTAGGCATACAAAATTTTTAAGAATAAGGAGTTTTAATATGGAGTTAAAACCAAATATTTACTATAAAACTATTTTGCAATATCGAGAAGCGGAACTTCTTTTTGAAGCTCTTAAATTAGATATTTTTTCTTATTTAGATGAACCAACAACACTAGAAGAATTCCTAAAATCGACAAACTATGACAAAGAAAATACAAAATATTTTTTATCAGCATTATTATCGTGCGGTTATATAGAAAAAAATAATTTAACATATTGCAATACAAAATGTAGCAAATTATACCTTTCAAAAAACAGCTCAAAGTATATAGGAAAAGCAATTTTATTTAGAGAAAAGTTGGGTTCAATATCAAATATAGGTGATAAGGTAAAAGATAATTCGTTAGGACAAAATGATAAATTAGATTTTTCAGAACTTGCTGAAATCGTTCATGATGAAATGTATGTTACCGGTCGAGTAGATGACTTTAATAGGGAAATTAAACAATTATTTTCTGACAAATATAGAAATTATAAGGTCTTAGATTTAGGAGGTGGTAGTGGAGTATTGTCTATTGAGTTTATTAGAAATTTTCCAAATAGTACAGCTTGTGTATTTGAAACATCTGAGGTTGCCTGCATAAGTAAAAAGATAATTGAGAAAAATGATATGCAAGACAAAATTTTTGTTTTAGAAGGTGATTTTAATGTAGATGCTATAGGTGATGGCTATGATTTAATTATTGCTTCAGGAATTTTCAATTTTGTTAATATGGATATTACGGAGTTTATTTGCAAACTATCTGATGCATTAGTATTAAATGGACATTTACTGATAATTGGTTCATTTTTTGAAAATGAAGAATATCATAAAGAGCATATATTAAATTGGCTTAAAGGATATATAAATGGGATGAAACCGGCACCAAAAAAATCTGAAATTGAGCAATCAATGCGAAAAGCGAATTTATCACTGGAAAAGCGAATAAAAGTTGGATTGTTTGCAGGTGAATTACGTAGAAAGGATGGTGAGATATGAAGTTGACATCTATACAAAATGAAGTTATAGACTCATTTATTAAACTTACAGAGAAAATTTCTAATGGAAAGACAAATATTTTAGATTTTGGAAGTAATGATATGGTTTTTTATAGAGGAGAAATTCATATTATAAAGATGATTGGCGATTATCCCGGAATATACAGTTCTGAAATCGCACGTAATTTTGGAATAACTAGAGCAGTAGTTCACAAAACTTTATTGAAGCTAGAAAAAAGGAATTTAGTTGAAAAAAAACAGGATTCAGAGGATAAAAAAAGGCAAAAATTATTTTTAACTCAAAAAGGGAAACTAGCTTACAAATATCATGAAGAATATCATGATGAACATGATAAGGCTTTATTTGATTTTATTAAAAATCTTTCAGAAGAAGAATTAAACACAATATTAAGATTTTTGAATTATGCAGACCAATTAGTTCAAAATCATTTTTAAATTGGAGGTTAGGATAATGAAAAAACAAATTATAATTTTGCTTGCAATTATAGTACTAGGATGTGTTTTTGTAGGTTGCAGTAAGCAATCTGTTGAAAATGATGTTAACAATAAAGAAGTTAAAGAAAGAGTGATACAGGATATAAGCGGGGAAGATGTTAAGATTCCGCCAGTAAAAGATATAAAGAGAGTGGTAATTGTCGCTCCTCCTATTACCTCAGTTGTCATTAAGTTAATACCTGATCAAAAGATGATAGTTGGACTTAATGAGAAAGCCTTTATTCAATCTGATGATGGTATTATGGAAAAAGTGTTTCCGAAATATAAAAATATTGACACTAAATTTGTTGGTGAAGATTTTTCTATTAATAAAGAATCGCTCTTAGCTCTTAAACCTGACATAATTTTATATTATGGAGAAGCACAAAAGAAAAATCTTGAGAACATAGGTGTCCCTATTATAAATTTTTTCTCTCCTAAATTAACAGACCCTAAAGATGTAACTATTGCATGGAATAACCTATTGTGTGAAATTTTTGATATAGAAAAGAAAAGTCTACTGTCTGATGAGTGGCAACATTCCGAGAAATTATCAAAAAAAATCCTACCACAATCAAATTTAGAAAAAGTAAAGGCGTTGTGGATATTTAGAAATGTTAAAGGAAAATTAATGGTTGCAGGAAAAAGTTCTTTTGATGCTTATGCTGAAAGTTATTTCGAAAAAGCTGGAATAATTAATGTTGCTAATGAAATTCAAGGTACAGCAGAAGTAAACATGGAACAAATTCAGGCATGGAATCCAGATATGATTTTTGTTTTTCAAGGAGTACCGGCTGGAGCATATTTGAAAAATAATATAGAAGGGCAAGATTGGTCTATGATAAAGGCGTTCCAAGAAAAGAAAATTTATGATATTCCAAAAACAACATATTCATGGGCAGCCCCTTGTATGGATTCACCACTTATGCCTTTATGGTTAGGATCGAAAGCATACCCTGAGAAATTCACTAATGAAGATTTTATTAAGGAATTTAAAGACTACTATACGAGAGTATATAGCATTTCATTGACCGATCAAGATATTAAGGCAATACTAGGTTTAAGCGGGAATAAATAGTTATGTTGAAGTCAGGAAAACATAGTGAGAAAAGTGTGATTTTAAGTTTGATAGGACTTCTGTTGTGTGTTTGTATATTTTCAATGATGTTGGGGAAATACTCTATTCAACTAGGAGATATCTTAACTGTATTTAAAAATAGAGTATTCAATAGCTATAATGAAGAACTAAAAGTTGTAGATCATATTATTATTAACATAAGATTACCAAGAGTTATACTTGCAGGAATTGTTGGAGCTGGATTATCTATTTCCGGCTCTTCCTTGCAAGGAACTTTTCAAAACTCTCTTGTAAGTCCGGATATCCTAGGAGTATGTTCAGGTGCTGGGCTCGGAGCGGCATTAGGAATTTTGTTTTTTGACAATAATATAGTTGTCATTACAGTGCTTCCATTCTTGTTTGGAATTTTAAGTATTATTTTAGTATTTTTTTTATCTGGTTCTAAAAAGAAAAGTGATAATATGACTTTGGTTTTATCTGGAATTATTGTTTCATCAATTTTTAATGCCTTAACTTCATTGGTGAAATATGTTGCAGATACTAAAGACAAGTTACCAACAATAACATTTTGGTTAATGGGAAGTTTTTCTAATACAACGTATAGAGAAATACTAATTTCTGCATTACCTATATTTATCGGGTTATTGGGTTTGCTTATGTTCAGATGGAAACTCAACTTGCTTTCTTTAGGCGATGAAGATGCTTATACATTGGGGGTAAATCCGAAACAAACTCGTTGGTTAATCATTTTATTTTCTACCCTAATAACAGCGGCTTGTGTAGCGGTATCAGGTATTGTTGGTTGGGTAGGACTAGTAATCCCTCATATTTGTAGAAAAATTATAGGAAATAATCATGATAAATTACTTTTTATTTCCTGTTTAGTAGGAGCAATTTTTATGATTGTGGTTGATACAATTGCAAGAAACATTGTAACTTCTGAAATTCCAATTGGCATTTTGACGGCACTTATAGGAGCTCCTTTCTTCGCAATAATATATAGAAGGTCTCGTGGAGGTGAGTAATATTATTTTAGAAATCAAAGATGGAAGTTTTTATTATAGCAAAGAAAAATTTATTTTTGACCATATTAATTTTGAACTTGGAGAGGGAGAAATTATGGCAGTTATGGGGAAAAATGGTATTGGAAAAACTACATTGCTAAAATGTATCATTGGATTGCTTCAATGGACGGACGGGTATTCTGCGATAAATGGTAAAATAATAGATTTTAAGTCTTTGAATCAAGTGGGGTATGTTCCACAAGCACATAAAACATCCTTTTCATATACAGTATTTGAAATGATTTTATTTGGAAAAATAGGACATAATTCTTATTTCGCTAATCCAAAAACTCAAGATTATGAAGAAGTAGAAAAAGTACTCGTTCGTATGGGAATAAGTGAATTAAGAAATAAACCATGTAACGAACTTAGTGGAGGACAATTACAACTCGTTTTTATAGCAAGAGCTTTAGTAAATTCTCCTAAACTTTTAATTTTAGATGAACCTGAATCACATTTAGATTTTCGCAATCAATTACGACTTATGAAAATTATTAAAGAATATGTAAGCGAATATAAAATATCTTGCATTATAAATACACATTATCCTAATTATGCAATTCTTTTTGCAGATAAGTGTTTACTTTTAGGAGATGATTATTATCAAGTGGGTGAAATTACTGAAATTCTAAATGAGAAAAGCATTTCAGAATATTTTTCGGTCATTTCAAAAAAAATTGTAGCTTCATACAAAGAAAAAGATTTTACTGCATTTGTGTTTATTGATGAAGTATCTGATTTAACTGTTTGATTATTGAGGGAAAAATATGATTAGAAAAGTAGAAATAATTTCAAAACATTCTAAGTGATGATAAACAACAATTAAATATATCTTATACGATAGATAGTTTTTTTATTTATGTATTCAGAGGACATTTTACGCCAAAGTGTAGAGGTCCTCCTTTTTTTATTCTCAAAAAGCAAAAACAGAGAGCAGAAAAAGGAGGATAGCACGATGGGTAAAAAAGAATATCACATCTATGTTAGAGGGAAAGCTGTACCTGTAAGTGAAGAAGTCTACAAAGCCTATTGGAAGATAACAGAGCATGAAAAATATCTTCAGAGAAAGGATTGGAAGTATGACGTGATTCCATTTTCAGCAATGGATTATGACGGACACTTTGTAGATAACATCATAGATGAAAGAGTAGACTTAGAAAAAATTGTAGAGGTCAAAATGCAGATTGAAGAATTAAACAAGGCATTAGCTACACTCACAAAAAAAGAAAGAGAACTGATAGAAGCCATTTTCTACAAAGAAGAAAGTCTAAGGTCTATCAGTAAAAAAGAAAAAGTAAGCTATCAAGCAATCGGAAAAAGGAGGGATAAGATTTTAGAAAAACTAAGAAAACTTTTAGAAGATAAATTCTAAAAAATGCTGAAAGGTTAAGTATCAAAGAAAGATGCTTAGCCTTTCTTTGTTTGGAACACAACAATATTGAAACGGAGGAATGAAAAATGAAAGAGTTAGAAAATGTAATGAGCCAGTTGGAAAAAGAAACTAAGAAAAAAGAACAGGCGGAAAACAAAATCAAGCAACTAAGACAAAAGAAATCACAGCTAAAAAGAAAGGCGGACACGAAACGAAAAGTAGAAAAAGGAGGCGTGTTTGAGAAATTTGAAAAACAGATAACCGGAGTAGAAGAAAATACAGATAATGATTTAATCTATGCCTTTTTAGATTATGTACTTTCCGATAATCGAAATAGAGAAAAGCTAAAAGAACTTACAGAAATTCATTTAAAAGAAAAAGAAATCTCCTTAGAAGAAAATCCAAATCTTAAAGAGGAAAATGCAAATGATGATTTTGAAGAACCGGCTGATGAAGAATAAGAAAAACAGAAAATGTATTAGGGATTGAGATGGAGCAAAGTGAGAAACATTTTAACACTTTGCTTTTTTGTGGATTTGAAAAATCTGCAAAAAGCAAAGTTCACAGGGGTCTAAGGGGGAGTAGCCCCCTTGAACAAATAAAAATGCTTTAGCGTTTTTGTTTACTTAGCGGAGCTAATAGCTTTCCGCAGGAACGCAAAGCACCGTAGTCAAACGGTGTATCTTTGCGCCCTTTGAAAAAGGGAGCGAAGATACCACCTGAACATTAGGATAGTAAAATCTCAAAATTGAAAGCAGATAAAGGAGAAAAAGACAATGGAAATCAAAAGTTTGCATACCCATGTAGATATTGTTACAAGGTCAAAGGGACATAGCGTGATTGCAAAAGCTGCATATAATGCAAGAGATAAATTACAAGATGAATACTATGGAAAAACACATGACTATTCTAAAAAAACAGACCTTGTATTCTCAAAAATATTTCTGCCGGAACATATCCCAAAAGAGTTTTCAAACAGAGAATACCTATGGAATAGTGTTGAAAAAATAGAGAAAAGTAAAAACTCACAACTTGCAAGAAATCTACTCTTTGAATTACCAAGAGAATTAAATGAACAGAACAGAATAAAGTTAATCAGCGAATTTATAGAAGAAAACTTTACTTCGAAAGGTATGATAGCAGACTGTAGTATTCATAATCCACCGGCAAGCGATCATGAAGAACAACCACACGCCCATATCTTACTTACCTTAAGAGAAATTGATAGTGAGGGAAAATGGAAACCGAAATGCAGAAAAGAATATATCCTTGATGAAAACGGAGAAAAGATAAAACTGAAAAGCGGAAACTATAAATCAAGAAAAGTAAATCTGAACGATTGGAACGAACCTGACAAAGCAAAAGAGTGGAGAGAAAACTTTTCAAAAAAAGCAAACGAATACTTGGCAAGGAACAACATAGATAAAAGAATTGATCCACGCACCTTTGAAGAACAAGGCAGAGAAGAACTCCCGCAAATCCATTTAGGCACAAGCAGTTATCAGATGGAGAAAAAAGGCATACAGACAGAAAGAGGAAACCAAAACAGAAAAATCATCGCCTTGAATTTAGAGTTTAGAAAATTAAAAGAGGAGCTATCCAAACTTACATCTTGGATAGGCTCATTACTTGGAAGTCTGCAAGTAAAATATGATGAATACAAGCAAGAGAAGAAAGAAGAATATGAGAATAAGGCGGAACTCTTTAATCTCTATGAGTACATCAGTATTTATTATGACTTACAGGGAGAAAAAGCAAGAAAGTTAAATCCCTATGCAAGCAACAAAAAGATAGGAGCAGACCTAAGACGATTTTCAAAAGCAAGGATATATTTATCAGATAACGGATTAAAGACCATAGCAGACCTACAAGAAAAGATAAGCACATTACAAGCAAAAAATAAGAAGATTAGTCAAGACATTAAGGCAAAAACCGCAAGGATAGAAAGCTTAAATAAATGCTTCACCTATGCGGACATCATCAAAGATAACAAACAAGTCTTTGAGGAATGGAACAGTAAATCCCTATTCAAAGATAGTTTTTACAATTCCCATAAAGACGAGATTGACAAGTACAAAAGAGCAAGGGCAATCCTTGAAAAAATAACAGGCTCATCGGCTATCAAGATAAAGGACTGGAAAAAGGAAATTCAAAGCCTTGAAAGTGAAATATCAAAACTCAACAGACAATCTCAAAAAATCAAAGAAGAATACGAAAGTATCAATCATATCAAGTATGCCGTAAAAACGGTCAATGAGGATTATGGCATAGACCTATCTATTGAGATTGACAAGGCAATTAAGAGAGGAGAAAAACCAAGTGTCATTGCACAGATTAAGAAGTATCAAGAGCAACAAGAAGCTTATGAAAAACGAAAAGAAAAGACAAAAGACTATTACAGGAATGAGGAAAGATAGTGATTTTTTGGAGAAATAGGGTATAATATAAATGACAAGAAAGTGGCGTTTAGGGAATTTACTAATTTGACATTTCTAAAAATATCTGTTATACTTTCAGTAAATAAAGAGGGTGTCCCACTACCATTAAAGGTGGAGCATTAAAGAAGGTGTCTCACTACCTATATCCCAAAGGTGAAGCATTAAAGTGAACAGAGAGGATGAAACCTCTCTGTTTTTTTTAGGAGAAGGCAATGGCAGAAGCGATTAAATATGGATTTTATACTGTAAATCCTGATTATCTTGAATATCTAAATCAAATAGATTCAGAAGTTTATTACAACCCATCGTATAGAAACAGTATTAAACCATTTGTTGGAATTATTGTTGGGATAGAAAACTATAATTATTTTATTCCAATATCTTCTGCAAAGGAAAAACACAAAAGATGGAAGAATGTTTCTGATGAGCATTTTTTGATTTATGAAGTAATTGATAATAACATTACTATAAATGGAGATATATACAAATATTACTCTGATGAAGAAAAAATGCACATATTATCTATATTGGATATTAAGAAAATGATACCTGTACCGAATGGTTGTTATGAAAGAATTGAGTTTGACGAGCTTGATGACATCAGATACAAAGACTTATTTGAAAAAGAATATGCTTTTTGCCTTAAGGTAAAAACAAAGGTTTTGAAAAAGGTGGAAAAATTATATCAGAAGCAAAAGGAAACAGGAACTATCAGAAGAGCAAATTGTAATTTTTCAGAGTTAGAAAAAGCCATGTTGGATTGGAAGTAAAATATAAATTACTTATGAATAATCAAGGAAGTGGAATAATATTCTGCTTCTCTTTTTTGCGAGGGAAAGTATTTATAAGTATGATACAAGACAACGGAGAGGTGTTTTTAGAGCATTGCAGCTAAAAGAGGCATTCAGAGTATGCCTAAGATAAAAGCAAGTCTTAAAACGCATTCCATCACTTAATACAACAAAACAGTTAGAGCGATTAGAAAAGTAAAAAATCTAATCGCTTTTTTTATTGCGATGAAAGGAGGAGGCAAATGACAGATGAAGAAAACAAAGTTGAAAACACATTTAGCAAAAAAATTGGAAAAACAAACTATAAAGTTACAGTGCATTTCAGCGAAACCAGTGATGAAACAATCACAGATAAAATAAATAGACTTATTCAGAAAGAATGTGAAGATGTGAGTTACAAAAAAGACGAAGAAATTTCTTAAATACCCTTGACAAAAGCTATCAGAGGATACGCTCTTAAAGGCGATGGAGATAGCCGGAAATGATAGTTTAGATAAGAATGTGGAAGTTGAGAGAAAAGGACTGGGAACTCCTGCAACAAGAGCAGGAATCATTGAACACTTAATTTTCAAAGGTTTTATTGAAAGAGATAAGAAAAACCTTATTGCTACACATAAGGGAATCAGTCTTGTAACGATTGTAGCTGATACCTTTAAATCAGCAGAAACAACTGCAAAGTGGGAAATGGAGTTAGCGAATATTTCACAGGGAAAATCTTCAAAAGAAGAATTTTTAAATACAATAGAACATGAGATAAGAAATGAACTAACTCATTACAAAAAGGAGTAGTCTATGTTTGATACTCTAATAAAATTCAGTAAAGACAGAGAGAAAATGGATTTTTATGCTACAGATAAAAGAGCAACCCATGAACTTTTGAAAAGAGAACAGTTTACATCTTTAGTCTACGAGCCTGCTTGCGGAATGGGACATATCGGAAAAATTTTAGAAGAATACGGTTATACGGTAAAAGCGACAGATATTTGTTATAGAGGCTATGGAGAAGAAAGAGAAGTTGATTTTTTTACAGTAACAGAAAATAAAATGGATATAGTAACGAATCCACCCTATTTTTGTGCAAATGAGTTTTTAAAGCATGCCCTTGAGATTTCAAAAGAAAAGGTAAAGATTGCGATGCTCTTTCGACTGGCATTTTTAGAAGGTCAAAAAAGATATGAGTTATTTAGAAAGTATCCACCAAAAAGAGTATATGTATTTTCCAAAAGATTAAATTGCGCTAAGAACGGAGAGTTTTGGAAATCCAAAAGTAGCGGGATTGCCTTTGCTTGGTTTCTATGGGAGGTGGGATATACCGGAAGTACGGAGCTAAGATGGATTAGGTAAAGGGAGGAATAAAATGATTGAAAAAACGAAGGAGGACAGTATGGATAAGAACGAAGTATTACAATCACAGGGAAACCAGACAAAAAATGTTATGCAGGAGATTAAAGAGGAATATACCAAAACAGCCGACTTTTTAGAAGAACATACAGGCATACAGCTTAATATAGCAGAGGAACTCAAAGATGAGATGAAAAATAAGGACTTTGATGCAAATATTGAAGAGTTAAAAGCACTCAAGGAAGAAATCACTGGATTAAAAGCCGAGATCAAACGATTAAATGAAATGGAAAATATAGGGTTAAGTTCACTGATTGTGCGAGATATTAAGACTGTAGGCAATACCCTCATTAATTTACAGGAAAAAGCCGTTGGAAGTATCAAACATTTGTATGACAATATGAAACATCAGCTTTCCTATAACCTTACGAAAGCACAGGAAAAATTTATGCAGATGAAAATAGGAATTGTAAAAGGATTGGTAAACTCCATGCAGGATTTTATCAAGGCTCAACAAAGAAAACTCGATACTTGCCTTGAAAAGCTTGATAATCTATCCGTGGAAATCCAAAAAGATGAAGAAAAACTGGAAAAAGACAGTGCAAATAAAGAGCAAACCCCGATAGAAAAAAAGGAGCAAAATACAAAAGAAAAAGAAAACCAAGAGGAAAATGTGGAGGAAAAGTCAGAGAAAAAACCGTCTGTACTTAAAAAATTAAAAGAAAATCAGCAAAAAATCAAGAAAGAAGAAAAAGTTAGGGATGTAAAAGCACATAAAAAAGATAAGGGAATGGAAATGTAGTAGAGGTAACAGCTATGAATGGCATCATAAAAAATTATGAAGATATTCCTGATGAACTAAAAAGAGAGAAACACTGGTGTTTGTATAAAATAATTCAAAGAGACGGGAGGAATACAAAACTACCCTTGATGCCAAACGGAAAACCTGCCAAGTCCAATGATAAAACGACATGGTTTTCATATGAAGCTTGTATAGCTGCACTTAACCGAAATATCGGAGATGGTCTTGGATTTATGCTTGGAGATGGATATATCGGTATAGATATCGATAAGGTAAGTGATGATATTATGGAATATAGTATGGATTATCATGCAAATTCTATGACAGCTGATTTTTTAAGAGAAATTTCCACCTATGCTGAAATATCTCCATCAAAAACAGGATTACATTTTATCGGAAAAGGTGAAGTTCCGGGAGAAAGGAAAAGATACAAAAATCTTGAAATTTATGACAAAGATAGATTTTTTACAGTTACCGGTAATGTTATAAAAGACAGAGACAGGAATAAAGTAATAAATATTGACAGTGAGTTAAAACCCTTATATGAAAAATATATGCCCAAGATAAATAAAATTAGTGCTGAAAATAAAACAAGTCCAACTCTTACTTTTTACAAAGGGGAGCAGGACATATTAGAAAAGCTATTTGACAGAGGATATTTTTCATATACCGGAGAAGATCTAAGAAGGGTATATTATGGGAATTATGAAAGCTATTTTAACAGTAGGTCAGAGGCTGATTTTTTTATGCTTCAAAGACTGCTTTATTATACCGCTGATGTAGAACAATCCATATCCTTCATGGAAAATAGCGGACTGAAAAGAGAAAAATGGTATAAAAGACGAGGCAATACCGACTATATCCACTATATTGCAGATAAGGCGATAGGCTCTATCAATCAATTTTACGATTGGGGAAAAGAGAAACCATTAAAGGATAAAGCAGAAGAAAAAAGACATGAAAATAAAAGAAAAAAGGAGGGAGATACAGTGCCAAGATATGAATTTGATGAAGTAAAACAAATTCTTGATTTTGCAAAAGAAGAATTTAGGGAGAATATAGACAGGTATGAAACCTATTTAAAAGTAATGGGAAATAACTATAAATATCCATATTTTAATCAGCTTAGCATATATGCGGTAAATGAAAAAGCAACCGCCTGTGCGGAATATGACTATTGGAAAAGCATCGGAAGAAATGTAAGCAGGGGAGAAAAAGGAATACCTGTTTTAGACATTGAAAGAGAAAAGATAAAATACATTTTTGATGTAAGTCAAACAGTGAGCTTAAATCATAATATTTCTGAGGTAAAGTTATGGAAGTATCATAATGAAAAGCATATAGCTGCCTTAGATACTCTGATTGATGCCTTTAAAGAAAAAAACAGTAACCTTATATTTTCTACAGAAGATAAGTTAAATACACTTGTTTTGCTATATACAAGGCAGATATTAAATAAAGCACTTGATTCTTTAAGTGATGAAACCTTAAAAGACAACAGTAAGGTCGATATACTCCATTTTTTAGAAGAATCCGCAAAGGTGTCGGTATATGAAAGAATGGGACTGCATTTTTTAGGGGATAGGGAAAAATTAGAAATGCTATCAAGAGTTTCAAGTACGCAAGATATTGACAGATTACTTGCCTATACTTCAAACAATGTGAAAAGAATACTTATGGATATAGGTAGAGAAATTTCAAAAGTGGAAGAAAGAGAAAAATTTTCAGAAATTCAAAAAAGGGAGCAGACAAAAAACTATAAGGAGCGTTATAATAATGTTGCAGATGAAATTAACAGAACTACTGAAATTATAGAAAATGAAAAAGAAATAAAAGAAGGAGGCTTAGAAGATGAAAGAAACGGTAGTATTGGCGAAAAAGGAATACATTCTGGAAAGCGAGATTTATACGCCAATCGTGAAAGAGAGTCCATTCGAGAGACAGGGAGGGACTTACAGATTGGAGAAGATGGAAGATGGATCGGAAGTGTTAATTCCGAATATGAAAATGCCGGAGAAATTGAACTTAAGCAAACTGAATCAATTTGGCAAAGCGAGACTGAAATATCTCAAAGAGGAAAGAGGGGAAGAGTATCAGATTATGCTGATGGAAGAAAGCCTAATGAATCATCTGTTGGATATTCAGGAACAGGTGGAGAATTTCTTGGATATAGAGGAACCGAGAATGAAAGAAGCTTGGGAAATGACAACCAAGATGCAGGATCAGGACTTTCTGAAGTACGCAGGACTGAAGAAGAATCTGGACATGACACTTACAAAAATGGCGATGGAACAGATCGTTTGGGCATAGATGAGTATCATGAAGAGAATATACAGAAAATAGAACAAGATCATATAAGAAATAAAGGGAAAGAAGTCGATAGGGCTTCTTTTTCTTTTGCTCAAAACGTAGGAATTCAGGGAAGATTTGAATTAGCAATGCAGCAAGAAGAAATTGATACTGTTTTGATTCATGGAGGAAATGAGGACAATTTACGCTTAAAGGTTTTAGCCGAATACTCTAAGGGGAAAAGTATGGAAGAATTGGCTGATTTTCTTCAAACTACTTTTAAAGGCGGAAATGGATATGAAGTAAGAGGAAATAATGTTTGTGCATGGTATGAAAATGACGGAATACATTTGTCTAATGATGTTTCCTCAAGCGAAAATCCTATGCAGATTTTTCAGTGGCAAGATGCAGCAAGACGTATCGGAGAATTGATTGATAAGGGAGAATATGCCACAAATGTGGAGGTGGCAGAAGCTTTTTCCTTTGAGAGAAAAGAACTTGCAGAAAAGTTATGGTTTTTAAAAGGCGATTTTGCAGATGAAGTAAGAAATAGCTACTTGCCAATTCTCAACGGAGATGAAAAAAAAGGATATCCGGATAAAACTGAAGAACTTGCAGAAAACTTAAAAAATCTCGAATTTAGAAATATGTTAAGAAAAGAATACGAAACCTTTTTACAAGATTATTATAAAAACCCAAGTATTTTACGATTCCATTATCATAAAACAAAAGAAATTCTACAAAGATTACAGGATTTAGAGATACCAAGAAAAGATTTTATTTCAAATATGATGAAAATTCCAGAGATTAAGGGGTTTATTACAGAAGATGAAATGGATGAGAACCTTAGAAGAGGGAGCGGTATTTCTGATGGTAAGAAAAGAATTTATAACTTTTTTAATGAAAACAACTCTCTTCAAGAGCGAGCGGAGTTTCTAAAAAAAGAATATGGAACAGGAGGGCATTCTCACGCTTTATCCGGTGCAAGAGGTAGTAGTGAGTGGCACGATGCCAAAGGAATGAAGCTTGAAAAAGAAAATTGTGGTGATATTTTTCTAAACTGGAATCAGGCAGCAAAAAGGATACAAACTCTTATTGAAAGTGGAAGATATATAGAAAAGGAAGAGCTTACAGAGCAGACAGAAAACAGGGAAGATATAAAAGAAAATATAGCAGATAGAAATGAGCCTTTCAAAGAAGAATCTGTTTCTGAAACAGAGAATGGTAGAGATTATTGGATTGTAGAATTTAATGAAGGCTTGGGTCTTATAGAAAAAAATTATGCCGGAGAACTTGTTACTAAAGAATTGCTTGATGAAATCAAAGAGCTTGACGAAAAAATCAGAGTTCATAACAAAACGGTAGGTGAAGACGAATATGGAGAAATGACTGACGAGTGGGTAGGTTATTCTAAATTCTATTTTGATCATATTGTAGACGGAGAAGTGGAAGAACACTTCAGAATAGATATTGGAGATGGAAATGAAGTAAACCAAAGAGATTTTCAGTATCTTTATGAACAGATGAATATAAGCAGAGAAACCGAAGAACACAATGCAGAAGATATAGATAATACCTTAAAGGATATTTTAGAAAAAGAGTCTATGACTGTGGTATCAAATGAGGAAGATTATAAGAAGTTATTCCCGTATTTTAAAAACTTTGCATATACGGATGGTTCAAAGTTTGAAGAATATAATCCTTTTGAGGAAGATAAAGAATTATCCGATTTAGCCCGTTTTACTTTTTTCAAAAATAATGATGGTGAATATAGAGTAGCATACAACAATACGGACAGCTTAATTTATTCCAGTAATGTTGACAGGTTCTTAGAAAGAATAAAGGCTTTAGAAACAGAGATAGAAGATGACATAGCAAAGACGGCTGCCGAAGATAAGATTGCAGTCAAAGTTGGTAATTACTATGCAGTTATGGATCAAGATAAAGTAAAAGATATTTCTCTGGATGAAACAGGAACTAAGGTATATCCAAGTAATGACAATTTTGAAGGTAAAGTCTATCCTCTATACAAAGGAATAACCTTTGAGGAAAGCAGCAAGATCGATGCACTTTTTGACGAGATTGCTACAAGTATGAAAGAAGTGAATCTAACAGATCTTAATGATGTATTTTATCTTGAGAATCAAGGGCTATATGAAATTTCATCGGATAAGGTAACAGAAGAAAAAGGCGGTTTTGATTTTGAGGTGGCAAGTTTTAATGAACAGTTTCCTGATTATTATAATGATATTTATGTGTATAACAGAAACTTAAAAATAGATGATGCCTATCAAAATATTGCCTATATCAACCGAGAAAATGAAATACATTTTAATATTAATTTACCAGAAGAAGAAAAAGCAAAGGTATTGGAGTTAAGAGATAAGAAAGAAATTTTATCTGCTCTGATTTTTAAAGAGGTAAAAGATGTAGGAGAATATCAATTTCATCCTCAAAGCGAAGAATTTATTTTGGATGAAAAAAATATATTGGAAGATCTTTTAAAAGCACCGGAGCATATAACAGATAACATTGATGAAAAAGAAGGTTATGAGGCAGAGCTTGTTTTGGATATGAAAAATAAGCAGTTAAAACAAAATTTAAGATATAACGGATATATGTTAAGTTCCAATCTCGCAATTCAATACGACAGCTATCATGAAATGCTTCAAAATCTTCCTTATCTGCTTGATGATAATCATAGAAATGTAATGCTTACCGGTTATATCAATCAGCAAATTGATAAAGCAAATGAGGAAAAGAAAGAGCAGATAAAGGTGCCAATCTATCAGGAAGGTATGCAGGTAAAATATCAGGGTAAAGAATATGTAATTTCAGAAATTCAGGATTATAAAACATATAAAACGATAAAATTAGATGATAATGAAGGCTATCTAAACGGCTTTATAACGAGCAGTGAGATTATTCCTTTCAGAAATGAAAGTGAACTTGATTTGGAGATCGTATCTACAACAGAGAAGCTACAAGAACAAAGTATCAATGATGAAGATCTAATTTTGTTAGATATTGAAGATTATAACAAACAAGGACTTTCCGTTCTCTTTCAAAATAAAGAATATGAAATTACCAGAAATAATTTTAATCCCGTTGGAATGAGCAGGCTACAACTTGTCTCAAATACAGAAAAACTGATGACGGAAGTGATATATACTCAGGAGAGACCAGTAGCAAATCTATATGCAAAAAGAGAATCTCTTGATCAGTTTAAGCCAAGTCTTAACTTAGGAGAAGATAAGTCGGAACTTTTACACCATAATTTAGATGTAATAAATGATACAGGAAGTATTCCTCCAATCAATTACAAAATAACAGGAGAAGATGAGATCTTGCCACCTTCAGAAAGACTAAAAAATAACATAGAAGCCATCAAAGTTTTAAAAGAAATCGAAGAACGACATAGTCATGCAACAAAGGAAGAACAGGACATATTAAGCAAGTATGTCGGATGGGGTGGACTTTCTGATGTGTTTGATGAAGAAAAACAGGGACAATGGAGTAAGGCAAGAGATTTTCTAAAAGAAAACTTATCACAATCTGAATATGATGCAGCAAGAGAAAGCACTCTTACCGCTTTTTATACACCAAAGGTTGTAATAGATAGTATCTATAAGGCTCTATCCAATATGGGATTTGAAAGCGGAAACATTTTAGAGCCAAGTATGGGAACCGGGAGATTTCTCGGAAATCTTCCGGAGAGTATGCAAAGTAGCAAATTTTATGGAGTGGAACTTGACAGTATTAGTGGTAGGATAGCAAGTAAATTGTATCCTAACGCTAACATACAGATAAAAGGCTTTGAAGAAACAACTTTTTCAAACAATTTATTCGATATAGCAATAGGAAATGTACCTTTTGGAGAATATAAAATATCGGATCGTGAGTATGAAAGAAACAACTTTCTTATCCACGATTATTTCTTTGCCAAAACCTTAGATAAAGTACGTTCCGGCGGAATAATAGCCTTTATAACCTCAAACGGAACATTGGATAAAAAAAGTGAAGATATCAGAAGATATATTAGTGAACGAGCAGAGTTTTTAGGAGCCATCAGGTTACCGAATAACACGTTTAAAGGCGAAGCTGGAACAGAGGTAACAAGTGATATAATCTTCCTTAAAAAAAGAGACAGATTACTAAAATTAGATGAGGATTGGGTAAAACTTGATACCGATGAAAAGGGATTAACATATAATAAATACTTTATAGATAATCCCGATATGGTGCTTGGAAATATGGAAGAAGTATCAAGCAAATTTGGAACAGCCTTAGCCTGTGTGGATGATGGAGGAATTTCTTTAGAAGAAAAATTAAATATAGCTATAAAAAATATAAGCGGCATATATGAAAAAGCACAATTAGGTGAAGAACTTGAAACAGAAACAATTCCTGCTGATGACAGTGTGAAAAACTATTCTTATGCAGTAATTGATGACAAGGTATATTTTAGAGAAAATTCCGTAATGCAAAAATTGAATTTAAATAAAGTTGATGAGGAGAAAGTAAAGTCATATCTTGAGATCGAAAAAATATTAAGACAGGTAATTTCCTATCAAAAAGAAGATTACTCCGATACAGAAATTAAAGAAAAACAAGAGGATCTAAATCGCCTTTATGATGAGTTTTCCAAAAAATACGGAATTTTAAATAGTAAGGCAAATAAAAAGTTGTTTCGTGAAGATGCGAACTATTCTCTACTTTCCACTTTGGAAAAGCTGGATAAGGAAGGCAACTTCATCGGGAAATCCGATATATTTACAAAAAGAACGATTAAGAAAGCCGTTGCGATCACTCATACAGATAATCTGACAGAAGCACTTATTCTATCTATTTCTCAAAAAGGGAAAGTCAATTTTGACTATATAGAAAAACTCACTGAAAAAACAAGAGGAGAAATTATTGAAGGATTAAAGGGAGAAATATTTTTAAATTTAGATGGATTTGATCCAAGTGATACGACTCCTTTTTCTTCAGCTGTAGATTTGGGAGATTTTTCAAGATCTTATGTAACTGCTGATGAATATTTATCCGGGAATATTAGAGAAAAGATAGAAGTAATAGATTCGTATATCAAGAATGTAGAACATGAACTTGAGCAAAATGAACAAGCTCAAAATACTGATACAGAACTATTGAAACAGGATAATATTACTCTAAAAAAAGAACTATTCAGTCTTAATTATCAAAAACAAAAACTATTGGAAGTAATGCCAAAAGAACTCGAGGCAAGTGAAATAACCGTTAGAATGGGAGCAACTTGGATACCTGAGAAAGATTATAAGAGCTTTATGTTTCATCTGTTAAAGACATCTGCTTCAAACAGATGGAATATTGATATCAAATATACCAACTTTACAGGGGAATATAGAGTAGAAGGTAAAAGTATAGATAAAGGAAATGACCTTGCTAATTTCACATACGGAACAAGCAGGGTAAGTGCATATAAACTGATTGAAGATACATTGAACCTTAGAGATACCAATGTATATGATCAAATTGTAGATGAAAACGGAAAGAAAAGTTCTGTCTTAAACAAAGAAGAAACAATGCTTGCAAGGAGTAAGCAGGAAATCATCAAAGAAGAGTTTAAAAACTGGATTTTCGATGATATAGACAGAAGAACAAGGCTTGTCAAAGAATACAACGAGAGGTTTAATTCAATAAGGCTTAGAGAATATGATGGAAGTAACCTTACATTTGATGGAATGAATCCTGAAATAGAACTTAGACCTCATCAAAGAGATGCGATTGCAAGAGGACTTTTCGGAGGGAACACCTTGCTTGCCCATGAAGTAGGAGCCGGCAAGACCTTTGAAATGATAGGGATTGCTATGGAAAGTAAACGACTTGGAATGAGCAACAAAGCCATGTTTGTTGTTCCAAATCATATTGTAGAACAGTTCGGTAGAGAGTTTAATGAACTGTATCCGGCAGCCAATATCCTTTGTGCAACGGAGAAGGATTTTACTCCGGATAAGAGAAAGAGATTTTGTTCAAGGATTGCTACAAGCGATTACGATGCGGTAATTATAGGGCATAGTCAATTCGAGAGAATTCCAATCTCTAAAGAACGACAAGAGTATGAACTACAAAGTCAAATTGATGAAATTGTGGAATTTATCAGTGAGTATAAAAGGGAAAGAGACCAGAAGTTTACGGTAAAACAATTGGAGAAAACCAAGAAAGGTTTGGAAGCAAAACTAAAGAAACTAAATGATGATTATAAAAAAGATGATGTTGTAACCTTTGAAGAATTAGGGATCGATAAGCTATTTGTAGATGAGGTACAGGCATTTAAAAATTTGTATCTATTTACAAAAATGCGAAATGTAGCAGGAATTACCACAACAGACTCTCAAAAATCAAGCGATATGTTAATGAAATGCAGATATATGGATGAGATTACAAATAATAAAGGGATTGTTTTTGCAACAGGAACTCCCGTAAGCAATAGCATGGCAGAGCTTTACACTATGCAAAGATATTTGCAATATGATGAATTAAAGAAAATGCACCTACAACATTTTGACTCTTGGGCATCTACATTTGGAGAAACTGTTACAGCAATTGAACTTAATCCTGAAGGTAACGGATACCAAAGTAAGACCAGATTTGCGAAATTCTATAACCTTCCGGAACTGATGAATATCGTAAAACAGTTTATGGATATAAAGACATCTGACGTATTAAATCTTCCTGTTCCAAATGCCCATTATGAGACTATAAAGACAAAGCCGACTGGGGAACAAAAGGAGATACTCAAGTCTTTTTCCAAAAGAGCGGATAAGGTTAGAGAAAAGCAGGTAGATTCAAGTGTTGACAATATGCTTCTTATCACAAATGACGGTAAGAAAATGGCACTTGACCAAAGGCTAATCAATCCCCTGCTTCCTGATGATAAAAATAGTAAAGTAAATGCCTGTGTAAGCAATGTATTTAGTATATGGGATAAATACAGGGATAAGAAGTCTACACAACTAATTTTTTGTGATATGTCTACACCATCAAGTGAATTTAATGTATATGATGATATAAAGGAAAAACTTATAAAAATGGGTATCCCCGAAGATGAAATAGAGTTTATTCATAGTGCAAAGAATAACAAGGAAAAAGATGTTATTTTTAATAAGGTGCGAAAAGGAGAAATCCGCATATTACTCGGTTCAACACAGAAAATGGGTGCAGGGACAAATGCACAAAATAAGCTAATTGCTATCCATGATCTCGATATACCATGGAGACCGGCTGATTTGGAGCAGCGAAGAGGAAGAATTGTAAGACAGGGCAATGAAAATAGAGAGGTTCATATCTTTCGGTATATAACGGAAAATACCTTTGATGCCTACCTTTTCCAAACGCTTGAAAACAAACAAAAATATATCTCTCAAATTATGACAAGTAAAACACCTGTAAGAGTTGCAGAAGATGTCGATGAGGCAACTTTGAATTATGCGGAAATCAAGGCACTTGCTACAGGAAATCCTCTTATTCGTGAGAAGATGGATCTTGATGTTGAGGTAAGTAAACTTAAAATGCTGGAGTCCAACTTCAAATCCAACTTGTATAAAATGGAGGATAAGGTTGTAAAGGTATATCCGAAAGAAATTGAAAGCCTGAAAGAAAAAATAGAAAATTTGAAAAAGGATATAGAAAAAGTAGAGCCATACGGAGATGAAAAGGCAGCAAAAATAGCAAAAACAGCAAAAACAGAAGAATACGCTCAGACTGCTTTGGAAAATATAGGTGAAAACAACAAAGAAACAGAGGGAATGGCAGATAAAGAAACATCATCAAAATTCACCTCTTTAACTTTAAGCGGGAGAAAGTATACTGATAAAAAGCAAGCGGGAGAATTTTTAATAAATAGGATAAAGGGAATAAAAAAATTGGATGATTTCCGCTTTGAAGAAGTGAAAATCGGAGAATATAGAAACTTTGATTTATTTGTATATTATGACAGTTTTTCAAATCAGTATAAATTCAATCTCAAAGGAGAAGAAAGCCACTACGGAGAGTTTGGAACTGATGAGATAGGAAATATAACAAGAATGGATAATGTCCTTGATAGAATGCCTGAGAGATTGGAGCAGACACTTGGAAAACTTAAAGATACCGAAAATCAATTTGAAACGGCAAAACTTGAAACCCAGAAGAAATTTCCACAGGCAGAGCTTTTAAAAGAAAAGACATTAAGACTTGCTGAGGTAAATAATTTGCTTGATATGGGACAAAAAGAAGATATAAAAGAAGAGAAAAATCCACTTTTAGAAGAAGTGAAGGAAGAACTGATTCATTTTCTAAACAAAGAATATGATGAAGCACATAGTATAGAAGATTTTGATACAATGTTTCCTGATTTGACAGATATAGGTTTGGCTTATACGACTACACCGGATGAAAAGCATGAGATACAGACAAGTCTTGATTTAATCAATTATAAAATGAATACTTATGTAGATAATACTTTAATTGATAGTTTTAGTTACACCTATAATCCGCTTGATGCAAGTGATACAAAGGAGCTTATACAAATAAAAACAGGTATTGCACTTTGGGATTTTAATGAATTGGTATATGTTGATGAAGAAAAGTTAAAAGCAGCACTTGGACTTGAAATTGATGACGACGGTAATTTCTATGATCCGCTCTCAAAGGATATGGATTTAGACGGAGTAATAGACAGGTATGATGCTGATTTTAGAGACAGCAATGTTCAAAATGTCGGTGATTTTGATAAAAAAGAGAAGAGTTCGGTAATGGGAAGATTAAACGGATATAAGGAGCAAATCAATCAAACGGAAAAAAGAGAAAATAAGGCGGAATGCTTTGAGGAGGTGAGATAAACCTTATTATAAAATAAATGAAAAATAAAAAATATGTGAGTATATCTGGGATAGAGTGTCTTTTATAGGTACTCTTTTTTCAATTTTAACGATGAAAAATACAAATACAAAGAAGATTGAATGGAGGAATAAATAATGAAATTAGAAAAAGGCGATATTGTAAAAACAGCATTAAGTGAAAATACAACAGTTTTAGATGTGAAGGACAATCAGGCAATATTGTTTTCAGGTACTCAGTTTGTACTTGTAACAGGGATTAAAGAAAACAAGGAAAGCGGAAAATTTGAATGGGATAACGGACGATATGCAAATGATTTAAAAAGCATTTCCGATATGCAAAACAATAACTTTGAAACGATGAAAGAGACCTTATCTTTTTTAGCAGAGTATAATCATAGCGATTTTGTAAAAGGAATTATATCTTTGGAAACAGGAATAGAAAACGAAGATACCCTTGATGTTGCCTATGATAATTATATGAATGATAAGATTATGGGCTTAGTTGATGAAAAATTTTATGATTATATAGATGAAAATGAGATGGAAGCACCTGATTTAGAAAGTGGAAGAGAGAATAAGAACAGTGCTTTATCCGGTGAGGAAATTGTAAAAGATGACACCAATGCTATGACTGACAAGGCAGGGGAAAATAAGGAAAAAGTAAATACTATAAATATCGATGGCAACATTGCTTCGGATATAGAAATTAAAAATTTGACCTCGAAAGACGGTAAAGATTTTACCGTTGCAAGTTTTGCGATTGCTGAAAATGACAAAGAAGGGAAGGTAAAATATACCAACTGCTTAGCATACAACGATAAGGTAAACAGTGTAGAAAATTTGAAAAAAGGAGATTTTGTCCATATATTCGGAAAAGAAAATCTAACACAAGGAAAGGATGGAAAGGAATATATGTCTCTTAAAGTTTATTCCGCAAAGCTGTTAAAAGCCAAAGAGCAGGTTAAAACAAATCAAACTACAAAGGAAACAAAGAAATCTTCGGCACTTGGTAAGTTAAAGGAGTATAAGGAAAAGACAGGCGAAAAATCAAAGGAACAGGGCGGTATCAAAAAAGAGAAAAGTGTAGAGAGATAAAATTGTAAAGAATAAAATTGTAAAGAATAAAATTAAAATAGTGGGTAAATAGCTGATAGAGCTGTTTATCCACCATTTTTTTTGTTTTTTAATCGAAGATATGGAAAATAAAGGTTTGATAAATTAGAACGGGAGCGTTATATTATAAGAAAAAGAAAATTATTCAGATAGGAGGAAAATAATATGATTGGTTTGGTTATCATTTTTATAGCCTTAATTATACTATACTTGGGCGTTATTCTGTTTGCAGGAGCAACATTTGTAAAAATCAGCCTGTTTGCACTTGATAAACTTGCAGTATTTATAGCAAGCTGGTACTATACTCACCACTATTTTTCAGTAAAATTCTCATCCGGATATGCCATATATTTTTGGGATGTACTGGCAGCAATATTGGCAGTAATAATCTATTCCGCTCTGTTCAAAATGATCCATCGAAAACTTGGATTAATAGGGAAAATCTTAAACTTCGCCATTTCTTTCTTGAGTTCCATGACAGTTTATTGTGTCTTGGTAAATGGCTTTATTACAAAGGAAACAGACTATTTTTTACCTCTGTTAAATCATGACATAGCAAATCAAGCAGTCAATTATATTATAATCACGATCATAGCTCTTGTGGTATGGAAAAGAAGAGAAGAATTCCTTGAAGAAAAGGAAGAATTCAAAGAATATTATATTGTAGAAAAATCCGATGAATGACGTCATTTAAATTGGAATCAAGTAGGGATAATCCGTTCTATTCAAAATTCAGATAGAACGGATTATCCCTTACTTTTTTATTTTTCCAAATGATTATCAAGATACAAATCTGTATTTTTCTTTGCTTGCCCAAGCTTGTGAATCATAGAGTTTTTAGAGGAATATTCTCCCATAAGTGTAGTTTTTTCTTGTTCTAAAAGCATATATTTATCAGATAAAACTTGAATATTTAATGTTTGATATTTGAAATTTTTGATCCCTTTCATAGCTGTTTCATAGGCAATGATTTGCGATTTATATTCTTCATAAAAGGCTTTGTTTTCCTTATCTTTCATATACATATCATAAATCAGTTGATTTTTAGATATCGTATTTTTATTTTCTATTATAGAATAAATGGACTTCATTTCTTTTTCTATGTGTTTTATCTTATCTAATAATTGTTGTCTGTCTGATGCCACTTTCTTTAATTTTAAATCTAATTCCTCGTAGGAGCTAATACCTGATTTTCTCATTTCATTAAGTGCAGTAGCCATAGTTTTCATATTATGCTTGCCTGCCCATACTTCATATCCCTTAGAGGATTGTACCTTTTCATTGTTTTTCATATCCACAACAGTATCCGGTTTCTTGTAGGAGCATTTTTCATAATGATATTTTTGATTAGCATAAATATAATGTTTACTCGGCTCTTCGATTCGTTCCTTGATTTTCTCTTTTGTGTAATCTTCTCCAAGCACATTTGCCTTTGCTCTTGTAAATCTTCCATTATCTCTTTTGTCTTTATGGCGAAAAGAAAGGTACTTTCCAATCTTAATTTCATAACCGAAATCTTCCATAGTCTTTAGAAATTCCTCGTAAGTTTTGGACTTTAAAACGGCTTTATCAATCGCAAGCTGTAGCTTATTCTTCCAAGAATTTCCCCTTTTAAACTCGGTATATTCCATATAGCTTTTTCCTTTGGTAGAATATCTGCTCTTAAACCTTTTATAGTTTTCATCAATAACGGACAAGCCGTTTTCTTTACATAAATCATCGCTGACAGTTCGGATTTGATGATAACTTCTCTTGTTGCTTTGGTAGGCTTTGCCTGTTTCAAAACTGATATTATTAAACAGAATATGATTGTGTAGATGCCCTTTGTCAATATGCGTAGTAAGTACATATTCATATTTCCCCTGCAAGACTCTCTGACATAACTCCATTCCGATTTGATGTGCCTGCCCAGGTGTAGTTTCTCCAGGAGCAAATGCTTGTATTAGATGTCTTGCCAAGATTTTTGCTTTGGAGTTACATTCTCTTTTTGTTTGTTCAAATTCAAGATGGGCTGTTTTAGGATTGCATGCAAAAGAAGATATAAGGACTTTTTCATCGGTTTTATCTTCGTTCATAATATAGTCTAAGGCTAAATAAAGTGTTTTTTCTATCGGATGAATTTTTGTAACTGCCATTAGATTTTCTCCGTATAGTTTGTACCTAAATTCCCTAATTCATACAACTTTTTACGAAGGAAGTAGATGTCTTTTCCTTGTTTTTCCAAGAGCTTTTTCAAGTCATTGATATCATCTTTGTAGATGATACTTGTTGAATTTACTCTCTTTGCAATCTGATTAATGCTGCCTGTAATCCTGCCGATATTTGCAGACATCTCCTTAAACACTTTCATATCCAGTACAAAAATATCTTTTTCCAGTATGCACTTCATAATAAACCGGCGAAGGGTTTTACAACCGGACAGTTCATATTTTTTGTTTAAGATTTCAAGCTCATCATCGGAAAGCATAAGATACATTCCATTGTTTCTTGTTCTGTTTGCCATAGTATAACCTCCAAATTTATATAGAAAAACAAAATTTTATAAAAGAAAAAACCTGTAAAATCAAGCACTAACTTGAGTTACAGGTTTCATTTATTTTTATATTTCTTTGTCAAGAAATCTCCTGTTAAGAGATAAAATTCTTATTTAAATTACAAAAATAGTATATCATTTTTTGAAGCAATATTCAATAGAGAGGCAATATACGGATAAATTTATGGGAAAAATTTTAGGCAACAATTACAAGTAAGATTGATTGCACAGGGGTTTGGGGATTTCCCCAACAAGCTAAAATTGACGAAAATAGTCCGATGCAATAGCAAGGGCTATGTCAATTTTTTCGTAAGTGCATATGCACTTACTGTGCTTGCTCAATTACCCGGAATTCCGGATAACAAATGTTATACCGACTTTAATATTATGCTGACTTTCAAATGAATTTCTTATATTAAAAGGATTTTCGTATAGTTGACAAAACTATAATAGTAAGATTCTGTAAAATAAGTTTCTTATAAATAAACGACAGTATAATAACTTTTAATCCAATAGATTATTTTTCTACTATATGATACAATATACCATATAGTATTATGCAAACTTGTTGAAAGAAAATAAGTATGATCGATCTTATTTACATAAAAATGTCGGTATCTTCCCCCAAAAACCTGACAATAGAAAAGAGAGTTGATAACTATGAACATTGCCATTGTAGATGACAGGAAAGAGGACAGAGAAAAGCTTGGCGGCATTCTTTTAAAGTATGCGAATGCCGGCAATGAAAAACTGAATATACAATATTTTGAAAGTGCAGAAGCTTTGCTTGACAACTATCAGCCTTTCCTCTATATGATTCTTTTTCTGGACATCTATATGGACGGGATGAGCGGAATGCAGGCGGCTGAAATTATTCGTAAAACAGATTCCGATGTTATTTTGGTTTTTCTGACGACAAGTGCGGAACACCATGTAGCAGCCTTGCACAATCATGCCTTTGATTATATCGAAAAACCGGCAAAGCAGGTGCAGGTTTTTCGAATTATGGACGATATTTTAAAGAGAAAGACAGATTTAACTCAAAGCCTTTCCTTTTCTGTAAACAGGACAGAGTATCACCTTGCATTTTTCGATATTGTGGCAGTAAGTGCCTCTGCTCACAATGTTGAAATTTATGATAAATACGGAAATACCTATACACCCCGTTTGACCTTTTCAAGCGTTTGTGATGAGATTTTTCAGGATAAAAGATTTCTCCTCATCCTACGGGGTGTGATAGTCAATATGGACTTTATACAGAGTTTTAAAAGCGGAGTCTGCTACCTTGAAAGCGGGGTTGAATTTCCCTGCAATCTCAGAAAAGAAAAGCAGTTTGTGTCCATTTGGCAAAATTATACCTTTCAGAAATTAAGAAAAGAAGCTATGGAAAGGAGGCACAAGGCAAAACAATGAATGAACAGTTTGCCCAAACCTTATTGGAATATTTTGTGCTGATACCGGCGGCTATCCTTTGTTATCTTCCGATGAGAAAGCAGATTAGATACCCGCTTCGCCGGCTTTTGATAATGGCAGTTCCTGCGTTCCTTGTCCTTTCCGTTTTAGGCTCTTTTGCGGAGATATATTTTCCTTCCGATGCCAATGTCATCCTGTTTCCTGTACTGATAGGGTGCTTTACTTTTTATGTCCACAGTATAAGAGCATCTATCAGCAAGGCAGCTGCAATATTTGTAAATGTGATGGCGGTGATGTCCATACTGGCAAATTTTGCCGCCTGTTTTGATGCGGCAAAACATCCGAATCTCGGTATCAATTCTGCGAGTATGGACTACACCTTTTTCCTCTTAGCGGCAAGTATGATATTGGCAATTCCTATAGGATTTTTCTTTGGGAAATATGGGAGTAAACTGGTGGAACGACTGCATATTGCAAAGGTTTATCTTATGACTCTACCCTTTTCAGGCTCTATCTTAATGATTAATCTTTTTATGCGTCCGTTAAAATACGAGACGTTTTATGTAAATAGAGTCGGAACGGTAGTACGGATTATCCTTTCGATTGTCTTTTTTATCTGGATGGTCATGAATGTCGTGTTTTATTTCATTGTAAGTATATTGCTGGATGCGGCAAAGTCCGAGCAGGAAAGAAAAATCCTGAAAATACAGGAAAAGCAATACGATACCCAGATGAAATATATTCATGACTCTGCAAGGGCAAGACATGATTTCAGACAGATATTGATAACCTTAAAAAATATGGCAGAATTGGGCAATACAGATGCCGTAAATACCTACCTTGCAGACTATATGAGAGAGCTTCCGACAAACGAAACGCTTATCTATACCAAAAACAATGCCGTAAACGCCGTTTTGAATTTTTATGCGGCACAGGCAAAAAACGAGGGGATAGATGTCAGTTTCAGCATTGACATTGATAAATGGCAGATACTTTCCGATGTTGAGCTGTGTACGATGATTGGCAACTTTTTAGAAAATGCGATAGATGCTGCGAAAAATGCTGACGACAAAGAGCGCTTTATTGAACTCACTATGACGACACACGGAGGCTGTTGGCTCTATATTGTGGAAACCAACGGCTTTGACGGAAATATAAAGAGGAAAAGCGGAGAATATTATTCCACAAAAAGAAACGGCAGAGGTCTTGGGATTGCCTCTATCAAATCCACAGTGGAGAAATACAACGGGCAAGTGGAGTTTTCCCATGACGAACAGGAATTTTATGTCAATATCGCCATTCCGCTTAATGAAGATTAATTTGTCATCTCGTGCCGTTTTGATTGCAACTCATGCCGCTTTTCTTGTATAATTTTCAATTTTATGTTTTAAATAGAATAGACAAATTATGTAGAAAAGGAGTTGACATCCATGGCAAGTAAGAATAGAATTTTCACAGCACAGCACAGCACAGCACAGCACAGCACAGCACAGCACAGCACAGCACAGCACAGCACAGCACAGCACAGCACAGGGGATAACTGCGCCTATTTTTACGCTACAATTTTATATAAATCAGGCTAAACGCTACATTTAAGTCTATGACTTGGGTGTGGCGTTTTTACGTGCAAAAAAACAGATTGGCTGAACTATATTTTGGTTTAGTTTGAATATTGTTGCAAGGATTGCGAGAAGCGTAAGCCGTAGCAATCCTGTATCAATTAGCTGTAATATTTAAGATAGGAGATGAAAAAATATGGAAAATAACAAAAGGCGAAGAATGTATCAAAACAGGAGAAGTTTGCCGACCCGTTTGCTTGCTTTTGTCCTGTGCATGGTATTGACTTTGACCTATTCGGGGGTGAATACTTTTGCCATGTCAGACGATGCAAGAGGGGATAGCGAAAAGGAAATTATCGCCTTTTCTTCCTTGCCTGACGGCGTGCGGGAACAGGAAATCCGGCAAGGTGAGGACTTATCGGCAGTAACATTTCCTGATACCTTGCAAATCTTAGTGGAAGAAACTGCCCTTGTAGATAAAAACAGTACGAGCAAGGATAAAGCACTTCCCAAAGCAATGCAAAGTGAACTTCCTTTAGTAGAAACAAAAGAGGAAAAAGCGGAAAACTCTGTAAAAGCAGATGTAGAGGAAACAGCAGAACCGGCAAAAGATAATACATCAGCAGAAGAATCGGTAGAAGCAGAAAAATCTGATACATCAGTAGAGCCGGCTCAAAGCTCCGATGAAAATGAACTGCTAAAAGAAACTACATTAAAAGATGTAACTCTCCAAAATGTAAGATGGGAGATAGACGAAGAAAATAGCAGTAAACCTGTCTTTTCATCCGAAAATATTGGAGATAGCTTTGTATTTGAGCCTGTTATACCGGAGCAGTACAGGATAGCGGAGGATGTGGAACTTCCTAAGATTCATGTAAGCATTAGGGATAAGGAAAGTGTCAAAACAGCCTTTGATCAGTCGGCAGTCGTAGACGGTGTTAAGATTTCTGTCAAAGCGGATGATGGCGTATTCCAAGACGCCAAGGCATTAAAGGTTAGAAAAGTCAGCAATTCAGAGGCAGAAAAGGTCGAAGAGGCCATCGAGGACAAAAGAGAAGGAGACAGAAAGGTCGCCGTCTCTTATACCTTTGATATTTCGGTATTAGACCATGAGGGCAATGAAGTGCAACCCGATACGACAAAGGGAGAGGTGTCTGTCAGCTTTCAGATGGAAGAGGCAAAAAACCAAAACCTAAGTGCAGACGTCTACCATGTGGATGAGGCCAGTCAAGCAGAAAAGCTAGAGACCGAGGTAAAAGGGGAAGAAGTCAGTGCCAAAACAGACGGCTTTTCTTTTTATACCGTCGAGTTCACTTATGGGAATATGCAGTATGTCCTTCTTGGAGATAGCACAATTGACCTATCCGAGATTTTGGCGAAAGTGGGTCTTAGTGGCGAGGTGACAGCAGTCTCTGTCAGCAATAGCGCCCTCTTTTCTGCCACAAAAAACGCTGATAATCAGTGGCTGATTACAGCACACCGGGCTTTTGACACCAAAGAGTGGATGAAAGTCACGATAAATGGTGTGGTACACGAGATTGTCGTCACAGATAGTCAGCACCCCCTAACCGTAACCGGCGGAACGGAAGGTGTAGACTATAAATGGGAAAATTACAGCTACAATGAAAATTTAGGTGATCACTCTGCTTATAAACAAGAAATTGGAAAGAAGTATATCCTTCATATTTTAACCTCGCAGGCGCTTGTGATTGAGGGCGATGCAACTCAGTTTAACGAAGGGGATGGCGGAGCCATTGTAATACCGGAGAGCGTAAAGGCAAATATCACCTTAAAAAATACGAAGATATTTCCTATGGTTGATATTCCTCCAATGGTTGTGATGAAAAATGCGGAATGTAAGCTTACCCTTGAGGGAGAGAACACCCTGACACCAAGACTGCTCCATGTAACCGCCGGTGCGGGAGCATTTGATAAAGTGCCTGCTATCTGGGTGCCGGAAGGGGCAAAGCTTACCGTTAGCGAAGCAAGCACCGGTACGCTGACAGCAGAATCCGCTTATCAGCATGCCGTTATCGGTGGCTGGCGGTATGGACATGCGGGCACTATTACGATAGATGGCGGAACCTTAAAACTGAATAATGATGGAGATATAAACAGCATAACCAATATATCCGGACCCTGTATCGGCGGACATGGGAAACTTGACGGTATTACCATCAACGGCGGCAAAATAGAGGCGACCTGTGTGCAAAGTGCCCCTATCGGAATGAGTTATGAGCCTATAGTCGACGTACAAGCAAAAGGAGAAGTTATTGTAAACGGTGGCACGATTGTGACAAGACATCAGACCCGTGATGGTGTTAATCCTTATTATGCAGATGGCATAGGAGATACACAGCATCATACAGCGGTAGACGTTAGAATAAACGGCGGCAATGTCGATACGGATTTTGACCAGACAAGACCAAAAAATGACACTCACTATGGTCTTGTCAATGGTGTCTATAGAGTAAAGATAACCCTGTTAGGTGCAGGGGAAGGACAGACGATTACAAGTTATACCCTGTTTAACGGTAAAACTGTCTATCTGCAAGATACCAAGACCCTGCCCAATGGAGAGCTGTATCTCTGGTTGCCTCCTGTTCAGAATCGGATAATAACAAGTGTTCACTGTGGTGGACAGGACTATACAGGTGTGGTAAAAGCGGTAGACAATGACACGGACGCTCAGGCAGTTTTTAAGATAGGCACTACAGGTACAGGCACATTGACAGCAAATCTTAAAGCGGAGCATGTTCAAGGCGTGAAGCTTAGCCAGACCACAGGTTTATCCGCAGGGGATACGGTCTATCTACATGTTGGGGGCATAGATAGCGGATACTTGCTTAAGGGGATGTGTCTATATACAGGGACGACCCTTCCTCCTGCACCGAGAGAGGTATCCTCGGATTTCACCAAGCTGACGGATGAGTTGTATAGTTTTAAAATGCCGGCAGAAAATGTTACGGTTTATCTGAATGTACAGAAGATTCATACCATCAGCGCAGGCGAAGAGGAGCATATACAAGCAGTGAGCTTTACCCCATCCTCCAACCTGGCAACCGGAGATATCGTAACGCTCCGCATTAAGCTAAAGGGCAGCTATCAGCTATCCGGTATGGCGCTGCGCAAGGCGACAGACCCTGCCGCCATACCACAGGACATCAGTAGCGACTTTACCAAGCTCTCTGAGAATACGTACCGTTTTGTCATGCCGGATTATGACGCCTGTGTTGATTTTAAATGTGAGCCGACTAACGAAGTGACCGCCGGTGATTTTGTCGTCAAAAATGCAAATTGCAATTTTAACTACGACGAACACTATCGCCATCTTGAACTCTCGGGCAACGGTCGGGCAACCATCACCATGAGGCCGGGCGTAACCTCCACTTCCGATCGTATCTGGGTAGAACCTGACGCCAACATCAATCTGACGATTAAAGACCTGACGATTTCCTCAAGCCGTGAATGTTTATATTTTAGTAGTATCGGTGAGTGTCGCCTGATTTTAGAAGGCAATAATCGCTTGACATCAAACGCAGCCAAAAAACCGGCGATATATAAAAATGACATAGGCAAGCTGACCATCACCGGCAGCGGCAAGCTGACTGCCACTGCCTTAGGCAATCAAAGCTGCGGCATAGGCGGTTTCGCGCAATGTAAAGGCTTATCTATTGCGGGCGGCACCATCTATGCCCAAGGGAACAATGCCATGGGAATCGGATATGCCGGTTCTGATACCCATCATGAAAGTGCTATATATTACCAAGGTGGTACTGTTAAAAGTGAATACATTGGCTTGCCGAATAACTCTTTTGGAGGCATAACAGGAGAAAAGGCCAATGTCGTTATCACCGGCGGCAGTATCCGCCCGGTCAATAGTACAGCGAGCGTTCAGTCACATAAGATACCGGAAAATGGACAGGGCACTAAGGTCTATCTGACAACCATCACCTTAGGCAATGGGGCGACCCTTGCTGCGCAGGCAAAGGTAAGGGCACTCACCGGCGCAGGCACTTACGGTATCAATGATATGTACGCCGATGAGGAGGGCAAGCTCTACCTCTGGCTACCTCTTGGCACAACCGTTACCAAAGTAGAGACAGAGCAAGGTAGCTATATCGGCTCGGTAACAGCGAATGACAATAACCATCTGGGAGACGCTGCCGCCGTATTTACTTTGGAAAAAAGACCGGGTCAAGGAAGTGTTGCGCTTTCCGGCTGGAGGTACGGAGAAACTGCTAAAACCCCTGTGCCGACCAGTGCTACTAACGGCACGAATCACGTCAGCTACACCTATTTTACCAATGAAGCTTGCACGACTAAGACTACAAGCGATAACAGCGGTGCAGACAGCGAGGGCGGCGTACCGAAAAATGTAGGCTCATACTGGGTACAGGCAACCTTTGCCGAAACCCCACGCTATAAAGCAGTGATAGCCAAAGCCGGTTTTGCAATCAAAAAGGCGACGGTCTCCTTTACCCCACCAACAGCAAAAACAGGCCTTGCCTATACAGGCGAGGAGCAGGAACTTATCAATGCCGGCACAGTGGACGCCAGCATAGGGAAACTAGCCTATAGCCTAAGTGAAACAGGCACTTATAGCGAAACCATACCAAGCGCACAAGATGCTGGCACCTATCGTGTGTACTACAAAGTTGTCGGCACCAATGCCAACTATGATTACACTAACGCCAAGGGCAACATAGAAGTATCGATTGGCAAAATAGCGGTACCATTTACCCCACCGACATCAAAAACGAATCTTTCCTATACAGGCGGAGAGCAGGAGCTTATCAATGCAGGCTCGGTAGACTCTGCCATAGGAAGAATGGAGTACAGTCTAAGCTCAACAGAGAATTATAGTGAAACGATACCAAAAAAAGAGAATGCAGGCTCCTATAGTGTGTATTACAAAGTAGTAGGGACAAATGCCAACTACGATTACAATAACGCAAAGGGCAGTGTCAATGTATCAATTGCCAAAGCAGAGGTACAATTCACCGCACCGACAGCGAAAACAGGTCTTGTCTATACAGGCGAGGAGCAGGCACTTATCAATGCAGGCTCGGTAGACTCTAATATAGGGGAAATGCAATACAGTCTAAAAGAAACAGAAGGTTATAGTAAAACAATACCGACAGCAAAGGACGCAGGTTCTCATAGAGTATATTACAAAGTAGTCGGAGCAAACAGCAACTATGATTACAGCAATGCAAAAGGTGATGTAGATATATTTATTGCTAAAGTATCCATCACTCCTACAGTGGCTATTTCAGGCTGGACTTATAAAGCAAGTCCAAATGCACCGACTGTTACAGGAAATAAAGGAAACGGAGCGGTAAGCTACGTCTACTTTACTGATGAAAATTGCACGACTGAAACCACAGCTGCTAACAGTGGTGCAGACAGTACAGGAGGAGTACCGAAAAACGCAGGCAAATACTGGGTTCAGGCAACGATAACAGAAACTGAAAATTATAAAGGTGCTACTGCTAAAGTAGGCTTTGAAATAAAAAAAGCGAATGTGCAATTTACTGCACCGACAGCAAAAATGAATCTTTCCTATACAGGCAATATGCAAGAGCTTATCAATGCAGGCTCAGTGGATTCTGTAATTGGAAAAATGGAATACAGTCTAAGCGAAACAGGAATTTATAGTGAAACGATACCGAAAAAAGAGAATGCAGGCTCTTATAGCGTGTATTACAAAGTAGCAGGGACAAATGCCAACTATGATTACAGCAAAGCAAAGGGTAAGGTAGATGTATCTATCGCTAAAGCAGAGGTATCATTCACTGCACCGACAGCGAAAACAGGTCTTGTCTATACAGGCAATATGCAGGAACTTATCAATGCAGGTTCGGTAGATTCTGCCATAGGAAGAATGGAGTACAGTTTAAGTGAAACAGGACCATATCATCAAAATATACCAAAAGCAAGTGCCGCAGGTTCTCATAGCGTATATTACAAAGTAGTAGGAACAAATGCCAACTATGATTACAGCAAAGCAAAGGGTAAGGTAGATGTATCTATTACCAAAGTACAGGGTACTCCTACGGTAGAGATTGCAGGCTGGACTTATGGAGCAAGCCCAAATGCACCGACTGTTACAGGAAATAAAGGAAACGGAGCAGTAACTTACGAGTACTTTACCGATGAAAATTGCATGACTAAGACCACAGCTGCTAACAGCGGTGCAGAAAGCACAGGCGGAGTGCCTAAAAACGCAGGTAAATACTGGGTTAAGGCAACCATAGCGGAAACGGCAAATTACACTGGGGCGACGGCTAAAGCTACCTTTGAAATAAGTAAAGCGGATGTGCCATTCACTGCACCGACACCAAAAGATAATCTTTCCGATACAGAAAAAATGCAGGAACTTATCAATGCAGGCTCTGTAGACTCTAATATAGGGGAAATGCAGTACAGTCTAAAAGAAACAGAAGGTTATAGTAAAACAATACCGACAGCAAAGGATGTAGGTTCTTATAGAGTATATTACAAAGTAGTAGGAACAAATGCCAACTACGATTATAGCAAAGCAAAAGGCAGCGTAGAGGTGTCTATTCATAAAACCTACAAAGTAACGGTAACGGACGGAACAGGCAGTGGCAAATACGCTGAGGGAGAGACCGTCAGTATTAAAGCCAATGACAAGAGCGGCTATACCTTTAGCGACTGGACAAGTGATGACGGAGTCATTTTTGTAAATTCAGCTGCAAAAGAAACAAGTTTTGTTATGCCTGCAAAAGAGGTTAAAGTAACAGCTAATTACAGTGAAAACAGCAGCGGCTCATCAGGAGATTCGGGTGGAAGTAATGATTCTAAAGATGACAGCGGTATAACCATAAAACCCGAAAAAGCACCTGATTTACCGACAACAGCGGAAATCGCCACTAAAGCAAAAACCGGAGATGACAAAACAGCAAAAGCTGAACTTTCCGAAAAAACGGCAGAAAAAGCCATCAGAAAAGCAAAAGAAGAAGCCAAGAAAAAAGGCAAGGAAGCCAACGGAATAGCACTTGAAATAAATATGACTATGCCGAAAGGTACAGATAAGGTACAAATGCACCTTTCCGAAAGCACCTTAGAAAAAATGGTAAGTGGCGAAGTAAAAAGCCTCACAGTCAACGGCTCTTTGGTAAAAGTGGTATTTGATAAAAATGCCATCTTTGAAATCAAAAAGCAAAGCAAAGGTGAAGTTTCACTAAATGTCATTCCTGTTAAAAAGCTTTCTGGGGAAGCCAAAAATCACATAGGAAAAAGACCTGTCTATGACATCAGCCTAAGAGGCGGACAAGGACAGAAAATAACCGATTTCGGAAACGGCAAAGCAACCGTCTTTCTTTCCTATAAGGCAGAAAAAAATGAAGCAATCGGCGGACTTTATGCAGTGTATGTAGACGAAAAAGAAAAAGCTTCCCGAATAGAGGTCTCCGCATATGATGTAAACAGCGGTTCAGTGATATTTACGACCAATCATTTATCTATCTACGGCGTAGGCTACACAGCACCTTCCGAAAAATATGACGACACCAAAAACCACTGGGCGAAAGATTATATCGACTATGTGGCAGGCAGAGGACTTATTACCGGAAGCATGGAAAATACATTTTCTCCGAATGAGAAAATGACCAGAGGAATGCTTGTAACGGCACTTGGCAGACTTGCCGGAGTAAATGGTAAAGATTACGATACAAACAGTTTTTCCGATGTGCAAAAGGACAGCACATACCGTCCGTATATCGAATGGGCGTACAGCAAGGGCATTGTTTATGGAATCGGAGACGGAACATTTGCACCGGATAAAAGCATAACGAGAGAAGAAATGGCGGTCATCTTTGAAAGATATGCAAAGGCGACAGGCTATAACATTCCCGCATCCCGTGAAGCAAGCACTTATGCAGATAAAGAAAACATCGGAAGCGAGTATAGGACGGCAGTGACAGCTATGCAGCAATCAGGAATTATGATGGGCATAGACGGAAATAAATTCAATCCGAAAGGAACTGCTACCCGTGCGGAAGTATCTGCAATGTTAAGCCGCTATATTAAGCTGACGATTACACCCGAAACGGCACAAGGATTTGCCATAGACGATGCCGGAAAATACCACTGCTACAAAGACGGCAAAGCTATGACAGGAAAACAGACAATTAACGGCATGGTATATTTCTTTGATGAAAGCGGAGTGCTTCAAACAGGCTGGGTCAAAGACGGAAACCGCTGGAGATACTATGACGGAGCTAAGGCACATAAAGGCTGGCTTCACTTAAAAACAGACGGAGAAGAAAAAATCTACTATCTGAATAAGGAAGGACTGCTCGAATCCGGCAAATGGGTAAAGATAGACGGAAAATGGTATTACTTCTATCCCGACGGCACACTTGCGGTAAATACCAAAATAGACGGATACGAGATCGACAGTAAAGGAGTGAGGAAAGAAAAATAGCGATAGTAAAAAAGGCGTTCTACGGGATTTATTCCTAACATAAATTAGCTAAACGCATTAGCGGCTGTTTTTGCACACAGGTGCAGGGATAGCCGCTATTTTTTATGTAATAGAGAATTTCTCTGAAATTCCCTATTACATAAAAAAATCACATTGCGGCAGAACCTAATAATTTTCTTATACGACCCGCCACAGGCGGAAAATCCGGCAAGATTGATTATTTGCTTCTTGAGCAAAACCGTAAACAAGTTGAGGTGCGCAATAAACTTTTGAATGTGATTGGAAAACTTTCGTCAATAACAGAATATAATAAAAATCAAAGAACTTTTCATTGTTTACATCAAAGAGGATTTCGCATGTCAAAATGCCGAGATCCTCCTTTTTTTGTTCAAAGCAGGAATTGTAAAGGTTTGAACAAAAAGGAGGATTTTGCAAATGACAGATGAGAACAAATACATTTATGTCAGAGGCAGGAAGATAAGGGTATCTGACGAGGTGTATAAGGCATATAAAAAAGAATTAAATCACGAAGCTCATTTAAATAGACAAAGCAGAAAGTATAAAGTCTACGGATTTGAGGACTATAAGCTTGATTTAAATTCCATTGCAGATGAACATGTAGATATCGAAAAAATCATTGAAGCAAAAATGAGAATCGAGGACTTGACGAAGGCAATTGGTAAGCTTAATAAGGAAGAACGAGAATTGATTTATGCAATCTACTTTGAAGAAAAAACACTCAAAGATATTGCAAATACACAGGATACCAATCCGATGAAAATTAGTCGTATTAGAGATAGAATTCTAAGAAAGCTAAGAGATATGCTGGATAGGTAGTTTTTGTGGAGAAGGCAAAGAGATGTATGCTCCTTGTCTTCTCTTTTTTTCTCAAAAATAATTTTTTCTAAAAAAGTGTTAAAAGCACTTCTGAAAGTAAGGTTTATATATAGAGGGAGAATTTTACCTTGGGAAAATTGAATATATTTTTATAGATATAAGAGCCTTGAACCTTGACAACTTCATAGACCGCAACAGGACTTTAACCATTTATGGAGCGTTCTACTTACAAACGCCAAAACCTTTCTGCTGAGAAAAAATATTAGGAAATATTTATGCTTAAAAAAATCTCGGTTTAAACGAATACTTGCAAACGCAAAGGATAGAAGAAAGAGAGCGACAAATTTGGAAGGTAGAACATAGGTGTGGCAGCCTATGTGCGAAGATATAAATGGTGATAATGATACTTCTTTCGTGAAAGCCGGCTCGTCGAGAACAGAGGCGGAGGTGAAATTCCTATGTTGTCAGCCAAGACACCTGTTAATGTCAAAAAACTTAAACTTAAGAAAGGAGCATTTTCTTATGAAAGAACATAAGAGAAACCCCACAAACAAGAAAGAAGATGTGGGATTAACATATAAAGATAAAAAAGAAGAACAGAAGATAAATCAGATAGAGGGATATACCGTAACAGTAAGATTTTCCGATACCGGACTTCGTTTGGAACATTTAATTGATGCCTATATTCAGGAAAAACTTTTTATAACATGATATCAAAGGAATGAAAGAAATATGACTTTATATTATTCAGGATCGATATTGCAATAAATTTTTAGGAGCGGTATAATAAGCGTGTGGAAGCCTAACCTTTGTTTGGTTTATTGTATAAATCAAATTGAAGGAGGCTTTTTTATGTTTAAAAATAAGGCGTGCATGTATTTAAGACTGTCAAAAGACGACGGCATGAGTAGTGAAAGCAACTCTATTACTAATCAAAGAGAATTGATATTAAGCTATGTAAAAAACAATGAAATGGAAATTGTTAAAGAATATGTAGATGACGGATATAGCGGGACAAACTATGACAGACCGGCATTAAAAAATCTGATGGAAGAAATCAGTAAGAAGAATCGGGCATTTGACATTATCATTGTAAAAGACCTTTCCAGATTTGGAAGAGATTATATCGGAGCCGGCACCTATATTCAAAAGATATTTCCACAGCTTCACATCAGGTTTATTTCCATCAATGATAACTATGACAGTAAAAATGCGGATATGAGCGATACGAATCTAATATTGCCTATCAGAAACTTTATCAATGACAGCTATGCCAGAGATATATCCAATAAGGTAAAAAGTTCACAGAAGATGAAAAGAGAGAAAGGGGAATATATCGGTTCCTTTGCACCATACGGCTACAAGAAATCAGAAGAAAATAAGAATAAACTGATTGTAGATGAAAATGTCAGTGATATTATCAAAAGTATCTTTGATATGAAACTACAAGGCTATTCTTCCAAAGCCATTGCAGAAGAATTAAACGATTTAGGGATAGACTCCCCTAAAATATATAAGGAAAATCAAGGACTAAATTATAAAGGCGGATTTAAAGTAAAAAAGGGAAGAAACTGGTCTGCCAAGGCAATCAATCGAATTATAGAAAATGAAGTATATGTCGGTACAATGCTGCAAGGCAAAAGTGCTACAATCAATTATAAAAATAAAAAACAAATCGAAAAGGACAAAAGAGACTGGGTTAAGGTAGAAGATACCCATGAAGGAATTATCAGTAAAGAAGTATTTTACATTGCAAATCGTATGTTAAAAAGAGATTTGTACAGTAGCAAAGAAAAAAAGACAGACCTTTTTAGTGGAATGTTATTTTGTAAAGACTGCAACAGTCCGCTTGTAAGAAGAGTGGTCAAATATAAAGAAAAAGAGCAAGTGTTCTATATCTGCTCAAAGTATAACAAGGAAAAATCTTGTACAAGGCATAGCATAAAAAAAGAAGATTTGGAAGAAATACTTGCAGGTATTTTTGATAAATATCTGATATTTCACGAAAATTTGTATCGAAAGATCCAAGAGATTGATATTACAAAAAATATTGTAGATACGCAGATAGGGATACTTCAAAGAGAAAAAGAAATGACTCAGGAACTTCTATCTTCCCTATATGTTGACTTGGAAGAAGATATTATTTCAAAAGAAGAATATCAAATGTTTCGAAAGAATTATTTGGAGCAAATCACAAAACTGAATGAAAATATTGAGCATAGAAGAAAGAAGCAGGAGGCAGCAAAAGAACGCATTAAAAATAATGAAAAATGGCTGATAGACATCAAAAAATATAAGGCACTCACAAAACCGGACAGGCTTTCTATTGTGATGCTGATTGATAAAATCCTTATAGGAGAGGATAAAGAAATTGAAGTGATTTTTAATCATCAGGAAGAAGTTGCTTTTTTAGAAGCTATGGCAAATACTGACGAAAAGAAACAAGACCATAAGCAACAAGCAGCATTACAGTTTGTAACAACTCAAAAAACTGTAGAAAGTGAGGTTTGCTATGGCTAGAACAAAAAAGAGGTATGAAACCTCTGTTACAGAGAAGAAAAATAAAGAGAACCTTACGATCTATCAGGCGGGAATTTATACAAGATTATCTCAGGAAAGAAAAGAGGAATATAGGGATAAAAGCAATTCTCTTGCTATGCAGGAAGAACTTTGTATCAAAGAAGCCAAAGAAAGGGGGATTCGTGTAGTTAAAGTTTATCAGGACTATGAATACTCCGGAACAAATTTTCAAAGACCTGCCTTTAATGAAATGATGACAGACATCAAGGAAAGAAAAATAAACTGTATCCTTGTCAAAGACCTGTCCCGATTTGGAAGAGAATATTTGGAAATTGGAAACTACATTGAAAAAGTATTTCCGTTCTTGGGTGTTCGTTTTATATCCGTAAACGATCATTTTGATACGGAGCATGAATCGGATGATAAAAAATCCCTTGAAATTACAATCAAAAATATCATCAATGACTTGTATGCGAAAGATATTTCCAAAAAGGTAAGCAGTACCAAACAGGCGAAAATGAAACAAGGGTATTTTATAGGAACCTTTGCACCTTACGGCTATAAAGCGGTGAGAAAAGATAAGGGAAAAGTTTTAATCGTAGATGAAAAGGTAAGAGAAGTCGTAGAACTTATTTTTAATTTAGCTTATAAAGGGGCATCTCAAGTAGAAATTGCAAGAGAATTGACGAAAACATATACAACCCCTTGGCAATATATGAAAACCGGAGAAGTTTTAAGAAGTACGGATAATAAAAAACAATGGAGTCCCAGTGCAATTAGGCAGTTTTTAAAAAATGAAGTCTATATTGGAAATATGGTACAGGGGATGCATGAGAAAAAAAGCGTACGAAAAGAAAAAGGAGCATATAAACCTTTAGATGAATGGGTTAAGGTGGAACATACTCACGAAGCTGTTATTGATGAAGAAAAATTCTTTGTTATTCAAAATCTTAGAAAAGAAAAAGGGGATATCGCAAGAGAAAAACATAATTTATATAACAAAACCAAAACAATTGATAATAAATATAAAGGACTTGTGATATGTAAAGAATGTGGACAATTATTAAAAACACGCCATATGAATACTTCCAATGATCATGCGGGAATAGAAAATAAGGAACAATATTATTTCTTTTGCAGAGGAGAAGATTATCTGTTTGAAAATGAAGTACATTGTAAAATATGGGAAAGTGAAATTGACAAAATTCTATTTCGTAGTGTAAAAGAGATAATAAATATTCTAAGCTCAAAATCAGACATAAAAAACAGATTACAATATTTTTATCAATCACAACGAAAGGATATGGAAATTAATCTTAAAACCTTGCAAGATAAGAGAGAGCATAAGTTATTAGAACTTCAAAAGAAATATGAGGAGTATGTGAGAGGGGAACTCTTATTAGATAATTATCAAAAAGAAAAAACTGCTATTCAAAGGCAAGTCCATTCTCTTGAAGAAGAAATCAAGATATATTTTGATAAGCAGAAGAAAGCAAAACAAAAAAGGAAAGAATTTGAATGCTTTATAAATTCTCTATTTGATATGAAATCCAAAGATGTGAATAGTATAGATGAGGAGTTTATCCATAAAATCATTGATTCTATTCAAATATCAAAGAATAGAGAAGTGATAATACACTTTAAGTTCGATATATCAAAAGAAATAGAAGTCTTAGGAGGTCTTAGTTATGAATAAATTAGCTATGTATTTGAGACTATCCATAGAGGATTATCAGAAAAAGGGAGAAAGTGAAAGTATTCATAACCAAAGAGAATATATCAAAGCTTATATTAAAGAGCATAAAGATCTGATGGAATATGAAATATCGGAATACGTAGATGACGGATTTTCAGGAACCAATTCCAATAGACCGGCATACCAAAGATTGCTTGAGGATTTAAAAAATAATCATATAGACAGTATTATTGTAAAGGATATGTCCAGATTCTCAAGAGATTATATTGAAATGGGAAACTATCTGGAAAATATCTTTCCTTTTATGGGGATTCGATTTATTTCCATAAATGATGGTTATGACAGCTTAAAAGAAGGAAGCAATGGAGTAGAAATTGATACTCAATTCAAAAGCTTATTATATGATTTTTATTCAAAAGAATTATCTCAGAAAATAAGAGGTATATCTCAAGAATTAAAATCGCAAGGGAAAAATACGAATGGATTAGCACCGTTTGGATACTTAAAAGACCCGAATGATAAACATCGTATTATTGTAGACGAAAAGACGGCATTTATTGTAAGAGAAGCATTTGAGCTTATCTTACAAGGATATTCTTGTAGAAAAATAGCAAGAATATTTAATGAAAAGGGATATATTACCCGTTCCGATAGAAAAGAAGAACTTGGACTTACAAGTTATAAGCATAACTTAAAAACCGGAACAGAAGTAAAAAAGAGAATGTGGCAAGGACCGACAATTGCTCAAATGACCAGTATGGAACTATATACTGGAGATTATGTGTATAATCAAATTAAAGAAACTCATATAGGCGGACGAAAATCGGAACGATTGCCGAAAGAAGAGTGGAAAAGAATAGAAAACACCCATGAACCCATTATATCCAAAGAAATTTTTCTAAAGGTGCAGGAGCTAAAAAAACAAAGCAGAGGGGAAAATTTTAATCATCGAAAAGAGGTTACAGATGAGTTTATCCCAATGTTTAAAAGAAAAGTATTCTGTAAGGAATGTGGAAATTTGCTGTACTATAGAGGTGAAAGCCATCAATTTAAAAAAGGTGTGTATCGGTATAAGAGCTATCATTGTCCATATTGCAAAGAAAATAAAACAAGTAATCATATAAAAGAACAGATATTGGAAGAAGCTCTTTTGGAACGGTTAAAGAATGCCCCTGCCTTCATGAGTACAGAAAACACTGTAATTGATATAAAAGCAAATCAAAATTATATTCAAGGGATTGAGGATATAAACAGCAGCCTGCAAAAAGAATATGAGAAATATAAAAAGAAAGAATTATCCAAAGAAGCATATTTACAAAAGAAGCAACATCTCTTGCTCAAGAAACAAAGGTTAGAGCAAGAGTTAGAAAAAGAGAACATTCTTAAACCTTCAAACGAGATTTCTGCTCTACCTGATAATAGTAAAATCACTAAAGAAATTGTAGAAACCATAGTGGAAAAGATTATAGTTTCAAGATATGGAAGTATAGAAATTGATTTAAAAGAAAGATAGCTGATATGAAATCGCTTTATAATTAACATTAAAAAAATTAGACTGTTTTTTATATCATATACTTGACATTAGAGGGAAAAACTTCATTTATTGAAAAACTGGCACTGTTTCCCGAATGGTATTGCTCGCTAAACAATATAAAAGGGAAAGATGCCGTCAGCAATTTGGTGGGGAAAGTCGTAGTAGAATTGGAGGAATTTGTAGCACTTAGAAACGCAAAGAGTGCCGATGAAGCTAAACTGTTTATATCTGCAAGAACAAGTACGGTAAGACTTCCATATGAACGATTTTCAACAGATATAAAACGAACCTGCATACTGATTGCGACTACAAATGATGCAACATTTTTAGGAGATTTTTCAGGAGAAAGAAGGTATTTACCCGTAAAGGTTAATGCTGAAAATATACAAATTCCGTTAATGTATGATCTTGAAAAATATCCGGTATTGGAAACTATCACAAGAAAAGAGCATGAGGAAATGGTAAGAAATGATTTCGAAGGAGCTATTGCAGAAGCTGTATATCTTTACGAAAACAAGTTGCACGATTTCTATTTACCGAAAGAATTGAGAAACGATCTTAACCTTGTCATTCAAACTGTACTGGTCAAGCTTTTTTGTAACACTTTGTTCGATAAATATCTATCTGTAGCGAGCCTCCATTGGTGTTAAATAATTGTTATACGAATGAGGTCTGATGTAGTTGTACCAATTGATATATTTTGTAGTAAGTTCATCCATTGCCTCTGCACTAGTGAAACTGGCTACATTATAAAAATTACTTTTAAAAGTATTATAGAATCTTTCCATAGCTGCATTGTCGTAAGGGCAGCCTGCTTTACTCATACTCTGAGTTACATTGTTGTCTTTGCAGAAATTTACAAACTCACAAGAAGTATACTGTACACCTTGATCTGAATGTAAAATAACAGAAGGATATTTTTCCTTCTCTAAAGCCTGAGTAAGTGTATCTATAGCTAATTGTGTGTTTATATACGCCGCCATTAACAGAAGCTATTGC
>NZ_JH378839.1:9578-14645 GCF_000235445.1 Johnsonella ignava ATCC 51276 | reverse complement strand
GCTTGACCACTACACACAACGCCGTCTGCTTGTTGACATGAATGGCTCAACCCTTCCTATTTCTACACAAGTTCGCCTTTTAGAGCTTAACAGAAGCGGTCTTTATTATCAGCCGATTCCGCATTCCACGGAAGATTTACATATAAAGCAGATGATTGATAAAATCTATACCAGATATCCAATGTATGGATACCGTCGCATTTGCTGGTATATGAATGAAATAGAGCATTATGTGATTAATCATAAAGCAGTCCTTCGCCATATGAAGGAAATGGGTATACAGGCAATATATCCAAGGCAAAATACAAGCAGACCTGAGCCGGCTAATAAAATATATCCATACTTGCTAAAAGGGCTTAAAATCGACCATCCGGATCAAGTCCGGTCGATTGATATCACCTATATTCCTGTAAAAACAAACCGGCTATACTTGGTAGCAATTATTGATTGGTATTCAAGGTTCGTGCTACACTGGCAATTGAGTGATACTATGGAAATAGATTTTGTTCTTGATACCAGCCGTAAGGCATTAAATGTATCCGGTCCTGAAATCATGAATTCAGACCAAGGAAGTCATTTTACAAGCCCAAAATTCACACAGATTTTTCTGGATGCAGGTTCCAAAATCAGTATGGATCACCGTGGGCGTGCCTATGATAATATATTCATAGAAAGGCTCTGGCGAACCATAAAATATGAGGATATATATCCTAAGGCTTACGAGACACCAAAAGAAGCACGTATCGGAATTCATAACTATATAAAATTTTATAATCACGAGCGTCCACACTCACGCTTAAAATACCGCACACCGGAAGAAATATACCGAGATAGGTAATTATCCTGTTTCTCCCTCTTGTGTAGTATAAGTGCAGATATATGAGCTGTAAAGGGTTCCTTCGGAAGCTGCTTTGCAGCACACCCTTGACAGTTCATATATCCACACTTGGTGGGTAACTAAGGGATAAAGGGATGGAATAATCTCTTCCGAAATCCAACTTAAATTTTTAAAAAAATTGTCTTGACAAATGGGTTCACTTTAGGGTATTTTGGTTTAAAGATCCTGGAGTGGGTGTAACACCATTCTATAAAGTGAGTTCTCAGGCAATAGATTCTAATACATATTTTTAATATGGTCGTTCAGGATTTGGAAAATATAACAGTACAAACTATTATTACAGATAGGAGGATACCATGAAAAGGATAAAATCAACTATAGTATTTGTATTTATATTAGCTATTATACTATCTTCAAATAGAGAGGTGTATGCTATGACACCACCAAGTAGTGATGAGTTAAGAGAGGCATATAGATATAGTGTGGAACGTTCACGTGAAATTATGCAGGAGCCAATGGAAAATGAAGTATTGGCAGAAATAGTACCGATTTTAGATAATACAGACGCATATTTTGTGTTCCAAGCAATGAATATAAGCGAAATTGAAAGTGAAGATCAACTAAGTAAACTTATAGATGAAGCAAATAGTGATACTATAGACCAAACTAATGCAATTTGGGTTGCTACGCAATGGAATGCTGATGATACATATGAAGAATTGTATTTTATGAAAAATGAAAATGGTGTTTTAGAGCATCCTGCGTCAGGGGTTACATATGATAAAAATGACTTAATTACAATAAAGATTTCAAATTTACTTGGAGAACAGTACAATTCGAGTATGAAAGATTTGCTAGTTTTCGGTATGGATAGGACCACCCCGTTTGGCAGCAATGTATTGGTGAAAAGATTTGAAGATGGAAGCATAAGGATTGGCATTTTATGGGATATGGATTATTACGGTTTTCCTGTCAAGTCAGGATTTTATACTCTTGAAGAAATAAAGGGGATTATATCAGATTATCAAAAAAAATATCCAGAGATGCGTTATTCTACCCCTAGTAATGCAGAAAATACAGCTCCTGAAGATGTAGTATATAGTGGAACTTCATCAACAAGTAAACCTACTAAATATTATGTACCAATAGCTTTAATTATATTTGTTGCATTAATCGTGGGGTGGATTATTATATACAGAAAAAGAAGTTTAAAGTATTAACTATATAAGTCAGTATATTAAGTGGTACAACTATTTTACTTATGCGATGTGGAGGAAAAAATTAGTATGCCATTATTTAGCGTTATTTTAGATGGTGCCTTATAAATTTCACTTAGGTATTTATTTTATATTGAATGCTCGTTATTTGGAAACAGGGTAATTTTCTACCCTGTTTCTTGTTTTCAAGGGCATAGTAAAAATATATAATACAAATGCCTTTCCTAAAAGTTCTACTATGCAAAATGTAGAACTTTTTTTATTTCTTAAATTTCTCTAAAAAACTTTGGCATTTTTGAAATTTCGTTGTTGTAGGTAGTGAAAGGGGAAACAGGAAATATTCATAGTAAGAAAGGAGATAATGCTATGGATAGACAAACACGCAACGAATTTGAGATACGCTGTGCCTTTAACGGATATTGTAAGCAGGTCATTAAAAATGAAGCTGCTAATGCACATAAAGAATTAAACAGGCTTAGTCAAAAAGAAGTCTTATTTTCCGATATGTCAAGTGCTGATGAAAAGTCCCTGTGTACCTTAGATGAGTATTTTAAGGACTTAAACAATGAAATCAGCATAGGAAAAGTAAGCATAAGTGAAAAACTGTTATCCGAAGCACTTCTAAGTCTTCCAGAAGACAAGAGAGAAATCATATTTATGTATTATTTTTCTGAATTAAAGGACATAGATATAGCAGGTCTTCTTAATTTTTCAAGAAGTGCGATACAGTATAAAAGAACTAAGGGCTTGCAGCTGCTGAAAAAATATATTGAAGAGAGATTAAACGGCTATGGAGAATAGAGAAAAAGGATTGCTTCCTTATCCTATTATCCTATCTGCAACTAAGGGAGAACCGGAAGCGATGAATATAGTTATATGTCATTATGACAGTCAGATAAGCTATTTATCCCTTAGAAAAGCTTACGATAAAACAGGAAATACTTATTATGGAGTAAATACCGATATAAGAGACCACCTGCGTTCAAAGATTATGCGAGCAATACTGGTATTTGAAATCTAAATATTCATATTATAAGTCCCCTTTCGTAATCTGAATATTTCTTTTGGGAATGAACCTTGACAAAGAAAGCACACAAGATAACGGCGTTGCAGCATAAAAAGTAAAGCGGATACCTTATATCTGTAAAGAGCCGGGCTAAAGGTACGCCATAATCCTTTATAAAAATGATGTATAAGTTTATAAAGGCGAGCGATAAACACCATTTTAGAAAATACAGGATTGGCACCCTGTAAGGCGACGACTTGCAGATACTATAATGATACTCCCCTATAGCCACAGTCAGGGCTTAACGGCTCGTAAAGGCAATGGGTAGGGCTGGACTGTAAGTGCAGGGGTGGAATTCCCGTGAGGTCTTGCTAAGACCGTCAGCTTTACTTAGAAAAAATATATCTGATGAAAGGAACCTTGATGTATGGGTAAAGAAGTTATGCCTATATGGGAGAAATATACGCTTACCGTTGAAGAAGCTTCTTTATATTTTAGAGTAGGTGAAAATAAACTGAGAAAACTTGCGGAGGAAAATCCCAATGCCAACTGGCTCATTATGAACGGTAACCGCATACAGATTAAACGTAAGCAGTTTGAAAAAGTGATTGACACGATAAATGCTATATAAAAACAGGCTGAAACTTATTATCTTCCGTGTTATAATAACCTTAAGTATATCAAGGCTCTTTCCGAAAAGAAAGGAGCAAAAAGATGTCTGAAAAAAGAAGAGACAATAAAAATCGCGTATTACGCACGGGAGAGAGTCAAAGAAAAGACGGAAGATATGCTTATAAATATACTAATAACCTAGGAAAAATACAGTTTGTTTATGCTTGGAAGCTTGTACCGACGGACAGGACGCCTAACGGTAAAAAAGATGACATATCACTTAGGGAAAAAATCACACAGATAGAAAAAGACCTAAGAGATAACATTAATCCCATAGGCGGGCAGATGACCGTAAAGGAGCTTTATGAAAAGCATATAAAATACAAGTCAAATGTGCGTTTAGGCACTAATACAGTTCGACAACATCTTATGAAAATACTGGAACAGGATAAGCTGGGTGGATTAAGCATTGATAAAGTTAAAGTATCAGACGCTAAGGACTGGGTGCTTCGTATGAAAGAAAAGGGATATGCTTATAATACAATAAAAAATTACAGACGCTCTTTGCTTGCCTGCTTTTATACCGCTGTCAGAGAGGACTACGTAAGAAAGAACCCTTTCAGCTTTGATTTTGGCACGGTTATAGAAGATACCACTATTAAAAAACAGGCATTAACAAAAGAACAGGAAGAAAGTCTGCTTTCATTTATCAGAGAGGATACTGTATATAAAAAATACTATGATGATATTGTGGTACTTCTCGGTACGGGGCTTAGAATATCCGAACTGTGCGGATTAACCTTAAATGATGTTGATTTTGAAAACAGGCTTATAAACGTAGACCATCAGTTATTATCTTGTGGTAAAAAATATATCGCTCCGCCAAAGACAAAAAACGGTATCAGGCAGATACCCATGAGTGTGGAAGTGTATAAAGCTATGCTTAGGGTAAAAAGCTTTAGGAAATGTAGCAGTGAAGTTGTCATCGACGGATATACAGACTTTATGTTTGTCTCAAGAACAGGGCATCCACGAACTCAACAAGAGTATTGTTCTATGTTTTCAAGGCTTATTGGAAGATATAATATGACTAATATTATTCCCTTACCTAAGATAATGACACTTCATACCTTAAGGCACACATTCTGCACTAAGTTAGCGGGTGCCGAGCTTAATCCCAAATCTTTACAGTATCTTATGGGACACGCAAGTATAGCAATGACACTTGATTACTATACCCACGCCAACATACAGACTGTAAAAGAGGAATTTAATAAGCTGGCTATGTGATATAAGTATTAGGATTACTACTATTTTACTACTTTTGAATAGCAAAATAAGTGAAGTTTTAAGAATTTATATCATATCTTCCATAAAAGAAAATACCGATAAAG
>NZ_JH378839.1:2937-9460 GCF_000235445.1 Johnsonella ignava ATCC 51276 | reverse complement strand
AAATGTAGCAGTGAAGTTGTCAGTCGACGGATATACAGACTTTATGTTTGTCTCAAGAACAGGGCATCCACGAACTCAACAAGAGTATTGTTCTATGTTTTCAAGGCTTATTGGAAGATATAATATGACTAATATTATTCCCCTTACCTAAGATAATGACACTTCATACCTTAAGGCACACATTCTGCACTAAGTTAGCGGGTGCCGAGCTTAATCCCAAATCTTTACAGTATCTTATGGGACACGCAAGTATAGCAATGACACTTGATTACTATACCCACGCCAACATACAGACTGTAAAAGAGGAATTTAATAAGCTGGCTATGTGATATAAGTATTAGGATTACTACTATTTTACTACTTTTGAATAGCAAAATAAGTGAAGTTTTAAGAATTTATATCATATCTTCCATAAAAGAAAATACCGATAAAGCACGTAAATACGGGATTTATCGGTATATAAGAACTTATAAAAAGATGAATGGGAAAGTGGATATTATTTTGTATAAATAAAGATAAGGAGGAATAAAAAATGGATACGAAGTATTGTCAGTGTTGTGCTATGCCTATAGGAGAGGGAACAGATCTTTATGGTACAAATTCAGATGGAAGCGTAAATGAAGATTATTGTAAGTATTGCTTTGAGAAAGGCGATTTTACTTTTAAGGGAACAATGGAGGAAATGATTGAGATATGCGTTCCTCATGTAGTTGAAGCTAATAAAGATATGGATGAAGATAGTGCAAGAAAAATGATGATGGAGTTTTTCCCAACTCTAAAAAGATGGAAGGAGTAAAATGTCATGGCAAGACCAACAACAAAAAATGATTTAATGACTGATGCAAAGACAAACTATGAAAAGTTATATTCACTTATTTCAAAGATGACGGAGGAAGAGTTAAATATCCCCTTTGATTTTTCAAATGATGAAAAGAAAAAAGAAGCCCATTAGAGAAGAGATAAGAATTTAAGAGATGTTTTAATCCATCTCTATGAATGGCATCAGCTTGTTTTGAATTGGGTACATTCAAATCAAAATGGCGAAGAGAGACCGTTTTTACCATATCCTTATAATTGGAAGACCTACGGGGATATGAATGTGGAATTTTGGAAAAAACATCAAAAGACCTCTCTTGAAGAAGCCAAGAATCTGCTTGAGAAATCTCATAAAGAGGTGTTGGAACTGGCTGAAAAATTTACAAGTGAAGAATTGTTTTCAAAAGGGGTCTATAAGTGGACAGTGGGTAGTACACTGGGTTCGTACTTTGTAAGTTCCACATCAAGTCACTATGATTGGGCAATAAAAAAACTAAAAGCTCATCAAAAGAATTGCAAGTAATAATTCACTTAATCGATCATGTTCTTGGTATATCTGAAAATATTTCATAATAAAGTTAGATAAGTGAAATACTGTATATAGAAGCAATACCCAATCGAATATGCAACTTTTAAGAAGGAAAGGCAAGAGCCAATCCTTCTTTCTTTATGCCCAAAACTTTCTTGATTATTTTTTTGGATCAAGGGTTACCAAGAGGGGTCATTTTTAAGGTTTATAGATAGAGGGGGTTCATAACCTCCTTGGGTTCAAAGGAACAAAACAAAAATAAAGCCTGACAAACATATGGTCAGGATTGTACCTTGAAAATTTCATAGACCAAGATGGTACTTTAATCGTTAGTGAGCGAGAGAATACTACGCCCAGACCTTCTTGCTGAAGGAGTTTGCCTGTTTGTTTCAGGGCATTCCGATTCGGTTTCAATGAATACCAAGCAATTTGAGGATAGAAAGAAGCGAGCGAGAAATAGGAACACTCAAAGTAAAGATAGGAACTTTACGAGCCATGATACTAACGAGGATAATGATACTTCTATTCCGTTGTTGCCAGCCCGCCGAGAGATGAAGAACAGTCTAAAGTGGTAAGGCTAAAAGCATTGCAAATAGGACTATCTCAAAAATTACTAACGTAAACGCAAGTATTAAATTGTTATAGATGACTTTTATGACGATTTATGTTATACTTAAAAATAACATTTTGTTGGATAAGGAGAGTAGAAAATGGCTGTCAGTTATAAACCCTTATGGCACTTATTGGTTGAGAAAGAAATGAATAAGGAAGATTTGAAAAGAGTGTCGAATATTACAAGTAATATAGTATCAAGAATGAGCAAAAATGCTTATGTAAACCTTGACTCCATCGAGAAAATTTGCTTGGCGTTGGATTGTAGGGTTGAAGATGTTGTTGAGATAATTAGAGATGAGGAAATTAGATAATGATAACTTTAAACAATATAAAAGAGGTATTGCTGCTTTGGGGATATATCAACATCGAGGATAGGTATATATATCATTTTGAAGAATTTGATTGCAATATCGAAGTTGATTTTAAAAACAATAAAATTCTTTATCCTGAAGATAAGGGGCTTGTTGTAAATGAAAGGCAAACCTGCAATTTATCGGACAATGAAAATTTTGTTGTTTTAGAATGTATTCACAGGCTTTTATTAAAGGGATATAAGCCATCTCACATTGAAATTGAGAAGAGATGGACACTTGGTCATTCTCAAAAAAGTGGTCGTGCGGATATATGTATAATGAATGAAACTGGAAATGATATGCTGGCTATTATAGAGTGCAAGACCTATGGAGCGGAATTTGAAAATGAGTTGAAGAACCTAAAAGCTGATGGAGGTCAGCTATTTAGTTATTATCAGCAAGAACAATCGACTAAGTGGCTAATGCTCTATGCAACAGGATTTGTAGATAATAAGATTGAACATCAGGCGAATACTATATCTGTATTTGATACTGAGGAAGTGCTAGAGAAATTTACAAAGAACAAGTCTATAAAATTATATGATGATGCACATTCTAAAGAAAAAGCATTCGATGTATGGAAAGAAACCTACGAGCAAAAAATATACGGTGATTTGATTTTTTCTGATGATACGATTGCTTATATCATTGGTGAGAAACCTTTAAGGAAGAAAGATTTAAAAGAATTCAACCCAAAAGATAAGATTGTCAATAAATTTGAGGAGATACTAAGGCACAACAATGTGTCTGATAAAGAAAATGCATTCAATAAACTGGTGGCTCTTTTTATCTGCAAATTAGTTGATGAGATAACAAAGCAAGATGATGACATTGTAGATTTCCAATATAAATTTGGAACAGATACCTACGAAACCCTCTTAGATAGATTGCAAAGATTATATAAAGAGGGAATGGACAAGTTTATGAAAGAGGAAATATTCTATGTTTCTTCTGAATATCCGCTAAATTTGTTTAGCAACTACAAGGGACAAAACAGAAAAAATGCAATAAACGACCTAAAAGAAACATTTAGAAAATTGAAGTTTTACTCTAACAGCGACTTTGCATTCAAAGATGTTCATAACGAACAACTGTTTATGCAAAACGGAAAAATCCTTGTAGAAGTCGTGAAACTGTTTGAAAATTATAAAATTGTTTATTCTTCAAAACACCAATTTCTTGGAGATTTATTTGAGCAACTATTAAACCAAGGCTTTAAGCAAAATGAGGGACAGTTTTTCACTCCGATACCTATAACAAGGTTTATCTGGGAAAGCTTGCCCATTGAGAGCATTGCAAAGAATTTAAAGGGTGATAAGTATCCGAGAGTAATTGACTATGCTTGTGGAAGCGGTCATTTTCTTACGGAGGGTATAGAAACCATAAACAGTGTCATCAACAGCGACAACAATGACTGGGTAGACGAAAAAATCTATGGAATAGAGAAAGATTACAGGCTTGCTCGTGTTTCAAAGATCTCGTTGTTTATGAATGGTGCCGGTAGTGGAAATATTGTTTTTGGAGATGGACTTGATAATCATAAAGACAAGGGGATAATAAATAATAGTTTTGATATTTTGGTAGCTAACCCACCATATTCCGTGAAGGCTTTTAAATCACATTTAAAAATAAAAGATAATCATTTTCAACTAAGTGATTTCATATCTAATGATGGTAGTGAAATTGAAGTGTTATTTGTAGAGAGAATAGCACAACTTTTAAAACCCAATGGTATTGCAGCGGTTATTTTACCTGCACCTATATTGAGCAATACTTCCAATAGTTATACTGGTGCTAGAGAGGAAATATTAAAAAACTTTAAAATAAAAGCAATAGCACTATTTTCAGACAAGACATTTAGTGCAACAGGAACAAACACTGTAGTCTTATTTTTGCAAAAATATAATGAACCACCAAAGTATTTCGAGTTGGTTGAAGATACAGTGCAAGCTATTTTTTCTAATCGCATAACAGATAACTGGATAGATAAAGAAGTTTTTAAGGATTATTTAAATCATATTGATGTTGAAGCAAAAATTTATCAAGGCTTCTTAGAGGAAGATAAAAGTTATAAAGAGTATAAGGATAATGATTATTTTAAGATGTATGTTGATACATTTATTACCACACCTGAATACAGAAATGCAATCAGTAGAGTAACTTTTAAAAAAATGAGTAAAGAGGATCAAGGAAAGAAGTTGGATGATATGTTTTATTCGTATTGTAAAGAAATAGAGAGGGATAAACTTTTTTATTTTGCACTCATAAGACAAAATAAAACTATTGTTATAAAAGCACCAACTTCAGCAACTGATCAATATGAATTTTTAGGTTATCAATGGTCATCTAGAAAAGGTAGCGAAGGTATACAAATCATAAAAATGGGTGGATTATTATATGATGAAACGAATAGAGAAAGTAAGGACCATATTTCTCCATTTATACGAAAATCATTTGATAATGAGCAATTGGAGATAAACAAGAAGATAGGGGATTATGTTAGTATCATTAAAACAAAAAATATGTTGAACTTTGATAGAGAGAAATTTGATAAAACAATCAATCTAATAGAAAAAAAGGAGGTAAAACTTTATAGCAAATATAAAATTTCAAAAATAAAGAATATAGAAGATGTTCAAATAATTAGAGGTGTAACATATCCTAAGGAGAAACAAGTTTTAAATAAGACTGAGAATATTGTTTTGACAGCAGATAATATTTCTTTAAGTAACAGACTAGATATAAAAAAAGAAATTTACTTAGAGAATGTTTATGTAATGTCAGAAGAGAAAAAACTAATCAAGAATGATATTTTTGTATGCTTCTCAAGTGGAAGCATAAAGCATATTGGTAAAATGGCTTTTATAAAAGAAGATCTTAATAAATTCGCTGGAGGATTTATGGGAATAATTAGGTTGAAAAATGAAGAATTAATAATCGCAAAGTATTTATTCTTGATATTATCATCTGGTGAAATTGCGAAACAAATAAAAAGCATTGCGTTTGGCGGAAATATAAAAAATTTATCGTCAGATATTGAGAATATCAGTATACCTGTTCCTCCCATTGGTGTGCAAAAAAAACTAATCGAAGAATGTGAAAAAATAGATGAAAATTTTGAAAAAACACGAATGAAGATAGAAGAATATCAAGCAAAAATACAAGCTATTTTTGATGAATTAGAAGTTGTGAAAAATGATGGGGGGGGGTACAAACTAAGTGATAGCAATGTTTTCAAACTTTCTATTGGGAAGAGAGTTTTGCAAACCGAATTAAGCGAAAAAGGCATTCCGGTATATAGTGCCAATGTTTTTGAGCCGATAGGCAACATAGATAAAAAGCTTATTGATAGCTTTGAAAATGAATATATCATATGGGGTATTGATGGAGATTGGATGGTAAATATTTTGCCGAAAAAATATGAGTTTTATCCGACCGATCATTGTGGGATAATGATTGTCAATGATGAAGTGATTAATCCAAGGTATATGGCTTATCTCTTGGAAAAAGAGGGCAATGCTAAAGGATTTTCACGAACATTCAGAGCTTCATTAGATAGGATAAAGAGCATAAATATATCTGTTCCTAACATCGAGTTGCAAAATGAAAAAATGGAAGAAGTGAACAAGATAGAGATTGAAATCGAAAAGTTGAAAAAAGAGCAGATTGATATTAACTTTGAGATAAATAACATAGTAGAAAAATATATTAATTAGCAATCAATGGAGTGGTAGCATTTAAGTAGAGTTGGTAAACTCACCAAATCTATGGTATTATTAAAAACACAGAGGTGATCAAAATGCAATACGACAAAACTTTTAAAGAAGAGGCTGTTAAGCTATCCGATGAAATTGGTCTTAATGCCGCTGCTAACCAACTCGGTATTCCTTATTACACCCTTTCGGGCTGGCGTAATAAACGTAAAAAATATCAGGAAACCGCATATGTTGGAAGCGGTAACAAACGTTTATCTAATGATGCCAAGGATCAAAAGATATGCGAGCTTGAAAAAGAGGTTTTAGAACTTCAACGGTCTAATGACATCCTTAAAGAGGCTCTCGGTTTTTTCGCCGTAAGCCGGAAGAAATAAAGGCTCATTACCGTTATCAGTTCATTTATGACAAGCACAATGAACTTTGGACTGTAAAGCTTATGTGCGAAACTCTTCATGTAAGCATTTCAGGTTATTACAAGTATAAAACAATCTTAA
>NZ_JH378839.1:0-2091 GCF_000235445.1 Johnsonella ignava ATCC 51276 | reverse complement strand
AATACTCCTAATATCAAGTTAAAGTTTTTCAAGTTTTTCAACTTTACTCGAAGGAGGCTCATATGGATCAAGTTACTTTAGTCAAGAAGCAGCATCGACTTGAGCAGTGGACAAAACTGATTCGGGAATGCCGGTCTAGTGGAATGAAAGTCGATGACTGGTGTCACCCATCATGCTTATTATTACTGGCTACGAAAAGTCAGACAGGCAGCTTGTCAAAATCTTCCGGCCGTTAACGGCTCAAAGGATCTAACCGCATTTAAGCGACTCGAAGTTCAATCACCTGCCATCGACACACAGGCCTCGGTGATCATCCATCTTCCTACTGCGACATTGGAAATACACAACGGTGCTTCCCGGCAGACTGTTGAGGCGGTGCTTTCGGCACTGAAATCGTTATGTTAGGTGATATCACGGTAGCAAAAGATGTAGTGGTCAAGCATTTTTGTAACACTTGCGACTGATTTTTATACAGCATACCGTGCCTCAAAGGGAGTGCGATATCCGTTATAGGCATGGGGACGTACATGGTTATACTTTATGTATGCAAAATCCTCAACAGCATCATATAACTCCTGTTCCTCATGGTAATGGTGAAGATATATCTCTTCATTTTTCAGAGTATTAAAATACCTTTCCATTGGTGCATTGTCATATGGATAGCCTGCCTTGCTCATGCTCTGTGTGATGCTGTTTTTCTCACAGAATTCAGTAAAAGCCTTCGATGTATATTGACTTCCCTGATCACTATGCAGGATAATATCTGTGCTGACAAATCTCTGACTGTCCAGAGCTTTTTGCAGGGTTCGGATGGCAAGAACAATGGTTATATGACGATCTGTTATGCTGGCAACTACACTTCGATCGTAGAGATCTATAATAGTGCAATTATATCTGACATCACCTCCGGTAAGAAATAGGTATGTAAAGTCAGTCGCCCATTTTTGATTGATTCCGGAAGCCGTGAAGTTCTGATTTATAAGATTATCAAACCTCTTATGTGCCTCTCCACGCTCGTAAGGCGGCTTTTTACGCCTAACTATAGAGATGAGTCCTAATTCCTTGTTCATATATTTATGAACTGTAATACGACTTAATATGACACCTTTACGCCCAAGATAAACCTTCATGCTTCGGTATCCCACAACGCCATTATTTTTGTGGTATATCTCAGATATGGTTTCTAATGTCTTGTGTTTTTTTGCAAGATAAGAAGACTTCCTGTGCCTCAGGTAGTTGTAATAAGCGTTTGGATATATATCAAGGCGTCTGAGAAGCCAGCGGACTCCCAGTTCGTCCTTGTTTTCATCAATGAATCGATAAGCCTCTAATCGATTTCTTTTGCAAAGAATGCCGCTGCTTTTTTTAGGAATAGATTTTCCTTTCGTGCCTCTTCAAGCTCTGCTCGAAGTCGGCGATTTTCTTTCATAAGCTCCAATTCATTTTGGGCAGTTGGATTAGTTAAGGCTTGTTCCCGGCATTCTTTGCTAAATTTTCTACACCATATGGTAATGCTTGATTTGGCAACGCCATATTCAGCAGAAAGGCTTTGTAGTGTACGTCCTTCTTCCAAATGAAGGCGTACAAGTTTTTTCTTAAACTCCGGTTCGTAATGTTGTTGTGACATAATAATTTCTCCTATTTTATAATTATATTTATTAGTCACTCCTGTTACAACTATAGTTTACCACAACAACCACAACAACCAGTACAAAATCATAAATTATTTACATTCTACTTTAGTTCCTTTAATTCAGAGTACAAGTTGAAGTTGAACACTATGAGGTCGTATTTACATTCTACTTTAGTTCCTTTAATTCCTTTTCCTGTATTTGAAGCAGTGTCGGCAACATTATCATTTACATTCTACTTTAGTTCCTTTAATTCAAAGAGAATACAGCAAAAAACGTATTCGGTGGCTTGATTTACATTCTACTTTAGTTCCTTTAATTCAATCCACTATTTTCTTTTTCTTGATCAATATTTATTGATTTACATTCTACTTTAGTTCCTTTAATTCTTCTTGTTCCTCTTCAAGGGAACGTCCCCCATCGATTATTTACATTCTACTTTAGTTCCTTTAATTCTATA
>NZ_JH378838.1:39601-71821 GCF_000235445.1 Johnsonella ignava ATCC 51276 | reverse complement strand
CCGCCACTAAGACTTTCCTCTTGCTCCCCGAAGGTTGCACTGAAAAAGTCTCCGTTCGACTTGCATGTGTTAAGCACGCCGCCAGCGTTCATCCTGAGCCAGGATCAAACTCTCTGTTTGATTCTCTCATTATGCCTGCCGGCATTTGTTTCCTTTTTTACTTGGTTTTTTAGGTTTTCGTTCCTTGAAACCTGCCGCTTCTTTGCGGCAAGGTGCAGCATTTATAAACTTAAATTTCAGTTTATAAATAATATACATAAGTATACATATATATACAATATATATATAAATAAATTTATACATGCTGCATTTCTTATTGTTTTTAAGAAATTTCAGGGTTGTGTGTACTGTTTAATCTTTGGTTTTCAAGGTTCTCTGCTCTTTGGAGCAACTTTTAAAGTATATCATATTCAGTTTAAATCTGTCAACCGTTATATGAGAGTTTTTTAAATTTTATTTAAAAATAATCAACACAATATGTAATATTAAATAATAATTTAAAAAAACCCGCTATAAAATACCCGGTCTTTATAAGACAAGATTATATACAATAATTTAATTATTGTAATTTATACTTTAAACGGAGAAAGAGGGATTTGAACCCTCGCACCGGTTGCCCGATCTACACCCTTAGCAGGGGCGCCTCTTCAGCCATACTTGAGTATTTCTCCAAACTGCCCTTTTTAAGGCAATAGCTATTATATAAGACTCTATAAGGTTTTGTCAATCTTGTTTTTGCTTATTTTTCATATTTTTTCAATAATAAAGGGCTCTCTAAGGAAATACCGATTAAAGTCGGCACTTCCTTAGAGAATATTTAAAATTAAAAACTAACTATTTAACGCTCTTGTATCCCAATACTTACAGTCATTTCTTCCTATAATTTTTGAAGTAAAAGGCGTACCGTCATTTTTCTTATAATGTCTATCCGCAGATATAACACATTTAGCTCCTATATATATTATAGGAACGTTAAAATAAACTATAAGTATATTCCCTAAGTCTGAAAATGCCCATAGATTACCAAGTTCAAGTCCGGCTATATTGCATAATATACCGAATCCTGCTACAAGCAAAGATACAATCCTTACCGTATTGATAAGAGCAGCATTTTTACTTATCCTGTTTGCAGCTATTTCTGAAAAGCTTATCATTCCTAAAAGACAGGTAAATGCAAAAAGACAAAAGCAAAGCGTTACAAGAAATGTCATAATTGCATTAAAAGCGGTTCCCGGAGTAAGTCTTGCTACTGATTCAGTAAACTTAGGCAGTTTATCAAGGGCAGCCCATGCCTCTTTTTGATCCGTACTCCAGCAATGTGCCATTATTACTACAAAACCTGTAAGCGTACATATAACTATGGTATCAAGAAATACGCCTATTGATGATATAATTCCCTGCTCACAGGGATGTTTTGTCTCAGCAGTTGCCGCTGACATAGTTATAGTACCCTGTCCGGCTTCATTTGACATAAGCCCTCTTTTTACACCTTGTGCAAGCACCGTACCGAAAACTCCTCCAAAAAATGCCTCCGGTTTAAATGCACCTGAAAATACAGATTTAATAAAATACGGAACCTGAGCTATATTAATAATTATTAATATAAGTACCACTACAACATAAAGCACTGCCATAACCGGCACCATTCTGTCAGTTATCCTTGAAACCTTTTTTATTCCTCCAAAAACTATAATTGCGGTAATTATAACTACCAGCACACCTGTAATATAATAAAATGTCGAGTTGGATTCTATAGTTCTTGAGGCTGCTATTTCAGCCATACGCCCTATTGATGACACTACATTAAATCCTTGTGCCGGAAGACAGCATAGAGCATAAAAAATATATAAAAGTGAAAGGAAAATTCCTACTCCCACTTTATTTCCTAAAAGCATTCTTCCGTAAAAAGGCAGTCCTCCTATAAACTCATTACCTTTTTCTTCTTTAAATATCTGTGATAAAGTACCTTCCATATAGGCGGTAGCCATTCCGAAAAAAGCGGATATCCACATCCAAAATATCGCACCCGGACCTCCTGTGGCTATGGCTCCGGTAACACCTATTATATTTCCTGGACCCACTCGCATTGCAGTGCTTAGAAAAAATGATGCCAGTGGAGAAATACCTGTTTTTATGGTTCTTTTCTCGGTCATTACATTAATTCCTTTTTTAAAGTAAGTAACCTGTACAAAACCGAGTCTGAAGCTGAATATAATACCCGAACCAACCAGCAATATTATAGCAAATGAAAAATTTCCGAGTATAGGAATATTTCTATACCATTCAAAATTGGTAGGAAAATCCCATAAAAAATCTGACAAAGGTATTATAAAACTGAATAAATCATTTATAGCCTTAAAAATTGCCTGCATATTTTTAATTCTCCTTTATATGCCTAAAATAATATTTTTTAATGCCTATATTTAATTACTCCTTATTTTGTGCAGCTCCTGTTTCTTCGTCTTCATCATCTCTGTTAGTTTCCCTTACTTTGGCAATACCCGCAACCTTTATACCGGATTCTCTGTCAATATTCATAAGCTTTACACCTGAAGTTACTCTTCCTATATTTGAAATCTTGCTTACCTCTATCCTTATAAGTATACCTTCATTTGTGATTATAAATATCTCTCTGTCATCATCTACAAGCTTTGCACCTACAAGACATCCGCTTTTTTCAGTAAGCTTATAACATGCCAATCCTTTATTTCCTCTATGTGTACCTCTAAATTCACCAAGACTTGTCCTTTTTCCCATACCGTATTCTGACACTACAAGCAGAGTTTCACCCTGCGTTTTCATCTGCATACCTATAACTACATCATCACCTGAAAGTCTTATTCCTCTCACTCCAAGTGTTTTTCTTCCTGTAATTCTTATTTCCGTTTCATGAAATACAATACATTTTGCATTTTTTGTAACAAGAACTACATGATCATCACCATTTGCAGCCTTTACCTCTATAAGCTCATCATCTTCATTAAGTGCTATTGCAGTAAGACCGTTAGCCCTTACATTTTCATATTCCGATATATGAGTCTTTTTAACCATTCCCTTTCTGGTAGCCATTATAAAGTATTTAAATCTATCATTCTCTTCATTCGGAATTATCGCAGTTACACTCTCACCGGGATCAAGCTTAAGCAGATTGACTATTGAATTTCCTCTTGCAGTCCTTCCTGCCTCAGGTATCCTGTAAGCCTTTAATCTATAAACCTTTCCAAGATTTGTAAAGAAGTTTATATCCTTATGCGTATTTGTCATTATTATATCTTCTATAAAATCTTCTTCTATTGTCTGCATCGCCTTGATACCTTTTCCACCACGATTCTGTGATTTAAAATTATCAGGGCTCATCCTTTTTATATATCCGAGCTTTGTCATTGCAATAACTGTATCTTCAACAGGTATAAGATCTTCATCACTGAATTCATCATCCTGACCGAACACTGTTTTTCTGTCATCACCGAAATTTCCGGCTATTATATTTATTTCTTCTTTTATAACGCCGAGAAGTTTTTTATTGTCAGACAGTATTTCTTTATAAAGCTTTATTTTAATCTTAAGCTCATCATATTCATTTTCAAGTCTGTTTCTTTCAAGACCTGTAAGAGATCTTAATCTCATCTCACATATAGCTTGTGCCTGAATCTGTGAAAATTCAAATCTTTCTATAAGCTTTTCCTTTGCTTCGGCTATATTTTGACTTGATCTTATAATCTTTATAATTTCATCTATATGATCAAGAGCCTTTAAAAGCCCTTCAAGTATATGTGCCCTTTCTTCAGCTTTCTTTAAATCATACGCCGTCCTTCTGCTTATAACATCTTCCTGATGTTTAATATAAAGTTCAAGCATTTGCTGAAGATTCAGTATCTTAGGCTGGTTATCAACAAGTGCAAGCATTATTATACCGAATGTATCCTGAAGCTGCGTATGTTTATAAAGCCTGTTTAATATTACATTTGAATTTACATCCTTCCTAAGTTCTATAACTATCCTCATACCCTCACGGTTTGATTCATCCCTTAAGTCGGTTATACCATCAATCTTTTTATCCTTTACAAGCTCGGCTATCTTTTCTATAAGCCTTGCCTTGTTTACAAGATATGGCAACTCACTTATAATTATACGGCTTTTTCCATTCGGCATTTGCTCTATTGAGCTTATTCCTCTGACCTTTACCTTACCTCTGCCTGTTTTATAAGCCTCCTTTATACCACGGCTGCCAAGTATCATGGCACCTGTGGGAAAATCAGGTCCTTTTACTATCTTTAATATATCATCCAGAACAGTTTCCTTATCTGCTATCCTGTTATCAATAATCCTGTCAACAGCCGATATAACTTCTCTTAAATTATGCGGCGGAATATTTGTGGTCATACCTACTGCAATACCGGTAGTTCCGTTTACAAGCAGGTTTGGAAATCTTGAAGGCAGTACAGAAGGTTCTTTTTCCGTTTCATCAAAATTAGGTGTAAAATTGACCGTATCCTTCCCTATATCAGAAAGCATCTCCATAGCTATCTTACTTAATCTTGCTTCAGTGTACCTCATAGCCGCGGCACCGTCGCCATCCACAGAGCCGAAATTTCCATGTCCGTCAACAAGCGGATATCTCATGGACCAACTTTGTGCCATATTTACAAGTGCACCGTATATTGATGAATCTCCGTGCGGATGATATTTACCCATAGTATCACCGACTATACGTGCACATTTTCTATGTGGCTTATCAGGAGTATTATTAAGCTCTATCATTGAAAAAAGAACTCTCCTTTGTACCGGCTTTAAACCATCTCTTACATCAGGAAGCGCCCTTGAAGCTATTACACTCATAGCATAATCTATATAAGAATTTTCCATGGTTTTCTTTAAGTCAATCTCGTCAAACTTGTCGAAAACATTAGGTTCCATATAATAATACCAAAAGCCTTAATAAAGGCACAGACATATTTTAAAACTTAAAACAGGAAAAGTGTGTCTGTATCTTATCCTTTTTTAATATTTTTTCCTGTTTTTATTTATAGGATATAAGTTTCAAAAGTATAAAAATTCGATGCAAGCTTGCTTGTAAGAGAATTTATTATCTTTTGGCACCAACATCTTTATATAAAAACTTATTAAGTGTTTTCTACACTAAAATCGCAGATCCTTTTAATCATTCATATATGATTTTTTGCACATACATATATAGCCTGAAAACGGTTATTAAATCAGTATTCTATTAGATTAAATTTAAAAATAATTATATATCTAAATTTTTTGCAAATTTGGCATTCTTTTCTATAAACTCCCTTCTCGGTTCAACCTTATCGCCCATAAGCGTAGTAAAGGTAAGATCAATTTCACTTCTTATCTCATCATCGGCAACAACTTTAAGTAAAACCCTTCTTTCAGGATCCATAGTAGTTTCCCAAAGCTGCTCCTCATCCATCTCACCAAGTCCTTTATATCTTTGAATCTTATTGCCTGCATCTCTTCCGACCTGATTTAATATATCTGCAAGCTCATCATCATTATATGCATACCACACTCTCTTATTTTTCTCAAGCTTATAAAGAGGCGGTCTTGCAAGATATACATGACCCTGCCTTATAAGCTCAGGCATAAATCTGTATATAAATGTAAGCATAAGTGTGTCTATATGTGCACCGTCAACATCGGCATCAGTCATAATTATAATCTTATGATATCTTAGTTTCTCAATATCAAAATCATCCTGTATACCAGTTCCGAATGCGGTAATCATAGATCTTATTTCACTGTTTGCATATATCTTATCAAGTCTTGCTTTTTCAACATTAAGTATCTTTCCTCTTAAGGGAAGTATAGCCTGTGTATCTCTTTTTCTGGCATTTTTTGCAGAACCTCCCGCAGAATCACCCTCCACTATAAAAATCTCACACTCACTTGCATTTTTACTTGAACAGTCCGCAAGTTTGCCGGGGAGAGAAAGCCCCTCAAGTGCAGACTTTCTTCTTGTAATATCTCTTGCCTTTCTTGCAGCAAGTCTTGCATGCATAGCACCTATCGCCTTTTCACATATTTTTTTTGCAATCTGAGGATTCTGCTCTATAAAATATGTAAGCTGCTCATTTATAATACTGCTTACAGCAAGGCTTGCCTCCGAATTTCCAAGTTTCTGCTTTGTCTGACTGTCAAATTGAGGATTTTCTATTTTGATTGATATAACTGCGGTAAGCCCCTCTCTTATATCTTCTCCGCTTAGATTTTCTTCACTTTCCTTTATAAGTTTATTTTTTCTTATATAATCGTTAAAAGTTTTCGTAATTGCATTTTTAAAGCCTGTAAGATGAGTTCCTCCTGCAGGAGTATTTATATTATTTACAAATGAATATATATTTTCACTATATGAATCATTATGCTGCATAGCAACTTCAACATTTACATTTTCTCTTATACCCTCACAATAGATAACCTTATCATAAAAAGGATTTTTCTCTTTATTTAAAAATGCAACAAATTCATTTAATCCACCCTCATAGTGAAAAGAATTTTCCCTTTTTTCCTCGTATCTCTCATCCTTTATATTAATCTTTAAATTCCTTGTCAGAAATGCCGTCTCTCTAAACCTGTTTTTTAATGTATCATAGTCAAATACAGTTTCTTCAAAAACATTTCCGTCAGGAAAAAATGTAACCTCAGTTCCGCTTTCATCTTCACTGCAATCACCTATTACAGTCAAACCTTGCGTAACATTACCTCTACTAAATCCCATCTGATAAATTTTATTATCTCTATAAACTTTTACTGTAAGCCATTCAGATAACGCATTTACAACTGAAGCACCTACACCATGGAGGCCCCCTGAAACCTTATATCCTCCGCCTCCGAACTTTCCTCCCGCATGCAGCACTGTAAATACAACCTCAAGAGCTGATTTATTAGCCTTTTTTTGTATATCCACAGGTATTCCCCTGCCATTATCCCTTACAGTAATTGAATTATCCTTATTTATTGTAATATCTATCAGATTACAGTAACCTGCTATCGCCTCATCAACTGAATTATCCACTATCTCATAAACAAGATGATGAAGTCCGTTAATTGAAGTCGTTGATATATACATGCCCGGTCTTAATCTTACAGCCTCAAGCCCGTCCAATATATCTATATTCGAGGCATTATAATCTCTTTCTGTCATCATATCTCCTTTTATTTTATATTCTCTGCATACGCATTGCCGTCTTTTATATTTATAACTCTGTTTATATCAAAACTCTGTTTTATAATATCTTCCAAGCCTGTACATGTTATTATAGTCTGTATATTATCTATATATGACATAAGCTGCCTTTGACGATTTATATCAAGCTCTGAAAGAACATCATCAAGCAGGAGTATAGGATAATCTCCGCTTAATTTATTTACAAGAGATATTTCAGCAAGTTTAAGCGAAAGTGCCGCTGTTCTTTGCTGTCCCTGAGAGCCGTAAATTTTTAAATCAATAAGACTCCCGTTTTCAGACTTGCTATCTATTAAAAAACTTATATCATCCCTGTGAGGACCTACATTTGTCATTTTAAGTCTTACATCAGTTTCCCTGCTTTTTTTTAACATATTTTCAAAATTATCTACAGAAGTATTTTTATCATAATGAAGACTTATAACTTCCTTCTTCCCGGTAAGTCTGTAATGTATATCCGGCATTATACAATTTAAATCGGATAAAAATTTTTCTCTCAGATTAATTATAATACTTCCAAAGTTTACAAGCTGAATATCCCATACATCAAGCATATCATAAAATTCACTTTTTTTACTGTAATCCTTAAGCAGCTTATTTCTCTGTATAAGTGCTTTATTGTAGCTTATAAGTGCTTTTATATACAATTTATCAAGCTGACAAAGCTCAAAATCGATAAATCTGCGCCTTTCAGAAGGTCCTTTTTTTATAAGATTTAAATCTTCAGGTGAAAAAAATACTATTTTTACCATTCCAAAAAGTTCACTGGCTCTTTTTATTGGAACCAAATTAACCGCTATTCCTTTTGCCTTATTTTTTTTAATATGCATATCTATCTTAAAAGGACTTCCCTTTTTTTGAAAAAACAGTTTTATATGTGCCTCATCTTCACCGAATTTTATAATATCCCTGTCTTTGCTTGCACGGTGCGATCTGGCAGAGGCAGCCATATATACGGCTTCGAGTATATTTGTTTTTCCCTGTGCATTATCCCCGTATAAAATATTGATATTTTTATCAAAACCAAGCTCAAGGTATTTATAATTTCTGTAATTTTTAAGCTCCAATGATTTTATAATCATAACCCTCAAAATTAAAGACATCTCCGTCTCTTAATTTTTTACCTCTGCGCAGTTCAATCTCTCCGTTTAACCTGACCTGTCCGCCCTGTATTGCATATTTTGCTTCTGAACCGCTTGAGCATGCCCCTGAAAGTTTCATTGCTTGTTCAAGCTTTATAAAATCATCTTTTATCTTTATCTCATTCATTTAAAAACCTCTTATGATAATTAAATCATATTTTTCCTATATTATGCTACAAAATTTACCGGAAGTATAAGGTAAATATACATTCCGTTTGCATCCCTTATAAAACATGGAGATCTTGAGTTTGTCATATATATATCGACAAACTCATCATCCACAGCTTTTAGAGCATCTATAAAATACTTGGGATTAAATGCTATCATAATATTATTTCCGGACTTATCACATTCTATTTCATCATTCATACTTCCATATATAGATTCCATCCTAAGTTTAAGCGTTTCATCACTTATTTCAAAAATAAGCGGCTTATTATTATTTTCTCTTATAAATACAAGTGCTCTGTCTATTGAATTTAACAAAGAAAGTCTTGAAAGCCTTACCTTGGTTTCATAATCAGAGCTAAGCATATATTTTAAGTCAAAATATTCACCTGTCATAATCCTTGATATTACTGAAGTAGTATCATATTTAAACATTACATGATTATCTGAAAAATATATCGTTATTTTCTTTTCTGAGTCGCCTTCTATAATCCTGCCTATCTCTATAAGATTTTTTGCAGGAATTACACATTTATCATTTTTAAATCCCTCATTAAGCATTATATGCCTAATAGATACTCTGTAACCGTCAAGTGCCACAAATTTAAGCATATTTTCATCAAGCTCAATAAGCTCACCTCCGGTCATTTTGTTTGTATCATTAACATTTGCGGCAAAGACTGTTTGTTTTATCACTTCTTTTAATGCAAACTGCGATATGGAAACGCTGTTATTTATGTTGATATCAGGCAGATAATTAAACTCCTCTCCATTTCTTGCCTGTATTTTAAATACCGATTTCCCTGAAGATATTGTGGTTATAAAGTTTTCATCATCTATTTTAATATTTATCCTGCCGTCAGGAAAGTCAAGTTTTCTTACAATATCAAGCATAAGCTTAAGGTCAATTGCGGCTTTTCCAAAACCATGTGAAATACCGTCAATTTTAGTTTCTATGCCAAGCTCATTATTATTTGCACTTATAATTATACCCTCATCAGTAATGTTAAATAATGCACATTCAAGAATATCATTTGTAGTTCTTCCGGGGATAGCTTTTGATACAACTGATAATGCATTTAAAAGTTTTTCCCTCTCAAAATTTAATTTCATAAAATTTAATTTTAGCCTTTCATCTATATATAGATATATAATAATTCAGTATTAATAGCAGTAGGTGGTGTTAGTATGTATATAACATATTAAAACAGGCTTTTCATATAGGTTTTTCAAGATGATAAGTATGTTTATAAATATATTTTTTATGTTATATACATGTTGATTAACATATACTATTGTGGATTCAATTTTTTTGTAATGATATTAATTGTAGCCGAAAGATCGGGGTTGTATTTAAGATCATTTTTAATTTTTTCATATCCGTGTATTACAGTACTGTGATCTCTTCCTCCAAGCATCTGACCTATTGATTTGAGCTGTACACTTGTCATTTTTCTGCAAAGGTACATTGCAATCTGTCTGGGGTATGCTATATCATAAGTTTTCTTTTTGGATTTAATATCCTCAAGACTTATATGGTAGTGTTCCGCAACTACTTTTGCTATATGTTCGGGAGTGATAAGCACAGGCACATTTGGGTTTATTATATCTTTAAGGGTTTCCTGTGCAAGTTCAAGAGTTACATCTATCTTTCCAAGTCTTCCCATTGCAACCATACGGTTTAAAGCACCCTCAAGTTCTCTTATATTGCTTTTAACATTGGCAGCTATATACTGTACTACAGCATCATCAATTGATATATTTTCAAGTTCTTCTTTTTTATGTAGAATTGCCATTCTTGTTTCATAGTCAGGAGGCTGTATATCAACTGAAAGTCCCGATTCAAATCTTGATTTAAGCCTTTCTTCAAGTGTTACAAAATCTTTTGGAGGACGGTCAGACGATATTATAACCTGTTTTTTTGCACCTGTAAGTGCATTAAAGGTATGGAAAAACTCTTCCTGAGTACTTTCTTTGCCTATTATAAATTGTATGTCATCTATAAGTAAAACATCTATATTTCTATATTTATTTCTAAAATCAGCAGTAGAGTTATTAACATTCCTTATAGATTCTATAAGTTCATTTGTAAAGGTTTCGCTTGTTACATATAGAACTCTGGCATCAGAGTTTTTCTCTTCAAGAATAAAATGTGCGACTGAGTGCATAAGATGGGTTTTTCCAAGTCCTACACCTCCATATATAAAAAGCGGATTGTATATTTCACCCGGTGATTCTGCGACTGCAAGTGATGCGGCATGAGCTATATTATTATTTTTGCCTACTACAAAGGTATTAAACTTATATTTTTCATTCAGGTTTGCCGTTGCAAGTTTTGAACTGTTTATATATGCCTTACTGTTTATAAGCTTATTATGTTCATGCGGCTTTGGTATACTTTCTTCAGTATCTATAATAATTTCACATTTTATACCGGTTATCTCTTCAACAGCTACTGAAAGAAAAAGAGAATACTTCCCCTGAACAAAATTGATAAAAGGGGTTTTTTCTTCTCTTGCAACCAGATGAAGTACATAGTTGCCATCGTCATTTTTTATCAGGCTATATGGTTTTAAAGGAACTATCCATGTATTGTAGGAAACGTTGGTAAGTTCATGCTCCTCTTTTAAAAATTTAATAATATCTTCCCATCTGGACTTTATAGTCTCCAGCTTTTCATTCATAAATATGTAAACTTCCCTTCTTTATATGGCGCTTACTTTTGATTAGATAATTATAACAAAAAAAAATGAGCATATCAATAAAATAAAAAAAGCTGTCAACAAATATGTGGATAAATATGTGGATTTAAAGTGAATTTAAGTTAATAAAGTAAATATATGTTGATAATATAAGTTGAGAATATGTTATTAAAAAATAATAAACATAATATTGATAAAAAGTATAAAGACTGAAAACATAGAAAAATAAAGACTTGGAATAGATTTTAAAGATGTAATCAACAGAAAAAAATATAGTTATCAACACATTATGAACAAATGTTGATAAATGTTAATAAAGTTAATAATATAAAAAAATGTAAAAAATGTTAATAAAGATGTTGACAAGTTAAAATTATAAATTATATTAGTAGAGGAGAAAAACAGCCCGGCAGTTTGTAAGTCTGTACCGGAATATCTGATAACAGACATTTGACATATTGTATCGCAGCTTTATTATATATATCTTTATTATGTACAATCCGGTATTCATATAATGTATCCGGTTTATACCATACGATTATTATAAAATATACTTAATGAAAAGTTGTATAAAAAAGGTCGGTCTGCTATAATGTAGCCGATAAAAATTATATATCAGCATCAAAGCATGTTTTTATTGAAAAATTCAAGGAAAAATGGAGAAGGAATGGAAAAACACAAGAAAAGTAAAAACACCCAAAATATGGTACTTATGTCAGTATTTGCCGCAATTATAGCTATACAGACAGTTGTGCCTTTTCTAGGATTTATACCTGTGGGAGTGATGAATGCTACTATTGTGCATATTACAGTTATAATAGGTGCTGTAATGCTTGGACCTTATTATGGTGCTTGTCTCGGTCTTTTTTTTGGGCTTGCAAGTATGTGGAAAAATACTTTTATGCCTAATGCAACGTCTTTTTGTTTTTCACCTTTTATAAGTGTAGGAGGATTTCATGGAGGATATAAAAGTATTATAGTATGTTTTGTTCCCAGAATTCTTATAGGTATTGTGGCATATTATGTATATAAGGCTTTTAAAAATTCAAATCATGAAAAAACCGGACTCGCAGCGGCAGGAGCTTTAGGTTCTATGGTAAATACAATTTTTGTAATGCTGTTTATTTACCTGCTTTTTAGAAATGAGTATTCAGGTTCTATGAAAAATCCTCTGCCGGTAGAGCATTTGCCTATGTACATAGTTGGTATTATAGGAACACAGGGGATTCTTGAAGCTGTTGTATCTTCGCTGATTACATTTGCCGTATCAAATGCACTTATAAAGTATAAAAATTCAATGTAGCAGTTAATATATGCTTGACTAAAGTATATCGTTTCTATATAATGGTTGCGAATGTCCTCCAAAATACGGACACATAATAATATCATTAATAGTAGACAGAAAGGGGTGTTTAACCATGAAAATGACTTTTCAGCCAAAGAAAAGAAAGAGGGCAAGAGTACACGGTTTTAGGGCTAGAATGAGTACACCTGGCGGTAGAAAGGTACTTTCTGCAAGAAGGGCTAAAGGGAGAGCAAGGATATCGGCATAGATTTTTTATCTGTCGAAGATTACGCAGGGATAGTCTGATGACTGTCCCTATTTTTCTTACATAGGATTTTATATGGCAGAAAGGACAGGTATAAGTTCGGGCTTATGAGAAAATTTCCTTCATTAAAGTCAGGAAGTGATTTTAAAAGGGTATATGATAATGGTATATCCTACGGAAATAAGTTTCTTGTTATGTATATACTGAAAAATACATACTCTGAAAACAGGCTTGGTATCTCAATATCAAAAAAAGTTGGAAACAGCGTTATAAGGCATAAGATTACAAGGCAGTTAAGAGAAATCTTTAAACTTGATATTTCAGGATATAAAAAGTATATAGAAAACGAGTATAAAAATAATCAATTGAATATGTATTATGATATAGTTATAATAGTAAGAAAAGATGCAGCTGTACTTGAATATAATAAACTCAGGGATTCGTTTATGCATCTTTACAGCAGATTCCGGTTGAGAAATAAATAAGATCGAACAAAGCTGCTAAAGGAGTTTTGAATATGAGAGTTATAAAAAATATTAATTTGTATACGAAAAAAATCATTATATATTTAATAAATTTTTATAGAAAATATTTATCACGATTAAAATGGAGAACTCACTGTATATATACTCCTACATGTTCGGAATATGCAATACTTGCAATAGAAAAATATGGAATTTTAAAAGGAGGTATCTTAGCTTTTTGGAGGATACTCAGATGCAATCCGTTTTCAAAGGGAGGATACGATCCTTTAATATAAAGCAGTATTTAATATAGAATTACTGTTAATTTATAAAAATGAGTTTATTTTCTGGAGGAAAGAATTTGGAGCTGATTATATTAACTAAGATAAATACACCTGTAATAGGTTGGGTGTCTGATGTACTTGGAATGATAATGGATATAATTTTCAGAGTTACAGCTGCTCTGGGAATAACAAATATAGGTTTGTGTATTATTATATTTACAATAATTATAAACCTGTTAATGCTTCCGTTGACTATAAAACAGCAAAGATCGTCAAAGCTTATGGCTGTAATGCAGCCTGAAATACAGGCTATACAAAAAAAATATAAAGGAAAAAATGACAGCGAAACCGCCATAAAACTGCAAAAAGAAACTCAGGCGGTTTATGATAAATATGGCACAAGTATGGTTGGAGGCTGTGCACAAATGCTTATACAGATGCCTATATTGCTTGCACTCTATCAGGTAATATTAAGGATACCTGCATATGTACCCAGTGTAAAAGTATATTTTGAACAGATAGCTTCTTTGATGATGAAGCAGTCGGGATATATAGATACTTTAAGCAGCTATGCTGTAAAACATAAGCTTCCGGTTGATAAGATAGATTATACCAATATGAACAGGGTAATAGATCTTTTATATAAATTTACACCTGTTGACTGGGCAGATATAAAAAATGCATTTTCTTCTGCTTCAGAATTATCACAACAGCTTATGAATAATGTGCCTGTAATTGAAAAGATGAATGAGTTTTTAGGTATTAATCTTGCTACAAGCCCGTTTCAGGGTTGGACGCCCAGTTTGGCATGGATTATACCTGTGCTTGCCGGAGTTACACAATGGCTTTCAGCAAAGCTTATGAGTACCGGTACGAGTGCACAGCAGTCTGCATCTGATGAAAATTCTATGGCACAGCAGATGAAAACTATGACAAATGTGATGCCGCTTATGTCAGTATATTTTTGTTTTATACTTCCGGCAGGTGTCGGTATATATTGGATAATATCAGCATTAAGCCGTATAGTACAGCAGTATTTTATAAATAAACATCTTGATAAGATAGATGTTCAGGTATTAATTGAAGAAAATCTTAAAAAGAAAAATGAAAAGAGAGCAAAAAAAGGACTTCCGCCTGAAACTATAAATAAAAAAGCTATATCAAAGGCAATTAACACCGATACAACCGTTAAAAAAGATGAGGAGGAGGAAAAAAGAAAACAGGAAATAATTGCAAGTTCAACAGAGTATTATAAAAAGAATGCAAAACCGGGATCTATAGCTTCAAAAGCAAATATGGTTGCTGCTTATAATGAAAAAATCAGTCAGAAAAAGAACGGTAAAAAAAATAAAACGGCGGCTTCCATAGAGGATGAAGATGTTAAAGATGGTGAATAAAGGTATTAAGGAGGCTTAAATTGGATAAGATTAGAGTATCTGCAAAGAATTATGATGAGGCTGTTACAAAGGCTCTTTTAGAACTTCAAACCAGCAGTGAAAATGTAAAAGTTGATATAATTGAAGAAGGAACAAATGGGTTTTTAGGTATAATAGGAGGAAAACCCTGGGTTATAGAAGCAAGTTTAAAGGACAGGGATGATAAAGAAAAAACATTAAGTGATTTGTTAAAAGATAAAACACGTAAAAATAAAAGTGAATTATTAAAAAAAGAAATTTCAGTTTTAGAAGATAATATAAGTTTATCTGAAAAAAAGCAGGCTTCTTTAGAAAACAATAAAAAACATGAAGAAAGCTATAATAAAGCATCTTCTACAATAGAGAATGACAATAATGTTATAAATTTTGAAAGAAAAAAAGAAGAACTTAACCATAAATCCGAAAAACAAAATAATGATAATTCAGATATTTCAGAAAGTTCAGATGGTAAGCTTGATGATGTATATGACGAATTTGAATCTAAAAAATGGGTGAAAAAGGTTTACAGTAAAGAAGAAGCGGATAAAATAATTTTAAAAGGTGAAGATTTTCTGAAAAAGCTTCTTGCAAGTATGGGTATTACTGCTGAGACTGTATTTGAGTTTGATTTTAATGACAATGAGATTTTTATATTAATTAAAAGTGATGATGATCTTGGTATACTTATTGGAAAAAGAGGAAAAACCCTCGATTCATTCCAATATCTTTTAAGCCTTGTAGTTAATAGAGACACTGAATCCTATATAAGAGTAAAACTTGATACACAGAATTACAGGCAAAGGAGAAAAGAGAGACTTGAAGGTCTTGCAAGAAATATAGCTGCTAAAGTTAAAAAGACGAAAAAACCTTTTTCACTTGAACCTATGAATCCTTATGAGAGAAGGATTATACACAGTGCTTTACAAAATTATCATACCATATCGACATTAAGTGAGGGTGAGGATCCGAATAGATATATAACTATAGCTTATAAAGGTAATTCTAAAAGGGGTCATCACAGTAAAGGAAATTCAAAAAAGGATTTCAGTCGCAATAATGCCAGAGGATATTTGCATAAAAATGATAAAATAAATAAAAATGACAGATCTGATAAAGATAATGAAGGATCTGATTTTAGATCTGAAACTGATGAGTAAAAAAATTTTATGAATTATATGATTTTAAAATTTTTTTCGGTATATAATATAAATATATTATTATAAGATATTTTATATTTTATTTTTGTAGTGATCCATATAGTGAGATTGCCTGCATATATGGCGACTGCTATAAGAGTGAAATACCCCGGTATCTGGGGCGTAAGAAGAATTTAGATGCCCCGTTGCTTGCAGCGGGGTATTTCGATTATATAAAAAAAATAATTCAATTGTAATGTAAATAGGAGATATAAATTTGAAAATAAATGATACTATAGCGGCGGCGGCAACTCCTGTTGGAGAAGGAGGTATCGGAATAATAAGAGTGAGCGGAGATGAGGCGATTTTTATAGCTGATAAAATATATAGAGGAAAAAAAAGTCTGTCGGAAGTTAAAAGTCATACAATTAATTACGGGCATATAACAGATCTTGAAAACGGAGAAATCATAGATGAGGTGATGGTAAGCGTCATGAAATCACCTAGAACTTATACCGGAGAAGATTGTGTAGAAATAAACTGTCATGGTGGGAGTATAGTAATGCAGAGTATACTCCTGCAACTTATAAAAGCAGGTGCAAATACGGCTCAGCCCGGAGAATTTACAAAAAGAGCATTTTTAAACGGCAGGATTGATTTGTCCGGTGCCGAATCGGTTATTGATATAATAGAAGCTCAAAATTCATATGCATTAAAATCGGCGTTGGCACAGCTTAATGGAAAATTGAAGGACAAAATAATAAGTATAAGAAAAAAAATACTTGAGGAGGCTGCCTTTATAGATGCAGCGGCTGATGATCCTGAACATTATGATTTTGAAGAAAGTGAAAATAGAAATCGTCTATATGAAAAAATACTTCAGATAAGTAATGATATACAAAAGCTTTTAGAAAGCAGTGAAAATGGAAAGATTATAAAAGAAGGTATAAAAACAGTTATACTAGGAAGACCTAACGTAGGGAAATCTTCTGTACTTAATCTGCTTTCAGGAAGAGAAAGTGCCATTGTAAGTGATATACCCGGAACTACAAGGGATATGATAAGCGAACATATAAGGATGGCAGGTATTAATTTAAAAATAACCGATACCGCAGGTATAAGAAAAAGCGATGATCCGCTTGAAAATATAGGTATGGAAAAAGCAAGGGATGCTGCAAAAGAAGCGGATCTGATAATATGTGTAATTGACAGTTCGGAAGAAATAAATGAAGAAGACACTCAAATTATAAAAGATATTGAGAATTCAGATATAAAGTCATTAATACTATTAAATAAATCAGATAAAAAGAATGTAACTTCAAAGGAAGATATTAAAAAAATCACCAATATGGATGTAGTTATGTTTTCAGCAAGAGAAGCCTGCGGGCTTGAAGAACTTGAGGAAGTGATAAAGAAAAAGTTTTATAAAAAAACATCTGATGAGAAAAAAAATATTAGTATAGAGATTGATTTTAATGACCATATATTTATAACAAATATAAGACATAAAGAGGCTCTTTTAAATGCACAAAATTCCATAAAATCAGTTTTGCAGGGAATGGAGAATAATGTTCCTGAAGATTTTTTTTCAATAGATCTTATGGAGGCATATGAAAATCTGGGTAGTATAATAGGTGAAAGAGTATCAGAAGATCTTATAGATGAAATATTTTCAAAATTTTGTATGGGAAAATAATTAATAAAAGGTAGAGGAAAATATATTGTTAATAAAAGAATATGATGTAGTAATAGTCGGAGCAGGCCATGCAGGCTGTGAAGCGGCACTTGCATGTGCAAGACTTGGTCTTAAAACAGTTCTATTTACGATAAGTATTGATTCAATAGCACTTATGCCATGCAATCCGAATATAGGCGGAACTTCAAAGGGGCATCTGGTAAGAGAACTTGATGCACTTGGCGGTGAGATGGCAAAAAATATAGATAAGACCTTTATACAGTCAAGAATGCTTAATGTTTCAAAAGGACCTGCAGTACACTCATTAAGAGTACAGGCAGATAAAAGAAAGTATTCACTTGAGATGAGAAAAACTCTTGAAAATACTGAAAATCTGCATATAAAACAAGCAGAGATAAAGGAAATTATAATTAAGGAAGATAAAATTTCAGGCAAAAAAATATGTACCGGAGTAATTAGTGTATCGGGTACACATTATAATTCAAAATGTACAATACTTGCTGCAGGCACATATTTAGGTGCAAGATGTGTATATGGTGAAGTAAGTGAGGAGACAGGACCTAATGGATTAAAATCTTCAAAATCCCTGACACCATCACTTAAAAAATGTGGTATAGATATGTATAGATTTAAAACGGGAACTCCTGCAAGAATTGATAGAAGAAGTATAGATTTTTCAAAAATGGAAGAACAAAAGGGTGATATTCCTATAATTCCATTTTCATTTGAAACCGATAAAAATAAAATTCAAAAACCTCAGGTAAGCTGCTTTTTAACATATACTTCAGAAACCACGCATAATATAATAAGAGCAAATATTGATCGCTCACCGCTTTATTCGGGTATTATAGAAGGAACCGGACCCAGATACTGCCCTTCAATAGAGGATAAGGTTATGAAGTTTAAGGATAAAAAAAGACACCAGATATTTGTAGAGCCTGAAGGAATTGATACAAATGAAATGTATCTTGCCGGACTGTCATCTTCACTTCCTGAAGATGTACAGCATGATATGATAAAAACTATACAAGGTCTTGAAAATGCAGAGATGGTAAGAAATGCTTATGCGATAGAATATGACAGTATAGATGCGAGACAGCTTTGCCCTACGCTTGAATTTAAAAATATAGAAAATTTGTATGCTGCAGGGCAGATAAACGGGAGTTCAGGATATGAGGAAGCGGCAGTACAGGGATTTATGGCAGGTGTAAATGCGGCACTTAAGATAATGAAAAAAGATGAGTTTGTACTTGATCGTTCGCAGGCATATATAGGTGTATTGATTGACGATCTTGTTACAAAGGAGAGTACCGAGCCATATAGAATGATGACATCTCGTTCAGAGTACAGGTTGCTTTTAAGACAGGATAATGCAGATTTGAGGCTTACAAAGTTAGGGTATGCGATAGGTACCATTACAAAAGAAAGATACGAAAAATTAATTAAAAAAGAAGAATTGATAAATAAAGAGATTGAAAGAATTGAAAACACATATATAGGTGCCAAAAAAGAAGTACAGGATTTTCTTGAAAAAAATCTTTCATCAAAGCTTGGAAATGGAGTAACACTCGCAGATCTTATAAGGAGACCTGAACTTAATTATTTTTTAATTAATGAAATAGATGAAAACAGACCGGAATTAGATAATGAAATAGGTGAGCAGGTAAATATAAATATAAAATACGAGGGATATATTAAAAGACAGAGTGCACAGGTTAAGCTGTTTAAAAAAATGGAAAGTAAAAAGATACCTGGAGATATAGATTATAAGAATGTAAAGAGCCTGCGTATAGAGGCTGTGCAGAAACTGTCAAGGGTAATGCCTTTAAGTATAGGACAGGCTTCAAGAATTTCAGGAGTATCACCTGCAGATATAAGCGTACTTTTAGTTTATCTTGAAACATTAAACAGGAGGCGGCTATAATGCCTGGTTCAGCAGAAGAATTTAAGCAATTCAGACTATATATGGATGAAGGTCTTGATTTTTTAGAGCTTCATTTAAATGATGATGAAATTAATAAATTTTACAGTTTTTACTTAAAACTTATTGAAGTAAATAAATATATGAATCTTACTGCAATAACGGGATTAAAGGAATGTGTGTTTAAGCATTTTATAGATAGTTTATCCATAGTCAGAATCTTGCCGTCTTTAAAAGATAAAAAGATCAGTATAATTGACATTGGTACAGGAGCCGGGTTTCCGTCAATCCCTATTGCACTTGCATTTAAGGAGTGTAATATATATGCACTTGATAGCCTTAATAAGAGAATTAAGTTTATAAATGATGTAAAAGAAGAGCTTAAATTAAAAAATATAAGTGCATATCATGGCAGAGCGGAAGATTATGCCTTTAAATCAGGGTTCAGGGATGGATTTGAACTTGTAGTTTCAAGAGCGGTTGCCAATTTATCCACATTATCTGAATACTGTCTGCCATTTATCCACATAAATTCAACATTTATTGCATATAAGTCCGACAAATGTTTACAGGAAATTAAAAATTCAAAGACGGCACTTGAAATACTTGGGGGCAAAATTGAATTAACAGATAATTTTACACTTCCTTATGAAGAAGCAGGAAGAAGTCTTGTAAAAATAAAAAAAGTAAGACAAACACCTCAAAAATACCCCAGAAAAGCAGGAATTGCCTCTAAAACACCATTGTAAACGATACAGGTTTAAGTATATGTATTACTTTATATAAAGTAAAAAGAAATGAAATATCGGTTAATACATAAAAAATAAGTATATATAATATTTATAATATATATTATAGCCCGATTAATGGGTATAACAGGTATTAAAAAATATTTATTAAAGGATATAATTTATATTATAAAATGTTGATAACCGTGTGGAAATGTTGATAACATAAAAAATGTATATATAATAATACAGATAAAATAATAATGTGATAATTAAAATTAATATTTTATAAAAACATCAAATATCTATATTTTATAAGCATAAGCACAATAAATTTGAGTATAATTAAATCCTATTTTTGCAGTACAGATAGACTAAGTTCCAAAAACCTATAAACAATGTTTCACGTGAAACATTGTTTATAGGTTTTGTTTTACTTCGATGCTATTTTAATCAGATAAGATTTGTGAAATCATGAATGTCTCTTTAAATAAAAACAAAAATGGATACAAATATTTATTTTAAGTATAATATAGTATTTATCTATAAATACAGTGATATATTCAAATGATAAGTTGATGTCTATTTAAAGAGCATAAAAACAATATATATTATGAGGAATACCGGAATAAAGAACTGTGGAAATAACATAGTATAAGGTATAAAGCAGGAATGATTTTAGATTATAATTACAATAATAAAATTAAATGAAAAAACATAAAAATTATGGTATACTTAGTGGTATAATATCTGGGGAGAAAATAATGGAAAGAATAATAGCCATTGCAAACCAAAAAGGTGGTGTAGGAAAGACAACAACAGCTATAAATCTTGCCGCAGCATTGGCAGAAAAAAACAAAAAAGTCCTTGCAGTTGATTTTGACCCACAGGGGAATATGACAAGTGGGTTTGGAATTGAAAAAAACAAGCTTGAAAATACGGTATACGACCTAATCATAAATGGTTCGGATTTTAATGAAACTATATGTAAAACAAGGATAGAAGGTCTCTTTTTGATACCTTCAAATGTTAATCTGTCAGGAGCGGAGATAGAACTGCTTGATATGCAAAAAAGAGAATATGTTTTAAAAGATTCAATAAAGGAAAATATAGATAAATATGATTTTGTCATAATTGACTGTCCGCCTTCCTTAAGTTTATTGACTATAAATGCTTTAACCGCCGCCTATACGGTACTTATACCAATACAGTGCGAATATTATGCACTTGAGGGATTAAGCCAAATGTTAAAAACATTGGAAATTGTAAAAAGAAGACTTAATAGGATACTGACAATTGAAGGAATTTTATTTACCATGTATGATCCGAGGAATAATTTAAGCAGTCAGGTAATAGAAAATGTAAAAGAATCATTAAATGAGAATATATATAATACGGTTATTCCGAGAAATATAAGGCTTGCAGAAGCTCCAAGCTATGGTATGCCTATAATTGAATATGCACCGAAATCAAGCGGTGCCCAAAAATATAGAATGCTTGCAGAGGAAGTTATAAATAATACGCATGGAGGAAATGGTATATAATGACATCAAAAAAGCGAGGTTTAGGGAAGGGGTTAAATGCAGTATTTGGAGAAAGCAATATTTTAAATACTGAAGAAGATGATAAAATCTCAGTCAGCAATACAGCGGATGGTATGAATAAAGCTGATGAAGGTATTAAGGGTGATATTATGATTAAAGTTTCTTTAATAGAACCGAATATGAACCAGCCCCGCAAAGAATTTAGAAAAGAAGAACTTGATGAGCTTACACAGTCAATAAAGCAATACGGAGTTTTACAGCCTATAATAGTAAAGAAAAATGGAGAAAGATATGAGATAATAGCAGGAGAAAGAAGATGGAGAGCAGCTCAAAAAGCAGGTCTTACGGAAATTCCTGCGGTTATAAGAGAATATTCAAAGCGGGAATCTATAGAAATATCAATTATAGAAAACATACAAAGAGCTGATTTAAATCCTTTAGAGGAAGCCAGGGCATATAACAGCTTACTGGAGGAATATGGTTTAAAACATGAAGAAATAGCGGAAAGAGTTTCAAAAAGCAGGGCGGCAATAACCAATTCACTTAGACTTTTAAAACTTGATGAGAGTATACAGCAGCTTGTAGCGGAGAAAAAATTAAACCAGGGTCAGGCGAGAGCATTATTGTCTATTGAAGATAAAGATTTACAAAAACAAGCCGCACAGGAGGTAATAAAAAAAGATTTAAATGTAAGAAAAGTGGAACAACTTGTAAAACTTCTTCAAACAGCAAAAAAACGGCAGGAAAAAACAGATGATGAAAGCAAGGAAACAAGAGATTATTCGCTATTTTATAAGGACTATGAAGAAAAAATAAGGAGTAAATTTAGTGCAAAGGTAAGAATCAACAGGAAAGATAAAAATAAGGGAAGGATAGAGATAGAGTATTATTCTCAAGCAGAGCTTGAAAGAATTATAGAACTTATAAACAGTATAAGAGGCTGATATTTATATAAAGTTATATATTATAGTTTTTATTATGAATATATACATATAATGGCAGCAGATTAAAAAATAAAAGACTGGAATATAGCACAGCTGCAGTATCAGGTATTCCATCAAGTTTATAATTCCGGTATTTATATCAGGTATTTCATTTTTATTACATGGCTTGAGAGATATAATGATTTATAAAAGTAATAGAGGAAGGATTTTGATTTAAATATGCAGATTGATAACAGCATAATAATATACATACTGATTGGCTTTGATATTTTAATAATTATAGGGCTGTTGATTTTTTATATAAGATGCAAAAAGCTTTTTCAATCATATGATTATTTTATGAGAGGAAGAGATGCTGAAAATCTGGAGGATATAATAAGAGGTCTTGCATCAGATCTTAGGAATCTAAGGCAGGAGGATAGGGAAAATAAAGAAGCTATAAGGATTTTAAATAAGAATCAAAGGGCTTCTTATCAGAAATTAGGTATCGTAAGATATAATGCTTTTGAAAAAATGGGTGGAGATTTAAGCTTTGCATGTGCCTTACTTGACTATACCAATTCGGGATTGATTATAAATTCAGTACATTCAAGAGAGGGTTGTTATGTATATGTTAAAATAGTTGATAGGGGACAGACTGAGGTACTTTTAGGAAAAGAAGAAAAAGAAGCACTTGAACAGGCACTTGGATATAAAGAAAGGGTTTAATGCTAAAAAGCGGGAATAACTGTATTATACAGTTATTCCTGCTTTTTTTAAGCGGTTTATAAATATATTGCCTAAAAATACGGCAGCTAAAATCTTTAAAAAATCCATTATAAAAAATGGAGCTATACAGACCTTTACTGCATTTTCAAAAGATACATTTTGCTGTAGTGAAAACCAAAAGGCTCCGAGTATATAGCATGGTATAAGTGAAAAAAACATGGCTAAAAAATGTATAAAATAATTATCTTTAAATCTATGTATAAAAAATGAACTGATAAAAGCTGTGAATAAAAATCCAAAAATAAATCCGCCTGTAGGTCCTGCAATTTTATTTAATCCTCCGATGAATCCTGAGAATACAGGTAACCCTATACATCCGAGTATTATATATATAAGTATACATAAAAAGGCGGAAACCGGTTCAAGAATATATGAACAGATAAATACTGCAAAAAGCCCAAGCGATACAGGTACCGGTGTTAAAGGTATATGTATTGATACAGGTGCAAGTATGCACATTAGCCCACTCATCAGTGATATAAATACAAGTTTTTTTGTGGATAACTTTTTTAAAGAATGATATGGTGTTGATATTTCCATTAAAACAATAAACCTCTGTTTCTTAATAAATTAATAATATGATGTGAGTGTCAAAAGTATTTGACACCTATTGATACAGGATTGTTAGACTTTCGCTTCTTGCAATCCTTGTAAAAATATTTGTAATTTTTATATTTTACAGTTTTTGGTAATATAAAACGGAGCTGTTTTGGTGCTTTGCCTGATATAAATAAAAACTGAATATAATAAAATTTATATTATAATACATCAGAGTAAATATATTGTCAACATAAAAATAAAACTATGAAACATATCGAATAAAATTAAATTGTTTTAGAGGAAAAAGTATTTTTGATTTGTTTTTATATAGAATTAATAGTATTAATAGTATTAATAGTATTAATACTATTAATACTGACTATCAGCCCTGTATTACGGTTATTCAATGTAATTAAAATAACTAAAAAATTTTAAACCCTTAAAAATCTTAATTTGTTTTTTATCTTCTAACATTTACGTTCCTATCACAGTACTTTCCTACCATACTTTAAGACTTGATTTGCCTTTTAGTCTTAAGCACTCTGCTGTAAGATTAATCCAGCTGTTGCAGTGATCCAGAATGACGGAATCAGATGTAATAACATTGTCTTTATTATATAATTTACGATCTACATCTTTAAGGAGCTGTATATAAAGTGCAAAGGGATATTTCTCCGCTATATCCGCAATCAGGGATTTCAGTCGTCCGGAGTTGGAAACAGGCTCATCCAAAAGGATATTGACTGCAATTACATTTGCATTTTGTAAAACATCAAACATCATTTGAATTGCCCTGTATGTTTCCGGGATCATTCTGTAGGTTCCACGAAGTGAAGCTAAATCACGGATTGTTCCGTCCATACCTGTAAGCAGTATCGAATCGCTTAAAAAAATCTCAAGGGTAATAATAGTGTTGAAACCGTCAATCCATACTTTAGTTCCGGAAATATCCTTTATTGAGAGTTGTTTTTTCTGTCGGTTTTGTAGCTGAGTATCTGTGGCAAGGCTTCTTACTATTGCAAGGCGCTGGCGTTCAGAGATCAAAAAATGGTTTCCTACAAATGTGGAAGCCTGTTTTATGTCATATCCCTCATTAATCAGATATAGTATGTGGCGTGAAGCTGTTTGCAGGGTCTTTAAAGCTTCAGGTGAAAAGTTTCGGTCATCTTCAGGCACATAGCCACGTTTTGCATTCATTATGTAGTACCTCCAATATTTTAATTACCGCTAATTACATTTATTATATCGTTTATAAGATTGGATGTCGATGGGGTGAAGTGTATTGATTGATACAAATCTCAATATGCTTCAATATATCTTAATACATCTCAATATATTTAAATATTGAACTTTATTTAAGAATATGATATGCTCAAAATCTACTAAAATTGTCTTTTTAAGAATTAAGGAGATTTCAGGATATGAATACTAATACTATTTCAATTCAAAATGCTTCTAAGAGCTTTGGACAACATAAAGTTTTGGATAATATAAATTTAAACTGTGAGAAAGGGTTTATATATGGTATTGTCGGATATAACGGTTCAGGTAAAACAGTTTTGTTTAAAAGCATATGTGGTTTTCTAAAGCCGGATAGTGGAGTTATTACAATTAATGGTAAGTCCAATTCAGATATTAGTGATTTTAACCTGGGTGTAATAATAGAAGCACCTGCTTATATATCTGAATTAAGCGGTATGGATAACCTGACCTATCTCTATGAAATTAAAAATAAAAGAAATAGAAAGCATTTAGAGGAAGTTATGAGGATTGTAGGACTTGATCCGCTTTCCAAAAAGAAAGTAAGCAGGTATTCTATGGGTATGAAACAGAGATTAGCCATAGCACAGGCAATTATGGAGGAGCAGGATATACTGATTTTAGATGAGCCTATGAATGGACTTGATAAACAGGGAGTTGAAGATATGAGAAATCTTTTTATAAGACTTAAGAGTGAAGGTAAAACTATACTTCTTGCAAGTCATAATCGGGAAGATATTGATATTCTCTGTGATTATGTCTATGAAATAGATTCAGGTAAACTTAAAAATATAAGGAGTAAATAGTATTTGAAAGAGAGGTTTTGATTATGAATAAGAATAAGATTAAACATTCAAAAAGAGGATTGTCCATGAAAATAAAACTGAAATATATTATACCTATGCTTATGATAATAATGACAGCCTGTACATCTTCTTCATGTAGTAAAAAAACTCTTCAAGAGTCAAGTGCCGTTAACAATGAAAGTACGGATTCATCATCAACAGCTCAAGTAGGAGGAAACTTCCCTGAAAAAATTAATATGGAGATTGAGCGTGTCAAATTCGATGCTGATGTGCTTGCACACTCTTCTGAAAATATGAAGGTTAAATCTTATAAGGTAACAGTAAGGAAATTTGATAAGGAAAAAATTAAAGAGAATCTTCTGAATGGTATCGAAGTGGCAGAAACAATAAACTACGAGGATGAGGATTCTTATAGTGGAACAAAAGAGGAATACCTATCGGTTTCTCCTACCAGAATATTTTTTTATAAAAATTTATATATGTATGTAAATCATACTTTTTCATTATCTGAAGATAATAGAAATGCGGAATTATATATGAAGGATACAGACTTTGATTTTGCAAGCAGGGATGAGGCTAAGGAGCTTATACTTAAAGAGCTTGACAGTTTAGGAGCGAGACTGGGAAGTGACTATTTTATAAATATGTATTCTTTAGACTATGAAACTATGAAAGAGAATGAAGAAGTACTTGATATGGATGGTGGATTGGATAAATCTGCCTATAAATCGAATTGGAGCAGTAAGGATAATTGCTATTATCTATGTATAAGACAGAGTGTAAACGGTGTCCCTGTAGGATATAAATACTCTGATGCGGATGAGAATATCAATGAGTACAATGCTCCCATACAGCTTTTATATTCAAGTTCAGGTATAGAATTCTTAAATATAGACAGAATATTCGACTTTTCCGATAAGAATGAAGAAGTTGTTCTTGCAGATATGGATAAGATATCAGCTTGTATAGCAAAGAAGTATAATGATATTTTGAATGAAGCAAAATATTCAGTTAATAAACTTGAATTACATTATATATGTATTAAAGAAAGTGAAACAAAGTATACGGTACGTCCTGCCTGGGTGGTTACTATGAGTCAGATTGGAGAAAACACATATAACTTTCAGATGATTATAGATGCACAGACTGCTAAGGAAATTATATTATGATTACTGCATTAATAAGGGGAATTAGAAATAACTTTATAAGGTGCTTTAAGGGATATAGATTTATTTTTGGCATTTTAGGTATTATCGGAGTTTTTATACTTTCTCTTTTGGACTATAAAGCGGAAATAAGAGTAATACATGTTTTTGTGGACAGCTTCCAGACAATAACATTTTTAATTGCAATTATGTTTTGTAGTTTGCCTTATGCTTCAAGCTTATGTGAGGATTTGGAAAATAATTATTATAGACAAGAGCTTGCGAGACATAAACTTAGCATAATGATACTGTCAAAAGCGGTTGTTATATTCTTTTCGGCAGTTCTTACTATGTTTATCGGAAGTCTTATTTTTACCTTTCTCTTAGGACTTAGATATGAATGGGGTATACTTGAGTATTATGGCGATTTGTTATTGGATATTTCAGATATGATAAAAAATAATCAACTTGTTCTTTATGTTGCTGTTACAGCATATAAGATAGGAACCTTATATGGAGTGTTAGCACTGCTTTCTACTTTAATCTCTCTGTTTGTAAAAAATAAGCTGATAGTATATGCAGCTCCTGCCATTGTATGGTATCTGATTGTAGATTTATCCAGAAAGCTTCCAGAAAAACCTCTATATTTAGAGATATACTGTATTTTTTCACCTGACCATAATGTATGGAATAATGAGTGGCTGACACTTTTATGGTCGAATTTGGTAGCTCTTATTTTAGCAATGTTTCTTACTGTATTTATATATATAAGATTTAAGAGGATGGTTGCCAATGGATAAACTGAAAATATTACTTTATAGTTTTGAATTAACGAAGCATAAATTTTTAAGTTCAAGATTTAGAAGTTTATGTCTTATATATGCCGGATTTGCTTGGGTAAGTATATCCTCTATTAGAACTTTTATAGAGGCAAAAAATTATCCTATATCCCCCTATATATATCCTATTATGGCAATAAATATAAAATTTAGAATGATTATAGGTTTTTGCTGTGTGTACCTGTTTTCGGATGTTCCTTTCCTGCAGTACAGCGAGATGTATTCGTTGGTTAGAATGGGCAGGTTAAAATGGGCTTTAGCACAGATTTTAAGCATATTTGAAACGGCATTTATGTTTTGTTTATATATGTGCATAGTTCCTGTAGTTCTCTGTATTCCTAATATTGAATTAACCGGAGAATGGGGAAAAATAATACATACGCTTTCGCTTACAAATGTATCAGGACTATATTCGATTGATATTTATGTTCCTTATGGGGTGCTTGTAAGACTAGAACCTATGGAAGCAATGCTTTTAGCTTTCGGACTGAGTACTTTGCTTATATCATTTTTCGGTATTTTTATGTTTGCTGTAAGTTTAATATTTAAAAGAAATATTGCTGTTGTTGCAGCTTCTGTTGTTATAGTATGGTCAGTAGCGGTATACAATATGTATCTTATTCCTAAAGGAATATTTTCTAATTACGCTCCGGTGCTATGGCTTGATATCTCCCAAATAGGACAGCTGTTTTATGGAATAAAACGCTTTCCCGATCTAAAGTATATATTACTCAGCTTTTTGCTTATGATAAGTGTATCGGCACTGGCTGTTATATGGGCTATTCGCTCCAGAGACTTAGAGTGGATTAATGAGGATTAGGGTCTTATTAAATAAGAACTGATAATGGATAACATATTTATTCGTACTGACTCTGCCGAAAATATCAAAGCAGATAAAGCAAAATTTACAGATAAAGATTGACGGTGCAGTTTTTATGTGAAAAAGTAAAAATTCCTTAAAAGGCATGACAATTTAATTCAAATTAATACTAAATTAGATTTGTATGAGTTAAAAGTGGTTTTACCATTTACATTATTTTGGTTAATTATACTATTATTCTAAGATAAAAGATTTGATAAATGAAAAAAGACATATTGACTTATAAGCTGGATAAAGCAGGAGATTTTATTGAAATTATAGACTCAAATAAGAGGTACTATGGAGGAGATCAGGCATGGTTTAAAAAAGCGTTTGAGGACAAAAGGGATAATATAGGGCAAAACGGAGGCTGCGGTACAGTTGCAGCTTCCAATATTACTGCGTATTTATCCGGATGCAGTAAGTATAAAGGTTTATATGCCTATTCTGATTTTTCAAAAGAAAATTATATAAAACATATGAAAGAGATGTACAATTATGTAACACCGCACCATATTGGCAGCAGACCGTTAGGAGTATGGCCTATAAGATACTTGGGAAGTAAAGTTGAAAAATTTGCTAAAGACAGAGGCGTAGACCTAAAACCGGTTTACAGGGATTCGGAATTTAATTATGAAAATACGACTGATTATATTAAATGTGGATTAAAGAGCAATTCTCCGGTGGCAATGCTTATAGGTATTAATAATAAACTTGTTAATATCCCTTGGAAAACTTCCGATTCAGACGGATATACATCACAATCTTTTAAACTGCATTGGGTAACAGTTACTGAACTTTATATTAATAAAACCAGTCCTGAATTAAGTTATGTTAAGGTTTCTTCATGGGGAGGATATGCTGAGATATATATATTAAATTATATAAATGGAGAACGGTTATATCAAGGGCTGCTATATTTTAAATAATCAGTTGTTGTTGTGTTGTATTTCACACCCTCCTAAATTTGTTATGCAAAAACGGCTTCGTTATTGTTTAACGGTATTAAATCTGATTTATCTCCATAAAAGTTTAAAGTTTCTTGTGCGATTTTTTCAAAAGGATATTTTCCGATATTGGAGAAAGCGCAAGTAATTGTGCCGGACAGTTCTCGCCATTTGTAAACCACTTACATTTATGACATTCAAAACATGATTTATAACTCATATTTCCAATTGAATGTGTTACAAATGATTCATCTGCTAAAAATGGACGACCATAAGCTACAAAATCGCAAGCTCTCTGTATGATTAAGGCATTTCCTCTTTCAAGATTTTTGATTTCCCCTACTGTTATAACAGGGATACTAACATATTTTTTTAAGTAGCAGCCGGTATAAACTATATCACTGTATTGGTAATCCGGCGGTGTGTTTATTTTTCTGTTTGCAGGTATACCATGTGAAACATGAAGAATATCAATACCAATCTGTTCTAAGGCTATTGCTGTTTCTATATCTTCACTAAAACTATCACACCAGCCCATACGATAGGAAATAAGAAAGTTATTTGCTGAAAATTCTTTTATACCATCTATTATTTCTTTTACCAGAGTCAGTCTGTCGGTTAAATCACCGCCATATCTGTCTTTTCTCCGATTAGAATAGGACGATGAAACCATGTTAAGAAAGAAAGTATGAGCTCCATGTAATTCAATTCCATCTAAACCGGCTTTTTTGCATATCCTTGCAGCATTTATAAATTGATTACATATGAAAGCAAGTTCATTTGTTGTTAACTTGTTTATATCCTTTGAATGAATGTCGCCATACGCATATCCGGCTAATCCGAGTTGTGCAAAAAAGCGACTTCCGTTTTTATGACAACTTTCAGCTATCTTCCTTAAATATGGGATATGTTGTTCGGAATAAGCTCCGGCATATCCGGAAGTAGTAACATCTTTTGAAAGGTTATCTGTTGGCGAAACGGAAATAACCTGACTGATTAGCAGTCCAATTTCCTTATCTGCACGCTTTGTATACTCCAGAATCAACTTGTCCTGCATTTCTCCGTCTTTAGTTGGAAAACCAAAACGTACCATTGGAGCCATAACAATACGGTTTTTGAATAGTACATGTTTTATTTGTAGTGGCGTAAAAATATCCATTTGTTGAATTCTCTCCAGTTTGATTTCTTCTATACTTTTAATTATAATTATTTATATTCAAAAATAAAGTACGCACCTTTTGGTGTGATACTTACCAAGAGGAGAGCTATATTCTGAAAGCTTTATGTTTAAATTTGGAGCAATCTTTAAACAAAAAAGCCACAAACCCTTTTAAAATAAGGATTTGTGGCGAAATCTCTGGCGTCCACGAGAGGATTTGAACCTCCGACCTACCGCTTAGGAGTATGGCTTACCATGTGATACACGGTTCGGATGTAACTTCCAATATCATCCCTTACGCAGAATGACTTGTAGTAAACGAACTTTATGGTGCAAAACACCTATTCTGACGCAGTTTTATGTGTCCGTTGGGTGGTCCTATTAGCAAATTCTTAGCAAGAGGACACCCGGCCAAAACTGATTGCTACTGCCATTCTCCACTCCCTTAGTCAAAATGACAAGGCAAATACATGGAGGTTACTATGGACAAGAAAGAGAAAAAGTCACTGCCGGAACCGCGCATGTACTGATATAATTAATTTGTAACACTCTGTTCGAATAATATATAATATTTATTATCCAAGGAGGACATAAAAATGTCAGTACGTTACAGTGAAGACTTTAAAAAAGAAGTCGTTAGAGCCTATATGACCGGCGACAAATCTTACATTCAGCTTTCAGCAGAATATAACATTGCTAAAAGTACTATTAGTCAATGGGTTAACAAATACCAAGAAGAATGCCTTTATACCACTCACAGTACCACTGAATCCAATGAAGCAAAAGAAATCAGAAGACTTAATCAATTACTTAATGAGAAAGATAAGGAAATATCTTTCCTAAAAAAAGCAGCGGCATTCTTTGCGAAGGAAATCGATTAGTGGTATATCGATTCATCGATGATAATAAAGAAATCTTTGGTCTCAGATGGCTATGCAAGCTAGTTCGGATTAGCCCTAACTGCTACTATAATTATAAAAAAGGGGTTAGAAG
>NZ_JH378838.1:18830-39280 GCF_000235445.1 Johnsonella ignava ATCC 51276 | reverse complement strand
AGAAGGAAAAATATCCTTCTGTTATTTTACATTCAGATCAAGGTGTACAGTATACTTCTTGTGAGTTTGTAAATTTCTGCAAAGACAACAATGTAACTCAGAGTATGAGTAAAGCAGGCTGCCCTTACGACAATGCAGCTATGGAAAGATTCTATAATACTTTTAAAAGTAATTTTTATAATGTAGCCAGTTTCACTAGTGCAGAGGCAATGGATGAACTTACTACAAAATATATCAATTGGTACAACTACATCAGACCTCATTCGTATAACAATTATTTAACACCAATGGAGGCTCGCTACAGATAGATATTTATCGAACAAAGTGTTACAAAAAAGCTTGACCAGTAAAGCACATATACCGTGGAACAGATTGCGGCCATGCTCAACATTGGCCGCACAACCGCATATCAGCTCGTCAAGCAGGAGGAGTTCAGGATCGTCCGCATAGGCAATGCGATCCGCGTTTCCAAGAAATCTTTTGACGAGTGGCTGGAAAGTTTGGAATTGTGAATATCGCAAGAAACGCCGTAGGCTCAAAAAACCTATGGCGTTTTTTTATACCCATTTTTGAAGGAGGCTGGCAATGAAACTAACAGAAGCAGAAATGAGGATGGTGTTTCAGATTGAAAGTACCAATCAGAACGCCGCCCTGAATGAGATTTACATGACATGGCGCTATGCGCCGAACCCGGCAACGAAAGAAACGGCGGAAGGCCTTCTGGACAAGCTCCGCCCACTGTCGGATCAGGAGTGCATGGATTTGATCCGCAAGGTGCAGGCCGAATACCGTCTGCCGGAGAAAGCCCGCACCATCGGGGAAATGCTGGCAGAGGCCAGACAGCAATCCGGGGTGCAGAAGTTATCCGGCCATGACATTATGGCTTTGGAGCGTTTCGACCCGGCGACCAGACACATGATTGTCTTTGATGTTCTTACCCATGACTCGCCTGTTGGCTGGAAGGGTGAGAAAATGCGCCTGTTCCTGACTGACGCCGGATACAGCAAGGCTTTGGAAAATCAGAAAAAGGGGCACATCAAAATCCGCAGCCATGCGAAGGTACTTTCCGGCAATCTCCACTATGACCATAAAGACCGTGAGAGGTAGCTGACTGAAAACTGTATCAAAATCAGTGGGATATCTTCTGTTTCTTCCTCTGTGGCTTGCATTCTGAACAGGGCGTGGATGTTTTCCCATGCGGGAGGCTATGAAGGCGTACAGACAGATAAACCGCTCAAAATCAACACTTTTTATTTTCACAGGAAGGAGGTGCGAAGATGGCTGTTTTTCGTATTGAAAAGACCCGTGATTATACGGTCATGTCGAACCATCACTTGAAAGATCGAACGCTGACCCTGAAATCCAAAGGGCTGCTGTCCATGATGTTGTCGCTCCCTGACGAGTGGAATTACACCACCAGAGGTCTTGCGGCGATCTGCCGGGAAGGTGTGGACAGCATCGGTGCGGCATTGAAGGAGCTGGAAAACCACGGGTATATCCGGCGCACCCAGCTTCGGGATGAAAAAGGCAAGATCACGGATACCGAGTATGTCATTTACGAAATGCCTCAGTGCGAACCGCCGTCAAGCCCAGGTACGCCTTTACCGGGTACGGCAAAGCCATATACGGAAAACCCGGATATGGGTATCCCGGATACGGCGGAACCGTGTACGGAAAACCCCGCACAATTAAATACTAATCAAACAAAGACTGATTTATCAAGTACGGAACTATCAAATCCTATCCAATCAAATCCCCCTACCCCCGCAGAGGCAAGGATGGGAATGGATCGGATGGGAGCCAGAGAATGTTATCGTGAAGTGATTTTGGATAACATCGAGTACAGCTATCTGGTGCAGGACAGCCATATCGACCGTGAGCAGCTTGACGAAATCGTTGACCTGATCGTGGATACCGTATGTTCTGCCCGCAAAGTCATCCGCATTGCCGGAGACGATTATCCGGCGGAGGTGGTAAAGTCCCGGTTTATGAAGCTGGACAGCTCCCATGTTCAGTATGTCATGGACTGCATGAAGGACAACACCACCTATGTCCGCAATATCAAGAAATACCTTCTGGCGGCGCTGTATAACGCCCCGACCACCATCAACAGCTACTATTCTTCCTTGGTGCAGCACGATATGTACGGGGACGGGCAAAGGGGGCGAGGCTAAATGCAGGAGGAAGTAACGCGTGGTGCCGTAACGCTCATTGTTGACGGAGCCAAGCTAAGCGAGCAAGTCTTTGAAAAGGTCGTCAAAAAGTTCCTGGAGGAAATCCAGAAAAGCCAGAAGCCAAAAATCTACCGCGGCAGGCAGAGCCTTAAACAGCTTGCCAGCCAGAACGCCGGTCTTGCCAATATCGAGATCAGTGACAAGAATATCAAGGCTTTCTCCCGTGTGGCGAAGAAATACCATGTGGATTTTGCCTTGAAGAAGGACACCGCCGCAGAGCAGCCCCGTTACCTGGTCTTTTTCAAAAGCCGGGACGCGGATGCCATCACAGCGGCATTTCAGGAGTTTGCCAGCCGGAAAATGAGCCGTGAGGAAAAGCCCTCCATCCGGGAGCGGCTGACTCGGGCGAAGGAACAGACGGCGGAGAAACCGGAACACCGCACCATTGACCGGGAGAAAGTAAAGGTCAAAGATCGGAGCGTGCAGAGATGAACATGAAAAAACTGTTTTTGCTGAACCTTCCGTATATTCTGTTTGTGTATCCCTTCGATAAGCTGGCACAGGCTTTTCGGCTTGCGCCCGGCGCTGACCTATCCGGCAAGCTGCTCTCCATCGGGGACGGCTTAACGGCAGCACTTTCCTCCCTGTGGCTCAGTTTTCATCCCACGGACCTGCTGATCGGTATAGCCGGTGCGGTGGTCCTTCGCATGGCGGTCTACCTGAAAGGCAAAAACGCCAAGAAATACCGCCACGGAATCGAGTATGGTTCTGCCCGCTGGGTTACATAATATTAACTGAACAGGAGTGATATATAGACACGAGAAAAGGAGGATAATGCCATGATAGAATATCATAACAAAATCACTGCACTATACTCCCGCCTTTCAGTTGGTGATGAAGATAGAGACGGTGGCGAGAGTAATAGTATTGTCAATCAAAAAGCCTTTTTAGAAAGGTATGCAAGAGATAAAAAGCTGATAAACATTCGCCACTATATCGACGATGACGAAAGCGGTAGGTTCTTTGACCGTTCTGCTTATACACAGATGATAAGCGATGTAGAGCAAGGTAAAATCGGAATTGTCATCATGAAAGATATGACAAGATGGGGAAGAGATTATCTTCAAGTCGGTAATGCGATGGAGATATTCAGAAGAAACAATGTACGCTTTATCGCCATCAACAACGGTATAGACAGCATTGACCAAAACACATTGGAATTTGCTCCCTTTATAAACATCATGTCAGAGTGGTATGCAAGAGACATCAGCAAGAAAGTAAAAACAGGAATTAAGACCAAAGGAGCAAACGGAAAGCCTGTCGCAACAGAAGCCCCATACGGCTATATAAAAGACCCTGAGAACAAAGATTATTGGATAGTCGATAAAGAAGCTGCCGAAGTAGTAAAACTCATTTTTAGGCTATTTATGGAGGGGAAAAACAGAAATCAGATAGCCATTTATCTGAAAGAAAAAGAAATACTAACCCCAACCTTTTATATGAAAAGACAAGATAGAGGAACAGCTAAAAACAAACCCCTCAACGAAGAAAACAGATATAACTGGAACAAAGCAACCCTAACACGCATACTGAAAAGACAGGAGTATTGTGGCGATGTAGTCAACTTCAAGACCGAAAAGCATTATAGGGATAAAAGAAACCATTATGTAGATAAAAGCAAATGGCAAATAACAGAAAATGTGCATGAGCCGATAATAGATAGAACTACCTTTGAAAATGTAGAGCGTATGTTAAAAAATGCACCTGTAAAAAGACCAAATGGAGATGGAGAAATTCACGCACTTTCAGGCTTGATGTACTGTAAAGATTGCGGAACGAAAATGCACATTCGCACCATACACAAAAACAAAAAAGTACAGCATGTAACCTATTGCAGTGAATATGCCAAAGGAAAAGCAAAGCACCCAAAATGCAATTCTCCACATCGTATTGATGTCGATGAAGTTATGGAAAATATTGCAGAAGTCTTACGAAAGATAGCACAATATTCCTTAGAAAATAAAGCAGAGTTTGAAAAACTTGTAAAAGAGAGTCTGTATAAAGAGCAGACGGAAGAAGTCAAGAAAAATCAAAAGCGTATGCCACAAATCACAGACCGAATGGAACAGATAGAAAGAGTGATGAATAAGCTCTATGAAGATAATGCACTTGGAAATATGGATACAGAACGCTATGAACAGTTATCAAGAAAGTATGCAGAAGAATATTACACCTTAAAAGCAGAAAAAGAAGAAATCAAAGAACGCTTATCCGAATGTGAAAATGCAAACAAAAGAGCAAAGAGATTTATCAGACTTGCAGAAAGCTATTCCAACTTTGAAGAACTTACCCCCACCATTATCAATGAGTTTATCAGTAAAATCATAGTACATGAAAGAGATGTAAAAAGATCAAAATATGTTGTTCAGCGAATAGAGGTTTATTTTAACTATATCGGAAAATTTGAAAATGAACTTACAAAACAGATAGAGCCGACAGAACAAGAAATGATACAGATGAGGGAAGAAATAGAAGAAGCAAAGAGAGAAAAATCACGAGCTTATCATAGGGCATATTCTAAAGAGTATCGAGCCAAAAACATCGAAAAATGTCGAGAGTATGAGAAATTAAAAGCAAGAGAATATCGAGCAAAAAAGAAATTACAGGCAACAACTTAAAACTAAATATTAACCAATCGCAAAAGAGGTTTCCTAATTACAGGAAATCTTTTTTTGTGCAAGTCGAAAGGAGGAACTAAATGGCAGAAAATGAGAAAACAGATATTAAAGAAATACAGGCAGAACAACAAGCACTCCACCTAAAGCCTGACGGTATTCTAACAAAAAAGATAAATGGAAAAACCTTTGTAACAGAGATATATTTTGATAAAAAGAGTAAAGAGACATTTCAAGATAAGCTGTTCAAAGTAATATATTCAAAGGGCAAATAGTAGTGAGTAGGGAAATCTGGCAGTAGAAAAAATGCCTAAAAAATGCTATAATATCAATAACTATTAAGAGAGAAATAACGAATTAAGGAGGTAACAATGAACAAAATTACTTGTATTTGTTTAGGTGTTAAAGATATGGAAAAGTCAATCAAGTTTTATAGAGATGGTTTAGGATATAAGACTGATTGCAAAGAAAATAATCCGGCGGTATGTTTTTTTGATACTCCGGGAACAAAGTTCGAACTATTTCCTTTGGAACAATTAGCAAAAGACATTGATGAAAATAATCCGCCAAAAAGAAATGGATTTTTCGGAATTACATTAGCTTACAATGTTGAACATAAAGAAGATGTTAATAGTGTAATTGACTTAGTACGCAATATTGGTGGAACCATTGTAAAAGAACCGCAAGATACCTTTTGGGGTGGATATCACGCATATTTTTCGGATTTAGATGGATATTATTGGGAAGTTGCATGGGGTCCAAATTTCAAGTTTGATGAAAATGGACTATTGAAATTTTAGTAATTAAGGGAGATAGAAAAATGGCTTCAAGTAAAAATATTTAGATTTCATTTTAGAACAACTATCCGAGTTGGAAGAAATAACATGTAGATCAATGATGGGCGAATATATTGTTTATTATCGCGGAAAAATTGTTGGTGGAATTTATGATGATAGGTTTTTAGTGAAGCCTGTTAAATCTGCAATAGCATATATGCCAAATGCAAAGTATGAGTTACCATATGATGGAGCAAAGGAAATGCTATTGGTAGATGATGTTGACAACAAAGAATATTTAACAGGGTTATTCAATTCTATGTATAAAGAATTACCGGCAATAAAAACTAAAAAGAAAAAATGAACGGTAAATCAAAGCGGTATAATATTTTTCTGTATAGGCAACAAGTTTAAGGAGGCAAGATTATGGATTATAAAGAAATAAAGCTTAATGTTTCAAATAATAAAATTAAAGAATATAAGCAATTTGAGGGCTTAAAATTATATTCTGATATTTTTAAATCTGAAGATGAAAAGGTATTGATTAACAAAAGAATATATGTTACAAAAAAACAGAATTATGTTTATTACGAAAGAACAGATGTAAATTGGAATTATTGGTCAAGCGAAAGAAATTATAATTCAACATTTAATCCGGAGAATGATAGTAAACACAACATTATATTTGAAGTTTCATCAGAATTAAGCGATTTTATTAAATATTTGGGAGAAGAAATAATTCGGAAGATTGAATTGAAACAGCACAATGGAGAAATTGTTGAGATATTAGATATTTGATTGTGTTATGAAGAATGAAGCATTGACTGAAAATATAATATCTACTCAAGCACGTAAAATTCCTATTTTTAGTAATATCAATTAAATAAAAAATAGTATAAAAACAGTAAATCAAAAAAGGTTTACTGTTTTTTTATTTGCTAAAAATAGAAAGAGAGGAAACGAGAAAATGAAAAACATTGAAGAAAAAATCTTAATGGCAGATGAAGAAATCAAGCAGTTACAAAATAAAAGAAAAAAACTCATCAGTCAACAGAAACAGGAAGAAAGAAAAAAGAGAGATAAAAGAATATATGAAAAAGGAGCAGTCTTTGAAAGTATCTTTACAGAAAGCAAGGATTTAACCAAAGATGAATTTTATCAGCTACTCACATCACTAATTTGTAAAGAAGAAGCCAATATCAAAATTAAAAAAATCATTGAAAGCAGAGAAGAAACAGAAAATCAAAACACCGAAACCCAAGATGAAGAAACGGACATCGAAGAATAGTCCCTTGTTTACAAGGGCGCACATATACACCTTAACAGGTGTGTGCGTTCTCCGAAGGCTCTTAGCAGAGGGCATATCAGCTAACGCTGATACAGGGGAGCTACACTCCCCTACGGAAATAAATTTCCTACCCCTTGTGTACTTCCCAAAAGAAATCGGATAAAAAGCAATCCGATTTCTTTTAGGAAATCTTGTCTATCGCCACATCAAAGTATCAGAAAAACGAAAGGAGGTTTTTTCTTATGGCGATATATCATCTTTGCATAAAGATTATTTCAAGAGGCAAAGGCAAAAGTGCAGTAGCAGCTTCCGCCTATCGAAGTGGCGAAAAGATAAAAAACGAATATGATGGCATAGTCCATGACTTTACAAGAAAAGGAGGAATAACATACACAGAAATTCTTTTACCACAAAATGCACCACAGGAATTTTTAGATAGAGGAACATTATGGAACAGTGTTGAGAAAATCGAAAAAAGCAAAAACTCCCAACTTGCAAGAGAAATTGAAGTAGCCTTGCCTAAAGAATTGGATAGAGAAAAACAGATAAATCTTGTAAGAGAATATGTAAAAGAAAACTTTGTAAAAGTAGGTATGTGTGCCGACATTGCCCTACATGATAAAAATGATGGAAATCCTCACGCCCATATCTTACTTACCATGCGACCACTAAATGAAGATACAACATGGGGAGCAAAATCAAAAAAGGAATATATCCTTGATGAAAACAGAGAAAAGGTAAAACTTAAAAATGGCAATTACAAAACAAGAAAGATAAATACAACAGACTGGAATGAGCAAGGCAAAGCAGAAGAATGGCGAAAAGCATGGGCAGACATTACAAATAAATATCTTGAAGAAAATAGCATACAGGATAAGGTGGATCACCGCTCTTATCAAAGACAAGGTATAGAACAAATACCGACCATTCATTTAGGAGTATCAGTAACCCAAATGGAAAAGAAAGGTATAGCTACAGACAGAGGAAATATCAATAGAGAAATCAAACATCAAAATATGATTTTAAGAGAAATTTCAAGAAGAATAAAAGCATTGCTAAATTGGATAAGAGGAATAGGCAAAGAAGAAAAAGCAGAAAATGAAAATGCAAAGTCCACCCTCCTACCCAAAGAAAACTTGTTGTCAATCTTTGAAAATCTTATCCATAAAAATGCAGATAAGAATAATACGGACTTAGAGAAATATATTGAAAGTTATCAGCTACTCAAAGAGAAAAACATCACAAGTATCAATCAATTAAAAGAGAGCATTACCGATTTACGAGATAAGAATTACAAGACAACACGAGCCTTAAAAGATACCGAGAAGAAGATTGATGAAAAAACAAAACTCATCGACCAATCAGAAAAATATTTGAAGTATAAGGATACCTACAAAGCCTATACCAAGACGAAGAAAAGCAGACAAGAAGATTTTTATAACGAGCATAGGGCAGAGCTTATTTTATTTGAAAGTGCTAAGAGATATCTCAAAGAACATTTAGGAGAAAGTAAGACCTTAGCCATCAGTAAATGGGAAACAGAAGTTACCACTTTGAAGAAAGAGAAAAAGAGCCTTTACAATCAAATATTAGAGATAAGAGAAGAAGTAGAACAAGCAGAAAAAGTTAAGACCTGTATAGAGCAGTTACAGGAACAAAAAAAGCAACTATCACAGGTAAAGAGGAATGAGTTAGACCTATAAAATCAATCGGAAAAATGGTATAATTATAAATAGTTGTTTGATTTTGGAGGTGCTTAAATTTATGGATGAAAGAGAAAAAATCATTCGTTTATGGTTTGATATGTGGCTTGTACAACAAGACTTAGGGATAGATGAAATTTTTTCAGATGACGTAATTTATATTGAGAGTTGGTGTCCCAAGTATGAAAATCGCCAAACAGTAAAGCACTGGTTTAATGAGTGGAATACAAGAGGAAAAGTGATTGCGTGGGATATAAAGCAATTTTTTCACAAGGATAATCAAACTATTGTAGAATGGCACTTCAAAAATAAAATGAATGAAGGGAAAGTTGAAGAATTTGACGGTATTTCTTTGATTGTTTGGACAGCCGATAATAAGATAAAAGCATTAAAAGAGTTTGGCTGTAATTGCAATAACTACAATCCTTATAAAGAGAGTGAAACACCCTTATTTAGAAATGAAAAAGCAAATTGGTTTTGAGGAGATAAAATATTGATAGAAAGTAGACCTGAGTTTGATAAAATTACATCGTTTGATGAATTTAGTAAATACTATTGGTATCGTGAAGAACTTTCACAGATATGCAAGTCATTAGGATTAGAATATAGAGGTATAAAACAAGAACTCAATTATATTATTGAGCAGTATTTTAAGGGTAATTTGATTAAAAAGTCATCAATAAAAAATGAAAAGAAAAAAATGGAAACTATTACCTTAGATGTGCCATTACTTGAATGTGGGTTCTCCTTTAACACACAATTTAGAGAATATTTCTCAATTTTAACAGATGTTTCACCATTTAAATTTACTGCTGATATGGCTACTGCTTGGAGAAAAGTAAAAAGCGAAAATGATTTGAGTTTTACAATTCAAGATATGCTGAAAGTTTATTATGGAAAATCAGATTATGCCAAGTATGATAATTCGGTTTGTCAATGGAATCAATTTTTAAAGGATTTCTGTGCAGATGAAAATAGTTGCAACTATTCAAATAAATTAAAAGTAGCTTCCATTATTTGGAAAGAAGTTAGAAATTCAAGAAATGAAAAAATTTATTCAAAGAATCTTTTGACTGAATATGCTTATAAAATAAAAGAGTATTGCAAGTAGGATATTTTCAGCTTGCTAAACTAACAATTTAATAAAAGCTAACACGAAAACAGTAAATCAAAAAAGGTTTACTGTTTTTCCTTGCCCAAAAGAAAAAAGCCTTATAGAAAAAGCATCCATAAATATAAAAAGGTACTTGACAAAATGCTTCCTGGGGTACGGCGGCGGATATTGCTCCCTACATGGACAAGGACTTTTTCCAAAACATCCCCATGACGCAGACGGAACGGATCACAATGGCGAGCCGTCCAAAGCAGCCGAAGTATGCCAGAAATAAAAACATTCTGGTGATCGGCGGTTCCGGCAGCGGCAAGACGCGGTTCTTCTGTAAGCCGTCGCTGCTGCAAGCTCATTCGTCCTATGTCTGCACTGATCCGAAAGGAACCTTGCTGCCGGAGATCGGCACTTTCCTGGAACGGAAGAAATACCGTATCAAATGCCTCAACCTGATAAACTTCCGAAAATCCATGAAATACAACCCTCTGGCCTATATTCGGTCAGAGAAGGATATCTTAAAGTTGGTGAACGCACTGATTATGAACACGAAGGGCGAAGGTGAAAAATCTTCGTAAGATTTCTGGGTCAAAGCGGAACGCCTCTATTATTCCGCACTGATCGGCTACATCTGGTACGAGGCCACGGAGGAAGAAAAGAACTTCATCACACTTCTGGACCTTATCAATGCCAGTGAGGCCAGAGAGGACGACGAGACTTATCAAAGCCCGGTGGACCTGCTTTTTTCTCAGTTGGAGGAACGGGAGCCGAACCACTTCGCCGTCAAGCAGTACCGCAAATTCAAGATGGCGGCGGGCAAAACCTTAAAATCCATCCTCATTTCCTGCGGCGCCCGGCTTGCTCCCTTCGATATCAAGGAGCTGCGGGACCTGATGGAATATGACGAACTGGAACTGGATACCATGGGCGACCAAAAGACGGCGCTGTTTGTGATCCTGTCAGATACGGACAGCACTTTCAATTTCGTGGCTGCCCTCATGTATAGTCAGCTTTTCAATCTGCTCTGCGACAAGGCGGATGACTTCTACGGCGGGCGGCTGCCTGTCCATGTCCGTCTGATCCTGGACGAGTTTGCCAACATCGGCCAGATACCGAACTTCGATAAGCTGATCGCCACCATCCGAAGCCGTGAGATATCGGCTTCTATTATTTTGCAGTCGCAGAGCCAGTTAAAGACCATCTACAAGGATGCGGCAGATACCATCGTCGGTAACTGTGACAGCACCTTGTTTTTGGGAGGCAAGGAGAAATCCACGCTCAAGGAAATTTCGGAGCTGCTGGGGAAAGAGACCATTGATCTCTATAACCAGTCTGAAAACCGGGGTAGCCAAGTTTCTCATGGCCTCAGTTATCAGAAATTAGGAAAGGAGTTGATGACCCAGGACGAATTGGCAGTGATGGACGGCGGCAAGTGTATCTTCATGCTGCGGGGCGTGCGCCCGTTTCTTTCGGACAAGTACGATCTCACCCGGCACCCGAATTACAGATACACGGCCGACGCTGACCCGAAAAATGTCTTTGACATGGAACGGTACATGAAGAAGCAGCGTGCCGTGGTAAAACCCACGGACACCTTCGATGTGTACGAGATTGACGCAACAACTTAACCCAAAATCAAAAACATTTTTTAGGAGGATTATTTTATGGAATTTTTCAACAGCGCAGTTGGTGTTTTGCAGACTCTCGTAGTGGCCCTGGGCGCAGGTCTTGGTATCTGGGGCGTTATCAACCTTCTGGAAGGTTATGGCCAGGACAACCCTGCTTCCAAAAGCCAGGGTATGAAACAGTTGATGGCCGGCGGCGGTGTCGCCCTCATCGGCATCACCCTTGTACCTCTGCTCTCCGGCCTGTTCGGTTGATCGTCCGGCGGTGATCGCTTATGGGCGGCATACTCGACAAACTCGATGAATGGCTCCGAGGGCTGCTCATCGAGGGGATCACGGGAAACCTGTCGGGCATGTTCGATACGGTCAATACCAAAGTAGGTGAGATCGCCGGTGAAGTGGGACAGACGCCGCTGGCATGGAACAGCGGCGTCTTTTCTATGATCCGCAACCTCTCTGAAACGGTGATCGTTCCAATCGCCGGGGTTATCCTGACATTCGTAATGTGTTATGAGCTGATCCAGCTTGTAACAGAGAAAAATAATCTGCACGATGTGGACACCTGGATGTTCTTCAAGTGGATTTTCAAGACTTTCTGTGCCGTTCTCATTGTGACGAACACATGGAATATCGTCATGGGTATCTTCGATGTGGGGCAAAGCGTTGTGAACAGCAGCGCAGGCGTCATCATTGGGAATACCTCCATTGATATCAGCAGCGTCATCACGGATATGGAGGCGCAGCTTGAAGTCCTGGGCACGGGAGAACTGTTCGGGCTGTGGTTCCAGTCCCTTTTCGTGGGGCTTACCATGAACGCCCTTTCCATCTGTATCATGCTTGTCATTTACGGCCGCATGATCGAGGTGTATTTGACAACTTCCGTTGGACCGATTCCGCTTGCCACTATGACGAACCGGGATTGGAGCCATACAGGACAGAACTACTTGAAATCCCTGTTTGCATTGGCGTTCCAGGCATTTCTAATCATGGTGTGCGTGGGAATCTACTCTGTTTTGGTACAGAGTATCGCCACGGACGGAAATATCTCAGGCGCGATATGGGCCTGCATGGGCTACACGGTCCTGCTGTGCTTCGCCCTGTTCAAGACCGGCAGCCTCTCTAAGAGCCTGTTCGGAGCGCATTAAGGAGGCTTGATAAATTGGCGTATGTAACCATTCCAAAGGATTTGACGAAAGTAAAATCCAAAGTGCTGTTTGGGCTTACCAAACGGCAGCTTATATGTTTCGGAGCGGCGGCACTCATCGGAGTACCGCTTTTCTTTTTGCTCAGACGCACGGCCAGCAACAGTGCCGCCGCGTTCTGCATGATTATCGTCATGCTCCCGTTCTTTCTACTTGCCATGTATGAGCGGCATGGTCAACCCCTGGAGGTGGTGGCCGGACAGGTCATCCGCTGTATGTTCCTGCGGACGAAGGAACGGCCTTACCAGACAAACAATTTCTATGTAGCCCTGGAGCGGCAGGCCCAGGCGGAAAAGGAGGTGAAAGCCATTGTTCAGAAAGCGAAAGCCAGAGCCGCAGGCACGGCAGGCGGCAAAAGCCACGGTAAAACTGACCGCCGCAGAAAAGCGTGAGATCAGCCGTATCCTGGAAACCGCCAGAGGCGACGGCAAGGTACATTCCGCACAGGACACCTTACCGTTCCGCCAGATGTACCCGGACGGCCTGTGCAAGCTGGACGACCACACCTGGTCGAAGTGTATCGAGTTCGAGGATGTGAATTATCAGCTTGCAAAGCCTGACGACCAGACGGCGATTTTTGAAGCCCTCTGCGATATGTATAACGCCCATGACGCTTCTATCGGGATGCAGCTCTCCCTTGTGAGCCGCCGCATGAACCGGGAGGATTTTGTGAAGCGTATCGAGATCGCGGCGCAGGGAGATCACTTCGACCATATCCGTGAGCTTTACACGCAAATGCTCCGCAAGCAGCTTGAACGGGGCAACAACGGTCTTATCAAAACAAAGTACCTGACCCTCACCATCGAGGCACGGGACAGCAAAACCGCACGGGCACGATTTTCCCGAATCGTCATGGACGCCCTCAACCATTTCAAGGTCATGGGCGCTCTGGCAAAGGAGCTTGGCGGCAAGGAGTGGCTGGAAATGCTCCACGGCATCCTGCACCCGGACGGAGAACGGTTTGCCTTTGAATGGAGTTGGCTTGCCCCTTCCGGCCTGTCGGTCCAGGATTTTGTCGCACCTTCTTCTTTCCGCTTCGGTGAAGCAAGGAAGTTCACGATGGCGGATAAATTCTGTGCCGTGTCCTTTCTGCAGATCAGCGCACCGGAAATGGATGACCGTATGCTCACCGAACTGCTGGATACGGACAGCGGGCTGCTTGTCAGCCTCCATATCCGCAGCATGGATCAGAACGAGGCAATCAAAACGGTCAAGCGGAAGATCACTGACATTGACAGTATGAAGATCGACGCGCAGAAAAAGGCGGTGCGGGAAGGTTTCGATATGGATATCATCCCCACTGACCTTGCCACCTACGCAGGCGAGGCAAAGAATATCCTCCGTGATCTGCAAAGCAGAAATGAGCGAATGTTCCTAATGACCTTCCTGGTGGTGAACTTTGCGGACAGCAAGCACAAGCTGGAGAATGACCTTCTCCGTGCGGCAAGCGTGGCGCAGAAATATAACTGCTCCCTGGTGCGGCTGGACTTTCAGCAGGAGGACGGCTTCGTGTCGGCTCTGCCCCTGGGTGTCAACCGCATTAAGATACAGCGCGGACTTACCACTTCGGCGGTGGCGGTGTTCGTTCCTTTCACCACGCAGGAGATTTTCCACGGCGGTGAAGCCCTCTACTACGGGCTCAATGCCACTTCCGGCAACATGATCCTTGCCGACCGCAAAAAGCTGAAAACACCCAACGGCATGATCTTAGGCACACCCGGCAGCGGTAAGAGCTTTTCCGCAAAGCGTTCCATCGTGGGTGTGTTCCTGAACACAAAGGACGATATCCTGATCTGCGACCCGGAGGCAGAATATTTTCCGCTGGTGAACCGTCTGGAAGGCCAGGTCATCAAAATCTCACCTACCAGTACGCAGTATGTGAACCCTATGGATATCAACCTCAATTACAGCGAGGATGATAACCCGCTGGCGTTGAAATCTGACTTTATCTTGTCGTTCTGCGAACTGGCGGCAGGTGGCCGGAACGGTCTGGACCCGGTGGAAAAGACGGTCATTGACCGTGCCGTGCGGATCGTATATCGCCCCTATATCGCAGACCCCCGCCCGGAGAATATGCCGCTGTTGGAAGATTTGTATGACGAGATCAAACGGCAGCCGGAGCCGGAGGCACAGCGGATCGCGGCGGCACTGGAACTGTATGTGCATGGCAGCCTGAATGTTTTTAACCACCGTACCAATGTGGATATCAACAACCGTATTGTCTGCTTTGATATCAAGGAGCTGGGAAAGCAGCTCAAAAGCCTGGGTATGCTGGTGATCCAGGATCAGGTATGGAACCGTGTTTCCCAAAACCGGGATCAGGGTAAATCCACCTGGTACTTCGTGGACGAATTCCACCTTTTGCTGCGCGGTGAGGTTGGCGCCTGGAGTGTGGAGATTTGGAAACGCTTTCGCAAATGGGGCGGTATCCCCACGGGAATTACGCAGAACATCAAGGACCTGCTTTCCTCCCCGGAGATCGAGAACATTTTTGAAAACAGCGATTTTGTGTACCTTCTGAACCAGGCCAGCGGAGACAGGAAAATCCTCTGCGAGCGCCTGAATATCTCCAACCAGCAGGCGGCACATATCAGCAACGCAGGCCCCGGCGAGGGGCTGATCTTCTTCGGCAATGTGATTCTGCCTTTTGTGGATGACTTCCCGAAGGACAATGAACTTTACAGCATTATGACAACAAAACTTGGTGAAACCGGGAAAGGAGAAAACGAACATGAATGATCCCCGCTATTTGAATACGGAAGAAAAACAGGAGGGCGAAACCTTCTTTGATGTGATGAACCGGCTGATTGCCAAAAGCAAGGCGGTCACGGCGGATATGGAGGCGGTCCTTGCGGAGCTGGAAAGTGAGATCGAACCGTTCCGTGCGCCGAAGAACCATGAATAAACTGACCCATGTGAGCCTGTTTTCCGGCATTGGCGGTCTGGACCTGGCGGCGGAGGCTGCCGGGTTTGAAACCGTCTGCCAGTGTGAGTGGGCGGATTTTCCGCACTCCGTCCTCTCCGCACGATGGCCGGATGTTCCCAGGTTCCGGGATATTACTACTTTTACGAAGGAGGCGTTTTTTGAAAAAACAGGACTTGAAACAGTTACCGTTATCTCAGGCGGCTTTCCCTGTCAGCCCTTCTCCACCGCCGGAAAACGGAAGGGCTTTGCGGATGAACGCTACCTGTGGCCGGAAATGTGCCGCGTTATTACCGAACTGCGGCCCCGTTGGGTGCTTGGGGAAAATGTTGCTGGCTTCATCAATATGGGGCTCGACAAAACGATCTTTGACCTGGCAAAAGCGGGATACGCTGTTCTCCCATTCGTATTTCCGGCTTGCGGTGTCGGCGCATGGCATGAGCGCCAGCGAACTTTTATCGTCGCGGCTGATGTTTCCCACACCCCTTGCCTCCGACAACAACACCGCCAGGGACGCGGCAAGCCTGGATGTGTTCCTGTCGGACAATGGGATATTCCGCAAGAGGAACCGAAACGGGGCAATCTGGAGCCTCAGCCTGTCGGCGGCGGTATTCTATCTGACCCCGGTGGCGTCGGACGGTTTCCGCTCGACCTTGAAGCCGTCGGCCTTCGATCCAGCGAAGAAGGACGGGAACCTGTCGGCGCAGATCATCTCCCAGGAACAGCCGGTGTCCGAAACGGCAGCACTGAACCCGGATTGGGTGGAATGGCTCATGGGCTTCCCGAAAGGATGGACGGACGTATCCTCTGGACCGCCGAGCCAGAAGGAATCCCCCGCATGACCGAGCGCATGGATGACCGGGCACTGCGGCTGAAAACTTTGGGAAATGCGGTCTGCCCGCCCCAGGCCTATCCCATTTTCCGCTATATCGCCATGATTGAAAATGGCACCTGCGGCGACTTTTGCCCCTATGGAAAGGAAGGTGACTGCCTATGAGGGAACTGAAAGCAACCGATAAGATCACGCAGAAAATGACCCGTGACGGTGCGGTATCAGAAAACCTTGCCACGGGAGAGGTGGAACATATCAGCAGCCGGGAGCCGGAAACGGAGCTGTCCGCTTCTTCGGAAGAATCCGCTGGTGCTGCGGCTGACCTCGCCCTGCGTGCGGCGGAACACCATGAGAAGAAAAGCACACGAAAGGCGGAAAAGGCTGACACCCAGGCAGTGCAGGATGGTTCTGCTGCAAGGCAGCGCCCGTCCTCCCGTCTGCAATTCACCGAGGAAGAACGCGCCGATCCCACACTTGGAAAGTACATCGACCATTCCGACCGTGCGGCGGACAGGCTGGACGCGGCAAAGGCCGCTATCCCCACAAAGAAAGTTCTCCGTACCGAGCGTGTTTTTGACGAGACAGCCGGAAAAGGCAAAACGCAGCTTCACTTTGAAGAAGTGGAGAAACGCCCCAACGGACGCCTGCGGCACAATCCGCTTTCTCGGCCGGTCCATGAGATTGTCCACGCTGCCCACGCGAAGGTGCATGAAGTAGAGCAGGAAAATGTGGGTGTAGAGGCCGGACACAAAGGCGAGGTGTTGACGGAACGCGGGTTTGCCTATGGAAAGGGCAAAGTCCGTGCCGCCGTCCACCATCACCGCACAAAACCCTGGCGTGACGCGGCGAAGGCAGAGCAAGCTTCTTTTAAGGCAAACGCCGACTACCTTTACCAAAAGGCACTGCATGATGATCCTGCATTGGCAGCTTCTAACCCGGTATCCCGCTTTCTGCAGAAACAGCGGATCAAGCGGAACTATGCAAAGGAGCTGCGGCAGGCGGAGAAAACCGCAAAGAACACCGCAGCTACGGCGAAAAGTGCGGCGCAGAAAGCAAAGGACGCCTTCAAGGAAACATTCCTCTACATCAAACACCATAGCCGGGCGGTTCTGCTGGTGATCGGCATTGGCGCCTGTGTTGCCCTGCTGTTTGGCGGGATATCTTCCTGTTCCATGATGGCGGGCTCCGGCGTGGGCGGTGTATTTACTTCTTCTTATCTCTCCGAGGATGCGGATATGCTGGCTGCGGAGGCGGCCTATTGCGAATTGGAGCAGGAGCTTCAATATGAGCTGGACCACTATGAGGCTCTGCACCCCGGATATGACGAATACCGTTTTGATCTGGACGAGATCGAACATGACCCTTATGTGCTGATCTCCATTCTCACGGCGTTCCATGAAGGGGTGTTCACCATCGACGCGGTTCAGGCGGAGCTGCAAATGCTCTTTGAAAAGCAGTACATCCTGACGCAGACCGTGGAAGTGGAGGTGCGCTATCGGACGGAGACACGGACAGACAGCGAAGGAAACGACTATGACGTGGAAGTACCATACAACTACTATATTTGCAATGTGAAGCTGGAAAACTTCGACCTTTCCCATGTGCCGGTCTACATCATGGACGAAGAAACGCTTTCCCTGTATGCGGTCTATATGGCAACGCTGGGGAACCGGGAAGATTTGTTCCCCGGCTCCGGCTATGTAGACAAGTACACCAAACCACCCACCACCTATGATATTCCGCCTTCCGCACTGGAAGATGAAACCTTTGCGGCGCTCATTACCGAGGCGGAGAAGTACATCGGTTATCCTTATGTCTGGGGCGGCAGCAATCCGAACACTTCTTTTGATTGCTCAGGCTTCGTGTCCTGGGTGCTGACGCAAAGCGGCGTCTGCAATACGGGCAGGCTGGGAGCCCAAGGACTCTATAACATTTCCACCCCGGTATCCTCTGCCAACGCAAGACCCGGCGACCTGATCTTTTTCGTCGGCACTTACGATACACCGGGCGTTTCCCATGTGGGTATCTATGTGGGCGGCGGAAAAATGCTGCATTGCGGCGACCCCATTCAGTATGCAGATATCAACACAAGCTACTGGCAATCCCACTTTTACGCTTTCGGGCGACCGCCCTACAACTAAAAAACGATATGGAGGTAATTTGATTTATGGCAACGACACAGAAGATCCGCAATGACATTGCGAAAACCAAAGAAAAGATCGCGGAACAGCAGAAACGCCTTCGTGCGCTGGAGGCCCAGCTTGCGGAGGAAGAAAATCTGGAAATCGTCCGCATGGTGAAAGCCGTGAAGATGGATAACAAGGAACTGACCGCCTTCCTGAAAGCCTATGCCAGCGGTATGATCTCCCTGCCGGAAGGTATGCTGCAGGAGGGCAACACCGAGAATGAGGAAACGGAGGGATACGAGGATGAAGCATAACTTTATGACAAAAATGGTATCGGCTCTTTTGGCGGTGGTGCTCAGCACTGCCGCTTTTTCTGTCACCGCCTTTGCCAGCGGCGGCGAGGAAAGCACGGAGTCCGTGGCTGAACAGGAAACGGCTGGGGATGTCTCTGATCTGCTTTCCGCTCTGGCAGGCAGCCAGGTCACGGTATCCGTCACCGAGGATGGTATCCAGTTCAGTTCCGGCGAAAATGACTCTGAGCAGACCGGCACCGTCACCACGGGCGGCGGCAATCTGAATGTCCGCACGGGCGCTGGAATGGATTATACCGCCTTCACCCAGCTTCCCAACGGAACGACCGTGAAGGTGATCGGCACGGACGGCGACTGGCTGAAGGTCATCCTGCCGGAGAAAATCGGCTATGTCTATTCCGGCTACATGACGGTAAGTGACGGCGAGGCTGGTTCCGAGGAAGGTTCTTTCTCTCTGGACGCGGAAACGCTGGAAAATCTGCTGGGGATGCTGGGCGGCGGTCTGAATGGCGGTGCCGCTTTGACGCCGGACGGGAACCTGTCGCTGATCGACGATATCGGCAGCCCTACTGCCAGCGGCAAGCAGTTTATCACAGTAGAAACGAAGAATGGCAATGTGTTCTATCTCATTATTGACCGTGACGACGAGGGCGAGGAAACCGTGCATTTTCTGAACCAGGTGGATGAAGCCGACCTCATGGCACTCACGGAGGATGGAGAAAAGGCGGAAACACCTATTGTCTGCACCTGTACGGAGAAGTGCCAGGCCGGAGAGGTCAACACCGCTTGCCAGGTCTGCGTAAAAAACCTCAGTGAATGTGTTGGCACAGAACAGAAAGCTGCGGAGCCCACCGAACCGGAGAATCCGGAACCCGAAAAGAAAAGCAATGCCGGGGCGCTCCTGGCGGTGCTGCTGATCCTTGCAGCCGGAGGAGTTATAGAATTAAGAAGAACACTTAATCACTATATTAGTGAAAGATGTTTTGCTTAATTCTTTTTTATTGAAGAATTTGAGCGAAAGGAGGTAATCGTGAGAAACTACGAGAAAATAACCGCTTTGTATGAGAGGTTAAGCCGAGATGATGAACTACAAGGCGAGAGCAATTCTATCATCAATCAGAAGAAAATTTTGGAAGAATACGCAAAGAAAAATCATTTGGAGAACATCGTTCATTTTACCGATGACGGAATTAGCGGAACGCAGTTTGATCGTCCGGGATTTATGGCAATGATGAACGGAGTAAATCAGGGAAATATCGGTTGTATCATCGTAAAGGATATGAGTAGACTGGGCAGAGATTACCTCAAAGTCGGTCAATGTATGGAGATACTAAGGCAAAAGGGAGTTAGACTTATTGCCATAAACGACAATGTAGATAGCTTTTACAAAGACGATGATTTTACCCCTTTTCGAAACATTATGAACGAGTGGTATGCGAGAGATACCTCAAGGAAAATCAAGTCCACATTCAAAGCTAAAGGAGAGAGCGGAAAGCATACAGGAAGCAGTCCGCCCTATGGATATATTAAAGACAAGGACGATAAAAATCAGTGGATTATCGATGAAAAAGCAGCAGAAGTTGTCCGAAGAATATTCCATCTGACAATGGACGGAAAAGGACCCTATGCCATTGCAAGGGTATTAGAAGCCGACAAGATAGATATACCCGCCTATCATCAGACAGAAATTGGGATAATGGACTACATCAA
>NZ_JH378838.1:15512-18501 GCF_000235445.1 Johnsonella ignava ATCC 51276 | reverse complement strand
TTAGGGCATACAGTCAACTTCAAAACCAGAAAGCATTTCAAAGATAAGAAAAGTAAATATGTATCCGAAGATAACTGGCTCATCTTTGAAAACACCCACGAGCCAATCATAGACCAAGAAACCTTTGATAATGTGCAGAGAATACGAGGAAATGTCAAACGCTATCCCGATGGTTGGGGCGAATACCATCCCCTTACAGGACTGATGTATTGTGCCGATTGTGGAAGTAAAATGTATGTGCATAGAACAAGCAACTACAAGAGTATTCCTTATTATACTTGCAGTGCCTATACAAAAGTACCTTGTGGAACACTTTGTCCATCTGCTCACAGGATAAAAGCAGAAGCAGTCTTAAAGCTCATTCAAAGCACCCTACAAGACATCAAGAAAAGCCTTGATGAAGATAATGAAGTCTTTCTACATTCCATTCAAAACGAAATGGAAGAAAGCGAGAAAATGGAAATGGAAAAGAAAAGGACAAGGCTCACAGATAGTAAAAACAGACTTCAGGAACTGGAACGCTTAATGTGTCGGATATACGAAGATATGATACTGGAGAAGATACCGAATAACCGATATGAAATTCTAAACAATCAGTATGAAACCGAGCAAAGAGAACTCAGCAAAGAAATTGACGAGTTGGAAAAAGCCATCAAGCGATACGAAAAAGAAACCGACAGAGCCAAGAAATTCATTCGGTTGATTGAACGCTATGATAACTTTGATGAACTTACACCGACCATCATCAACGAGTTTGTAGAAAAAATCTTAATTCACGAACGAGATCGAAAAGGCAGTCAAACCGCCAATCAGAAAGTCGAAATCTACTTCAACTTTATCGGGAACTATGAACCTCCGAAAGAAGAATTATCTGAAGAAGAAAAGCAGAAATTAAGGGAGGAGGAAGAAAAAGAAAGGGCAAGAAAAGACAGGCTTCATCAAAACTACCTCAATCGTAAAGCAAATGGCAAGCAAAAAGAGTATGAGGACAGATACGAGGAGAAAAGAATAAAGATGAGAGATAAGAAAAAAGAAAAGCTACCAAAGAATTATTATTTGGCAAAAGATGAAATTCTTAATATAAGAAAATCAGTATAAAAAATCAGAAAGGTTAAGTGCAAATTGTACTTAACCTTTTTTCATAAAAAACGAAAGTGAGGAATTGATATGAAAGATAATAGGACAGAACTACAAAAAGTAAAATCGGAAATTGAACTCAAAGAAAATGAACTTGAAAAGTACGAAAAAAAGTTGGTGCAGTTGAAAAATCAGGAAAAGAAAATCAGAAAGAGGGCGAGTCTTGAAGAACGAAAAAAACGAAACCATAGATTGATAGAGCGAGGTGCAATTTTAGAAAGTATTATCGAGGGAGCAAGCGAGAAAAGTAATGAAGAAATAAAGGTTATTTTACAAAGAGCATTTCAAAAAGGTTAAGAAAAGCAAGGACATCGTATAATCGCAATTCCCTTAGATTTTCTAAGGGCGCAATTATACACCCTAAAGGGTGTCCTTGCGTCCTGCGGAGCTTTTACCCTTGCAGGGAGCAAAAGAGGAGTAGCGAAGATGTTCACATATCCCCCATTCCCTTTTTTATCGTCAAGGGTAAAGTGCATTCGCTACCGCTCACCCTTGACCCTAAAAATTTGAAACGGCTCACAATCGGCAAGCCGACATACTGAAACAACAAAAGCAGTTGCAGTATAGTCGGCTTTTTCTATTGTACCGTTTCAAAACGGTCATTCACTTTACGGACTATCCGAGAAAAAAAAACGCTAAGACCGACACCTGAAACGACAAAAGAAAAGAACAAAGACAATCTAAAAGCGAAAGGAGTTGATAAGAGTGGCAGACAGTTTTCACTTTAATATTTCCATCATCTCAAGAGGAAAAGGAAAAAGTGCAGTCGCAAGTGCTGCCTATATTTCTTGTGAGAAACTGACGAATGATTGGGACGGAGTAATTCACGATTATCACAATAAAAAAGGTTTGGAGCATAAAGAAATCTTCTTGCCGGAAAATGCACCAAAGGAATTTTTAGACCGCTCCACCTTATGGAACAGTGTGGAGTTAAATGAAAAAGCCATCAATGCACAGCTTGTAAGAAACTTCATTATTGCCCTACCCAAAGAGTTAAGTTTGGAAGAAAACAAAGAACTTATCAGGAAATTTATACAGGAGAATTTTGTATCCAAAGGAATGATTGCAGACCTTGCCATTCATCAAGGAAATGACGAGGAAAACGGAAATATTCATGCTCATATAATGACAACTGTTCGCCCCTTAAATCAAGATGGCACTTGGGGAGCAAAGAGCAAAAAAGAATATCTTCTTGATGAACAGGGAAACAAGATTTTAGGCAAGAACGGAAAACCTAAGACAAGAAAGATAGATCTCACTGATTGGAACAACAAAGAAAATGCGGAGAAATGGAGAGAACATTTTGCCACTCTTTGCAATCAGTATTTAGAGAAAAATAACCTTGAAAAAAGAGTAGACCATCGTTCTTTTGAAAGACAGGGAATTGAAGAAATCCCGACCATTCATTTAGGAGCAAGTGCAAGTGCTTTAGAGCGAAAAGGAGTAGAAACCGAGAAAGGAAACATTAACAGAGAAATCAAAAAGCATAATTCCATTGTGAGAGCAGTCCGAGAAAGAATAGCAGAACTCACCTCTTGGCTGAATGATTTTACCAAAGTCTTATTTGAAAAATATGAGCAATACAAAGAGGAGAAAAAAGAAGAATATGAAAACAAAGCGGAACTCTTTAATCTCTATGAGTACATCAGCATTTATTATGATTTACAGGGAGAAAAGGCGAGAAAGTTAAACCCCTATGCAAGCAATAAAAAGATAAGTGCAGACCTCAACCGATTTTCCAAAGCAAGGATATATCTATCCGATAACAGATTGCAGACCATTGCAGATTTGCAAGGGAAAATCACCGAACTACAAGGCAAGAATAAGAACATCTATCAGGACATCAAAACCA
>NZ_JH378838.1:0-14919 GCF_000235445.1 Johnsonella ignava ATCC 51276 | reverse complement strand
TATTCCGAAAGAAAAAGTACAGATAGCAGAAACCAATGAGTTTATTGACAAAATGTTTGATGGTTCCATTGATAAAATGTTTGCTGCACTGATTGGAAATAAGCAGCTTTCAGAAAAGCAAATTGAAAAATTGAAAAATCTTATAAAAAACTTAGAGTGAGGTGAGAAGAATGACCCTGCTACAAATGAGTATCTCCGCCACAATCTTAATCATCATCATTACCGTACTGCGTGCCATACTCATACACAAATTACCCAAAAAGACTTTAATGTTTTTATGGGGACTTGCTTTATTTCGACTGCTTATTCCGATTTCCATTCCATCTGTTTTCAGTGTCTACTCCCTAATACCACAAAACAATACATCATATGTATCTGAGCCGATAAATGACTTGCCAAGATTTTTTGTTACTTCAGATATGGTTAGTGAGAACATTACAAACAATGTGGACGCTCAAGGAATTTACAATGTATCTATTTCATTGTGGACAGTCTTATGGATGATAGGTTTCTCGTTATGCGTTTTATATTTCCTAATTGCATATCACAGAGGAATCAAGAAATTCAAAAATGCTCTGCCGTTGGAAACGACATTTATCAAAGAGTGGAAAGAAAAACACCCTTTGAAAAGAACTCTCCTTATTCAGAGTTCCGATCAAGTTTTTTCTCCACTAAGTTATGGAATATTCAAACCCGTTATCCTACTTCCGAGCACCTTAGATTTTGAGAATACAGAAGTTTTGAATTATATTATGACTCATGAGTATGTTCATATTAAACATTTTGATATTTTAACCAAAATGCTAATGATACTCGCATTAAGTATTCATTGGTTCAATCCGATGGTTTGGGTTATGTATTTACTTCTTAATAGAGATATTGAGTTAGTATGTGATGAAACAGTGGTTAAGCTATTTGGAGAAAAAAACAAAAAATCGTATGCCCATATCCTGATAGATATGGAAATACAAAAGTCGGGGCTTATGCCTCTTTGTAATAATTTTAGCAGAAATTCGATTGAAGAAAGGATAGGTGTAATTATGAAAATGAAAAAAATGACGATTTTCTCGTCGGTACTCGCAGGACTTCTTGTTGTAGGTGTAACTATGGCATTCGCTACATCAGGTCAAACTGAAGATGGTAGGACTTTAGCGAAACAAGAACAGATGAATGGCACTCATTCTCAATCTTATGAAAACATGAGTCCATTATCGCTTTCGATAAAACTTCAAAATGGAGAAGAAAAAGAATTCGGACCTTTCGAAACAGTAGATGAAATGCTTGAAGTTGTAAAACCTTTTTGTGAAAAACAGGTAAATGATGGAAATATGAAACAAAGTGAATATGAAGAAATTCTATCAAAGTATTCGTCAGTTTCTTCCGAAAATCAGAGCAATATAGATAATTATTCCGATTCATTATCTTCTGAAAATCAAAGTAGTACGGAAGGTGAAGTATTAACGGTTGGAGAACAGGCTTATGAACAAGGGAATGCTCTTACTCCTGATGAATTGGAAAAGTTATATTCTGTTTATAGTTCTTTTGGTTTAAACTATGATAAAAATAAAGATTGCTTTTATTATAAAGGAAAATTAGTCAGAGAATTTATTGATGTTATGCAGTATAACGGAGAATCTTTATCAAGTGGAAAGTTTAAAGGAACGATTAGACAAATCTCGAATCCACGCGGAGAAGGAGAGATAGATGTTTCTACCATTCGAGATTATGAAAAAAAGGATGAGTTTGGGAATGGCACTTTACTTGAAATAAAGGAGCAATAATTAAAAGACACTGGCGAGTAACCATTCAGTTCAAATGTGATAGATAATAATGTTTTTCTAAATGCTGAGTGCATATATTGTTCAAGATGTGGAAAGGAAAGTTTAATCAATACAAAATAACTCAAAATATCAGTTTATAAAGGAGTCAGTTGCATAGCTGATAAGATTTTGGTTAATATAAACAAAAATTTAATGATAAATTACTAAGAGGAAGTAAAAGCAAATAGCCTATACTTCCTTTTTTGTTGTTGAAAATTTAAAGAACGGAAAGGAGAATTTATGGAAGAACTAAAAATTGGAGATAAAAAAGGCATTAGTACAAAGAGAAAGATTGGAAAGACCACCTATGAGGTTGTTGTTCACTTCAATGAAAATGCGACAGAAACAATGCAAGATAAGTTGACAAGAATAATGTTGAGGGAGCTTAGGAGAAAATCGGATGAAAAAAAAGATGATTTTGATTAAAAAGTCCTTGACAAGTAGCAACAGGAAAAACTGCGAAGAGTATATTAATTTCTTGTGGTGCAAGGCTTGCTCCATTTGATATTGAGGAGCTTAAAAACCTTATGGAGTATGATGAGATGGGCTTAGATACTATAGGAGATAAAAAAACAGCCTTATTTATTATCATATCCGATACCGATGACACATTTAACTTTGTAGTGGCAATGATGTATACTCAGCTATTTAATTTACTTTGTGATAAGGCGGATGATGTGTATGGCGGCAGACTTCCCGTTCATGTAAGGTGTTTATTGGATGAGTTCAGTAACATCGGTCAGATTCCAAAGTTTGAGAAGTTAATTGCAACCATTCGTTCCAGAGAAATTTCTGCAAGCATAATTCTTCAGGCAAAATCACAGCTTAAAGCCATATATAAAGACAATGCCGACACCATCTCGGGTAATTGTGATAGCGAGTTGTTTTTGGGTGGAAAGGAAGGAACAACCATAAAGGAGTTATCCGAGAACTTAGGAAAAGAAACCATAGACCTGTATAACACATCGGAAACAAGGTCAAATCAAAAATCTTTCGGACTGAACTATCAAAAGCTTGGAAAGGAACTGATGAGCAGGGATGAACTTAAAGTGATGGACGGTGGGAAGTGCATACTGGAGATAAGGGGAGCAAGACCTTTTTATTCAGATAAGTTCGATATTACAAAGCATAAAAATTATAAGCTGCTTTCAGACTACAACAAGAAAAATACCTTTGATATAGAAAAATATTTAAAAAGAAGAGATAAGGTCAACTTAAAAGAAGAAATGCGGGTAAAAGTAGTGGAGGTTGATAGGTAAGCTCGTGATAACTTTAGTTCAAAATGAGCAAAAGTTATTAACGGATAGATTTTGGAAGGAATATTAAGAAATGGATGAATGGGAAAATATAGAAATGAGAATTAAAAAAGCAGGGAAGAGGTTAGGGCAGATAAAAATAAGAATAAGCATATTAAATCAAAAGCTCAAACATCTAAAAGCTAAGAATGAATTTCATAAAGCATATAGCAGCCAAAGTAAAGGATTAAGATAAATCAAATCTTAGTCTTTTTTTGTTGAAGAAAAGGAGAAATGGTTAAGTGAAAGCAAAGGTAAGAAGCCCTCCGACTTTAGTTCAAAATGAGCAGAAGTCAGCATAAAAAATATAAATAAGTCCATGGTAACTTGAAAAGACTATGGTCTTTTTTATTAAATCAAATAGGAAACGGAGAAATTATATGCAAAAAGAAATGCTTAACATCAACGGAAATCTGATTAATGAGGTGGAGATAAAAGTTATTAAGGGTAAGGACGGCGAAGTTAAAGCTGCTAATTTTACCCTCTTTAGAAAGATGGGAAAGGTAGGAGAGAAAAAGAAGGAGTATATAAATTGTAATGTTTACAGTGAAAAAGCCGAACTTACAAAGGACTTTGAAAAAGGCGATTTTATCCATGTTTTCGGATATTTTAAAGAGGTCAAAAAGGAAGATAAAAGTTATAGAAACTTTATTGTAAAACATCTTAACAAGGCAGATAAGACAGTAAATAAGGAGGAAGAATAATGGCATTTTTTACACAGGCGGTAGATGTATTAAAGATTTTGGTAACAGCAATAGGGGCAGGGCTTGGAGCATGGGGAGTCATAAACCTGCTTGAAGGCTATGGAAATGACAACCCCGGAGCGAAATCACAGGGAATAAAGCAGCTTATGGCAGGGGGAGGAATAGTTTTAATAGGGCTAAAATTAATTCCGCTACTTGCTACTGTACTTAATTAAGATGTTGGATTTATTTGGAAAAATAGATGAGTTTTTCAAGAATATCATGATTGATATAATTAAGGATAATCTCTCGGCAATGCTTTTGGATATTAATGAGAAAGTGGGAACAGTTGTCGGAGAGGTTGGCAAAACTCCGAGTTCATGGAACTCGGAGGTATTTGCCTTTATAAAATCAATCAATGAAAATGTTGTTTTACCCATAGCAGTAATAATCCTTACAGCAATATGTTGTATTGAATTAATTCAAGTGGTAATGCAAAAAAACTCCATGCATGATACGGATACCTTTGAGTTTTTCAAATACATCATAAAGATGTGGATAGCTGTATGGCTTGTATCCCATGCCTTTGAGTTTTCCATGGCAGTCTTTGATGTTGCACAGGAAATGGTAGGAAAGGCAGCCGGGGTTGTGGGAAGCAGTGCGAATATTGCACCGGGAGATTTTGATGCTATGGTTGATGCCCTAAAAGAAAAAAGTGTTGGAACACTCATCGGAATTTCACTTGAGACAGGACTTGTTAAAATCTCTTTAACAATACTTTCTGTTTTAATTACAGTAATCTTATACGGAAGAATGATTGAAATTTATATTTACTGTTCCGTAGCCGCTATTCCATTTGCCACACTTGGAAACAGGGAGTGGGGAAGTATCGGAACAAATTATATAAAAAGTTTGTTTGCACTTGGACTTCAAGGACTGTTTATTTTAATCTTTTTCGGAATATATGCGGTACTTGTAAAAACCGTAAACTTTACGGATATTCATGTAAGTATTTTAAAGGTGTTGGCATACGGAATGATACTGGGGGTAATGATGATGAAGTCGGGAAGTATCGCAAAGGCTATTCTTAACAGTCATTAGATGACTTTTGTTCAAAATGAGCAAAAGTAAAAGACAAAAAGATCAAAGCAGTGGGTTTAAGTAAAAATATAAGTACCGGGAGGTGGCAATGAAAATATTAAATAAAAAAATGAGAATAATATTAGGAGCAGGAGTAATGCTTTTTATAGGGTTGTTGCTTGGAAAGATCGTAAGCAGGAAAAAGCAGGATACATCAGTACCTTTAGATAAAGATTTTGACTTTGTAAAAATAAAGGATGATAAAAATATATTATGTAAAGCTGATTTTGAACTTGCAGAAGAATTAGAGAAGGTAAAAGAGGAAATTATCTCACTTTGGGAACATATAGAAGCACTTTCAAATAGCAAAGAGCAGAGGGAGGAAAGAGCATGGCATATGTAAAAGTACCGAAGGATCTTAGCAAAGTAAAAACAAAGGTAGCCCTTAACCTTACTAAAAGACAGCTAATCGGCTTTAGCATAGCAGGACTATTAGGTTTTCCTGTTTATTTGTTATGTAAAAACTTTTTAAGTACGGATATTTCAATGATACTGATGAGCATAGTCGTATTACCGATTTTGTTTGCAACGCTTTATGAAAAAGATAATCTGCCATTTGAAAAGCATTTGGCATATATAGTAAGGTTTCATAAGGCTGAAAAGATAAGGGTATATAAATCAAGGAGTATTTATAATACGAATAAGGAAAAAGATGAAATAAAAGGCAGAACGCCTATGCCTATAAGCAAGATGAGATTAAGCAGTAACGGGAGGAGAAGAATTGAATAAGGAGAAGAAGAAAAAACAAGAGCAAAGAATACAAAGGGATGAAATGGAGCTTAGGAAAAACAGTAAGGAATTATCCGAGTTAAGAAAGTTAAGCAGGAAGAATACAGGCAATAAAAAAGACGGGAAATCATTCATAAAAAAGGGATGGTTTCCCTTTCTGATAAAGTCTAAGAAAAAGGAAACGGTGCAGGATACAATTCCCTATAAAAGAATGTTAAAGGACGGGATCTGTCAGGTTGAAAAGGATAAGTACAATAAAACCATTCGCTTTTTTGATATTAATTACAGACTTATGGAAGAAGAGGATCAGGAAGGGATATTTTCCGACTTTTCTTCTTTTCTTAACTTCTTTGATTCAAGTGTGGAAGTGGAGTTTAACTATATTAACAGCATAGGTGAAAATGAAGAAAGAAAAGAGCTTATTAATATCAAAGAAACCGAGGATGATTTTAATGAGATAAGAAATGAGTACAGGCAAATGCTGTTAAATCAAAGTAGTAAGGGAAATAACGGACTGTCAAAAAATATGTATTTAACCTTTACCATAGAAGCCGAGGATTTAAAACAGGCAAAAAGCAGGTTAGAGAGAATAGAGGCGGATATATTAAATAACTTTAGGCAGATGGGTGTAAAGGGCTATGTTTTAGACGGAGAAGAACGCTTAAAAGTCATTCACGATATATTAAATCCTGATGACAGGTTTATTTTTAACTTTGAAGATTTAAAATACAGCGGACTTACAACAAAGGAATACATTGTACCGACTTCCTTTAATTTTTCAAAGCCTACATATTTTAAGATGGGAGAAGTATTTGCAGAGGTAAACTTTCTACAGATTTTAGCATCGGATATAAAGGATGAAATGCTTTCCGAATTTTTAGAGGTGGAAGAAAATATTATTGTTACCTTTCATATCAAAGCTGTTGACAGAATGGAAGCGATTAAAAACATAAAAAGAAAAATAACCGATCTTGATAAGATGAAACTTGAGGAAAATAAAAAAGCAATCAGAGCAGGATATGATATAGATATCCTGCCAAGTGATCTTGTAACTTATGGTGCGGAGGCAAAGAACTTACTTTCTGAGCTTCAAAATCATGATGAAAAGATGTTTTTAGTAACGATCCTTATTATGAGTACCAATAAAAGCAAGGTTAAACTAGACAATACTGTATTTACATTAAAATCCATTGCAAACAGGCACAACTGTAACCTTAAAAACTTAAACTACAGGCAGGAACAAGGACTGATTGCAAGCCTTCCGCTTGGAATAAATGAAGTGGAAATAGAAAGAGGACTTACTACAAGTTCGGTGGCTGTATTTATTCCCTTTACAACGGAGGAACTCTTTATTAAGGGTGAAAGTTTGTATTACGGTTTAAATGCTTTAAGTCGAAATATTATCATGGCTGACAGAAAGAAACTTAAAAATCCGAACGGGCTGATACTTGGAACACCGGGTAGCGGAAAATCTTTTGCGGCAAAGAGAGAGATTACCAATGCCTTTTTGATTACGGATGATGATATTATTATTGCAGATCCTGAAGCTGAATATTCTCCGCTTGTTAATGCCCTAAAAGGTCAGGTTATTAAAATATCACCGATTTCAAAAGACTATATAAATCCCCTTGATATCAACACCGACTATGCGGATGAAGATAATCCTCTGTCTTTAAAATCGGATTTTATACTGTCTTTATTTGAGCTTGTAGTTGGAGAGAAAAAACTTAGTGCGGAAGAAATATCAGTTATTGACAGGTGCTTGCCAATTCTTTATAAAGCCTATTTTGAAAATCCTATACCGGAGAATATGCCAATTTTAGAAGATTTATATAATCTGCTTAGAAAACAGGAGGAGAAAATAGGAAAGAAACTTGCGGTAGAGATGGAGATCTATGTAAAGGGAAGCCTTAATGTATTTAATCACAGAACGAATGTAGACACAAACAACAGGGTGGTTTGCTATGACATTAAAGAACTTGGAAAACAGCTTAAAAAAATAGGAATGTTAATAATACAAGATCAGGTTTGGAACAGAGTAACAATAAATAGGGCAAGTAAAAAAGCAACAAGATATTTTGTTGATGAATTTCACCTTCTTTTAAAAGAACCGCAAACAGCCAACTATTCTATAGAGATTTGGAAAAGATTCAGAAAATGGGGAGGTATGCCGACAGGCTTAACACAAAATATCAAGGATCTTCTTGCAAGTCCGGAGATTGAAAATATTTTTGATAATACCGACTTTATTTTAATGCTTAATCAGGCGGGAACGGACAGAGATACACTGGCTAAGAAACTTAATATTTCAAAGCACCAGCTTTCTTATGTAACAAACAGTAATGAGGGAGAAGGCTTAATATTCTATGGAAATACCATTGTCCCCTTTATAGATCAGTTTCCTAAAAATACAAGATTATACTCATTGATTACTACAAAACTCGGTGAAACGGGAAAGGATAAAAGGTAATAAATTAGTATGTGGGATTTAAGATAAATGAAGAATATATATAGTCCATAAGAAAGACAGAAAGTGAGGTGAAAAAACTTGAGAAAGAAAAAGAATATAAGGTATAAAAACAGCAGAGAAAAGCCGTTAAATCAAGAGATACAGCCTTTTCCATCTGAAAATCAAACAGGTTATAAAAAAGAAGATGTTCAAAATCAGAATGCTCTTATTAAAGATAATATGCCGGCTGAAGTAAAGACATCTTCATCTAAGAAAACATTTATAAATCATCCGGACAGAGAGGATAAATATAATTATCTAAATAAGGGCAGTGATCCTTATGGCTTACTTAGAAAGGAAAACATAAATCAGAGCAAATCTTTTCTTGAGCCAAAAAAGAATAAAAAAGTCAGGCAAAAGCAGATAGGCAGATTTCATAAGAAAGAAAAAGAAACCTATGAAGATTTATCTAAAGATACGGATAAAAATATAGCTTCTAATCCGTATGATATGGGCTTTAGGGATGATAAAGCTTTACAAAAGGCATCAGCCAAGGAACAAAGGTACAAAGAAAATGCTGCAACCATACCAACGGATAAGTCCCAAAATAAAGTAAGAGCAAATAGGAAACGATATAAGAAAATCTTAAAAGAAAACCATGACAAAGAAGATTTAAGCTTAAAAGATAGTTCAAAGAAGTATTTTAAAAGTAACTTTGAAGATGAAGAATTTACAAGAACTAAGAATAAGAAAAATCCTCTAAACATAAATGCTGGTGTAAAAGAAAAAAACGGTAATAAAGGAGAAAGACCGGATAATTCAAAGCCTAAACCTAAAGAATATTCAAAAAAAGCCAATAATAAATTTAGAAAACAGGAAGAGAAGATTTTAAAGCTTCAGCATAAAAAGCAAAGTTTTGAAAAGAAACTTAAAAATAAGGTTAAAGACAGCATATCTTCTAAGAGTGCAATAGTTGCGGTAGGAGCGGTAAACAGATATCTTGAAAGTGGAGAAGAGGATAATGCCGGTGTCAGTGCCGCCCATAAGACAACAGACAGCATAGAAAGCCTTGCAAGAAAAGCCCACAATCATGGGAAAGGTAGGGTATTAAAAAGACAAAAAAGGGTAGTAAGGCTTGAAAAAGATATTGAAAAACAGGAAAAAAAGCTGTTTTTTAAGAAAAATATGGAAGATTTTAAGAAAAGTAGTGATTATCAAAACACTTCAAGGTTAAGACAGTTTTTTAAAAGGAGGCAGTATAAAAAGCAACTTCAAAAGAAATACAAAGAAAGGATAAAGAACGGGCTTAAAAAATCCTTAGCAAAGGGAAGTAAAAGGTTTGCAGAATTTATAAAAGAAAGAAGTAAAAAGATAATGTTCCTAATGCTTTTGGTGGTAGGAACATTTTTTATGCTCGTTCAGGCAGGAAGCATGGTAATGAATATAGGAACGGGAACAATAAGTGATACCGTTTCTACAACCTATCTTTCCTCAGAAGATACCTTAAGGAATATCAATCAGGAATTTTCTTCTTTAGAACAGGGACTGCAAGAGGAAATGGAAAGCGTAGAAGAAACACATCCGGGATATGACGAATATATCATAAACGGAAAAGAAAAAATAAGTCATAATGTACATGAGCTGCTCTCATACATCACTTCCCGCTATGGTGTGGTAAAGGAAGTATCTGAAATAGCCGGAGAAATACAACAGCTTTTTAATCAAATGTATACATTGACCTATGATGAAGAAATTGAAATCAGATATAAAACCGTTACATCAAGCTATATTGATGAAGCGGGGAATGAGCAGACAGAAAGCCATGAAGAAGCTTATGAATATAAAAAACTCATTGTAAGCTTAGAAAAAATAGAAATGGACGATATCATCAGAGAAGTATTTAATTCCTATCCCAACAATTTAGCTCACTATGAAGCACTGCTTTCAAGTAAAGGCAATATGGAGCTTGTTTTTGGAAGTGATAACGGGGATCTATCGGAGATTATAAACAATCCCGACTTTTCAAATCCAGGAATTGCCTTTGATGATGTAACGGTTAAGGCACTGTTTAACGAAGCGGAGAAACATATAGGTAAAAAATATGTATTTGGAGCAAACGGACCGAATAACTTTGATTGTTCGTCATTTGTATGCTGGAGTTTCACACATTCAGGAGTTAAAAATATGCCAAGAACTACTGCTTGGGGGATTTATAAAACTTATTGTAATCCTATATCTCCAAGTGAAGCAAAGGCTGGAGATATTATCTTCTTTAAAAACACTTATAACAGCAAGAGTCCGATATCCCATGTAGGTATCTATGCAGGAGACGGAATGATGATACATGCAGGCAATCCTATTCGCTTTGTAAGTATCAATACACCTTACTGGATAGAACATTTCTATGGTTTCGGTAGAGTTAAATAACAGGAGGAAGAAGTTGAATAAAAAATATCAAAAGAACATCGAAAATCAAAAAGCGATAGAAGAAAAAATAGAAGAACTTAGGCTGAGGCAGGAAATACTTAAAGAAGAGCAGGAGGAAATGGAGCAGGTTGAGGTTCTAAAAGAATATAGAAGCATTGATATTTCACTTGATGAGTTTTTAGAAATGATGAGGGCTTACAAAAGAGAAAGACAAAATGAAAAGAAAATAAAAGAGCCGGAAAATTCTAAAGAAGTAGAGGAAAACAGAGAAAAAATCATGGAGGATACGAATGAAAGAAATGAAATCTAAAAAGAACAAGGTGAAAAGATTGGTAGGAGTTATTTGCTTACTTGTGATGTTTATTATAGGTAATATTTACCCTACATATATTTTTGCACAGGTTAATGAAAGTGAAATAGAAACTGAGGAGACTCGGGAAACAGCCGTAGAAAAAGATAAAGAAGAAAGGGAAGTACGCTTTCCGAATAAACTTGAGGCAAAAGAGCCGCCAAGTGATAATCAAGGAGGCAGTGGTCAAAGTGATAGTATAAATAAAGGTATTCCTACATCGGAAGGCAGTGCTAAGGCGGATCTTATAGAAAATGTAAATAATGCTAATCAGGATTATCCGATTCATCATAGAGAAAGTACCGGGGATGGAAGTGATAAATACTTTGCTGATGCCAGACAGTTCATTACATTTAAAACAAAGTCCGGAAAGACATTTCATCTAATTATTAATTATGATGAAGAAGGGCAGAATGTAATGTTGCTTACAGAGGTTAGTGAAGATGATTTACTGAATATGGTTGAAGAAAAAGAAAAAACTAAAGAGGAGGTAAAAAAGATAGAAGAGGTACCGCTACCAACAGAAGCAACAAAAGAGGAACCGGTAAAAGAGGAGCCTAAAAAGAAGGAAGAAAGTAAAGGAGGAGGACTTTATATATTTTTAGGATTGCTTGTTACGGCAGTTGCCGGAGCAGGGTATTATTTTAAGATTTACAAGAAAAAGCAGGAAGAAAGTGAGGATGATGAGGATTACAACGAGCTTGAGGATGATTATGAAAGTGAGGACAATGTAGAAGAACCGGAAGAAACAAAGGAGGAAGAGGAACAGGAAGAAGTGGATGATATGGCAATAGATGCTTATGAGGATGAAGATGATGAGTAAAAAAGGATAAAGAATATAGTGCCTTTTTTGTTTATATATAGTATGATATTTACGGATAAAAAATTGAAGTATGCAGGATAAAATCGGAAAAAAGGAGAATTTATCATTAAATATATTTCTAAAATAAAAATAGTGGAGATAATTATATGGAAAATAAACAAGTAAAGGTATACTTAGGCAGAAGGAGCGTATGCCCTGCTGATGATGTAAATTGCCCTAATCCAGCTAGATTTTATTTGCCTGATACTATAGAAAAACTGATAATAATTGTAAATGAAATACTGCCATTTAGAGAATGGAAATGCTACTTGGGAAGGTGTGGTAAGAATGTCAGCGATGTAGAAGACGGGATACTTGTTTGGGGAAGGAAAGACAGCCATGTTTTAATTTCAGTAAGTTATGAATATAAAAGAGATAAAGATACTTGTAAAAAGATACGGACTATAGTAAACAAAGATGATGACTGGCATGAAAAGATTGAAGCACATCCGTATTTATATTTTGAATAATGAGCAATCGTACTTGTAATGGTTTTGATGTAGTTAAATTTAGTGGGAATAATATGTGGGATTGTATTTGATACAAGTATCCCAAAAATCAAAATAGGAAATTTACCTGAGGTAAAGAAACATGAAGTATACATTAGATGATTTTCAGGAATGGCTTATTCTTATTGATTTTAAAATGAATTACTTTACAAAGGAATTTGCAGAAGAACAAAAGCTGACATTAGATTATAGCAGCCGCTCATTAGATGAGTTGGAATGCTGGATTTTGACTAATTTTGATGATCATAAAAAACTGATTGCTGATAGTAAACTGTTGGACTATATGACAATCTATGTTGGAGAAACTTTTCGCAGGTATATAGGTGGAAAGTGGTTTATTGATTTGAAGAATAAAAGAAATGCCTATTACAGCATGCCTGTTTTAACAGATCCGTCATATCGGGGAGAAGTATATAAAGCACCGATGACTTTTGTAACAGCTTGCATAAGCAGAAAAAAAGGAAACTATATCAGTTGGATATTGAATAATTGTATTAAATCTCAAAATATATAGAAGATTTTAATATTTGATGAAATACAAAAATATATGTAAATGATAAATGCAAAGTTGCGGAGATGAAGCAATATGGATGAATTAGAGCTAATAATCAAAAAAATTGAAGATAATATAGATAGTGATGATTTTGAAGTAATTATGATTGAATGTATGAAAAATATTGAAAGCAATCATAATGAACCGGGCTCCATAGAACCATTGCTAAAACTGATGGAAAGACATCCTCTTACCTCTTTTGGAAGTCCGGGAGCTATAGCACACTTTGTTGAGACATTTTATAAAAAAGGATATGAGGAAAAACTTATTATTTCATTGAAAAGAATGCCTACAGTGCATACTGTTTGGATGCTGCATCGTATAATAAATGGAGCGGATAATAAAGAGTATTATTTAAGCTTACTAAAACATATTTCTGAAAACAAAGATTATTATGAAAAAATCAGAGATGAAGCATTATATTTTTTATCTATTCATTAAAAGAGCTTTTAGAGATGGATAAATTTAGAATTTATAGTAAGGAGAGTGTTTATGGATACATTTAGCAATAGTCATTATTCAGTTTTAATTAGTAATTTATTAAATGATACCCAATATATAGAAATATCCAATATGGGGAAATTAGCTGGACTCAGAAAACATGCGGAAGTATTGGTTAGAAAAATTTTGGATATTGGTAATAGTCAAAAATTGATGTTAGGACAAATAAGAAAAAACTCAGATAACAAAGCTGTGATGAGAGCTATGAATAATCTCGGAGGTGAGTTAAGTGAAGAAATAATTAAGATAATAAATAATATAAATCCACTTGGGAGAGATGGAACTCATACTCAGCATACAGAGGAATTTTCAAACGAAGAAGTAGAAGGTGTTGAAGATGCTATATTAGATTTGTATGCACTAATGTTTATTAGATATTTTCAAAACATAAGGATAAGCTTATATTCAGAATCTCAGGTGTTAAGTATGTTTTCGTTATTACCCCCAGTTATTAGATATAAAACATGGAATTATTTATTTGAGAAGGATAGAAATAATATACAGGTTGTCAATAAATTGTGCTTATCTATCATTAAACTTTTCGATAAGGAAACGGCTTACCAATGGTTAGAAGAAAATAGAGAAATAATAAAGGCAATTCCTTATCCTAATGCAAAAGAAATAGAGAAATATAATAAAATTAACAGTTTTGAAATTGCTCCAGGGGTGTATCATGTATGTGTGAGTTTAGATTTTGAACAGTATGAAAATATATATGACTTGCTTTATGCTAAAATCAGCGATAGAAAAACATCAATCAATGAGTCTGGAAAAATGTATAAAAATTTTGAAGAGGCGATAGAACATTATAACAGAGAAATAAAAAACTATAGTAAAACTCTGGATAAAGAATTTTATGATTTAATGGATTTTGTATATATTGGGAGAAGGTCAGTAGAGGATTTGAAGTAATTTATATTTAGCATATATTATCAATCAAAAACATACTTACAATACGACTTCCAGTTTGTGAAGCTTAGTAAACCTTAGTGTGAATATGAAGCAACCAAAAAAAATCGTGCAAAAGTTGAAAACTTGTATATCTCAAATAAAAGCCTTAAAATAGGCACTAATATAAAAATTAAATACTAAAACCAAAAGGCAATCAGATAACTTCCGGTTGCCTTTTTTCATGCAAAAAAAGGAGGATTTATAAATGAAATTAGTTTATGTAAAGCTTTACATAAATCAGTTTATGCGGAGTGGTTCTAAATGTAGAGTTTGTATTAAAATTATTCATATATCTTAAATATCTCCTTTCTAACTTTACATAATATTCTTACTAAATTTAAAATTAAATATAGTGCAATGCACTAATAATTTTAGAGGAGGTAGTATTATGTCAAAAAAAATAGTACTGATTGCTGAATTGCCGTCATATATTGATGGACTGTGCAAAAGGCTTAAAGAGATGGGATATTCCGACGGAACAATTAAAACCCATCGAAGAACTCTTAATAAATTCTGCCAATATGCAGATAAAATGCAGTTTAAGAATTTTGATTCCTTCGCTATTCAGCAATTTGTTATTGCTAGCAATGCAGATAACTATGATAACAAATACCACAGTTGTCGATACAACAGACCGTTTGCAATGCTTAA
>NZ_JH378837.1:72419-74615 GCF_000235445.1 Johnsonella ignava ATCC 51276 | reverse complement strand
TTTTCACTTCTTAGATAGGCAAATGGATTGTAGTGCATGGATTTTTTGAAGTTTATGGTATTTAGCACTTTAATATCATAGCCGTTTTTCTCAAGCATCTTTCCACACTCTACAAGAACCGTACCCTTTGGATCTGTTACAACATAGGATGAGTGCATTTGCATAAGATTGGGCTTTAAAAAAAATCTGGTCTTTCCGCTTCCTGAGCCTCCCACCACAAGTATATTTTTATTCCTTGCATATTTAGGGTTTTTAGGTCTACCATTCATGGTAAGTCTTTCCGTATCAGTTAAAAGTATGTTATTTTCAAACTTTTCATCTACATACGGTTCTATATCTTTTGAGTTTCCCCAGAGAGCGTTTTGTCAAGTACCTTTTTTGATTTATTGACGCTTTTTATTTTGAAATTTGAATAAAAAAAAGGGGCTGTGAAACAAGTCCCTAAAAGAAATAGGACCATTCGTTCATGCGAAAGGTCCTATTTTTGTGGTAAAATTAACTTGCAATGAAAACTTTACACAATAATTATTGTAATTCAAAACAAGGATATTTACCACTGTTTCTTTCAGATTGTTTGGATCTGCTGGATCCTGTTTTAACATTTGACAGATTGATGGGAGGAATCGATTTAAACAAGTATCTGACGGGTATTCCGGAGTACACAACCGGACGACTCAGATATAATCCGGTCAACATGTTAAAAACAGTACTTTTCGGATTTATGACTAGCGGTTACTGCTCTCTGAGAGAACTGGAAGACAACTGCAAAGTTAATATCAGGTTCATGTATCTCATGGATCACCAGACTCCGTCATACAGAACCTTTGGATATTTCATCAATGAAATACTTCAAGATAATATTGAAAACATTTTTAACGACATCAATCACGCTATCTTTAACGAGGAGCATGTAGATCTTCAACATCTCTACATCGACGGCTCCAAGTTTGAAGCAAATGCAAACAAGTATACTTGGGTATGGAAGAAGGCTACCGAAAAGTTCCGTTACAAGCTTTACGAAAAAATCACTGCGGAGATTGAGGAAATTAATGTAGAAATCGCATGGAGTGGGGTGCAGATCACAACAAACCCGGAGTATGTACCGGATTATCTGAATGAAATCATTGAGCAGCTAGTACTTTTATGGGAACTGGATACAAGTACATTTGTTTACGGAAGCGGAAAGCGAAAATCCAAAGAACAGCGTCATTATGAACACTTGACTACATTCTGTCAGAAACTTCAAGAATACATACAAAAAATTGAAATCTGTGGTCCTAGCCGAAACAGTTACTCTAAAACAGATAACTCAGCTACCTTTATGCGTATCAAAACGGATTACATGGGCAATGATCAGCTTCTGCCGGCATATAATGTACAGATTGGTGTAGCAGATGAATATATTGCAGTTGTTGACGTGAACCATTATCGTTCGGATATGGATTGTTTCGTTCCTTTGATGGAGCACTTCAAACAAACTTATGGATTCTATCCCAAATATCCTGTGGCAGATGCCGGATACGGCTCATACAACAATTATATTTTCTGTAAACAGAACGGAATTGAAAAGTATATGAAATTTTCAATGTTTAAAAAGGAAACTAAGGATCGGAAATATCATGAAGATCCATTTCGTGCAGTTAACTTCAGAATTGATGAGCAAGGAGTCATGAGATGTCCTAACGATAAAGCATTCCATTTTTTATGCAGAAAAAATGTGAGGGAAAATCAGTACGGACGCAAGGAAGAACTGTATGAATGCGAAGACTGTAGCGGATGTCCATATGCAAAGAAATGTAAGAAGACAGATAAGAATAGAACCGTTCGGATCAATCAGGAACTAACTTCCATGCATCAGGAAGTAATTAAAAACCTAGAAAGTATCCACGGTGCGTTATTACGAATGAACCGTTCGATACAAGCAGAAGGCACTTTCGGAATTATGAAAAATGACCGTTGTTACAAGAGAATTATCCGAAGAGGTATTCATTCAGTCAAACTGGAAGTTTTACTCGTGGCGATAGGCCATAATTTATATAAATATCAGAAAAAAAAGATGAGAAACAGAACTGCCGCATAGATTCAAAAAAAGAACTTCTATGGGGTAGGGGAAGTGTGCTTTTTTTGCGTATGATTTCAGTCATTTATACACAATAAGTGCAAAAAGGGAGATGCGAAAAAACTCAATTGAGTTTT
>NZ_JH378837.1:0-72149 GCF_000235445.1 Johnsonella ignava ATCC 51276 | reverse complement strand
TCAGAACTACTTCATGCATCAGGAAGTAATTAAAACCTAGAAAGTATCCACGGTGCGTTATTACGAATGAACCGTTCGATACAAGCAGAAGGCACTTTCGGAATTATGAAAAATGACCGTTGTTACAAGAGAATTATCCGAAGAGGTATTCATTCAGTCAAACTGGAAGTTTTACTCGTGGCGATAGGCCATAATTTATATAAATATCAGAAAAAAAAGATGAGAAACAGAACTGCCGCATAGATTCAAAAAAAGAACTTCTATGGGGTAGGGGAAGTGTGCTTTTTTTGCGTATGATTTCAGTCATTTATACACAATAAGTGCAAAAAGGGAGATGCGAAAAAACTCAATTGAGTTTTTTCACATCCCCTTTTATATCATAATCAGAAATTAAATATCAATCTATCAAATCAGACTCCTTTTTATATTTATTATAGTTTTTTTGTGCCTTAAATAGTATCATTGCAATTATCAATGTAACTAATCCGATAAGCCCACTTAAAACAATCTTGGATACTTCAAAATTACTATCGTATAATTTATATACACAAAGTGCAAACAATGTAAACAACATTATAAACCCTTGTAAATATGCATTCCTTATATCTTTATATTGCTCTGCCAAATCTGATTTATTTGTCAACAATTTTTGTGGTTCTTTTCCGTCATTTTCTACCACTAATATTTCTTTATTATATCCTTGAAAAGAATTCGCTATTTTCCCATCTCCATGTGCATACAATCTGAGTCTAAATTTCCCAAAAGCAATGTTACCTTGGTTTAATGGTGCTCTATATACTCGTGCTCCATTTTCTTTCAGCATTTGTATATAGCCATTATTTTCCTTTGAAGAATTTGTCCCTATAAATTGTGTTGAATAAGAATAATCCTTATCGGTTTTTTCAAAATCATATATAAAATTATTTATTGTTTTTAATCTATATCCTTTTTTAGCCATTTTATTTAACCATACTTCCAATTCACTTATTGGATCCAAAAAAAATCTAATTTTCTTCATGTTCTTCACCCCTTATATTCTTTATCAATAATTGAAGTTCACACAATCGGTCTTCCTCTTTTTTAACCTGTTCTTTTCCTGATTCAGTTATAATATAATTCACTTTTCCATCTACCCTTGAAGATTCAACAATCCATCCTTTCTCAACTAAATTCTTTATTGCTCCATATAGAGTCCCCATTCCTAAAACAACTCTTCCATTGGTTTTTTCTTCAATAAATAGCTTAACTCCATACCCATGTAGTTCCTTATATAAAGATAATAAAACCAATAATGTTGTTTCAGTTAAAGCTCCACTTGATATACTATCTCTCATCTTCTACTTTCCTTTCTATATATCACTATTCGTAGTATATCACTATTCGTATCATTTGTCAATATAACTAATACTTTTATAATTCAAGGTCTTGGTTCTTGCTCTGTGCTAGTTGCTTTGAATGTTCTTGCAACCGCTCTATACAGATCTTAACTTTTTCTGCTCGTTCTACTTCTTTTCGCATATCTATGATTTGAGAATATAGGGTATCTTTTTCTTTCCTCAAAGTTATTACTTCTGATTTCCACTTGAATATATTTAAGGTTTTGCTTTCTCCTAAATGCTCTTTCAAATATTTCTTAGAACTTTCAAATAGAATAATCTCTGCCGTATACTCGTTATAAAAATCTTCCTGTTTGCTTTTCTTTAGTTTGGTATAGGCTTTATAGGTGTCTTTATGCTTCAAATATTTTTCGGCATGGTCGATAAGCTGTGCTCTGTCATCTATTTTCTTTTCAGTATCTTTAATGGCTCTTATGGTCTTGTAATTCTTATCTCTTAATGCCGATATACTTTCCTTTAGTTCAGATAAGGAAGCAATGTTTTTCTCTTTAAGAAATTGATAGCTTTCAACATACTTTTCTAAATCTGTGTTATTGCTATCTGCTTTTTTATGGATAAGATTTTCAAAAACGGATAGTAGATTTTCTTTTGGAGGGAGGATGGACTTTGTATTTTGAGTTTCTGCTTTTTCTTCTTTTCCAATTCCCCTTATCCAATTTAGCAAGGCTTTTATTCTTCTTGAGATTTCTTTTAGTATCTTGTTTTGATGTTTTATTTCTCGGTTAATATTTCCTCTGTCGGTAGTTATGCCTTTCTTCTCCATTTGGGTGGCTGATACGCCTAAATGAATGGTCGGTATTTGTTCTGTGCCTTGTCTTTGATAAGAACAGTGATCCACTTTTTCCTGTATGCTATTTTCTTCAAGATATTTGTTTGTAATGTCTGCCCATGCTTTTCGCCACTGCTCAGCTTTTTCTTGTTCGTTCCAATCCACTGTATTGATTTTTCTTGTTTTGTAGTTGCCATTTTTGAGTTTTACTTTTTCTCCGTTTTTATCAAGGATATATTCCTTTTTTGATTTTGCTCCCCATGTTGTATCTTCATTGAACGGTCGCATAGTAAGTAGGATATGTGCGTGTGGGTTTCCGTCATTTTTATCGTGTAGGGCAATATCGGCACACATACCTGCTTTTACAAAATTTTCTTTTACATATTCTCGCACAAGTTCAATCTGTTTTTCCCTGTCTAATTCTTTAGGCAATGCAATTTCTATTTCTCTTGCAAGCTGTGAATTTTTACTCTTTTCTATTTTCTCTACACTGTTCCACAATGTTCCTCTGTCTGAAAATTCCTGTGGTGCATTTTGTGGTAATAGGATTTCTGTATGTGCTATTCCGCCTTTTCTTGTAAAGTCGTGGACTATGCCGTCATATTCGTTTTTTATCTTTTCGCCACTTCGATAGGCGGAAGCTGCTACTGCACTTTTGTCTTTACCTCTTGAGATAATCTTTATGCAAAGATGATATATCGCCATAAGAAAAAACCTCCTCTCTTTTTGATGTGGGCAGGGTAGCGATGATAAAGACTTACTAAAAAAATCGGATTGTTTTTATCCGATTTCTTTTGGTAAGTACACAAGGGGTAGGAAATTTATTTCCGTAGGGGAGTGTAGCTCCCCTGTATCAGCTTTAGCTGATATGCTCTCTGCAAGAGCCTTCGGAGAACGCACACACCCTTTAGGGTGTATAAGTGCGCCCTTGTAAACAAGGGACTATTCCTCTATGTCTGTTTCTTCCTCTTGTGTTTCTGTATTTTGATTTCCACTTTCTTCTCGCATTGCCATGATTTTCTTGATTTTTTGATTGATTGCTTCTTTGATATTCGGAAATGTAATGAGTTGATAAAATTCGTCTTTGGTGAAGTCTTTGCTTGCGGAAAAGATACTTTCAAAGACTGCTCCTTTTTCATAAATGCGTCTATCTCTCTTTTTTCGTTCTTCCTGTTTCTGTTGACTGATGAGCTTTTTTCTTTTGTTTTGTAACTGCTTGATTTCTTCATCTGCCATTAAAATTTTTTCTTCTATGTTTTTCATTTTCCTTGTCCTCTCTTTCTGTTCTTTGGCAAAGAAAAAACAGTAAACCAATTTGATTTACTGTTTTGTGAACTGCTATGTTACAGCTTGTATTTAGTTGTTTAAGTTAGATAAAAACTGGGATTTACTGATTTTCAATCATCAATTCTTTGCATTTCCATTCTTCTCCCAAAATATAATATGTTTCTGTCTTATCAAAAATTACATCATCAAAACCAACTGCCTTGTAACAGAAATATGCAGATTCATTGTTTTCAAAAACACTTAATGAAACCTTTTTTGTACCATAAATTTCAAATGCAAACTTTAAGCCTAACTGAAGCATTTTCTTGCCATATCCTTTGCCACGCTTTGAAGGGGCAATAATTACAAAACCAAACCTCAACTCATCAAAGCTTTTTGAAGGTCTTCGCATTGTAAAAAAACCTACTATCTTATCATCTTCAATAGCTGTAAAAGCCATTAGATTATTAACAAACCCAAACTTCTCTTTTGTTATCGGATATTTGCCCAAAACACCTGCTGACCATTTATAAAAATCTATTTCATCTTTAATCCAAGAAAGAATTATATCTGCATCGTTTATATTATAAGGCTTTAATCTCAACATTATTATTTACCTTCACAATTTCAAATTTTTTCTATAAATCATCTGAAAATATTATACCATTTTCAATGGCTTTTTTCCACTTTCAGATTTCCTACTTGCCCTCAGGAATTCATCAAGACATACAGAAAAATAATAGAAAAGATAGATACAAAAATTATCTTTTTCCTTTATTCTTTCCGTTCCGCTTGCACTATCTTTAACAGCTTATCTTGAAAGGTATCCTTGCTCTCTTTATCAAAATATATCTCGCTTACAAAGGTCTTTCCTCTAATCTTTTTTATTAAAATGCCATCAGGTTTTCGGGACATGACTCGTTCATCTTTAGTCTGTGCTTCTTGCTTTTCTGTCATTCAATTCCTCCTTTTTACTTGCACAAAAAAAGATTTCCTGTAATCTAGGAAACCTCTTTTCATTTTGATTGATATTTAATTTTAGGTTACCGCTTGTAGCTTCTTTCTTGCCCTGTATTCTCGTGCTTTTATCCGTTCATACTCTCTGAATTTTTCAATATTTTTAGATCGGTATTCTTTGGAATATGCCCTGTGATATGCTCTTGTTTTTTCTTTCTTTGCTTCTTCGATTTCTTCCCTCATCTGTATCATTTCTTGTTCTGTCGGCTCTATCTCTTTTGTAAGTTCATTTTCAAATTTTCCGATATAATTGAAATAGACTTCAATACGCTGAACGGCATATTTTGCTCTTTTGACATCTCGTTCATGTACTACAATTTTACTGATAAATTCATTGATGGCGGTGGGGGTAAGTTCTTCAAAATCTGAGTAGCTTTCTGCAAGTTTGATAAAGTTCTTTGCTCTTTGGTTGGCGTTTTCAAATTCGGATAAGCGTTCCTCTATTTGCTCCTGTTCTGCTTTTAAGCTGTAATATTCTTCTGCATATTTTTCTGATAGCTGTTCATAGCGTTTCGGTTCGATATTTCCCAGTGCATTATCCTCATACAGCTTATTCATAACTCTTTCTATCTGTTCCATTCTGTCTGTGATTTGTGGTATACGCTTTTTCTGTTTTTTGATTTCTTCTGTCTGTTCTTTGGCAAGACTGCTTTTTACCAATGCCTCAAATTCTTCTTTATTTGCCAATGAATACTGTGCTATCTTTCGCAAAACCTCTGTGAGATTTTCCATCACATCATCGATATCAATACGGTGGGGAGAATGGCATTTCGGGTGTTTGGATTTTCCTTTGGCATATTCGCTGCAATAGGTTACATGTTGCACTTTTCCGCTTTTGTGTATGGTACGGATGTGCATTTTTGTACCGCAATCTTTACAGTACATCAGTCCGGATAAAGCGTGGATTTCTCCATCTCCGTTTGGTCTTTTTACAGGTGCGTTTTTTAATATCCGTTGTACATTTTCATAAGTAGCTCGATCTATGATTGGCTCATGCACATTTTTGATTACCTGCCACTTATCTTTATCTACATAGTGGTTTCGTTTGTCTTTGTAATGCTTTTCGGTCTTGAAGTTGACTACATCGCCACAATACTCCTGCCTTTTCAGTATGTGTGTTAGGGTTGCTTTGTTCCAGTTATAACGGTTTTCTTCATTCAGCTTTCTGTTTTTCGCCGTTCCTCTGTCTTGCTGTTTCATATAAAAGGTTGGGGTTAGTATTTCTTTCTCTTTCAAGTAAACGGCTATCTGATTTCTGTTTTTCCCATCCATAAACAGTCTAAAAATGAGTTTTACAACTTCGGCAGCTTCTTTATCGACTATCCAAAAATCTTTGTTATCAGGGTCTTTTATATAGCCGTAGGGGGCTTCTGTTGCAACTGGCTTTCCGCTTGCTCCTTTGGTCTTAATGCCTGTTGTTACTTTCTTGCTGATGTCTCTTGCATACCACTCTGACATGATATTGATAAATGGGGCAAATTCCAATGTATTTTGGTCTTTACTGTCGATACCGTTATTGATGGCAATAAACCGTACATTATTTCTTCTAAATATTTCCATAGCGTTTCCTACTTGAAGATAATCTCGCCCCCACCTTGTCATATCTTTCATAATGACAATGCCGATTTTTCCGCTTTCTACATCACTTATCATCTGTGTATAGGCGGAACGGTCAAAGAACCTGCCGCTTTCATCATCATCAATATAGTGGCGAATGTTCATCAATTTGTTCTGTCTTGCATATCTCTCTAAAAATGCCTTTTGATTTACAATACTGTTGCTTTCGCCACCGTCCCTGTCCTCATCACCAACTGAAAGGCGGGAGTATAGCGCAGTGATTTTGGTTGCATATTCTATCATGGCGTTATCCTCCTTTTTTGTGTCTATATATCACTCCTGTTCAGTTAATATTATGCAACCCATCTTGCTGATCCATACTCTTTCCCTTGCCTAAACTTCTTGGCATTTTTCCCTTTGGTATAGACAATTACTTTGATTAGGGCTGCTACTATTATTCCCACCATTATATCTATTAAATGAATACTTGGAATAAAACTTATTTTGCCAATTTCTAAAATCGCCTTAAAAATCTTATCCAAAATATCTCCGCCTATATAACTTCTAACATGTGCTGATAGGATGTTTCCCGGATAAAATAAAAAGAGATAAGGTAAGTTTTGAATTACAAACTTTTTCTTATCTCTTATATGAAATATATTTTTTATATCTTTTAGTGTTGCTTCTAATATCTTCGTATTTACCCCTCCTTCTACAAACTCTGCTCATTAAGTTTCTCCTTGATTTTATCTTTCTTTGGTGCATTTTTCACCTTTTCTTTAAAGTGATTTAGTTTACCCATTACCGATTCTCTTTTCTTATTCTTTCCGGCAAATTTTTCGACTGCTTCCTTAAATGCCTGCTCCATAACCTTTTCATCCTTTGCCTGAAAGAAGATGATATTATTTCCTGTAGTAAGATCTTTTTTTATACTGAATTTTACTCCGTTTTTATTTAGCTCTCTTTTTAAGCCCTTAAAATCAAGGTCATTTAGTTCTAAGGTTTCAACCTTCCCTTTCTTCACCAAATCTTTTACAGTTGTCGGTTTCTTTTCTTCTATAAATTCCTTTAGACTTTTACCTTTCTTGGCTGCCATATTTAACATTTTCTTCATAAGGTCTATTACCATTTTGGCTGTCCTTATGTTTCCTCTTTCTACCATGGCAATAACCTGTCTGCTTACTTCTTCATTAATCAATAGTTAACCTCCTTCATTTATTACAAGAAAAAAGGTGGTTAGATGTTACTCCAATCACCTCTTTACAGGATTCTTTTAAGATTCATTTTACTTCAGCTTTTTTACATTTTCAGCTTCAGATAATATTTTCATCTGCTCAATTGCAACAGAATTTAATTTTTCCAATCTGTTCGACTGTTTCATCCCTTCATTTATAAATACTGCATTTAGGTTTTCGAGATTAGAAAGACAAACGAGCTGAGATATATCCGCATAATCTCTGATATTTCCCTTTAAATTTGGATTTTCATTTCTCCATTCCTTTGCAGTCATTCCAAACAAAGCCATATTCAAAATATCAGCCTCATTTGCATAAATAAAGTTGATTTTTTCCTTTGGTAGTTTTTCAGGTATAAGATTATTCTTTATAGCATCAGTATGAATCCTATAATTGATTTTTGCCAAATTTCTTTTTATATCCCAACCAAGCTTCTTTTGTTCTTCTTCTTTTAAGCGTTCAAATTCTTTTATTAAATACAACTTAAAGTATGGGGATACCCAAGAAGCAAATTCAAAAGCAATATCTTTATGTGCGTAAGTTCCTCCGTATCTTCCTGCTTTTGCAACAATACCGATAGAATTGGTTTTTTCTACCCACTGTTTTACCGATAAAACAAAGCGATTCAGTCCGGCTTCATTTTTAATTCCCTCGAATTCGAGGGAATTAAAATCAGGATTATACATTTCCTCCCAAATACCTAAAAACTCTATGGTATTTTTGTTTCTTAGCCATTTCTCGATTAAAGCTAAACCGTTTTCAATATTCCTTACCATATCAGTTAAAGAAATATAATCTTTATCATCTATGGCTATAATGCTGATTTCAGATCCTTCAACATTTATTTTAGACACAAAATTACCTCTCAATTCTTAAATAAATTATAACTATTATACCATTTTCCCACTGCAACCTTTATGTCGTCATACCTTATAATCTTCGCTTATCTGTACCTTTTTTCTTCCTTCCCACTTCTGGACATTATGACCAGAAGTTATAAAAAAAGCAGATACACAGTTTCTTTATATATCTTGTATTTTATTCTACACTACAATCAAAAGCAATAACAGCATTACCTTAAATAATATCCTTTTTACACCAGCCTCCCCCATACATATCGTGATTTACTTCCTGCTGATAAAAATGATTTATTGTAGTGGTTGCATTATAAAGTGCCGTAATCATATATGCCTTGATATTTGTGATTTTAGTGGTTGTATTCTTCATACAGTCAATCACATACTCCAAATGGCTGCTTTCCAGTTTCAAAAATCTTGATTTAACAAGCTCATACGGATATTCTTCTCCGGCTACCCTGATTGTCGGACGCCGCACACAGACTACCTCACATATTACTTGAAACAGTTCATCATAGAGTTCTTTTTCTCCATAACTATCATATTGCATGTGATGATTATAACTGATATTTTCTTTGATCAGTTCTATGCATTTCTGTACATCATCTATCACATCATTCTTCTCTGAACCGGATTGAATGATAGGATTGATATAATTCTCCTCAATATAGTTTAAATCAGTTTTATTATATTTAGTATAATTAGGGTTCGATTCTCCAACTTCTTGAGTTTCGATTTCCGAACTTCCAAAGGTTTTATTTTCTGACTTCTTGAGGTCTGATTTTCCGACTTCTTGAAGTCCTGTTTTCTGACTTCTTGAAGTTTGATTTTCCGACTTCCTGAAGTCCGATTTTCCGACTTCAGTGATTTTATCAGTGTTTACTGCCTCTTTTTTATCTACATTTCCTTCCGGCGAAGCAAAATTCTTGACATATATAATATCCGGTCTACCCAATCCTCTACGAACTTTCTCTACCAGACCAATTCCCTTAGTATTATCCAACTCTGCAAGAACCTTAACAGCCTTTTCCTTTCCACATCCCAAATCTTCCATAATACTATTTATGGTATATATTATATATGCTCTATTATTATCATCGAACCATTTATTTTTTATAGATAGGGACATACGATCAAGCATCAGACCATATAAAAGTTTTGCATCACTTGATAATTTCTTAAATCGTTCATCCTTAATAAGCAAGCGAGGAACTCTATAGAATGAGAACTGCTCCGCTTCAATCCCATAATAATAATCCAGTTGTAATATTTCACTCATTCCCGGCTCCTCCTTTCTACTGATTGTTTTTCCAGTTATCCAATAACTGATAAATAATATTCTCTATTTCTTTTCTGCTATATGTTACAGGGAAATAACTGTTGATACGCTCTGCTTTTATAATAACCTTTCGCTCCACAGTTTTCTCTTTTTCAAGTAGCATACGAACCATCGGAAGTGTAAGCTCCCCCTTTTTATCGCTTTCCTTGAGCATGGCACTCTGCTGAGTTGTAATAATAACATTTGTTTCCTGTATTACAGCCAAAACCCATTGCTGTGCATCCTCTGATAAGAATGATAAATCAACCGCCTGTATGATGCCTATTTTCTTTGTATCCACCATATCAAGCAACTCATCTGCCAAGCGTGAAATCCATATATATCTCTGAACCGTCTTTGCACTCTCTCCTGCCGCTTCTCCAAGTTCTCCAAGTGTAAGTCCACCTGCTTTACTTCCCTGATGTTTCATTGCATCATATTTCATTCTGTACGCTTTTGATTTCTCACTTGGCAGAATATCTTCTCTCTGAATATTAGAATCTACCATGATAATTGTAGCTTCATCATCTGTATAATCACGAATAAACATCGGCATTGTAGAGAGTCCAACCATTTCACATGCATATTTTCTACGATGTCCGGCGATAATTTCGTAACCGCCACCTTTCATCGGTCTTGCAATACCCGGCATCAATACCCCATACTCTCTAATACTTTCAATCATTTCTTGCATCTTTTCATCATCCAATACCTTAAACGGATGTTCTTTGAACCCATGAAGTTCTGTTAATGCAATTTCCTGTACTTGCTCTATTCCTGACTGTGGCTGCTCAATCCCGAATAAATCATCAAAGCTGTTAAGCTTTACCTTTGTGGCACTTCCTGTCTTATTCATTGCAAAGCACCTCCTTTGTCAATGACTGATATGCACTTGCCACTTTCCCATTCGGATCGTGCTTGTAGATGCTCACACCTTCCGCAGAAATTTCCGCTGCCCTTACCGACATTGGAATACTGTTTTCAAATATATGAACTTTGCTCCCGTAATTTTCAATAAGCAGATTACTGATATCTTTTGCATAATTGGTACGGCTATCAACCATTGTTAGCAAAATCCCCTCAATCTCAAGTTTCTGATTAATCTGACGCTTTACTTTCCCTATAGTTTTAATAAGTTGTTCCAAGCCTTTTATCGGTAAATATGCCGCCTGTACAGGAATTAAAATACTATCTGCACAAGTAAAAACATTTATTGTAATCATTCCAAGGGATGGCATACAGTCAATCAAAATATAATCATAATTGTTTCTCTGCAAATCTATATAGGTTCTCAGTACTGTTTCTCTGCTCATCACATTAATAAGTGAAGTTTCCAAACCTGAAAGTTCTATATTTCCAGGTATAAAATCAACTCCTTCATCATGGCTTAGAATCCCATAATCTGATCTTATTTCCTCATCATTAATAATGTTTCCCATTATAGTTGCAAGTGTAATTTCCAATCTATCCGGCTCCCTAATCCCAAGACTTACCGTAAGGCTTCCTTGTGCATCTGCATCTATCAACAGAACCTTCTTTCCTTGCCTTGCCAGCCCAATTCCCAAGTTACTTGTTGTTGTGGTTTTTCCAACTCCACCTTTTTGATTTGCAATAGCTATAACTCTACACATGATATAATTCTCCTATTGTTATACTGTTTTAGTTGTCTTTTTTCGAATTTACTTTCTGCACTTGTGCATAAGCCCTGTAATATTTTCTTGTTCCTTTATTGCTATAAAGCTCTGATATCTCCAGAACTTCTATTTTATTATCACTACTTAATATTTTTTGAAACCATGCAATATCACTCTTTGTTCCCATCAATCTGATTTTCAGCATTAGTTTGCACCTCCAATAAAGCTTGTATCTCACAATTATAATTAGCGTAGTCAGGATAGCGAATCTGTATCGCTTGCCAAAAGAATGGTGCATAAGTACAGCAAAACAAGTCTTCTACTGTATACTTCATACACTCATCCATCTGTTCTTCCTGTTCTTTATAATCATCTACGCTTGGTGTAGTGTTACAATAAAGGTTAAATGCCAGTCTCACTACCTTCATACTGCTACCTGTTTGCCACCCCTCACGCAAACACTCTGTTTTTATATCACCGGTCTTAAAATCATAAATACTGTTAATATTTCTTCTCGTATCAGGGCTGATGCCTAGACAATAGCAAAGAGCCTTATGGTAGGCATCTTGTTCCCTTACTTCTTTTAATTTTTCATAGTAGAATTTTTCATGTGCTTCGCTAATAAATATAATAGACCATTTGCCATTATTTTCTGCACTTAACGCTGTGTTCTTCATATTGAACCTCCTTATAGATATAAAAAAGGGAACAAACACTTATAAAAAGTGCTTATTCCCAAACATTAAACAAGGGAAAGCAATAAATGCTTTCCCTCGCAGAACTTTATATATAGACTTTTACTTCAATATCTTTAAATCTGTTCGCCTTTGTGTACTCGGGATGCTCAGCCATAAATGCCTGCACATCCGCTCGCCTCACCGTTAAGCTGCAAAAATAAATATATTGCTGCCTAATTCCTCTTTTCCGCAATAGCTGCCTGTGCTGCTGCAAGCCTTGCTATCGGTACTCTAAATGGTGAACATGATACATAGTCAAGACCTATTTTATGGCAAAATTCAACTGATGAAGGATCTCCTCCATGTTCGCCGCATATTCCAATATGAAGATTCGGTCTTTCTTTCTTTCCAAGTTCACAAGCCATTTCCATAAGCTTTCCTACACCTTCACGATCTATTTTTACAAAAGGATCATTTTCAAAAATCTTTGTATCATAGTATGCATCAAGGAATTTTCCGGCATCATCTCTTGAGAAACCAAATGTCATCTGTGTAAGGTCATTGGTTCCGAAGCAGAAAAATTCAGCCTCTTTTGCTATCTCATCAGCAAGTAAACAAGCTCTCGGAATTTCTATCATAGTTCCAACTTCATATTCTACCGAAGTACCTGCAGCCTTAATCTCAGCCTCTGCAGTTTCAACCACTATATTTTTAATAAACTTAAGCTCTTTAAGCTCAGATATAAGTGGAATCATAATCTCAGGTTTTAAATTCCATTCAGGATGTGCCTTTTTAACATTTATAGCGGCACGTATTACTGCTGCTGTCTGCATCTTTGCTATCTCGGGATAAGTAACAGTAAGACGGCAGCCCCTGTGTCCCATCATCGGGTTAAATTCATGAAGACCCTGTATTATATCCTTAATCTGTGAAACCGTTTTATTTTTTGCCTTTGCAAGCTTTTCAATATCCGCCTCATCACTAGGCACAAATTCATGAAGAGGAGGATCAAGAAATCTTATAGTTACAGGATTTCCCTCAAGTGCCTCATAAATCTCTTCAAAATCCTTCTGCTGCACAGGAAGTATCTTTGCAAGTGCGGTTTCTCTTTCTTCAACGGTATCGGAACATATCATCTCACGGAAAGCATCAATTCTTCCACTTTCAAAGAACATATGCTCGGTACGGCACAGTCCTATGCCCTCAGCACCAAGCTCCCTTGCTTTTGCAGCATCATAGGGGGTATCGGCATTTGTACGCACTTTAAGTGTTCTGTACTTATCAGCCCATCCCATTATCCTCCCAAATTCTCCTACTATATTAGCTTCCACAGTCGGTATCTCACCTTCATATATATTTCCGGTGGTTCCGTCAAATGATATTATATCACCCTCACGGAACTCCTTGCCTGCAAGCCTAAATACCTTATTTGCTTCATCCATAGCTATATCAGAACATCCTGCCACACAGCACTTGCCCATACCTCTTGCTACAACAGCGGCATGTGAAGTCATACCTCCACGTACTGTAAGTATTCCCTTTGCAGCCTTCATTCCTTCAATATCCTCAGGTGAAGTTTCAAGTCTTACAAGTACAACTGTTTTTCCCTCAAGTGTCCATTTTTTTGCATCTTCGGCAGTAAATACTACCTGACCGCTTGCCGCACCAGGTGAAGCCGCAAGTGCCTTTGCAATAGGTTTGATATCTTTAAGTACATTTGTATCAAATGTAGGATGAAGAAGTGAATCAAGGTTCCTCGGATCTATCATTGAAACTGCTCTTTCCTCAGTGATCATACCTTCATCAACAAGATCACACGCTATCTTAAGTGCTGCAAAAGCAGTTCTTTTACCATTTCTGGTCTGCAGCATATATAGCTTCCTGTCTTCAATGGTAAACTCCATATCCTGCATATCCTTATAATGATTCTCAAGCTTTTTGCATATACTTAGAAACTGTTCATAAACCTCAGGCATCATGCTTTTAAGCTGATCTATATGCTGTGGTGTACGCACACCTGCAACCACGTCCTCACCCTGTGCATTTAAAAGAAACTCTCCCATTATATGTTTTTCACCGGTAGCGGGATCTCTCGTAAATGCAACTCCCGTACCTGATGTATCGCCCATATTTCCAAATGCCATCATCTGAACATTTACTGCGGTTCCCCATGAATAAGGGATATCATTATCCCGGCGATAAACATTTGCCCTTGGATTGTCCCATGAACGGAACACTGCCTTTACTGCACCCATAAGCTGTTCCTTAGGATCTGTGGGGAAATCTGAGCCGATCTTATTCTTATATTCAGCTTTAAACTGATCTGAAAGCTCCTTAAGGTCCTCTGCAGTAAGCTCTACATCCTCTGTTACTCCCTTTTGAGCCTTCATTTTGTCAATAAGCTCTTCAAAATACTTCTTTCCGACTTCCATAACAACGTCTGAATACATCTGTATAAATCTTCTATAGCAATCCCACGCCCAACGAGGATTGCCTGATTTTTTAGCAATTGTACCGACAACCTCTTCATTAAGTCCAAGGTTTAAGATAGTATCCATCATACCCGGCATAGAAGCCCTTGCACCTGAACGCACTGAAACGAGGAGAGGGTTTTCCTTATCTCCAAATTTCTTGCCGGTGATTTTTTCAAGCTTTGTAATATGGTCAAGAATCTGCTCCATAATCTCATCATTGATATTTTGCCCATCTTCATAATATTGAGTACAGGCTTGAGTTGTTATAGTGAAGCCCTGTGGAACAGGAAGACCGAGTCTTGTCATCTCAGCGAGATTTGCACCCTTTCCACCAAGAGTGTTCCTCATTCCCGCATCTCCTTCCTCAAATAAGTATACCCATTTATTTGCCATAAGCTGACCTCCATTAAATTTCTTACATAAGATTATATCATATTTTAAATTCTTTTGGTAGATATTTCCTAAAAATCTGTATTGCAATATTTTCAAATTTTCTTTATAATACTTATTTGAAGTATACTGTGTTATTTTGATGTTTAAAAATATTTTATAATATTTTTAAACACAAAGATGTATATAAATGTATGTTTTAAAGATATATTAATCCTACTGTTTACGCTCTATGATGGTTAATAAATTATCACTATTTATTAATATTAAAGTAGAATTTTAAAAAGCATTTTAATACTTATCTTTTTAACATCACTTAAATATCATAGCAAAACCTGCGAAAAGCCGTATGGAATCAACTATGACTCAGTATATATAAAGACCTTGGAGAGGGTCTATGGAAAACTACTACTATAAATATAAAGGAAAATAAATATAAATGGCAGATGATAAAAGCAAACACCATGCCTTAACCAGACAGGAACTTTTTGAGCTTGAAAACCGGTCAAAAACAAAAACAGAGCTTCTGCTTGACAGATTTATATGCCTGCTTCCCGTATTATCAGGAATAATCGCCCTGCTTGAATATATGTATGTACCAAACTATAAAAACAACTATGCAAGCTACACATATGTATATTTTTTATCCGTACTGACTTCACTTGCACTACTGGGCTTCGCAGGCTCATTTTTTAATAAACAGCTGTTTTACATACTTTTATACAAAGCACCTTTTTATACTCTGGTTTTTGTGCTGCTTATGCTGTATGATCTGTTGACCCTTAAAAGCTCAACACTTATGCTTCCCTACTTCCCATGGGTTGATCAGATATTAAATGCAATTATAAACGACAGAAGTTACCTTCTTGACTGTATAAAAAATTCACTTATTCTTTTATTTACAGGGTATATTACAGGAGCGGTCATTGGCATAATCACCGGGATTGCATGCGGTTACAGCAAAAAGATAAATTACTGGATAGAGCCTTTTATGAAGCTTTTTGGTGCCATACCCTCAACTACATGGATACCTATAGTAATGGTACTTGCAACCTCACTTTTTAAAGGAAGTGTATTTATAATAGCACTCGGAGTCTGGTTCGCCGTTACTCTTGCCACAATTACAGGTATCAGAAATATAGATAATGCATATTATGATGCCGCAAAAACGCTAGGGGCAGGCGGCAGGCAGCTTATACTGCATATAGCAGTACCATCTGCCGTACCCAATATATTTCAGGGACTCATGCAGGCAATGAGCAGTGCATGTACTGCACTTCTGGTAGCAGAAATGATAGGTGTCGAATCAGGACTTGGATGGTATATAACCTGGCAGAAAAGTTGGGCACAATATGCAAAGATGTATGCGGCAATAGTTATAATATGTATTATTTTCGTGCTTGTTAATTACATCATGAACCTTATTAGAAAAAGAGTGCTACGCTGGCAGGAGGGAATAGTTCAGTAATGAGTCTTTTACTTAAAAATATATCTAAAAGTTTTGCAGGTACATATGATGAAAGCGGTATAACACATGCACTTGGTAATATCGACCTTACTGTAAATACCGGTGAATTTATAAGTATAGTAGGTCCCAGCGGATGTGGAAAATCAACTATATTAAGACTTATAGCGGGACTTATACAGCCAACTACCGGAAGTATATCATTAAACGGCAATGAAATAAAAACAACAGGTTCTGAAAGAGGTATGGCATTTCAAAAACCTACACTTTTTCCTTGGCTTACAGTTGAAAAAAATATAAATTTCGGTCTGAGAATGCGTCATAAAACTCAAGAACTTGAAGAAAAAACAGAATACATGCTTAAGCTTGCAGGATTATATGAATTTAAAAATGCATACCCTCACCAGCTTTCAGGTGGCATGGCACAGAGAGTTGCGCTTGTAAGGACTATGATAAATGAGCCTGAAGTTTTTCTGCTTGACGAACCTCTTGGAGCACTTGATGCATTTACAAGGATGAATATGCAGGATGAGCTGCTTTCTATGTGGCATAAAAATAAAAATATGATGATCATGGTAACACATGATGTAGATGAAGCCATATATATGGGTAATCGTGTAATAATAATGGCACCTCGCCCCGGCAGGATTATCGAAGACCTAAAAATAGAACTTAAATATCCAAGGCAACGTCTCGGAAAACAGTTTATTGACTACCGTATACATATACTTGAATCTCTTGATTTCGGTAAAAGCAAGGTTTAATTAAATAAAATTCAGTATATAGCTTAAAAATCTCTGAATATACTAAATTAAACTTAACAGTCAGAATTTAAAATTTTTAAAAAATATTTAATTTAACTTTTAAACTGAATTTTAAAAACTAAATTCAGCAAAATAAAATTTATATGTTATAAAAGGAGAATTTATTTTATGAAAAAATCAAACAGCAAGCTTTTAAAGGCAAAAAGCGGTACAGGACTTTTAGCCTTGATGCTTTTGACCGCAGCTCTTTCAGGCTGTAAGAGCCAGGTCGGACAAAACTCATCCGCCTCAAATACCCCCGGCAGTGCTTCAAATCAAAGCTCAAATAAAACGGACAGCGATTCATCAGCCGTAGTTCAAAGCTCAATGTCAAGTGCTGAGGAGGAAGAAGCATGGAAAAAAGAACCTGCATACGGTCAGACAATTAAAATAGGCTATAATGGCGGTCTTTGCTTAGGCGCTTTCGGTATAGCACAAGTAAAGGGATTTTATGAAGCCGAAGGTCTTAAAACTGAAATTGTAAATATGAATAGCCAGCAGGATGCTATAGGAACCGGACAAGTAGATGTTACAGGAGATCATATAGCTTCATTTTTAGTGCCTGCCGTAAACGGTGTAAATGCAACATTTACCACCGGCTGCCATACAGGATGCAAATCACTTTATGTACTTGCCGACTCTTCAATAGAAAAAACCTCGGATCTTAAAGGAAAAACCGTAGGTCTGCCTGACGGTATAGGAAACTCGGATCATAATATAGCACTAAGATTTTTAAACCATGATGATATAAATCCTAAAGATGTCAATTTTAAGGCTGTAACAAGTGATGCCGTAGTTCAGGCGATGCTGAATAATGAGGTTCAGGCTGCCATTTTAAATGACCAGTTTGCTAAGAAATTTGTAGATAACGACACTATTAAAATAATACGTTCCCTTACCTTTGACAAAGATTTTGAGCATGAGCCCTGCTGTATACATGCTATTAATTCAAATTTCCTTGAAAAAAATCCTATAACTGCAAAGAAACTTACAAGAGCACATCAAAATGCAAGCAACTGGATCGAGGATAATAAGGAAGAATTTGTAGACTTAATGCTTGAAAATAATTGGGCATCAGGTGATCGTAAGCTTGTTCTTGAAATAGCAAATACCTATAACTTTAAAATCTCTGATGAGGATACACAAACAACACTTAAAAATATTATAAATGACTACAAAGAATTCGGTATACTTGATTCAAGTATAGATACCGATCAGGCACTTGCCAAAATATGGGATCCGCTGCTCCAGAAATAAATGTAGAACTTGAGCATGGAGCATGTATAAAAAACCCTGCTAAATTTGACTCACTATTTGCAGTTATAAAAACTTTCTGTTTAACAACATATAAAAATACCCTCTTTATCGGACAAACCGGTAAGGAGGATATTTTATATGTATTATAAATATAATTTTATACGCTTTCTCTATAACATACTGAACATAAGGAAGATACAAAACATACATCTCTCATGGAAATATAAGCTATATGTTACCTTGTCCACGCTCCATTTGAATCCACTCTGTATCCGTCCGGAGTTACAGTATCTGAAAGCATTGCACCTGAATTATCAAGGAAGTACCAGTTATTATTCGAGTTTATCCAGCCAACAGCCATATATCCCTGGGTGTTGAAATAATACCAATTCAGCTTGCCTGCGTATTCAATCTGAACCCATCTTTCTGCCGGCCATGAACCGTCCTCAAATTTATACCACCAGCCCTTTCCATCTTTTATCCAGCTTCCTTTATTATTTTTATCAGGTCTTTTTGCTGATCTAATAACCAGTGATGAAGAACCTGAAGAAGATCTTCCCGATGAACCGCTATATGTTTTTTTATTATTCTCAGAAATTTTATTATCGCTGTTAGATTTATTTTCAGGTTTCTTTTCAGTTTCAGGTTTTATCTCGCTTCCCTGATTAGCTCCGGGGTTTATTTGGTTTTCAGGTTTTATCTCATTTCCATGATTAGCTCCGGGGTTTATTTCAGTTTCCGCTTCCTTTTGAGGTTTTAAATTCTGATTATTATCAGTATTGCCTTGATTAGGATTTTTATTTTCAGGCTTTAAACCTTCGCTTTTATATATAAAATTAATTTCATCCGCATCTCTAAGGTACAGACCATCATATTCGCTTAGATTTTCTTGTTCAGTCCATACTGTCCGGCTTTTATTATTTTTTCCTACAGTATATTTCACCCATTTATAACCCTCTATATTTTCAGGTTTAATATTAAATGCAAGTACTTTTGCCCATTCATAGCCCTTTACATATCTTTCCGGCATCAGAGTTTTTCCTGACTCATCAATATAATTTATTTTTATATTTTTAATTTTATCCTCTGTAAGTTTATTTTTAAGTCCTGATTTATCATCTATAACTGTAGCCGTAACATAGACCTCAGTATCAAAATTTTTACCGTCAACTGCTATAAGATATTTAAATGTATTATCACCTGCAATATTATTCGGGCATATAATTTCAAGCATCTGATTATTCCCGTTTCCGTCAATTCCGGTATGATTAAAACCAATCATTATAAACTGGTTAAAACTGTCAGAACCTGCTTCATTAAGAGGTGTCCATTCAATATTGTTTTTATCGACTATTTTTACTTTAGTAAGCTTACTGTCAAGATTTGTACCATATACATATACAAAAGTTTTTTTACTCTCCTGTCCGACAGGTGTATTTGTATGTGTAATATCAGGCACATCACTTCCGCCTCCTGACGTTCCATATGACTGTATAGACATAAATCCGAGTGCAGGCTTTAAAGGATCTGCATTTTGGGGTAAAACCGCACATACAAGACGTTTGGTCCTGTCATATATATTTAAACCTAAATCTGATTTATAAGTTCTGCCTCCATCAAGTGAAACCTGCACTGTATAATTTTGTACACGGGCTGTATCATTTTGAGGAAGTTCAAAGCTTATAATCTGCTCCATAGTGCTTATTGTCTCTACCTGTGCAGCTATGTCATCACTTTTATTATGCAGTTTTTCATTTTTTATAACCTTAACCTTGGTTGCATAAGCTCCGCTGCCTATCAGATCTGTACCTGAAAGTCTTATTTTAACATTACCTCCGTTATAGCCTAAAGTTTCACCCTCTATAAACTCTGCTTTTTCGACTACAGGATTATTCTTGTTAATAATAAATTCAAATAGTTTATTATCCCTCTCAAGTTTATCCTTTATAGCCCTTTCATTAAATTTTATTTTTGAATTACTGCCTACATCAATTTTTTTATTTAAATTTATAATGATTTTATTTTTATTTATTTCAACTTTATCTTCAGACTCAAGAACTTTATAATCATTTCCGTCAACCGCAATGCTTACCGCAGCTTTTAACTGTTCAAGTCCGTTTACCGGAAAAATATCTTCATCAAATAGTAATGTTATTATGCTGCCGCTCTTATCAATATACACATTTGACGGATTTATAACAGTTGTCTCATTGCTTATTTTATTTCCAACAGTAATTTCAGCCTCATGTGTCATATTACCGTCAAATCCCGCTTGAATAAGGTATTTTGTTGCTTTTGCAACAGGAGGAAATGTAATATATGCCGTCTGCACACGGTCATTACCGTTAAATTCACACCCTGATGATATATCAGGCTGCTCAATTTTATCATTTCCTTCAATTTTATATACTTTAATTCCAAGAGTCCCATTTTTTAAATTTGTACCCTTTACGGTAATACTTGTTTCTCCTCCTTCAAGCGAAAGTTCCGGTTTAGAAACTCTTATACTCTCTATATTTCCAGGTTCTTGTATATTGCCTGCTGCCACTTTTATATTAACTGTCGGTTCATGCTGAAATACTTCCTGCGAACCTGTAGAATTAAATCTTAAAATATAATTTTTTTCTTTATTTGAATTGTTTGCAGGTATTGTAAATGTAACCGTCTTTTTAGCTTTATCTCCTGAAACATTAAAATCAGAAACAGTTTCCTCTTTTCCTGATACTTCCGCCCTCATCCTTATAAGATTTTTATCAGGCTTACCCATTGTCATAAGAGTAATCGTAATACTTCCACCTTCAGAAGGAAGCTCAACCTTATCCGCATCCGCCGTTAATATTGATGTCTTTGGTTTATTAGCCTCTTTTTTATAATGTGATAATCTCTCTATTGACTCATCTATAGATTTTATAAATCCTTCAACGTAATAAGGTATAGTTTCCGGCTTTGCAAGCTCTTCCTTAGCAGATTTTATTACAGCCTTAAGCTCATTAAGCTTTGAGATATCTGTAAATTCATTTTCAGCTATATATTTTTCGGCAGATTTTATTTTATCCTTCAATGCTTCTATTAAATAAGTTCTATCCTCCTTTTTCACTCTAAAAACAGGCTCTACATCGCCTTCAATTTTTACATTTCCGGCTTCATCAACATATATTGTAATCTGGTCAGGCTCAAATTTCCACATAAACTGTGCATTTTTTGATACGCATAAAGTATAGCTCTTTCCGCCTTCCTGCCCTTCAAGCTTAAATACTGCATAACCTTCCTGATCCGATTTGACATTTTTATATGAACTTAATTTAGGTGTCAAAACATTTGCAGTAAGTTCCACACCTTCCACAGGTTCCCCGCTTTCCATATCAACTACTCTAAATTTTACTTCCTTAGTTTTTAAACTGTCCGAATTTTTTGGATATCCTGTAAATTTAATTTCGGAATCCTCTTCTCCTGAAACCGCCTTTCCATTTATACTTACTACCTTTGAATTTTTATCAGTCTTAAATTTAACCCTGTCTTTATCAAATTTTAAACTGTTATTCTCCATCCCTATTATATATTCGGTTTCAGGTTCAAAGTCTTTAAGTTCGTACCTGCCCTCATCATCCGTTTTATCACTTTTAATTACATTTGGAATATTTGAGTCAAGCCTAAAAAGTCTGAAAGCAGAATTTTTAAGTATTTCCGTTCCCTTATAGGTTCTTATAACAATACTTTCAAGACCTATACCTGTATTTTCTTCATCTTTATTAATATTATGCTTCAGAATTATACTGGTAATGATTTCTTCTTTATAATCTTCTTTATACGGACCTTCTTCACCAAATATAAATTCCAGTGGTTCCATAGTATAATCCTGATCGCTTTTAAGGCTAAGAATATATTTTTGTTCAACAGTAAGCTTTACATTCAGCATGCTGTTTACAGAATAAATTTCTCTTTTTATACCTGATGAATCCTGTATTATAAAATCAATATTGTCGCTAACCATCTGCCCGTTCTCATCTTGAAGCATAAACATAGCATCCATGTCCTGTGCATATACTGTTATCTCATTTAATACTGCTGTAATCGGCATCATAATCATAATACAGCATAATATTATACATAAAAATCTATTAAATATTTTATTTTTCATATAAAGCTCCTTTTTAAATTGTTAAATCTGTTTTATATTTTATTTTTCTGATAGTAAATTTATTTTATATTTTTAAGAAAATTTATTTTATCTAAGAAAACGATAAATCAATTACCATTTCTTAGATATACCCCGACATTTGCCTACATCTCAACTCTAAACCATGTTTTGTATATACTGTCCTTAAATGAAGCAGTCTCCTTTACTTCAGGCAGATTAAGCATACAATTTCCGGGATTTTCACATCTTAAAAAACCTGTATTCAGATCATCTGTTTTTATATTAAAGCTGCCTATGCGATCATAAAATAATTCAGGATGCATAAGATATACCGCTGCCGTTACATCCCAGTTATAAAATCCCTTTATACCGTAACAATCATCATTATATGAAAAATAACTGTCAGTTTCAGAAAGTATATAGGAAGCTATCTTTTTGTCCGAATTCATAAGGATCTTCCTATATTCACTTTTTTCAAAAAGCACTTTGGTGCAGTTATTTCCGGTAATTACAGATACATTTTTGCCATTTATTAAAATATCTTCAGACGCTTCAGGATCACATGAAAGGTTAAGCTCATCCATTATTTTCTTTTCAAATACAAGCGGACTTGTAATTCCCCCCATCATAACAATTTCCTTTATATTTTTAAAAAAGTTTCTGTCTTTTTTATAAGCTGCTCCCAGATTTGTCATTGAACCTGTGGCAAGTATTGAAAGCTCTCCTTTAAAATGCTGTGCAGTTTCAACTAAAAAATCCGCCGCTTCACTGTTATAATCGCCCTTTGAGAGCCCTCCATTTTTAAGAGGAATATCAGTTCTTCCAAGATCTCTTAGCATACGCTTTGTATTTTCAAAAACCACATCTGTACGATTATTTCCGTAGGTTGTACTCACACCTAAAAGCTCTGCCTCTTTTGAACCTAGCAGATATATAAGTGCAAGCCCGTCATCTACATCACAATCCTTTATACCAAAAGTATTATCGCAGTCATATATTATCCTCTTCATTTATTTATCCTCATATTATATCCCTTTAAAATCAGAAAAAATGCATTATATTTATTTTAAAATATCCGCCTTTAAAAATTTTACCATACCGGCTTCTATACTTATGCCTGCATAATTACCGATACTTATACTATTGCTCAGACAGTAGCCCCCGGTCGCTATTATAAAAACAGTTTTATCCCCTGTATCAATTGATATCTCTTCAAATTCTCCCATAAAAGATATCGACTTAACGACATATCTGCCACCGTCTTTTATAATTCCTATATTATGCGGTCTTACCAAAGCCTCATATTCTCCATCCTCAATCGTATCATCAGATATATCACCCGGTTTTGTTTTCCATATACCTGAGTTAGAAGTAAAAATACCGGATTTGATATTCCCCTTTATATAATTTACTCTGCCAAAATACTCGGCAGTTTTCTTTGAATTGGGATTATAATAAATATTATGTGGGGTATCATATTGAAGTATATTTCCGCAGTCCATAAGTGCCACACGATCCGACATATACAATGCCTCCCTCTTATCATGAGTTACAAGCACTGTAGTTATTTCCATTTTTTTATGAAGCCCGGCAACCAGCTTTTCCATTTCAATTCTCAGCTCTTCATCAAGCCCTGAAAACGGCTCATCAAGCAACAACAGTTTAGGCTGTGCCGCAATTGCTCTTGCAAGTGCCACCCTTTGCATCTGCCCGCCTGAAATTTCAGATATTTGTCGCCTTTCAAATCCGTCAAGATGCACATCATGTAGCAGAGACTTTACTTTGTTTTCAATATCCCTCACAGACATTTTTCTAAGTCTCATAGGAAAAGCGATATTATTTCCTACATCCATATGCGGAAAAAGCCTAAGATCCTGAAATACTATCACGCTTCCCCTTTTTTCAGGAGCTGTTTCATTTACAACAGAACCATCTATTTCTATGATTCCGCCATCAGTTTCAGTCAGTCCTGCAATTGCTTTAAGAAGTGTACTTTTTCCGCAACCGGATGCCCCCAGCAGCGATACAAGCTCACCATCTTTAACATCAAGGCTTATACCATGAAGTATTTCCGATTTCATAAGACTTACTTTAAGATCTTTTATCACAAGTCCCATAACTTTACAACTTTCTTATTTGATCTTATTAAATATTATATTTTATATTTTGTTTTATATTTTGTTTTATATTTTGTTTTATGTATCATGTGAGTATTTTTATATTTCATTACGTCAATAAAGTTGTGTCTTTAACTGCCTGTTAGATATAGCGGCAGCTTTTTTAGAAAGCATAAATATAATCACACTAATCCCTAAAAATACAAGACTGTATGCGGAAGCAAAATTCCTGTTTCCTGATGTAAGATAGGGCACCATAATTATAGTAAATGTAATTACTCGTCCTCCACCAATTAAGAGTGTCAGGAAATATTGACTGAATGAAATTATATATGCCATACAAAATGCAGTTAATGATACCGGAAGCAGCATGGGCACAGTTATATCAACAAATGCCCTTATCCCACAGGCACCAAGTACTCTTGCCTGTTCCTCATATTTTTCCCCTATTGCCGACATAGCATCCATTATAAGCCTTAATGCGTATGGCAGTGAATAGATTAGATGAGCAATCATAACACCATGTAAGGTATTATTAAGTCCCAGATTTATAAATAGCAGCTGAACTCCCATTGAAAATACACTTGCCGGTACAATGAAGGGAAGTATCGAGCCAAATAACAGGGCATTTCTTCCCGGGAAATTATAAAAAAGTAATGCCTTTGCACTCATAAGAGCTATAATCACCGATAATAATGCAGTTATAAGTGATAAAACTACACCTGAGATAAGTATACCTCCCGGCTTTTTAAGCTTTTCAAATACATCAATTACCGCATTTAGTGAAAAATTTCCCGGTATTATATAGGGCCATGCCCATCTTTGAGTAAAACTCCATACAAATAACGTGAGTACAGGTAATATTACCGCTGCCGCAAATATTGCTGTAATAACACCTGATATATATCTATCCTTTTTATATTTTTTCATTTATATTATACAGGTATTTAAATTTTTATTTTTTAACTTTTTATCTATATCCGACTTTAATACAAAATAATAAAATACTGCTGAAAGCATAGCAGCCGCTATTATAATTCCATTTAATGCCATAGCATAAGGTCGATTCCTTAAATCGGGATGCAGATATTGTTCGTAAGCCTGAACAGGCAATGCCTTAGGCTTTGTCGCTCCAAGAAGAAAAGGTAGTTCATAAGCACCTAGTGAAAATACAAAAATTATAAGAAAAGCACTTATAATCGTATTTTTACAAAGAGGAAGAGTAATTTCAAAAAATATTCTTCCTGCTCCTGCACCAAGATTTGCCGCAGCATCTCCAAGCTTCTCATTTATATTTGACATTATTGAGGCTGTAAAATATATAACAAAAGGAACTTCCTTCCATATATAGCCCAGTATTATGCCTATCCCTCCTGAATTATAAACTATCACAGGAAATTCCTGCTGATCCTTTATAAGATTAAACATAAATAAAAGCCTTGCTATAAAGCCATTTTGTGAAAATATGCTTATTATAAACAGTGCTGTTACAACATGAGGTGTAATTATAGGGAGTTCAACTATCCATGAAATCCCCCTTTTAGTATTTATCATAAAATAACATATGAAAACTCCAAGAACTGTTGAAATCAATGCCGACACAAGAGCGGTATAAAAGCTGAATGTTAATGAATCAAATAAATCCTTTCTCAAAAACGCTTTTATATAGTAATCAAATGTCAATTTATTAAGTCCAAGCGAAGGCATTATGCCCAGGCTTATCATAATGGCATTTATAAGCCCTGCAATAAACAATCCGCTTAAAATAAACTGCGGTATAAGAAGCAGATACGGTATTATTTTATTCTTCATAAGTATGATTAGGCTCCAATACGGCAGCAGATAATTTGCCGTATATACTTAGTTTTTAATACGATCTCATATAATCTGATGTATATTAAAATATCAGATTATATATTATTATTTTAAAATCTGTATTTAACGGGTGTAAAAACCGCTAAATACAGATTGTTTTTCTTTGCGTTAATCCTTATTTAATACTTCTTCTTTCCATATTTCTTCTATAACAGGTACAAGCTCCGCCGGCATCTCAGGCAGACGTTTTGAAAGAAGTTCATCTTGAGGTATATTCCCTTTTCCAATGTCAACTGAATCAAATGCCGCTTTCTGCTGCTTGTCAAGTTTAGAATAATCAATTACAGGCAATGTCCTTAATTCTTTAAAACGCATAGCCTGTACCTCAGGTGATATCATTTCATTAATTGCAACCATGGCGCCTGCTTTATTCGGAGAGTTTTTTGCTATTGCAAGGAAATTGGTATTTCCTATAGTTCCCTTATCAAATTGGAATGAAACCGCCGTATTAGGATATTTTCCTTTTTCTATATTTACAGAGGTACTATAAGCCCCATAAGTAACATTAAGAAGAACTTCTCCGTCCTCAAACATATTTTCAAGTGTTGATGATGATTCCGGATAAGTTTTTCCCTCATTCCAGAGATACGGTTTAATATCTCTTAGATATTTAAGTGCAGGTTCAATAGCTTCCTTAACTTTTTCTTTATCAGGTTTCATATCCTGAAACTGCTCATAGCCGCATTTTTCATATATAATGCTTCTTACAAAAACACTGCCTGTAAAATCAGGAAGTGCAGGGTAAGTTATCTTACCTTTATTTTCCTTTGCAAATTCAAAAAGTTCATTGGCATTTTTAGGAAGTTGCGCAGTCTTTGCACTATCAGCAATAAATACTACCTGTGCCTTTCCGTAAGGTGCTTCATAACCTTCAACAGGGTAGCCGAAATCATACTTTATATCATCTGAATCTGCATCTATATATTGCTTGAAATTCGGCAACATATCGGAAAAAGGACCGTAAAGCATATCATTTGATCTTGCCGACTGGAAATTTTCACCGTTTATCCATATCATATCTATACTTCCGTCAGTACCGGTCTGCAGCTCTCCTGAAAGCTGTGTGAGTATCTGCTCAATATCCATAGGTACTCTCACTACTTCTATATCATATTTTTCCTTCATAAGCGGTATATATTCCTTATCAAGCCAGTTATTAAGCTTTTCATCACCGCCCCATCCGTAAAAAGTTACCTTACTGCCTTTTGCAAGCTTTATAATTTCATCAAAGTTCTTACCCTTAAGGTCGTCTTTGTCAGAATCAGCCCCTTTATTTGATAAAGCCTCATCATCCTTTTTTGTATCCATACCAGTTTCAGTTCCGGACGAAGCCTGAGCTTTATCTTGTACCGTATCGCTTCCTGAACCCGATACCTGATTAGTATTGGTCGAGGAACAGCTTGCAAGGCTTAATGCAAGTATCGCAGCCGCAAAAATCCCAAAAAATCTCTTTTTAAACATTTTTCCTCCTTAGGTAAATAAATATAAATAATTTAAAAACTATTTTACAAAAGCGGCTGAAATATCCTTGTCTTTTGCACCGTCTTTAATAATAAATACATTATCGGTATTAAATCCGGCATCTTTTAATATAGATATTCCTGTTTTTGCACATTTATTTCCGCTATAGCATAAAAGATATACCGGCTTTTGCGGATCAAGCTTTGATTTTGAAAATTCATAAAATGCAGTCTGTGCAGCGGTATCATCAAACTCCTTTAATGATGCATTTAATGAACCCTCAAGGTGCCCGTCCGCATATGTCTGCGGATCTCTAACATCTACTATCTGTGCATCTTTGAGCTCTAAAACGTCCTTGCCGTCAGTATATTTCCAGTCTATGCCCTCATCAATTCTACTTGTAGTAAATGCATCCTTTATACCTGAAAGTGCCTTTGCACCGCCCTCAACAGTAAATATCTTTGACTCATCTATACCTGCATCTTTAAATACCCCCGTTGCTTTCTGAGCACCCCTCTGACCGCTGTTGCATATAATATAAATATCCTTACCGTCATTTAAATTATCCTGTGCATACTTTTTAAGGCTCTGTGTAAGACTTTCATCTTCAAGCGGAAATATCGGATTCCAGAGTGAATTCTGAAGCCTTCCCTTTGAATATTCTTTCCATTCACGCACATCAATTACATGTACATCACTTTTTTTTGCAGCATCAACTGCATCCTGTGCAGATACATATTTGTATCCGTCTTTTTCAGTAACTGTTACACCTCCGGAAGCGGCACCCGGTGCAGCCTGAGATGAGCTGTTAGCCGGACTGCCTGATGAACTGCATGCACTAAGGAATGCTGATGCGGCTGCTGCGGCTAAAAACAATCTGATAAAATTGCACTTTTCGATTTTCTTATTAAAACCGCCTTTAAAATTTTTGTTTAAATCTGTGTCTAAACTTTTCTTCACTTTCTTATCCTCCCATGGATTAAATAAATTTTTGATATATAAAAAATATAATATATTATATTCTTTATTTCTTATAAAAATATTCCTGCGGCGTATTTTCAGGTGCATCTTCCGGCAGTCCCGGTTTCATAACAGGTGCATCCTGTTTTTTAGTCCACTCATACCATCCGCCTACATAAACTCCTACATCTTTCCAGCCAAGTGCCTTTGCTATATAATAAGTTTCAGAAGCCCTCCAGCCTGTACCGCAGTGGAAAGATACCAGCTTATCACCGGTTATGCCCCACAGCTTCCATCTTTCTTCTATAAGCTTATAATTAAACATTGTATTATCTATATTTCTGTAATCTTCCATAGCATAAGGATCTGAACCTGCATAGGCAAAGCGTGAATTTTTAATCTCACCTGCCCTGTCTATATATGTATAGCCGCTTTTTTTGCTCAAATATTCATCAAAACTTCTTACTGAAGCTATAACTGCACCTTTATCCTCAATTAATTTAAGCTCTTTTTCATAATCAAATCTTATTTCGGGATTTTGCGGAACCTCAGTTCCAAAATCCACCTTTTCAACTGACGGAGATTCTTTTTCAAGCTCTCTGTTTTGTGCAACCCAAAGAGGTTTTCCTCCATTTAACAGTCTGATATCCTTCACACCTGCATAATCCATTACAAATGCTGCCCTGTTTGCCGCAGTAGTAGCCTTTTCGCTTCCATAAAGTATGACAGTGGTATCAATATCAATGCCTGCACCCTCAAGTATCCGCTTTATATCCTGATCTTGAGGAAGATTCCAGAATGTAAGCTGCTTTTGTATAGGTATGCTCTCATATTCTCTTACATCCCTTGGACCGGGTATATGATTTATATCATCTGCATTTAATGCCACAGCTCCTTTTATATGACCCGTCGCCGTATAATCATCTTTTTCACTTGGCAGATAAATCTCAACTATCCTGTATTTTTTTCCTGAATAACCTTCAGGAGTCTTTCCGTTTACAAGATCTTCAACCCACTGCGGTGAAACATATCTTTGATAGCCCTCAAGCCTCTCAAGTTTTTCTTTGTTTTTTTCAGCAAACTTATCTATACCGCCTGCAAGTACATACAGCTGCCCAAATCCCGCTTTTTCAAATAAACTATAATCATCTTCACTTACTTCACCGTCATCATATAAAACAGTCTTTTTTTCTTTATCAAGATGGCGCCGTTTAAATTCCATATCCATATTTTCATCACTTATACCATATGAAAACCATGAAGCCGGAAAATCAACAGCTCCTGCTATATGTCCGCCTATACCCTGTTCGTTTTTCCAGCCTATATATTTATCACTGCTGCGTATATCTACAAGCTGTATATCTTTATCTAAATCACCTGAATCACCTGTAAAAATCTCATCTGCCCGGATCACCTTAACCTTGCCGTCAGCATTGGCAGAATCTTTTTTATTATCTTCACTGTCTCTGTCAGCATTCGAATTATCTGAACGGTTCTCATTTGAAGAACTTGAAGTCTGTAGGTTACCCTCCGTTCCTTTCACATTATCTGCATTTTGCGAACATCCTGCCAACATGCATACACCTGAAAAAGCTGCAATCGCAGCCATCAAAAATATGCCTTTCTTTTTCATAAAAATACCTCCTATTATTTTATTAATTTATAAATATGAAAAAATAATTCTGTATTACTTTTAACATATACTTTCGTTATATAATTAATTCACTAAACAGTATTTTAATTTTTCCCCGGCTTTTTATAAAATTTATTAAATATACTTAGAAATAAATATGCCGCAACTGCGGATAGTATATATATTTTTGCCTGACCAATAAAAACATCTAAAGAAAACAAATATTCAAAGCTCTGCCCACCTGCCGACATAATGTTGGAAATAAAAGCTGCAATCATTTTTGAAAATAATGTCATTATAACTCCCGAGATAATAAATCTTATAAATATAAATCTTTCCCTATCCGCACATAGAGATATTATAATTATATTTATCATATTTAATATTAATGAATAACTGAAAAATACATACGCAACACCTACTTTAAAAAGTACCGCCTGTATAAATAATATAAAAATAATTGAAGGCAGCAGCCCTGATACATATGTAAATATATATATTCCTGCAATATTTAAATAAATCCATTTAGGAAGTGCAAAAAACATAGGAAGCACTATTGTAGCACCTGTAAGTACTATACAGACAAATATAATAAATATATACGCTCTTATATCGTATACTTTATCATTTATTTTATTATATGGCAGCAGTTTCATAAAGCTAAAGCACCTCTCTTAATATATCTATGGTGTCTTTAGTAAGCTGAGGACAGAAGCTAAGCAGCCTGCCGCTTTCAAGTGCGGTATTAAATTCATTCGGTTTTGAAAGATCATATCCCAGAAGCTGCCTGCACATAGTTGAAGAATATTTTTCTATAAATTTTTTACTAAACTTATCCTTCTTTTGCTTCATTACTTCCTTTTGTTTTTCATCATTTTCGGAAAAATGCCCGTATTTTAAACCTATTATCATAAGCGCCGCAATATATGAACCGCAGGTTTCTCCTCTTCCCATACCGCCTCCAAAGCAAGCTCCCATCTTTCTTAAAAGAGCCGGCTCAAGTTTAAGTTCATCTGAAAAAGCCCCTGCCACCACTTGTGAGCAGTCAATGCCTTTTATAAATAATTCCTTTATATTATCTGAAGTCATAATTTCTCCAATGTATTTTTTAATCTTAAGGATATATCACGGTATATTATCTATATATTTATCTTTAATCATATTAAGGAAATTTTCATCAAGATATTCGTCAAGCTTAGCTGCAGTTGAAGCATTAAACAGCCCTTTTTGTGCCAGCCTGTACTGTACCCATGCCATTGCACACCATGTAATTCCCCTTAGGCAGTTAATAGGTATATATGTATAAACTCTTTCCCTTATATCCCCGGCATTAAATCCGTTTCCAACTAAAGCCGTATAATATTTTATAAATTCTTCCACTTCATAACTGTCTAAAATAATATCAGTCTTCCAAAAGGTTGTAGTCGGTGCAAGAAAGTGCCCTAAATCCTGTGCAGGATCTCCATATAAAGGTTTTTCCCAGTCAATAAGATAATCTTTTCCATTTTCATTTATAAGAAAATTGTTAGAGTTAAGCTCAGTATTTATACAACATCTGTAAAACGGCATGCTCTTTATGCCGGAAAGTTTTTCTTTACCCTTTTTAAAAATTTCCGATATCAGGTCTTTCTTTTTACTGTCTGCCACATCAGAACTTATATAAACCTCAAGCATTCGGCTGCATTCATCAAGAATGGCACCGGTCGGATTTTCAGGCATTATAAGTTTACTGTTTTCAGGTATTTTAACTGAATGTATATCCGCAAGACAGGCAGCCGCTTTTTTCATATCGGTTTTATAATCAAGTACTTTCCCGGGCAAAAATTCCATAACCATAATACCGTAATTTAAGTTTTTAAAACTTCCGTCAACATATAATGCCTTAGGCGTTCTTTTTGAGTTTTCTAAAAGCTTAAGTGCATTATATTCATAACCTATCTGATCCTTGATGCCCATCTGACTTCCCAGATTTACCCTTAAAATAAGTTTTTCGCCTGAAACCGGATGTATAAAATAATAATTTCTGTTATATTCACCCTGTGCCAGAATACTGTATTTTTCCGAAATCTCATCAGGCAGCCCAAGAGCCTGCCTATATCTCTTTAAATGTACATATTGAAGCAGCCCCTTTATATCATCCGCTTCATTTCCAAATATATCTTTTCCCATAAAATACCTATCTCATATCTCTGTAAAGTGAGGATATAATATTTACATCAATTCCGTCTCTGTACATTTTCCTAAGCCTGTTCATCTTCCACATAAGCCTGAGTTTATCATAATTTCCGTCAGGAAAACGCCTTTCAGAGGTGTATATACGTTTTTTTGCAATGCCAAGTCTTATTCCCATCTCCTTTAATGTAAGCGAAAAGCCATAATCCTCCATAATAGGAATTTCAGGAAATTTGCCTGCTTTAAAAAACAGCTCTCTGTCAATAAATATCCCCTGATCTCCAAACATAACCTTTCTATCCTTTATCCTGTGATTTGATATAATCCGACATATCAGCATAAGCGGATTCTTTGAACGAAAGGCTATTCCGAAGCAGCCTGCTTCAAAATCTTTCATGACATATCTGATATGTTCAGGCACCTTGTCGGGAAGCTCACTGTCGCAGTGCAGAAAAAATAATATATCTCCGCATGATGCCTTTGCACCTTCATTCATCTGAAAAGCCCTTCCCTTAGGTGAACTAAGAACCTTATACCTGCCACAATTACAACTGTTTAATATATCTTTGGTATCATCATTACTGCCGCCGTCTACAAATATAATTTCACATTTCCCGTACAAAGTATTAAGCTGATTAAGAAAATTTCTTATGTTTTTCCCCTCATTATAGACCGGTATTATAACTGAAATCCTTCTCTTTTTTAATAAATATTTTCCTGTATTTGTTTTCTGCAGCTTTTTTATACTCCGCATCATGCTTATATGATAGGTTATATCTGATTTCAGGTCTATATCGTGCAGTGCTTTAGTATAACCTATCTTAAATCCTTTAGCTTTAAGCCTTGAAAAAGTATTCTCCCATACCCTGCTGTGCCCATAGGCACTTTTTTTGCCGTTTTCAGCCTCTATATCAAATACATCCCTTACAGGTTTTTTCATGCCTGTGAGGTAATATCCGCCGTCAGCGGTTTTGCCGAATACAAGCTCGTTATATTTAAGCTGTCTAAAACCCTCTTTAATCTCATTTGCAGTCAGCATAGGTATATCGCTTCCTATAAGTACACAGCTTTTATACCCCTTTGCAAATACATATTTAAATGCATTATACATCCTTTCTCCAAGCCCATCACCTTTTTGAAGAAAGCATTTGCATTTATCACCCAGTATTTGATAAAGCCTGTCTTCTTTATCTTCCGGAGTATAAGATATAAATATGTCCGCCCCGGCTATTTTACACTGTATATATATATCTTTGAGCATTGCAGTCTGGAGCTTTTCACATTCATATTTATTAAAATAAGGCATAAGTCTTGTTTTTGTAGTACCTGCCTCAGGCACTCTTGTAAATAAAATCACCGCATTCATTTGCTGCCCTGTTTTTTATTTTTATTCATATACATAGTCTTTATCATAGCGATAAGTGCACATAATGAAAACATTATTAAAAGCCCTGTCATTAAAAGCTTTGCCCCTCCTGTAAGAAAACTGCCTACATAGGAGTAAACCAGAGTTGCAGGAAGCTGACCGATACCGGTTGCTATAAAAAAGCTCCAAAATGACATTGATGTAAGCCCTGCCGCATAGCTTACATAATCAAATGATATAAAAGGCAAAAGTCTGCATATTAGTATAGTATTTCTTCCGTATTTTTCAAAAAAAGTATCTATCTGTTCAAGTCCCGCCTTGCTTGTAAACCTCTCTGCAGCATCCCTTCCAAGTATCCTTGATATATAAAAACACATGGCTGCTCCTGCCATAGCACTGCTCCATGACAATATGGCTCCCTGCCACCATCCGAACAGATTTGCATTGGCAAATGTTATAACAAATGCCGGGAGCGGGGCAGCAACGGATTGTAGCAGCATAAGCATAAAGGATACTGCAGCGGCATAACCGCCATATGATTTTATAAAATCCCTCACCTCGGTAAAATCACCGCTTGTAAACATTGTAAATATTCTGTTCAATGAATTTTTAACCGCAGGTATAAAAATATATATTAAAATCACTGCGATTATAAGCCCTGACATTATTATCTTTTTTATAATATCAGATCCGCTTTTTACTCTTTGTTTATTGACACTGCCGTCATTTATATCTTTTTTATTTTCACCAGTATAATCATTCTTTATCTCTTCCATCATTTAATTCACCTACCGTTTTTATTTCTTTAATATAAGCCTGTTTACCTGTCATTTTTATTTCTTGCATATTTTACTTTATATTCTATTTCATTTATATTAATTTACTATATTTAATATAATAGCGTCTATTTTATTTAAACTTCGTCATTGCCCTGTTTATCATTGATGTTTTTAAAGCCGCCTTTTCATCACTTCCTATAATTTCATTTAATATATGCTTAAGCGGAGCACACCCTTTTCTTTCAAGATTTCCTGCACAGGTTGCACAATAAGTGTAAACCTGTCCCTCGTTTTCTTTCATGCTGCATGCCATCTTGTATGCAAGATCGGGTTCCTTTACACATGCACAGCCTCCAAGACCGCAGCACTGTGCCTTATTTGCCTCTTTTATATCACCGTCTATAAAGAATTCTATATCCTTATAAAGATTTTTAGGTTCTTTATCCGGACATGGCAGAAAAACAGGGAACTCTCCTGAAAGTTTCCTGCCTATACCAAGCTCTCTAAGCTTCTCGTATATGCTTATCAGCTTTATTCCTATCTTAGGCTTAAGGTAATGGTAGCAGTTCGGACAGAGTGTAACTATCTCCTCTACTTTGCACTCTCTCATCCTCGATTCAATGCCGCTTAGTATCTTTTCTTCTTTTTTTTCTAAGCCCAAGCTCTGCCACAGGCTTTCCGCAGCAGTCATATACTATGCCCATATCTGCACTCTCAAGAAGCATGGCTGCAAGTTTCTCTGTGGTTTTAGGATAAAATGAAGGATAATTGCAGCCCGGAAATATAACACTTTTTTTCTTCCCCCGCCTGTAATTTTTATAAATATAATCCTCTTTTTCAAACAGCAGCATACCATAGCCCTTTTGGGTAAGTTTATTGCAGTTTTCCCTCACCTCCTCCTGCCTCATAGCCAGTATAATACCACGTCCGTCAATCCCTTTCGGGCAGACCTCGCTGCAACGTCCGCATAAAAAACAGTGATACGCCAGCTCTCTAAGTCTGTCGCTATCACCTATATCTATCTTATACTTATCTAAAAAAAGACACTGCTGTCTACATTTATGACAATGTATACAGGCTGTCGGGTCAAGTATGGCAGCCTTTTTGCATAAATCATGTTTCAATTTTTTTATCCTCAAATAGTTTACTTTCAGGCGATGTCTTATCCGTCAATATATAATGTTTTTTAAGCATATATGCAGCAGAAAATACAAAAATCGCTATAACTATGGCAGTACTTATATAAAAAACCCTGTTTTTTGCATCGGCAATTCCTGCCGCACCTACAGTATACATTGCCGTACCCGGCAATATAAAAATAAAAGTACCCAGTGTATACTTCCCAAGCTTCATGTCGGTGGTTCCATAAGCAAAGTTTTGCAAATTGTATGGAAAAAGCGGTACAAGTCTTGTAAGCATAAGTATAAAAAAATCTTTATTTTTATTTTCTGAAAAAAGCCATTCTTTTAAATACTTATTTTTTACAGCAAGCGGCTTTATCAGATCTTTCAGAAAAAACCTGCCTGCTATAAAAGCTGCCACCGCACCCGCTGTTGCAGCAACTGTACATGCAAATGTTCCTAACACGGGACCGAATACTACGCCTGCTATAACTGCAAATGTAATCCCCGGCACTGCAAGCAGAACAGATGAAATCACTGTTAAAACAGTATATATAAGCAGTGCCTCAAGCAGGTTGTTTTTGACTGCTTCCTTAAGAAATTCAAGATTCTCTGTATCAGCCATATACTTTGACCAGCCAAACCTGTGGTTTAAAAGTATTAATACCCCTGTAAGAAATACAAATATACATAGCCTTTTATTTTTAAATAATATCTTCATGATACTTATAATTCCTTTTTTAAAACTAAAAAATACCCAAAACATAATATATATCAAGGAATATTTTATAGTACTTTAATATCTTATGTAAATATCGTACATAATAATAAATAATAATCGATATAGTATTCTTATTTGTAATACTGTAATTTTACTGTTTTCATGTATTTTTGTAATTTATGAAACTCTTAGTAATATGCTTTTAGTTACATTTTCCTACTAAAACATATTTATGATTACTATATTTTTCACAATACTGTATTATAAATGAATATACTTAGATTTTCAAGTATAAAATCATAGAAATTTATTAAAAAGTATATTTTTCGTACAGGAAATATTTAACCGGTACTTAATTAAAATTCCTTATATCAAACCATAGTATTTTATCTTCCGGTAATATAGGCTTTTCTTTATATTTTGTATATTCTGTATATTCTGTATTTTTTGTATTTTCTTTATTTTCTTGTTTTTTAATTTCCATATCGGCTACACTACCTGTCAAGATACGCTTTTCTTAGCAAAAACCTGGAGAGCATCTTTTTATAATGCTCCAAATCCAAATACTCATATACTCCGGCTTTCTTTGCTCTTTTATAAAGCTTTAATATCAATCTTCTGTAATAAAGATAAAACTTATGTCTGCTTATATTCTCAGGTTCTACTACCAGATGAAGAAAATCCCAATTTTCTATCTTATCGGTAATCAATTTATCCTTATACTCCTCATACAAAGGAGTACCCGGGATAGGCGTAAATATAGAGATAGTTACATGTATAAGTTCATGCTTAACTATCCAATTATAAAGATCGTCAAAATCCTTTTTAGTTGCAGAAAGCCCTACTATCATAAGCCCTATACACTGTGCGGAAGTTGAATTAATTACCTTTATCGCCTCCACATTATGTTCCTTGCTCGTCCCCTTATTATAATCATTAAGTTCTTCATCATTTATAGCTTCCAACCCGACTAAGAAATACTTAAAGCCTATATCCGCAAGTTCTTTTATGATTTCAGGATGATTTGCTATAAAATCCGCCCTGCCATAACACACATAAGTCTTTTTTATATTATTTTCTCTCACAAGCCTTATAAACTCTTTTAATCTATTCTCATTTACTAAAAAATCATCATCGGCTATAGTTATATTTTCGGCATCTAAGTTTTTTAATTCCTCTATAACCAGATTCAAATCCCTTTCCCTGTATCTGCCATTATTAAGTAGAGTGCAATAGCAAAACTTACAATTATATGGAATATGGACATCCAAAAGCTGTTTTTATATTAGCTGACTCAAGTAAATCAAGATACCTGAAATGTTTTCTGTTTTTATAAAAAAAACTCCTGTCAGGTATGGGTAAACTGTTTATGTCTATAGGTATCATCGGATTGTTTACCCACTCTTTATTATCAGGCTTATAACACAACCCGTTAATATGCGGCAGTTCCTTAATCAGCTTCTTATTTACAACATCATTTTGATTAATAAGACCTTTTTTTAAGCCTATATATGTAATAATCTCCACAAACGCATCAACAGACTCACTCCTTGTTATATAGTCTATATAATCCTCATAAAAAACCTTTCTATTAATCTGTGCATGCACTCCGCCAACTATTGTAACTATATCGGCTTTATATTTCTTTACCTGCATACAAAACTTTTTCATCATATTTTGCTGAGTTATATAACCTGTTATAGCTACTACATCAGGACTGTACTCTTTTAATACAAGTCTAAAAGGTTTATTCTGACAGATATAATCATAAATCATATCTTCATACCCCGCTTCTTTTAAACCTGTATGAAGATATTCAAGCTCCAAAGGCTCCGCATCCAAAATATTTGTAAAACTTAGTGTGTTCGGAGCACCCGGCCTTACAAGTAAAACTTTCATTCCTCCCTCCTTTTCCCCAGTATATTAAGCAGTATTTTGCATATAAAATCCGGTATTATACAACTTGCCAAATGCATATATTTTTCATCTTTTTCAGCCCCCAGTCTTGACTTGCTGTAACCGCAAGTCTGCCCCAGATGAAGCCTGCGGCAATGCCCGGCATAAGCCAGTTTCAGTATGTATATAAGCATATTTAAATAAGTATCATATTTTATATTGTTTTCTCTATCCACTCCGCAAAACATAAATATCAGTTCTCTATCAACTTGTTTAATTTGAAAAAACGCTAATAATATGCCGTTTTTGCCATGAATCTGATAAATCTCGGCATCCATATTTTTAAAAAATTCTATACTTAATTTTTCAAGTTTGCCTTCCGAACGTTCATACACCTGCTCATACAGGTCGTAATGTTCTTTGCTGAAATCTTTTTTATAAAGTTTTGTTATTTTTAAATTATCAAGCTTGGCAAGTGCTATTTTAAGCCTTCTTCTATACCTGCTTTTTAAGCTGTTAAAAAGACTGTAAAAATCTTTTTTAAGTTCCATACTGTAGGAACTTAAAGTATAGGCTTTCGGTATAGGAAGCTCTCCTTCAGTATTAAGTATCAAAACCAGTGGGAATTGTTTTAAATAGCTGCTTAGAATTTTTAACCCGTCCTTACCGCATACAAATCCTGTACAGGCTATGGATAATGGAATACCTATTATGGTTATAGTAAAATTAAGTTTAAATCTGCTGCTGAATGTAAGCAGATTAAGTTTTAGTTTATAGCTTACCATAATAATATTTTCTTTTTCATTAATATGGTAGTTTTGCCTGCAGTAATTAACACTCTCCAAAAATATCAAAAAATCCTTTTTTATGAATATATGTTTTTCTGCTATTTTATCCCATGTGTCCGGAAGTTTTTTTGCACTGTCATAAACCTTAAAACCTGAAATCATAATACTTCCTCATATACTTTAAAACTTTTATATCTTTTTTTTATAAAACGTTTTGCCATTGCCGTAGATTCAATATTCTTCTCCCATATCCACCCTGACTCCAAATATTTATAGCACTTTCCCCTTAGCTTATACAGATAATTAATCAATGCTATTACCGCACCGCTATTTTTATATTCCGGCAATACACCAAATTCCGTGATTTTAAAAGTATCTATTTTTTTCAGTCCTAACTTATATTTAAGTATTGACATTAATCCTAAGCTCTGTCCCCTGCTTAAAAGCTGATTAAAATCCGGATACCACAGCATAAAACCTATAGGCTTTTCACGGTAATAAACAAATAAAAGATTTTCTTCTTTTATTATATATTTAAATGAAGAAAGCAGCTCCATATCCTCTTCTTTTCTTGCAGTATAATAATACTTATGATTTACAAAAGCTTTATTATTAATTTCAGTATATAAAGCGGCAGTTTTTTTAATATTTTTAAAATCAGCCTTTCTTATGCTGAAATTTTGTTCTATATAGTTTAATGAACGTTCGGGTAAATTCATACCTATATCGGCAATTTTTATTTTATAGCTGTAAAGCAAATCTGTAGGCTGCATATACTTTTCAATATGTCTAATATAATATTCTTTATTGTATGCGCTCCCAAAGCTTGCAGGCTTTTGAAATGAATCCGCCAGCAAACCAAGCCCGTAATTAACATGTAGGTTTAGCCCAAGCAAAAGCTTTTTTAATCCTTTTTCTTTTGCTTTAAGTTTTGCAAACTTATAAATTTCTCCAAATATTTCTTCCTTATCTATAAAATCCAAAAAAGCTATTTGTAAAGTATCCGGAAGTCTGTCTATTACAGCCAAAATAAATACCGCCTCTATTTTATTATCATCAGAATATAATAAATATGCTTCTATCTCACTTCCTTTAGTAATCCGTGCTTTTTTTCTTAATATATCCGGCAATAATACTGATTGCAAATCTCTAAATTGTTCATCATCTTTATAAATTTCATGTTGAAACCGTATAAATTTTTTATAATTCTTTGCCTGAATATTTACTATATACATATATTTCCTTTTCTTATATTATATTGGGAGTTATTCTTTTTTTTATTTGATATCTGTAATAAAGATTAATTGCCATATAAAATAAATATCTGCCCGGATGCTTAAAGAACTCTTTCCTAAACACAGTTCTTTCCATTATATTTCCAATTTCAAAAACTTTCTCATACAGCCTCCAGTACTCTCCGGTAAGTTCATCAGGAGTCATATTTACAGGTATATGCACAGCCTGGCTCCCATCATAACTATACATATCTTCTATATAAATTCTTTTTTGCTCAAGCATCTGTTTATGATATATAGTACCCGGAATAGGAGTCAGTATATAAAATCTAGGCACAACTATCTTACACTCTCTTATAAAATCTGCAGTATTTCTTATAGACTCTATAGTATCGGCATCCGCTCCTACTACCATTTCTGTAGAAATATCTATACCGGCTGACTGTATATTTCCAATAAGCCTTTTATAATCTGCAACTTTAGCCCATGACTTATTCATACTGTTAAGGCTTTCCTGTACTATGCTTTCAAGTCCGAAACTAAGTGTCATACAGCCGCTTTGGGCAAGCTTTTTAAGTAATTGTTCATCATCACCTATGTCTATAGAACACTGACTTATCCATAACATCTTCATAGGTATAATATAATCTAAAAGTTCCATCATATACGCTCTGTTTGACATTATGTTATCATCTAAAAGCATAAATTTTTTAAATCCCAAATCCTTTATCTGCCTTATATCCCTTACGACATCCTCTATGGGTCTTCTTATATAGTGGTTTTTATAAAGGCAATATATAGAACAGAAACTGCAGGATTTAGGGCATCCCCTTCCTGCCTGCACCGGAAGCATATCACCTATTTTTTTATCAAGTATTAAATCAAACCTTGGCAAAGGTGTTTCTATAACACTTATCGGCATATTATAAAAACTTTTAATCTCTCCTTTTAGATAATCTCTTAACATGGCAGGATATGCTAATTCACCATCACCCACTATCACGCTATCACAGTACTTTTTTGCTTCCTTCGGCATAAGACTTACCATATATCCACCCATAAATACCGTCCTGCCTCTTTTTTTAAATTCCTTTGCTATATCTATACTTCTAATAACGGCATGTCCCATGCTTCCTATACCAACTATATCTACATCCATATCAAAATCTATATCTTCTATGGTTTCCAGAATTATTCTAACATCAAATTCTTCAGGAGTCATAGCGGCAAGCAGCGGCATCGCAAGTCCTACAAAGTAAAGCTTTGACTTTTTTACAGGTTTTTTATTATGGTCATAGGGGGATGACTGTATCAGTACAAGTTTTTTCTTTTGCATACCAACCTCCGTTCCGCCGCCTTAAGATGGCGGCACAAATACTAATGAAAATTATTTTTTATACTACCTACCTCGTATAATCTTACTTATATACTGCATAGTAACGAATTGGCTTCCCCACCACATCTTAACCACTTCTTTTATTCCATATTTTTTAATCATCTTAATTATATTATCCGGTCTAAAAACTATCTTGGCATACGTTTTAATTATTTGATAATAATACTGTCTTTTACTCATAAACATAGGCTCCAGTACTATATGTGCCAAATCCCACATGGCATAGTTTTTTCGTGATACCAGTATCCTGTCCTTATAATCATCATAAATCTCTGTTCCGGGCAAAGGGGTAAGGGGCTGAAGATTTACAAAACTTACATTTAAACCTATTATATAATCTTCTATCTGTTTAAAGTCCTGTTTTGTAAAATCCGGCTGTAAAATCATAGTAGCATATAATTCTATACCGTATTTTTGAAGAATTTTTATAGCTCTTTTATTGTTTTCAAGAGAACTCCTTTTATTAAAATCCTTAAGATCCTTTTCTCGCACTGACTCTATACCTACAATCACCGCCCTGAGACCATATCTTGAAAGTCTCCTTATAACCTTTTCATGATTTGCTATAAAGTCCGCTCTTCCATATACTAAAAATCTTTTATTTATATTTCTCTCTTTTAATTTATCACAAAAATCATTTAATCTGTCTTCATTAAATAAAAAATCATCATCTACTATATATACTTCTCTCTCCTTTATACTCTCAAGTTCTTTTATAACTTCATCAAGTTTTCTAACATAATACTTCCCGCCTGTTATTTCTTTACAAAAACAAAAGCTGCAAGTATACGGACAACCAAGTGAAGTTTTTATAAGTGCACAGGGGTTATGAAACATGTAATAATATTTTTTTCTATATTTTGAAACTGAACTTCTGTCAGGCGGTAAATAATTAAAAGAAGGCGTTTTCAAGTGTTTTTTACCCTTTATATAGGTTCCGTCTATATGCTTAATATCCTCTTTTGCCATCACGTTATCTATTATTTTTAGAAAGGTGTCTATAGGCTTTGAGCATATTATACAGTCTATATATTTTGAGATAAAATCTTCCGGCACTACCTCCGCATGAACACCGCCTACCACAGTTATAATCTTTTTTGATACAGACTTTATATCTCTTGCCATTTTTTTCACCACACCCACATGGGTAATATAAGCAGTCATACCTACTATATGAGGCTTATATTTTTTTATAAAAAACTCAATCGGCTTTTTTTCCAGTATCATATCTATAATTTTAACGCTTACCGCTCTTTTGTCTACGTTTCCTGCCAGATACTCAAGCTCCAACGGTTCACATATCATCACATGCTGCAATCCTATAGTTTCCTTCGGAGGTTTAGGACGAATCAGCAATATACGCAGTTTATTACCTACCATTTTAAACTTCCTTTTTGTATACTACAGCTACTATACTAGGTACGAAAAATGCTTTTTTAATCCGAGAAAGCCCTATAAACCTTAACTTGTCTTTTGCAAAGTTTTTTAACTCCTTTATAGAAGGATAATGTGCTTTTCCTGTTGTAAATTTTAATATACTGCAGGCAAATAAATCATACAAATTATTTACGGAGGCACATATAACTATTATATATCCATTTGTATTTAATAAATCAGCCATATCCGAAATTGCTTTTTCCTGGTTTTTATAATACGGCAATGAATGTGTACATGTTATTATATCAAATCTTTTCTTAACATTTTCCTTTATATAATTTACGTCCGTATATATAAGTTCTGCCTTGATACCATGTATTTTAAGGTTTCTTCTCGCCTGTTTTAACATATTTTTTGAATAATCCGCCCCTACAAGTAAAAATCTGTCCTCAAATTTTGAATATATTTGTTCTATAAGCTGTCCTGTTCCACACCCGATATCAAGTAAACTTCCTCTTTTTAATTTCGTTCTTTTTATAATATCTATCACTTTATCTCTGCTTGGTTTTAATGAATACCTTTGCACCCAAAGCTTATTATAATAATTTGCCCAAAAATCCCAAATATTGTTCATACAATCATACCCTCCATATTTTTTGTATGTTAATAATTTAATTTATTATATATATTTTTTGAATATAAATCAAGTATATAACAATTTAATATTGAATATATAAAAAGAGAACTTCTACACTTACTGTAGATAGTTCTCTTAAAGTAAAGCTTTAAATTCAAATTCAAACAAATAACGATATATTTCCTGCCGGCAGTATCAGTACCTGCCTTCAGGTTTCAGTTTTCTCAAGTCTTTAAAATCCTTTAATAGGACTAATATTACAATTATCGAAAGAAATACATCTATCGCAAATGAGCCTACATATATTGACTGTACACCAAAAATCCTAGGCAATATAATCATAAGAGGAATATATAAAAATAACTGTCTTCCAAGTCCTATTACCATTGCAGGAGTCGCTTTCTTTATTGAAGGCCAAAAAGTCATAGCTGTCATAGTGATAGAAAGGAGCGGTGCTATCGACATAAATATTCTGAAACTGAAAATATACTGCTCGTTAAAATTGACCTGTGGCAGCATACTTCCCATTACAAGCCTCGGATTAATCATTGACACGAGCCAAAACGGTAACATTATAATTAATGCTACAAAAGAAAATATCTTAAACGAGCTTATACTTCTTTCATACTTTTCAGCTCCGTAATTAATACCCGCTACAGGTTGCAAAGCTCTCATAAGTCCGTAAATCGGTGTAAGAGAAAAATTAAATATCCTAAATACCGCTCCGTAGAATGTAATATCAAGCTCACTTCCGTAGGATTTAAACGCCCTTAAAATAATCACACCCTGTATTATTCCCATAACACTCATAATAAGCGATGACATTCCTAAAGAAACAATCTCCTTAATTATTTCCTTATCAGCTCTTACAGTAAATATATTTGAATTGAAGCTTGCCTTTCCTCTCTTACAATAGATTACAAACAGGAGTGCATATACAAACATACCTATGTTTGTCCCCCATGCCGCTCCGGCTACACCCATGTTGAAGATTTTCATAAATATATAATTTGATATTATATTTACTATAAGACCTATCCCCATCATAACAGCAGCAGTTTTCATCTTTCCCTCAGCCCTTACTATCATGTTGTAAGCAAGTCCGACAATCCAAAATATACTGCCTATCAATGTAATCCTAAAATAACTTATAGCATAATATAAAGTCTCACCATCTGCTCCGATGGACTGAAGTAGAGGTGTCATAAATACAAAGCCGAAAAACATCATAATAACTGTAACTACTATAGAAATCAGATTTGCATTGCCTACAATTTTGCCTTGAGTCTCTCTGTCATCTTCACCAAGTAAGATACTGAGATAAGAGCCTGCCCCTACGCCTACCAACGAACCTAAACCTAAACTAAGCTGTGTTAACGGATATACTATGGAGATTCCTGCAAATGCCGTCTTTCCCACTAATCTACCTACGAATACCCCGTCAAAAATGACATTCAGTCCGTATAAAACCATGGCTATAATAGCCGGAAGCGAAAGTCTGTAACAAACTTTCCATAAATTTTCTTTTAGTATCATTTCTTTTTCTTTATTCACAGTATTCCTCCTGTCATATATTTCCACATATCTCTAATATCCAAATCATAAGATATAGATATGTATTATTAATTTAAATAAGCCCCAAACATAGTCCTAAGCATATTCTTCAGTTTTAGAATATCTACATTATCAAACAAATAGATACCTACATATAAACAATTCATCAAAAAAGTAAATTCACGATTGCTTATTGCTATATACTCTTCCAATCCCTCTTTTTTACAAAATCCGACAAAATCTTCAAGACTTTCATCATATATCTTTTCAAACAATTTTTTAAATTTCTCATTGCCCTGCATCTCTATAAGAAATACTGTATATAAGTCCTTATATGGATTTTTATCCAAAATTCTATCTAACAAAATCTCTATTATTTTTTCTCTCCTGCTTTGAGAATTTTCTCTCATATATTCCAGCACGAGATTTTTTCTATACTCACTGCCGTCTTTTAAAAGCTCCAAAAAAATCTCCTCTTTATTGGAAAAATGATGATACATTCCCCCTTTGGATATGCCAACCGCTTGTACAATCTCATCCATGGTAGTTTTAGAATATCCTTTATCTACAAAAAGTTTCAAAGAAATATCTTTAATCTGTTTTCTTCTTTTTTCCTTGGTTAGTCTTTTTTCCTCCATAGCTCCTCCTTTACCGACTATATCGTCGGTAATAAAATATTACTACTTTTGATACTGTTTGTCAAGAAATAAAATAAGCCGCCCTTAACAGCCTTCTAAGCTGTTAAGGGCGGCTCAATTTAATATTTATGACTTTTTCTTATTTAAGAAAATATCAGAAAAATTTTTCCACAGCATAAATAATATTAATACTGCTCCTACATATCCGTTTAATACATATATATAATTAACTAAAACTCGAAACGGTAAGAATAAGCCTACTATCAAACCAAGCACTCCAAGTGCTACAGTAAGCATTCTGAACGTGTTTGTTCCTTCCTTTGAAAATCTTACAACCGGATTATAAAGCAAAGGAACCGCTGTAGTATAAATTCCGGCAAATACCACAATTGAAAATATAGCCGAAAACGGTTTCCAAATCTTTAAAGCAAGTATAAGATTCGGTATGTCCGCATTCCATATATAAGTGCCGTTTTCTCCCGTATTTATATTCGCTATTTGTGCGAATGAAACAAGCATTATAGCAATACATACAGCAATGGTTCCGGCTAATATACCATAATTTAAATCTTTCTTACTGTTCTTTGCACCAAGAGCGGAAGTAAAGCTGGCAAACCACAGTAATACAAAACCTGCATAGGATAAACCTGAAATCAACCAGTTTGCACCTGCATTTTTTATCGTATTAGCGGCATCCGAACCTATATAGCTTCCACTTGCTATGACACTCAGTCCCTCTCCTATATTTTTAGCATCTCTTACACAGGTTACAAGACCTATGAATATACACAGAGTAACTATAATAGGACCTACTATACCTATAGCGTCAACAAGAGAATTCAATCCTCCTATAACCGTTAAAATAGTTATTGCCGTCAAAATCACAGCTCCTACCCATAAAGGCAGGTTATACTGTTGCTTTATGGTAGATGCGGCACCTCCTACCATTACCCAAAACGACATATAACAAAATATAGTAGAATAATAATCGCAAAATGTACCTATATATCTGCCGCAATAAAATTTATAAACATCATTGCCTTTTTCAAATTTTTGTTCAGCTCCGGCTTTAGCAAAATTAAAATTGTAGTAAAGAAATGCTACTGCAAACACAAGCAATACAAGTATATTCTTTGTTCCATATGCCGTGTAATATTGTACTATCTCTTGACCTGTAGCAAAGCCTGAACCTATAGTAAAGGCAATAATAGCACCCGCAAGAATTAAAACTCTTTTTAAATTCAAAGTATTACTGTCTTTATCCATATTTACTTCCCCATATTTGGTTTTTTAGAAATCATCCTTTTCGAACACAGTCTGCTCTGCAACTGGTGTTTGCAAAGCTTTTAATGCTCTCTTTACCATACGTCTACGTATTTTTTTAGAATCAACCTCACCTTGAGTAGGATCTCCAAGCGGATAAGGAATACCTACACCCGGGATAATCCTGTTTGCACCTATCGTCAATGAAATCGGAACTACAGTAGCCATGTGAACTACCGGAATACCATACTTTTCTATACCCTTTACCATCGTTGCACCGCAACGTGTACAAGTACCTCAGGTACTGACAAGTATAACCGCATCAACATGATCGTCTATAAGAGTCTTTCCTATCGCATCGCCGAATTTAGCCGCAGAACCTGTAGCTGTACCGGTACCTGTTGTTGCAAAGAAAGTATTGTAGAGTTCTCCAAATTCGCCTTCCTTTTCAAGCTCTCTAAGTACATCTAAGGGAACAACAAGGTTAGGATTTTCCATAACAAACTGTCTGTCATATCCTCCGTGTATGGTAGTAAAGTCGTCAGGAGAAAGCTTCTGCATTCCCTCTATGCTGTATGCACCGTATTTTGTCGCATTACTTGACTCAATATGGTCAGGGTTGCCGGTAGGAACTATACCTCCTGAAGTAACTACAGCTATCTTTGCCTTCTTCATGTTCTCCACAGGCTTTGCAGGTGCAACCCTGTCAAATTTAGGCATAGGAAGATCCGTTTCAAATTCTTCTCCCTTAAGCTTTTTAACAAGCATTTTGATAGCTCTTTCAGAACCTCTTTCATCTGCAAAATAGTTAACCCTTATACCTCTTTCATGGTAACCTTCAATCTCAGGTCCTAAAACCTCCTCATGCTTTGCAAGCTTTTCTATTAAAGGACATAAGCTTTTTACTACCTTCTTCATGCTTGCAGCAGAATCTCCGGTTTTAACTATAATCAAATCCTTACGGAACATGTCAACACCCGGATTTTCAGCATACGCAGCTGTAATAACAGGTATCTGCAATCTTTCTTCAACCGCCTTTGCAATAGTTCCGCATGCAACCCCGTAACGACCTGCGTTAAATGCCGGTCCTGCAACAAAAACATCAGGTTTGTATTTCTTAATCATTTCAATAAGAGTGTCTGTTGCTTCATCCAAATTTTCACCATAATAATTGTCTCCGCATATCGCAGTTGCAACAATCTCAAAATCATCGCTTAAATTAGCTTTAATAGCTACACCGGGTCCTAAAATCCCTTCTCTTATCTCCGGCTTATGATCCGCCTTCTCTTCTCCGCCTATTCCGGCAAAAAACTGATTTACATAATGTACTATTCTATATTTAGCCATTATAATCCCCCTTATCTTAATAACCTCTGGCTGCCAGACAATTGTATCCGTTTGCTATGGTTGAAGCTATAATAATTTGAATCTCAGCCTCAAACGAACCGTCAGGATTTACACAACCTGCCCAGCCACCTATTTGATCCTCAATATAATCCATAGTACCGATTATTTTTTTCATAACCGGGAACTGTAAAGTCATATTTCCCTGTCCACAAGAAGCAAGTGCCGTAGCCTCCTCACATACATCCGCAAGCGACTGAGACTTACCGTCCTTTCCCGGGAACTCATCTGTAATAAGTACTACTTTAACACCCTTTCTCTCAACCTTCTTGCAATTCATCATAAGGTCGGTATCAGGGTTACCATAGCCCTCCTCAGTTATAAGAACTCCATCAAGCCCCATATATTCCGCTAATTTAGCAACCATATCGGAATGTCTTTCCTTATCGGCAAGAAATACGTTTTCATTCGTGAGGATAACTCCCATAAAGTTAATATCTTTACCATGATGCTTGTAGCAATCTTCAATAACGGGATTGTGTAAATGATGGAATGTGGTAACCTTATCACAAGGTGCAACACAGTTACCTGATATTATCGCTCCGTCCATTATTTCAGTAGGATACATAAAAGTCGGAACTATCTGCTTTGCATCTACTCCATAATAATATGTATCATGCAAAAGTCCCTGAGACTGCAACATATGTATATAACCTACTTTTGGAAGATCAGGGTACATTGCCGCCTGTTCAAATAAAGGTTTTGTTTCGTATACTTCCAAAACATCAGGCTCAAGATTTCTTGCCGTTTCACCGAGATATGCAGCCACCTTTAAACCCGCTAAACGTCCTGCTCTTTCATAAACATGTGTTTCAAGCCCTTCCTGAGGTTCAATAACTACACAAAGGTTTACGGTCTTTGAAAACGGGCAGTAATCTGCAGCTACACCGCTCATATCTATTACACCCTCCTGAAAACCTACAATCCTTCCTACAGTAACAACACAACAACCCTCTAAAGCATGTGTCCTGCCTTCACCCACTGCAGGAGATACCTTGCCTGTAACTCCCGGAAATATCTCGCCCCCGCTAACCTTTACACGTGGCTCAATAACATCCTTTACCGGAGTTATACGGGTGCTCTCTCCCGGCTTTGCGATGTCAAGCTTACAGGAAACCAGCTTGTCATCCTCTAAAACCAACTTTTCAACCTCTTCTTTATTTACATAAAGAACATGGTTTTCAACATAAGTTTTTTCTGAAAATTGGATATCATCAATCTTGATTTTTCCAAGCTCCAATTTCATATGATACACCTCCTTTTGTAATCGCGATAACTTTTGTTTCTAAAAAGAGAGGTTTTTTTAAACCTCCTCTTTCCGACATTATATATAATTATTTTTATAAATTCAAGGTTATCTCTGGTTTATTTTTTCACAAAAATATAAGTCCATTTTTGTTAAGCTTGCATAATTTAAGATTTTTAGATGAATTATAACTATAACATACACAAGTATTTGAACTAAATACTTGGATTTTTGTAAATTTATGCCATATATAGATAAATAAAATATATCAATCTATATATTAATTAAATCTGTAAATAAATACAAAGAAGGCTTGAAACAAACTTATTAAAATACAATTTTATGCCTTTTACTACACTTTACTTCTTTTTATTGCATTGTTTCATTTCTTTTATTATCCTTTTTTGTTTTATTACCGTTTTTTTCTTTTTACTACTTCACCATAGTTTTTATAGCCTTGCAAATCCTCTGCAAGCGAAAAAACTATTCTTTCCACATCTCCAACAAATTTCCAGATATAATCATCAAGTTCTTCTTTCTTGACACCTTTATCCATAAGATTTTTAAAATATCCCATATATAAAAAGCATACCATTCGATTTAAAACAACAGCTTTCTCTTCACTTATGGCACCCGCTTTCATACACACCTTGCATACCTCATAGTCCCGCCCCAGAAAATCCGGATTTCTTAACATAGCCTGAAAAACGGGTGAAGATGTCTGGATTTCTTCCGGAAACATATCGTAAAACTCCCCTATGGCTTCTTTTAACTTTATATCCTTTTTTGTTAGAAACAGTAAATTATAAGTTATGGGCTTTCTGAATGCCTCCATTGAATAGCAGTACCACACTCCCACATATTTATCCCATACGTTTTTCCAAACAAGACCGGCTTTATTAAGGGACTGTATATAATCTTTTAACTGCCTAAGCTCCGCATAATAAATAAGCTCATCCAATCCCGAAAAATATCTGTACAGGCTCGCTGAAGAACAGCCAAGTTCTTTTGCTATCTTTCGTATTGACAAATTCTCTATTCCGTCTCTTTTTATCATTTCGGCGGTTTTTAAAATATATTCTTTTCTGCTTAAACCCTTAAAATACTCCATTTATATCACACTTTATACTATTCTGTCCATTATATTGTCTATAACGGATAAATCTATAGTTTTAAAATCCTCTATCACATTCTCCTTGTAATTCGAAGGTGTCCTGGCAATATTCTGCCAACTGTTAAATACTTCCATACATTTCTCTATAAGAAGTATATCCTTAGTATTATCCTCATATGTAGGATATACCAGCACTGAACGATAGGGTGTCTGATTAGGCTTAAGGCTTGAAGCCTGGGGATGGGTAAGTAATTTATGTCTGTCATAAACATAGTCTCTTACCTTTATTAAGGTATCTTCATAGCTTTCCGTATAAACACAGGAAAGCCTGCCTTTGTACTTATCATAAACCCTGTCATTATTTGTTACCAATATAGCTTTTTTTAATTCAAACATATTTCCCCCCTATTTTCTTATCTCTTTCCTTCAAAAGAAGCTGTCGCATTAAAGAAAAACACTATAAGATATAGTAGATTTACATTAAAATAATCACTATCTTTTATAGCTCTAATTCTTAATGCAACAGCCCCTAAATTTGTCTCCCGCTTCACTTCTGTATGTTTTTTCTATATTGTAATTGATTATAATCCTTTTAACACTATATGTCTATATGTCTATATTTATATACTGCCACCATTTTTTCGATATTTCAAAAGTGCAATAAGTGCTGATGCCATTCTTTTCTCATCTTCAGCTAAAAGGATTCTCATTATACCACCACCTTATCCTCTTAATATATTTTAATCATAAATACACTGTTTGTTATTTAATCTCCGCTACCTACCAGACAATCCTTATTAAAAAGTGCATATGATACTATAGCAATAAGTTTATAAATTAAATACATTTGCTCTTGCTCTTCTTTATTACTTATATCCCAGTTTTCCGTACTCAAGTATGCCATCATATCTTTCTGCGCAGCTTCCAGCTCTTTTAATCCAAAAGTATAATCCTCATAATATTTATTCCATAACTGCCTTATAAATGGAATATTCTTCTTTTGACAAAGATTATCAATTGCCTTTTCTTCTGAATAATCAATATATGCAAACCCTTTCTTGCGTCTGTTTTCTAAATAAAAACTATACATAAATTCACCTCTTGACTCCCGCATAAATACTCCAATACTTAAATTTTCTGTAGTTCTACAGACTCTCTTTTAAAATAGCAATTATTTCATCCCGTGTTAATTGCTTATATCCACCATTAAGAATCATCGTACCGTCCGCAATTTTCTCTATCATTTCTTCTGTTACTCCCAATTCAGAAATTTTCATCGTAACTCCCAGTTTTTTCATCCATTCTTCCATTTTAGACAAACCTTCATTAGCAGTTTCTTCATCACTCTTTCCATCAGGATTAACTCCCCATACCTCTTTTGCAAACCTAACAAATTTTTTAAGTCCATACGGCATTATATAACGATAATACGGGATAGATACGGCAGCCAGGGACATACCATGTATTGCATCTGTATAGGCACCTACTGAATGTCCAAGCATATGAACCATCCAGTCAGTAGTTTTACCCATTGAAATCAATGTATTTAATGCCCATGTGGCAGACCACATAATATTAGAGCGTGCTTCATAATCTTGAGAATTGTCAATGGCTATAAGAGATGAATGAATCACTGATTTCATTAATGCTTCTGCAAGATAATCGCTTGTATTGTCATCTTCTCCTGAAAAATACTGCTCACAAATATGACTGAATATATCATATATTCCTGCTATCATCTGTTTCTTTGGCAAAGACATAGTAAATTTCGGATTCAGGATAGAAAACTTCGGCATTACTTCCTCACCGAATACATGACCAACCTTCAGTTTTGCTTTATGGTTTGTAATAACCGCTCCTCCATTCATTTCCGAACCTGTTCCTGCCATTGTAAGAACGCATCCTACCGGAATAATCTCACAGCTTGGTTCTTCAAAACGGATATAGTATTTATCCCAGGGATCTTCATCGCAATGTGCTGAAACAGCAACCGCTTTTGCGTAATCACATACCGAGCCTCCACCTACTGCAAGAATAAAATCCACATGATTTTCCTTTGCAATTTTAGCACCTTCATATAGTTTTTCCAGTGTTGGATTCGGCATAACTCCGCCATCTTCCACGATATTCTTACCATTCGCTTTAAGAATTTCTACAACAGAATCATAAATACCATTTTTCTTTATTGAACCGCCGCCATAAATAAGCTGGACATTCTTTCCATACTGCTTAAGTTCTTCATTTAAATACTTCAAAGAATCATCTCCAAAATATAACTTTGTTGCATTTTTGTAACTGAAATTTCCTAACATTTTTAATTCCTCCTGTTTATTATATATATTAATTATATTTTTGTTTTTGAGTTAATAAAAAATTATATTCCTCAAACTCTATAACTTTTTTATTGCTTAGACATTTTATTTATATTTATTAAAATCAAATATTTATGATATATATAAGTTCCGATAAATAGATAAATAGCTTCTGTTTTAATAATTGTATTGATTAAGAGTATACCGCATACACGGTACCCCCCTTGATAAATATCTTTTATTTTAATAAATTTATACATATCTTCATTACTGACTTTCAGGTAACTGTTATTTCATTATATCATTTATAGCTTTTCCAATATCCCCGTCTATACAAATACTTCTTCCTTCAATTTCACCCGGGCAAAATGCTTCTCCATAATTGATACACGCATATACTGCGTTTTCATTCGACATTGTCATCTGCCAAAACGGATATTTTATAATTACAGGCGTATTTGCTCCAACTCCAAGTTCTAAAAATAAAATATGCATATTCTCATTTGTTTTAAGAAAATTATAATACTCCTCTGAAGCTTTATACCATCCTTCGTCTTCTACAAACGAATCATCAGCCCTGAGATTTATTGTAACATCTGAATTATCATCAGGGCATTTAGGAATAAGGCTTGTTGGAATTTTCATAGATATTTCTCTATTATCAGGGAGAATAAATATTCCATTTCTATCTTTAATAAAGCCTTGTACTTCCATCGCTTTCATAACCCAGTCTTCATTATCATATGTCTTTTGAATTTTTGGATTAACGCTTTGAAACAATCCATAATCTCCTTGAGTGTAAAATAGTCTCCTTTTATCAAAACCTGCTCTTTGAAATTGATGGTCAACATTTGTTGTGATTACAAAATAATTCTTATCTTTTAAAAGAGAAAGCAGCTTTCTATAAACCGGTTCCGGCGGTTCAATATATCTGTTAAAGTATATATGTCTTGCCCACCATGCCCATCTTGTTTCATTATCGGGAAACGGATAAAATCCTCCTGAATATATATCCTTCATTCCATATTTTTCTGCAAAATCAAAAAAATATTTTTCAAACCGCTCTCCACTGTAGCTAAATCCGGCAGAGGTTGATAAACCTGCACCTGCACCTACTACAATAGCATCGGCATTTTGAATTTCATTTTTTAATATCTTAATTTGTTCTTCTTTTGTACCTTGTCCCTTAGACTTACTTCTGCCGAAAGTCCCGGCTCCAATTAAGCCTTGCTGAATAGTTTTTCTGTAACCATCTTTTTTATCATAGTAATTCTTCATAATATTTCTTGTCCTTGTCTTTAAAAACATCGAAAATTATTCTTCCAGTTTTTTATTGAATTATTCATACTTTTACAATATTCTGAATAGTCAATATTATTATTTTGAGGAATATATAGTGGCAGTTTATACATTGTTGGATTTGTATCTCCATAGAAACCATTAAAGGCATATAAATTTATACTCTCCCATTCTTCATATTCAGCATTAAAAGGATAAATTACTCCGCATTTATTTCCACCTGTTATGAATAAATATGAAAGTAATTGGTGAATATCTTCATTTTTTTGATAATCCCAAAATTTATACTTTGCATCAAAGATAATTCGTCTATTATATTCATTTTTTCTTTCAATAAAATCAGGATACCAATGTTTTTCATCTGCCCACTTTAAGCTTCCTCTAGAACCATCAGTAAATAAATGATTATAATTGTATTCTTTTAAAAGTTTTTCCGCAACAAACTCCTCCCAAAGCCAAGCCATGTCAATTAACAGGCTAAATGACAGCTCTTCAGAATTGTCAAATATATTTTTACCGGATTCATTTAATATCATAAGTGCAAGTTTTCGTGCGTCTTCATAGTTCTGATACATAGGATGAGAGATTTCTATTCTACACTTTAAAGTATCTGCATAATTAATATTCTTCCTGTATGATGGAGTTGCATTTTCTATGACTTCAACTATCTCATTAAATATTGGTTCTGTACTTAGATATCCCTCCCATACTTGTGTATGTTCACAGACAATATAATCTATGGTCTGTCGCATTAGGCATAATATTTCGTTATCATATGTATATTCTCTTACTGTATAAGCGGTTTTACCAATGAAAGGCGTGTTTAACTTCAGGTGTCTATTTACATCTATCACTCCTTTAAAATTATAATCATTATATTCCCGTCTGATATATTCTTTGTACAATCCGTCCCTATAAGCTTCAATCAGTTTATTTAGATATAGAATTATCAATATAATTATATAATCGCTTTCTTCCTCACTATTAATATCTATGTTAAAAATATTAAACCCATAAACACTGCTTAATAAGTAAAGAAGAAAGTGCTGCTTTTTAACAGCATCAAAGCGTGATGTTATTTCTATTCGGCAACTGTGGTTACTCTTATCCGGAATCGGTGTAGAGATAACACCAACCCAGTTATAAGTATATACGTTGCTGTTTCTTATTTCTATAATAGTATCATTTTTAAAACTATCTTTTTTAGGTATCGTAATTATTTTATGTTCTTTCAAAAGTCTATTCACAGAGCTAACAGCCTCTATAGATTTTCTGCCTTTTTCGGGTATTTTACCATATAATATATCATTTACATTATCACCGGCAAAACAATATATATCGTTAGGTTGTTGATTATCCTTAAGAGTAATAAACACTTTATCTTTCATAGTTCATACTCCTTGTTACAATATAAAGGAATTTTTGATATTTTCGATTTCTACATGCCTTCCCTTACCCTTGACATATTCGTCTAAAATCTGTGAAAGATGATTATTCCATACTTTCTCTCTAGCTTCTTTATAATTCGGGTTATCTTTAGAAAAGTAAAATTTAATTTTAGCAAAGTACGCTGGACCGAGATGGTAATGTTCAGTTAGTTTTAAATCATTCGTAATTGACTTATTAAGTGCCTTTATTCTCTCTTTATAATCTTCATAATCAGAAGCAAAAACTCTATCTATTTCCATTGATGTTAATATAATATCTTTAACTTCCTCTGCCTTTACTTCATACCATGCAAAACGTCTTCTTAAAGCAAAATCAAATACCTCAACACTCCTGTCTATATCATTCATAGTCCCAATGATATAGACATTTGAAGGAATAAAAAATTTATCATTATCCTCACTTATAAATAATGTTTCTTTGGTCGCAAGTGCAGAATATTGTGTTGAAATAGCACCTTTCTGTCCTCTGTAATCAGGATCAAGGCAGTACATAGTTTCTCCAAGAACTTTTGAAATCTCTGCCCGGTTTATTTCATCGATAATGAATAAGAATTTAGGAAGTTTACTTGTGTCAAAAGTTATAGTATCAACTTTTTTAGCTTGTTTTTTATTTACTTTTTGATTTGCATATTCAATTTCTTTTTTTAGTTCATCTTTTTTTATTTTATTTTTCCAGAAATTCCTAATTGAATCGTCTTCTCCGTCTAGGAATTCATCTATAGTTTTTGTATCAACTGACTTATCAGCTTCGTATATTCTTTCTATAACACCGGCTCGGCGGCAGAAAGACTTAAACGAACCATTTTTAAGCATATATTTTAGCCCCTTACTTGACAAATCAGGTCTTATACCATCTATAAAATCAGTATAGTCATAGGATGGATGGAACTGTACCATATCCACTTGGATTTTTTTAATTTCTTTTTTTTCTTCTTCGGTTTTATACGAAATGTTCAACAACCTATCAGCAAGCTCGTATATGGCAGAAAAAGTCTTTCCAGTACCTGGTGCACCATGCATAATAAGCTGTTTATTGGCTAACAATAATTTATACTGAGAAGTAATTTTTATGTTGCATTCATCAATTAAATCTTCAATAACCTGATTTATCTCTTTCTTAGCTCTTATGGGACCGTCATCATTGCTATATGATTCAAAACACCAATTATCGGAACTACTGAATATATTATTTCCTTCGCTATCTTCCAATTCCATAGTATCTTTGTTATAAAGAATTCTTAGAGATATATTCGGATTTAAATTTGTTAACTTCTTATTATACTTGGAATCTAAGCCTGTTTTTTTGGTGGAAGCAGCTTTTTCTATCTGTACAAAATCTCTGGTCATTATAGACCATTCATCTTTTTTGATTCCAACTAGGTTTAAAAATTTTTCTTGATAGCTACTATTATCATCGACACCACCTAAAGCAAGCGCCATGAAAAAATAAAATTTATAGTTCTTTTTTTCATCATCACGCTTTGATACATTTCTAATTATTTGATTGAAATACTCATCTCCATTTTCCAATAAATCCCTAATATCCTGAAAAGTTGAGTCAAGTGTAAGTAGCATCATAGCTGCACATCTCCTTTAAGTTTATAATTTCACTAGGCTAAAGTTTACTTTCCCTATATTTCTTATTGTTTTTATCTGTATCCCCAACAAATAATATTCTGCTGTAAATATCTAAGTCCTCATCCTTATAGACATTAAAGATAACTTTTATCTGACTTCCTGTTTCCTCATAATATTTACAAACTGTACTTACTGCTATCTCAGCAGCTCTTTCATTTGGAAACATGAATACTCCTGTAGATATGCAGCAAAAAGCAAGGCTCTTAACTCCATTCTCATCAGCAAGTTCCAGACAGGAACGATAACAGGATGCTAACAGTTCCTCGTGCTTATTTTGTAATGGTCCCTGCACAATAGGACCTACTGTATGCAGCACATATTTACAGGGAAGATTATAAGCAGGAGTAATTTTTGCCTGTCCTGTTGCTTCCTCATGTCCCTGAGCCTGCATTATGGAATTACAGCGATATCTAAGTGCCAGCCCTGCTTTTGAATGTATACAATTATCCGCACAATTATGAAGAATTCTAAAACATCCTAAAAGAGCACTGTTAGCCGGATTGGTAATTGCATCCACACGAAGGGTAGTCATGTCTCCCTGCCATAAATACAGTCTGTTATCACAACCGAGAGGCTCTAAATCTTCAATATCTACAATACCTACTCTTCTGTTTTCCTCTGTCAGGTACTCATCCTGAATCTTTAAGAACTCTTCATCAAGTTCCTTTGGAAGCCATATATTCATAAGCCCACGAAGCAGGTCCTTTTGCCCTTGTTCATCTTTTGGTATTCTGTAATCACTTAACTGTGAATCATCTTTTTGTAACTGTTTAATCAGCCATAATCTTTGTTCCTCATGAGTCATAAATATTACCCCCCTTATCATCTACATCCGTCATATCAATAGCTGCTAACCGGAAATCCTTCACTATCCACAGTTGCAACTATAACAGTATGAATTTCATCAACTATATACCTAAAATAGTCCTTTGTTTCCATTATTTCCCTCTAAAAAAGTGCTGCATTTTTTTAATTTCTAAATATTATATTTATTTTTCCAAAAGTTTCTGCATCCCACTCCTTAGATCATCTATATTATATTTCCTCATTTCATTCTCCATTGCAAATTGTATAGCCTTTAGTTTATCATCCAACAATGAGTGAATATTTCGTCCTACCGGACACTGAGGGTTAGGACCGGCATGAAAATTAAACAGGTCTCCATTTTCCACCGGATCTATAGCCTCATATACATCGTAAAAAGTTATATCTCTTAGAGGTCTTGTTGGCTTTATTCCCCCTGTACCTCTTGCTACTGTAATCAGCCCTGCATTTCTAAGCTGTGTAAGAATTTTTCTAATGATAACAGGATTCGTATTTATACTACCTGCAAGAAATTCACTTGTAATTTTATACTCATTTTTGAATATCTCCACACAGGTCAAAATGTGCAGAGCTACAGTAAATCTGCTTGATATTTACATAGTTTAATCCTCCTGTTATCATTCTACATCTATTTCGTTGTAAATTCAAGAGTTACATTAAAATTCCCCATTTTGGTTTTGCCAAGTTGTTTCATCCGCTATCGTTTCCATAACGTCCCAATGCTCAGCGATTTTTCCATTTTCAACACGAAACAAGCCATAATATGACGTTGGAGCTTTGCCAAATGTTCCTTCACTGACTGCAAGTGCATAATCTCCATAAGCAAGTACAAAATGTGTTTTATTGTATACCATTTGTATTCCTTGCTTTGCCATCGCTTCCAAAGCAGCTCCAAGTCCTGAAAGTCCATCTGAAATCGCTGTATTGTGTTGAATATAATCCTCTGCAAAAAGTTCCTTTGCTTTTACTGTATCTCCTGATGCAAATGTTCCTATAAGCTCCAATGCTTTCTCTTTGTTTGTCATGATAATTTCCTCCGGAATTTTTATTGCTTGATGTAACCTTTTTGATTTTATCTTGTTTTTTATATTATCATGCTCAAAATGTAATATCAATGGTTACATCTTTTTTTAAAATTTTTTATGCTGCAAAATTATAAGCCTACACTACCACGTGCAAAAAAAGCAGTAAATCCTTTTCAAGACTTACTGCTTCATATGCCGATATAGTTGGCAATGTGTATTCAATTACAACTTAATCGAAAAGTACGACAGCGGTTATAACTTGTCGCTTTATCTGGATTCTATTTTATAATCTTGACTTGTTTATACTCCGTTCAGGGAGCTTTATAAACAACCAAATAAAATAATGTCTTATAGGCTATCCGCTCCAGGTACCTCAAATTTTATAGACAATTTTTTATAGCCTGAGCCAGACCATCAGGGTTTTCCCAAGCCATTGAATGTCCGGCGTCCGGAACAACTTCAATTTTTATATTGTGCTTTTTTAATATTTCAAAATCCTTATCCGGTAATGATCTCTCTCCAAAAATAAAATATTTAGGAAATTCAAATTGGTACAAAAACTCCCTCCATGATGGTGTTCCTCCACTAACGGCATTAATAGAAACTTCAAAAGCAGCCTTCGGCAACCAGTTTTTTAAAGTAGCCACCCACATTGTATTACCTGACCTCTCATACTCCATAAGCTTTATTTTAAAACTGTTTTCCAAATCGCTTTCATCTAAATGTCCAATTTCAAAACTTGCCGCTCCATGACTACTTGGATCTAAATTAGATTCACTAAGTATCAATTTATATATTCTATCTTTTAACAAATTACTTAATTCTATCGCTATAGGACCACCCAAACTATGTCCAAATATAATAATTTTATCTAAATCAAGGTCATCAATAAATTCTTTTAAATATCCGGCATGCGAAGTAACCGTGTATTTGAAAGATAAAGGCTTATCACTATACCCTGCACCCAATAAATCCACTAAAATTATTCGGTGTGTAAACCCCAGTTTAGATGCTACTTCTACATAGTCAAAAGATCCTGCACATCCTAAACCATGTATAAATAGAATAGGTGTCAGTTCTCCTGAAAAATCGTTGTAACGAATTTTATAATTTGTCCCTCTTATTTTATACTCTTTCATTTTCATACCTGCAAATATAATTTAATAATATCTATCATATAAATAAAATCCTCTCACCAATAAGGTGTTTTAAAACTTTATTATAAAACTACATTTTTTTCAATTTTTTTGAAACTTGTTATTGCATGCCTGATACACATAACCGGATGATATAGGAGCATTCTTGATCCGCTGTAACGCATCACTTCCCTTATCTTCTTTCTCATTTCAGCGGAATAGCAATGAATTTTACAGTTGGCACAAAATGTCTTATTTTCCATAAACGGACAATTATCAATCCTTGAACGAGCATAGTCCATCAATCTTTTACAGTCATCACATACCATTATATTATATAAATCTGTGTGTTTTTTACGACAATAAAGTTCAATCATCTGAACGACTATCCGGCTTTCATTTTTCCTCTTTTTTTCTATCTTTTCCTCATTCATAAGTCATCTCTCTCCATTAGGTAATACAAAAAGAGCGGAACCACTAAATAACATATCTTCTGTAATACTTTTTTAATTCTACTATTACAAATTATAACTTTATATATAATCCATTTTAGATAACCGGTCAAGTAAAAATTGGAAATACGACACTCATCAATACCGCAGAAACATTACCCCTAAAAGCAGTGAGATACCTGGGCATTATATAAGGGTATCCAAATCTTCCCCCTTAAAAAACGGGCACCGCTTTCTTATGCACTGATTGTTTTGTGCATAAAATTTACATACAATTTTTGGATTTTCCATCTCAACGCCGAAATGTTCTTTAACAAAATCTATCGCAGATTGTATTGACAGAAATGAATCTCTTTTACAACAGCGTGGACCTCCTACCTCGCCGATCTGCTCCAATGACTTGGCAGTCATCTTATGGGACAAAGAAAACGGCTCATTAGCCAATGGTGTGGATTTTGAAATTATGGAGATAAACATCCCCGAACTGAGCCCGGCTCCGCAAGCTCCCCAGAATCCGCATACACCACCCGGGACATTTTTCCCACGATTCATCATCTCAATCAACGTACTGTGCAGATCAATGTCTCCACCTGCATTCTTATATGCTGTCAGCAGTGCAGAGCCGACCATAACATGATGCTCCGGACCATGCATATGGCAAAATGACATTAACATAAGTTTTTCAATTATTTTAACCGGATTTTTTGACTGTTCTCTCATACATAATCCAATTATGCTGTCAAGCCCCTGAGTATGGCAATCATTGCATACATAATGTTCATTAAGGCATCTTGTTTTACTATTTTCCCTTTTATGGCAGAGCTCACACTCCATAATAATATCTGACTCAAGATATTCAATAGGAGCTTTGCAAATTAAACATTCCTCTTTCACAGGGCATACCTCCCAGCTTCAATTTATAGCTTAAAGTATTTTATTTTTCAATTAGTTACTTCCCTCTTCCAAACGAAGATGAACAATTTTCTTTTTAAATCCAGAATTTAATTTTTTATAGTATCATAACTCCTCTTTTCCCTATAAAATTACTATATATTATTAGCCAACTGTTACAACTTTAATTATATCACTACACTCTCGCTCATACCAGAGGTTTTCTTAAATATTCCTTCAGATCCCGATTCACACCGGGTAATCCCGGTGTCCGGCCGTATCTTTAGCACTGCCGATCGGATTAGGAACTTTCACTTTTTTAGAAATATACTCAATCAGATTCACCAATAAAAACGGCGGCTTTGATTATTTCAAAACCGCCATCAGACCGCAATATTCGGTTTAGACACATAAAGATCCTGCTGCCACAACAAAGTTTTTATATCTAAATTGCCTGGATGAAAGATATTTAATCTTATACTGCTACATCTGCATAAATCCACTTACAATAGCAATAATCCCTACTATAATACAAACTAAACCACCATAGAAAATGCCTTTTTTATCTTTTGAACCCCTTTTTTTCAACAATAAAATAACTCCTGAAATTATAAGCACAATACCAAAACCAATGCTATATACATATAGCCCTGTTGATATGCTTTCAAGCCATTTGTCTACTGTTTTCTCTATTATCTGTTCCATTATTCAACCTCCATAGCATTTACTTTTTTAATCAGAAATATTGAGAATATTATCCCTATAAGTATCATTATTACTGCAACCACATACATTGTTATCCTGCTTAATGTTACATTTACTACTATATTACACATTAGCGAGGCAATAAGTACGGATGAGACAATAGTAGTTGGTACTGATTTTTTGATAAATCCAATTCCTACAGCTACAACTCCGATACTTGCAGCTATAAATGACATAACAAGAGTGCTTTCAATAACTTGCAACATTATAGAAAATGTAAAATCTCTGCCTACAAGATGTATAAATTTTTCAGTTATTCCGAATGTCAGAAAAACAATAATGTTACTGATAACCATTGAAATAATTGTAAATACACATACAACGCTTAGTTTTGACAAAATAATTTTTTTACGACTCACCGGATATGAAAAGAGCAAAATCGGACGTTTACCCGAATAGTCTTCAATAACAAACTTTGAATACATAACTGCTGACATCACACAAAATACCGCCATATTAAAAACACCAAATAAAGGAATCAGATTATTGTATCCCGAAAAAATTGCCATGTCTTTATCATTCGGCTCTAACATAGGAGCGTATGCAAAAAGAAATAGGAATCCCAACATTGTGATTGCAATAATAAGGCTGGCTATTATATAAGTATTAATTTTGTTTTTTTTCAATTCTAATCTAATAAGTGTCTTCATTTTCTTTCCTCCCTGTCATTATATCCATGAAATAATCTTCAAGACCGGAGGGATATTCAGCTTTTACTTTTGCCATGGAAACCTCTCTTACTATTGTTCCGTTTACAATTACTCCTATGGTATCGGCAATATGTTCAATTTCTGTTAAAATATGGCTGGAAATAAGCAAGGTCATTCCTTGTGTTTTTACAAGCTTTATAAACAAATCTCGCATTTCTCTAATTCCCATAGGGTCAAGTCCGTTAATAGGTTCATCCAAAACCAACAATTTGGGTTTATGAATAATTGCTCTTGCTATAGCTAAACGTTGACGCATACCCAATGAGAATGTTGATACAGGCTGAACACCGGTATCATTTAACCCGACTTTTGATAGAATATCCGCTATATCTCCATCTTCCTTACCCATGTATGCAAGATGTATTTTCAAATTTTCTGTTGCTGATAAATGCTCATAAAAAATTGGCGTTTCAATTAAAGTGCCTATTTCTGACAAAATACTACTATGTTCTGAGACGATGTCCATTCCTAAAACCTGTACTTTACCCATAGTCGGTTTTAGCAGTCCTGATAATAGCTTGAATATAGTCGTTTTCCCCGCTCCATTTGCCCCTAAAAATCCATAAATTATACCTTTTTCCACACTCATATTACAGCATTTAATTACTTCTTTTCCAGTAAAAGTTTTTGTAAGGTTCTTTGTTTCTACTATTAAAGTATTATTCACCGGCTTTATCCTCTCTGTCATATAATCTGTGCAATAACTCCAGTGATTTTTCAATAAGCGTATTACTTAGCACATCTATCCCTATAGCCTTCATCATATGTTGCAAAAATCTTAACCGCAATGACAACTTCTCACCGTCGCACTCAAAAACAGCAGGATCACACCACACATTCAGCAGCAGCAGAAAAACCTCCGCACATTCGTCTGGAAAATCTGTAATAAGTGAACCATCTGCAATTCCTCGCTTAATAATTTCAGAAACAAAGCCGGAATCTTTATTTACACAACCCTGCATATAGGATAAAACAAATTCTGCACTTTTCATGCGGATGCTCATTGCATCATCTAAATAATGAGCTTCTTGATTTTCAAGATTTTTTTCTAAAATTAGTTGTAATTGTTCTTTACCACTTAAAGAGCGTGTGCCTGACAGGAAATTCTCCATTGCATCCTTTACAGTTTTCGTCTGTTTTTCCATAACAGATTTTATAATTTCATCTTTAGATTTAAAATGATGATAAATAGCCCCTTTTGATATACCGGCAGTTGTGGCAATATCCTGCATACTAGTCTTATCAAATCCCTTTTCTAAAAAAAGTTTTGCTGATACCGATAAGATGGCTTCAATAGTGGCTTGTGAGTTGTATTCTTTTGACATAAATGCAATACCTCTTAAATAAAACCGACCGTTCGGTTTTTTATTTTAATAATACACCCCTTATCTTTTCTTGTCAAGCAATTTTAATAATATATTTTTATGATTGTTGTTGATTTCTTCTACATGTATATTACAAGCACTTTATCAAATCCTATCTGCTCCTGTTATTTTAATTACATATAGTAAGATTTACGTTTAGATATTTTTTATAAACTTAGAGTAAAAAGGGAGCAGATTTCAGAAGATCATCTCCTAAGTTAGGTTATACTATTTATAGAAAAATACTTGACAAAACCTATCAAAACATGTAATATATGCTACGGTTCGTTCAGTATTTTGATACTGAATATAGAGAAATAACTTAGCTGTTACATTTTTTGAGTTAATGAAAGGACAATACATAATGCAAAAATTTAACAAAAAATTAAAACCGATCTTTTTAGGACTTTCAATATCAATGTTATTTTCATTTAATGCACACGCAGGTATTGATGGATGGAAATTCGAAAATAACCATTGGAAATATTACAAAGAGGCTAAATCATTAAAAGCTTGGCAACATATAAATAATACCTGGTATTTTTTCAATGAGGACGGAAGTTTAAAAACAGGCTGGTATTTGGATGCCGGTAATAATTGGTATTTCCTGGACAGCAGTAAAAATGTCAATCAAGGTGCGCTCTTGACAGGCTGGCAGTGGATAGACGGATATTGCTATTATTTTGAAGGAGTGGATAAAGCCAGGCTTGGAAGGATGTATGCAAATACTGCGGTTGATGGATACAAGCTTGGCACTACAGGCAGATGGATTGATGAAAATAGAGTAGAGCATTATGAATCCGGCAAGGGGATAAGTACAAATACAGCCGGCAATAATCTTAAGCAAAAATCATTAAATACAACCGGAAGATCCGGAGGGTCAGGCGGAGGAGGTTCAAGTCGAGGCGGTGCAAGTGGCAGCGGTGGTTCAAGCCGAGGAGGTGTTTCAAGCAAAGGCGGCGGTTCAAATGGCGGCGATTCAGGTCGGAGAAGCGAAGCAGTCCAAGCACAAGCCTCACATGACAGCATTTTATCTCAAAGTGATTCTTCCAAAAAAGACGGAATTACCGGAAGTTCGAGTCAAGAAAATGAATACGGTAATCTAAATAATACCGACGGTAATCTAAATAATACCGTCGGTAATACTTTTGATAATAAGGATAAATCCGAGCAAAATAATATCGGTACAAATAACACCGCAAAAGAAAACAGTACCACTTCAGACAATACAGATACTCAAAGTTCAAACAAACCGCAAATGGAAGATAATAACAACTCAAATTCACAGCCGAAGGGAAACAAAAATATTGTTCAGCCCGGAAATAATAAAAATGAGGCAGCTGAGCCGGGTAGGCAAGGTTCTGAAAATCAAAAAAACGGTAATAAGGAAAAAAACAGTCTACAGCCTGCCACATCTTCCAATGCGGAAAAACCACAGGAACAAAACAACAAAAATACAGATGTACAGGATAATAGCAATAAAACTGCCGAAGAACAGGAGCAGGATAAACTAAATAAAGCTGAAAAGATAAAAAATTCATTGACAACTGCAAAGAATGATAATGTGGTGCAGTATACAAATGAGTCCGGAGAAATCAGAACTATAATTTGGGCAAAGGGTATAAATGCTCCGACCATGGGAGAAAATGGAGATTTTCAGAAGGAAGTTACCAATTCAGGTTCAGATACATATGTTGATTATAAAGCACCATTTGTTTGGGGTAATTCTTGGTTTGATGTAAATAAAACAAAAGCCGGCGGTAATGTTGATGTAGATAAAAACCTTTGTTTTGGAGCCGTTGCATCAAATATGTTACATTGGTGGTTTGAGCAAAACAGCGAATATGTCGACAGATATATAGCGAAAAACGGAGATATAACCCGTGCAAACAGGCAGCTTTCAGTTTTGAAAAGCTCCTTTAAAAGTCAGCAATCTAGCGGTATATTTGAGCTTTTCAAGGTATTATTCGGACATAATGATAAAGGATTTTATTCCGACCTGTTGATGGATTTATTTATTAACGGATACACCCCTAAGGCAGGCGGTGGTACTAATCCGGAAAGAGAAGATTTGACTCCTGATAATCGAGGCGGATTTTTCTATGATGTATTTAAGGGGGGAAAACTAACAGAGCGTACTTACGGTGGAAACTATGAGGCTTTAAGCGATATACTTAAAGAAACTCTTGGAAATGAAGGTTTAATAGGCTTATCACACAAGGCTTTTACAAACAGTAATCATATTGTAACTCTGTGGGGTGCTGAATATGATTTAAACGGAAAGCTTAAAGCCGTATATATAAGCGATTCGGATGACCAGAATGAAGGAGCGGATGAAAATAATTTGGGAATGAAACGCTATGAAGTACGCAATGTAGGAGGAGTTGCAAAAGTATCTACAAACCAAACCAACAAAGCATCAGGTTCAACCATAGGATATCTTCATATATTGTATCTTGGAAGCACACAGTGGGAAAGTTATTTTAAAAATTAAAAAAACTCTAGAAAGGCACTTGGATCATATATCTGAGTGCCTTTTTTAGTGTCATACAAGTAGTAACTGTAAAAAGCGTCCGGTATCAAATAGATTGAATATAATGACCTAAAACAGAGAATATGCCAAATTTTAGAGGATGGGAGTATATTGAATTTATTTATACTTGGTAGGTGGTGTAAATTATCATACTTCTCTACTTTACACCACCCATTTATCATTCAGAATATTTAGCGTAATCAGCAAAAAGTGCTGTCGCAAACTCTCGCTTTCTACTATATACTTCTCCCCCCTCACAGATTGTGAATTTCTTTAGCTAATCTACTCTTTGAGAGTTGCCCGTTTTTAATACGTCTCAATAAAACTAAGGGATTATAACTGTAAGACAATCGTACTTTGTAATAGTTTATCCACTCAATTACTGCAAATGCCAAAATGAAAATTGCAAACATCATTACAGTAGCATTAAAATAATTAACTATAATTATCGGAACACCAAAGCACAGTAAAACAAGATCAATAATTTTAAGTATACTATATATCTTTCTTGTATATGTTCCGGCAAATTGTGGTGATGATAGTCTCTTTAACAAAATCAACCAATATATTGAGCCTTGAATAAGAATCAAACTCAATATAGTTAATGGATATAAAATAGAAATCAACATCTTTGTATTTAAAAGCCTATCTTTTATAATAAAAAAACATACCCAAAATGATATAACAGCAACAAGCTCTCCTGTCCATAATTTTGTAAGTTCATTCTTTATCCTATTTTTTAGTAATCTCATATTTTACTCCACAAATTTAAATTATTACTTTTTAACAATTAACCATTTATCTTAAATATTTAGAATAAAGTTTTACTAGTTTTTATTATTTGTTTAGAACAATAATTTTGTGTCTTACAAGCTGAATTTATATATCTACAAAACAATAAATTACTGCTCTATTAATTTGAGTGTATCCTCAATAGAAATACACTCTGCATATCTACCCTGCCACATCATTTCATTATAGTATCTATAGGTTGTTTCTCTATCCATATAATCATTATCAAAGGTAGAATTAGCATTATTAGGAACAAAAACTCTATAACCTCTTTCAAAAGCAGATCTCACCGTTGCATCTATACAAAAATTCGTCTGAAGACCAATAATGATTAATATGTCTTCATCTTTCACATAATTTATAAAATCTGAATTTGAAAAGCAACTATTCTTATTTTTAATAAAAATCTTCTCACTAGGGTATGGTGCAATATAATCAGCGATTTCAAAGTCATTATCACCAACCGAAAAACCTGTTCCCGGTCCATCATCATGCTGAATATATATGACTTCAACACCATTCTGACGAGCCTTTGAAACAATTGCTGATGTATTATTCATAAACTCCCGATAATTATATAAACTCTCATTCGTAATTCCTTTTTGTATGTCAACAACTAATACTTTCATTCAATAATCATCCTTTCTGACATCTATCCTATATGTAAAAATATATCCAAGTTATTTTGAATTGTAATAAAACAGCTGTAATGGAGTATTCTATTCTTATTTATATGGTATGGTGTCATTACTGATACTTGGTATAAACACTCAGTCCTACATCTTATACTCTCAAGGTTATAAATCATTTATATGTATCAATTTCTTGGACGATATCTGAGAGCTTAATAATAGGCTTCTTTACGGCTCATTTTGCCGTTTTGTTAGTTTCTTTTTTGTTCGTTTATTTTTTGTCAACTTACATCTTGTTTTCTTATTTTATCGCTTGTTTTCTATATTTCCAAGTGCTATCTCCAATAATTCTTCAGCAACAGAAACAGATTTTATCTCTGGTTTTTATTGTTATGTCTATCAGGTAGTATCTTTTCTAAATTTACTAATCTCTAACAAAGGTTTAATATATTATACCACTTCATATCACTTCAATTTTTCAGTCCACTCCGATTCCTTAAAACCGACAAGCACAGTATCACCATTTACAACCAATGGTCGCTTTACCAGCATGCCATTTGTAGCAAGTAGCTGTAGTTGTTCCTCTTGGCTCATTGCAGGAAGCTTGTCCTTAAGCTGCATTTCTTTATACAGTAACCCACTGGTATTAAAGAACTTTTTTAGCGGAAGTTCACTTTTCGAGTACCATACCTTTAATTCATCATAAGTTGGATTAGCATCCACAATATGACGCTCTGTATAGTCTATATTATGCTCATCAAGCCATTTTTTAGCCTTTTGGCAAGTTGAACATTTTGGATAACAAATAAATATCATTTAAGAACACCTCTCAACTATCTTTTAATCGGTCAACTATGTCTGCAAATTGGATGATTAGTATATCCATAAAATCTACCCTATGGTCCGCTGAACTCTCGCAGTTTTTTACTAAAATCCGGATATACTGACTGTAGGAGCATATCCCCTACTACGCGTTATAATTTCCTGTGCAGACTTACATTCTACATCAGGATTATTGTATAAACAATCCTTGCATGTAGCAAGATTTATATAGCCAACTACTTCATTAAAGAAGTAAATTCGATTTCTTTGGCTATATTACCACAAAACTTGAATTTTATCTACTGATTACCTCAGCAGATCTTATAAGTTCCCAAAAGTCGCAACAGCTTTCTGCTGGTTTGGTAAAGACCTTTTCTCTTTGATTTGCGGAATGCGCTTTTACTGTTTCTTGATTTTCTTTGGCTATTTTTTATCAAAACTGTTTTTTACCAATACTTCAAATTCTTCTTTTTACAACTTTTTCCACTTAATACAAGAAGGTCTTTTATAAGTAAGCAAAAATTCTCTAATGCAGGAAAACATATCGTTTAATTTAATAACCGCATTGATATCGGGTGTCCATTCCTCACCACCGGCATTAAAAGTGATTTCTTTATGATTATCCTCACTATAAGACAACCACATCTCTCCTGTATCATTTTGGAAATAATTCACAGCGGCATATTCCCCATTGATACAAACAGCCATGCAAGGATATTTTTCTTCTCCGCTGATCCAGATATCATCCTTTTCATTTGCCACTTTAGCCACAAATTCTAGTGCACTATCTATTGATACAAAATCAAAATTCCCTGTATTGATGCTGATTATTATCATTTGTCCCTCTGCAAATTTCTAATTTATTTTAATTAATATTGTTGTGATATAACATACTTGTAACATTTTGTCTTGTAACAAATTCAGTAATCTAATTTTATCGCTATCGCCATATTATTTTTGTTCAATATACATAACTCAAAAAACTCCCATAAATTTTATCCGTAAAATTTATTTAGTCAATAAAAAAGTTAGTATGTTATGATCAGAAGCATATGTTTCAATAACTCCATTAAATACAATCTTACTACTGTCATATTCTTTTGTTACAAAAATTCTATCTATTGCAGTCTGTGCAGGCTTAAAAGTTATCATATCGTTTGTTACCAAATCTCTATATTCAAAATTCTTAGAATTTAAATATTCTATCCAATCTTTATTATTAAAATCTCCTAAAATTATTTGCTTATCCACGTTTTTAAATTCTGTCTCTACTATCGCTCTTATCTTATCATCCGTGCTATGAAAGCTAATAATTTTTAATGATTTTTCTTCTAACTCCATTACTACAAATTTATTTTGTAATTCTATTTCAGGACTTGGCTTTATTATTTTCCATGGAGATTCTTTTAATGTAATTGCAACAACATGGCTTTTACATTTGTTAAATTCCTTATCATATTTATCTTCGATATTATGATAAATAGCATAACCATGATTTATAAAAAACTCTCTAGATTTCAAATTATCTTTATCATAAAACTCTTGTAAAAAAATAATGTCATCTTTATCTTTCAAAAGAGAATTCACGATACTGTTAATATGAGTTTTAAAATTTATATTTCGTGGATTATAATAGCCTCCTTTGGTATTTATATTACTATATGCTCCTTGAAATTTATTTATATTAAAACTTGAAATTCTCATATTTCTACTCCATCTCTTCTTTTTCTGCTGTTCACTTCATCCAAAACCTTTCAAAATAAAGGCTTTTCGTTTGTTGAGTTTTGAGAAATCCGTTATATTTAGGCTCGTTTTTAGATTTTTTTACCCGTCCCAGTTCCAGTATCAAATCATTTTTAAAAAAACTGCTCCTACCCATATTCATAATTATAGGGTAACGCATATTAAGTCTATCTTCTGAAAAACATTTCTCGTATTTCAAGACCTTTCGTTTATAACGCATTCAATAATATGATTTTATTTTCTTATTATATGTTGTGGTAAACTATAGTTGTAACAGGAGTGACTAATAAATATAATTATAAAATAGGAGAAATTATTATGTCACAACAACATTACGAACCGGAGTTTAAGAAAAAACTTGTACGCCTTCATTTGGAAGAAGGACGTACACTACAAAGCCTTTCTGCTGAATATGGCGTTGCCAAATCAAGCATTACCATATGGTGTAGAAAATTTAGCAAAGAATGCCGGGAACAAGCCTTAACTAATCCAACTGCCCAAAATGAATTGGAGCTTATGAAAGAAAATCGCCGACTTCGAGCAGAGCTTGAAGAGGCACGAAAGGAAAATCTATTCCTAAAAAAAGCAGCGGCATTCTTTGCAAAAGAAATCGATTAGAGGCTTATCGATTCATTGATGAAAACAAGGACGAACTGGGAGTCCGCTGGCTTCTCAGACGCCTTGATATATATCCAAACGCTTATTACAACTACCTGAGGCACAGGAAGTCTTCTTATCTTGCAAAAAACACAAGA
>NZ_JH378836.1 GCF_000235445.1 Johnsonella ignava ATCC 51276 | reverse complement strand
GTTTGGCACCTCGATGTCGGCTCATCGCATCCCGGGGCTGTAGCAGGTCCCAAGGGTTGGGCTGTTCGCCCATTAAAGCGGTACGCGAGCTGGGTTCAGAACGTCGTGAGACAGTTCGGTCCCTATCCGGCGTGGGCGCAGGAAGTTTGAGGGGAGCCGTTCCTAGTACGAGAGGACCGGGACGGACCGACCGCTGGTATGCCTGTTGGGGAGCAACCCCATGGCAGGGAAGCCAAGTCGGGAAGGGATAAACGCTGAAAGCATCTAAGCGTGAAGCCCCCCCTAAGATGAGACCTCCCGCGCGTAAGCGTTAAGACCCCTTGAAGACTACGAGGTTGATAGGACGCAGGTGTAAGTGCAGCAATGTACTAAGCCAGGCGTTACTAATAGGTCGAGGGTTTAACCAGAGGCTGGAGCATGTGGATTTTGTCTGATATGCGGTTTTGAGGGTACGGGGATGTTTATAGAAGAATAGCGGCCCCATGGTCAAGCGGTTAAGACATCGCCCTTTCACGGCGGTAACACGAGTTCAAATCTCGTTGGGGTCATTGCAGTTTTATCTGCATATGGAGCTTTAGCTCAGTTGGTCAGAGCAATCGGCTCATAACCGATCGGTCCCGGGTTCGAGTCCCTGAAGCTCCACTTTATCTAAATCCGATTATTGGAAGAAATTTCAATAGTCGGGTTTGGTTGTATCATAGGCTAAATTTTAGTCTATGAATTTTAATTTACATAATTTATTTCGCTATTCCTTGATAGCTCAGTCGGCAGAGCATGCGGCTGTTAACCGCAGTGTCGTAGGTTCGAGTCCTACTCAGGGAGTTTTGGCCCAGTGGCTCAGTTGGTTAGAGCGCCGCCCTGTCACGGCGGAGGTCGTCGGTTCGAGTCCGATCTGGGTCGCTTTGCTTAGGCAATTGCTATATGCCGTAGTGGCGGAACTGGCAGACGCCCGGGACTTAAAATCCCGTGGGTAGTGATACCCGTACCGGTTCGATTCCGGTCTACGGCACTGGTGTGAGTCTTGAAATTTTATGATTTCAGGACTTTTTTGCTTATTATGGCTTATTGATGGAAAGAACGTAGAATATATTTTACAGAAAGAGGGTTTATATATGTTCAGGATTGAAGCTGAAAAGATTGATATGAATAAAACTGCGGACAGCGGGCAGATATTTAGATTTAATCGTATAGGTGAAGACAAGTTTGAGCTGATTGCTTCAGATAAACTCCTATATATAAAAGAAATAGAAAATGATGCCGGAAGTCTTTCTCATTATGAAATCAGCTGTACTGAATATGAGTATAAGAATTACTGGGAAAACTATTTCGATTTAAAGACGGATTATTCAGCATTTATAAAAGACATTCCCAAAGATGATATTTTTTTAAATAAATCAGTATCCTATTCCAATGGTATACATATATTAAATCAGGATAAATGGGAGATGCTTATATCTTTTATAATCTCACAAAGAAAGAGTATATCTGCAATTAAAACAAGCATAGAAAAATTATGTTGTATGTTTGGTAAGCAAATTGCGGACGGCAGATATGCATTTCCTACACCTGAGGCTCTTGCGTGTGCGAATTTGCATGAACTTAATGCATGTTCACTTGGCTACAGGTCGGAATATATTTATGAGGCGGCTTCACTTATAGCTTCCGGGAAAATTGTTCTTGATAAACTTGATAAATTAAATGACAAAGAACTTATTGAATCACTTATGAGGTTTAAAGGTGTAGGAATTAAAGTCGCAAATTGTGTGGTTCTTTTTGCTTACCACAGAATAGGTGCTTTTCCTGTAGATGTATGGATTGACAGGGTGATAAAGACATATTACAATGGCAGCTTTCCTATTAACAGATATAAAGGATATGCAGGAGTAATACAGCAGTATATATTTTTTTATGCAAGAAATAAAGATAGGAACATATAGAAAACAGCAATTCAATATTTGATAAAAAAATGATATAATATATCTTGCTAGAGCATTTATTTTTGAAGGGAAGTATTGGTATTATGAGCTATGGTTTTGTTAAAACTGCGGCAGTAACTCCCCATATAAGGGTTGCAGATCCGCAGTTTAATGCAGACAGGATAATAGAGTGTATTAACGAGGAATACAGACATAAAACACAAATCATTGTTTTTCCTGAGCTTGTACTTAGTGGTGCTACATGCGGAGATTTGTTTCTGCAAAAAACTCTGTTAAATAGCGTTAAAATACAACTCAAAAAAATAGCAGCTGCAACCGTGGGAAATAAAGCACTTGTAATTCTAGGTTTGCCATGGGAAAGTCGGGAGGCAGTGTATAATGCGGCAGTCGTCATTAGCAGCGGAAAAGTTTTAGCTATAATTACAAAGCCGTATTTGTCTGAAAGTGAACAGCGATTTTTCAGCAGGTTTAACTTAGGTTGCTGTATTGATAAGTATAAAGATGATTTTTTCAGCAACGAAATTATAATTGGTGAAAATATACTCTTTACAGCTGTAAATAAATTTCAAGAAGCTTCGGAGGATACTCCATTTCTCTATATATCTGAATTTAAAATAGGTGTAATCTTTGGTAACAATATTTTCCTGCCTGACAGTTTTATAAAAACCGGTCTGCATGCTGATATAATAGCAAACTGTATGGCAGTTAATGAATCGGCAGGGTTTGATGAATATATGGAAACTATGAATAAGGCAAGAACGTATTCATGTTTAAATGCTTGTATTACTGCTAATGCCGGTTTAGGTGAATCTACTCAGGATTTTGTATTTTCAGGCAGAAATCTTATAGTTGAGAGAGGAAAAATCAGGGCGGTAGGAGAAAAATATACAGATAAACCTATAAGAGCGTATATAGATACTGAATGTATAGCTGCAGAAAGAAGGCGGCTTATAAAAAAACTAAATACATTACAAAACTCTGCAATGACTTTAAATGAAAATAATAACGGCAGCTTTGTATGTATAAAATATGATGCAGATACTCAGGCTGAAAATGATATAAAGACGCCTACACTTAATAGTATAGATCCTATGCCGTTTATTCCAGATGATGATAAAACAAGGATTAAAAGGTGCAGAGATATTCTAAATATACAGGTATACGGTCTTATTAAAAGAGTAAAGCATATAGGGATTAAAAAAATTGTATTAGGTATATCAGGAGGTCTTGACTCTACACTTGCAATAATTGTATGTATCAAGGCTTTTGAGGCGTTAAAGTTTGACAAAAAAGATATACTTGCAGTTACTATGCCCGGATTTGGAACTACTGACAGAACCTATCGGAATGCATGCAGACTTACACAAAAACTTGGAGCTTCACTTGAAGAAATAAGCATAGTACATTCAATGATACAGCATTTTGATGATATCAGATATGACATAAATAATCATGGCAGTGTTTATGAAAATGCCCAGGCGAGGGAAAGAACACAGATACTTATGGACATAGCAAATCGTGATAATTCACTTGTAGTAGGCACAGGAGATTTGTCGGAGCTTGTACTTGGATGGGCAACTTATAACGGTGATCATATGTCAATGTATGGTGTAAATGCTTCGGTTCCAAAAACCTTAATAAGATATATAATTAAATATTACGCAGAAAATGAGGCTTCAGATGAGATAAAAGATATTCTTATTGATATACTTGATACTCCGATAAGCCCTGAACTGCTTCCGGCAAAAGAGGGAGTAATAAGTCAGAAAACGGAAGATCTTGTAGGTCCCTATGAACTGCATGACTTTTTTATTTATAACATATTAAGATTTGGATTTACTCCACTGAAGATATATTATCTTGCTGTTAATGCATTTGATAAAAAATTTGAAAAAGAAGAAATATTAAAATGGCTTAAGGTATTTTACAAGAGATTTTTTACGCAACAGTTTAAAAGATCCTGTCTTCCTGACGGACCTAAAACGGGGAGTGTAGGGATTTCACCCAGGGGCAGTCTTATGATGCCCTCCGATGCTTCATATAATGCATGGATTAGTGAACTTGAAAAAATATCACTGAAGTAGGATTATTGCAGTTCGCTGCTTTAAGACTGCATATTAAAATATAAAAAATTATAATTTATATACACAACATTAGGGATAATATATGATTACTTCAACATCAAATAAAAATATAAAAGAAATTACGGCTCTTATTAAAAAGTCTTCATACAGGAAGTCGGAAGGCTGCTATGTAGTTGAAGGAATAAAGATGTTTAAGGAACTGCCTGATAAATATATAAAAAAGATTTATATAAGTGAAAAATTGTATGACAGGCTTTATTATTCATCTGAAGTTAAAAAGAGCAATGTATCTTCGGTTTTATCAGCTTGTGATAAAAAGCATAGGGCAGTGAAAAATGCCGCAAAGTCGGATGATGAGCTTAAAGCAAAGCTTGACAGACATGGTTTTGAAGTATTAAAGCAGCATGTTTTTGAAAGTACATCTGAAACCAGCACTCCGCAAGGGATTCTTGCGGTTGCATCAAAACAGGAATATACTCTTGAGGGAATACTTAAAAGGCAATATGCAAGTGCGAATATTGACGGTGCTTTAAAGCTTTTAGTATTGGATACAATACAGGATCCCGGAAATCTTGGGACTATAATTAGAGCTGGAGAAGCGGCAGGTATTGACGGTGTAATTATGGGGCGTGGAACTGCTGATATTTACAGCCCCAAAGTAACCAGATCAACAATGGGTTCATTATTTAGAGTACCTTTTATATATACAGATGATCTCCTTTTGACAGTTAAGGATATAAAAAAAGAAAATATAAAGATATATGCTGCCGAGAAGGATGAAGGAATTAATTATGACAGAGCTGACCTTATAAATGCAGCCGCACTTATTATAGGCAATGAGTCAGGAGGAATAAGTGATGATATATTGAAGGAAGCTGACAGTCTTATAAAGATTCCTATGACGGGCAGTGTTGAATCACTTAATGCGGCAATAGCTGCTTCAATACTTATGTTTGAAATCACAAGACAGCGGAGAGCGGTATGATAGATTTTAAAAAAAAGAATAAATCAAAAGATATTGATTTTATTATGGATATACTCCATATAGTTGCAGGAGTGCTTATAGTTATACTATCTGTAATTGCATTTTTATCGCCTGAAGAACATCTGCTGTTTTTTCCGGCAATATTTTCACTTGCAGGTGTAATGCATTTTATGTTGTGGTTCAGGAAGTATAGAGAGGCACAGGGGATTAAAAAGAAAATTTTAAGTTTTGTTTATTTCGTACTTGGAATTTTTTATACAGGCATTGCGGTAGTTGAGCTTATAACTATGTAGTTAAACATATTTAAAATTATAAATAAGGTGGCATATGCTAAAAGATGAAATCTTAAAGATATTGATTAATAACCGAAGTTCTTCTGAGAAACAAAATAATAAATATATCGGAAAAGCACCGGGTACTTCGTGCTGCAACAAATTAGAAGTCGGACAATATAAGGCACAGGATTGTGATTTTGATGTATCTGAAAGTGATAAAATTGAATTTACCAAAGGTAATTATATATCCGGTGCCGCTATATGTTCAAAGCTTGGAGTAAGTCGAACTACAGTATGCAGAATGGTTAAAAAACTTAAAGATGAAGGCTATAATATAGAATCATCAACTAAGAAAGGGTATAGAATTATTGAAAATACAGTATGTCAATCTGACATGTTAAATAAGGCGGAACTTGAACATGAGTTTATAAAGGCAGGACTTTATAAACAGAATGATTTTGAACATGAAGGTGAGAAATACATTCAAAAATCTGAATTTAAAAGTTTGAAAATATTTTATACTGATGAGATTGATTCAACAAATACATGGGCAAAGAAGCTTGCTGAAGAAAGCGGTATTAAAACTATTGTTTGTATAAGTGCCTCACAGACAAAGGGCTACGGCAGGCATGGAAATACATGGGTATCTCCTCATGGTCAGGGTATATACTTAAGTATTGTGTTACACCCTGAAATTTGTACTGATAAGCTGCCTGTAATAACACTTGCGGCAGCACTTGCCGCAGCAGAAGCAATAAGAGAATGTTCAGGTGTAAATGCTCTTATAAAATGGCCAAATGATATAGTTTTTGAAGGTAAAAAACTTGGAGGCATACTTACCGAAATGGCTGCCGATATGGATGGGGTCAGATATGTTGTATGCGGTATAGGTATTAATGTAAATAATGATACGTTTAAAGACGGAAATCTTGAGTATGCGGTTTCATTATTTAATATAACAAAAAAGAAATATTCACGCAAAAAACTGATATGTGATATAACAAATAAATTTTTAAAATATTCAGATGCAGTTTTTAAAAGTGGAAATTTGCAACCTATAAAAGAAAAATATAAGTCTCTGCTTGTGAATATCGGGAAAACCGTAAGAATTTCAGAAAAAAAGGGTGAATTTGAAGCGCTTTCTGAGGGAATTAATGATGAAGGTTGTCTTATTGTATTAAAAAACAATAATGAAAGAGTATGTATAGTAAGCGGGGATGTAAGTGTAAGGGGAATTTATGGATATGTATAATATAATAAAGTTACAGAAGGTTTATTTAAATAACTGCCGGCTGCAAATTTTGTAAGTATATAAGCATCAAAAATCTTTATTAAATTTTAAACTTATATTCTGTTAATTAGCAATATAAAAATGTACTATAAAAATGTACTATAAAAATGTACTATAAAAATGAAAGGTCCATATTTATGAAGATTATAAATTTAAAATGCCCGCAATGCGGGGCAGAGCTTGAGGTGCATGAAGAAGGGCTGGTTAAGTGCAAATTTTGCGGCAGTACTTTTTATGCCGAGGCGGATAAAGCACCTATAACCATGAATACTACCATAAATAATTTTAATACGGCTACTTCTTCATACAATACAGCAGAGGCAAAAAATAAAGCTATGAAAATAGTCGGGGCGGTAATTACAGGATGCACAATATTGTTATTCTTTGTTATATATATGATGATACAGCCTGTATCAGGAGGAAAATTAAAATATTCGGCAGACCGGCGGGAAACTGCAATTACAAATAAACTTGACAAATATTATACAGACAACAAAAAAAGCAGCCAGGAAAAAAAATATACCGGTTCAGGACTTGAAGATATATCCTTTTTAAGAGAAAAAAGCTATATTACAGAACTTGAGCTTACAAAGTGCGGTATGATAACAGATTATTCAGTGCTTAATAATATGCCTAATATTGAAAGTTTGACACTTAAAGAGGCATCAAACTTAGATAATTTAAATTTTTTAAGCAGTATGACTAAGATTAAAAATCTGAGTATTGAAGGAAGTGAGATTGAAGATTTATCACCGCTTTCAAATAAACTTTCACTTACTGCACTTGAGCTTTACAACAACCAAAAAATACAAGACTATACCGCCGTTACAAGTCTTAAATCATTAAAAAAGCTTTATATAAACTCTGAAGATAGTGCAGTTATTCCTGATATATCAGGTCTTAACTTTCTTACTGATGTAAAAATAAATGAAAAGTAAATAAATAACTGCTATATAAAAACGGCAAATTAATTGTACACACGTTGATAAAAATAAAAAAATGCTTTATATTAAATATGTATATGATATACAAAATTGAAAGGGACATAAGCTTTAGTAATATTTCATTTACACTGAAATGATGGATTAAAAGCTTATATTATATTATGTATGGAACTCATTAAAATGGAATGTCCTAATTGTGGGGCGGTTATACATGTGAATAAAGAAGGGCAGACCAAATGCAGTCATTGCGGGGCAAGCTTTTATGCAGAGAAAAGTGGAGAGAATATAATTGTAAATACTACAATTAATAATTACAATTCACCATCCGCATATGATTACGGGCATGGTTATAATAATAACAACAACACTAAAAAGCCCTCACCTGTAAAAAGGATGCTTGTACTGATTATTGTGTTAATTACAATACCTGCAGTATTATTTAGAATAGGTGCAATAAAAAAGGAAAATATGAAAAAAGGCGTACAGGGTACGCATGGTACACGTGGTACAAATACCGGATATAGAAAAACTGTAAGCTCCAAGGTTATGGCAGCTTTTTGCATGCTTCTTTTTAACAAGCCTCTTGATAAGCTGACAAATGAAGATTATGGAAAACTGAAATCATTTGCAATACTGGATAATGATGAAGATACATTTTCATCAAGTATTAAAAGCATAGCTTATGAGCTTACAGACAACACAACCGGAATTATTGATTTAAGCAGTGAAGACCTTAAAGATGCCGGCATTGATATCTATGATATGCAGTGCTTTCCTAATCTTGAAAGCATAGACTTTAATAATACCACTTTTCTTAAAAGAGATTTTGGAAGCAGTGCTGACGAAGGCGGACTTGAAAACCTTACAAAGCTTACAAGTTTTAAGGCTGATGCTTATATGAGCCTAGGGCAGCTTATTAATTTATTTGGAAGCTCTGATACAATCAAAACCCTGAGGATTAATAATACATTAATCAGGAATAATTATAATTATTCCGATCTGGTTTCTGCATTTCCGAATCTTGAAGAGCTGTCTTTGTCTCCAACAAATGAAATAGCGGACTTAGGTGCCCTTACTTCATTTAAAAAGCTTAAAAGACTTGAAACATATATGACTGCGGATAATTCATATCTATCAGCGATTCCTTCACTTGAAGAACTTAGAATTGCAGGCAGTGATGTATATACGGATTATTCAGTGGTTTATGGACTTACAGAATTAAAAAGTCTTGAACTGGTGAAAGCCAAAGGACTTAAAAGTATTGATTTTATAAGGAATATGAAAAATCTTGAAAGATTTTCAATTGAAGATTCTGATATTATTGATATAAATATATTATCAGAGATGACAGGACTTAAAGACCTTAAACTGGTTGGAAATAAAAAGGTTGATAATTATGCTGTGATTTCATCATTAAGAAGTCTTGAAAGTCTGAATCTTAAAACAGGCAATATAGAGGACAGTGAGAAACCGGATTTTTCTGCGCTTAAAAATTTACATAATGTAGAAATTAATGCCAACTTGCTTGCTGCAGTCAGTGCTTCTCAGACGATAGATACTTTACATATAAATGATTTTAATGGAGTATATGAAATTGATCTGGCACTTTTAGGAACGATGAAAAACCTTAAGTATTTTAAAATAACAGGAGAATCTACTAGTGGAGAATTAAAAAATACTCCTGCACTGTCAGCTTGTCAAAATCTTGAGACGATTGAATTATATGATATTGACTGCTATACATCTGATTCTGAACAAACAGACCTTTCAGATTTAATTAACTTACAGTCTATTAAAAAGCTTGTATTAAAAAATATTGAGATATATTGTAATCCTGATGACCTTGTACAAAATAATCATCTTGAGTATCTGTACATAAGCCCGGCAAATAAGATAGATACAAAAGAAGAGAGGAATGTAGGATTGGGGATTATGGCAGATTCTCTTAAGAAGCTGAGTGCTTTAAAAAGCCTTACAGTAAAGAACGGAGATTTAAAAAATATAGATTTTGTTTCGGGAATGCCTGAACTTGAATATTTAAATATCACCGGAGGATATGTAAGTGATGTATCTTTGCTAACAGAAAATAAAAAACTCAAGGTGTTTGTTTGTATTGACAATCCGGTGGTAAATACAGATTTACTGGATAATGTAACCGTTATAAACTGATAAAGCGGATTATATGATATATTGCAGGTATTAAAAGAAGGGAAGTAGAATAGTGAGTAAAAAACCCAAAAAAACTGGTATTGAGGAAATAACAGATGATAATATTAAGGAATCATATCAGTTTAATGATACAAAACATGATTTTACAGTAGACTTTGACGAAAGTAGAAGTTATTTTACAGCGGAAGAATTTATGCAGAAGATAGAAGGTCTTCTGGAAAAAGCGTTTACAAATGATATGAAACTTGATTTTGGAGAAATTAATGATTTTTTTGAAGGACATGAACTTACAACTGAAATGATAGAACAGATTTATGCATATCTGGATGCAAAGGGGGTTGAAGTCATGGAAAATCTCCCGGAGCCTGAGGAGGCACCTTCAGATTTAAGTAAGATAGATACTATAACCGATGAGGATGGTCTTATACTTGATGATGAAATGGATGATTTTGAAAAGGATATAGATGAGGAAGATATAGATTTAAGTGCAATAGAGATACTGGAAGGTGTAGGAACCGAAGATCCTGTAAGAATGTACCTTAAAGAGATAGGTACAGTGTCGCTTTTATCGACTGATGAGGAGATAGAGCTTGCAAAAAGGAAACAGGCAGGAGATGAATATGCCAAACAAAAGCTTATAGAAGCCAATTTAAGACTTGTAGTAAGTATAGCAAAAAGATATACAGGCAGAGGTATGAGTTTTCTTGATCTTGTACAGGAGGGAAATCTGGGCCTTATAAAGGGTGTTGAAAAATTTGATTATACAAAGGGATTTAAACTCAGCACTTATGCAACATGGTGGATACGCCAGTCGGTTACGAGAGCACTTGCCGATCAGGCAAGGACAATAAGAGTGCCTGTACATATGGTTGAAACCATAAATAAGATGAGCAAGATGCAAAGAAAGCTTACATTACAGTTGGGCTACGAGCCAAGTGTATCAGAGCTTGCAAAGGCACTTGATATGACAGATGAAAAGGTTATGGAAATAATGCAGATAGCCAGAGAACCGGCTTCACTTGAAACACCGATAGGAGAAGAGGATGACTCAAATCTCGGTGATTTTGTTGCAGATTCAAATGTTGTTTCACCTGAAGGAAATGTTGAATCGGTTATGTTAAGAGAACATATAGAAACTCTGCTGGCAGACCTTAAGGAGAGGGAACGTCAGGTAATAGTGCTTAGATTCGGTCTTGAGGACGGGCATCCGAGGACGCTTGAAGAAGTAGGCAGGGAATTTAAGGTTACAAGAGAGCGTATAAGGCAGATAGAGGCAAAAGCACTTAGAAAATTGAGAAATCCTATACGTTCCAAAAAGATAAGAGATTTCTTATAAAAATTTTATGTTATGAATAAAAGAAATTTACAAAAAGAACTTGAGAAAATTATAGAAAAGTCGGCAGCTGCGGGGGTTACTCCAAAGCTGCTCCTTCATGCATGCTGTGCACCGTGTTCTTCCTACTGCATGGAATATTTAAGTGAATATTTTTTAATAACTATTTATTTTTACAATCCCAACATAGATAATAGACAGGAATATATGAAAAGAGTTGAGGAAGAGAAAAGACTTATATCTGAGATGAATTTTAAAAATCAGGTGAGTTTTATTGAAGGTGAATATGAGCCTGAAAATTTCCACAGGCTTGTAAGAGGACATGAAAAAGATGCAGAGGGAAAGCAGCGCTGTTTTATGTGCTATGAGATGAGACTGAATAAATGTGCACTGGCAGCAAAGGAAGGGGGCTTTGACTATTTTGCCACTACACTTACAATAAGTCCTGTAAAAGATGCGGCAAAGCTTTGTGAGATAGGCGAGGCGGTAGGAGAAAGAGTAGGCATATCATATCTGCCGTCCGACTTTAAAAAGAAAAACGGATACAAACGTTCAGTTGAACTTTCACAGAAATACGGTCTTTACAGGCAGGATTACTGCGGTTGTTCATTTTCAAAAAGAAAAACCGAAACATCTATTTAATATATACAAGACATTTACAAAAGCATTTTTTGCCGTGTTTAGAGTAAATTTATAGTTAAAAATAAAGAAAAGAAAGAAAAAACATACTCTGTTATACTGATTGATTTGGTATTATAGAGATTGATTTAGCATATAAAAATAAATTGACTGTAATATTAAATTAATCTATAATGATAACTGCCGGAGGTTAATGTAGACAGTTGTTTATGACGATATAATTAATTTAAAGCCGGTTAGTTATGTTTTTTAGTATTTAAATTCTAATTTTAATTTCAGGAGGGCTATTTTTATGTTAAGTGAAAAGCTTACAATTACAAATCCGTCAGGGTTGCATTTAAGACCTGCAGGTGTGCTGTCTCAGACAGCCATGAAGTTTAAATGTGATATTACTATTGAATTTGAGGGTAAAAAAGTGGTTGCAAAAAGTGTGCTGAATGTAATGAGTGCAGGTATTAAAACGGGCAGCGAAATAACCCTTATCTGTAACGGTGAAGATGAAGCTCAAGCCATGAAAGCTGTCTCTGATGCCATTAAGTCAGGATTGGGAGAAAATTAGATAAAATTACAGTTTGTCTGAGGATGAGATAATGTCTTGTCCTCAGCTTAATTTATAGAGAAAAGTTTATTTTTAAAATGTATAGTTTAAAAAGATAAGTATCATCCGGAAAGAGATATAATTAATATATGGATTTAAGCAGGACACGGCTGCTTTTAGGCAGTGAAAATATTGAAAAATTAAAAGCTGCAAGAGTTGCGGTATTTGGTATAGGAGGAGTAGGAGGCTATGTAGCCGAAGCACTTGCAAGGAGTGCAGTAGGCTCCATTGATATAATCGATAATGATATAATAAGTGCAAGTAATATAAACAGACAGATTATAGCACTGCATTCAACTATAGGCAGATATAAAACTGAGGTGATGAAAGAGAGGATAAAGGATATAAATCCTGAATGTCATGTAGTTGAACACAGGTGCTTTTTTCTTCCTGAAAATCAAGACGGTTTCAATTTTAAAGATTATAATTATGTAGTCGATGCAGTTGATACTGTAGCTGCCAAAATAGCTATTGTACTTGCTGCCGATAGGGCAGGTGTACCTGTCATAAGCAGTATGGGAACGGGCAATAAATTTGATCCTTTGAGGTTTAAAACAGCAGATATATATGAAACTTCGGTATGTCCTCTGGCAAGAGTTATGAGGCGTGAGCTTAAAAAAAGAGGGATTAAAAAGCTTAAAACTGTATTTTCAGATGAACAGCCTAAAGAATATTATTATGTATCTTGTAATGAGGAAGTATCAGACATAAGCTCAAAAAGAAGTATACCGGGCTCATTGGCATATGTACCGCCTGTGGCAGGACTTATAATAGCTTCTGTCGTAATTTCTGAGCTTATAAAATTATAAATATCTGGAGGAAAGTATTTTATGAAATTTTCAAATCGAATTACTGCCACTAAGGCTTCACCAATAAGGAGGCTTATGCCCTTTGCCATTAAGGCGTTAAATGAAGGGAAAAAAATATACCCGCTTAATATAGGACAGCCGGATATTAAAACTCCGCCGTCTTTTTTTAAAGTGTTTGAGGATTTTGATAAGGAAATTTTGGCTTATGATCAGTCTCAGGGAAACCCTGATTTAATAAATGCTATCTGCAATTATTATAAAAATTATAATATGGATTTTGAACCTGATGAGATTCTAATTACAAATGGTGGAAGTGAAGCGATTTTATTTACAATTATTGCAGTCTGTGATGCAGGGGATACAATAATTGCTCCCGAGCCTTTTTATGCAAATTACAACGGATTTGCTTCGGCAGTTGATGTAAGTATAGAAGGAGTTGAAACAAAAGCAGAAGAAGGATTTCATCTTCCGCCTAAAAGTGAATTGGTAAAAAAAATAAAATCAAATACAAAGGCTCTGATAATATCAAACCCGTCAAACCCGACAGGAGTTGTATATACTCCCGGAGAGCTTAAAATGTTGGTTGAAATCTGTACTGAGCATGATTTATTTATAATTTCGGACGAGGTATACCGGGAATTTGTCTACGACGGACTTGAATTTAAATCTATGGGAAGTTTTAAAGAGGCACAGCAGAGAGTAGTAATAATTGATAGTATATCAAAAAGATATAGTGCATGTGGTGCCCGTATAGGTTCAATAGCTTCAAAAAATAAAGAACTGATAAATGAAATTATGAAACTGTGTCAAGGCAGATTATGCGTTCCTACTATTGAACAGCTTGGTGCGGTAGAGCTTTATAAAACTTCGGATTCTTATTTTAGAGAGGTTAATGCTGAATATCAGAAAAGAAGGGATATAGTATATAATGCTTTGCAAAAAATGGATGGAGTGATATGCAGAGAACCCAAGGGAGCATTTTATGTATCTGCTAAACTTCCTGTTGATGATGCCGAAAAATTTATAATCTGGTGTCTTGAAAAATTTGAGTATAATAATGAAACTATTATGATGGCACCGCTTGAAGGATTCTATTCAACTGAGGGTATGGGTATTAACGGAGTACGCATTGCCTATATTCTAAATACTGACGAACTTACAAAGGCGATGTCGGTACTTAAAAAAGCATTGGAGTTGTATCCGGGAAGAAAATGATATAATTAAAATCGCCATTGTAAATATTTAAATGGCGATTTTTTATTATACTTAATAACGATTTTTTATAGCTTGTTTTTTAATATTGTATTGCGGAAAATAAAACAATTGACACGGCATTTAACTTGAAGTATACTAGACCGGTCAAGGCATTTAGATATCACCGATATCAATGTATGCAGAAATGGCGGAATTGGCAGACGCGCACGGTTCAGGTCCGTGTGGTAGCAATACCGTGAGGGTTCAAGTCCCTCTTTCTGCACTTATAACAGTTTTTCTGCATTTATATTTATAGACTGTGCAGAGTTGTTATGTATTTTATTTATAATACGATAAAACTTTGAAGAGGAAAGTAATTCAGCAAGATAATCCAGAGAAGAGCCGTGTGCTGGGAAGGTTCTGTATCAAACTGTATGAAGACCGCCTCCGAGTGGCTCTAATAAAGCACGTTGACTGCGTTATAGTCTTAGTAAGTGGTAAAACAAGACAGCAGGTAGGTCCTGTGCTGAGTGTTGTCTTACAAACAGGGTGGAACCGCGGTGATATATCGTCCCTGAACAGACAGGTTTTTTGTCTGTTCAGGGCTTTTTTTATATAAAATAATTTAAAAGGAGGAAAGTATGATAATTAATTTCCTGAAATTATCATACAAAAAACAATATGAAAATTACATTAAAAGACAAAAGTATAAAAGAATACGACAAATCACTTAGTATAATTGATATAGCCTATGATATAAGTGAAGGGCTTGGAAGAGTATGCTGCGGAGGGATTGTAGACGGAAAAATGTGCGATCTCAGGACAATTATAGATAAGGACTGTACACTTGAGATAGTTACACCGAATGATCCGGAAGGACTTTCAACTATAAGACATACATGTTCACATGTGCTTGCTGAAGCCGTAAAAAGGGTATTTCCCGACGCAAAGCTTGCGATAGGTCCGAGTATTGAAAATGGATTTTATTATGACATAGATCATGCACCTTTTTCAAGAGAGGATCTTGACAGGCTTGAAGCTGAGATGAAGAAAATTATAAAAGAGGGTGCAAAGCTTGAAAAATTTATACTTCCAAGACAGGAAGCTATAGAATTTGTGAAAAAAATGGAAGAACCTTACAAGGTTGAGCTTATAGAGGATCTTCCTCAGGATTCAGAGATTTCATTTTATAGAATGGGAGATTTTGTAGATCTGTGTGCGGGTCCACATATTGTAAGTACAAAATCAATTAAGGCATTTAAACTGATCTCATCATCTATGGCATATTGGAGAGGGGATTCAAATAAGGCACAGCTTCAAAGAATATATGGAACCGCCTTTAATAAAAAAGAAGAACTTGATGCCTATCTTGCACATCTTGAAGATATAAAAAAGAGGGATCATAATAAACTTGGCAGGGAAATGGAATTATTTACAACAGTAGATGTTATAGGTCAGGGTCTGCCTATAATACTTCCTAAGGGTACCAAGATATTAAACAGACTTCAAAGATGGATAGAGGATGTCGAAGATAATGAGCTGGGTTATGTAAGAACTAAAACTCCACTGCTTGCAAAGTCAGACCTTTACAAAATATCAGGGCATTGGGATCATTATAAGGACGGCATGTTTATACTTGGAGATGAAGAAAATGACAAGGAAGTGTTTGCACTGCGTCCTATGACATGTCCATTTCAGTATTATGCATATAAAAATTCTCAAAAATCCTATAGAGATCTTCCGTATAGAATGGCTGAAACCTCAACGCTGTTTAGAAAAGAAGATTCAGGTGAGATGCATGGACTTACAAGAGTTCGCCAGTTTACAATAACAGAGGCACATCTTGTAATAAGCCCTGATCAGGCACAAAAGGAGCTCCAGGGCTGTTTAAACCTTGTTATATATGTACTTGATACACTTGGACTGCATGAAGATGTAAGCTATCGCCTTTCAAAATGGGATCCCGCAAATAAGGAAAAGTATTTAGGTGATGAGGAGTATTGGGAAAGTACACAGGATGCGTTGAGACAGATACTTATTGATAAAGAACTTCCGTTTGAAGAGGCTGACGGTGAAGCTGCATTTTATGGTCCGAAGATAGACATACAGGCTAAAAATATCTATGGCAAGGAAGATACTATGATGACTATACAGCTTGATTGTGCTATAGCTGAAAAATTTGATTTATATTATATAGACAGGGATGGAAACAAAGCCCGTCCGTACATAATACATAGAACATCACTTGGATGCTATGAAAGAACACTGGCATGGCTTATAGAAAAATATGCAGGTAAATTTCCGACATGGCTTTGCCCTGAGCAGGTCAGAGTTCTTCCTATATCGGAGAAATTTAATGATTATGCGGACAAGGTTAAAAAAGAGCTCAGAAAAAACGGTATAGATGCGGAACTTGACCTTCGTTCACAGAAGATAGGATTTAAGATAAGGGAGGCAAGACTTGACAGAATTCCTTATATGCTTGTAGTAGGTGAAAAAGAAGAAGCTGACTCAACGGTATCAGTAAGAAGCCGCTTTGAAGGTGATGAAGGAGTAAAACCTTTAACTGAGTTTATAGAGCAGATTTCAAAAGAAATAAGAACTAAGGAAATAAGAAAAGAAAATATAAAAGAAGATGTAAATTAATATATCTGCAATAAAAGTTCAGAATACTGTATTTTTTAATTTTTATTTAATCAAAAAAACGGTATTCTGAACTTTACTAATTTATAAGGGATATATTATAATAGGGTTGGAAGTATGTTAAAGGAGGTGTTAAAGCAGTGGAACTTAATATAAGGCAGAGAACGGAATTAATTGAAAAGGAAACATTTTCAAAATATGCCTCATTGAGCATGAATTCAAAAGGCAGAGACAGATATGAAGATGAATGCAGTATAAGGACGGTATATCAGAGAGATAGAGACAGGATAATACATAGTAAGGCATTTAGGCGGCTTGTACATAAAACACAGGTGTTTCTTGCCCCTGAAGGAGATCATTACAGGACAAGACTTACACATACACTTGAGGTATCACAGATAGCAAGAACCATATCAAAGGCATTAAGGCTGAATGAGGATTTGACTGAGGCGATAGCATTAGGACATGACCTTGGACATACACCGTTTGGGCATGCGGGTGAGGCGGTGCTTGATGAGATGTGTTGTGAAGGCTTTAAACATAATGTACAAAGTGTAAGGGTTGTTGAATTTATTGAAAATTCCGGCAGGGGACTTAATCTTACAAAAGAGGTTAGAGACGGTATTTTAAATCATGGCACATCTTCAAATCCTTCTACTCTGGAAGGGCATGTTGTAAGGCTTGCGGATAAGATAGCTTATATAAATCATGATATTGATGATAGCATAAGAGCGAAGATATTTACCGAAGACTCAATACCGGCTGTATATACGGATATACTTGGACATTCGGTACGCAGCCGGCTTGATACTCTTGTACATGACGTTATAAAAAACAGTTTTGATACTGACAGGATAAGCATGTCTGGGGCTATACTGAACGCTATGATGGGGCTTCGTTCATGGATGTTTAAAAATGTATATACCAATGAAGTTGCAAAATCTGAAGAAGTTAAAGCAAAGCATATGGTAAGAGAACTTTACAGATATTATATGAATAATATTGATGCGCTTCCGGCTGAATACCGGAATTTTATATACGGGTTTAAACAGTCTAAGGAAAGGACAGTATGTGATTATATAGCAGGAATGAGTGATAGGTATTCAATAGAAAAATTTAAGTCAATATTTGTACCGAAATCATGGAAAATCTAAGGAACCGATGCTTTAATATCGTTTCATTAGACGGCTGTGCATGAATAAAGCTGAAAACTTATATAAATACTGCAAAGTGCCGGGATTTTTACATGGTTATATAATGCAACTGATAAGAGTTTTTAAAAACACCTAAGGGTAAAAACTTATTATACTTAAATTAAGGATATAATAATTTATGAAAGGAGACATGGTTTTATATTGAAGTATTCACAGGATATTGTTGAAGAAGTTCTTGCAAGAACTGATATAGTGGATGTCATATCCTCATATATAAAGATACAAAAACGTGGTGCCGACTATAAGGGCTTGTGTCCTTTTCATACTGAAAAAACACCGTCTTTTTCAGTATCGCCTTCAAAACAGATATTTCACTGTTTTGGCTGCGGTAAAGGCGGAAATGCGATATCATTTGTAATGCAATATGAAAATTATACATTTACGGAGGCATTTACACTGCTTGCACAGAGGGCAGGTATATCACCGGATAATGGTTTTATAGAGGATGAATATAGAAGAAAAAGAGATTATAAAAATCTGCTGTTAAATATAAACCGTGAGGCGGCACTGTTTTTTTATAATAATTTAAAATCACAAAAAGGTATAAATGCTCTTAATTACCTAAAAAACAGAGGTCTGACGATTTCTGATATAACTAAATTCGGACTGGGATTTGCGGACAGCTCAGGCAGTTCACTTTATAGCCACCTGAAAGAAAAGGGCTATGATGATACACAGCTTAAAGACAGCGGGCTTGTAAATTTTAATGATAAAGGAATCAGGGATAGGTTCTGGAACCGTATAATATTTCCTATTATGGCGGCAAACAGAGGAGTTATAGGCTTTGGTGGAAGGGTAATGGGTGAAGGGCTTCCCAAATATATAAATTCACCTGAAACCGGAATATTTGATAAAAGCAGAAATCTGTACGGATTAAATTTTGCGAAGAATACAAAACAGACTTTTATGCTTGTTTGTGAAGGCTATATGGATTTAATAGCACTTCAGCAGGCAGGCTTTATAAATTCAGTTGCAACACTTGGAACTGCATTAACGCAGGGGCATGCATTGCTGCTTAAAAGATATGTTAAGAAAGTGGTGCTTACTTATGATTCAGATGAAGCCGGTATAAAGGCTGCACTTAGGGCGGGTTCTGTGCTTAGAAATGAAGGTTTTATGGTAAATATACTGGATATGAAACCATATAAAGACCCTGACGAGTTTATAAAAGGGCTGGGTGCGCAGGAGTTTGCAAATAGGATTAAAGAGGCGAAAAATTCCTTTCTTTGGGAGATAAATCTTTTAAAAAATGATTTTGATATGAGCGATCCGCAGATGCAGACTGAATTTTATAAAAGTATCGCATCAAAGCTGTGTGATTTTGAAGAGGGTCTTGAGAGAGATAATTATATAAAGGCGATATGTCGGGAACATGTTATACTTTATGATGAAATGAAAAAACTTGTGCTTGAGATTGATGCTAGAAGAAAGATGGGACTTGAACGAATGCCTGTTAAAAAGTCTGATAGTTCGTCAAATAATAATTCAAAAACAGGGTTTTTAATAAATGGAAGCAAGGAAGCAAAAAATGATTTAATGAGGGGAGCTTTTAATAATAAACTGTATGAGATATCACGAAGAAGCGGTACCGATGCTGAGAAAAATGCTGATAATGTTGTGCAGAGCAGAATGCTTAAAAAAAGGGCTGCCGACAGAGAGTTTTCTCTTTTAAGCAATCAAAAACTTCTTCTTTCATGTATGGTAAACAATACATTTGATATGTTTGAAAAAATATTAAAACATATAACTCCTTCAGATTTTACAAATGATTTTTATAGAGAACTCGCAGAGGATATAGTACGGATGCGTACTGATGACGATGTAAGTGCCGCACTTATAGTAAACAGGTATGCACAAGATGAGGAAAAACAAAAAGAGGCTTCTGAGATTTTAATCAATAATTTTAATGAAGATACAAAAGAGGAGGAACTTAAAAAGGCAGTAAGTGAAAGCATATTAAAACTTAAGCTTTATAGCCTTGAAAATGACTGTAAAAACACCACTGATATAAATAAACTCCAAGATATGATGATTGAACAAAACAGCCTTAGAACAAGGGGGATAAGCTTGTGAATGATAAAAATAAGTTGGGCGGACAGGAAAATATTCTAAAAAATAAAATAACGGAATCCGAGACTAAAAATGACAGTAGTAAAAACCTGAGATTTAACACAAAGATTTATAATGATGAAGATGTTAATGAAGATGATTCTGCATTTAAAGACGAAGACCCGGAGAATGAAGATGATTTGCAGGAATTATATACTGATGATTTTTCAGATTTAAAAGATGAACCTGTGAAGGCTTATCTTCTTGAAATAGGAAAGGTAGAGCTTCTTACAGCAGAAGAGGAAGTAATGCTTGCAAAAATGGTTCAAAACGGAAGTGTATCCGAGAAGTATAGTGCAAGAAAAAAGCTTGTTGAGGCAAATTTAAGACTTGTTGTAAGCATTGCTAGAAAATATACAAACAGAGGGCTGCATCTGCTTGATCTTATACAGGAGGGAAATTTAGGTTTGATGCGTGCGGTTGATAAATTTGATGTATCAAAGGGATTCAGATTTTCTACATATGCAACATGGTGGATAAGACAGGCTATAAGCCGTGCTATTTCAGAACAGTCGAGAACTATAAGGATTCCGGTTCATATGGTTGAAGTTATGAATAAACTGGTTAATGAAAAGAAAAGATTTTTAATTCAACACAATAGAGAACCTTTAGCTGAGGAGCTGGCTGAGATTATGGGGATATCAATTGAAAAGGTTAATGAGGTTATAAAATTAACACAGGATACAATATCAATAGAAACTCCTATAAATGGCGATGAAGATTCGTATCTAAGAGATTTTATAAGTGATGAACGTGCAAGTACTCCTTATGAAAAAACTCAGGAAAATATATTGAAAGAAAAGGTGGAGGAAGCACTTTCAGACCTGACACTTCGTGAGAGAGAGGTGATAAAATTAAGATTTGGAATCCCGGATGGAAAGACACATACTCTTGAAGAAGTAGGGAAATATTTCGGTATAACACGTGAGAGGATAAGGCAGATAGAGGTAAAAGCCCTTAGAAAACTTAGACATATAGGAGTAATAAAAAAACTTAATGATTTTTTATAGCACATAAATTTTACGAAAGGAATTTTTAAAATTAATTGCAGTTTTCATATTCTAAGAGACTAAATTTTATAGCTGATTTTATCAGCCCGTGTACGACACTGGCTGATATAGGCACTGATCATGCATATGTACCTATAAGACTTATAAAAACGGGCAAAATAAAATATGCCATAGCCTGTGATATTAATAAAGGTCCTCTTAACAGATCAATGGAAAATATAAGCCGGTATAATCTTGGCAGTTATATACAAACAAGATTATCAGACGGTATGTCAAAATTAAAATATGGTGAAGCGGATACCATACTGATTGCAGGTATGGGTGCTCAGCTTATGATGCGAATTCTTGACGGAGGTGAAGAAATAAGAGATTCAATAAATGAATATGTGCTTTCACCTCAGTCTGAATGGAGGGAGTTCAGGATATATCTTGATAAAAAGGGGTATTCTATAAAAGATGAAGGCATGGTATATGACCATGGCAAGTATTATTTAGTTATAAAAGCCTCAGCAGTATCTGTAAAACAGAGTAAAATGCATGAAACATGCAAGTCGAATGTAAACTTGTGTACATATCAAAAAAACTTATGCAGTGAATATAATATTACTGATATATCTCTTTTTGGAGAAGCTTCAGATATAGATGAGGCATATAGACATTTTGGCTATTATTTAATTAAAAAAAATAATGCAGTATTAAAAGAATATTTAAAAAAAGAATATAATACATATATTGCTTTATTTAATAAACTAAGTGCTAAAATGAATAATACATATTCTTTAGATATATATAAAGATGATAATTTATATAATAGGGATATAAAAGCTGATAATATTGATTTTAAAATTAATAAAATTAAAAAATATATTAATTTAATAAAGACTACCGAAAGGATTATGAGGTGATTTTATGAGTTTGATAACCGTAGGAGATATTTTTGAAAAATTAAATGAGGAAATGCCGGTTGAATTAGCACTGGATTGGGATAATGTAGGGCTTCTTGCAGGAAGGCATAAAAAAGAAGTTAAAAAGGTTATGACAGTACTTGATCTTACAACTGAGCTTCTTGATGAGGCGGTAAAAAATAAAGTTGATCTTATAGTAAGCCACCACCCTATGGTTCTTTCCGCCTTAAACAGAGTTAATGACGGTGATTTTATAGGAAGGCGGCTCGTTAAACTGCTTAATAATGATATTTCATATATAGCTATGCATACAAACTATGATATTGCATCAGGCTGTATGGGCGATATTGCAGCGGGGCTTGTAGGTATAGAAGGTGGACCGCTTCAGATTACTCAAAGATTAAATGCAGGAAATGCTGAGGTTTGCCTGGGTATAGGCAGGGTAGGGGCTCTTGATCATGAATATACTCTTGATGAATTTATTGAAAAATTAAAAACGGTTTTTGACTTAAAGACTGTTGGAGTTTACGGCAGAGAGCTTCTTAAAGACGGTATAAGAACCGCTGCCATATCTCCGGGGTCGGGCAGAGGTATGTACAAACTTGCAAAGGCGGCAGGAGTACAGCTTTTAATAACAGGTGATGTAGGGCATCATGAAGGTGTGGATGCCAATGAGTCGGGAATTGCCATAATTGATGCCGGACATTACGGTGTTGAACATATCTTTATAAATGATATGAAGAAAAGACTATTAAATATAGATGAAAATCTTGAGGTTATAGCTGAAAAAATAAAACTGCCTGAAAGTTTTTATTAATATAGCATAAAAACAAAAAATAAAAAATATAAATTAGTGAGCTGACAATATGGATAACAATAATTATATAGATATTACCATTGAAGGGGAAAGGTATAAATATAAAAAAGGGATTAAATTTAAAGAAATAGCAGAGGATTTTCAAGACAGATATAAAGACAGAATTTTACTTGTAAAACTCGATTTCAGATTATATGAACTGAATAACAGTGCGGAACATGATACTGAACTTGAGTTTATAACTGCAAATACAAAGCCGGGACAACAAACCTATGAAAGATCTGCCGTGCTGCTTGTTATGTCTGCATTTCATGATATAGCTGAAAAAGAGGGTAAATTCAATCCGGATGTAAGTGTAAATGTTGAATTTTCAACAGGTAATGCTTTATTTTTGAACAGTAAAAATCCTTTAGACCGGAAAACTTTAGAACTTCTTAAAGCTAAAATGCATGAAATGGTTAATGCAAAAATTCCTATAACAAAGAGGGCTGTAAGTAAGGATGAAGCGGTAAGGTTATTTCATGAAAAAGGAATGTACGATAAGGAAAAGCTGTTTTACTATCGTACAAGTTCAAGAGTAAATATATATTCACTTAACGGATTTGAAGATTATTATTATGGTTATATGGTACCTGATACTTCGTATATAAAGTATTTTGACCTTGAATTGTATGAACATGGTTTTGTGCTTATATTACCTGAAAAGGAAGATACAAACAAGGTTCCAGGTTTTATTCCTGCACCTAAAGTATTCAGACAGATGAGAGACTCATGTTATGCACATGAGAAGCTTGGGCTTTCAAATGTTGGGGGACTTAATACTGAGATAGCAGGAGGCAATATAAGCCAGATGATTTTAATATCCGAGGCGGCTATGGAGAAGAAAATAGGTGATATAGCAGCTGAGATAGCCGGACGTGAGGGTATTAAATTAATTATGACGGCAGGACCGTCTTCATCGGGGAAAACCACATTTTCACACAGGCTTGCGATACAGCTTAGGGCATTAGGGTTAAAGCCGTATCCTATAGAAGTAGATGATTATTTTGTAGATAGGGATATGACTCCTAAAGATAAGGATGGAAATTATAATTTTGAAGCACTTGAGGCGATAGATATAGAGCAGTTTAATGATGATATGGAAAATCTGCTTAAAGGCAGAAGGGTTCAGCTTCCAAGTTTTAACTTTAAAACAGGAAGACGTGAATATAAGGGTAATTGCCTTCAGATAGGCAGTGGTGATATACTTATACTTGAGGGTATACACTGTTTAAATGACAGACTTTCATACAAACTTCCTATGGATGCCAAATATAAAATATATATTTCAGCACTCACACCTTTAAATATTGATGAACATAACAGGGTTCCTACTACTGATGCAAGGCTTATAAGGCGTATGGTGCGTGATGCCATGGTAAGAGGTACTTCTGCACAGAATACTATAAAGATGTGGGAGTCCGTAAGGCGTGGGGAACATGAAAATATATTTCCTTACCAGGACAGTGCCGATATTGTGTTTAATTCAGCACTTGTTTATGAACTTGCAGTTCTTAAACAGTATGCACAGCCTTTGCTATTCGGTATAGACAGACACAGTAATGAATATATTGAAGCAAAAAGACTGCTTAAATTTCTTGATTATTTTATAGGCATACCCTCTGAAATGGTGCCGGTAAATTCTATTATAAGAGAATTTATAGGAGGGAGCTGCTTTAAAAATAAAATATATTAACTATAATTTTTAGAAAGGATAAAAATCAACTATGAATGATAATGTAAAAGAGTATGTCGTACAGAAAGTAAAAGAGATGATAGATGCGCCTTCATGCAGCACAGAGGCAAAGACTGCCGGAAATAATTGGATTAATTCTCTTGGTACGGAAAATGAAGCACAGGAAACAAAAAAACTTATTAAAGAGCTTGAACAGGACATTATGCCTATTGACATGCTTATTGATTTTACAGCTTCCGATGCAGGCGTTAAGCTTTTCGGAAAAGAAATGGCAGAAAATATAAATCAACATGCTAAAGAAATTAAAAATGGAGGAGCCATTTATTGTGATTGTCCGGCTTGTGCCGCTGCGGCAGCTGTTTTAGAGAAAAAAGATGAGTTAATTAAAGTGTAAATAAAGTTATATATAAAAGTATCAGGTTTTATCTATGATTTTATCTAAAAATCATAGATGCTTTTTGACTATTTTTTCAAAAGTCTTTAAATTCCGGCAATGCCTTTAATTACAGGCATTACCGGAATTTTATGTATAGAGAGATATTCACTTGTTTTTTAAATATACTTAAATTTTTATCCACTTTTCCCCTTTTTTCCTAGCTGTTTTTATGAAAGACTTGAAATCAAGCAGGTCTGTAGGAAGTTTGTTAAAAACAGCTTGAATTATTGAATGAAAAATGCTATTATTTACTGCATAAGGCATTTAGAACAAATATTTAATTTAGACATTCAGTCAAGTATAATGATAAAGTTTAATATCTATTAGAGTCAGTATTTATCACTAAAACCGGGTAACTATTTAATAGTTAGGGTGTGTTTACAAATTGTTTTTTGCGGCTATTTGTGCTGGTCAAAGCATAAGGTGATGTTTAAAATCTACCTTGTTGCCGTTTAAAAAATAATTTTTAGATACATCCTGTTTTATATGTATAGCGGTTTAAGTTTAAGCCGGGCTTTATACTTCTATACAGATATTCTCTACATGGATATCATATCGTGCGACATTGGATGGTATTAAAATAAAAACTGCAGCCTGTTTTTATACAAGTTTTTGTTTAATAAACGGTTAGGGAACAAGTATTCATAATGCCGATTTATTTATAGTAATTAAGTGAAAAAATACCAATAATTACATAATTTTAAAATAATAGCATAATTTATGAATATAAAGTTTTATATAGCAGGTGCAAAGGGAATTTAAATTTAATAAGCATAATAATCGGCTTTACAATGCTTATAAACTTAAAATGAATGGAGGAAAAATGGAAGGATAATATGGTGTATTTACAAATGAAAAAGTAATTGTATTTCAGTCAACGAAAAAATTGAATATTTTCAATTAAAACTAATTATGTCAGCTAAAAATTAACTGACAATACTAACTAATCAATTTAAATGGTATTACAGGAGGTACTTTAGTGAAAAAAATGACAAGCAAAAAGTTTTTATTTTTGTTTGCTGTTTTGGCAGCAGGCTTTTCAGTTTCACATGCTTTTACTGCAAAGGCTGCTTCAAGCGATATTACAAAAGGAAAATGGGAGCTTAAGGACGGAGAGTGGAAATTTTATGATGAGGGGCATAATTTAAAAACCGGTTGGATAAATACCGCATCAGGCTGGTATTACCTTGACCCGTCAAATGGCAATATGCTTACAAAATGGCAGAAGATAAATGGTATTTATTACTATTTTGATATGCCTCAGGAGGGAACTGCAGGCAGGATGCATACCTCATGGTATGAAGCTCCTGACGGTAAATGGTATTTTTTCGATAATGTAGATTCGGATGCCTCACAGGGAAGCATGCTTATCGGATGGCAGTGGGTGGACGGATATTGCTATTATTTTGAAACCAAGCCCGGAAAAGATTATGGAAGCATGTATGCCGACAAAACCACTCCTGATGGATTTAAGACAAATTCTGAAGGTCGTTGGGTAGATGATGAGGGAAAGGTTCAGTATGTACAGGGAAAGGGATTTTCCACCCAAAAAACTGCTGACAACAAGGGAAAAACAAATACTTCTATAACACGTTCAGGCGGCTCAGGCGGCGGTTCAGGTTCGAGAGGCGGCTCAGGCGGTTCGGGAGGCGGCGGACGTAATCCTAAACCGTCAGAGCCGAATAAACCGGAGGATCCGCAAAAACCATCGGAGCCGAATAATCCGAATAATCCGCAAAAGCCTTCGGAGCCGAATAAGCCGGATAATCCGCAAAAACCATCAGAGCCGAATAAGCCGGATAATCCACAAAAACCGTCAGAGCCGAAAAAACCTGACGAACCGAAAAAACCTGAGGTTGAGAAACAACTTGCAGACGGTACATGGTACGGAACTGCTACATGGAGCAGGTATATTATACAGGATGCCCCGAATATCGTAAAAGTTGTTATAAAGGACGGAAAGATAGAAAATGCTGTGTCCGAAAGATATACTGACGATAAGGAGCCTAAACACTTTATGCAATGCAGGGACAAATTGCTTGAAAAGCTTAAAGGCTCAGACTCTACCGTAGATATTTTAAAGCAGATTGAAGCAAGAAAAGGCTTTTACGATTCAATATCAGGTGCTACTGAAACGGTAAAAGGGCATATAAGTGCAGTCGACAATGCACTTAAAAGATCAAATAAATTTGCAACGGATAAAAAAGAGCAGAATATAGACTATATGGAATTTGTTACAAAACCTGATGCCGTTGCAAAGGGGGATACTCTTGATCTTACAAAGTCCGTGCTTAAACTGCATTTAAAGAACGGGGAAATCAAAGAAGTCGGATTTAATGATTTTGAAAAATATGATATAAAGACCGAACCTCAAAACGGAACACCTCTGTCAAAGACGGATAAAAAACTTAAGGTTCGCTTTATAAATGAAGCTTCAGTTATAGATATTCCGGTTGAAATAGTATTAAATCAGAAAATTCTTACAAAGAAATATCCTACACATATAATTGTAAATTACGAAAACGGAAGCGATTACAAAATTGATCTTGATAAAAATGAATGGCGCTATAAGATAGAGGCTAAAGGAAATATCAAGGGAATGTCAATTTATGACAATGACAAAAAGCTTACCGACGGTGCGTATGACAGCCATACCGGACGCTGGAATTTCAGTCTTAAAGATGTGCCGCATGACGGGTTTGACATCTGGGGATTTAATGACTATGCGGTAGTGATTGATACAAAAAATGATAATTCAGGTATAGCTTCATTTAAGCTTCTTACCGAAAACGTAAAGCAATCATACTATATAGGTGATAATCTTAATATAGACAATCTTATAATAGATGCCGTTACTAAAAACGGAAATAAACTTCATCTTAACGGTTGGGAAGAATGTAAAAAGGCAGGATTTACTTCAACTCCTGAAAATAACTATAAACTTACAGAATCCGATAAGGGTGATAAGATTATAAAGATAAGTTATAATAAGGATAATGCAAATCTTGAAAAAACCTTCAGTGTTAAAGTGGAGGATTCGGAAGTAAAGGCACCGGCTAAGATAGAACTTTATGACAAAAATACAAAAATTAAAGAGCTAGACATTGATGCAGAAAAGCTTAAACAAGGTCAGGGCAAGCTTATATTAAGAGATGTTGAAATTTCTGAAAAATATAAGAATTGGAATAAAGATACATTTACCATAAAGGCATTTAATAAAGCGGGCAACCCTATAAAAGCGAATGTTAACAAGGGTGGAATAATACTGAAAATAGAGTTCCCGGATTATGTAAATGAATACGGTACAAGCTATGTGTGGATTACATTCAAGTTTATAAAAGATGCACCGACACCGCCCGAGCAATCAAAGCTTGCAGACGGTACATGGTACGGAACCGGAACATGGAGCAGGTATTATAAGAGCAAAGGACCTGACATAGTAAAGGTAGTTGTAGAAAACGGCAAGATCAAGGATTCGGAATCAGTTGTATATACTGATGACCCCGAAAATGAATTCCAAAGGGGAAAGGATATACTTAAATTTGTTAAAGGTCTTGACAGTACTGAGAGTATATCAAAACAGCTTACAGAAAAAAAAGGTGATGCATATGATGCTGTAAGTAAAGCCACTGAAACTGCAAAAGGACATTTAAGTGCGGTTGACAATGCTCTTGAAAGATCAAAAAAATATAAGTCTGACAATAAAGAGCAAAAAATAGATTATATTGAATTTGAGACAAGACCGAATCCGCAGGCAACAGGCAGTACGCTTGATCTTTCAATGACAGTTCTTAAGCTTCATCTTAAGAATGAAGGTGAAAAAAAGATAGGCTATGATAAATTTGGAGAGTACGGTATAACTACGGATCCTGCACATGGAAGCAAGCTTCCGCCTGTGGGCAGTGATGTACTGGTGCACTTTAAAAATGCAGATTCACTTATAGACATGCCGAGCAATGTACAGGCTCAGAAGAAAAATATATACAGATACCCTACCAAGATCATAGTACGCTTGGAAGACGGAACCGAAAAAAGTATAGAAGTTAATAAAAATGATTTCCGCTATAAATTTTCAAATCCGAATTCGGCAAAAATAAAGGGTATGGATATATATGACAAGGATGAGAAGCTTAAGGAAGCACAGTATATTGAATTTACAAAGGAATGGGAATTTAACCTTAAGGATGTAAATGTAGGTGCCGGATATACCTCATGGAGATATGAGACTTATCTGGTGTCTGTGGAAACGCCGCAGGAAAATTCACCTATAACCGGATTTACATTAGATGACAACAAGGTTAAGAGAAGCTATAAAGTCGGTGAATCTCTTGACATAAGTGAGCTTCTAATAAAGGCTGAAACTCAGGACGGAAAAGGTAAAAATTTCCATCTGTGGAGCGATGCACAAAAGGCAGGGTTTAAATCAAACCCCGAGAACGGATATAAGTTTACTTCAAAGGATTCAGGTAAAAAGAATATAGATATAAGCCTTGAAATTAATGGCAAAACCGTTACAAAGAGCTTTGAGGTCGAGGTGGGTTCCGCAAATCCGAAGGCTGTAAGAAGAATTGAAATCTATACAAAGTTATATAAGCTTATTAAAAAGATAGAAATTGAAGAAGGAGCTTTTGAAGCAAATGACGGGAAACTTACATTTTACAATGTAGAAATTCCGGAAGAGTATAAAAATTGGGATGAATCAACTTTTAATATATGGGCATATGCCGATAATAATGCACATCTTAAAGTTGAAGTTGATAAACGTTCAAATACAATATGCAGGATAAAATTTCCTGAATATAAGTCATCTGACGGCAGTGATGGCTATGTAATGCTCGGATTTAAATTTGTAAAATCCGGTGAAAGCATTTCACAGGTTCCTGCAAAGGTTGAACTTTTTGATAAAGGAACAAAGCTTGCGGATATAAACATCTCAAAAACAGATTTTGAAAATTCAAAGGCACACCTTATTGTAAATGATGTTGTAATACCTGAGACATATAAGGGTAATTGGAATAAGGATACATTTACGGTTAAGGTATATAATGAAAAGAATGAAAGCCTTAATGCAACATTAGTAAAGAGTGATGATATACTTGGAATAAATCTTCCCGATTATAACAGCCCACAATTTGGAAAGGGCTATATAGGGCTTAAATTTAAATATGAAGAAAAAGGCAATGAAGAGTATAAAGTAGGAGTTGGTGAGGCTGAGGTAAAAAGATTTAGATATAAGGCAAAGGTCAAAGTAAAATACAATGCCTCAACAGGTGAAATAATAAGTGTTGAGGATAATGCGACAGTTCCCGGTACAGGTAATAAACGCTTTTGGAATAAGGCAGTTGCCATGTTTGCAAAAATGCCGGGAAAAACAATTGATACTGTTGATACGGTTGACGTTATAAGCGGTGCTACACTTTCATCAAATGCTATAAAGGAAGCCGTGAAGCTTGCACTTCCGAAGCCGCAGAAGCCTGATGAAACCAATATGGATGTGCTTGATTTATTAGTTGACGGAAAAACATATACTTACTATTACAAAAAATATAATCCTCTTGAACCTAATGAGAAGCTTATTGTAAAAGGTAAAGATGTAACAGAACAGTCAAAAATGATAAAACAGCCTTCATATTCACAGGTACGTTATTATGTCGAAGATGATCAGAAGCTTAGCGGAAATCTTTACGGTATTGCTGATTTGCCATATGCATATTTCTATCATGCGGAACTTGCAAGTAACAATGGTCCCGGCTCAAGTGAAGGTGATCCTAATATAGAAATCGAACACGGTATTATAGGAAGCTATAAGCAATGGGCAGGATACGATGTAGTAAGTTCAGCTACATCTGCAAACTATGGAAAACTTGGAGCGGCAAGCTATTCTGAACAATCAAACGGAGGATATAAGATTAATGGTGTTAAAACTCCTGTCCAGATTGATGCACAGCTTTATGTAAAAGTAAAAATTTTAGCTGCTGTGAATGCAAAATACGGAAATCAGTTTATACCAATGGTTACAAGTATGACAGGTATCGACAATGCAACGGGTGAAAAGAGAACAGTTACTTCGACCGAGCCTGCCGTATATAAGAAATTTTATTATGACGGAACTCTGTCGGCTCTTGAATATAGTGATAATGCATCGGAGCTTCATGTAGATGCTTCAGCTCTTGATATTTCAGTAACAGATCAGAGTTCTTATGGAGATTACCAGATAAATATCAAGAATCTCCCGTCTGAAATTGATGCCACCAGGAATGTTCTTGGAGTAATATTCTGTACAGATTATCAAGATTATCCTGCAAAAAGATATGGATTATCACATCTTGACAATATATGGACAGATGCTGGGCAGTTGGCATTTTCAGTTTCTCAAAAGAATTACGGCAGCGAAAATGCACACAGGCGTTTTGCGACTCTTGCAGGACATAGAATTACAAAACTCACCTATCTCTTAAGTGATAATAAAAAGGTCGTTATAGAGAATATAAATCTTTATTTAGGAAGGAGACTTTCTTCAGGACAGGAAGCAAAGATTGTTAAACAGACAGGATTTGAAGACGGAAAAGGAGCGGAAGTAACATTTGACCTCAGTAATCTGCCTTACAGAGGCTATGAAGTTAAATCATTAAAATTTGGTATCGGTGAAGAAGCAAGAGAACTTGTAAAAGATACCGATTATACATTTGATTCTGATTCATATAAGCTCTCAATAATGGCTACTGCTTCAACCGGTGAAGGAAAGTATACTGTTATATTCGGTGATACTTCAAAAAAAGATGCTTATGTTTCATCAGCTTGCGAGTTTGAGCTTAAAAAAGGTGAGGGACCGACTCCTGAACCTGAGACCAAGACTCTATCAGGCGAGGCGGATGTGGAAGGATATAATTATACTGCAAAGGTTAATGTAACTTATAATACCAAAACAGGTGAGATAGTAAGTGTTGAAGATGACGGAACCGAAGCCACGGGTATGAATTATACATTCTGGACGGATGCTCTAAAAATGCTGCCTAAATTTACAGGAAAGAAAAAAGCTGATTTGGATGGTTTAAAAGCCGATACAATAAGCGGTGCTACAATTTCATCAAAAGCTATAATTGAAGCCGTTAAAAATGCGTTATCAAGAAGCAAGATAAAAGCAATCGATGCTTCCGATATAAATTTGGAGTATGAAGATACGGATGCACAGTTAAATACTGAAGCCAAGGCTATATTGCCGACACATGTTGTAGCGGTCTATGCGGACGGCAATACCGAAAAGATAGAGCTTGAGGAAACAAACGGTGTTTACAGTGTAAAAATCGGAGAAAATGTGATAGATATGGCATTGTACTCAGGTGATGAGAAACTTGCCGACGGTATTTACAGCGTTGATAAAGAGGCATGGGAATTTAATGTAAATGCAGGAGGATTATTCCCAACTGCCGGAAATATTATAATAGAAGTAAATATCGATAAATCAAAGCAGCCTAAAAAGTCGGAGAATAAAAACGATTCTGATAAAGCGGAAAATACCGCAGATGAAAGAGGAACCGGTAAAGCAGCTGAAAATAGTGTGCCTGTGCAGACAGACTCTGAAGATAAAGTGATACAGGAAAAAGACACTAAAAATAATACGGTTGTAAAAAATATATTAAATCCCGACACTGAAAATAAAGGGGTTAATTCAGAAAGCGGTTTACAATCTGAGGATAAAAAAGTCAATACTGATGACGGTTCAAAATCGGATTCGGAAATAGGTTCTGAAAAGAAAACACAGACTGTTGACGAAGTAAAAGAATTGGAATCCGCTAAAGAGTAAATATTTAAGTTGCAATATAAGCCGTAGGATATTAAAAGATAGAATATCAAAGCTGTATAGCTGAGATATCGGGCTTTAAAAACATATAGGGAAACTCTTTTTCCTTATGTATGTAAACAAAAACAAGTAAATTGTAAAAACACTACAGAGCTGCTATGATAACGGTCTTTGTAGTGTTTTACATTTTAATTTGTATATTTATATCGGTAAGTAACTTTTTAATAATTTAATTTAAAGAGATATTGATCGTATAATATCCAGGTTCAGTACTTAAAAAGGATGGAGAGGCTGCCGTTTTAAAATAAGAAATAAATTTCAGCTTTAAAAATAATAGATTACAATTTTAGGGAGAAAATGGTGAAGAACGGAAAAAAGATTTTATTTTTAGCAATGACGGTATTTCTTGCTGCGGCAAAAACCGTTTCGGTGAGATCTAATATATATGCTCAGACAAAAACGGCTGTAAATGAAAAAGGAATATGGGAAAATAAAGAAGGGGTATGGAAATATTTTGATAAAGAACATAAATTAGTTAAAGGTTGGATGTTTGAGGATCCGAACTGGTATTATCTTGATCCTTTAAACGGTACTATGATGATAGAATGGAGTGATATAAATGGTGTAAGGTATTATTTTGATAAAAAGTCTGAGGGTATTGAAGGGCGTATGCATACCGGATGGTATCGAACTTTACATGGGGACTGGTATTTTTTTGATACACGTCAGGGGCATGGTATCGGTGCTATGCTTACCGGCTGGCAATGGATTGACGGATATTGCTATTATTTTGAAACAATGAAAGGTAATGACTACGGAAAACTGTATATTTCACGAAAAACACCTGACGGATATGACACTAATCATGATGGAAGATGGATTGACTATAATGATAATTCATATAAATCTTTAAGTTACAGTATTCATTATATAGAGGGCAAAGGTATACTGACCAAGCAGACTTCGGATAAAAGCAGCAATTTGGATAAATCAGGTCTCTCAAAAACACTACAGTCCAAAGGTACCGGTTCATCAGGTTCAGGCAGCACAGGCGGTTCGGGAAAAGGCGGAGGTTTAGGAAGTAATGGCGGATCAGGCAACGGAGGAGGTTCAGGAAATGGTAGAAATAATTCAATTCCGGGAAATTCTCAAAATCCGCAAACCCAAACAAATCCGGAGTCAAAACCGCAGCAGGAACAAAAGCCTCAATCTCAGCCACAACCGGAACAAAAACCGAATCTGAAGCCGCAACCGAAGCCTGAGTCGCAACCGAAGCCTGAGCCGCAGCCGCAACCACAACCGAAGCCGGATAAAATAGAAAAGTTTGAGATTGATTCATCAAATATTAAAAAAGTCTATAAAACAGGTGAAAAGCTTGATTTAGGCGGCATTAAAATAAAACTTATAATGAGCGGATCAGGCGACACGGTTATAGAGGGCTGGGAAAATTGCATATATAAAGGATTTATTTCAGAACCTGAAAACGGATATATATTTAAAGAGGGGGATATAGGGCAATTTAGAGTGGTAATTTCGATAACCGAAGACGGGGTGAAACATTCAGGGGAATTTAATCTTGAGGTTTCAAAATCCGAAGATGAAAATACCAATATGGAAAAAATTGATATAGAAGTTGACGGGGTTTCGCACACCTATTATTATAGGAAATATACTTCCGGCAGCCCGGATGAAAGCTTTATAGTTAAAGGCAGGGATATTGCCGGTAAGGTAAAAGCAATTAAAAATTACAAAAATCCTAATGAAATATCTGCATATTATTATGTAGAGGATTCACAGGAAATTAAAGGTAATATTTATGGAACTGCCGATATCGGATATGCCGATTTTTATTATAGTGAAATTATAAAAAATAAATTGCCGCATGGAGTCAATTTGGATAATGATCCATATATATATTGGCATAATATATTTGTATGGGACCTTGAGCATAATCAGGGATATGATGCGGTAACTTCACCTACAAAAAATAACTACGGTGCTTTTAAAAATGCTTCATATGTAAAAAACGGTTCAGGCTACATTATAAGAGGCGTAATTACAAATGTTGAAGTTGACGGACTTCTTTATGCAAAAGGCAGGATATTGAGTGCAGCCGGTGTATATGATAAAAGTAATTTTTTAGAAATTATAAACAGTATGTCGGCATATGATAAAAAGACGGGTGTTAAAAGAGCTGTTACCTCAGTTAAACCTTATGTATATAAAACCCTGTATTGGGATAGCAGTCTTTCTGAACTTAAGTTCAGTGAATCGGCACCTGATATAGATGCTTCAAAAAATAAAATAAAAGTGTCAATTAATGACCGCAGCAAATACGGGCAATATGAAATCAATATAGAAAATCTGCCTGAAGGTATAGATACGACTGAGAATGTTTTAGGAATAATTTTAAAAACGGGGGAGGGCGATTATAAATCCTCAGGTCTTGAATTTATTGATAATATATGGACGGAAAACGGCAGACTTGCTTTTTCAACGGAAAAACGTGATGGTACAAATGATAGAACATTCAGACGTTACACAAATTTAAAAGGTAAGAAAATTACAAGTATAATCTATCTGCTGAGCGATCATAAGAAATTTATTATAAATAACCCCGATATATATATTTTAAAACCTCTTTCCTCAAAGCATAAAGCCGTAATTACTGAAAAAAGCAGTTTTATAAAGACAAAGGGAGCTAAGGCGAGGTTTGATACTTCACAGCTTCCGTATACCGGAGTAAGGCTTAAAGCTTTGTATCTGCTTGATAAAGATGATGAAAAGCAGCTTATTGAAGGAAATGACTATACATACTCCGATAATGTGCTTACCGTTAATGATACCGAAAATACAATGCCCGGAAAATACAGGATAGTTTTTTCAGATGTTAACAGTACGAGCGGCTATACATCGTATTCACTTGATTTTGATTTTATTGAAGGAAATGAGGAGCTGCCCGAACAATCGGTAAAGATCATTGAAAGTGAAGCTGCAGTTGAAGGATTCGGCTATAATGTAAGACTTAAAGTTACCTATAACCAGAAAGAAGATGTAATATTAAAGGTTGAAGATAATAATACAAATTCAGGAAGTAATTCCATGTATTGGGTAAGGGCAAGTATAGGTATGCTTTCAAAATATAAAGGAAAGGGAAAGAATGATATTTACAAAGTTGATGTTGTAAGCGGTGCGACATTAACCTCAAAAGCAATAAGAGAGGCTGTGAGGATTGCGGTAGGCGGTGAAAAAGGAGAAGAAGATGATAATGACCACGGCAAGAACCCGGGCGAAGAAGAAGATCCGTCAAAACACAGGATTATAGAGGGAGAATCAGTTGTAAATCAGTGGGCTTATACAGTTAAAATTAAAATCACTTACAATGTAGACACGGGAAAGATTATAAAAATCGAAGACAACGGCACGGATACCGGTCTTCCCGCAAATGCACAATTTTACAATCAATCGAAAGCTATGTTTAAAAGACTTGCAGGCAAAAAAAGATCTGAGTTGTTTAGTGTTGACAGTGTAAGCGGTGCAACACTGTCATCGGATGCCATAAGAATTGCCGCTTATGATGCACTCAGAGATGCCGGCTTTAATTAATCCGATTTGGGCATTGTTGTTTATAGTTTAATGAGATATTATCATAAACGGTTCATATACCGTTAAGTTTTATTGAAAGTATTATTGACAGTGTAAAAAAATTATGGTATTCTTAAGAAAATATTAAGGATATAAGTTGGCAGGTTTATAAGTTACCAAAACGGTCGGATATCCGTATATTGACACATGTTTAGATAAGTCTATATATCCGACCGGTAATTTTTAAATAATTTTATAGCACTTAATATTACAGTCAGTTAATTTCAACCGGTATTAAAATAAACCGGATGTATGTCATGTTAATAGAGGAGGGAATACATGATGAAAAAAATGAGTAAAGAAGCTATTTTAATTAATTTATTGAAGGACAAAGATAGTCATTTGTGCAGGAGACACAGGTCAAACTTTGTTTTTTTAAAGAGAATCACAGCACTTTTTATGTCATTTTTAATGGCATTTAATAGTGCTGTTTTTTTATACCCTGCTTCCTTGCGGATAATCCGTCAGATGAGATGGTAATCATCATGTCGGATTCTTTGAAAGAATCACAGGGAAAGATTACAACGGAATCTTCGCAGGCAGTGATTGTTTTAAGAGATATGAACGTAAAAATAGAATGCTAATTTATTGACTTTAAAAACTTCTCTCTCACTACTTTTCATAGACTTAAAGATTTTTAACAACATTAAATATAAAAAAATTTTACAATGAGGTTTTAAAAATGACATCTTTCGGAAGAAAACTTGAAAAATGTATATTAATGATGACTTTTATTGCCGTTGTATTGAATTTTATTAATTTAATACTTTACAGCAATGAACACAGGATAGAAGTTAAACATTTTCTGCAGACAAATTTTAAAATATCATTTTCAGAAAATAAGTTGGGTTTTCCATTTTTACAGGGTAGTTGCTACGAACTTACTCCGGGATGGAATTGTGAAGTGTACGCAATGAATGGTGAGAAAGTTCTGTACCATCACGATGCTTTATGTATTCCGTTTTTTGAAGGTATTTATGATATACCCGGAATAGAGTATGGATATTTTGAATATAGGGGGAATGATGAAGATATAAAAGAAATGTTGCAGATCACATGTAACTGGTTTAAGGAAATGGGCAAAATTAAAGAGCTTGATTATAGTATAATACCCGTTGCGGGTTATAGTACAGAGGATGCCGCTCTTTTAAATGATCCCGGCATGAGTTTGATTCCGGGATATAAAGGCAATATAAAGACAGACATTGACTTATATACAAGTACATATTCAGACTCCAGCGTAACAAGGCATCCGATTTGTGATGCCGTAGTAACGGAAAAAGAGGACAGAAAACAGGATTTGATACTGGTTGAGTATGAATTAAGATTTCCGGGATATTTTGCCGATATAACATTGATTAATCAGTATTTTGTAACAGAGGCTAAGCGTGTGCTTGTTTTATATGAAAGGCAGGAAGATGAATTTATAAAATATATAAAGGATAAAATAAAGGCAGGCGGCGGAAATAGCGGTTTTTACTGTGGTATAACAGATAAAGAACTGATTTTCAGGCTGAAAATCAACGGGAAATCTCCTGACAGCATAGAAAAGGTGAGCTATAATGAAGAAGATTTGTATTTTTGGTGCTATAATAATCTCGTTATTGATAAAGATGTTGATTTGCTTGATGTAATTACAGTGGAGACCGGCTATGAATAGGATAGAAAATGAAAATTCGGTAAAAAATGAAAATAAAACATTTCTTTTTGTATTAAAGCTATTATATACATGTCTTTGTATATTTGCATTAACTACATCTGTTCTTTTTACCATATTCAATGTAAAAAAAATACTATTGTGCATAATAACGGAAGATAAAAAGGCGGTCTTGGAAATGGATAAGCTTAACGACTTTTTGCTTGGTAAATATAATTGCAGTTTAAGGGAGATAAGAAAATATGAATATAAGTATTTTAGTATTCCGTTGCCAAATCATTATTATGATTATAATATAAACTCAAAGGGTTATGCCGTTAAGTTGAAGAATGGGAAAAAAATCAATCCTGAATATGTTTTAACAGCGGATAATTTTCCAAATAAATTTAAGAATGCTGATAGATGTTCTATTGGTTCAATGTATTATTTACCATTTAAAGATGGGGAAAGTGCCGAAAAAAAATTCGATTCCCTGTTAAAAGAAGATGATATTGAATACAATATAGTAAATTCGGGGATTTTCTATTATTATTTATTCAGCGATCTGGATAAAAATGATTTAATCATATCTGATGCCAAAGAATATTTTTCAAAGGCTCATAACAGGGATGAATATTTTGACAGCATAGAAGAGGCTTTAAAAAAATGCTATGATTTAAGATATGCACCTGACAGCTTAAAAAATATAAGTCTGGTTTTAAGAAAAGATGAGTATGAAGGTGGGTACAGGCTATGTTATATGTCGGCTCCCGAAGGCATAGAAGGATATCTTGTGGAGGCGGATATTAAAGTAAATACTGACGGGATGTTTTGTGTTAAATCGGCAAAGGTGTCAAAATATCAGAAAGACTGGGTAAATAATGCGAAATATTCACTTGATAAGTCAAAGATGGAAAGTGAAGATATTTCTAAAATAGCCGGTTTTACAGGTGATGAAAATATTAAGGAACTTCTGAAAGAATATAACCCAAATGCAAAACCGGAAATAACGGAAATACCTATGGATGACAGAATTATATATTTTTGGTATATTCAACGTGCGAAATAATATTTTACACCTGTGGTTTGGTGTATATAGCAAACTGACCGCTCATCATCAAGTCAAATATTGTTTGCATGAAAATTCAAATTGTGATATAATTAACTCGCTGATAGCTATATTCATTTAAACAGCTAAATTATTAATAATTTAAGGAGGTTTGTACATGAGAAAGGTTGTTATTGCAAGCGCAGTTCGTACCCCGGTGGGAAGTTTTGGTGGAGCGTTTAAGACTTTAACATCTGTTGATTTAGGAGTTATTGCAGCGAAAGAGGCAATGAAGCGTGCAAAAGTTACTCCTGATATGGTTGATGAAGTGCTTCTGGGAAACGTTTTACAAGCAGGTCAAGGGCAAAATATTGCTCGTCAGATTTCAATTGGAGCAGGTTGCCCTGAAACCGTTCCGGCTTTGACAGTAAACAAAGTTTGCGGTTCCGGGCTTCGTACAGTATCTTTGGCAGCTCAAATTATTCTACTCGGTGATGCTGATATTATTCTTGCAGGCGGAACTGAATCTATGTCTAATGCACCATATTTATTGCCGTCAAATCGTTGGGGAGCCCGTATGGGAGACGGTACTGTCGTAGACCATATGATTAGTGAAGGCTTATCTGATGCATTTAATAAGTATCATATGGGAATTACTGCTGAAAATGTAAGTGAGCAGTTTGGAATCACAAGAGAGATGCAGGATGAATTGGCGGTAACAAGTCAAAACAGAGCTGAAAAAGCACAAAAGGAAGGTCGTTTTGATGATGAAATCGTACCTGTTGAAATTAAAGATCGTAAGGGAAATGTAACAGTTATAGATAAAGATGAATATATCCGTTATGGACAAACTGTGGAAACTGCTGCAAAACTTCGTCCGGCTTTCAAAAAAGACGGTACGGTTACGGCAGGCAATGCCTCCGGTATAAACGACGGGGCAGCCTGTATCGTAGTTATGTCTGAAGAAAAAGCAAAAGAACTTGGCATAGAACCTTTAGCAACTATTATAAGTTATGCATCTGCAGGCGTAGATCCTAAGATTATGGGAACAGGTCCGATTCCTGCATCTAAAAAAGCGATGGAAAAGATTGGTTTGACTATTGATGATATCGATTTAATAGAAGCAAATGAAGCTTTTGCTTCTCAGGCTTATGCAGTTAAAAATGAATTGGGCTACGATTTCGATAAAGTAAATGTAAATGGCGGAGCTATTGCTTTAGGACATCCTATTGGAGCCAGCGGAGCGAGAATTTTGACGACTTTATTATATGAAATGAAGAAACGCAGCGCAAAAAGAGGTCTGGCAACTCTTTGTATTGGTGGCGGTATGGGTACTGCTGTAATTGTAGAAAGATAAGGATATGATAAGTCCTGTTATTTTTTACGGACTTGTAAAACTTGTTTAAACTTCAAGTGCAAATAAAAAAGTTCAATAAAATATTCGTGAATAAAACAATCAGGGAGTGAAACAGTATGAATTATAAATTATTACTTGTCGAAAACAATGAGGGTATTGTTACTGTAACTATTAATAATGAGAAAAGCTTAAATGCTTTAAACGCAACTTTAATGTCAGAACTGGCGGATGCGTTTACTACAATAAACAAAGATCAGTCCGTTGATGTTGTTATACTCACCGGAGCAGGGAGATCTTTTGTCGCCGGGGCGGATATTAGTGAAATGGCACCATTAAATGCGGCACAGGGAGCTATGTGGGGGCAGGTTGGAATGAAAACATTCCGTATCATTGAAACCTTAAGACAGCCGGTTATTGCTGCGGTAAACGGATTTGCATTGGGTGGCGGATGCGAAATTTCAATGTCTTGCGATATTCGTATTGCTTCTACAAAAGCAAAATTCGGACAACCTGAAGTCGGTCTTGGAATCACACCGGGATTTGGTGGTACGCAGCGTCTTGCACGTCTTGTAGGAATGGGAAAAGCAAAACAGCTTATTTATACAGCTGAAATTATTCCGGCACAGGAAGCTTATCGTATAGGTCTGGTTGATGAGTTGGCAGAACCGGAAGAATTAATGGATAAAGCAGTTGCAATGGCAAAAACCATTCAAAAAAATGCAAAACTTGCAGTTCAGTATGCAAAGCAGGCGATTAATACCGGTATACAAACAGATATTGATTCAGGTATGACCATTGAAGAACATGTCTTCGGTCTGTGTTTCGCTACGGAAGATCAAAAAGAAGGGATGCAGGCATTCCTTGAAAAGAGAAAAGCTAATTTTAAGAGCTGTTAGTCTATAAGGAGGGAATTAAATGAAAATTGCAGTAATAGGTTCAGGCGTTATGGGTGCAGGTATTGCACAGGTATTGGCAGCAAAACATAAAGTTATTCTTCGTGATATTTTGCCGGAAGCATTGGAAAAAGCAGTAAAGGGTATTGACAAAATGCTTACCAAAAGCGTTGAAAAGGGAAAGATGGAAGCCGCTGAAAAAGAAGTTGTTTTAGCTAATATTAAGGTTTCAAGCGATATTCAGGATATTAAAGACTGTGATCTTGTTATCGAAGCTGCCACTGAAAATGCTACGGTTAAAAAAGCAATCTTTAAAGAATTGGATGAAGTTTGCGATGAAAAAACTATTCTTGCAAGTAACACATCCTCTCTGTCTATTACAGAAATCGGAGCTGCTACAAAGCGTCCGGCAAAAGTTATCGGAATGCATTTCTTCAATCCGGTTCCAATGATGAAATTAGTTGAAGTTATCAATGGAAAATTAACCGATGAAGCTGTTACCGAAAAAATTATTGCACTTTCGGAAGAAATCGGAAAAACTCCGGTTCGTGTAGAGGAGGGTCCGGGCTTTGTAGTAAATCGTATATTAATTCCTATGATTAATGAAGGTGTAGGTATTCTTGCTGATGGTCTGGCATCTGTAGAAGATATTGATGCGGCAATGAAGTTAGGTGCAAATCATCCTATGGGACCTTTGGCTCTTGGTGATTTAGTCGGTTTGGATGTATGTCTTGCGATTATGGAAGTTCTTTACAACGAATTTGGCGATCCTAAATATCGCCCGCATCCGTTGATGAGAAAAATGGTGCGTGCAGGCTTACTTGGAAGAAAGAGCGGTAAAGGCTTCTACGATTATTCCAAATAATATATCCGAATAAGATATTTTATAAAGAGGTGGTGTTTCAGAATGCTTAATGGACTGATCCTTAAAAGTTGGATTTTGCTCTAACTTTGGGTGGTGAGCTTGTAATTTCTGGTTCACCACCTCTTTTTATTCTTGACTAAAACACAACAATATGACAAAATACTAGCGGGCGGTTTATATGTTATATAAAAAGCCTAAAGTAAAGAGACAGGAGAAAGTTATGAAAAACTTGGTATTAATACGTCATGGAGAAAGTGAATGGAATCTTGCAAACCGTTTTACAGGCTGGACAGATGTTGATTTAAGTGAAAAAGGCGTTAAAGAGGCAAAAAACGGGGGTATACAGTTAAAAAAAGATGGTTTTGATTTTGATATATGTTATACATCGTATCTTAAACGTGCCATACATACATTAAATAATGTACTTTTCGAAATGGATAGAGAATGGCTTCCTGTCGTAAAAAGTTGGAAATTAAATGAACGCCATTACGGTGCACTTCAGGGGCTTAATAAATCGGAGACTTCTCAAAAATATGGAGAGGATCAGGTTAAGATTTGGAGACGTTCATTTGATATACAGCCTCCGGCACTTGAAGAAAATGATGATAGAAATCCTGCTCTTCAAGAGCAGTACAGAGGTGAAGACAGATCGGTACTTCCTCTTACAGAAAGCCTTAAAGATACAATAGCAAGAGTAATCCCGTATTATGAAAATGTTATACTTCCGGAGATACTTAAAGGCAGGCGTGTACTTATTGCAGCCCATGGAAACTCGCTAAGAGCTCTTATTATGTATCTTGACGGTCTTAGTGAAAAGGAGATAATAGAGGTTAATGTTCCAACCGGAATCCCTCTTGTATATACATTGACTGATGACGGTAAAGCACAGGGCAAGAGATATCTTGGTAATCAGGAAGAGATAGAGGCGAAGATGAAAGCTGTGGCTGCACAGGGGAAAGCAAAATAAATAGTCTAAAGTTTTAAGTAGAAACAAAAGGTCTGTATTTGATTGTGTATTATATACCGTATATTATTAATTAATTTAATAAAATATTTACAATAATTTTTTATGCAGATATTTAGCTATAAATCATAAAAACATAAAAGGGAAAATTAAAAGTGGATATAAGTAGAGTAAAAGCAAGGACTAAAATAGCCGGGACTGTAATGCTTTTTTTAACTGCATTTATATGGGGTATAGCATTTGTACCTCAGAGTGCGGCAATGAAATATATAGAGCCGTTTACATTTAATGCTGCAAGGTTCTGTCTTGCAGGAGTCGTGCTGCTGCCGGTAAGAAATATCTTAAGGTATATATCATACAAATCAGGAAATGCGGAATTTAAAAAAGGCGGTTCAAATATCACAGAAATAAATGAGTTTGATTCTAAAGTTTTAAAACCTGATTTAAAACAGATAAATAAAAACAGTATAAAAGGAGGAGTCCTTGGAGGGCTCTTTCTTTTTATTGCAGGCAGTATGCAGCAATACGGCATGCAGTTTACAACCGCCGGCAAGGCGGGTTTTATAACGGCACTTTATATAGTTATAATACCGGTTATAGGTTTTTTTTGCGGTAAGAAAAACGGTGTGAATATATGGGTAGCTACTGCAGTGTCGCTTGTAGGCATGTATCTGTTATGCATTAAAGAAAGCCTGAGTTTAGGAAAAGGAGATTTTTATATATTTTTATCTTCAATAGCTTTCTCAATGCAGATTCTTTCAGTTGAAAGATTTTCAAATAATTCTGATGCATTGCTTTTTTCAATAATAGAGTTTATAACTGCAGGCATACTTTCGATTCCATGTATGTTTATATTTGAGAATCCTTCATTTTCAAGCACATGTACTGTATGGAAGGAAATAGCTTTTCTTGGAATTTTCAGCGGAGGGGCGGCATATACCTGTCAGATAGTAGGGCAAAGGTATGTAAAGGCGGCAGCAGCTTCTATGATAATGAGCTTTGAGGCGGTATTTGCACTGCTCGGCGGGGCTGTTATACTTTCGGAAAGGATGATTGTAAAAGAAATTCTAGGCTGTGTGTTTGTATTTGCGGCTATAATAATAGCACAATATAGTGATAAATAAATAACGTAGAGTATAATAAAAAATACATAAAAATCCCCCAAAAATATTGGATAATTTAAAACATTTATGCTATAATCTGGATATAGAATTTTTAAGACTTCATTAAGATAAAAAAAATATGACTAAATTACTAGGAATTAAATTGCTTTTTAGCCTGAGAATTCCAATAATGTATATAATGTATGCTCAAGTGTTGTATACGGGTATTTTAGTATAAATTATCATTATGAGGTATTTGTTTTACAATATAAATTCTGCATTCAGTATATTGTCTATTTGATAAAATATTGAAATATTTTTTAGGAAAGAAGGGGAATCAATGGGACTTGTGACATTTAAAGGTGGCATACATCCCTACGAAGGCAAGGAGCTTTCAATGGATCAGCCTGTTAAGACCCTGCTGCCGCAGGGAGAGATGGTTTATCCCTGTGTACAGCATATAGGGGCACCGGCAAAGCCTGTGGTGAAAGTCGGAGATGAAGTTTTAACAGGTCAAAAAATAGCCGAAGCGGGAGGTTTTATATCTTCGGATATAATCAGTTCAGTATCCGGAAAAGTAAAAAAGATAGAACCCAGACTTATGGCAAACGGAAGTGTAGCTGAATCAATCATTATAGAGAATGACAATCAGTACAATACCACCGAGGAGTTTGGTAAAGAAAGGGATATTGACAGTCTTTCAAAGGAAGAGATCAGAAAATTCATAAAAGATGCAGGTATCGTAGGACTTGGCGGTGCAGGATTTCCTACTCATGTAAAACTGACACCTAAGGATGACAGTAAAATAGACTATGTTATAGTGAATGGAGCGGAGTGTGAGCCGTATCTTACAAGTGATTATAGAATGATGCTTGAAGAGCCTGAAAAGATAGTTGGAGGTCTTAAAATAATTCTCAGGCTTTTTGAGAATGCAAAGGGACGTATAGGTATAGAAAATAACAAGCCCAAGGCGATTGAAAAGCTTAGGGAACTTGTAAAAGACGAAGATAATATAGAGGTATGTGAGCTTAAAACAAAGTATCCTCAGGGCGGAGAACGTTCACTTATAAAGGCGGTTACTGACCGTGAACTGAATGTATCAATGCTTCCGGCAGATGTAGGCTGCGTGGTTGATAATGTTGATACGGTTATATCAATCTATATGGCAGTTGCCAAAAGTACACCTCTTATAAGGCGTATTATCACAGTAACAGGAGATGCTGTAAATACTCCTCAGAATTTTAATGTGCGTATAGGAACAAATTATAATGAATTAATAGAGGCGGCAGGAGGTTTTAAATCAGAACCTAAAAAAATCCTTTCAGGAGGTCCTATGATGGGACAGGCACTTTTTAATACATCAATACCTGTGGCAAAGACAAGCTCGGCATTGACATGCCTTACCCATGATGCGGTATCTGAAAATCCTGAAACGCCATGTATCAGATGCGGAAGATGCGTATCGGTATGCCCAAGCTTTATAGTGCCTCAGCTTATGATGGAAGCGGCACTGAAGGATGAAGCCGACAGGTATGAAAAACTAAACGGCATGGAATGTATAGAATGCGGTTCATGTTCATATGTATGTCCGGCAAAACGTCCGCTTACACAGGGTTTTAAACAGATGAAGCAAAGAGTAAATGCCCTAAAGAGAGAGAAAGCGGCACAGGAAAAGAAAAAACAGGAAGAAGCTTTGGCAGCGGCTGAAAAGAAAAAAAGTGAAGAAACAAAGGCTTCTGAGATTAAAAAAGAAATGGCGGAGGTAAGATAGTATGGAAAATCCCGGCATTACTTCATATAATGTTTCGGCATCACCGCATATAAAGGACAGCTCCAGTACATCCGATATAATGCGTGATGTACTTATAGCGATGCTTCCGACTACTGTCTACGGCATCTGGCAGTTTGGCTTAAACTCACTTATAGTGGTAGTACTTACCGTAGCTACCGCAGTGCTTGCGGAGTATCTGTATCAGAAGTTTATGAAAAAGCCAAGCACAATAAGGGATCTTTCTGCAGCGGTTACAGGGCTTATACTTGCTCTAAACATGCCGCCTGAGATACCGGTATGGATACCTATGCTTGGTGCAGTGTTTGCGATTATAGTGGTAAAGCAGTTTTATGGAGGCATAGGTCAAAATTGGATGAATCCGGCGCTTGCTGCAAGATGTTTTCTGCTTATATCTTTTGCATTAAGGATGACTAATTTTACATCAAAAAGGCTGGGTTATGATTCATTAAGCGGTGCAACTCCGCTTGCGGCACAAAAACAGGCGGCAGATGCCATATCTTCCGCAACCGCAGGTGCCGCCTCAGGAGGCTACACCCTTATGAATATGTTTATAGGGAGGGTTCCCGGAACTATAGGGGAGGTGTCAAAAATAGCTCTTCTTATAGGTGCGGCATATCTTTTATATAAAAAAGTCATATCACTTAGGATACCTCTTGCTTATATCCTGACAGTTATAGTGTTTACATTTGTTTTTGGTAATCATACTTTAACTTTTGTTATGGGACATTTGCTTGGAGGAGGACTTATATTTGGAGCGTTTTTTATGGCAACTGACTATACTACAACTCCTATTACACCAAGCGGTCAGATAATATACGGTATCTGTGTAGGTATACTTACAAGTCTTTTCAGGATGTTCGGAGGCAGTGCGGAAGGTGTTTCATATGCGATAATAATAGGAAATATACTCTATCCGTTAATTGAGAAAATGACTATTCCGAAACCGTTTGGAAGGAGGGCAAAAGCATAATGAAAAAAGCCGGTTTTATGAAAGATGCCGTGATTTTGTGCATTATTACACTTATATCTGGTCTTTGTCTCGGTCTTGTCTACGATATTACAAAAGCTCCTATAGCAAAGGCACAGGAGGCTACAAAGCAGGCGGCATATAAAAAGGTATTTCAAGATGCCGCTTCATTTAAGGAAAATGAAGCGAATACTTTGGCAGTAAAAGAAAATAAGGCGGTGATAGACGGGCTTAATCTGGGCAATGTTGAGATTGATGAGGTTGTCGATGCTCTTGACTCAAATAATACTGTGATAGGGCATGTGGTTACATCAATTTCAAATGACGGTTATGGCGGTGCAGTGAAACTGTCTGTAGGAATTACGTCAGAAGGTCAAGTTAATGGAATTGCTTTTTTAAGTATATCCGAGACAGCAGGTCTTGGAATGAATGCGACAAAACCTAAATTCTATGAACAGTATGCAGGAAAGACGGTTGAGTCATTTAATGTAGTTAAAGTTCCAAGCAGCAATGACAGTGATATAAATGCCATAAGCGGTGCTACTATTACTTCAAGAGCAGTAACTTCGGCAGTCAATGCGGCACTATATTTTGATAAAAACTGCATTTCACAGTAGGGGGAAAAAGATGGAAAAGTATACAGAAAGACTTTATAATGGAATTGTAAAAGAAAATCCAACCTTTAGACTTATGCTTGGAATGTGCCCTACTCTTGCAGTTACAACCTCACTGATAAACGGTTTTGGAATGGGTGCCTCAACGCTTGCGGTGCTTGCATTTTCAAATCTTTTAATATCAGCACTTAGAAATGTAATACCTGATCGTGTCAGGATACCTGCATTTATAGTAATAGTGGCTTCACTTGTTACAGTTGTGGATCTTCTTATGAAGGGCTTTGTACCTTCATTATATGCAGCTCTTGGAATATATATACCGCTTATAGTTGTAAATTGTATTATACTTGGAAGAGCTGAATCATATGCTTCAAAAAATACTCCGGGACTTTCATTTATGGACGGTCTAGGTATGGGTATGGGCTTTACTATAGCACTTAGCTGCATAGGTGCTGTAAGGGAACTTCTTGGTGCAGGTTCGGTTTTAGGGCATCAGATAATTCCAGATGATTATCATATTTCAATATTTGTACTTGCACCCGGGGCATTTTTTGTATTGTCGCTGCTCACGGCATTACAGAACAAACTTAAATTTCCGAGTGCTACGAATGTTAAAAAGGATGATGAAAGTACAGGTTGCGGCTGCGGATGTGCAGGCTGCAGTGTTGGCTGTACAGATACAGCCGACAGTAAGTAAGGAGGATTGTAAAAGTGAAAGAACTTATACTTTTAGTTATAGGTGCGGCACTTGTAAATAATGTTGTATTAAGCCGCTTTTTGGGGCTTTGCCCGTTTCTGGGTGTTTCAAAAAAGGTTGAAACTTCCACCGGAATGGGTGCTGCTGTAATATTTGTAATAACGCTTTCGTCTGCGGCTTCAAGTATTATATATTCATTTATTCTTGTTCCGCTTAAACTTGAATATTTGCAGACTATAGTTTTTATACTTGTAATTGCGGCACTGGTACAGTTTGTTGAGATGGTTCTTAAAAAGCAGATACCGTCGCTTTATGAAGCACTCGGAGTTTTTCTGCCGCTTATAACTACAAACTGTGCGGTTTTAGGTGTAGCACTTGATAATGTGGCAAAAGGACATGGTTTTATACAGAGTCTGTTATATGGAATAGGTACCGCTTCAGGTTTTGCTATTGCTATAGTGTTGCTTGCCGGAGTGCGTGAAAAAATTGAAAATAGCGATATCCCGTATACACTTCAGGGCATGCCGATAGTGCTTATAACCGCAGGTCTTATGGCAATAGCATTTTTCGGTTTCGCAGGGCTTATCTAAAGGAGGTATACTATGAATATTACAGCTATTTTAACTGCCGCCGGTATAGTTGCGACTGTCGGCATACTTATAGGAATACTTCTCGGAATTGCCAGTGAGAAGTTTAAGGTTGAGGTTGATGAAAAAGAGATACTTGTAAGGGAAGCTCTTCCGGGCAATAACTGCGGAGGATGCGGTTACCCAGGCTGCGATGGTCTTGCAAAGGCAATAGCAAGGGGAGAGGCGGCTGTATCACAGTGTCCTGTAGGAGGAACACCTGTAGCTGAGATTATTGCTAAAATTATGGGCGTTTCAGTTGGGGATACTCAGAAAAAAGTTGCATTTGTTATGTGTAACGGAAAATGTGATAAAGCTGTAACAAATTATAAATACAGCGGCATTATGGACTGTAACAAGGCAATGGTTGTTCCTGGACAGGGCGGAAAGGCATGTACTTATGGGTGTATGGGCTTCGGTTCATGTGTCAAGGCATGTGAATTTGATTCAATACATATAGTTGACGGCATTGCCCTTGTTGATAAGGAAAAATGTGTTGCCTGCGGAAAATGTGTAGAGGCATGCCCTAAAAAGCTTATTGAACTTGTTCCTTATAAAAACAGAACGCTTGTACAGTGTAATTCGCAGGATAAGGGCAAGGAGGTTAAGTCAAAATGTTCGGTTGGATGTATTGCATGTACTATGTGTACAAAGGTATGTGAGTTTGATGCAATTCATATGAACGGAAATGTTGCAAAGGTTGAGTATGCTAAATGTACTGAATGCGGCAAATGTGCCTTAAAATGCCCGGTTAAGATTATACTGTCTGATAAGCTTGAGGCTGTGCCTGAAAAAGTTGAGAAGATGAGTGTTGCAAATTAAATATTATATAAGTATTTTAAATTAATTGTATGCAGGCTTAAGTTTATGGAGGTCAGCATACCGTATAATACCCCCTTTAAAATATGCAGGAGCTTCGCAAGGCATATTTTAAAGGGGGTATTACGGTATATTCAGGTATTTAAAGTATAGACCGAAGCTGCATAAGTGCCGGGATACTTGAGATAAAAATCTATAATTTTATAGAAGTAATGAGGTGTTTTTGGTTTCTAGCTTTTTATAATCCGTAATTTTAAATATATAAATTTATGAGAATGGTTTTGTAAGAAAAAATTATAAAAGAAATAATAAATTTGTTATAATCTTACCATATAATATTAACAAATATATTATTAAAAATGAGAAAGATTATGAAGATAAACAATACTTTATTTAATTTCAAATATTTTACTAAGAGATTGGTGTCTTATAAAAGGATTTTCCGGTCTTAAAACAGTTTTAAAAGGAAAATAAAATGGACTATACTTATTATTTGATATTTTTAAATAGAACTTTATCCTTTGTAAAAGATAAAGATAAAAGAAATGAACAAAATTTACTCCTTATAAAAAAAATGGAAGAAAACGGTGATTATAAGAGAACTGAAGAAATATATAGACTGTATATTGAGATTTTACGTTATTCTTATTTTGATTCACCTATAAGTATTAGTGATACTGAGAGAGGTGTTAAAGTACTTTATCATCTTGAAGAATTTTTTGAAAATTATGGCTTTGATTTTAATATGATTAAAATATACATATCGGTAGCATCATTAACATGGCAGTATGAGAGAAATTATAATTTGCTTTTAAAGTTATATGAAATCCCCGAATTTAAAGAATTTGCGATTATAAAATTAGGAGATGAAGCTTTTAGTTTTGTGGGAATAATTACCAGAAAAGAGATGGATTTTTTTTATAAGAGAAGTAATGATTTGAAGGCGAAGTTTAAAAGGCAGAATTGTGCTGAAATAAAGAGTAAGGAATATTCTGCTGCTTTTTTAAATATGATATATGTGGGAAAAAAGGAGAGAACAAAAGACAAAATAAAAGAATATGTTTCACTTTTTATAAATACTATGGAGAAATCCGGAGATTATAATAAGACTAAAGATTTATACAATATCTATATTAATGCTTTGATCAGGTATTACAATTGTATTGAGGATATCGCCTCTACTGAAACAGGTGGTAAATTAATGTATCACATAGAACAATATCTTAATAGATATGCAATTGATTTAATTTTTATTGATACTTCGTATGATTCTTTTATTGACATCTATTTATCAGTAGCGGCAAGAACCCGGCATTATGAGAGGGGGTATAATCTGCTTTTAAAATTATATAATACTCCGGGATTCAGAGACTTTGCCGTTATAGAACTTGGAAATAGGGCGATTGAGTATAGAAGGGCAGGGCTTATTGCAGAGGAAAAGTGTTATTCTTTAATTGAGAGAAGGGATGCCTTAAAGGCTGAGTATGGGATATAATTATAATATATTGCAGAAATTTATTATGGAGTGTTTACTGTATTACATAGTTGAAAGACAGAACGGTAGAGAGTTTTATATGATTCAAAGTTCTAATTTTATATAGATGAGTTCATTTATTTTTTGTATAAATATCTTATACAATGAAGTAATTAATTGTATGCAGGCTTAAGTTTATGGAGGTCAGCATACCGTATAAGCCCCCTTTAAAATATGCCTTGCGAAGCTCCTGCATATTTTAAAGGGGGGCTTACGGTATATTCAGGTATTTAAAGTATAGATCAGATCTTAGCTGTATAAGTATCGGGATATTTTATTTAACTTCAAATATTTTAGCAATATTATCTGATATATACGTCGGGTATAAATAATTGTTTTTGGAAGGTAAAATATGGATTATACATATTATTTATCATCATTTTTGAAGAATATATTTATAGAGGAATGCAGTAAAAGAGATGAACGGGATTTACTCCTTATCGCAGAAATGGAAAAAACGGAGATTATAATAGAACTAAGAAATGTTATCTATTATATATAGGATTTTTAAGTAAATGTTTTTTTGATGATTATCGTATAATTTTATCTACAGTGGAGATAAAATACTATATCATATTGAAGAATATTTTAATAAATACGGCATGGAGAAAAATAGGTAGCAGAAAAACTTATATAATAAGCGAGCTTGACCCTGTAGAGGACTATCAGACTACCTTCTATAAAGACAGATGGATTAATGAAGATGGTCAGGAACAGCATCTTATAATTACATTTTCTCTAAAATACAGGGCTTACCGGAGAAAAATAAGAGGACGGCAGATTGAGAAAGCAATCAGCTCCCTTGATCATCATTCAATACTCACAAAAAGGTCTACAAATGATTATAAACGCCTATTATCAGAAGAACATATCACAAGGTATGGAGAAGTCGCAGAAAAATCCCTAGTTGAATTGGATATGAAAAAGATAGCTGAGGAAGAACGGTATGGCGGTTTCCATGCTGTATGCACAAACCTCGAAGACAAAGCGGAAGCCATTGTAAGAATCAACCATAAACGCTGGGAAATAGAAGAATGCTTTCGCATTATGAAAACCGAATTTAAGGCAAGACCTGTTTATCTCTCAAGGCAAGACAGGATCAGGGCTCACTTCCTGACTTGCTATATTTCCCTTGTGCTTTATCGGATTTTAGAAAAAAAGCTCACAGAGAAGTTCCCTGAAGAAAACTTCTCATGCCATGAAATCATTAAAACCATTAGAAATATGAATATGATGATATCTCCGGGAGATGGCTATATTCCTACTTACAAAAGAACAGACCTTACAGATGCCTTACATGAAATTTCAGGCTTCCGAACCGACTTAGATATTGTATCAAACAGAATTATGAAAAAAAATTTACAACAATGAAAAAAGAAGAAAAATAGCTACATTTTTTGCATATATAAAGGCTCTGAAACCCTGATTGTAAAAGGGTTTAGAGCCTTTATGCTTCTTGTAAGTGTCAAAGATGGGAATATATCTCAAATGACAAGAGTATTGTACCATAGGTGGTAAAAGAAAAGAAAAAAATCAGAAAAAAGTTTAATAAATAATCCACAAAATTTTTGTTCGGGGTGTAATAGCCTTATAGCATGTGGATAATTAAAATCTTTTCAAAGCAAGCTGTTGATAGTTTAGAAAAAATCGAAAATAACTGAAGGTGGCAAAATAAAAATAAATTTATTCTTCACCGCTGAAGCCGGTAGTTTTGATTTGTAGTTATATATTAAGTATGGTATAATGTATGAAAAATACGATAATTTAAATATTATATTGAGGTAATACTATGCAAAAATTGAAATTAAAAAAAGCTAGAGTTATGAATTTTAAATCCGTGAGAGATAGTGGATGGATTGATTTTGATGAAATAACTACTTTGGTAGGAGTAAATGAAGCAGGAAAATCTAATATATTAGTTGCACTTTGGAAATTAAATCCAGCAAAAGATGGAGCAATAGTTTTCTCTGATGATATGCCAGTTTCTAAATTTGCAGAATACAGAAATTTGATTAAAAAACCAAATTTTATCGAATGTGAATTTGAAATAATAGCAAATGATATATTAGATAAATTATCCGCAAAATATAATGAAGAAATAGAAAATTTAAGGAGAGTATGGATATCAAAAAATTACGATAATAATTATGAAATTATATTTCGTGATGCAGCATGTAAGAAAATTAATATTCAAATAGAACTTGGAATCATTTGTGAGAGATACAATAAAATTATTTCTCAATTAAAAGAAGAAGGAAAAACAGAAGCAGGAATTAAAAATGAGGTTCTTGATATAATAAAAAAATATAATGATACTGATCCAGTAAATATAGAAATTGTAAACAAGTTTGTAGATAGGTTAGGTAATTTAAAATCAAAAGAAATGGCAAGATCAACAATTAGACCTCAGGTTAATATTTTAATTAATGAATTAGAAACATTAATAATTGATACTCAAAGAGAAACTATTAATGAATCAGAGGAAGTTGGGAAATTAATTATTGATAATATACCTAAGTTTGTATACTACTCTAATTATGGTAATTTAGATTCAGAAATTTATTTACCACATGTTATTGATAATTTAAAAAGGCAAGACTTATCAGGAGTAACTAAAGCTAAGGCAAGAACTATAAAAGTTTTGTTTGAATATGTTGGTCTTGATCCGCATGAAATTTTAGAAATGGCTCCAGATAAAATACGGTATGATATGTATAATAATATAATTGAGGATAACGAAGAAAAAGTAGCTGAAAATATAGAAAAAACTAAGCAAAGAGATATTCTTTTGCAATCTGCTAGTAGTAAACTCACAAGAGAGTTTAAAGAGTGGTGGAAACAAGGAAATTATATCTTTAGACTACAAGCTGATGGAAGTCATTTTAGAATTTGGGTTTCTGATGAGGAAAGACCTGAAGAAATAGTATTGGAAAACCGAAGTACAGGCTTACAATGGTTTTTAAGCTTTTATCTTGTGTTTCTAGTTGAAAGTAAAGAGGCTCATTCAGATGCAATAATTTTGCTAGATGAAGCAGGATTATCACTACATCCTTTAGCTCAAAAGGATTTAGTTGCATTTTTTGATAAATTATCAATAACAAATCAGATTATTCACACAACACACTCTCCATTTTTAGTAGATACAATGCATCTTGAAAGAGCTAAAGTTGTGTATATAGATAAAGATGGTTTTACAGTTGTTTCCAATGACTTGCGTTCCAATCAAAAACCAAATGAATCTAAATCTATTTACGCTATTCATGCAGCTTTAGGATTGAGTGTATCCGATATATTTTTACAAGGTTGTAATCTGGTAATAGTTGAAGGTGTTTCAGATCAATATTATTTAAATTCAATTAAACAATACTTGGTTGGACATAAATTATTACATCCAGTTAAAGATATTGTTTTTATTCCATCTGGTGGCATACGAGGAATAAATCAAATATCAAGTTTATTGTCAGTGAAAGAAGGGCTACCAAAGGTCATTTTGGACTCAGATAGAAGCGGAAATGATTTTAAAATTAAGTTAGAAAAAGAGCTGTATGTAGGAAATGAAGATTTAATACTAAATGTTTCAGATATAACCGATATGGTTGAATCTGAAATTGAAGATTTAATTCCAGTGGAACTGTTTAGAAAAAGTTTTATGAAAATTATTAATAAAGTAAACTATGAGTTGGATTTTGATGAGGTGTTTGGTGATAATAAAACATTTAATCAATCTTTAGAAGATTGTATAGATATAAACTTGCTTACTAAAGGATATAAAGTAGAGTTTTCAAAGAGTGTCAGTAAAGAGCTAGTTAAAGAAAATGTAAAAATAGAGCAAGTATATATTGATAAATGGGTTAAACTGTTTAGATTTATTGAAGGAGAGAAAAACTGATGGGATTTACTTATAGTAAACTTTGGAAAAAACTTATTGATGAAGGAATGTCTAAAACTGATCTTAGAGAAAAAATAAAAATTTCACCATCTACTCTTGCCAAAATGAGTAAAAATCAATATGTTAGTATGGAAATTCTAGAAAAAATTTGTATTGAATTTAATTGTGATATTTCGGAGATATTGGAGTTTAAAAATAATGAAAACATTTAAGTTTATAGATTTGTTTGCAGGTATAGGTGGCTTTAGATTAGCTCTTTAGAAGGCTGGAGGAGAGTGCGTTTTTAGTTGTAAAATAGATACACATGCTCAGTTTAAAGTGAACCCATTTGTCAAGACAATTTTTTAAAAATTTAAGTTGGATTTCGGAAGAGATTATTCCATCCTTTTCTCCATTAGTTACCCACCAAGTGTGGATATATGAACTGTCAAGGGTGTGCTGCAAAGCAGCTTCCGAAGGAACCCTTTACAGCTCATATATCTGCACTTATACTACACAAGAGGGAGAAACAGGATAATTATCTGTACCGGTATATTTCTTCCGGTGTGCGGTCTTTTAAGCGTGAGTGTGGACGCTCGTGATTATAAAATTTTATATAGTTATGAATTCCGATACGTGCTTCTTTTGGTGTCTCGTAAGCCTTAGGATATATATCCTCATATTTTATGGTTCGCCAGAGCCTTTCTATGAATATATTATCATAGGCACGCCCACGGTGATCCATACTAATTTTAGAACCTGCATCCAGAAAAATCTGTGTGAATTTTGGGCTTGTAAAATGACTTCCTTGGTCTGAATTCATGATTTCAGGACTGGATACATTTAATGCCTTACGGCTGGTATCAAGAACAAAATCTATTTCCATAGTATCACTCAATTGCCAGTGTAGCACGAACCTTGAATACCAATCAATAATTGCTACCAAGTATAGCCGGTTTGTTTTTACAGGAATATAGGTAATATCAATTGACCGGACTTGATCCGGATGATCAATTTTAAGCCCTTTTAGCAAGTAGGGATTATTTTATTAGCCGGCTCAGATTTGCTTGTATTTTGCCGTGGATATACTGCCTGTATACCCATTTCCTTCATATGGCGAAGGACGACTGCTTTATGATTAATCACATAATGCTCTATTTTATTCATATACCAGCAAATGCGACGGTATCCATACATGGAGTATCTGGTATAGATTTTATCAATCATCTGCTTTATATGCAAATCTTCCGTGGAATGCGGAATCGGCTGATAATGAAGACCGCTTCTGTTAAGCTCTAAAAGGCGAACTTGTGTAGAAATAGGAAGGGGTGAGCCATTCATCTCAACAAGCAGACGGCGTTGTGCTACATTAAACTTAGAAACCAGATTTTTTTTTAAGCCACTCGTTCTGAGTGGTGAGTTTGTCAATCTGAGCATACAAATCATTTATTTCGGATTCATGTGCTTTTTGAGCTCTGCGTTCTTTTGATAAATTATCTTGGAATAGTGTATACAATTGAGACTCAGCTTCTCGTTTCCATTTTGAAAGTATGTTTGGATGAATATTGTTCTCGGCAGCTATCTCATTGATTGTACGCTCGCCTCGAATTGCTTCAAGTACGAGTTTCGATTTTTCCTTCGGGGAGTGTTGTTGTCTTGCCATATTTGGACTCCTTTCGCTATAAAATTATAAGGAAAATCCAACTTAGAAACAATAATTTTTTTGTCTTAATTTATGGGTTCATTATATCTAAAAAGACAAATAAGCGATGAAGTACCTACTTTTTCTTATTATTTAGTATATTTTTCTCTCTTATCATTGTTATAATCCATGAAATTATTTGAGATATAAAAGCTATTACAATATGAACGAAAAACATATTATTTGTCAAAAAACATTTATTTAGTACATATACAATTAACAGTCCAAACAGCTCAATCAATAGGAATATACAACCGTATTTGATCCAGATATTGTAAGATTTATTATATATATCTTCATTGCTAAGCGAAAGCTTTGAATAATATCCTGTGATTTTCCAACCTTTTTGACTGAGATGTATTATTTCTTTATGTGAAAGTCTGAAAAAAAAACTATTAATATAAATACTAAAAAATATCAGCGAAACCCCTAAAGCTATAAAAATTGTATCTTTATTGGATTTTAATATTCCAAATATATATTTTTCAAATATTTTAAATGCTAAAAATATGATAATCAAAAGAATAACATCAGCAACTTTGTAATTAATCTTCTTCATAATACTTTTGTTCCTTATTTTTATAATAAAGCTAATTTGTAATGGTTCAGTTATCAAGACAAAAATCTAAGATTTCTATGATGAACCGATATTATGTATAAGTTGATGGCAGATAGAGAATATAGCATACAGACTTGTATTTGTCAATATTATAACCATGTAATTTCATTTGTGTAGAAATTTGCTGAGTACTCCATGTATTATATATATAAAAATGATCTATGTTCTATTTGTAAAACGGATTACCGTTTATACTGCCATTTTTAATGGCGTTTAACAGTGATGTTTTTTATATCACGTTCTATGTAGGATATAATGGCAGCGTCCTTTGACAGTGGCAGAAACAGCAGTTAAACCACTGTTTATGCCACTTACTCACAGGTGGGAGAAAACTTTTACACTAATATACTGTATGGAGATGTAGCAAACCCTGATGATGACAGCTTATCTGATAAAAAAATTATTGAAAAAGACTCTAGAAAAAATTTCGTTTTTACATGGATATTATTAAGAAATAGAGAGAATATTTATGAATAGAGAAGAACCAGGGTTTTATCCTTCTAAAACATATGAGTTTATTCTAAATAAGGTTGCAGGAAATATATATATGGAGCATAATTATAAAATGGTAGCAAATGATAAAAAGAAAAAAATAATAGGCAGTACAGATCAGATCTGGAAAATGATTTTAAAATAGGGGAGGTAACATATCATGATTAGTAAACTTTTTAAAAAAATTTTTAAAATAAATAAAACTGCAAAAGTTGCAGCAATACTGATTTTTGCAACGACAATACTTTCAATTATGAATTTAATAGTTTGCAGAAGAGAGCATCTTGAAGAGGTGAAAAATTTTTTACAGGTAAATTTTCATATTTCATTTTTAGAAGATAAAGATGCATCTGGTTCTTTATCAAAAAAAGGTTATGAACTGTACCCCGAATGGAACTGTGAGATATATGCATTAAATGATGAAAAGGTCATATATTACCCGGAAGCCTTGTATATACCGGTTTCCGGTACATATGATATACCGGGTTTTGAATACGGCTATATGGAATATAAAGGAAATAATAAAGAAATAATAAAAATGATAAAAAAAACCTGCCTCTGGTTTAAAAAATACCGTGAATACAAAGGATTGGATTATCTTTCATTTCATAAAAGAGTATATTACTCCTTAGATGAAGCCGTACACAATGATCCAAATATAGATATGGTTATAGACTCAGGGGATGATATTAAAGAAATTTTAGAGCCTGAAATACCCAAGCCTGAGATGACGCTAAAAGATGTTTCAATATTCGGACCTTACAATATTCTGATTACGAAAAAAGCAAATAAGAGGCAGCGGTTAATAGGTCTTAGAATAAATAGTGATATTCCAGATGGCGGTACTTATGATATCTTATGTAAAGACCTATTGTAATCTGTCCGCTTTAGTAATATACTTTAATTGTAACAAGGAGGAGATTATGAAAGAATTTTGGTCTTATGATTCAGATTATATATTAAAACAGCTAAATACCGGTAAAGATGGATTATCAGGCAAGGAAGCAGAAAGAAGAATAGATAAATATGGACAGAATATTTTTGAAGAAAAGAAGTCATCTTCAAAACTGGAGATGTTTATAAATCAATTCAAAAATCCTATAATCATGATATTGATTTTTGCGGCAGTCTTATCAATATTTTTAAAAGATTATTCTGACGGTATTATTATACTAATCATTATTATGCTCTCTGCATTTTTGAGTTATAGCCATGAAAGTAAGGCTAATAATGCAGTAAAAAAACTTCTTTCTTCGGTGTGTGTAAAATCTTCTGTTTTAAGAGATGGAAAGTTTGAAGAAATAGATAATGCAATGCTGACAGTAGGGGATATATTAAACGTAAAAACAGGGGACATGATACCCGCTGATTGTCTGCTTATATCAGAAAACTCTCTTTCAATGGACGAATCAAGCTTAACCGGTGAAACCTTCCCTGTTGAAAAGATACCACAAAAGCTATCAGCTGATACAGGACTTTCTAATAGGAAAAATTCACTTTGGATGGGGACTCATGTTATAAGCGGATCGGGAAAGGCAGTAATAGTAAATCTAGCTAAAGATTCGGAGTTTGGAAAAATTACTGCATCTTTAAATAAAAAAGACTCTGACACAGATTTTGAAAAAGGTATAAAAGACTTTGGTAATTTAATACTTCATGTTACAACTTTATTAATCGGTCTAATATTCTTATTTAATATAATTTTAAATAAGCCGTTTTTAGAATCTTTTATGTTTGCTTTAGCTCTTTCAGTAGGTTTAACTCCTCAAATGTTGCCGGCGATTATAAGTGTAAATTTGTCGCAGGGTGCTAAGAGAATGTCAGAGCAAGGAGTTATAGTAAAAAAATTAAATGCTATTGAAAATTTCGGTTCAATGACTGTAATGTGCTCTGATAAAACAGGAACTATAACTCAGGGCAAGGTAAAGCTGGATTCTGCTTTAGATTGTAACGGTGAAAAATCAGATAATATAGGCAAGCTGGCAGCTATAAACTCATATTTCCAGGAAGGATATTCAAATCCTATTGATCAGGCTATTTTAGAAGCAAATACGAATAATTTTTCTGAATATAAAAAATTATTTGAAATACCATACTCTTTTGAAGTTAAGCTTTTGAGTGTCATGGTAAGGACCGAACCGGATTTTTTCGGTAAAAATATAATGATTACAAAGGGGGCTTTAACAAGTGTACTTAATGTATGCAAAACTTATGAAAGAGCAGATAAGACTGGTGGAGGCATTGAAAAGATTAAGACACAGATACTGGATTTATTTGATAAGTACTCAAGTCAAGGCTATAGGGTTTTAGGGCTTGCCTACAAAGCGATAGAAGACGGGACGGATATTCAAAAACAAAAAGCTGAAGATATGGTCTTTGCAGGTCTATTACTATTTATAGATCCATTAAAAGAAGATATAAAGGATACTGTCAGGGAAATGAACAGATTGGGAGTTTCTCTAAAAATGATTACAGGAGATAATCGTCTTATAGCAAAAAATATAGGCAGTCAAACAGGACTTGATCCTGAAAAGATCTTATTGGGAGAGGAATTAGATGCGTATTCTTTAAGCCAGCTTAACAAGAAAGTTTTAGATATAGATATTTTTGCTGAAATAAGCCCTAATCAAAAAGAAGAAATAATTATGGCATATAAGCAGGCGGGAGAAATAGTAGGATATATGGGGGATGGTATTAATGATTCGCCTGCTATAAAACAGGCAGATGTCGGAGTATCTGTAAATACTGCTGCTGATACGGCTAAAGATGCAGCCTCTATAGTACTCCTACATAATAGTTTAAAGGTATTGATATCAGGTATAAACGAGGGCAGAAGGACTTTTATTAATACTTTAAAATATATATTTGTAGCTACAAGTGCAAACTTTGGTAATATGTTTTCAATGGCAGGGGCAAGTTTATTTTTGAAATTTTTACCTTTATTACCTAAGCAAATTCTTTTAACAAACTTACTAACAGATTTTCCATCACTGCAAATTGCTTCCGATTCAGTTGATGAAGACTGGTTAAAGAATCCCGTTAAATGGGATATTAATTTTATAAAGAAGTTTATGATCCTGTTTGGGATTATCTCTTCAGTATTCGACTATATAACTTTTGCATTATTGCTGTTTATTTTTAAGGCAGGCGAGGAATTATTTCATACCGGTTGGATGTTAGAGTCTATTATTTCTGCTGTGGTGGTAATGCTTATAGTTAGAACAGCAAGACCGGTCTTAGCCAGTAGGCCAGGTGATAAATTACTGATTGCTGTAATAGGTATATCCGCAGTTCTGCTTATGATTATATATAGTCCAATAAATTCATATCTAGGATTGATTGCTCTGCCTATTAAGATCTTGTTAGCTTTGCTTGGTGTTTCGTTCTTATATGCATTGACTGCTGAAATATTGAAAAAGAATTTCTATAAACATAATTCATTTTCCGGAAAAGGTAGATTATAGAACAAAATTAAACAGCTGAATTAAAAAGAGTCCCATAGTAAACAACTCGAAGTATTAGTACTGCCTATATGAGGTGTATGAATTACTTGGTTGTTATTTACAGAAAAATGTTCATATGCCTGTTGTTTTACAAGGATTACCTTTTATACTGAGATTGGAGTTATGATAATTCTTATCAAGGCTTACATCCTCTCCAAACCAGTCAGGCGGGATAAACAGCCCGGCTGACTGGTCATCCTCAAACTCAACCTCTACAATTACAAGTCCTTTAAATGTGTCCTCAAATACGTCAAGCTCCGCCTTTAGGGCAGGATATCCTTTAAGAGGTATTATATATCTGGTTTTATATATTATAAATCCCTCGCATTTTTGTATAAGTTTATCAAAGCTTATTTTATCAAGAGGGAGATTATATTCTGTATGTTTTATAAGACCGTTTCCTTTATAAGTAAGGAAATATTTATTATCTTCGGATCTTATCCTTATCACAGGCGAAGTGTTTAAATATCCCTGTGAAATCTTTTTTTTAGGGTAACTGTCTAAATTATCAGGCAGTTTTTTGATCAGAAATTTTCTTTCTATTTCAATATTCTTTTTATTTTTATAATCCATATTTTTTACGTTCTGGGTGCAAATAATAAATATCTTATATTGAACCGTTCGGCTGTTATCTTATTTTACAAGCGCTCTTAATCCGAACCATATAAGGGTAACTATGCCTAGAGCTATCCTGTAATATCCGAAAGGTTTAAAATTATGCTTTTTAATCCAGTTTAAGAAATAACTTATAGTGTAGGCGGCAACTATAAATGATACAAGACACCCTGTAAGCAGATATACAATTTCAAGCAGGTCGAAATGAAATTGTATTGAAAGGGCGTATTTTAATAATTTAAGTACACCGGCACCGAACAGTATGGGAATTCCTATTAAAAATGAAAATTCGACCGATATACTTCTTGAACAGCCAAGCATCATGGCACCAAGTATAGTAACACCTGAACGTGAGGTTCCGGGAATAAGTGCAAGCACCTGACACATACCGATATAAAGGGCAGTTTGATAGCCTATCTGACCGGTTTTTGTAATTTCAGGCTGTTTGTTCCTGTTTATGTTTTCATAAACTATGAAAATAAGACCGTAGATGATAAGCATAAGCGAATTTATAAGGGTTGAGCTAAAGTGTGCATCTATCCAGTCATCAAGAAGTACACCCAGTATTGCGGCAGGCAGTGCTGCAATAATTATTTTTAACCACAGTACAAAAGAAGCTTTCTTTTTTGGTGAGTTTTTGGCAGGATCAAAAGGATTGAGCTTTTGAAAGTATGTAATTGCAACTGCAAGCATTGGACCAAGCTGTATAAATACAATAAACACTTCTTTAAATGACTCCGTGGCATTAAATTTTATTATATCATCCACAAGTTTTATATGTGTTGTAGAACTTATTGGAAGCCATTCGGTCAGTCCTTCCACAATTCCTAAAACAATAACTTTTAAAAGCTGTATTATATCCATGTTATGTTATATCCCTTCAAAATTAATTATAACAGACAATATAAAATCAAGTTATATCATGTAATATTTTCTATCTGCCAGTCAATGGCTGATTCATGATTTTTAATTAAAAAATTATTTGCCATGCTGAAATGACTGCATCCGAAAAATCCTCTGTTTGCTGAAAGAGGGCTTGGATGAGGCGCTTTAAGTATAAGGTGTTTTGTGCCGTCAAGCATGGCAGCTTTCTGCTGTGCCGGTTTTCCCCAGAGCATAAAAACTACAGGGGTTTCTTTTTGATTTACCGTATATATAATTGCATCGGTAAGCTGCTCCCAACCTCTTTGACGATGTGAAAATGCCATATGTGCCCTTACTGTAAGAACGGTATTAAGCAGGAGTACTCCCTGTTTTGCCCATTTAACCAGGCTTCCGTTGTCAGGAATATAAAGCCCAAGATCGTCATGCAGTTCTTTATAAATATTTTTAAGAGAAGGCGGAATTTCCTGTCCCTCAGGTACTGAAAAAGCCAAACCATGTGCCTGATTGTCATTATGGTAAGGGTCCTGACCAAGTATAACCACCTTTACCTTTGAAAGAGGTGTAAGTCCGAGTGCATTAAATATATCTTTTGAAGGAGGAAATACTTTATATTTTGAATATTCCTCTTTTACAAATGAGTAAAGCTTTTTATAGTAATCCTTTGAAAACTCTTTCTTAAGCGGTTCAAGCCAGTCGCCTTCTATCATAAGAATCCTCCATATGCAGATAAATTATCTGATTTGTAATAAATTGATTTTTTTAAAATAATGTACGGAAAACACAATATGCACAGATAAATTATCTGATTTGTAATCCGTATAAAATTTATGCAAATTTATTTATAAGCACAGGCAGTGCTTTTTCAAATTTAACACCATACCAATGACTGTCGTCATCCATGGTACATTCGATACATTTGTATACAAAATCAGCAGCCGTCTGTACAGCTTCATATACTGTCTTTCCTTGGGAAAGTGTTCCGCAAAAGGCTGAAGCAAAGCAGTCGCCTGTGCCGTGTGAACTCTTATCAAGTCTTTTATTAAAATAATACTCGCATTTTTTAGTATTATTATCATATATTGCAACCCCAAGGTTTTCATCATCAAATCGTATGCCCTTCAAGATTATTTTTTTATTTCCGAATTTGGAAAGTTTTTCAAGAAGAGAGTTTATATATTCTTCATCATGGTCTTTCAGTATACAGCGTGTATCTGTCATAAATGATGCTTCCGTGATATTAGGAAGGATTATATCGGCTTTTTTACATAACTCTGCCATTGATCTTACAAAATCCATGTCAAAGCCGGTGTAGAGCATACCGTTATCAGCCATAGCAGGGTCAACGATTCTGAGACCGTCTGAAATCAGAAGCTTGTCCATGATCTCAGATACATAATCCATTTGTTTTACACTGCCTAAATATCCTGTATATATTAAATCAAACTTTATATTTTCATTTTCCCAGTGTTTTCTTATGTCGGGCATATCCTCTGTGAGATCTCTGAATGTAAAACCTGTAAAACCGCCTGTATGTGTAGACAGTACGGCTGATGGCAATATAGCACATTCAACACCGCATGCCGATATTATAGGAAGTGCTACAGTAAGTGAACACTGTCCGACACATGAGATATCCTGTATTGTTAAAATCTTTTTGTCTTTCATAATTCCGCCTTATAGTTTTTATTTTTAAATAATATTATGATACAAGTGTCAAAAGTATAAAAATTCGATGCAAGCTTGCTTGCAAGAGAATTTATTATCTTTTGACACCTACATTATATTATCAATAATTATCAAGGAAATGATGTTCTCCATCCTTATCCTTATAAGCGATAATTGTATTTAAATTGATATTCTCAACACTTCTGAAAATATTTTTTTCTATATAAGGATTTTTTGCGGCAAGCTCATTTATAAGAGTTTTGATCTCGCCCCTTTTTGAACCCTGTCCGCTTCCTCCGCATGATACGCAGCTTTCAGTAAGTCTGCATGCACATTGTATAAAATGCAGATTATTATAAGACGCCCAGTGTATAATATCCTTTTCTCTTATAAGATACATAGGGCGTATAAGCTGCATACCTTCAAAATTTGTACTGTGCAGCTTCGGCATCATGGTTTGTATCTGTGCACCGTAAAGCATGCCCATTACTATGGTTTCAATTACATCATCAAAATGATGTCCAAGTGCTATTTTATTACAGCCCAGCTGTTTTGCGTAGCTGTAAAGATATCCTCTGCGCATTCTTGCACACAGATAACATGGAGAATTATCCTGAGATGCAACTATATCAAATATTTCGGATGAAAAAACTTCAAGCGGAATATTTAAAAGCTTTGCATTTTCTATAACAGTATTATAATTAAGCTCATTATATCCCGGATTCATTACAAGAAATACAGCACTGAAGTTATTTTTCCCGTGTTTTAAAAGTTCCTGGAAAAGCTTTGCCATAAGCATGGAATCTTTTCCGCCTGATATACATACCGCTATGCGATCTCCATTTTCTATAAGCCTGTATTCATTTATTGCACGGGTAAATTTTCGCCAGATCTCCTTACGGAACTTTTTTATAATACTTCTTTCTATATCCTTATATCTTTTCTCTGCCAGAGCCTCATTTAAAAAATATGCTTTAAGCTTATTTTTTAAAAAGGCTGAGAAACCTCCTTTGAGACTGTAAGCTTCAACCCCTGCACTTTGCAGGTGATCAGCAAGGTAAAGACTGTCATGACCGGTTTTGCATATAAGGTACACCGGTCGATCTTTCGGCATATTATCTAAATGCGTATCAAAATCTCTCCATGGTATATTTATGGAACCGGGATAATTATCATGATCAAAATCTTCTTTAAGTCTAAGGTCTATAATAAGCTTATCGTTTTTATTTTTATCAAGTTCATCAAAATCTATTTCATACATAGACTTTTAACCATAAATTTAAATATATTAAAGTGCTGCATTTTTAACCATTTCAACTATAAGCTCTGAAGCTTTTATCATATCTTCAACAGGAATCATTTCAAATCTTCCGTGGAAATTATATCCTCCTGCAAATATGTTCGGGCACGGAAGTCCTTTGTATGAAAGCTGGCAGCCGTCAGTGCCGCCTCTTATAGCTCTGACAAGCGGAGTGATGCCTATATTTTCCATTGATTTTACTGCAAGATCTATAATTTCCTTATGAGGCTCAACTATTTCTTTCATATTATAGTAAGAATCGTTAAGTTCAAGTGTAACTACATTGCCATATTTTTTATTTATATATTCCACTGCACTCCTCATAAGAGCTTTCTTTTCTTCAAATTTTACTTTGTCATGATCTCTTATAAGATATTCAACGGTTGTATAGTCAATAGTGCCGTTTATTTCATTTGCCATGAAAAATCCCTCATAATCCTGTGTATGCTCAGGTCTTTGTGCTTTTGGCAACATCTGTTCAAGCTCCATGGCGATATAAATTGAATTTATCATAACGTCTTTGCCTGAGCCCGGATGAACGCTTTTACCCTGAACCTTTATTACGGCTGAAGCGGCATTAAAGTTTTCATATTGGAATTCTCCTATTTCACCACCGTCCATTGTGTATGCAAAGTCGGCACCGAAACCTTTTACATCAAAATGATCGGCACCTCTTCCTATTTCTTCATCAGGAGTAAAGCCTACAACTACTTTTCCATGTTTAATTTCAGGGTGCTTTACAAGATATTCAAGTGCATTCATTATTTCAGCTACTCCTGCTTTGTCATCAGCCCCTAAGAGTGTTGTGCCGTCAGTTGTGATTATGGTCTTTCCTACAAGTTTCTTTAATATGGGAAACTCTGCTTCATTAATTGAATACTGCTCATTAAGCTTTATATCGCCGCCTTTATATTCAGTAAATTTCGGATTTTTACAGCCTCCTGTAAGTGCGGGGCTTGTATCAATATGTGCAATAAAGCCTATAACCGGAACTTTTTTATCAGTATTGGCTTCAAGTGTTGCATAAACATAGCCTTTATCATCAAGCGTTGCCTTTAATCCGATTTCTTCGAGCTCCTCTTTAAGCTTTTTTGCAAGCGGAAGCTGTATACTACTGCTTGGAACGGTATCACTTTTAGGATCCGACATGGTATCTATAGCGATATACTCCAAAAATCTTTCAATTAGTTTCTCCATAATTTCAAATACCATTCTGAAAAATATTATATACAATTCAGAACACAGACCTTTAAAACAGGATATATGTCTGTATTTTCCTTTCATAAATTTTTATCCTGTCTGTAATGTATAAAATTTTATATATAAAATTATATGCCGGTTTTCAGGATATATCATACATAAAATTTTAAAAAACACTGATTTAAGTGTTTTATGTGCAAAAAACCGCAGACTAGTTGTATCATTTACATACGATTTCGTGCAGCTCCATTCACATTTACTTAAGGCAGTTATGTTTTAAAACATCGTTTCCTTAAAGTATTGTGCTTCTAAGTTCTTCACCCGTTTTATTTATAATGTAGGCAGGTGCTATGTCAAAGACGGTTTTTGCACCTGAAACACCATCTTTATTAAGTCGGTAAGCCGCCCTTGCATAAGCTGCAAGTATTGAGGCGGTAAATTCAGGGTTTGAATCAAGCTTTAGCGAATATTCAATTATATGCCTGTTTTCCCGATTTTTGCCTGTTGTACCGCAGTGGAATACAAAGCCTCCGTGCGGCATGCCTGAATGTTTTTTTATAAGATCTTCTTCACTTATAAAATGAACTTTCGTATCATATTTATCAAAATAATCAGGCATACTTTTTATTTTATGTTCTATTTCATTTTTAAGAATATCAACTGACTTTTCGTCATCACAAAGCTTTGTTTCATCAATTACGACAAAACATTCTCTAAGATGCTTTTGCCTTATTCCGAGATTTTCAAAGGAACCGCTTCTTACCTGTTTAAGAGCTTCTTCTTTCGGTATGGTATACTGTCTGGCATCCTTTACATTTGCTATATGTCTTATAGCATCTGAATGTCCCTGGCTTATCCCTTTCCCCCAAAATGTGCAGCTGTCTCCGTCAGGCAGTATTGCCTGTGCATAAAGTCTGTTTAGTGAAAACATGCCGGGATCCCAGCCTGCCGCTATTACAGCGGTTTTATCTGCATTTTTTGCCGCTATATCAACAGCTTTAAAATGTTCGGGGATTTTAGCATGTGTATCAAAGCTGTCAACGACATTGAAGGCTGAAGCATATCTGGCAGTTTGTTTTGGAAGATCATAGGCACTGCTTGTACAAAGTATAAGTACGTCAATTTTATCTTGAAAATCAAAGACATCATCTGCATGATATACTTTAACATTCTGTGTAATTATACTGACAGTTTTAGGGTCCCTTCTTGTAAAAACTGCTGCAAGCTCAAGATCACTATTTTGCATTATGGCATATTCAAGCCCCTTTCCAAGGTTGCCATATCCCATAATACCGATTTTAACAGTCATAATTTCTCCGGTATTAATTAATATCATTTTTATTTGCTTCGGTCTTTATAACACTTACCTCAAGCAGTTTCTTTTTCATTTCATTTTCTATATTTTTAAGCTCGGCTTCAGCCGCAATCCTTTTATTTCTACCTTCTTCCTGAATTTTAAGCACATCATCCAAAGTACTTATAAGTGTTTGGTTGGTAGCTTTTAATGTTTCGATATCAATTATGCCTCTTTCAGATTCTCTTGCAGTTTCTATGGAAGCGGTTTTAAGCATGTCGGCATTTTTCCTTAAGAGCTCATTAGTCATATTTGAGACGGCACTCTGTGCTTTTGCAGCCTCGGTAGAATGGCTGAGTCCTATGGCGATTACCATCTGACTTTTCCAAAGCGGTATTGTATTTACAAGAGTTGACTGGATTTTATCTGACATGGTTGAATCATTACTCTGTATAAGTCTTATCTGAGGTGCCATTTGCAGTGAAATTGCACGTGTAAGCTCAAGATCATGAATTTTTCTTTCAAAACGGCTGCAAAGTTCTGAAAAATCCTTCGCTTTGCTGCCGTCTTCAGGAAGACCGCTTTTTTGTGCTTTTTCAACAAGCTGGGGAAGTTCTACCTGAGTGGCTTTTCTAAGTCTTTCCTTGCCTGCAAGTATATACATTGAGAGTTCCTTAAAATATTTCAGGTTAAGATCATACATCTTATCAAGCATAGCTATATCTTTTAGCAGAGTTACCTGGTGCTCCTCAAGCACCTTTGAGATTTTATTTATATTTACCTCTGCCTTGTCATATTTTGCCTTTATTCCCGCAATTTTATTTCCGGTTTTTTTGAATAGTCCCAAAAATCCTTTTTCTTCTTCAGGATCTTCAAGAGTCTTAAGCTCCGAAACAACATTTGCGAGAATTTGACCGACCTCACCAAGGTCTTTTGTGCGTACACGGCTTAGTGCTGATTCCGAAAAATCGGCTATTTTCTTCTGACTTCCTGCACCATATTGGAGGACTGCCTGTGAATTCTCGATATCTATCTGTGAAGCGAAATTCATGACCATCTTTTTTTCTTCTTCAGTAAGCTCCGGTTCGTTAATTACGGATTCTTCAGGTTTAGGTACCGGTGTATTGGCAGTTTGTATTTCATCTTTTGAAAAAGGTTCAAGTGTTAGCTGGGGTGCCTCATCAAGAAGCTCTTTAAAATCAGCATCATTATAATTGTTTTTATTTAGATCGATACTTTCTGTGTTATTTGAGCCTGTCTCAATTATATCAGTGCTTTTAGGTTCTTCATCAGGTGATTTTGAAAATTCTAATTTATCATCATTCATATTTTTCTCCATTCTCTGCCTGGCGGCAGTATATATTTAAAATTTATTCCTGCGATTAAAGAGCCATATGGCGAGTTTGCCTGCACATATGGCGAATGTTTTGATGGTGAAACACGCTATACACTGGAATGTAATAAAAACTTAGATGTTCCACTGCGGTCGGCGAAGTATTTCACCTGGTTCTGGTATTTTTAAGAAAGTTCAAGTTTATTGGGTTTTATTATTAATACCGCCTGTAAGTCCTTCCTTTGCAAGCATTGTTTGAAGCACCTGTGCATCAGTTGCGGCATCATAAGCGGCATCTTTAAACAGCGTATTAAGCAGCTGTGCAAATGCAAGATTAATTGTATCAAGGGTTGCTTCAATTTCCTTTTTAGCCTCAATTACATCCTCGCCCGGCTGCGTGATTCTCTCAAAGTCATCATAAGTCTGTACAAGTTTAAGGGTTGTAGGAAGATAATAATCCATAAATTTATACATATGTGAGATTTCTTCAGGTTTTTCCTTTATTCTGGCAAAGATATCACGAAGCAGGTTTTCAAGTATTGAAAGCTTTTCTGAAACAACTTCACTTTTTATACTTTCATTAAGCCTATTAACATCCTGTGTATATTTTTTGCCCATCTCTATAATTTCAAACCATTTTTTTCTATCTTCTTCATTTAATGAGGCTGCTTCAGGATAATCACTTTCACTATCCTTTTCGTCTACTTTAGAAGTTTCATTCTTGGCATTTAGTTTTAGTGAAGCCTTTTCAACTTCAATAGCAAGATATTCGTTGTAGGTTTCATTATCAAGCATAAAACACAGCTCTTCCTTATCAAAATGCCCTTGCGGAAATATACCCTGATCAATCATTTTTTTTAGTGATTTCCTTATATGAGCTATACTTTTCCCTGTAAACTGTGCGAGAACGCTTAGATTTATATAACTTTTTGAGCCTATTACATTCATGAATTTTTTTGATTCATTTATGGTTGACAGATTAACACATGATAAAAAAATCATAAAAAATGAAATCAATGCGGTAATAGAAAAAATAACATAGACAGAGAGCGGCACTGTTATATTCAAAGTTATAAATAATATCATTGCAAGACACATCGCAAATGCTAAAGGGCAAAAAAACAGGAGTATTACCATAGAAGATATTTGCTTTGCAGGTCTGAATTTTCTGTTGCTTAAAAAATTTTCACTGAATATACTATATTTATTTATTCCTGTCCTCTTGTTTTTTTTGTAATACAGAGTATTATTTTCAGCTTCCATGCCGTTTAAGTCATCATAAGGACCATACATGCTGTTTGGTACGTTTTCGTTAAGATCCGGAGAAAAACGATCCCTATATCTTAAACTTCTTTCAAGCTCACGCCTTAAATGTCTGTTATGTTTTCTAATATCTCTTTCATATTTTCTGCTTATACTTGATGCCACCTCGTCAATTGCACTATGTGCAGCATCTGTAATATTATTGATCATGCCTTCATAATCAGCGTTTTTAAGTATATTTTTAGCAGTGTCGGCTATATCACTGCGGAGTTTGTTCCAATCCTGATTTTCGTTCATAATCTGTTTTGTATCCTATTCTTTAATATATTGCGTAAATATATTTGTACTCCTGGCGGGATCTGTTGCTGTGCCGTTTTGACGGATTTTAATTCAAGTAAGATTTAACCGCCTTTGATTTTAAATATCAGAAAGCACTGCTTTATATGTATAATATACTGTCCGCAGTGCCTGTACAGGTTGTTCTGATTTGTTCATGATATAAGTATATGTAAGTATAATAATAAAACTTTAGTACTAAGTATCCTAAGCAAACCGAAACCTGCTTATCATTATCCCATAAATCAGTCTAAACTGCAATATATTTTAAAGAGATTTGGTATTTTAGATAAAAGACTGTGTAGGATAAGAAATTTAATGATTCTGTTTACGCAAAACAAATTCATAGTATTCAACTGCTTCTATCACATAAAAACCTGATTTTCTGTAAATCCTGAACGCAGGGACATTGCTGTCTTCAACCTGTAAATAAATCATTCTATGTCCCGATTTTTTTAAAAAATTCAGTATATAATTAAATATATAATATCCGAATCCTTTTCCACGCAGCTTTTTATTTATAAAAAAACCGTAAAAATAAATATCTTTCTTACTTTTATAGTTGATTATATTAAATTCAGCTACGACTGTACCTTGAAATAAATTCAGTTTACGCTCTCTTTTATCAGATTTTATAATATAATGATTAGAATTATCTGTATCAGTTAAATCAGAATGTGAAGATTTTTCATCGGTATTTAGCGGTTCTGCTTTGTGAGTTTTGACAGTTTTATTAGTTTGAACAACAGAAACAGGCAGAACTTTAAAAAAATAGTCCGGCATGTATTCAGGTATAGTTGTTAAATCAAGGCTCATTAAGTGCTGAGTGTATATTTTTAAGGCGTTGATTTTTTTTGCGGCAAACCTGCCAAGGATGCTGTTTGCATCATTTATAAACTGTACTGAAGAATTGTCTGGCAGTTTTTTAAGTGCAAAAGACCAGAGCATCTTAAAAAATCCCATACGTCTAAAGTCGGGATGTGTCCATGCACTGCACTCATAGAGTCCTTCGCTTATGTATATAAGCGGTATCATACATATAAGTATATTATTTTTATAACCGAGTATATAAATACAACTTTCCTCGTCAAAAGGAAATGACACACAAATCGGCTCAAAATCGCAGCATATCCTTAGAAGATTATCTATATCATTTTGCAGCTGTGAGTCAAGTTTATTTTTTAAAATTATAGTTAAATCAGTGTTCATAGCATTTCAAGTATATCATGAGGGCAGTAAAATTGCGATAATATTTTAATCATAGTTAAACGATATAATATATATTATAAAGATACTTACAGTAACATATAATTGCGATAAAAAATGCCGGGTTTATTTTATACCTTGTTGCACATGTATCTTTATGGTAAAATCTAAGCAGCCTTAAAGGTAATTCCATATATGGAGATATTATTGTACACAGATGATAACTAAACTTATAGAAAAAATTAAACAAAAGAAAGCACCGGTATGTGTAGGACTTGATCCTATGCCGTCATTTATACCTGAACATATAAAAATACAGTCATATGACGAATTTGGAGCCGGACTTAAGGGTGCAGCACAGGCGGTATTGAGATTTAATAAGGAAATTATAGACAATATTTATGATCTCATACCTGCAGTAAAGCCGCAGGCGGCTATGTATGAACAGCTCGGACCGGAGGGAATGAAAGTATATGCCGAAACAATTGAGTATTGCCATAAAAAAGGACTTATTGTCATAGGAGATGTAAAGAGGGGAGATATAGGTTCAACCTGTGAAGCCTATGCTACGGGGCATATTGGAGAAATTGAGATAGGAAGTATGACATATAGCGGTTTTGATACTGATATGATTACAGTAAACCCCTATACCGGAAGCGATGGCATAATCCCGTTTTTAAATGCCTGCAATAAATACGATAAAGGTATATTTGTGCTTGTTAAGACCTCAAATCCCTCAAGCGGTGAATTTCAGGATATAGAGGCCGGAGGAAGAGCATTATATGAACATGTCGGCAAAAAGGTTGCAGAGTGGGGAAGTTTATCCATGGACGGGTATTATTCAAATGTAGGTGCGGTGGTTGGGGCCACATTTCCTGAGGTGATTAAAAAATTAAGGAAACTTATGCCATATACATATTTTCTTGTACCGGGATACGGTGCACAGGGAGCAGGGGCGGCTGAACTTAAATATTGTTTTAATGATGACGGACTTGGTGCCATTATAAATTCTTCAAGAGGAATAATAGCTGCCTATAAGTCTGAAAAATATAAGAATAAATTCAGCAGCCGGGAATTCGCAGAAGCCTCAAGGCTTGCGGTATCCGATATGATTAAGGATATTTCATCGGCTGCCGGCAGAGGAGACTGATGTTAAAATCCAGCGGATATATTACATTTCATGGCAATTTACAGAAAAATGTGCAGTCGCAAAGTGTAGAAGGAAATATATATGAGTTATGGATAGAGGTGCCTGATATAGCAAAAAAAGCAATGCCGGGACAGTTTGTTTCAATTTTTTTAAATGACAAAAGCAGACTTCTGCCAAGACCTATAAGTATATGCAGTGTAAGCAGTGATAAAACCAGTCTGAGGCTGGTATACAGAGTAACCGGGAAAGGGAGCGGAACCGAATTTTTAAGCACTATGCCAAGGGGTGCAAAAATTGATCTGCTCGGACCTGCCGGAAACGGTTTCCCGCTTGATTCAACAGATACAGTCCTTATAGGCGGAGGTATAGGTATACCGCCGCTGCTTGAGATTATGAAAAGACTTAAAGGAAGGAGAAGGGCAGTGCTTGGATATAAAGGTGGCAGCCCGTTCCTTAAAGATGAATTTGAGGTATATGGCAGAGTCTATACTGCAAGTGATGACGGCAGTATAGGAGTAAAGGGGACTGTAATGGATGCAGTGCTTAAAAATGAAATTGATCTAAATCATGCTACGGTTATGGCATGCGGACCTTTACCTATGCTGAGAGCACTGAAGGAGTATTGTACACTTTATGATATAAAATGTTATGTTTCTCTTGAAGAAAGGATGGCATGTTCTATAGGTGCCTGTCTTGCATGTGTATGCAATACTGTAGAAAAAGACAGCCACAGCTGTGTCAATAATGCAAGAGTATGCAAAGACGGTCCGGTATTTCCTGCCGAGGAGGTGGTATTGTGAGTATGTCAAGGCTTAAAGTAAACATTGCCGGTGTTGTTATGAAAAATCCGGTAACAGTCGCAAGCGGCACCTTCGGTTCGGGTGCAGAGTATTGTGAGCTGACCGATATTTCAAAGCTTGGTGCCGTTACTACAAAAGGTGTAGCGAATATCCCATGGGCAGGCAATCCTGTTCCAAGAATTGCAGAAACTTATGGAGGTATGCTAAATGCTATAGGCTTGCAAAATCCGGGGATTGATGTATTTATAAAAAGGGATGTCCCGTTTTTAAAACAGTATGACACAAAGATTATAGTAAATGTATGCGGAAAGACTGAAAGTGATTATATAGAAGTAGTAGAGAAACTTTATGATGTTCCTGTAGATTTGCTGGAGATAAATATATCATGCCCGAATGTCAAAGAAGGCGGTATAGCTTTCGGGCAGAAGGCAGAATCAGTTGAACATATAACTTCACAGATAAAAAAATATGCCAAACAGCCTATAATCATGAAACTTTCGCCGAATGTAACTGATATTACAGTAATGGCAAAGGCGGCACAGGCAGGCGGTGCTGATGCGGTATCTCTTATAAATACACTTACCGGCATGAAGATTGATATTTATAAAAGATGTTTTGCCTTGGCAAATAAAACCGGAGGACTTTCGGGTCCGTGTATAAAGCCTGTGGCACTGCGTATGGTATATCAGACTGCAATGGCTGTTAATATACCTGTAATAGGTATGGGAGGTATATCAAATGCCGAGGATGCAATAGAATTTTTGCTTGCAGGGGCATCTATGGTAAGTGTAGGTACTGCAAATTTTTATAATCCTGGTGCCGGAGTAAATATAGTTGAAGGAATAAATGAATACCTTATTGACAATGGATTTAATGATGTAAATCAGATTATAGGTCTTTCAGGTAAATGGTAGAATATTATGGAACAAATTGATAGATATAAAGAAGAATTTATAGAATTTATGATAGACTGTGATGTACTTAAATTCGGAGATTTTATTACAAAAAGTGGTAGAAAAACTCCGTTTTTTATAAATACGGGCTCATTTAAGACCGGAAGTCAGCTTAAAAAACTTGGTGAATACTATGCAAAAGCTATTAAGGAAAATTTCGGAACGGATTTTGAAGTTTTATTTGGTCCTGCATATAAAGGCATCCCGCTTTCAGTTTCAGCCTGTATAAGCATGTCGGATATGTATGGTGCTGATATAAAATACTGTTCAAACCGTAAAGAGATAAAGAATCATGGAGACAAAGGCATACTTCTTGGCGGACCTGTTAATGATAAAGACAGGGTTGTTATAATAGAAGATGTAACTACGGCAGGAACTTCAGTTGAAGAAACCATGCCTATTTTAAACGCACAGGGCAGTGTAAATGTGCTTGGGCTTATAGTAAGTGTAGACAGATGTGAAAAGGGCAGAGGGGAAGAAAGTGCACTTAAGGAAATAAGTAAAAAATATAATATTAAAACCGCTTCCATAGTAAGTATGAGAGAAGTTATAAACTATCTTTATAACAAGCCCTGTAATGGCAGGATTATAATAGATGATAAATTAAAAGGTCTTATAGATGATTATTATAAAATCTACGGCACAGAAAATTGATTTAAAACTATGTCGTAATTGGTTTTTAATAAATATAATATAAAGTGATTTATAAATAATACAGCGGAGGAAATTATGGAAAAAGTATATAATACTATGAGAAACTCAGGAGCTGCATGTATTGCAATAGGTATAATAAGCATTGTTCTCGGAGTTGCAACCGGCATAGTTGCAATAGTTTTTGGAGCAAAACTTTTAACAAGAAAAGATGAGATTGTCTTTTAATATAAAATTATGGAAAAAGATATAAAGCCAAGGTATAAAATATTGGGCAAAATATACTTTATTGCATATCTTATTATACTTGTCTACCTGCTGTTTTTTGCAGAAGTATTTGGTAGGATGGAAAATCCGCTTGCAGAAAGAAGTTATAATATAGAGCCTTTTAAAGAAATAATGCGCTTTTACAAATACAGACATACTCTGGGTATGGTGGCATTTATGATAAATGTGCCCGGCAATGTAGTTGCTTTCATACCTTTCGGATTTTTTATTCCTATAATAAGTAAATATAAAATGGGTATGTTAAAAACTGTTTTTATGGGAATGCTTTTTTCGCTTGGAGTTGAAGGTATACAGTTTATAGTAAATGTAGGAAGCTTTGATATTGATGATATTATATTAAATACCTTAGGTTCCGTAATAGGATATACGGTATTTTTAATTGGAAATATTATATGGCACAGGCTTGAAAAAAACACTGTATAATATGCATATATATAGTAAATGGAGGCTGATTTGTTTAAATTTTTAAATTTATTTGAAAAAGATGAAGACAGGAAAAAAATCATGGCACCTGCAAGAACAAAAGGGGAGGCTATACTTGAGGAGGCTAAATTTACTTTTCCTGAAGACCGGAAAAAGCCTATGGCGGATATAAATGAAAATTTAATAAATTATATTAAAAAGCCTATGGCAAAAGGAGGTATAACATCAACTTTCTGTGCCTTTATAGGTCTTATATTTTTATATATTGCCTACTATCTGAATTTATTTTATAAGGGAAGCCCTGATATGACTGTATCGGCACTTGGTTTCAGTTCTTTTTTGTTTTCAGCCTCGGCACTCTGGTTCGGGCTGCGTTCATTTAAAAACAGGCCTGCAAAATATTGGCTTTCATTTCTTGGAGTAGGCATAGGCGGAATACAATTTGTAATATGGATCACTGTAGTTTTTATAGGTTACAGGGCATAAATAAATATGGAGAATAATACAGAAAGCGAAGTAGAAAATCAAATAAAAAATAATATGGAAAATAATTATGAAAATAAAATTGCATATAAACTTGAAGATTTAAAATACGTTGAACGTATAGAGTCTGCTATAGGGCGTATAAAAGAAATAAGTCGGGATAATATAAATGCGGTTTACCGTGAATATTTTCTTGAGAATGCAAATTTTATACTTTCATCATATGAAATAAGGAAAAAAATTGAAAATGGGGAATTTGACAGCTTGAGTCTTGAAGAGCTTAAAGCAGGGCAGGAAGCTTTATATGCTTCATTGTTATCTGAGAATTATAAAAATTCGATTTACTGTCCTACACATATGGAAAAGTTTTTCGGCAGGAAATCAGGCAGACTGCTGTCTCTTCTTGCATGTGAGATAAGGACTGTGCTTCCTATGATTTACAGGGGCAGGCTTTACGAGTATGCGGCAGTACTTGAGCTTTTTTTAGAGATATATACGCTTTTTTTATATGATGGTGAAGTAGATGCTAAGGAAATTGAAAATATAATTTATAGACATTTTTATGACTATCTTGATGAGAGCGTTGAAAGAAGTATTGCCGGGGCATTTATACCTGATGATAATTTTATATATGATATTATAATGAATTCGGATTTAAATGATATCAGGTATTTATTTAAATTCGGTGATTATATCTCAGATGAAGAAATAGGCAGTGCATATTATCTTTTATCGCTTACGCAGGATAAAATCAAATATATGGCTGATGCTTTCACTGACGGTTTTATACGTGGTTTTAAAATAGCAGGAAAGGATATTTCAGAAAAAAAATATGTTTCGATACGATATACTTTCGGATTTGAAAGGCTGCTCAGGGAGATTATCCGTAATTTTGAAAAAACAGGTATAATTACAGTACTTCAAGAAAAACCGTATAAACTCAGTGATAAGAGCGAAGTAAGAGATGTAGGATGCAGTGCTCTTGATATAAATAAGCAGTATATACTTGATCATAAATTTGACAATGTTATACTTATGAAAAAAGCATATCTTGACAGGAAAATTGAGCTTGCAGGATATGCTTATGAAAAGTTTAAAGAAGATATAAAACTCAATGCCGGACCTGCATTGATTGAAGTTTTTGGAGAGGAAAAATTCAATCCTGTATATGCTCCGGCTGCCTATTCATTTACCGATAAAGATATAAAATTAAGTCTTGATTACAGACAGCGGATTTCAGTGCTTCAGAGCAAATATATAAAAAGAGAGGAAACAAGCTTTGCTATAATTGCATGGCCGCTGCCGGGTATAATAAAGAGCAGTGAAAATGCGTTGTGCAATAAAGATGAAATTACTTATAAAAATATATTTGATGATATTATAAGGATAAATACTCTTGACACCGATTCCTACTGCAGGATGCAGCAGATTTTAATTGATAATCTTGATAAGGCGGATTTTGTAAGAATTAAGGGCAGAAATAAAAATAAGACTGATTTATGTGTAAACATATATAAGATTAAAGATCACAGAAAGGAAAGTGCATTTGAAAATTGTCTTGCAGATGTAAATATACCTTTGGGAGAGGTTTTTACAAGTCCCGTACTTAAGGGTACTGACGGAATATTAAATGTCTCTGAGGTGTATATAGGAGGTATACATTTTAAAAATTTAATTATAAAATTTAAAGATGGTATGGTAACTGATTATAGCTGCTCCAATTTTGATGAAGAAAATCTAAACGGTGCAGACAGCCAAAAGAAACTTATTGAAAATGTTTTGCTTAAGGGGTATAAAAGCCTTCCTATGGGAGAATTTGCCATAGGAACCAATACCGCTGCTTATGCAGCTGCTAAAAAATACGGTATATTTAAGGCTCTGCCTATACTTATAGCTGAAAAAACCGGTCCTCATTTTGCACTTGGCGATACATGTTATTCACATGAGGAAGATTTTCTGACATATAATCCCGACGGCAAGCTTATAGCAGCCAGAGACAATGAGATTTCAATACTTAGGAAAGATGATATATCTAAGGCGTATTTTAACTGTCATACAGATATAACGGTTCCCTATGATGAGATTGGCTGCCTTTGTGCAGTTGATAAAAACGGCAATGAGACTTTAATTATAGAAAATGGATATTTTGTGCTTGAAGATCTTGACGAGCTTAATGATATGATGAGAAATTTAAAATAGTCTTATTTAAAATATATAATGCGAATGTAATTAATAAGAAAAAACGTGCAAAAGAGCCTGAATATGCTATAATAAATATAGTATATATCAAGGCTTTTTTGTCTTGGGAAGGAGGATATATGCCTAAAGTAGGTATAGTTATGGGCAGTGATTCTGATATGAAAGTAATGTCTCAAGCTGCCGATTTTTTAAAAGATATGGGGATTGATTTTGAAATAAGGATAATTTCCGCACACAGAGAACCGGAAGTTTTTTTTGAATGGGCAAAAAATGCACAAAACAGGGGTATAAAGGTTATTATAGCAGGAGCCGGTAAGGCGGCACATCTGCCGGGTATGTGTGCTGCTTTATTTTTGCTGCCTGTTATAGGAGTACCTATGAAGACTTCAGATCTTGGAGGCGTAGATTCACTTTATTCAATTGTACAGATGCCTTCCGGAATCCCATGTGCAACAGTGGCGATAAACGGCGGAAAAAATGCAGGAATACTTGCGGCAAAGATACTGGCGGTGTCAGATGATACAATTAGAAAAAAACTTGAAGATTATTCAAAGAATATGAAAGAAGAGGTTATTAAAAAAGATCTAAAACTTCAGGAAGAGGGATATAAGGCATTTGAATAAGAATTTTGGAGGTTTTTATGGATTATAAAAGTTCAGGTGTTGACATAGAGGCAGGATACAGGTCGGTAGAACTTATAAAAAAATATGTTGAAAAAACTTTTAGACCTGAGGTTTTAAGTGGGCTTGGAGGTTTTTCAGGAGCATTTTCGCTTGCAAAAATAAAAGAAATGGACGAACCTGTGCTTTTATCAGGCACTGATGGAGTTGGAACCAAATTGAAGCTTGCATTTATTATGGACAGGCATGATACTATAGGTATAGACTGTGTTGCTATGTGTGTAAATGATGTTGTATGTGCAGGGGGTGAGCCGCTGTTTTTTCTTGACTATATAGCCTGCGGTAAAAATAATCCTGAAAAGATTGCCTGTATAGTATCAGGTGTTTCAGAAGGCTGTATAGCCTCAGGTGCGGCACTTATAGGCGGTGAAACTGCTGAAATGCCGGGCTTTTATCCTGAAGATGAGTATGATCTTGCAGGTTTTGCGGTGGGTGTTGCAGATAAGAAGGATATTATAAACGGTGCACAGGTAAAGGCGGGAGATATACTTATAGGGATAGCTTCAAGCGGTGTTCATTCAAACGGTTTTTCACTTGTAAGACAGGTATTTGAGATGAGCAGAGAAAACCTTGAAAGATACTATGATGAACTTGATATTACACTTGGTGAGGCACTTCTTGCACCTACAAGGATATATGTAAGAGCGATTTTTGCAGTCAAGTCATCAGGTGTAAGGATAAAAGCCTGTTCACATATCACAGGAGGAGGTTTTTATGAAAATATACCTCGTATGCTGCCTGAAGGGGTTGCAGCTTCTGTAAAAAAGGACTCTTATAAAATACCTGCTATATTTAATCTTATAGCAAAGAATGGAAATGTAAATGAAGAAGTCATGTATAATACCTTCAATATGGGAATAGGTATGGTGATTGCCGTTGATGAAAATGAAACCGAAAAAGCTTTAAAAGCAATACATTTATCAGGCGAAAGAGCATGTGTAATAGGAAAGGTTATATCAGGAGCGGGCGGTATAGAATTATGCTAAGTGTTGCGGTAATGGTAAGCGGCGGCGGTACAAATCTTCAGGCGCTTATAAATGCATTAAAAGCAGGCGATATAAAGAATGCATGTATAGATTTGGTTTTTTCCGACAATGAAGCCGCTTATGCACTTAAACGAGCGGAAGCTGAGAATATTAAAAAAATATGTGTACCGGCAAAAAAATATAATGAGTATGAATTTGAAAACCTTATGCTAAAGATTTTAGATGAAAACAGACCTGATCTCATAGTGCTTGCAGGCTTTTTGCCAAAAGTACCTGATAAAGTGGTACAAAGCTATAGGGGTAGGATAATCAATATACATCCTTCCCTTATACCCAGCTTTTGCGGGAAGGGTTTTTACGGGATTAAAGTACATGAAGCTGCTCTTAAAAGAGGAGTGAAGATTACAGGTGCTACGGTACATCTTGTTGATGAAGGTATAGACAGCGGAAAAATACTTATGCAAAAGACTGTTGAGGTAAAAGATGATGATACTCCATTGCTGCTTCAAAAAAGGGTCATGGAAGAGGCGGAACATATAATACTGCCTAAAGTAGTTAATATGGCTGCAAACGGTGATATAAGACTTCCGATAGTTTAAAACAGATAAAGGATGGTGGATTTATATGAATGTACTTGTTGTAGGCGGAGGCGGCAGAGAGCATGCTATATGCCATAAACTTTCTCAGAGCGGCAGAGCGGATAAAATATATTGTGTTCCGGGGAATGCGGGGATATCGGAAATAGCGGAAATCGCAGATATACCTGTAATGAATTTTAAGGATATCATTAAATTTGCAAAAGAGAAAAATATAGGACTTACTGTAGTGGGTATGGATGATCCCTTATGTCAAGGCATAGTTGATGAGTTTAAAAAGGAGGGACTTAGGGTATTCGGTCCTTCCAAAAATGCCGCAAGACTTGAAGGTTCAAAATCATTTGCTAAACATCTTATGAAAAAATACGGCATACCTACTGCCGCTTATGAAGTCTTTGATAATTCAGACAAGGCAAAAGAGTATCTAAAAACTGTAAAATACCCGATTGCGGTAAAAGCGGATGGTCCGGCACTTGGAAAAGGAGTGCTTATATGCAGCTGTTATGATGATGCATATAATGCGATTGAAGATATTATGGTTAAAAAAATATTCGGTACTTCAGGCGATACTGTAATAATTGAAGAGTTTATTACAGGTCCTGAAGTGAGTGTACTGTCATTTTGTGATGGAAAAACTGTAAAGGCGATGGCATCTTCACAAGACCATAAAAGAATAGGGGACGGAGATACAGGTTTAAATACGGGCGGTATGGGAGCGTTTTCTCCAAGTCCTTTCTATACAAAGGATATAGAAAAATATTGTATTAAAAATATTTATGAAAAAACATTGCATGCACTTAATTGTGAAGGCATTGAGTTTAAAGGTGTGATATTTTTCGGGCTTATGCTGACGAAAGACGGTCCTAAAGTTCTTGAGTATAATGTAAGATTCGGTGATCCTGAAACTCAGACTGTACTTGTAAGGATGGAGAATGATATAATCGATATATTTGAGGCATGTATTGACGGTACACTTGATAAGATAGAGCTTAAATTTGAAGATAATGCTGCAGCATGTGTAATTCTTGCAAGTGCCGGATATCCGCAAAATTATGAAAAAGGTATGGTTATTAAAGGGCTTGATAAATTCAATTTATCTGAGGATAAGGGATTTTACTGTTTTCATGCAGGTACAAAAAAATCAGGAGATAATATAGTTACCGCCGGTGGCAGAGTTCTTGGTATAACTGCTAAGGGAAAGGATATTAAAGAGGCTGTAAAAAATGCTTATAGTGTCTGTGAGTTTATAGATTTTAAAGGTAAGTATAACCGGACTGATATAGGTAAGACGGCATTGGAACTGTGATGGGTTGTTTACATATATAAGATATTGTGATAGTATTAAACTGTCTTGCTAAATAATATACGGGAGGTATTATAATGGAATTGATGGTTATTTTTACGGGAATACTTTTTCTTGTTATAATTGTTGCTGTGGTTGCGGCAGTTTCAACCATGGCATCAGTTTTTGGAGTCATAGGCGTGGAAGATGATGAAGATATGTGATAATTTTATACTTTGTATATGTTTAATTATCGTAAGTATCTGAAAGATTTATAAACACATTAAGGGTCATATTATGATAATAGGTATGGGCGTTGATATTATAGAAAATGCAAGAATTAAAGCAGCAATTAAAAGCAGTTTTTCAGGGCGTTTTATTAAAAAGCTGTTTACTGAAAGAGAGGTACATTTATCAAATAACAAAGTTTCTTTTTTTTCAGGAAATTTTGCTGCGAAAGAAGCATTTGCAAAAAGTCTGGGCACAGGATTTCGAGGTTTTATGCCATATGAAGTTGAAGTGCTTAGAGATAATATTGGAAAACCGTATATAAAGCTGTATGGCAGGGCACTTGAAAAGCTGTACGGATTGAATGATTGTTTTAAACAGATTGGCATGAAAAAATGTATTAATCAAGGTATTTGCTTTAACAATATACAGGTTTCAATAACAAATACAAAAGATTATGCCTGTGCATTTGTAATTATAGAGATATAACAGAGAATGACATTTATTACAAATAAGTCTGTTTTAAAAACGGACATCTTTCTACTGTATGCTGTTTATAATTTGAATTTTATAATAGCTGAAAATTTGCATTGGTTTAAATTATATAAAAGTGCTATAGTTAATACTTTTAAGGACCTTGGAGAGGGTCTTAAAAAAACTACTACTATATTAAAAATATGAGGTTAAATATATGAAAGTATATGATACAGTAAATAAATGTGATGTTGAAGTGGCTGATGTTGAAGAATTTATAAGTCTGATGAATTCAGGCAGGCAGGTAGATGTTTATCTTAAGAAAAAGAAAACTGATAGGGACGGATATCTGACATGGGACATAGAGCACTGGTCAAGTATTGAAAAAGACAGATTTATACGCTGTTATTCACTTGAAGGCAGAGTTTTGAGAGACTCTACAGGGCATAATATATATGATTTGAAATCAGAGTTTAAACCTGAAGATTCTTTAAAAGTAGAACTGAGCTAGGTTTTGGCAATAACATAAGTGTTATTGCCAAAGCAGATCCCGGTTTATTGGAGTATAAAACATTTCTCTTACCTTATGCGGTTCTTTTGTTATAGCAAGTATCCACATAAGTTTTGCAACAGCTGATTCAAGTGTCATGTCAAAGTTTTCAATAAGTGAAAACTCCTCCTTTATATTTTTTCCGACTGCATATATTGACATATGACTTCCTTCAAGCGGTACCTGTGTTGACATTACTACAATTTTGCCAAGTTTTGTGAGATCGCTTATAGCCGCTTTAAAATCAACATCTTCATATGACGGCAGACCTCCGACTCCAAATGATTCTATTATAATAGCATCATAGTTTAATGCCATGAATTTAAGCAGTTGTGCATCCATTGACGGTATAAGCTTTAAAAGACCTATTCTGGTATTTAATTTATCATAAAAGACAATATTTTCATTATTGTGTTTTTTATCATCTATATAGAAGAATATCCGATGATCCTGTATAACAGCAAGATATGGAAAATTAATTGATGAAAATGCATTATAACTTTTGCTCCTTTCCTTTCTTGCTCTTGTGCCGCATATTACCTTACCGTCAAATACTATGTTTATGCCATAAGCTTTTTGTGAAGAAGCAAAAAGTATGCTGTCATAAAGATTTGTTTTGGCATCCGTTACATCCATATCTATAGGCTTTTGTGCACCTGTAATTACAACAGGTTTTTTTGAGTTCTGTATAAGGTATGAAAGAGCAGCTGCAGTATATGCCATAGTATCGGTTCCATGGCATATTACAAAGCCGTCATATTTTATATAGTTATTTTTTATACAATTAGATATAATAAGCCAATGTTTTGGATGCATATTGGTACTGTCTATATTAAAGAGCTCAATAGTATCAATATCTGCAAATGTAAAAACCCCCTGTACATACTTAAGAAGCTGATTAGAGGAAAGAGAAGGTTTTAGACCGTCATCACTTTTTTGTGATGCAATTGTACCTCCGGTTCCTATAAGGAGTATTTTCTTTTTTTGATTGTTTATATTATTATAAGAGTCTTTTGAGCTGGCTTTCTCAGTTTCTTTATAAAAAGTTTTATTATTTGATTTGGTGTTATCCGGGTTCGGGGTTTTAATATCTTTATTTATATCCATTTGTATATAACCTTTTAATATATTATTTAAAGCTTTCCTTCTCTGAACTTCTGTATCATTTCCTGACCTATGCTTATATCTGAATTTAGTATAGGTACATCCTGTCTTTTTACCCATGCAGCTTCAGAAAGCTCGTTTTCTTCAATGGTGATTTTGTTGTCTCCGTCAAGTTCTGCAGTAAATGCAATCATTACAGCCTCAGCTATACCCCAGGGTTGAGAACCGTAATATTTGACATTTTTTACTCTGATCCCGACTTCCTCAAATACCTCTCGCTTGACATTTTCCTCAAGAGTTTCTCCTATTTCAAGAAAACCTGAAACAAGTGCAGGAAGCTTATAACTGCTGTTTGCTCTTTTAGTGAGCAGTATATTGTCTTTATCTGTAATCGCCACTATAACTGCAGGTATTATACGTGGGTATTCTATCTGTGAGCACCTGGGACATATCAGAGCTCTTTCAGTATCGGAGCGGAGATTTACACTGCCGCATCTTCCGCAGTACTTTCTGTTTTGCAGCCAGGTATATATATGATAGCCCACAAGTACTGCAAAAGCGGTGCTTTTTGGACTCAGTTTTCTGAAAATATCTATTTTTTCTCCTGTAAGCTGCAAAGAATCACCTTTGTCTGAATCAAAATTAAGTGCCAGAAAGTAGTCATCATCATCAATTGAAAAAAGATAATATGAATTTTGAGTCAGTCTGTCTATATTTTCGCCGAAATATTTAAATTTTGGTATTGAAAGCCCGTTTTCAGGTAGATCAGTACAAGCATTTTCAGAATGATATTCTGCATCTGTTTTTTGAAGAAAGACATATGATTTATCAAAAAAAAGCAGGTATGAATCAGGCAGGGGCTGTTTATTAAGATATTCAGGATCAAATATCTTTGGATAGATCTCATGGAACATTCCGGTTTAAAAGTATCCTTTCATAAAAATTTAGTAGCTTTTAATATTTGCTCAAAAGGTCGACCCTCATATTCCAAAGTTTCTGTGAAAGGTCAACATGTATTTTATGCGGATATGCAAGACGTTTTGATTCATCCCAGAGTGTATCAAGTTCCTGTCTGCAATAAGCCTGTATATCCATAACTGCAGGAGAATCATATATGCACTTTCCTTTTTTAAATACAGGCACTAATATTTCTTTAACAGTATAACTTCCCGGAAAGAGCATGGTTTTTTTCCATGTTTCATTAGGGTCAAAAAGCACAAGTTCTTCATTTATATCCACTATTTCATCTTCAAGACATATAAGATCCGCTATAATTTTATGATTATCTTTATGATATATCCTGTATATTTTTTTATTTCCGGGGTTTGTAACCTTTTCAGTATTTTCTGAAATTTTAATTTTAGGTACAAAAGCACATTGATTTTTATCATATATTGCGGCAAGTTTATAAACACCGCCGAAAGCCGGGCAGTCTCTTGATGTAATCATGCTTGTTCCGACTCCCCAGAGGTGGATTTTTGCCCCCTGCTGTTTTAATGAGTCTATAAGATACTCATCAAGATCATTTGATGCTGAAATAAAGGCGTCTTCAAAGCCTGCATCATCTAAAATAATCCTCGCTTTTTTCGAAAGATATGCAAGATCTCCGCTGTCAAGTCTTATACCGTAATTTTGAAGCTTCATGCCTGATGCCTTCATTTCGGAAAATACTTTTATAGCGTTAGGTACTCCGCTTTCAAGAGTATCATAGGTATCTACAAGAAGCGTACATGAGTTTGGATAGAGTTTTGCATATGCCCTAAATGCACTTAACTCATCAGGAAAACTCATAATCCAACTATGTGCATGTGTTCCGCTTACAGGTATATTAAAAAGCTGTCCTGCAAGAACATTGCTTGTAGCGGCACAGCCTCCTATCACGGCTGCTCTTGCACCATATATGCCTGCATCAGGTCCCTGGGCTCTTCTTAAGCCAAATTCAAGGACTTTGTCTCCTCTTGCCGAATGTACGACTCTTGCAGCCTTTGTGGCTATAAGAGACTGATGATTTATAATATTAAGTATGGCAGTTTCTACAAGCTGTGCCTGCATAAGAGGTGCTATAACTTTTACTACAGGTTCTTTGGGGAATATAAGTGAACCCTCAGGTATTGCATAGATATCACCTGTAAATTTAAAACTTTTTAGATATTCAAGAAAAGCCTCTTTAAAAAGACCGGTACTTTTAAGATATGCTATGTCTTCGTTGTCAAAATGAAGATTATTTATATAATCTATAACCTGTGCAAGTCCTGCACATATTGAATAAGCATTTTTATTGGGATTTGAACGAAAAAACATATCAAATACGGCAGTTTCATTCATATCCTTTTCTTTGTAATAACCCTGCATCATGGTAAGCTCATAAAGATCTGTAAGCAGGGTAAGGTTTCTTTTACTCATGTTCTCTCCTTTGTCCGTCAATTTTAATAGCGGAGGCTGTATACATGCTGAGCTTTTCAGTGAATACAGGGCAAGTGCAATTTATAAAAAATGACGTTTAAACGTATTTTAATGAAAATATAAGTCTTTGCATTTTTATATTTAAATTTAAGCTTAATTGTAGCATAAAGTATAATTTTTGCAATTATGATAAAAAGATAACACTATAAAAATGTCTATATACTGATTATTTAAAAAGTTTAAATAGTTCCTTTTTCAGGAAACTTTGCAGTCTGTTTGAAGTAAAGCCGGATATAAATCCGTGATTTATATTACTGTATTCAGAGAACGGACAGATGTATAAAATATTAAATAAAAATATACACTGATTTATATAATGTTTTTATACCAAAAAAATTATACATAATGCTTTCTGTAAATCGGTTTAGTATAAATATTTTAAAATAAAACATTGACAAAGTTTAATTAAAAATTGACAAAAAAATACATTTTGCAATTCCCTACACTTTAATATGAATTAAAAATATCATTACGAATGTATATTTTTAAGAACATAACCAAAAAAATGCTTAAATAAAAATTGTATACAATAGCATTTCCTATTGACATTGTACAAATAATAATGTATATTAAGCATGTCAGGAGTATGCTTGTTAAAACAGCTATTTATCGTTACATTCAGACGGTTATTATGTATAAACTGTATAGTGCAAACAGGTATAGAAACTATACGGATATTGAACTTTGAGTAAAGAGATTATATGTAATTTGCAGTTTGTTTTGAATAGAAACTGTTTATAAGTTTTTATAAATATATACGATGATAGTTATTAAATACAACATATGTGCTTCTGGTACGGAATATTGTATATTTTAAAAGGATGGATTTAAGTTAAGAGATTTAGCTATATTTAGAGATTGATATAACTCAAGGCTGGAAATTATGTAAGCTGAAATCATTCCGAAAGGTAAATATTGTATAAACTGTATATTTTTAGAAAACCACTGTTTAAGTGTTTCATGTACCGAAATCACAGGTGTCTTGTGCCGTTTTAATACGGTTTTTGCACATCAATGTGGTCTTATCTAAGAAAAATCCGGTTAAATAACAGTTTTCTTTTAAAGAGGAGATAAAAGGAGTACCGTATACGAGTGCTTCAATATTTAAGGGATAGATATGTAGGGATATACATTATATAACTTTCGAAAGATTATATATAAATACATGCAGGAGGTAAAAAGAAAAAGGATTTGGTGTATTAACCGTACTGGTAAAACGGTTAATCTAAAAAGCAAGTGGTATAAAGGCTTTATTGATTTTAATGACATCAAAAATTAAACTATTTAAAAAGATTTATTTATTTTTAAGATCAGAAAGGAATTTAAAACAAAATGAGCAAGTACAATCCGTATGACAACGTTATTAAAACCATAGAGGAGGTGGCAACATTATTAAAATATAAGCCGTCTGAATATGAGATGTTAAAACACCCGGAGCGTGAACTTAAAGTATCTTTTCCGGTTACTATGGATGATGGAACTTTAAAGGTATTTGAAGGATTCAGAGTTCAGCATTCTACTATAAGAGGACCGGGAAAAGGAGGTGTACGTTTCCATCAGGATGTAAATGCGGATGAAGTAAGGGCTTTATCAGCATGGATGACATTTAAATGTGCAGTGGCTAATATACCTTATGGCGGTGCTAAAGGCGGTGTCGTATGTGATCCTATGAAGCTTTCGGACTCAGAATTAAACAGGATTACAAGAGCTTTTACAAACGGTATTGCTCCTATTATAGGACCTGAAAGAGATATTCCGGCTCCCGATGTAGGATCAAATCCGCAGACGATGGCCTGGATGATGGATGCTTTCAGCAAGCTTAAAGGTTATACAGTTAACGGAGTTGTTACAGGAAAACCTGTAACCTTAGGCGGAAGCCTTGGAAGAGGTGATGCTACAGGAAGAGGTGTAAGCTTTACTGTAAACAATATTTTTGCAAAACTTAATATCCCGTTAAAGGGAACTACTGCAGTGGTTCAGGGAATGGGAAATGTAGGAAGCGTAAGTGCAAGACTTATCCATGAATCAGGCATGAAAGTTATAGCTGTAAGCGACGTATCAGGTGCAATTTATAAAGAGGACGGACTTAATATACCTGAGATTCTTGAATACCTTTCAAAAGACAAGAGAAACCTTCTTGATGGCTATAAAGGTGAAGGACTTAAGAGAATTTCAAATGAAGAGCTTCTTGAACTGGATACTACACTTCTTATCCCGGCAGCACTTGAGAATCAGATTAATGATGGAAATGCTGACAGAATTAAGGCTAAAGTTGTAGTTGAGGCTGCTAATGGACCATGTACAGTTGAGGCAGATGAGATCCTTAAGAAGAAAGGTGTTGTGGTAGTTCCTGATATACTTGCAAATGCAGGTGGTGTAATTGTTTCATACTTTGAATGGGTACAGAATATACAGAGGCTTGCATGGACTGAGGAACGTGTTAATACAGAGCTTAAGCACCTCATTGATCTTGCATTTGAAAATGTATGGAACAGTGCTAAAGAATATGATGTTGCACTTCGTAAAGGTGCATATATTGTTGCTATCAAACGCATTGTAGATTCTATGAAATTAAGAGGAGTTTAATTAATTATAGTGCTACGGATGCAGGCTGATTTTTTGCCTGCATCCGGGCGTATATTTTTATAAACTTCATAATAGAGACTATATAAAGGAGGAAGCAGATGAAATCAATTTCTCAAATAAGGGAAAAGGTGCTTTCAGGAAAAAGAAAAACAATAGCGGTTGCTGCTGCTGACGATATGCCGGTGCTTGAAGCTATAAAGGATGCAATAGATGATAATCTTGCCGATGCGGCGCTTATAGGTAATAAGGCTCGTATAGAGGAGATGGCTGCACAGCTTGGAATAAATATGGACAGGGTTGAGATTATAGACGAACCCGATGTAGTGGCTGCTGCTGAAAAGGCGGTTGCACTCGTAAAAGATGGAAAAGCACATGTGCTTATGAAGGGACTCTTAAAAACTCCGACACTTTTAAAGGCAGTGCTTGATAAGGAAAAGGGACTGCGTACAGGCGGGGAGTTAAGTCATGTAGGAGTATTTGAGATTCCAGGTCTTGATAGACTTTTAGTAGTCAGTGATCCGGCGATGCATATACTTCCTTCTCTTGAAGAGAAAGTTAGGATTTTAGGTTCTATAAAGACTGTTACCGATGCACTTGAAATTAAATGCCCTAAAGTGGCTGCCGTATGTGCAATAGAAGTGTTTAATCCTAAGATGCCTGCGACAGTTGATGCGGATGCTATTACAAAGATGTATAAAGAGGGAAAAATTAAGGATATGATCGTTGACGGTCCTATGGCACTTGATATAGCCGTAAGCGCACATGCTGCAGAACATAAAGGCTATAAAGGTGAAATCCAGGGTGATGCCGATGCGCTCCTTATGCCTAATATAGAAGCCGGAAATGTTATGTGGAAGACACTTGTTTACCTTGCACAGGCAAAGATTGCAGGTATTGTGGTAGGTGCTGCAGCGCCTGTTGTTTTAACTTCACGTTCTGATTCTCCGGAAACAAAGCTTAACAGCATAATGCTTTCTTTACTCATGTAACAGTATATTGATAATATTAAAGTGAAATGTCTTTTGTCTATAATATAAGGATTGTAAAGAGGTAGAATAAAATTGTTTTATTTGTATTAATTGTTTTATTTAAATACAGGAAATATTAAAAAAATACAGACATATATGTCTGACAAAATAATATATGATTATTCTACCTCTTTATGTGATGAAAGGAAATTACGATAGTGGAACAAAACAAAATTCTCGTTATAAATCCGGGTTCGACTTCTACTAAAATAGCCGTGTATAAGGGAGGCGACAAGGTTCTTGAACAAACTTTAAGGCATAAAAAAGAGGAACTTGAAGGATTTAATAAAGTTGTTGAACAGTATGAGTTCAGGATGAAAATTATAAAAGATACACTTGCGGCAGGAAATATAGACCTTAGGGAATTAAAGGCGATAGCCTCACGAGGCGGTCTTTTAAAGCCGTTGCCATGTGGAGGTACCTATCTCGTAAATGAGACTATGTGTGAAGATTTAAGGACTACAAATCGTGAACATGCTTCAAATTTGGCGGCACTTATAGGCTATGAGATGGGGAAAGAACTTGGTATCTCATGCTATGTGGTTGATCCCGTTGTTGTTGATGAACTTCAACCGGTTGCAAGATTGTCCGGATTAAAAGGTTATGACAGAACATCGGTATGGCATGCACTTAACCAGAAAGCGGTTGCAAGAAAAGTTGCAATGATGCTTGGTACGCAGTATAAGGATATGAATTGTATAGTGGCACACATGGGAGGCGGAGTTACAGTAGCTGCACATGAAAAAGGACGTGCAATAGATGTAAACAACGGACTTAGAGGTGATGGACCTTTTTCACCTGAACGTTCCGGAGGACTTCCCTGCGATATTATGATGAAGATGGTGTTTGATGACGGCAAGTCCAGAAAGGAAATGGAAAAAAGTCTTGCCGGACAGGGAGGTTTTGTAAGCTACCTGAATACAAATGATACAAGAGAAGTTGAAAAGATGGCTCAAACTGATGAATATGCAGAACTTGTATATAATGCTATGGCATATCAGGTAAGTAAGGAGATAGCATCACTTGGTGCTACATTATATGGAAAAATAGATGCTGTTATACTCACAGGTGGTATGGCACATTCAAAAAAACTTACATCGCTTATAAAAGAAAGAGTATCTTTTATGGCTCCGGTATATATATTCCCCGGAGAGGAAGAGATGGAAGCACTTGCAGCTGGAGTTGCAAGGGTGCTTGATAAAGAAGAAGAAGCGATAGTTTATAAATAAATAGATTTGTTTTATATTGAGGAGGAAATTAAATAATGGTTGTAAAGACTATGGACGGAAATGAGGCTGCTGCATATATATCTTATGCCTTTACGGAAGTTGCTACAATTTATCCGATTACCCCGTCTTCGCCTATGGCGGAGGCCGTTGACTTATGGTCCGCACAAGGTAAAAAAAATATTTTTGGTCAGCGTGTAAGACTTGAAGAAATGCAGTCTGAAGCAGGTGCAGCCGGTGCAATGCATGGTGCTCTTGAAACGGGTGCTCTTGCCACTACATATACGGCTTCACAGGGGCTTCTTCTTATGATTCCGCCGCTTTACAGGCTTTCCGGACAGCTTTTGCCTGGAGTTTTACATGTTAGTGCGAGAGTTGTCGGAACGCATGCATTTTCAATATTCGGTGAACATTCAGATGTGATGGCATGCAGACAGACCGGTCTGGCAATGCTTTGCTCAGGCAGTGTTCAGGAGGTTATGGATCTTGCAGGTGTTGCACATCTTTCAGCAATAAAAGGAAGAGTTCCTTTTATACATTTCTTTGATGGTTTCCGTACATCACATGAGATACAGAAAATAGAAGCGCTTGAATATGATGAGCTTGAAAAGCTTTTGGATTATGGTGCACTTGATGCTTTCAGAAAGCGTTCTCTTAACCCTGAAAGACCTGTTATGAGAAGTAGTGTGCAGAATCCGGATGTTTATTTCCAGGCAAGAGAATCTGCAAACAGCTTTTATGATGCAATACCAGGTATCGTAGAAGGTTACATGAATGACATTAAAAAGATTACTGGCAGGGAGTATAAATTATTTTCTTATTACGGACCTGAGGATGCTGAACATGTAATAATTTCAATGGGTTCAAGTGCCGGCGTTATAAAGGAGACTGTTGATTATCTGAATAAGCAGGGTAGAAAGACCGGATATATACAAGTGTATCTCTATCGTCCATTTTCTATTAAGCATTTCCTTAAGGAAGTGCCTGAAACAGTGAAAAAAATAACTGTACTTGACAGGACTAAAGAGCCGGGTTCACTTGGAGAGCCACTTTATCTTGACATATGTGCTGCATTTAATGAACTTAAAAAAAGACCTGAAGTATATGCAGGACGCTATGGTCTTTCAATAAAGGATGTAACTCCTGACCAGATTATAGCTGTGTTTGACAATATGCTTAAGGAAGAATCTAAAAACCATTTTACTGTCGGTATCAATGATGATGTTACATTCACATCACTTCCTCTTGGAGAGATGGTAAATGTTGCTGATGAAAGTATAGTGAACTGTAAATTCTGGGGTCTTGGCTCAGATGGAACAGTAGGTGCCAATAAAAATTCAATTAAGATAATTGGTGATCATACTGACTTATATGCACAGGCGTATTTTGAATATGACACAAAAAAATCAGGTGGTCTTACACGTTCACATTTAAGATTCGGTAAAAAGCCGATAATAGGAAGCTATTTAATAACAAAGGCTGATTTTGTAGCCTGTCATAACCAGTCCTATATAAACAGGTATGATATAGTTGAGGAATTAAAGCCTGAAGGCACTTTCCTGCTTAACTGTACATGGGACAGACAGCAGCTTGAGGATAGGCTTAGCGATAAAGTTAAAAAGTATATATACGACAATAAGATTAAATTTTACACAATCAATGCTATTGATATATGCAAGGAGATAGGTCTTGGAAACCGTACAAATGGTGTTTTACAGGCTGCTTTCTTTGCACTGTCAAATATCATTCCTATGGATGATGCTATTGATTATATGAAGCAGGCTATAGTAAAGACTTATGGCAAAAAAGGCGATAAGGTCATAGCTATGAACAATGAGGCGGTTGAGCTTGGTGCTAAAAAATTTGTAAAGATTGATGTGCCTGAAAGCTGGGGAGGACTTGTACCTGAAGTTCAGAAGGCAGATGAAAAGCTGTCTGATTTTGTGGCAAGGATAGCAAAACCGATTAATGATCTTAAGGGTGATCTTCTTCCTGTAAGTGCATTTGTAGGCAGAGAGGACGGCACAGTACCTCTTGGTACTTCAATGTATGACAAAAGAGGTGTTGCAATAGATGTTCCCAGATGGGATAAAGAAAAGTGCATACAATGCAATCAGTGTTCATATGTATGTCCGCATGCATGTATAAGACCTTATTTGCTTAATGAGTCTGAAACTGCAAATGCTCCTGAAAAGTTTGATACAGTACAGGCAAAGGGCAAAGGTCTTGAGCCTTACAAATATAGAATGCAGGTATCAGTGCTTGACTGTATAAGCTGCGGAAGCTGTGTTGCTGTGTGCCCGGCAAAAGGCAAGGCACTTTTTATGGAATCATTGGATTCACAGAAATTTGAAGCTGAAAACTGGGAATATGCTCAGACACTTTCTTATAAAGAAAATCCTCTTGACAAAAAGACGGTTAAAGGAAGCCAGTTTGAAAAGCCTCTGCTTGAATTTTCAGGTGCATGTGCAGGTTGCGGAGAAACACCATATATGAAACTTCTTACACAGATGTTTGGCGAAAGGCTTATAGTTGCAAATGCGACAGGCTGTACACAGGCATGGGGTGCTGCTATGCCCTGTTTCCCATATACTACAAACCATAATGGTTGCGGTCCGGCATGGTCAAACTCACTTTTTGAAAATAATGCTGAGTTTGCACTTGGTATGTGTCTTGCCGAAACTCAGCAGAGAGAAAACCTTGTAAATAAGATAAATGATCTTGCCGAGATGGAAAAAGAAAATACCGATATACAGACAGCGGTTAAGACATGGTTTGATGCATATAATGACGGGGATATGTCAAAGACAGCAAGCAATGGTCTTTTGGATGTTTTGAACAAACAGAATCTTACAGGTGCTTCAAAAGAACTTTATGAAACTATAAAACATAATAAAGAACATTTAAGCAAAAAATCAATCTGGATGTATGGCGGAGACGGATGGGCATATGATATCGGCTATGGCGGACTTGATCATGTTCTTGCAAGTGGAAGAAATTTAAATATACTGCTTGTTGATACTGAGGTATATTCAAATACAGGAGGACAGTCGTCAAAGGCATCACCTGTAGGAGCAGTTGCAAAATTTGCCGCTTCAGGTAAAAAGACGAAGAAGAAGGATTTAGGTCTTCTTGCAATGTCATACGGCTACGTATATGTTGCACAAGTGGCGATGGGAGCCAACCAGAACCAGCTTATAAAGGCAATTCAGGAGGCTGAGGATTATGACGGTCCTTCACTTGTAATTGCATATGCACCATGTGTTGCACATGGTCTTGTAAAAGGTATGGCAAATGTACAGGAGGAGATGAACCTTGCAGTAAAATCAGGTTACTGGAATCTGTATCGTTATAATCCGCTGCTTAAGAAGGAAGGAAAAAATCCCTTTATACTTGATTCAAAGAAACCAACACTTGATTTGAAGGAATTCCTTATGGGTGAGGTCAGGTTCGCATCTCTTTACAGAACCTTCCCTGATGAAGCACAGAAGCTTCTTGCGGAAGCGGAACAGGGTGCAAAGGAAAAATATGAGGAGTATGAGAGACTCGCACTTGCACAGCCGTCAGGAGGAAAGGAAGACCTTAAATTAGGTGCTTAAGATCTAGGAGATGTTTAGTGTACTAAAATGCTCAAAAATTTTAAAAATATATAAAAATAGTGTATAAAAACATATTAAAGCTGCAGCAATAATTAATAAATAAAAATCAAATACTGTCCGGACTGTATAAAAAGTATAGTTCAAATACTGAAGTTTTTATATAAGTCCGGACAGTATAAAATAAAAGTAATTTGCGAGGGGGTAATACCATGGCAAGAAGAGGAAAGGTTACATTCAATGATTATCTTTGCAAGGGCTGTGAGTTATGCATAGCAGTATGTCCGGTAAAGATTATTTCATTAAGCAAAACCAGGATTAATAGTAAAGGATACCATCCGGCTGAGATAGAGGAGATGGAAAAGTGCATAGCATGCACCAACTGTGCCACTATATGTCCTGACAGTGTAATTACAGTGGAAACTGTGGAATTGGAGGAAGTAAGATGACAAAGGTTTTAATGAAGGGAAATGAAGCTATAGGAGCAGCTGCGATAGCAGCAGGATGCAAATATTTTTTCGGTTATCCTATAACACCTCAGAGCGAACTGCCTGAATATATGTCAAGAGAGCTTCCTAAGATAGGAGGAGTATTTCTTCAGTCCGAATCTGAAGTAGCGGCGATCAATATGGTTTATGGAGCTTCAGGAGCCGGTGCAAGGGTTATGACAAGTTCATCAAGCCCGGGAATTTCACTTAAGCAGGAGGGCATTTCATATATAGCCGCTGCCGAACTTCCATGTCTTATATGTAATATAATGCGTGGCGGTCCGGGACTTGGAGGTATACAGCCTTCACAAACAGACTATTTCCAGGCGACAAGGGGCGGCGGCAACGGAGATTATCGTCTGCTTGCATTTGCACCGGCAAATATACAGGAAATGGTTGATCTTATAATTGAAGGTTTTGATCTTGCAGATATTTACAGAAATCCTGTAATGATCTGCGGAGACGGAATGCTCGGACAGATGATGGAACCTGTTGAATTTACAAATCATACAAAACGTGAACTTCCTGAAAAAACCTGGGCTACTACAGGTACTCAGGGTAAGAGAAAGCCGAATATAATAAACTCATTATATCTTGAAGCTTCAATACTTGAAGATCACAATAAGCATCTTATAGAAAAATATAATAAAATAAAAGAAAATGAAGTGCGTGTGGAAACAGTAGGACTTGAGGATGCACAGCTTGTATTCAGTGCCTATGGAACAACTTCAAGAATAGTCAAAAGTGCTATGACAATGCTTCAGGAGGAGGGGTATAAAGTTGGACTTATACGCCCTATTACTATCTGGCCGTATCCTTATGATGCGTTTAAGAAGATAAATGAAAAGTGCAAGGATATTCTTGTAGTTGAGATGAACACCGGTCAGATGACCGATGATGTAAAGATTGCCGTTGAAGGCAGACAAAAAGTACATTTTCACGGTCGTCAGGGAGGTATGATACCAAGTCCTGAGGAGATAGCACAGGTAGCAAGAGAGCTGTTAGGAGGTAAATAAGATGGCTGCTGTTATATATAAAAGAACGGAAGGTTTAGTTGACGTTCCGACTCATTATTGTCCGGGATGTACACATGGAATAATACATAAGCTAGTCGGTCAGGTACTTGAAGAGATGGATCTTCTTGGAAAAGCCATAGGTATAGCACCTGTAGGATGTTCGGTCCTGGCATATAATTATTTTAACTGCGATATGCATGAGGCGGCACATGGAAGAGCACCTGCGGTTGCTACCGGTATAAAGCGTGTGCTCCCTGAGAATTTCGTATTTACTTATCAGGGTGATGGAGATCTTGCTTCAATAGGAGCTGCGGAGATAGTTCATGCGGCACATAGGGGAGAAAAAATTTCAACTGTATTTGTAAACAATGCAATCTACGGCATGACAGGCGGACAGATGGCACCTACTACGCTGATAGGGCAGAAAACATCCACTTCTCCGCTTGGAAGAACCGTGGAGCATAGCGGAAGACCGCTTCATGTATGTGAGCTTCTTTCAACAATTGACGGTGCCAAGTTTGTTGAGCGTGTATCGGTAGATACCCCTGCAAATATAAGAAAGGCTAAAAAAGCTATAAGGGATTGTTTTGAAGTACAGGAAAAAGGACTTGGTTTCGGTATAGTTGAAGTCCTTTCAACATGTCCTACAAACTGGGGACTTGCACCCAATGATGCGCTTCAGTGGCTTAGAGATAATATGATGCCGGTGTATCCGTTGGGCAGCTTTAGAAATCCAAAGGAGGCGGAGTAATGGAACATAAAATAGTAATGGCAGGTTTTGGCGGACAGGGAATTATGGCAATAGGTCAGCTTACTACATATGCAGGTATGGTAGAAGGAAAACATGTTTCATGGCTTCCTTCATATGGTCCCGAGATGCGTGGAGGTACTGCAAACTGTGCAGTAATAATATCAGATACCCCTGTAAGTGCACCTACGGTTACCGCTTCAACAGCGGGAATTATAATGAATGCACCTTCGCTTGACAAGTTTGAGCCGGAAGCTCTTCCGGGTGCAAAGTTCTTTATAAATTCTTCACTTATAGATAGAAAGATACAAAGAGATGATATTGAGGGATTTTATATTCCGGTAAATGATATCGCAGCAGAAATAGGAAACCCGAAGGTTGCCAATATAGTTATGCTTGGTGCATTTCTTGAAATAACAAAGGTCGTTTCTCCGGAAACGGTATTAAAGGTATTTACAAAAGTATTTGGTGAAAATAAGGCTAAATTCATACCTATGAACCAGAAAGCAATGGAAGAAGGTTCTAAGTATGCGAAAAAACAAAGAGTAAATGCATAATTTATAAAATAAAAATTTTCCTGTGGTGTTTAGCCCGGGGCATATATTTTTAGTATGTAACAGCCGGAGATTGCCGTTTATAATTTTTGTCATATGATATCTTTATATATTGATATCACAGTAAAATGTAATAAAAATTATTGTATTTACAGGCTGGTGATACTCTGGCTGATACCATATATTTACTTTAATTAAATGAGGAGGTACTCGAAAATGTTTAATGAAAAAGAGGTTGAGTGGGGAAAGTTGGGATTTGCCTATGTTAAGGCGGATTATAACTATGTATCCTGCTACAAAGACGGAAAGTGGGATGACGGTAAGCTTGTAAAGGAAAATACACTTACTATAAGCAATGGCTCCACAGCGCTACATTACGGACAACAGTGTTTTGAAGGTTTAAAAGCATACAGGGCAAAAGACGGCAGCGTACAGCTTTTCAGACCTGATCAGAATGCGAAGCGTATGATAAAAAGCTGTCAGAAACTTCTTATGCCAGAATTTCCGGTAGAAAGATTTATTGATGCATGTATACAGACTGTAAAGGCTAATGAAAGATTTATCCCGCCTTATGGAAGCGGTGCAACATTATATCTGAGACCGTTTATGATAGGTGTAGGCGATAATGTAGGAGTACGTCCGGCGGAAGAGTACATATTCTCAATATTTGTAACTCCTGTAGGTCCTTATTTTAAAGCAGGTCTGTCGCCTGTAAACTTTATAACTTCGGACTATGACCGTGCTGCACCTGCAGGTACCGGAGCGGTAAAAGTAGGAGGAAACTATGCAGCAAGCCTTGAATCTCATTTACTTGCTGCAAAGCAGGGATATGCTGACTGTATTTACCTTGATCCTGCAACACATACAAAGATAGAGGAAGTAGGAGCTGCAAACTTCTTTGGAATTACAAAGGATGATAAGTTTGTAACCCCGCTTTCGCCGTCAATACTTCCTAGTATTACAAAGTATTCATTGCTTCATGTAGCAAAAGAATACCTTAAGATGCCTACTGAAGAGAGAGACTGCTATATTGATAAGATTGATGAGTTTAAAGAAGCGGGTGCATGCGGAACAGCTGCTGTTATAACCCCGATAGGCGGAATCTCACATAAAGGAAAGCTTCATGTATTCTATAGTGAGAAGGAAGTCGGACCTGTTACAAGAAAACTTTATGATACACTTTTTGGAATACAGATGGGCGATATAGAGGCTCCTGAAGGCTGGATTGTAAAAGTAATGTAAAAATAATATGTTTTAAGCAAACAGTAGTTTAGCCGCATATTTAGAGAAACACTGCTTAAGTGTTCCCCTTATGAAAATCACGGATGCCTTATGCTATTTCTATGCAATTTTTCTGTATATACTCAGCAATCTAACCAAAACGACAATTTAATTACTCTGCGTTTAGAGGTAGATCTGAATATGGAAGCACTAACTGTGAACAGTATGTGGCTAAATTTTTAAAAAATATGAATTTTTTTTTAAATTTATATAGACTGCATAAATAAGCTGTGATATAATCCAGAAAAATTTAATAGAGGGGGAAAACTCAATATGCTTACATTTTTAATTGGCCTTGCCATACTTATAATCGGAGGATTTTTTTATGGCATTTACGTTGAAAATATGTTTGGGCCTGATGACAGGGTTACCCCGGCAGTATCAATGAATGACGGCGTTGACTATGTGCCTATGGGCAAGTGGAAAAACAGCCTTATAGAGTTATTGAACATTGCGGGGACTGGACCTATACTTGGACCTATACTTGGAATTTTATTTGGTCCTATAGCTTTTATAGCTATACCTGTGGGCTGCGTTCTCGGCGGTGCACTTCATGACTACCTTTCAGGAATGATTTCGATAAGGGAAAAAGGGGCACAGATGCCCGCACTTGTAAAAAAGTATTTAGGAAATACTACATTTCAGGTTTATAATATATTTGTATGTCTTTTAATGCTTCTTGTTGGTGCAGTATTTGTGTACACGCCAGGCGATCTTATAGTTACAAGTATATTTAAGCAAAAAGCGGATGTAAGCAATCCGCTTGTACTTGTAGTATATATAGCTATATTTATATATTATCTTGTAGCTACACTGTTTCCAATTGATAAAATTATAGGAAAGGTTTACCCTATATTTGGTGCAGTTTTGGTGCTTTCTGCGGTAGGTATATTTGCAGGTATATTTTTAAAAGGCTATCAGCTTGATAATCTTACTGCAGATAACTGGCGTGGAATACATCCTGACGGGCTTCCTTTCATTCCTATATTTTTTGTAACAGTAGCATGCGGTATAGTATCAGGCTTCCACTCAACTCAGGCTACCCTTATAGGGCGTTCTGTAAAAAGTGAAAAAGAAGGAAAACTTATATTCTTCAATATGATGCTTGTTGAAGGCTTTATAGCTATGACATGGGCAGCTGCAGCTATGGGAATATATAATAAGGGTATATCTCCGGATGCTGTAGGAAAACCTGTTGTAATAAGTCTTGTAGCTAATGACCTTTTAGGTACTGTAGGAGGACTTATAGCTATTATAGGTGTAATAGTGCTGCCAATCACTTCAGGAGATACTGCACTCAGATCTCTTAGGCTTATGGTTGCCGAGTATTTTAATATTGAACAGAAAAGCTCTAAAAACAGAATTATAATATCATCAATTATATTTGTTGCTGCAGGTGCTATACTATGGTTTGCTAAAACAAATGCAAAGGGATTCCAGATATTGTGGCAGTATTTTGCATGGAGTAATCAGACAATATCAATATTTGCATTTGCAATGATAGTTGTTTATCTTGTAATGCATAATAAAAATTTTGTATCTGCACTTATTCCTGGGTCATTTTATACGTTTATAATTACAACCTATATACTGCAGGCAAAAATCGGATTTAATCTGCCATTAAAAGTATCATATTTAATAGGTGCTGTATTAACAGTTATCTATGCAGTACTGGCATACCTTGCAGGTGTAAATAAAAAAGGCAGTATGCAGCCTGACACGGCTGCTGCAGTTAATAAAACACAGCAGGGGGTTTCAAAAAATTAATTTTAGTGTTGCAGTTTGTTTTTAATAATTATGTGTTAAGATTACTTATTTAGTTTTATGTTTTATAATAAATATGAATTTTATATTAATAAAGGTATAAATCTTTAACATAGTAAAAAATGGTTAAAAATAAAATTGCAGCAGGAGGATACATGACAGAGATAAAAAAGAAAGACATTATTATATGCGGATTTGCTCTATTCGCAATATTCTTTGGAGCGGGAAATCTTATATTCCCCCCCTATCTCGGAGTGGTTGCCAAGAGCAAATGGGTTGAAGTAATGCTTGGATTTCTTCTTTCCGACCCGGTGCTTCCAATCCTCGGAGTTATAGTTACCGTAATGCTTGGAGGTAAAGCCGAAGCACTTGGAAAAAGAGTAAATCCTGTATTTGCAGCTGCTCTCGGACTGCTTATTATATTAACAATAGGGCCTCTATATGCTATACCTAGAACAGGGGCAACTACATATGAGATATTTATACAGCCGCTTCAGCCGGTAGGGCTGTCTCACGGTACACAAAGAAATATAAAGATTGTTACATGCTTTATATTTTTTGCATTAACATTATATTTTGTGTTAAATGAAGGCAAGGTTATAGAAATTATAGGAAAATATCTTACACCGGGTCTTCTTATAGTACTTGCAGTTGTAGTTATAGTTTCAATAGTAAAGCCTCCGGGTCAGATAGTACATTCAGAAGATTCAGGTATGTTTGTGCGTGGACTTAAGGAAGGTTATCAGACTATGGATGCTATGGTATCCGCACTTTTTGCAGGTATAGTTTCTGCGGATCTTGCAAGGAGGGGCTATAAAGATAAAAAGACACAGATAAAGGCAAGCATACAGGTCGGTATAGTTTCTTTTGTACTTCTTGCACTTGTTTACGGAAGCCTTACCTATGCAGGTGCTACTGTAAGCAGCTACTATACCCCTGAAAATGATAGAACGGAAATACTTATAGGTATGGTTAATATGATGCTTGGAACTACGGGAAAAGTACTTATGGGAATAGTAGTTACACTGGCATGTCTTACAACCTCAGTAGGGCTTGTATCGGTATGTGGCAATTATTTTCAGTCTCTGTCAAAGGGGGCACTTGAATATAAAGCAGTTGCAGTAGTTACAACTATTATATCATTTATTCTTTCACTTCTAGGCGTTACTAAGATGATTGAATACTCAGGACCTATACTTTCATGTGTTTATCCTATGATTATAGCACTTATACTGGTATCATTCTTTGATAAATATATAAAATATAATCTTACTTATGCAGGTGTGGTTACAGGCGCATTTATAGTCGGTTTTGTCCAGAATGCTCCTATAAAGTCGGCAGGCTTTGAGGGCTTTAAGAGCTTCATTAATTCGTTACCGCTTCATTCAATAGGTTTTGAATGGGTGGTTCCTACACTGGTGTTCGGAATAATATTTACTATAATTGCTACGGCAACAGGTATAGGGGGTACTCTTGAGGATTTCTTAAAGCAGGAGGAAGCACTTCAAAAGGCTTCAAAATAGTTTTAAAATAAATTAGGATATAGATTTTATAAACATTATATTTTAATATAATAATTAATAGTATAAATTTATAAGGAGCGTGTCTTCATATATGTAGCAGCTATGTCTGCATATATCTGAGGATGCGCTTTGTATTATTAGGTTTGAGAGGTACTTAAATTATATGGATGGTATTTATGGATTTGAACATAGGATACGTATAGTAACCGGACATTACGGCAGTGGTAAAACAGAGTTTTCTCTTAATTTGGCAGTAAGGCTTAAAAAGCAGTATGATAATGTTGCTATTGCGGATCTTGATGTTATAAATCTGTATTTTAGGAGCAGGGAAAAGGAAGATGAGCTGAAAAAACTTGGAATAAGGATATTTTCAAGTTCCGTTAAAGCTACTGCTGTTGATATACCTGCTGTTTCAGCTGATATTATGACACCCATAGAAGATAATAATTGCCAGCTTATCATGGATGTAGGCGGGAACCCTGCCGGTACCAGAACTTTGGGAAGATACAGGAATTTCCTTAAAAATATAGGCTTTCAGCATTTATTTATATTGAATGCAAATCGTCCTGAGACAAATACCTGTGAGAAAGCCGTAGATTTTATTAACGGAATAAGAGCACAGTCAGGACTTGATATTACAGGTATTGTAAACACAACACATATGCTTAAGGCAACTACTGTTGATGATCTTTTAAAAGGTCAGCAGTTATGTCGTGAAGTTTCAAAAACACTTGATCTTCCTATACTCTATACTGCAGCTATGGAGGAGGTTGCAAAACAGTTGCCTGAAAATATGGACGGTGAAATTATACCGCTTAAATTATTTATGAGAGAAGGATGGATGATGTAGGTATGTGTAAGTTGTTTTGATTATATTTCCTGTTTGATATTTGTCTTAACAGCTAAAAGCGATGGTTTAATCAGTATGGTTTAATCAGTATGGTTTAATCAGTATTTTAAATTTTATTGAATAAATTCTTATAAAATGTTATACTTGTTCTGCATGGCATCAAAACGGATTTTGAAATTGGAGGATAATATATGATCATACAAGAAGCCGGAGAGATGTATTTAGAAACCATATTGAGACTTAAGCAGAAAACAGGGGCTGTACGTTCTGTTGACATCGCCAGAGAGATGGGATATTCAAAACCTACGGTAAGTGAACAGATGAAGAAATTCCGTGAAAACGGACTTATAGAAATTGATGAAGACAGTCATATCAACCTTACAGAAGCCGGTATGGAGATTGCTAAACGCACACTTGAAAAACATATAGTGCTTACAGAGATCTTGATAAAAATAGGTGTAAATGATAAAGTTGCTGAAAAAGATGCGTGCAGACTTGAACACTATATGAGTGAAGAGACCTTTAAATGTATAAAAAAACATTTTGGTATGGACTAGGATAAAAATATCTTAAAAGGTCAAAGGTGCTGAAAGTTATTAAAAGGGTTTTAAAAATTCTAACCGTAAAAAGGAGGGTACATCTGATGTATCCTCCTTTTTATGCATCTACACAAACTCTTAAGAAGTTTGCAGTGCCTGCTTTAACACCTGTGCCGTGGCATCTATCTGTTCTTCCTGTTCAGGATTTAATTGTGATTTTATACTTAAGTTGTGGTTTAAAAGATTTATATTTTTCATTCCTGATATAATCTCATTCATTGCTTTTGCGGCTGAAGGTGCCCAGGAACCGTTTTCTATAAGCATTACACTTCTGTTTTGAATATTATGTGCTTTAAGGTCAAGAAGAAGATACTCCATTTTATCAAACACACCTGCATTATATGAGGATGAGGCAAATACAAGGACTTTTGCACGAAAAGCCTCAGCAATAAGGTATGATATATCAGTTTCGGCTACATCATACATCTTTATATTTTTTACCCCAAGCTGTGCAAGTTTTACTGAAAGTACATTAACGGCATTTTCAGTATTTCCATAAATACTTCCATAAAATATAACTATGTCTTCAGTTTCGGGTGTATAGCTTGACCACTTATTGTATTTATCAAGGATCCAGGCTATATCTTCCTGATTGTTCCATACAGGTCCATGAAGTGCACATATATATCGTATATCAAGCGGAGCAATTTTTTTAAGCACAGCCTGTACCTGTGCACCATATTTACCTACTATATTAGTATAGTAGCGTCTTGCTTCAGGAAGTAGAAGGATACGGTCTTCAAGCTCATCAACAAATATATTTCCGTTTAAAGCACCGAAGGTACCAAAAGCATCTGATGTAAACATAATTTTTTCAGTTGTATCATAGGTCATCATTACTTCCGGCCAGTGAACCATTGGTGCCATATGAAATGAAAATGTATGTTTACCGGTAGTTAAAGTGCTTCCCTCTTTAACCTCAATGGTATGACCATCTACCGGAAATTTGAAAAACTGTTTCATAAAGGTAAATGTCTTTGCATTCCCTATAAATTGAATATCAGGATAACGAAGTACAAGCTCTTCAAGTGTGCATGAGTGATCACATTCCATATGATTTATAATTACATAGTCAAGTTTTCTTCCGTTTAACAGGTGTTCTATATTTTCAAGAAATACTCTGCTTACTGAAAGATCAACAGTGTCGAGCAGCACTGTTTTTTCATCAAGTACGAGATATGAATTATATGCTATGCCGTCAGGTACGGGAAATACGTTTTCAAAACGGCTTATACGCCTATCACTTCCTCCCACATAATAAACATCATCTGTAATTTTTCTGCTTTGATGCATCTTTTCCTCCATAAACAATACTATTTAAAAGTGTTAAAGATATAAAATAGCGTTATTTTATTTATTAAATATCTTATGTTGATTATACACAAGTTAGTATAGAGTTGGCAAGCGCTATAGAAAAATATTTAATTAAATTGGTGCTACTATTTCCTATACACAAAGATATTAATTTTTCTATATTTATGTTTCAGAGATAAATATAAAAAAATTTAATATATTATAAAATATTATATTTGATAAAAAGTTGATGATCAGTTTATATGAGCTATCCGCTAATTTCTCTAAGCAAATTGACCATTTCAATGGCACTATGAGCACATTCATAACCTTTATTTCCGGATTTTGTACCGGCTCTTTCAATAGCCTGCTCAATAGTATCTGTTGTAAGAACTCCAAATATGACGGGAGTACCGCTTTCCAAAGCAATCTGAGCTATACCTTTTGAGACTTCACTGCACACATAATTATAATGGTCCGTATTTCCACGTATAACAGCTCCTAGACATATTATGGCATGGTATTTGTTGCTTTTTACCATTTTAGATGCAACCAGCGGTATTTCAAAAGCTCCGGGAACCCAAGCGATTTCAATATCATCTTTTCTGACATTTTCACGAACCAAACCGTCCAATGCACCTGACAACAATTTAGAAGTTATAAATTCATTGAATCTGGCAATCACAATGCCGATTTTCATACCCTCTGATACTAATTTTCCCTCATAGATTTTCATTTATTTTGCCTCCTTGATAATAATTAATTAGTGTTAAAAACTACCTGTTTTTATTGTTAGAGCTGGTTTAATCGTTAATATATCTCAACCTATTGCAATTTTATTTTCGTATGTTTACCGGACTGCTTTATATTCAAAATATGTCCCATTCTATTTTTCTTGGTTTCCAGATAAAAGAGATCATAGGGATTAGCTTCTATTTCAATCGGCAGACGTTTAGCTATAACCATATTGTAATCCTCAAGCTGGTATATTTTATCAGGGTTGTTAGTCAATAATTCCAGAGACTTGACACCCAGATCACGCAGTATCTGGGCACCTATATAATATTCTCTTAAATCAGCATCAAATCCCAATGCCAGATTTGCTTCCAGAGTGTCCATACCATTGTCCTGGAGATGATAGGCTTTAAGTTTATTTACAATACCTATACCTCTTCCTTCCTGTCTCATATACAATAATATACCGCTGCCATTTTTGGAAATCATCTTCATGGCTTTATCAAATTGCTCACCGCAATCACAACGCAGCGATCCGAAAACATCTCCTGTTAAACATTCGGAATGTACCCGGCACAATATATTTTCGCCTGATGAAATATCTCCCATAACCAGGGCAATGTGATGCTCATTGTTTAACTTGTTAATGTAACAGTGAGCTTTGAAATCTCCATAGATTGTAGGCATTTCTGAAATAGATACACACTCTACAAGGTTATCAAAAAACTTGCGGTATTCCTGAAGTTCTTTTATAGTCAGAAAAGGGATATTATGCTTTTTTGCAAAATCCAGCAAGTCGGAAGTTCTCATCATGTTTCCGTCATCTTTCATAACTTCGCAGCACAGACCGCATTCATCCAGTCCGGATAGACGCATAAGGTCTACAGTAGCCTCAGTATGACCGTTTCTTACTAAAACTCCTCCTGCTTTTGCAATTAGAGGAAACATATGACCCGGTCTGCGAAAATCATCGGGTCTTGCTTTTTCATCTATGCACATGCGGGCAGTTAAAGCTCTTTCTGCGGCTGAGATACCTGTAGTAGTAGTTTTATAATCAATGGATACGGTAAAGGCAGTTTCATGATTATCAGTGTTGTTCAAAACCATAGGCTGCAACTTAAGTCTGTCGGCAATTTCACTACTCATGGGAATGCATATTAAGCCTTTGGCATATGTCGCCATAAAGTTTACATTTTCAGTTGTAGCATGTTTTGCCGAACAAATTAAATCGCCTTCATTTTCCCTGTCTTTGTCATCCATAACAAGAATCAGTTCACCTTTTTGTAATGCCTTAATGGCATTCTTTACATTTTGATATTTCATAGTCTTTTATCCTTTCATATTTTAAAACCAGTTGCCCGGTAAAAAGTTTTCACATAGTTTCGAATTTTCGCTTTTTTTTGTGAAGGATTCAATGTATTTGCCCACTATATCATTTTCAAGATTTACAATATCTCCCGGATGCCTGGTCGCTAAAACGGTATTGCTTAAAGTATGAGGAATGACAGATACATAAAAATCTGCATTTCCTGCCTCTGCTACTGTCAGGCTTATGCCGTCAATTGCTATAGAGCCCTTTTGGATTATAAATTTCATAATTTTTTTAGAGGTTTTAATCCGGTACCAGACGGCATTTCCGTCCTGCCTGATACTGACTATTTCTCCCGTACCGTCTATATGCCCGGATACGATATGACCGCCGAATCTGCCGTTTGCAGGCATCGCTCTCTCAAGATTTACAGGGCTTCCTGGATTTAATTTATAAAGTGAAGTTCTTTTCCAGGTTTCCATCATAATATCTACTGTGAAAGAACTGGATGTGAATTTTACTACAGTAAGACATATGCCATTGACAGCTATACTGTCGCCTAATTTGATATCTTCTAAAATTTTTTTTGCAGATATAGTTAATTTACAATGTGAGCCGCCTTCAATTTTTTGAATTTTGCCTAATTCCTCTACAATTCCTGTGAACATGGATAAATTACCTCACTTTCTATTAGAAAATCACTGCCGACAGAAGAAAATGAACAGGGCTGCAGTTTTATGGCATTATCAGGTATAGATATGCCCTGACCGGTTACAGGAGTATGAGGTGAACCGCCAAACACTTTTGGAGAAACAAAAACTGCAATTTCCTGCACAATCCTTTCATTTAATGCACTCCAGTTGAGCATACCGCCACCTTCCAATAAAACACTATCTATTTGCAGTTTGCCTAGTTTTGTCATAAGTTGATTTAAATTTATAAAATCCCCTTTTTTATCAACCGTGATAAATTTACACCCAAGCTCTTTGTATGGAATCAGTTTTTCATCATCCGTCTGAGCGGTTGCTATATATGTTTCTATTGAATGTGCAGTTTTTACAATTTGAGATGTCAAAGGTAATTTCAAAGTAGTATCGCAGATAATGCGAATTGGATTTCTGCCGTTTTCTATTCGACAATTCAACATCGGATCATCCTTTAGCACTGTTGTGATACCTACCATTATGGCTGAAAACTCACTTCGCAACTGATGGACTTTTTCTCTCGACTTTTCGCAGCTTATCCATTTTGAAGCACCTGTGTAAGTCGCTGTTTTACCATCCATAGTCATAGCGTATTTCATCAATACAAAAGGTTTTTTATCAATTATAAATTTTTTAAAAAATCTAATCAGATGTTTGCACTCATGTTCCAATACACCGATATCCACCTGAATTCCATGTTGCTGCAATTGATAAGAACCTTTTCCGGCAACAACAGGGTTTACATCCAGTGTACCTATAACTACTCTTGAAATACCACTTTTTATAATTGCCTCTGTACATGGAGGGGTTTTCCCATAATGGCAGCAGGGTTCCAAAGTAACGTATATTGTGGCATCTTTTGTAGAAGCCACACAGTCTTTTAGAGCATTTATCTCAGCATGAGAACTACCAAATTTTTTGTGATATCCCTTCCCTATAATCTTGTCATTCTTTACTATTACCGCACCGACCATAGGGTTGGGACTGACTTTTCCGGCTCCTTTGCGTGCAAGTTCGACGGCTAGTTTCATATACTCTAAATCATTCAAGTTAAACCTCCTTAGAAATAATATTGCAGTAAAAAATACATGCCTTGAATTAAACTACTTGAATTAAACTATCCAAACCGATTTTCTTGACATGTGAAGCTAAAGTATACTGTGATTAAATTTAGAGGGGACACAGTTTTAAAATAAAAAAGGGGATGTGAAAAAACTCAATTGAGTTTTTTCGCATCTCCCTTTTTGCACTTATTGTGTATAAATGACTGAAATCATACGCAAAAAAAGCACACTTCCCCTACCCCATAGAAGTTCTTTTTTTGAATCTATGCGGCAGTTCTGTTTCTCATCTTTTTTTTCTGATATTTATATAAATTATGGCCTATCGCCACGAGTAAAACTTCCAGTTTGACTGAATGAATACCTCTTCGGATAATTCTCTTGTAACAACGGTCATTTTTCATAATTCCGAAAGTGCCTTCTGCTTGTATCGAACGGTTCATTCGTAATAACGCACCGTGGATACTTTCTAGGTTTTTAATTACTTCCTGATGCATGGAAGTTAGTTCCTGATTGATCCGAACGGTTCTATTCTTATCTGTCTTCTTACATTTTCTTTGCATATGGACATCCGCTACAGTCTTCGCATTCATACAGTTCTTCCTTGCGTCCGTACTGATTTTCCCTCACTATTTTTCTGCATAAAAAATGGAATG
>NZ_JH378835.1:89838-116388 GCF_000235445.1 Johnsonella ignava ATCC 51276 | reverse complement strand
GTAATAAGCGTTTGGATATATATCAAGGCGTCTGAGAAGCCAGCCGGACTCCCAGTTCGTCCTTGTTTTCATCAATGAATCGATAAGCCTCTAATCGATTTCTTTTGCAAAGAATGCCGCTGCTTTTTTTAGGAATAGATTTTCCTTTCGTGCCTCTTCAAGCTCTGCTCGAAGTCGGCGATTTTCTTTCATAAGCTCCAATTCATTTTGGGCAGTTGGATTAGTTAAGGCTTGTTCCCGGCATTCTTTGCTAAATTTTCTACACCATATGGTAATGCTTGATTTGGCAACGCCATATTCAGCAGAAAGGCTTTGTAGTGTACGTCCTTCTTCCAAATGAAGGCGTACAAGTTTTTTCTTAAACTCCGGTTCGTAATGTTGTTGTGACATAATAATTTCTCCTATTTTATAATTATATTTATTAGTCACTCCTGTTACAACTATAGTTTACCACAACAATTCAGAGTTGAAAACAAGGATAGATATGATGATAGAGATGTTGTCATAACAAATCTGATTGATAGTTATGACAGGCTTATTGAGTTTGGGCAAAAGCATTTGAATGATTTATTTGTATTGGACGGAATTGTCAATGTCAATGCAAGAGATAGGATACTTAGAGAGATAGTTTCCAATACATTGGCTCATAGGGATTATTCAAGTGGGTATCCTGCAAAGATGATTATTGATGATGAGAAAATTACTGTTGAAAACAGCAACTTGGCTCATGGTATGGGAGCATTAGACTTGCAGAAATTTGAGCCATTTCCTAAAAACCCTGCTATATCAAAGGTATTTAGAGAAATAGGTCTTGCTGATGAATTAGGCTCAGGAATGAGAAATACCTACAAGTACACACAGCTTTATTCAGGACAAAATCCGCTATTTGAGGAAGGAGATATATTCAGAACGATTATTCCTTTAAGATTAAATAATAAAATTACAAGACAGGCTATTGCAGAAGGTGCAGAGGTAAGTGTAAAGACGATACAAAGAACTTTGAAGGAAATAGATAATTTGCAATATGTAGGTAGTGGAAATAATGGTCATTGGGAACTTAACGAGTAAAAGTAAGTTGCAGAACCATGATTTTTAGTAGGTAATTGATTTTTAAAAGTACCATGCAATGAGGTTTTGTAGCAGAAAAATTAAGTTGCAGTAAGTTGCAATACACAGAATCAAAAGGGGTTGTCGGGAAATAGATAACTTAAAAATAGGGAGTGGGGCTGTCGGGAAATAAGGAATTTTAATCCCTGCAGAACAAAATAGAAATATCCTGACAAGTACAAGGTGTTTTGGCTTTGTGACTTGGTCAGGATATTTTATTTTTCTATAATACTGTCTATTTTTGGGCATAAAACCCCCTTGTTCAAAATTTTGATTTTTTGTATTTTTCTTATGCTGTTTTGCTATCCGTTTTTGAAAATCTTATCCGTAAAAATGCAGATAACCATAATACAGATTTAGAACAATACATTGAAAGCTATCAATTCTTAAAAGAGAAAAATATCATTTCCTTATTTGAACTGAAAGAAAGTATAGTTACTTTAAGAGATAAAAATCACAAGACCACAAGAGCTATTAAAGATACCGAAAAGAAAATATATGACAGAGTACGACTTATCGACCAAGCCGAGAAATATTTGAAGCATAAAGACACCTACAAAGCCTATACCAAGCTGAAGAGAAATAAACAAGATACTTTCTACAATGAATATACCGCAGAGATTATTTTATTTGAAAGAGCGTTTAGGAGAAAGCAAAACCTTAAATATATCCAAATGGAAATAAGAAATAGGCACTTTGAGGAATGAAAAAAATAGTCTATATTCTCAAATAATAGACATACGAAAAGAAGTGGCACAAACTGAAAGTGTTAGAAGCTGTATAGAGAAATTACTACAAGAAAACAGAGGACTGGCACAGGTCAAGAAGCAAGAGTTAGGGCTTTAAAACTAAGTGAAAAAATGGTATAATAATAAACAGGTTTCAATTTTTGGAGATGCTTAAATTTATGCTTGAAAGAGAGAAAATTGTTCGTTTATGGTTTGATATGTGGCTTGCACAACAAGACTTAGGGATAGATAATATATTTTTTCAGATGATGTAATTTATATTGAGAGCTGGTGTCCTAAGTATGAAAATCGGCAAACAGTAAAGCACTGGTTTAACGAGTGGAATACAAGAGGAAAAGTGCTTGAATGTGATATAAAGCAATTTTTTCATAAGGATAATCAAACTATTGTAGAATGGCACTTCAAAAATAAAATGAATAAGGGGAAAGTTGAAGAGTTTGATGGTATCTCTTTGATTATTTGGACAGCCGATAATAAGATAAAAGCATTGAAAGAGTTTGGTTGTAATTGCAATAACTACAATCCTTATAAAGAGGGTGAAACTCCATTATTTAGAGATGAAAAAGTAAATTGGTTTTGAGGAGCTAAAATATTGATAGAAAATAGACCTGAGTTTGATAAAATTACATCGTTTGACGAGTTTAATAAATATTATTGGTATCGTGAAGAAATTTCACAGATATGCAAGTCATTAGGATTAGAATATAGAGGTACAAAACAAGAACTCAATCACATTATTGAACAGTACTTTAAAGGCAATTTAATTAAAAAATCACCAATAAAAAACGAAAAGAAGCAAGTTGAAAATATTACTTTAGATACGCCATTACTTGAATGTGGTTTTTCTTTTAATGCAAAATTCAGAGAATATTTCTCTGCTTTAACGGGTATCTCACCATTTAAATTTACTGCTGATATGGCTACTGCTTGGAGGAAAGTAAAAAGAGAAAAAAATATAAAATTTACAATCAAAGATTTGCTAAAAGTTTATTATGGAGAATCAGATTATGCCAAGTATGATAATTCTGTTTGTCAATGGAATCAATTTTTAAAGGATTTTTGTGCAGATAAAGATAGTTACAACTACTCAAACAAATTAAAAGTAGCTACTATTCTTTGGAAAGAAGTTAGAAATTCAGAAAAGGAAAAAATCTATTCAAAGAATCTTTTAACTGAATATGAACATAAAATAAAAGAGTATCACAAGTAGGTAATTCCCAACTTGTTAAACTAACAATTTAATAAAAACTAACACAGAACAGTGAATCGAAAAAGGTTTACTGTTTTTTCTTTGTCTAAAAATGAAAATGCTTAACGAAAAAGCGTCCATAAATTAAAAAAGGCACTTTACAAAACGCTTCATGGGGAAGCTCAAAAGATATAAAGCCATATGTAGATGAAAAGTTTGAAAATAACATTCTTTTAACTGATACGGAAAGACTTATCATGAATGGTAGACCTAAAAAAACTAAGTATGCAAGAACTTTGATAGAGAGGGATTTCAAAAGATGATAAAAGCAGTAGAAGAAAACAAAGTATCTACTGTGATAGTTAAAGATATGAGTAGATTTGATAGAGATTACCTCAAAGTAGGTTTTTACACCGAAATACTTTTTAAAGAAAAAGGAGTAAGGTTTATCGCTATCAACAAACGGAATAGATAGTGAGAAACAAGTAGAAAGCGACTTTACACCATTTCTAAACATTATGAACGAATGGTATGCAAGAGATACTTCAAGAAAAATATAATCCATTTTTCGGGCAAGAATGGAAGAAGGTAAAAGAGTATCTCCAAGCGTTCCGTACGGCTATTACAGAAACCCAAACAACAAACAGGAGCTACTTGTTTATAAAGAGAGTTCAAATGTTGTAAAACGCATTTACAGGCTTGTGATAGAGGGATGTGGAGTAACACAGATAGCAGATATACTAACAAAAGATAAAGTCCTTATTCTGTCAGCCTATGCAGAAATACATTATACTGAAAACAACCACAGTTCCAAGAAAAGAGCAATAGAAGATCCATATTTTTGGACACCGACCACAATTGGCTATATATTAGCAAAAAAAGAATACATGGAACATACTGTACTTGTTAAAACAATATGCCTTGATTAAAAAACCAAAAAACGCAGAAAGGTAAAAGAAGATGAACTCATTATCTTCAAAAACACACATGAAGCCATCATTGATGAAGAAAAATGGAACAACGCTCAAAGGTTAAGAAAAACAGTGAGAAGAAAAGTCCGAAGTATGGAACAACCTCACACCCATTTACAGGACTTTTAATCTGTGCAGATTGCGGAGAAAAGCCAAGTTACAGAGAGCCGGCAGAACATAAAGGAAAGAAATATGATTGAGATTACTCTTTTGTATGCCAACATTACAGACATAGAAAAGGCTTTTGCAGTATGCATTACATCAAAGTAAAAACAGTAAATGAAATTCTCCTTAAATCAATCAAAGAAATCACAGACTTTGCAAAAGAAGATAAGCAATAATTTCTAAAATTGATGAACAAGTTATCCAACGAAAAAAGAAAAGTATCAAGGGGATAAAGAAAAGTTAGAAAAACTGTCATCAAGAAATGAAGAATTAACCACCCTCATTACAAAACTATACGAAGACCACGAACCTGGAAAAATTCCTGTAAAACATTTTGATAGATTATTTAATACCTATGATACGGAGCAACAGGAGGAAGACAGGGAAAGAATCGGAAACAACAAGTTGATGTGTACTTTAATTTTATAGTAAACTGTCAAGTACCACAGAATAAAAAAATAATGCCTAAAATTTTATAAAAATAATCTTTTGAACCATACTTAAAACTTGCGATTTTGCAAGTTTTTTGTTATAATAAATTAAATTTGGAGGGTATAAAATGAATGTATCTTATCAACCGCTTTGGAAGATTTTAGAAGATAAAAAAATGAAGAAAAAAGATCTGATTGAGATAGCAAACATTTCAGAGAATTGTGTTGCTAATATGGGTAACAATAAATATATTTCAATGGCAAATATTAGCCGTATATGTGAAGCTTTAGGATGTACCCCAAATGATGTATTTCGGTTTTGTGCAAGTGATGAAAGATAAGGAGGATAGGACTATGACTAAAAATTTAAGAAAAAAGAATATTGTTCTTTCTCCTGTGGTAAAGTGGGTTGGTGGTAAAAGACAATTATTAAGTGATATAGTTCCGCTTATTCCAAAGACATTTTCTACTTATGTCGAGCCTTTTGTAGGTGGAGGAGCAGTCATATTTGATATTCAGCCTAAAAAGGCAATTATAAATGATTTTTAATGACAGATATAGAAAAAGCCGCAAGAATTATCTATCTAAATAAAACGTGCTTTAATGGATTATTTAGAGTAAACCAGGCAGGACAATTTAATTCACCTTATGGGAAATATAAAAATCCTAACATAGTTAATACACCTGTTGTGTTAGCTATGTCAAAGTATTTTAATGAAAATAATATAAAGATAATTGATGGAGATTATAAAAATGCATTAAGAAACAGGCTAATTCTTTTGAAAGAATGATATCACTTATGGAAATTTTATTTGAAGAAGATAAAACCACAGAAGAAATAGCTGAAATTATGCAATTTGATTTAAGACAGTCAGATTACTATTATAATGCCGGTAAGTATCTTTGTTTATTTGAGAAGAAAGATGTTGCAGATGAAGAAAAAACAGTAAAAAAAATCTCATTATCTAAATTGGGAAAAGATACGGTAAAACTTAGATACAAAGAACGTCAATTAAAATTGGTTAGTTTTATTTTAGAGCATGAAATATTTAATAGACTATTTATAAAAGTTTATAATAGTGGAGAGTTACCTACAAAAGAAGAAATTCAAAATATTATGAGAAAAAATAATGTGTGTAATGACGGACAGATAGTTAGACGTTCCAGTTCGGTTTATTCATGGCTTAAATGTATATTTAACTTACAAAATATATAAAACATAAAAGTGTGTTTTTATGTAGTACAGATAGAAGTTTAAAAAGTTCATCTTGGATGGGTAAAAGATAACCCTCAGGCAGAGCACTTCTGGTATAAGAATAAGTTTGAATATTTTGAAAGAGGCATCAATATGAGACACAAAGATATAAGAAGAGAATGTGAAGAGTTATGGGCAAAAAATAAATATTTTGTACTGAGCAAATCGCATAAAGCATATCTGGAGATAAGGGGATACTTGAGAGGAACAGAACTGGATGTTTTATGGCTAAATGAGAAAATACAGGAAACAAGAGATATGAAGGAGAGTAAAAAAGATTTTAGTAATGCCGTTCTTCACATATGGGGATATTTCAAAAAAGACGCAAGTACAATTGAAAAACAGGCATTATTTGATATATTAAATGAATATATGGAAGGGAAAAATAATCAGAAGGTTGTAATTGAATGCATTAACACTTTACTAAAGAAATACCCTAATGAATATTTAGAAAAATCAACCTTGTTAACAGGAGAACAATATGAGACTATGGCATGAAAATCTTATCCACTTATTGCCCAAAAATCAGCTTCTTGGACAACATAGGGAATGTTGTGCTCTGAGGGGCAATGGATGGAAAAAGAAACATAAAACTGTGGACTATGTCTTTTCATATTCCCCATATCATCTTTTTATTTACCATGTATTGGTTATGGAGGAGATGGAAAAAAGGGGATATAATGTTTCTGTGGAATGGAAAGATAAAAATTATAGAGGAAGGACAGCAGAAAAGTACGATAATCTTAAAGAGGAAATTGTAGACAGTCCAATTTACAAAGAGCATGATATTGAATATCTGGATGATTGCATAGAAAATTTAAGAAATAAAGATATACATTTAGAAGTATAGAAGTTGTGGAGGAGTAAATGGATATAAAAATAAAAGAAGTTGAAGATAAACTGGAAAAGGAAGCAATATAGATGCTGATATATTGGCTTTAGCGTTAAAGAGAACTGCTAAGAAGCGGGGAAATTTGAACCTTTTAGAAAATGCAGAAAGCGTATTGAAGGTAGTAAAATCAGATGAAGATATGAGAAGGTTGTGGAATATTTATTAGAAAAAGTTTAAATATGCAGGCGAATATACTTGGGCTGAGGTAATACATTCGGTTAGGTAACTATCCATAGAAGCTAAATTAGATGTTAAAAAATATCCGTTGCAGAAAAATAGAACAAATACAAAAAGAAAATGACAGTGTAGAATCCGCAAAAATAGAAAAAGGATATGAAAGATAAAAGGAAAAAAGAGATGAAGATTTATCTTTCCCTAGTGGAAAAAATTCCCTGAAAATGCTATAATATGAGCAATATTTAGAGAGAATTAGAATTTGCAACTGAAGTTTTTGTATTTTGCGAAGGGAGAATATTGATTTATGTTTTCAATATTAGGTGCAGTATTATTTGGAGTCATAGCAATTATGACAGTTCTTGTTGCTTGCGGTTTGCCTTTGGGCGAATTTACAATGGGTGGACAACATAAAATCTTGCCTAAGAAATTTAGAGTTGTGGCAGTCATTTCAGTGGTTATCCAAATTTTTGCAATGATAATTATTTTGCAAGCCGGAGGTTTTATTTCCCTGTGGTTGTCTTTTAAGGCTACTAAATATATTTGTTTCTTCTTTGCCGCTTACCTATCTTTGAATACTATTATGAACATGATTTCAAAAAGCAAGAAAGAAAAATATGTTATGACTCCGATTTCACTTATAGCCGGAATATGTTTTTGGATAACGGCATTTCAGATGTAGTATGTAAAATGAGATAATCTACAGTGTGTCAAATTAGAAATTTGAACCAAGGAAAACATCATCAATCCGGACTCTTGCCAAAGAATTTTTAAAAGAAGGTGGTTTAGAGTTGTTAGAATATAAGCCAAAAATAAAATTATGACAGAGTTATTAAAGAAAGAGAAAATATGATAACTTATGAGATTGCAAGAAGCTTTGATATAGAAAAAATAATTGAAGTATTTGAAAACTCAGGTATAATAAGACCTACAAAAGAAAAAGAACGTATAAAATCTATGTTTGAAAATGCAAATCTTATCTACTTTGCCTATAATAATGGAGAACTTATAGGACTTGCGAGATGTGTTACAGACTTTAGCTACTGCTGTTATCTTTCAGATTTAGCAGTAAAAAAAGATTATCAAAAACAAGGTGTTGGAAAAAAACTCATAGAAAAAGTGAGAGAGCATATAGGAGAAAAAGTATCGTTAATACTACTTTCAGCAAATTCTGCTATGAATTATTATCCTAAAATAAATTTTGAAAAAGCAGATAATGCATTTATAATTAAAAGAAAATTATAACAGAAACGGAATTTTTAATACCGGATGCAGATTTATCTATGAAGGTGAAACCTATCATGCGATCATTAAATGAAGATAAAACATGGGGAGCAAAATTAAAAAAAGAATATATCCTTGATGAAAACGGAGAAAAAGTAAAACTCAAAAACGGTAACTACAAAATAAGAAAAATCAATATAGTGGATTGGAACTAACAAGACAAAGCAGAACATTGGCGAAAAGCATCGGCGGATATTACAAACAAATATTTGGAAGAAAACAGCATACAAGAAAAAGTTGACCGTCGTTCCTATAAAAGACAAGGCATAGAACAAATACCGACCATTCCTTTAGGAGTATCAGCCACTCAAATGGAAATCAGAAATAGGCACTTTGAGGAAAGAAAAAGATAGTATATATTCTCAAATAATAGATATACGGAAAAAAAGTTGAAGCAGCTGAAAGTGCTGGAAGCTGTATAGATAAAATTATTAAAAGAAAACAGAGGACTAACACAGGTACTTATCAATTTCAAGATTATACTAAATTCCATCTGGGTATCTTTGATGAAAATCATAAGATAAAGGTGCATAAAGAACAATTTCCTAAAGATCTGCAATCTGCGTTTGAAATTGGCTGCAAAATTGCTGCAAGAGAGTAACCAGATAAATTCCAGTTTTATTGATTAAATATAAGATGATATGGAAAGCATTTGTCGGAGATGGCAGGTGCTTTTTTTGTGCCCGAAGAGATCCGGTTATTTTTATTTTTCAGTAAATATCCGACTTGATTTTCTTTACGAATGATTAAAAGCAAAAAATATATGCTATACTTCGTTCGTGCACACAAAAAAAGATATAGAGCAGCTTGCAGAAAAATTTATTTTTTTGTCAGAAAACATTGACTGCACTTGGAGATCCATCCAGGCAGCACATTATCCTTGAAATGATGCAGATGAATGACTGCAATGGTTCCAGGGTAATTGAGATAACAGAAAAGACGGATCTGTCAAGACCGGCAGTATCACATCATCTCCAGATTTTGAAGGATGCAGGAATTGTGCCGATTTATCTATCGGCTTAAATATTTTATCACAGGAATATGAATATTTCTATCATGCAGTTTGAAAACAACATTTACAGTGTTTTGAACAAGAAATAGAAATCTAAGTTGGTATCTAAAAACGAAGATATTTTTGTCGGTGTCTTGGCAGCTCAATAACCGATTGGGTACACATCAAAATAGATTTACTGTTTTTATTGTTCAAAATGGAAAGATTGGTGTTAGTATATAAGTGTAGACATGAAAAGTTGAACATCTTATAATATAGTGTATAAAGTAAAGGATATTTTCAGCATGGCTAAAAAATAAAATAAATACATTATGCAGTTGTAAGGAGTAAATTTAGATGAAACTTGATGAAAAATGGATTAGGGCACATCTGCCAAAAGAGTGCAGAGATGAACCGATCGATGTGTTTTCCGGCTTGTATATGGATGGTCTTAAAGTAATGTCTTATGGAGAACGTGGTAATCCTGATGAAATTTATTATGAAGCAAAGGATGAAGAAGATTTGCACTGGTGGCAGCTTGATACAATTTGCTATTTCGTTGGTAAAGACGATAAATCTAAAATCTGGCGTTGGTATAGAGATCATGTAGAAAATGATCAGTGGTATTATATCGAACACAGAAATTACGATTATAATGCCATAGATGATGCCAGACTTCCAAGGTTTGAGAGGTATTTACGGAATCTGAAGTATGCGTTCCCTTCAGATTATTTTAAAAAAAAAGTCGAGAAATATACCGGTCTCATGAACCGGTGGTATCTTATTCCTCACTGGGGCTACGACTATGAGAATCTTTGTTTTATCGAGATTAGTGATTCAAAGGAATACCAAAGTGATTTTGACAAGTCCGAGGAGCCAAAGCCCGAAACCATCATAAAAGTGATTGACTGACTAAAGAATACGATGAGGCGGAAAGGTAATAAGATATAACATTATATAAAAGAGCTTCTGCATTTTTTGTTTTGTACTATACAAATCCTCAGTGTTTTTAACTTACACAAATAACATAATCAAAATTACATGGACACATAAACAGAGAGCAATCTGTTTGTGTGTTTTTTACTTAGCCCCTATGGAATACCGATGGTTGGAGTTATAATCATAGCCTTTATACAAGGAATCAATGAAGTCATAAAATAAATATAAAAAATTTTAAAATAAAACTTCAGTATTTTATAAAAGAAACTATAATAATAACTTGACTGGAGTTATAGTGTGTTATATACTGTTATATATAAAGGAGGACGGTATGAAAATAATACTGATAAATGGAAGTAGTACTCCTTTGTATGAGCAGATAAAAAATGCAGTAAAAGAAAATATTGTAAAAAATATATTAGCCCCGGATGAGCAGTTACCTTCTGTGAGGCAATTGTCTAAGGAATTAAATGTAAGCATATTAACCGTTAAAAAAGCTTATGATGAATTGGAAAAAGAAGGATTTATTGTTGTAAGACAAGGGCTGGGAACTTTTGTTGCTCCTTTGAATTCGGAACTCATACAGGAAGAAAAGCAAAAAGATATAGAAGAAAAATTGATTATTATATGTAGAATGGCAAAGTCAATTAACTTAAGCGAATCCGAACTGATTGACCTTATTAGATATATTTATGAAGGAGGTACAAATAATGAATAGGGTAGAAATTAAAAATTTGAATAAGAAATATTCTAATTTTTCATTAAAAAATGTTACTTTCTCAATTCCTAATGGTTATGTTACCGGTTTTATCGGAAAGAACGGAATGGGAAAAACAACAACTATAAAATCAATTATTTCTTTAAACCACTATGACGGAAGTGTAATTTTCAGCAATACCAATCTGCACGAAAATTTTGATAATCAAAAAATTGGTGTAATTATGGATGATTCATTTTTGGCAAAAGACTGGGATATAACTTTAGTGAATAAGGCTATGAAAGTTGGTTATGATAATTGGAACGAAGAACTTTTCTATTCCTATCTCATTAGATTTAGTATCAATAAAAAAATGAAGGTCAAAGAATTATCACGAGGTATGAAGATTAAATTGATGCTTGCAATAGCTCTATCCCACCGGGCGGAACTCTTAGTTTTGGATGAGCCGACAAGTGGACTTGATCCAAGTATGAGAGAGGAATTTTGCGAGATTATTTCTGAGTATATGGAAGATGAAAATCATACTGTATTATTTTCAACACATATTACTCAAGATTTAGAGTCGATTGCAGACTATATTGTTTTTATTGATGAAGGAAAAATTATTTTGTCATTGGAAAAGGATGAATTTTTAGAATATTTCAAAATTCTTAAATGTGATTTAGAACATCAAAATACTATAAACGAATCGGCAGTTTTAGGTAAAAAGATAAATCAACATAGCGTTGAATTTTTAGTGCGGGCAGATGATATGAAAGCAGTGTCGAACAAATTCATAGAAGATAAGGTTTCTATTGATAGAATAATGGTACTTTATGGGAGGAAGAAATAATGAATACTATCAAAGTGTTTAAATTAGACCTATTGTCTATCAAACCGTATTTAACACTTAAAAATTTAGTAATCTTTATTGGATTAAGTGTTATTTATACGGCATTATCAAAAAATCCTGCTACGGCAATTGCTGTAAGTCAAATGTTCGCCTTGCTTTTTTCGTCTTATCCATTCATGGTGGGAGAGGGGGCCGGCATAGATCCTCTATACAGAATTTTTGTAATAGAACCGGGAGATGTTGTAAAAGGTAGATATCTTATAGCAGGTGCATTTGTTGTAATATCATTGATTTTTGGCACTGTACTTTCTTTAATCATATCTCAAATATACTCTATTAAAGGCATTTTAGATATGTTGTTATTGAATGTTCCGATAATATTTTTGGTTATAACCATCATTATATTTTTGGAGTACCCGATTTATTTCAAATACGGTTATATGAAAGGGAGAACTCTTGCAGGCGTACCGTTTATGTTTTTAGGTATAGCATTTATGGTACCGAATTTTTTCCCGGAGTTTGTAAAAATGATATTGAAATTCTTTGTTATGAACAAGGGAATATGTATTATATCACTTGTTCTAATTTGGATTATAACATTATGTATTTCTTATACGCATTCGAATAAAGTATATTCTGAAAGGGATTTTTAGAAATGTATGGTAGTACTGAAGATGAAAAAGCTTATGTGTAAAAAAGTACGAATAATGATATAAAGTCATAGATTATTAAAAAACAATCTAAAATCAGGGAGCTTAAGTTCGAAATGTGTCTAACCTTTTCTTATTTTCAATCTTCCTTAAAGAAAACTTTGTTATAGTGTTACCGGCAGATGATTATTAAGCTTATGAAACCATAGAGAAAAAATAAGGGGATAAAAATTTTATGAAGATATATAAATTAACAGCACTTGGAATGGCGATGATTACAGGGGGATATTAATGAGAGAATTTAAAACCGCCTCAACCCTTTTTGACGGCAATTTGGCATTATCTATAGCACCGGCTCTAACACCTAAAGGAGTGGAAGAAAATCCTTTATTCTTTAACGGAGAAATTGTGAGTCCGGTGGTGATTTCCGGAGGTCTGTTGGTACTTGCGGATATTGTAAGTACAAGATATTTTAAGTACACACCGGTAGATCAAAGAGATCCTATTCTTTCTGCACAGGGAGACAGATTAAGAGCCGAGTGTTTTTCCGCCTGCAACGGTGTTTATGCAAGAATGGATGTGTTTCAAAGTGTTTTGGACGGTGAGATACTTTATGGTACTACAAATGTGGATATAGGTACCAATTTAAGAAAATCACTGTTTAAAATAAAACAGGGGGACAGATTAAAGTTTCGAATCGGAGATGACGGTTGGAAAGTATTACATAGTAAGAAACTTGTACATGGGGGTGTATTGACGGATATACTGATACAACGCCCTGTTAAAATGCCGGACAGATGGATTCGGGCATTGGGGAATTGTGCCATGCTCCATCAAAATATGAAATACAGATTTCATATTGAGGGAATGCAGGCAAAGGCTTTTATTGCAATGTTGCCGCCATATACCGGAAAGGAGCAGGCAGGATGGTTGACACCCACAAAAAACGGTGTGATGTTAAAGCTTAGAGAAGAAAAAGATAGTGTATATATTAGCGGACTTCACCGACTTAGCGCACTTAAGCGTATAATGAGTAATGTAAATGCTATTTATTTTTATGCCCCAGGGAATGGTGAAAAAGGACAGATGATGCTTAAAGTATGTATGACCGGAGCTAATATTACGCTAAGCCTGACGGCAAAGAGCTATGAGGGTTACTCCGGAGAGGGGGCACTTCTGGATTCACTTTCAGATATAAAAGTGTTGGAATATGCTGACAGAATTGACGATATATTAAATTTTGATCCGAGACTTGACCTTGATAAAATGTCAAAATCAACGGGGCTGATAAAAAATGATATGTATAAGGCACTGGAACTGCTTGCAGTTTCAGGAAAGCTGGGCTTTGATGTTCATGAAAATGCATTTTTTCACAGAGAATTACCGGATGATCCGGACAGAGTCTTAAAAGATAACCCAAGGCTTGAGGGGGCAAAGAAGCTTGTGGAAGATACCGTATATGTAGAAGATAATATATGGCATGTGAAATCGGAAGCTGCAGTTTACAGAGTTATTTATCCTACAGATTGCAGGGTGGAAAATGCAAAGTGCACATGTACATGGTATCTGAGACATCAAAACAGCAGAGGACCATGTAAACATATTTTGGCAGTAAAATTGAAAAAAGAAGTAGTGTAAAAAGACTTTTCATTACTATTTCTGCCGCCGGCTAAAGGCGGAGAAATGGAGGTTAGTATGGCAAGCAAACTTGAAAAAGCGGTGGAAATCTATCGCTCTCTGGGATATGAGGAAACAGATTTTGAAAATATTTTAAACCTTGGAACAGGAAGCAGTGAAGAACAAAAAATTGCAAGGGAAGGACTGAAATCAGGTGAATGGTTGGAAATTAAACAATTATCTGAGAATACTTACGGCTTCGTTCCCGTCGTGGATATTGATTTAGGCAAACTTGCAATCTTTGCAATCCGTGTAGGAGTGGATGCCAAGCGTGCGGCACATGTTTTAAGGCAAGGCAGTGAGGTTGCTTTAAAGGCTGTTGAGGCTCGGGGTGAAACTTATGCTATGAATTTTATTAAAGCTGCCTGCACTTCAAACAGGAGAATATGGGAGCACTCTTTGTCGGTTCTTGGTACATTGGCATTAAACCTGGTTCATCAAATGAATCTTGATATTCCGGAATCCGTGGAGTATATGAAGGACTGGGCAGCAGTTGCAGCAACAGTTTTGAGCTCTAAAAGAAAAGAGCAAAACTTTGATGAGGGATTTGCACCGGCAAAAGAGGATATTATAAGAAGATTCATGGAGCATATTGAAGTGGGTATTTCTGTGAATGTGCCGTCAACAGGACCTTTTTCAAAAGTGCTGATCTGGGGTGTAGAGAACAATGTGCTTACAAAAGAAGCGGCTATGGAACAGGTATTTTATGCATTAAATATTGCACAAAGACCGGGAGACAGAAAAGAGCTTATGAATGTTTTGGAGCAAATAGGACTTACTGATGATGATATCAGATCTCGAACAGAAACAATCATTCCACTTTTGGGACTTGGAGAAACCGCTTTGCTTGAAAGATTTGCACCGGTTCTTATAGAAAGTGCTTCAGAAGATTTGCTGTATCAGGTGCTTATTTCCTGCAGCTTCGCAAAGGTTAAGAAAATCAAAAAAATGATTTTAAAGGCTGCTTTAAAAAGAGAAAAACCGAAGTTTGCAAAAGAGTATGAAGAATGGATTTTACTGTATAAGCGGGATGAGGATAAAAGTATATCAAAACTTGCCGACAGTCTGGAGAAGGCTTGGGGATTGGAACTTGAAAAAGAAGATGTAAAAGAAGAAGTACAGGGACTTTGGAGGGAAACACCGAAACTTTGGGAACTTCCTAATTTTGATATAGGAGAAATTTCACCGGAGGCATTAACAGATTTGCTGGCAGTGATTTCAGAAAGAAAGGAATGTGTTGAGGATATTACTTTTGAAAGATTTATTGCTATGGCAAATAACATTGCATATAAAAATCCTGATGAGGCTAAAATGAGTCTGGCAGGAATTCCCAACAATGACTCAAGCGGTATATGGGCACTTGGCAGATGGGCAAAAAATATTGAAAATAATATATGCCCGGATAGTATGAGAAAAGTATGGAATGGTGAAAACGAAGCTTTAAAAATCGTGTATGGTGAACTCTTATATACAAGAAATGTTGTGTTATTTGCTTCTATCGACAAATGGCCTTGCTTACTAAGTACTCCAAGTTATGAAGATTTAAGTATCAGAGTATCCGATTTAGTCGATCGTCTGTTAATATATAAAAATGAAAATTTATTATATGTTTCAGAGCCGGATTTACAGCTTGCACTTACAAGACTTGATATGGATTTGTTTACGGAAAAAGATATAAAAGAGTATTCAGAAAAACTAAATGATGTAAATTTGAAAATCTTGCTTCCGTCAGGAGAACTTTTACAGGATGAACATGGAAATGATGTATTGGCAGGTGAAATAATTGTAGAATACTTAAAAGATCCATATATTGAACCGGAATTTACGCCGGGGAAAACCTCGTATTGGAAGGTGGAACTTGATATGCCAAAAAGTTTAAGAGCCTTACCGAACAGATTTTCACATGGCAATGATTCTATGTTTTCTATGTTTCCGACTTGGGGAGATTATGCTCTTACGGCGGTACACAGAGACTATGAGGTGTACCACGGGCAGGGTGTAACTTTAAGACAGATAGCAAGAAGAAGAAAGCCGATTACAAAGGGTGCACTGATGAACTGGATTGCTATAGGGAGTAATCTAAGTGATGAGAATGCAGAAGATGTTATTAAGGCAACTCATGAAGCCTGGGACAGGGGACTTCTGCTTCCGAAAATTGCAGATATTTCCTATCTGGACTGGAATGGTGATACGCCCTCAAATCTGGCAAGTATGGCTCTTTCCATGGAATGTATGGCAAAAGACGGTATGCTAAGCATCGTATGGGAAGCCGCCTGTGATACGGTGGAAGTATCGCTTGGGGCTCCCAGAATGCTGACAGGTACTGCTGAGGTTGTAAAGTTTTTAAGAGATTATCTGGATGAGGTTATACCGGCTGTGCAAAACAAGCTTGCCCCTAAAAGTGTACTGGAAATGAAGGCAATTAAAAATCTGGCAGCTAAATCAGGGGCTTCAAAGGCAGTAGCTTATGCAAAGGAAATCGTGAATAAATTAAAATCTTTTGATATGGAGATTATAAAAGAATCAGAAAACAGTGAAAAAGCATCGGATACTCCAATCTCAAAAAACGACTTTGATGAAGTGTGGGTAACATTACCTGAGCCTAAAACACTTATTCATGATAATGTTTCGATGAGTGTAAAAGCTGTTGAAATAAGAAAAAATGAAAAAGTTTTTAAGTTTAACTTAAAACTGCCTGATGTACCTGAGTATGAATATCAGGTAACAATAGCCGGATGGATTTACGGACTTAGAAATGAGGGACAGGTTTCGGCATTTAAGGCTAATAATAACGGGGAAATTATAGATGAAGAAGAAAAGGCTGTATGGCTTCATTATGATAATTTTAAAAAGAAGATTGCGGTAAGCAGGTTTAGAAATTGGAGAGATGAAGAAAACGGTCCTTTAAAAGGGGAATCCGCCCCATATTCAAAGGTATTCCTCACGATTGCGGTGGCACTTTTAGCTCAGGATGGAGAAAGTATTTATGGTGCAAAGAGCCTTATCAAAGAATTGGTAAAATCCGGTGAACTGAACGTGAATACACTTGGAGATATTACAAGAGAGTTACTGCTTCATGAAGATATCAGTCCGGCAAAGCTGGTACGAGTGGTTGAGAAGGAAAGAGAACTTCTAAGTGTGTTTTGGATCATGCTCAGTGAGTGTATCAAATATGCCGGAGCAAAGACTGTGAAAAATAATAAGCCGCCGGTATGGATAAACAGAATTTTGGATATTTGTATTTACTATGCAGACTATTTAAAGGAAGCAGCCGGCAGGGGATTTATTCCTGCTAAAGATGCAAAATGGCAAGGTCTTTTAGAAATTGCAAACAGCAGTGCCAAGTCTACCGCAATAAAAAAGGCAAAGAGCCTGGCGAAAATATTGGGGATTGCGTGAGTGAAGAGCCGGCTGGCAGAAAAATATGTAACATGACAAATGGTGTCAGGTATCTTCTTGTAAAATAGTATTATAAAATAGATAGGAGGCACTTATTATGCCAAGACCAACAACGAAAAATGATTTAATGATTGCCGCTAAGGAAAATTATGAAAAGTTAAATTTAATTATTTCAAAGATGACTGAGGAAGAATTAAATACGCCGTTTGATTTTTCAAAAGATGAAAAGAAAAAAGAAGCTCATTGGAAAAGAGATAAGAATTTAAGAGATATTCTAATCCATCTTTATGAATGGCATAAGCTTATTTTGAATTGGGTGCATTCTAATCAAAATGGAGAAGAAAAACCATTTTTGCCTGAACCATATAACTGGAAAACTTATGGAGATATGAATGTAGAATTTTGGAAGAAACATCAAAATACTTCTCTTGAAGAAGCTACAGACATGTTTAATAAATCTCATATTGCTGTATTGGAATCGGCTGAAAAATTTACAAATGAGGAATTATTTTCAAAAGGTGTATATAAGTGGACAGCAGGCAGTACACTCGGTTCCTATTTTGTAAGTGCAACATCAAGCCACTATGACTGGGCTATGAAAAAGTTAAAGGCTCATAAGAAAAATTGTAAGTAATAATAGCCGGAATAGGATAGCTGCGAATGTTTTCGGGGGATATGATTTGCTGTGGAACTTATACTTAAATAGGGCAACGGAGAGTATTTTTATTTTCAGTCAGATAAAAAATTTCCAAAATTGAAAGAGAAATATATCAGAGAATAGGGAAACAGTGATGTAGCAAATAGCAGAAATAATAAAAAGCTGAAGGAAGGTTACTTTGTGGCTGAGATAAAAAGTATAAATAATTTACTGGGTATGAAACTGAATATTCCGGATTACCAAAGACCATATAAGTGGGCAGTTCAGAATATTGAGTATTTATTAAGTGATATTACAAATGCAATTGAAGATGCAAAAAAATATAGAGCAGGATTTAAATATCGAATTGGAACAATTATTATTCACAAGAAGGATAAATGCATTTTTGATGTTGTTGACGGACAACAGAGAATTATTTCATTGATTCTTTTGAAACTTTATTTGGAACCGAAATTTAAATGTAGTATTTTGAGTAAATATTTTATGAATAAGGTTACTCAAACTAATATTCATAATAATTATATGTTTATAAAAGAATGGTTTTCACTTAAGAGTGATGATGTAAAAAAGGATTTTATTAAGGCTTTTGAAGAGATACTGGAGACGGTTATTATATGTGTTGATAAGGTTTCTGAGGCATTTCAACTTTTTGACTCGCAGAATACACGTGGAAAATCACTGGATCCGCATGATCTTCTTAAAGCATATCATCTTCGTGAGATGAAAAAATATCCATATGAAATGAAACATGCAGTTACAAAGTGGGAGGCTAAGGATACAGAAAAAATAAGAGAATTATTTGATCTTTATTTATTTCCAATATGGAACTGGTCAAGAAGAATTAAGAGTAGACCGTTTACAGCAAAGGAAATTGATACCTACAAAGGAATAGAGGAAGCTTCCGCTTACTCATATGCAAAGAGAGCCGGCAGGGCTATGCCATATTTCCAGATAAGTGAACCATTTATAGCAGGAAATGATTTTTTTGAAATGGTGGAGCATTATATTTATCTACTTTATGATATTAAATCAGAGATTTGCAATAATGTGTATTTAAAAAAAATTAAGCTTGCTATCTGTGATGGCAGGGATGTTTGTACACCTGAGGATATGGACAGAATTAAGCCCGGTTCTGTAGGATTTGGATACACAAAAAATCTGTTTTATTGTGCGCTGCTTTGTTATTACGACAGGTTCCATAATTTTGATGAAATGGCTGTAAAGAAAATATTTTCATGGGCGTTTATGCTTCGTGTTGATATGGAGAATCTTGGATTTGACAGCATAAATAAATATGCTGTAGGTGATGAAAATTCAAGATATACAAATAGAGTAGCAATGTTTTCAAAAATAAGTTTTGCACGTGTGCATAATGAAATTTCAGGTTTGCAGATAAAAATACTGAGGGATTTGGATGCTCCGATAAATGAAAAATGGAATGATTTGTATGAAACAATAAAAGAAATAAATGGATATGGAGATATCAAATGAGTAAATTAGTAACTGAACTTCACATCATAGGTAGAGAAAATAATATATTTGATACTGATATAGAATATACAATCCCATTATATCAGCGTGCTTATGCATGGGAGGATAAGCAACTCGTTCAGCTGCTTGAAGACATTCAAGATGTTTCTGAGGGTACAAATTATTATATTGGTTCATTAATTGTGTCAAAGCAATCAGGAAAGTATGAGGTTGTTGATGGGCAGCAGAGACTGACTTCTTTATACATTTTGCTAAATTGTTTGGGTATCAAAACAAGACCTGCTCTGACATTTGCGTGTAGAGAAAAATCAAATTATACATTAAGGAATATTGAGGAATTACTTCTTGAGAACCGTAGTAAACTTGATATGGACAGAATTGAATTCAGTATTCAAAGAGGAGTAAAGATACTTTCGCATGAACTTGGCAAGCCGGATTTTAATAAAAAAGATTTTTTGAGAAAGCTTAATAAAGTTATTGTATACAGGATAGAGGTACCGGAGAATACAGATCTTAACAGGTATTTTGAGATTATGAACACCAGAGGCGAGCAGTTAGAGCAGCATGATATTTTAAAAGCCGCTCTTATGAGTTACTTAAGTAATGATGCTGAAAAGGCGGTGTTTGCAAAAATCTGGGATGCCTGCAGCGATATGACAGGTTATGTTCAGATGCATTTTAGTAGTAAAAATAATGCAATAAGAGAGGCTATATTTGGTAGAGAATGGAATGAGCTGCCACAAAAGAGTTGGTTAAAATATAAGAATATAATGAAATATAATGAGGATGAAGCAACAGGTCAATGCATTACAGATATCATTGATAAAAATTTTAAGGTCGCAGAAGATGACAGGTATCTGGACGCCGATACTCGTGTTCGCTTTGAAAGTATCATAGAATTTCCGTATTTTTTACTGCATACGCTGAGAGTATATATAACACTGTACGGTGTCGCTCATAAAAATGCCGCCAAAGATATTACAGATAAACTTTTAGATGATAAAAAGCTGATAGATGCATTTGATAGAGTTATTTTATATGGTGTTAAAGAAAAAGGTGAAATTAATGAAAATAAAGAAAAATTCTCTCGTGAATTTATTATGTGTCTTTTGCGAACAAGGTATCTGTTTGATAAGTATATAGTAAAAAGAGAATATACCAATGACAGTTCGGATGGCGAATGGAGTTTGAAGAGCTTATATGTCTCACGAAATAGAAAACAAATCAGACCATATTACAAAAATACCAGATTTATTGAGATTGGTCAGCGTAATACAACAAATGATTTGAGAATAAAAAATAATACTATGATTCAGAGTGCACTTCGTGTTTCTTATACCTCGCCTAAGGTAATGCACTGGATTACAAGGCTTCTTATCTGGTTGTCGGAAGGTAACTGTAAACATACTGAAAATGAATATATTACAGGGTTTGATACTATTGCGGAAGATATTGCAATAGAGGCTGTTAAAGAAAATTTTCTTGATACTTGTGAAAAAGGAGTCTATTCTTTAGGAGTAAATACTCCTCATATTGTATTTAATTATCTTGACTATTTGTTGTGGTTCTACGATAGTGAAGGAAAATATAGTGATTTTACCTTTGAATTTAGAAATTCAATAGAACATTGGTATCCTCAGAATCCTTCAGAAGGGACTTTCGAACAGTGGAAAGATGGTGTGGATCGGTTCGGAAATCTCTGTATTATACAAAGGAATATCAATTCAAAGTTTTCAAATATGTCGCCTGAAGCCAAAAAGAGTACTTTTAAGGATATGATATCAAAGGGAAGTATTAAACTACGCATTATGAGTGAACTTACTGAAAAAAAAGGTAATAAAGCTGCCAGTCTGTATTGGAAGGAAACAATGTGTAAACAACATGAAGAGGAAATGATGAATATTTTACTTGAAGCTTGTGGAATAGATGAGCAGGAGTAATTATAATTAAAAATTAAGACCATAAAAAATATTGATATCATAAAGATGAAATTAATAATAGTAAAATGTAGAATTACATAATAATGTATTAAAAGTATTAATAGATGCAATATGTGTTATTTTTAGTAAGAGGATTTTTCGCACCGAAATGCGGAAGTCCTCATTTTTTGCCTGAAAACAAACAGAAACAGAAAAAGAAAAAAAGAATGGAAAAAATATAAAAGGCTAAGGTTCTAAAAGAATGTAAAATATATTGATATTTTTCTTGATGAGTTTTTAGAGATGATGAGTAAAAATGGTAAAGAATATATTGGATTTTTGATTTGTATATAGTATGATATTAATAAATAAAAAATTGTGGGAGCATATTAAATGAAAAAAGCTGCTGTATATATACATGGTAAAGGCGGTTCTGCGGATGAAGCTCATTATTATAAGAAGTTTTTTGATGATGAGTATGATATTATAGGTTTTGATTATAAATCAGAATTGCCATGGGAAGTTAAGGTGGAATTTCAAAAATATTTTATTGATATTTTTTCAAAATATAATGAGGTTGTATTAATTGCAAATAGCATTGGAGCGTATTTTTCTTTAATATCAATATCCTTATATGGAAATTTTATCAAAAAGGCAATGTTTATTTCACCCGTTGTAGATATGGAGCAGTTGATTTTAGATATTATGAAAAAAGCAGGTGTGTCTGAAAAAGAACTTAGTTTGAAAAAAATAATAAATACATCATTTGGCGAGTCTTTATCTTGGGAATATCTTTCCTATGTCAGGAACAATCCTATCAAATGGAATATTCCAAGCAGTATTCTTTATGGTAAAAATGACAATATAACTTCTTTAAAAATAATTAGTGATTTTGCAAAGAGAATAAATGCAGATTTAACAGTTATGGATAATGGAGAACATAGGTTTTATACAGAAGAACAAATGATTTTTATGGATAATTGGTTTAAGAAATTTATATAATAAAGTGGAATTTGAAAGGGGTATAAATTAAAAAAACATTGATAAATGGGATGAATTATGAAGATACAGATGATTTCGTAAGCTTTTATGAACTGAATATTAAAACATATATTACAACAAAATCAATTAAATTATATAAGCAGATAAAATTGGAATTTAGTGGATGAAAATGAAAATAATTTGTTTGGGAGACAGTTTAACATTTGGGAATGTTGGATATTCATATATTCACTTTTTGGATAAAAAATCGAATCATCAATATGTCAATAAGGGAAAAAATGGAGATACAGTAAGTGGGATGTATAGCAGACTGAAAAAACTGATTAATAAGTCAAAATACAATTCAGAAATATATATTCTTGGTATTGGTACAAATGATATACTTTTACCATATTTAAGAACCGTTTCTTTACTTTGGTTTTTACAAATGAGTTTACGTTGTAAGCTAATGAAATGTATTGAAGATGATGAGATTTTTTGTCAAAAATACAGTAGAGTTTTAGAGCTTTTTTATCGAAATAATAAACAAGTTATTATTTTTGGTATGCCTTTTATAAATTTAAAAGACTTTCCGGATGGGCGTTTAAAGAAAAGAAATAAGCTAATAAAGGAACTGGCTTATAAATATCATTATCCATTTATTGATATTTATAAGCTTCAAAAGGAAAATATTGGAGAAAAGAGCTGTGCATATACATGGAAATACCGGTTATTAATTAGATTTATGGATGCTATACTAATGACTTTATTTCCATTTACTAAAGATTACTTTGCTAAAATCAGAGGATTGTCTACAACTGTGGATGGAGTCCATTTTAACTCAAAATCAGCAAAAGTTTTAGCACTTGAAATAGAAAAATATATAATTGCCAAATAGAAAACTTAAGTATATGAGGCGTCATTAGTAAATTACTGCTTTAATAACTTAAATAATTTAAAAAGCTGTTATCAGTTTTTGAAAAAAGCAAAATCTGTCCTTGATTATTATTAACCATGATGTTATACTTGGCAAAATACGGGGGTGCTACAATGTTTTTGAGCAACACTTTCAGTGTATTTGCACAAATTAAAAATAAATTGCTGAAAAACTTGACTTATTGGTTCAGCATAAAATATTGTTTTGAAAGGAGGTGCACTTACTTTGTTGAAGGATGATCAACTTAGTCGTATAACTATTGAAGGCTACAAATCAATAAAAAAATGTGATGTTTCGTTTGGAAAAATCAATGTATTAATTGGCAGCAATGGTGCCGGCAAATCAAACTTTATTTCAGCTTTTTCTTTGCTTCAAAATATTTTACTTAAGAATCTACAAGTATCAGTTGCCCAAAGCGGCATCAATGCCCTTTTATATAAAGGCAGAAAAGTAACCGAAGATATTGGATTTGAGGTCTATTTCGGTAAGAATTCCTATGGTTTTAACTTAGTTCCAACTGATGATAATAGGCTGATTTTTCGAAAAGAATTCTTTGGATATCACGGTCAATGGGATAATGAAAGCAGTGTTGCCTATGGTAATAGTGAAGCAAAGTGGGATACCGGTGTTCATAATAAAATAGATAGATATGTTGTTCCTATCCTGAAGAAACAAAACTGGAGAGTCTATCATTTTCATGATACCGGTCGAAGTTCAAAGGTTAAACAAGAACACAACATTTCAAACAACAAAGTTCTTCAGTTCGATGCTGCCAATCTTGCGGCATTTCTATACAGGCTTAAGAGAAACTATAAGAAAAACTATGATGAAATAGTGATGATTATTCAACTGATTGCACCATATTTCTCGGATTTTGTTCTTGAACCTCAGGAAGGTAATGAAGAACAGATTGTATTAAAATGGCAGCAGAAAGGTTGTGAAGATATCTTCAATGTCTCACAGCTTTCTGACGGCACGTTGCGCTTTATTTGCCTTGCTGTACTACTGTTACAACCACACGAATTACAGCCTGCAACTATCGTTGTCGATGAACCTGAACTTGGTCTTCATCCATATGCAATTACCATTTTTGCGGAGATGGTTAAGCAGCTATCCAATGAAAAACAAATTATTATTTCAACGCAGTCTGTAGAGCTTCTTAATGAATTTGATGTTGAAGATGTTATTGTAGTGGACAGGGGTGAAAACGGTTCGAAATTCAGACGCTTGAGTGAAGAAGACCTGGAAGTTTGGCTTAAAGAGGATTATTCACTTGGAGACTTGTGGAAGAAAAATATTTTTGGAGGTAGACTGTCAAAATGAAGCCCAAAATGAAGCAAGTCTATATTTATTGCGAAGGACAAACAGAAGAATCATTCATCAATGAGATTCTTTACCCGTATTTTTTTAATATTAGTATTGTAGTTTGCCCTATAATTTGCTCTACGAAGAGAACGGCTATTAAAAAATACAAAGGTGGTGTGAGCGATTATGCGAAAATTAAAAAGGAGCTTTCCCTGATTAGTAAGCGGCATCCTAATGAGTATGTAACTACAATGTTTGATTACTATGCGATGCCTTGCGACACTCCGGGTATATGTAACAATGAGCCGGATATAAATGTTCGCATCAAACAAATAGAGCAGAAAATTGACGCAGATATTGGACAGAGAAACTGCAATTTTCATTTTATGCTACATGAATTTGAAGGGATCCTGTTTTCGAAACCGGATTCATTTGCCCTGATTGCCAACGAAGATGTTGTTAATAAAATTAAGGAAATCCGTGATAAATATCAAACGCCGGAACATATTAACAATTCTCCAAAAACTGCACCTTCAAAAATATTGGAAAAATTGATTCCAAATTATTCAAAGGTTACAAACGGAACGTTGTTATCAAAAGAAATGGGAATTAATATCATTATGGAACAATGCCCTCACTTTCGTGAATGGATTCAAGGAATAGCTCATCTCTGCACAAATGATAAATGATATTATATCATAATTCTAATAATAGCAGCAGGGTTATGCAAATGCCCGACTACCGTTTTATGTGTGCATTGCTGAAAATAGTGATGTTGGTGTCTTATCTTTCATTCCTGTTGAACAATGACAGAATAAAAGGATTTAGAAAATAAATTTTCGATTTTCAATGAAAAGGAATTCATTGGAATGATACAAGAAGTATGGATTGGGAAAGATAATATTCACACAGGAAGATTTGTATTAGAACTTCGAAAAATAGGATTGGGTTTAGGTAAAGAGGCAACTGAGAAACTATATTGTATAGTAGTCTTTTTGAGACGAATTAAGGAAGATATAAATCTGAATTATAATGGATTTATTGAAACGGGAAATATTAAAAAGGCATATTTACAGGGATTAAGACTTGAGTAATGTGAGTAGAGACCGAAAGTTGCAGTGCAGAAAGTAATTGATGAAACACAGATTTTATGTTATTTATTAATGCGGAAATATTTGGGATAGAGAGAGTACTTAAATGGTGATGAATATTATTATAACTTTAGTTGCAGCTGTTATTTCAGGCATTTTGGCGACAATTATTACTTTATATATCAATCATAAAAAAGAGATAGAAAGGCAAAAAAAAGAATTAGCAGCAGATATATTTGGTTATCGTTTTTTGCTTAACAAATCTAGTGGAACAGAAAAATTTTATGCTGCACTTAATAGAGTACTGGAGTGGTAGCATTTAAGTAGAGTTGGTAAACTCACCAAATCTATGGTATTATTAAAAACACAGAGGTGATCAAAATGCAATACGACAAAACTTTTAAAGAAGAGGCTGTTAAGCTATCCGATGAAATTGGTCTTAATGCCGCTGCTAACCAACTCGGTATTCCTTATTACACCCTTTCGGGCTGGCGTAATAAACGTAAAAAATATCAGGAAACCGCATATGTTGGAAGCGGTAACAAACGTTTATCTAATGATGCCAAGGATCAAAAGATATGCGAGCTTGAAAAAGAGGTTTTAGAACTTCAACGGTCTAATGACATTCTTAAAGAGGCTCTCGGTTTTTTCGCCGTAAGCCGGAAGAAATAAGGGCTCATTACCGTTATCAGTTCATTTATGACAAGCACAATGAACTTTGGACTGTAAAGCTTATGTGCGAAAC
>NZ_JH378835.1:14103-89535 GCF_000235445.1 Johnsonella ignava ATCC 51276 | reverse complement strand
GCTGTAACTCAAAAATACAATCTGAACGGTGCTATTGTGCATTCTGACAGAGGAAGTCAGTACACTAGCGAAGCCTTTAAACTGGTTCTTGCTAATGCAGGAGTTAGTCAAAGTTTAAGCGGAGTCAATCATTGCTTTGATAACTCTAGGATGGAGAGCTTCTTCGCAACGCTCAAGAAGGAACTCCTTTACAGGATTCCAACCTATCGCATAAAAAGAGAAGAAGTAAAAACAATGATCTTCAGGTATGTATTTATATATTACAATCAAAAACGGATATATACATCAAACCCGGATGGACTTCCGCCGGTTATGTATAAGCAGTTGCTGGAGGTTCAACTTCTGGCAGCATAGGAACCATAAACAATTTAGTGAGTTTGAAGACTCTACTTATCTTGACAGTTCCATACCTATTATTTTTGCGGGAGATAAAGATGTTATAGCTGCATATGATAACTTGTGGCAAAGTAGTAAGATAGATGATCCTAAAATGAGAGATATTAAGATGAATGAAGAATTAATTACTTTTCTTAAAGCTATTTGTAAATCATTGAAAATTAACTGCAGTGATTGGAATGATAGTAAGGTTTTGAATGTCTTCGGATAATAAAAGATAATAGTGCAGTGATTTTATATAGAAATTCTGGAAAAAATTATTATTTGTTTTATTCAAAAATAAAATACTATAAACAGATAAATGCACGTTTGGAACTTAATAAAAATAGTGAACATGAGAACTTTGCATAACACATAAAAATACAATTGATTTTGCAATGCTGATTGATGATGTTAGAAAAAAAGTGTAAAATCAATAAGAAATCAACGATATAATAAGGGAAATTTAGATCTTGATTTTATAAAAACTGTTTATGCAGAACCGTTAAATTTTGTACCGGTATTGTAGGGTAAAAGATAACAAAAACCTCTAAACTATAGTCGAGGAGGAAAATGAAATGAATATTATAAAATCGTTTAACAATACGATTGATTATCTTGAAACGGTGCTTGATGATGGGATAGATGAAAAGATGGTAGCCCATCTATCAGGATATTCTTATTCTATGTTCAGCCGCTTGTTTTCTATTCTAACTGAAACAACTCTCTCAGAATATTTGAGAAGCAGAAGATTAACAGAAGCTGCTATTCAATTAAGAGATACGAACGAGAAAATAATTGATATTGCGTTCAAATTCGGATATGAATCATCAGATTCATTTGGCACTGCATTTAAGAATTTTCATGGATTTGCTCCTTCAGAAGTAAGAAATGGAAAACCATTCAAATTAGTTTCACGAGTGCAGTTAGCACTAAGTGTAAGAGGAGGAAGAACTATGAACATTACAATTCAAAAAAAATCAGCATTCACAGTTGCCGGTGTCAACGAACAAAACATAAATTCATCATTATGTACGGGTACATGGGAAAAACTCTTTTCCAGAGTTAGCCATGAAAAAATGTCAAAGTTAGGAACTGGTGAATCTGTGGGAGTTTGCCATGATATATTAAATCTTGATAATCATGATGTTTTAGATTCTAATACTATAAACTATATGGCAGGTTATATAGTTACTGATGTAGATAAAGCTAAAAGTAACGGTTTGGATGTTTTGGAAATTAAGGAAGCGGAGTATGCAGTTGTAGAACTAAAGGGAAGTGTGCCTGGATGTATTCATAACGGTTGGAAATATGCGGTTGAAGTATTTTTTCCAGAACATGGATATACACATTCGGGAAGTCCCGACATTGAGTATTATTATGAAGGTGATATGAACAGTCCTGAGTATAAAATGGAGCTTTGGATTCCAATAAAAAAAGCTTAACTGTAAGCATATAACTTCAAAGTTATAAAAGAATCTTAAAAAGGATTACCGAATGAATTGATTTCAGAAATTGTGCCATGCGGGAAATCTTTAGATTAAGCGAGTTTGCAGGCATTTTAGGATAATATATAAAAATTGAAACTGTGATATATGACATTATTACAAACAAGTTTTTAATGACAGCATATTACAATTGTTAAAAAAAATTTAATAACCGGTCCAGAGTACTTTAAAAAATTATTAAAAATTAAGAAAGGATACAATTATGAATAAAAGAGTAGATAACATAATTATTGGCTTTGGAAAAGCAGGAAAAACATTAGCTAATTACTTAGGAAACAAAGGAGAAAAGACTATATTAGTTGAGAAATCTTCTTTGATGTACGGGGGTACATGTATTAATGTCGGCTGTATTCCGTCTAAATTTCTTGCAACATCTGCAGACAGAAGAAGTTTTAGCGGGATAAGTGATGAGGAGTACTATAAAAACTCTGTCGTAAATAAGAAATCACTGGTAGCAAAGTTAAATAAGGCAAATTATGACAAAGTTGCAGGCATTAATAATGTGGAAGTCATTGATGGGTGTGCATCATTTAAAGATGAACATACAATTCTTATAAAAACGGCTAGAGAAGAATATGAAGTATATGCTGAACGAATATTTATTAATACCGGTTCAACACCTTTTATTCCTGACATTGAAGGCTTAAAAATTAAAAATAGAATTCATACAAGCGAATCACTAATGAATTTAGAAGAATTTCCACACACTTTGACAATATTTGGAAGCGGATTTATTGGACTTGAGTTTGCTGCAAGCTATGCAAAATTCGGTACAAAAGTAACAATTATAGATAAAGCAGATAAATTATTGCCAAGAGAAGATGATGATGTGGCAAATGAAGTGTTTGAATCCTACAAGGCATTAGGGGTAGATTTTATATTTAATGCAGGCATTGATCATGTAGAACAAGATGAGAATAAAGTTACAATATCGTATACGGTAAATGGAGAAAAAAGTCAAATTTATTCGGATGCACTTTTAGTTGCTACCGGTAGAAAAGCAAATATTAAAGATTTGAATTTGGCGAATGCCGGAGTAGAAATATCTGAAAGAGGCTTTATTAATGTAAATAAGCATTTACAAACGAATAAACCTCATATTTTTGCAATGGGTGATGTCAATGGAGGGCCACAATTTACCTATGTGTCTTTGGATGACAACCGTATTGTAAAAAGCTATCTGGAAGATAATGGCAGTTATTCTAAAGATGACAGGCAGCCAATAGCTTTTTCAGCATTTTTACACCCGACATTTTCAAAGGTAGGACTTAGTGAAAAAGATGCATTAGAAAAGGGTTATAAGATTAAAGTGGCAACTTTACCGGTAACTGCAATTCCTAAAGCAAAGATTCTTGGAAACCAAACAGGTATTTACAAAGCAGTAGTTGATGCTGATACAAATCAAATTTTAGGTGTGGTTCTATTTGGAGAAGACTCACATGAAGTTATTAATATTGTTGTTTTGGCAATAATTATGAAACAGCCATATACAATGCTTGCAAATCAGATTTTTACTCACCCTACAATGGCAGAGGCACTTAATGATCTATTTGTATTAATAAAATAGTATATACTATAAATTTAATATTCTCAAATTTTTTAAACAACACATATTTTTAAGAACAGTAAATCAATAAAAAGATTTGCTGTTTTTTGTTGTCCAAGTGCCGAGAGAAAAATTATAGGTAGCTGATATAGCCCTGTTTGAGAGTATTTTTAATGCCTCTATAAGGGAAATGAAGAAGCAGCTTAGTCCTATAAAACCAGGATGAAATATGGTATAATATGGGCAAATATTTAGAGAAAAATATGAATTTGTGAGAATAAAATATGGCTATCAGATTTGAAAAGGGGATAAGTAAGGTCAATGCCTTGCTTTTATGTGAATGGTCCAATGAAAAAGGAAAAGAGTTTCAGGAGCAGTGGATGGGGTACAGAATTTCTTACCCGTTGAACTATGACAAAATAAAAGGATTAGAAAATACTTTTTCGATTTTTAATGAAAAGGAATTCATTGGCATGATACAGGAAGTATGGATTGAGAAAGATAATATTCACATAGGAAGATTTGTATTAGACCCTCGAAAAACAGGATTGGGTTTAGGTACAGAGGCACTGAAAGGATTTATAAATTTAATTTTTAAGAATAATAAAATTAGAAGTATTTCTTTATCGGTTTTTGATTTCAATCAAAGTGCAAAGAAACTTTATGAAAAACTTGGATTTGAGATTGATGATATAATTAAAACTCCAAAACTGAAATACATTATGAGGAGATACAGATAAATCCTGGATTGCAGAGAAATATTAAATTAAAATTGTGAGGGTAACTCTTATGAAAATTGAACATATAGCTATGTACGTAAATAATCTTGAAAAAACCAAGGAATTCTTTGAAAAATATTTTCTTGCTAAGAGTAATTCGGGGTATCATAATAAAACAACGGATTTCCGGTCGTATTTTATGGAATTTGATGATGGTGCAAGATTAGAAATTATGAACAAGCCGACAATGGCGGATGTTGAAAAAGACTTAAACAGAACCGGCTATGCTCACATTGCATTCAGTATTGGAAGTAAAGAGAAGGTTGATGAGTTGACCGCCAGATTGAAGGAAGACGGATATGCAGTTGTAAGCGGACCAAGAGTTACAGGTGATGGTTACTATGAAAGCTGTATAGTTGCTATTGAAGGTAATCAGATAGAGATTACTGTCTGAAAAACAACTCTCGATTTGCTAAAAATAGTTTTATATTAAAAGTTTTGAGAAGTGAATATCAAAAAGTTTTATATTTAAACGGAAGGAAAAAAGATAGCTTTATGAAAATAGTGATTATACATGGTCAAAATCATAGAGGCTCGACATACCATATTTCAAAAATGCTTGCAAAAAAATTAGATGGAGAAATAAAAGAATTTTTTCTTCCAAAAGATTTTGATAAGTTTTGTATCGGATGTGGCAACTGCTTTTCAAAAGGAGAAGATATGTGCCCGCATTTTGAATATTTACAGCCTATAACAACAGTTATTGATGAGTCGGATGTTATTATACTGGCAAGTCCTGTATATGTATTTCATGTTACCGGGGCGATGAAATCATTGCTTGATCACTATGGTTACAGATGGATGGTTCATCGACCGAATGAAAATATGTTTTCAAAACAAGCAGTATGTATTTCTACAGCTGCAGGGTCGGGCATGAAAAGTGCAAATAAAGATATGGCAGACAGTACATTTTTTTGGGGATGTGCTAAAACATATAAATTGGGTATTGCAGTATGGGAGACGGATTGGGAGAGGGTTAGCGAAAAGATAAAGGCAAAAGCTGAACAAAAAACAACTTCTCTTTCGAATAAGATCAGGAGAAACTATATGAAGATAAAGCCGATGTTTAAATCAAAACTATTCTTTTATATTATGAGAGCAGTCCATAAAAAGGGGTTGAATGAAACTGATAAAAAGTATTGGAATGAAAAAGGTTGGCTTGCTAGAGTGCGTCCGTGGAAATGATTTGAAAGATCTTACAGGTTCAAGTAACGAATCCGATATGAAAGAATTTACAAAATATTATGGTGATTTAAAGGATAATATTTACTGGATTAACAGACGTTTTGCTGAATGATATATTAGATCAGTTTTATCCGCTGGAGATATGCAATTATACACAGATTTATAAAAAATTGATACACTATAAATCGGAGGTTCATATGGATTATACAATAAGAGAATTAAAACAAAGTGAATTTAAGATATTGGATATCTTTTTGTATGAGGCTATCTTTATTCCGGAAGGAGTGGAAGCACCGTCAAAAGATATAATAAAAAATCCGGAGTTACAAATATATATTTCGGAATTTGGGAAGGATACAGATATATGTTATGTCGCAGAAACAGCTGGAAATATAATTGGTGCGGTATGGACTCGCATTATAAATGATTACGGTCATGTTGATGATGAGGTGCCATCGCTTTCTATTTCGATTCTTAAAGAGTTTAGAAATCTTGGGATTGGTACAATACTTATGAAGCGGATACTGGCAGCATTAAGAGGACAGGGATATAGTCAGGTATCATTATCGGTACAAAAGATGAATTATGCCGTGCGAATGTATGAAAATGTAGGTTTTGAAGTTATTCGTGAAAACGAAGAAGACTATATTATGGTTTGTAAACTTTAGCTGATGAAATTCTCGGTTTGTTTAAGCAGCCGAAAAAACTGTGAGGAAGTAAAGACAAATGGTCTATACTTCCTCAAGTCAGCTAAAACCTGGTTTTTAAAGCTTCTGATAAATTTAAATATATAAAGGAGATCAATTAAATGAACAATGATATAATAGATATACATTTTATTGATAAAAATATTGATGAATTTTATGGACTTTTAGCTGTTTTTAGCGAGGTTTTTGAATGGGGGGAAGAAAAATATCCGGGTAGAGAGTATCTTGCTAAATTATTGGATAATACTTCTTTTTTAGCTATTACAGCAAAATCGGGAATCGAAATCATAGGTGGATTAACAGCCTATATTTTAGATAGTTATAAAGAACAGGTTTCAAGTATTTATATTTATGACTTAGCAGTGAAAGAGGATTTTCGAAATAGAGGAATAGGAAAGAGTTTAATAAGTTTTTTGATAGAATACTCAAAGAGAAATAATATTCGTGATATATTTGTTGATACCGAACAGATTGACAACGAGGATGCCATCGCTTTTTACAGAAGAACCTCCTTTGATTCCGAAGTTAAGGTGTTACAGTACACTTTTGAAATTTAATAAATAGGTGCTTTTGGAGCTTAATAGCCTATGATTATAAATTTAAATTTGCAGTAAAAAAGGCGATATAAAAATATCATCTTTTTTAAGTTACAAGTATAGTTTATCACAATAAGGTGCTATAATAAATAAAACAGGATTAATAAATATTATAAGTTGTAAGGAAGTGTTGAATGAACTTAATAGAATATATAAAAGAAAATATGATTTTAATTCCACAAGGTAATGAGATAATAAGGGATTTTGTTGATCCGGTTAAATGGCTGAGTTCGGATTATAAAATGTCTGCTCCCGGAACAAATAAAGAAAAAATTATGAAGCAAAAATTGGTTGAAGTTCAATCATTTTTACTGTTTAAAATCCCTGTAACTAATGAATTATATAATTATGTAATGGAGATGGATTACGATATTACAACAAAAAACTGTCCGGTAGTGAATGTAAGTTGGATAGATGCCGTCAATTTTTGTAATAATCTTTCTGAAAAGCTTGCTTTGGAAAAATGTTATATATTGGATTCTGTTTCAGAAAAAATCATAGTTGATAATGCAAAAAATGGATTTAAATTGCCGACAGATGCACAATGGCAATATGCATGCAGGGGTAGGGCAACAGGATATAGATACGGTAATATTGAGGAAATTGCCTGGTTTGAACAAAATTCGGAGAAAAGAGTACATGAAGTAAAAACCAGGGAAAAAAATGATTTCGGACTTTTCGATATGATCGGTAATGTCTGGGAGTGGTGTTTTGATTTATATGATGAAGAACGATATGGAAACTATCGGATTTTTAGAGGGGGAAGCTTTGCCAGTGAGGAAAGAGCCTGCGGTGCTACTTCAAGAAGGAAGAGTTTTCCCGAATTTAGAATTGATGATTTGGGATTTAGAATAGCAAAGAATAATTTGGAAGGTATAAAGTAAAAATATAAACTATTAGCTTTAAAATATAAAAACGGTGTTATACAAATTAAAGTTGAGTATAGTATCATATAGGCAATTATACTTAAATGTATTTATTACAATTTAATTATGAGATTATAAAATTTTTACCGGCTATGGATATGTCAGGATATATTTGATATAATAAATATGTAATATAAATTATAAATTTTCCAAGTAGAAAATTTTAATATATAAAATTGAGAGATTATAGATTGAAAAATACTTTTCATCACTATTTATGCCGCAGTTTGGCGGAGGAATGGAGATTAATATGGATGACAACATTATAGGATTTATACTTTGGGTAATCTTCGGTTGTATTATAATCGGTAGCGGGATAATAGCCTTTTTTTCAAAGAAGGCGGTCGGTTTTTGGGCGAACACGGAGTCTTTTCCTGTGAAAGATATAAAGGGATATAACTATGCAACAGGGAAGTTGTTTATTTTATATGGAGTGATTTTTATTGCGTTAGGACTTCCGTTATTAGGCGATCAAAATACACCATATATTATTTTTTCGATATTAGGGATAATGGCTGAAACTATAGCAATTATGTCGATTTATATTTTATTTATTGAAAAGAAATATAGGGAATAGTAGAGCTTTGTTTGAAAAACTTTCGACTCAGGATTATATTTGGGAATTACCGGTAAAAGTGAATAATAGTTTTTTGACATTTACATTTAATATAGGGAAACCGGTAGATGAATCCACTGTTGATTTATTATCAGATAGTGATATTGATATAATCAACAGCAGAGCAGGTCATTGGTTTTTATTAACTGTATCTTGGAATAATTTAAATGCTATTGACTATAGAAGTTATGTTAATGATATATTGCAGAAGAATAACTTGCTTGACAGCAATAAGCTGTTTGTGCTTGTAGGGGGAATAGAACCTGTTTATCAGCCGATACTATTGGAGGTAGGTGATAAAGTCGAAAGTGTTATAGTTCCATGTGGGGAAACAATGTCAGCATTTTTAATGCTGAGAAATGATAGAAATAATTCAGGTTTTAGAGCGGGAAGTTTTAAAGAAAAGGGAGTTCTATCAATTGATGAATTTGAGGATGTGATTAAACAAAAGTGATGAAAAATTTCACAATCTGTTATATTTATAGCCTTGGGATTTATTTTAACAATAACCTGCTTTAGATATGCAGATTACAATTAGGAATGAAGATATGACAATGATAATAACAGAATAGCTGTAAGAAAAATAAAAGCAGACCGTTATATAGAAAATATTTAACCATGTATAGAAGGAACGTTATACGTGTAAAAAATAAATGATGTTTTTTGAATTTTATCTATGCTGTAAATGGCAGGGTAAAAAGATATACTAATCAAATAAGGAGGGGAGAGTATGATAAATGTATTTAGAAAAATTTGGCTTTTCTTCGGAGAGGAAAGAGGTAATTTAAAAAGTCTATAATTGCGGCATTTTTTCATGCTATATTTAGCGCTTTTCAATTTGTGGCAATTTACTATATGTTAGAATGCCTATTTATTAATCAGATTTTAACAAAAAATATTATCATAGCGTTTGTGATATTAATGATTAGTTTATTGGGGAAAATTGTCACACAAAACATTTCTCAAATGAAATAAACTCATGCAGGATATTTTATGGCAGCTGATAAAAGAATTGAATTGGGTGAAAAAATAAAAAAAGTTCCTATTGTTGTGATATAGAAATACATTTAATAAAATAATAAGGAATAAAAAAATAGAGAGTACTTATACTAAAAATTTCTTGCCAAATTTTAATTTAATACGCCAAAACTAGAATAATGGCGGAACTATTCTCGCCATTATTGATTTTTCATAGCCAAATATGATACAATGGCTACGAAAAGAAGAGGAGGTGTTCTTTTGAGAAAGTTTAATTATTTAAAACTTATGGATTTATCACTACCTGTAAATGTATATCATATGATAGCAAGCATTCATGAATACAAGGGAAAACAAGAATTATATGTAGAAAATTATCCTGATATTTTGGAAAAAATGATAGATGTTGCAAAGATACAAAGTACGAAGTCATCTAATGCCATTGAGGGAATTTATACCAATGATACAAGACTCAAAGAACTTATGAAAAAAAAAGCAGAACCTAAAAACAGAAACGAAGAAGAAATAGCAGGATATAGACATGTGCTTGATATAGTACATGAAAATTATGATTATATTGAATTTAGTAAAAATGACATTTTAACACTGCATAATCACTTATACTCGTATTCTTATGTAAATCATAAGGGAAGATTTAAAACCATGGATAATACCATCGTCGAAGTGGATCGTTTAGGGAATAAAAAAGTACTCTTTCAACCTATAAACAGTTTTGAAACGGAAAGATATTTTGATGAAATGGTAGAAGCATATAATAAGGCTGTAAAGGAAAATATTCCTCCGTTAATTTTAATACCTGCTGTTATTCATGACTTTTTATGTATTCATCCCTTTGATGATGGAAATGGGAGAATGAGTAGGATATTAACCCTCCTGCTACTTTATAAGTCCGGCTATTTTGTTGGAAGGTATATCAGTATAGAAATGCTCATTGAAGAAAGTAAAGATTCTTATTATGAAGAATTGCAAAATTCCAGTGAAAAATGGCATATAGGAGAAAATGATGAACTTCCATTTATGAAATATATGCTCGGTATTATCATGAAAGCATATAAAGAATGTGATAACAGATTTAAAATGATTGGAGAAGAAAAATTAACCTCGCCTGAGAGAGTATTTTCTGTAATTCAAAAATCGTTGGAGCCTTTATCAAAAAAAGATATTATGATTCTTTGTCCGGATATATCACAAAGAACGGTGGAAAGAGCTTTAAAAGAATTACAGGACAATGAAAAGATAAGACAGGTGGGTAGTGGTCGTTCAACAAAATATATCAAGATTTAAAATCTAAGGAAAAACAAAATAAGTAAAACAAAAAGCACTTAAAAAGTGAGGAATTTAACCTCAAAAAATTAAGTGCTTTTTTATATCATATGCTTGACATTGTAGGGCAAGACTACTCTTTTACATGCACTTAATAATCTTGTATATGAAGATGAAAATGTACAAATAAGCGGAGATATAAGGCTTGAAGAAGATTCTATTTATGATATGTTGCCGGAAGTTTTAAGAAAAAAAGTAGGTATTGTTTTCCAGATGTCGGTAGTATTTCCTATGTCCATATATAAAAATATGTCTTATGTATTAAGCTATCATGGTTTAAATTCAAAAAAAGATATTGATGAAATTATAGAAGAAAAATTAAGACTTGCGGGACTTTATAAAGTGCATTAAAACTTTCAGGCGGACAAAAGCAAAGATTTTTAATATGGATTATATCCCAGAAAGCCGACATACTGAAACAATAAAAACAGTTGCAGTTGTCGGCTTTTATTATTATAACCCGTTTCAAAACAGTTATACTCCCGCTCCGGTAAGTCGCTGATAAGTGGCATAATGATATTATCACTGCCAGAGTATCAACAGATATTCAGCTATCTGACAAGACAACAAGGTAGTGATAGGGCTATATCATTTAAGTTAAAAAGTTAGACATAGTCAAACAATTTCTACAGCAGGAGGGCTGTATGTCGATAGCCCGTAGCGTTAATATCTGTTAAGGCAGCAGCCATGCCCCGTTTGTATCAACGCTATATCCATCAGGAGTTTTTTCATTTACATACAGTGCACCCTGTGGGTGTGCTTCATTTCCGGTAATTTCAAGATAATACCATTTGCCGCCAAGCTCAACCCATCCTGTGAGCATCTTTCCAAAGTTCGCATCATTTGCAGCACTTAGATAGTACCATTTGTCGCCAAGCTCAACCCATCCTGTGAGCATCTTTCCAAAGTTTGCATTATTTGCAGTACTTAAATAATACCATTTGCCGCCTGAGGAGAACCAGCCTGTAAGCATATAGCCGGCCCCATTAAAGACGTACCATGCCGTAGCGCCGCCGTATGGCAGGAGCTTCCACTCGTTTTTAGGATAAGAACCGTTGCTGTATTGATACCACCATCCCTTGGCATCCTGTTTCCAGCTTCCGGATGTTATATTTGTGCCTTCTCCAAAACCTCTGTGTAAACTTCCGCCGCCTGAGCTTCCTCCACCACCGAAACCGCCTCCGCCGCCTGAGCTTCCTCCGCCATCGGAACCGCCTCCACTGCCGGAACCTCCTTCATTTATAGAAATTTTATTCCAGTGGGCGTATAAAGTCTTATTTTCAGTAAAAATAGTCTGTACATCAACCTTTTCTCCGCCTGAGGTAGCTGTATACCAGCCATCAAAGGAATAGCCGCTTCTGGTTGGATCTGCAGGAAATGAGGCGAGTTTACCGCCGATGTCTGTCATCATTTCCTCCACACTAACCATTCCGCCATTTGCATTAAAACTGATTTTATATGTATTAGATGGAGGCACTGCTTTTGTCGTCCACTTCGCATAGAGTGTAATATCTTCTTTTACAACATCGCTTGTAAAATCCCAGGCATTTATACATGCCGTTTCTTTATACCAACCTCCAAAATCATAAGCGGGATCTGTAGGAACTGCGGGATTTGTTAAGTAAGAATTTAAATTGACTGTGGCATCAGGGATCGCTGTAGCTCCATGTCCGTTCAGGTCAAATTTTACAGTGTACTTTGGGATGCCTTGTACAGTAAAGTTAAATTCCTCAATATTGCCGGCATAGCTTGTACTTCTAGTTATGTTCTCAGAGAATACTTTGAGTTTGTAATTTTTTTCCGGTGTAAGTCCTGCCGGAATTCTAACATTCGCTTCACTGTCTGTCGGATTTGCAATCTTACCGTAATAGAGCACGGTATCATCACTATCAAGCAGCATGGCGGAAATCTGAGTTGCATCGCTCATTGCATTAGAGAGAGAAAGGCAGATGTTTCCTCCATGCTCCTCATCAATGACACGATTCTGATTCGTCCATTTTGCTGTAAAACCGGTTTCATTGCTATAAAGTGTAAGTTGCCATGGACTATAGGTATTTGGCATTTCTGTTTCATTAAAAGCGTATATGTTTATACCTGACTCCTTAACAAAAAACACAGATGACAGCTCTACGTTTAAAGCCGGACTGACACCGTTTATGAAACTAGGGTTCCAGGAATTTAACCAACCTTTGGTATTTACTGTGTTTACACTTCCCTGCTTAGGATGATTAACGTCATGGGGGTTGTGTGGCGAGCGCAGCCAATATTCTTTAAGGTACTGCTCAGTATTTTTCTTGGCTCTTCCAACAGTATTTCTTAACAAGTAGCCATAGTCGTTATGTGCCAGATCACTGGCATCAAGAACAAAAATCTTATCTCCGGTATAGGAAAGTTTTTCATATTCAACCTGGTAATCATCAACTTGCCAGTTTCCATGATTTGGATCATAGCTTTTACAGATTGCATTTTGTTCAGCTTCAGAAAAACTTTCGTTTAAAAATTTTACATTCAGCTCATTCCTGAGTGTGCTGCTTTCCCACATGTTTTGCGGATCAGATGCATTTTCATTAAATGCTGCCATATAGAGCACATTATTGCAATCCAGAAACATGGTTGTTTCGCCAAAGTCCGTAGTATTTTTATCCAGTACCCTGAAGATGATTGGATCTTTGTTATAGTGTCCAAACAGAACCGTATCTCCTTTCCAGATATCGGAGCTGCCATCGGGTTTCACCGGATTCCTTATGTCAAGATCATTTTCAAGATTTACATTTACTGTTCGCACTTCTCGCATTGCTGAGTGTGCGGTAAAAGGTTTTACCGTGGAGAGCGGCAGTGCCAGTAGTGCACCAATAAACAGTACAGTATATTTTTTCCATTCTTTAATTTGTTTCATAGTCTACTCCTTTAATTTTTTATAACCGACTTTTTTAAGATATAAAAGATGTCAGGCGAATTTTTCCTCATATCTATATTTAGGTAGGAAGCTTATGTATTGATAACTATAGGATAAAACTATTTTCAAATAAAATATATTATCCGGCGGATACTCTTTCCTTAAAACTGCAAATATTATCTGATGAATAAGACGATAAATACTAAAAGATATTCCCGGATTTTAGAAGATTTCAGTTTATGTTATAGTCCGGATTTAAATAAAAACTGCTTGTGGCAGATGCTTTTGTGTTTGTTTCTGTGTTTGAATATTTTGCTGGTACATACTATCATAAGATATGCATAGATTTTTATACAGATCCGATAGAACTGTAAAAATGTATTAAAAATGCTATAATATTAAAAACATTTAATGAAATAAATTTGAATTTTACTGAGGTGGAGAATGATGAGACAATATATTATAGATGCATTTTCAGATAGAGTTTTTTCGGGCAATCCGGCGGCTGTGTGTGTTATGGATAATTGGATTTCAGATGAGCTTATGCTGAATATAACAAAAGAAAATAACTTGTCTGAGACTGCTTTTGCCGTAAAGAAAGGAGAAGCCGGATATTTTCTCAGATGGTTTACGCCGGGCGGAGAAGTTGACCTTTGCGGTCATGCTACCCTTGGAACAGCATTTGTGATTATGAATTATTATGAGCAGGAATTAAAAGAAATTTGTTTTGATACATTAAGCGGTGAATTGATTGTAAAGAGAAAAAATAATCTTTATGAAATGGATTTTCCAAAATATAAATTAACGGAAGTTGATATAACAGATAAGATAACAGAAGCAATTGGTTGCAAGCCCATAAAAGCATTTATGGGACGTGATTTGCTTTGTATATTTGATAATGAGAATATAGTGAAAAATTTGGCTCCCGATTTAGAAAAAGTAAAGAATCTTGACGGGCTTCTTTTGCAGGTATCCGCTCCGGGCAGTGAATATGATTGCGTATCAAGAAGCTTTGCTCCTAAATTGAATATTCTGGAAGATCCTGTGTGCGGTTCAGGGCACTGCCATATAATTCCGTTCTGGGCGGAGCAATTAGGGAAAAATGAGCTGACAGCGTATCAGGCATCCGGTCGGGGAGGTACATTATATTGTAGACTGGCCGGAGACAGAGTTATAATTGCCGGAAAGGCATGTCTGTATGCAATTTCCGATATAAATATTTAATGGAAAATAAAAAAGTTAATAAACGTTTTTTGCTGTACTGTAAGCATATGTTTGAGTATAATAATAAAAAAATATAATAAAGGAGCAATAAAATGGAGTTTAAGCTACATTCCGAGTTTAGTCCTACGGGTGATCAGCCTCAGGCGATAGAGGCACTTGTAAACGGATTTAAATCGGGAAACCAGTTCCAGACTCTTCTTGGTGCGACAGGATCGGGTAAGACATTTACTATGGCAAATATAATACAAAAGTTACAAAAGCCGACACTTATAATAGCACACAACAAAACATTGGCAGCTCAGCTTTACAGTGAATTTAAAGAGTTTTTCCCTGAAAATGCGGTAGAATATTTTGTGTCATATTATGATTATTACCAGCCTGAAGCATATGTACCTTCAACAGATACCTATATAGAAAAAGATTCGGCTATAAACGATGAAATAGATAGACTGAGACATTCCGCTACTGCGGCACTTTCTGAGAGAAATGATGTAATAATAGTAGCGTCAGTTTCATGTATCTACGGGCTTGGAAGTCCTATAGACTACAATGCCATGGTAGTATCATTAAGACCCGGCATGGAAAAAGACAGGGATGATGTAATAAGAAAGCTTATAGATATGCAGTACAGCAGAAATGATATGGACTTTCGCAGGGGTACTTTCAGAGTAAGAGGCGATACACTTGAGATACTGCCGGCTTATGAGACCAAGACTGCTTACAGGATAGAATTTTTCGGAGATGAAGTGGAAAAGATTACAAGTATAGATGTACTCACTGCACAGCCTGTGGCACAGCTTGCTCATGTAGCAATATTTCCTGCTTCACATTATGTAGTATCACCTGAAAAGATGCTTGTTGCTACACAAAATATACTTGAAGAGTGTGATGAGAGGGTAAAATATTTTAAATCTGAAGATATGCTTATAGAAGCACAGAGGATAGATGAAAGAACACATTTTGATGTTGAGATGATGAGGGAAACGGGATTTTGTTCAGGGATAGAAAATTATTCAAGACATCTTACGGGGATGAAGCCGGGAGAGCCTCCATATACGCTTATAGACTACTTTCCTGAAGATTTTCTTATAATAGTTGATGAATCACATATGACTATTCCGCAGATAAGAGCTATGTATGCCGGAGACCGTTCAAGAAAGACAACTCTTGTAAACTACGGATTCAGGCTGCCCAGTGCACTGGATAACAGACCTCTTGAATTTAGTGAATTTGAATCAAAGATAGACCAGATGCTTTTTGTATCTGCGACTCCATCAAAATATGAATCCGAGCATGAACTTTTAAAAACTCAGCAGATTATAAGACCTACCGGGCTTTTAGATCCCCAGATAAGTGTAAGACCTGTTGAAGGACAGATAGATGACCTTATAAGTGAAGTGAATAAAGAAACGAAAGAACATAACAAGGTGCTTATAACGACTCTTACAAAAAGGATGGCTGAGGATCTTACCGATTATATGAAAGAGGCAGGTATAAAGGTGCGTTATCTTCATTCGGATATAGATACTCTTGAAAGAGCTGAAATTATAAGGGATATGAGGCTTGATGTATTTGATGTGCTTGTAGGTATAAATCTTTTAAGGGAGGGGCTTGATATACCTGAGATAACACTTGTTGCCATACTTGATGCCGATAAAGAAGGTTTTTTAAGAAGTGAGACTTCACTTATACAGACGATAGGAAGGGCGGCAAGAAATGCACAGGGTCATGTTATAATGTATGCCGACACTACAACTGATTCTATGAAGGCTGCTATAGATGAAACCTATAGGAGAAGAAGTATACAGCAGAAATATAATGAAGAACACGGTATAACGCCCACTACGATTAAAAAGGCGGTTAGAGATCTTATAGCGATATCAAAGGCGGCTTCGGCTGATTCGGGAGATTGGAAAAAGGATCCTGAATCAATGGAAGATGAAGCTTTGGCTAAGCTTTCAAAGGAACTTGAAAAAAATATGCTTAAAGCGGCGGCAGAACTGAATTTTGAGCTTGCAGCCCAGTTTAGGGACAGACTTACACAGGTCAGAGAAGTTATAGCTCAGAGAAAGGACTGAAAATACGGGCAAATTATATAAATATAAAAAAATATTATAAGGGGAATATTTTTGAAAAACATAAATAAGACTGCAAATACTGCCATGCTTGCAGGCGAAATACTGCTTATAAGCGGTACTGAAGTCTTCAGGATAGAGGATACAATGAATCATATACTTGACAGTGCATCCGGTGCGAAGCATAATGTCATGGTGATGTCAACAGGGATTAATCTTACACTTTCAAATTCTGAGGGTGTGGTAACTATGACAAACAGGGTTAGGGAAAGAGCAACAAACTTAAATCATATATGTCTTGTAAATACAATATCAAGGCGGCTTGGTGAAGGAAAGATAAGTATAGATCAGGCATATAGAAGTCTTAGGGAAATAAAAGAGCTTGTACTTTATCCGCCCCTGCTTAAGTACTCTTTATATACGGTATCTTCGCTTTTGTTTACAATACTTTTTAACGGCAGTTTTATAGAATGTATAAGTGCTTTTTTTGTGGGAATAGTGCTTTCAGCGGTGCATTTTTTTGCATCAATTCTGGGATTTAATGATTTTATAGTAAATGCACTTTCAACCTTTTTTCTTACATTAAGTGCTATACTTTTAAAAAAGTTTGTATTTCTAAATATGAATATAGACCCGGTTGTAATTTCAGGGCTTACTCCGCTTGTGCCGGGAGTGGCATTTTCAAATTCTATGAGAGATATATTTAACGGTGATTATATATCGGGGACTGCAAGGATGCTTGAATCCATAGTTACAGCACTTGGACTTGCTGTAGGCGTAGGAAGTGCGGTTGCCATTACAGGCAGCTGGATATAACAGGGCATGAAATTTTTATGCGGTTATATCTGTGGCAGTGTAAGCAAAGGGACTGTAAAAATTATATTTCACACAAAATAACTCCAAACAGGCAGTGCCCCGGATAGGAATTATTTAAATCCGGGAGTTTTTGCAGACTCGGCTTTATAAAATTTTAAACGGGTATATTTAATGAAAATAAGTATAATTAATAATAAAGCAGTTTATATGATGTTTTATGCATTCTATGCATATTCGGGCAACATAACTGTGTTTATAAGGAGTTTTATAACTGCATTTGCGGCGGTGGCTGTATTTGCTGTAATACTTGATATGCCTAAAAATCTTACTTTGTTTGCGGGACTTGTAGGTGCTGTGGGATATATGGCATATCTTACTGCGGGTATATATTCAAAGCTTGAGGTAACAAAGGTGTTCTGGGCTATGATAGTTGTTGCGCTTATAAGCCATATACTTGCAAGATGTCTGAAAGCTCCGGCAGCGGTATTTTCAGTATGCGGTATGATACCGTTTGTTCCGGGTGGGGGGATATATAGGAGTGTACTGTATTTCATAAGAGGACAGGGTTCATTAAGCAATCATTACTTTTCAGAAACTTTGCAGATTGCAGGTGCGATAGCACTTGCGATATTTATAGTGGATTCTCTTTTTAAGATGCACAATAAAAATAATAAAAAGAATAAAAAATGAGTATAAATGTGCCCGGCGGGATTTGAACCCACGGTCTTCAGAGTCGGAGTCTGATGCGATATCCAGCTTCGCTACGGGCACATAATTATATGGCACAAGACTGTGCCATGTGCTATATTAGCATAATAGAATATTTTTTTCTACACAATTTTATAATTTTATACTTTTATACTATGTGTTTATAATGCATGTTTAATGTAAATTAAAAGGGGTTTTATATTTTAATATGAAATTTGAAAAGAACAGAAAAATATTTGGTTTTGATGAGTTTGAAATTCTAAACAAATTAAAACTGGCTGCACTTCCTGCGGCTACAATAGTACTTATAATAATTATAGTTATATTTGACAAGAGCGGATCGGCAAAGAAAAAGGGCAGTCAGGAATCTGACATGCAGTATTCAGCCGCTACCTCATCACAGGCGTTTATGATAAATGATCCTGAAAAGTATGATTTTTATGCCTATGGCTTGCAAAAAGACAGCGTGCCTGAGATAAATGAGCTTGTAAACAGCTATTTTGAGGCAAAACTAAAAGGTGATGCCTCAAAGATATATGATATATACGGCAGAACCGATGCTGAGGGACTTAAGGATCTTGAGGCGGCACTTAAGCAGGAAAAAAAGCTATATAAAGATTTTCAGAATACGGTATGCTATGTTGCCGCAGGACTTGAACCTGATTCATATATTGTACTTATAAGCACTGAGGTTTTATTTAAAAGGGCATCGGTAAATGCTCCCATGCTTATTATGGCATATATTATAAAAAATAGTGATGGAAAGTATATTATAAAGGACAACAACCTGTTGACCGATGATGAAAAGGCGGTTGTTAAAAAGGTTTTGTCTGCAAAAGAGGTAATTGCTCTGAATAATGAGAATAGGAAAAAGCTTTCTGAAGCGGTAGCTGCAGATCTTCAGGTTTCAATAGCTTACCAGAAATTTATGGCAGGAAATGATATGCTTAAAGGCTCCGGGGATGGTGAAAATAAAAATGAAACATTAAATTTTGAAGATGTTGAGATATGGCTTGAGGGTGGCAGTGAGAGCGATACGAGCGTACAGGGTAGAGAGGATGCAACTTCACCTCAAAGTGAGGAGGCTTCCGCCTCAAAAGAAGGCAGTGAGGAAAGTGCTTCAAATGAAACAGGTGAAGGCGGCAGCTCAAACGATACGACTGAAGCCGCACAGTCTTCAGAAGCTTCTGAAAGTACCCAAAGCTCAGGGGAAACGGAGTCTCAAGGGGCTCCGGATAGTGCCTCCGAGGGTCAAGGCGGTGGCAATTAATGAAAAAAAGTGATTTTTACTATGAACTGCCTCAGGAGCTTATAGCACAGGATCCGCTTGAAGTGCGTTCGCTTTCAAGGCTCCTTGTACTTCATAGAACGGGGGCCGGCATAGGGATTGAACACAGGCAGTTTACTGATATTTTAGAATATTTAAAGCCGGGAGATTGCCTTGTTTTAAATGAAACCAGGGTAATACCTGCCAGACTTTTTGCACTTAAGGAGACTACGGGTGCAAAAATAGAGCTGCTGCTGCTTAGGAGGCTATCAGAGGGCAGCTGGGAATGTATTGTAAAACCGGGGAAAAGGTGCAGGGAAAATACGGTACTTATATTTGGCGACGGGCTTTTAAAAGGGGTAATTACAGGTATAGGGACAGGTGGAAATCGTATAATAAAGTTTGAATATAACGGAATATTTGAGGAGATACTGGATAAACTGGGACATATGCCTCTGCCTCCATATATAAAACATGAACTTAAGGACAAAAATCGTTATCAGACGGTGTATGCAAAAAATGATGGAAGCGCTGCCGCTCCTACTGCGGGTCTGCATTTTACAAAGGAACTTCTTGAGAAGGTAAAAGATATGGGAGTAAATCTGGCAAAAATAACGCTTCATGTCGGACTGGGTACATTTAGACCTGTAAAGGAAGATGATATATTAAAACATCATATGCATTCTGAATATTATATAATAGATGAAGAAGCCGCAAACAGCATAAATTTTGCAAAACAAAACGGTTACAGGGTAATCTGTGTCGGAACTACCGCATGCCGTACCGTTGAAAGTGCCTCTGATAATAATGGAGCGGTACATGCAAAAAGTGATATGACTGATATATTTATATATCCCGGATATAAATTTAAGGTGATGGACGGGCTTATAACCAATTTTCATCTGCCGGAGTCAACACTTATAATGCTTGTAAGTGCTTTTGCCGGTCATGGACGTACACTTGATGCCTATAGGGAGGCTGTGGAGCATAATTACAGATTTTTCAGTTTTGGAGATGCCATGCTTATAATTTAGTATAAGGAAATGATAATTAAATAATCTGATTAAATAATTATTTCCTTATCGGTGTTTTTTGTAAAGAACTTGTAAGTTTACTATTTGGCTTTTTCAAAGTATACTAATAAATATATAAAGGTTCTTAAAAAGGAGGATAATATGAAGCATATTAAAGCGATTTTCGGCATAAGCTTTGTTATATCATGCCTGTTTGCATCAAAGGCTTATGCGAATATAAAGACAATTACCGAAGTGAATTTTAAAGTACATCATGAGCTTGAGGCAGGACTGTTCCTTGAAAATCTGGCAGTGGACACATCATCACCTAAAGGAGGCGATATAAATGTCTATGTCAAATCAAAACAGTACTCACTTGGAGTTATTGAAAAAACAAATTCGGGTAAAAATAAAACAGGCATAGGAGACAAACTGAGAATTAAAGTATCTGCAAGTCCGTCCGGAGGTTCAAACGGATACCAGTTCAGAGGCAATTACTCAAAGGATAATGTAAAAGTTACAGGTGCCGATGTGATATCGGTTGAAAAAAAGGGCAGTAATCTTGAGATTGTAGTGGAGTTAAGACCTGTAAAGGGTACTTATGAGCCTCCTAAGGAAGTTGAGCTTGTTGACGGGCAAAACGCCATAGGAAGAGGAAGATGGAAAAATCCGGAAGACAGTTCAGGCTACTATGACATTACACTTTATAGAGGAGAATCCCCGGTTTTTTCAGTTGAGGATCATCAGGGGGAAAGTTTTAATTTTTATCCATATATGACGGCTGAAGGAACTTATAAGTACAGGGTAAGGACGGTACCGCATACTCAGGAGCAAAAAGAAGTAGGAAAAAAATCCGAATGGGTTATGTCGGATGAATACTATATAGATAAAAACCATATCTCTGACGGAAGCGGAAAAGCAAATGCCGCTACGGCACAAAATGACGGAAAAGTAGGCTGGATAAAAGAAGATGTTTATTGGTACTATAAATTTCCGAACGGCAATCTTAAAACAAACGGTTGGGAATATATAAACGGAAAGTGGTATCTGTTTAATGCAACAGGTATTATGCTTACAGGCTGGCAAAAATATAATGCAAAGACCTATTATATGAATCCTGAGGGCGATATGAGGACCGGCTGGTTTTATGATGAGGGCAGATGGTACTATTTAAGTACTGATGAAAAAGAAAAAGAAGGTCAGCTTGTTATGAAGGCGTGGATTAAAGCTCCGGAAAACAAGACCTACTATATGAACGCAGACGGTGCTATGGCACAGGGCTGGCTTGAGATAGGAAATAAATGGTATTATTTTTACCCCGATACAGGGCAGATGGCATATAATACAAGAGTTGATACATTTTACCTTGATGCCGATGGAGTGTGGATAAAAAATAAAAGCAGATAGAAGTATATATTTGGATAAAATTTAAAACCCCTGCGGACTATTTCCGCAGGGGTTTTTTGGGGGCTTTTACAGATTGTTAAAGTTTTAATGTTTCAAATATAACGTTATATCAGCGTATCTTTGTCATCTTTCCTTCATCATTGACATAATAATTGTCAATCCACTGTTCCGTTTTAAGTTTTCCTTCTTCATCAAGGCAATACCATGAATTTTTATACTTAATCCAGCCGGTTTTCATAAGACCGTCTTTATCAAGATAATAAGTACTGTCATCATGAATAACCCAACCGCTTACGTTTTCACCCTTTTCATTAACACAATGCCATACATTGGAGGTAGTCTTTGTCCAATTGTATGAATCTGCATTAACTGCTTTGACTGAAGCAAAGGCGGGTGTTAAAGACATTATGGAAATTGTTGAAGAAAGAACTAAAGAATATAAAATCTTTTTTACTCCCATATACGATACCTCCTTTTTTAAAATTATTATCAGGTTAATGAAATCCTATGAGCAATATCTCATTCATCATCAACTCATGAATTGATTATACCAGATATTTAAAATAATAAAAGAGTAAAATTGTGATAGTAAGAACATTGTAAGAAAGCTGTAACCTGTAAACTTTTTTTCATTTGAGCCTTTTTATAAAATGTGGTATACTCTGGGAAAAGACATGCTTATATTTATGCAGGTTTTACAGATTAAAGGCGAGGAGATTTTAATAAACCAGATATGAAGATTAAACTAAGTGACTATATTGCTAAAAAAGTAGTTGATTTAGGGATTAAAAATTCATTTTCAGTAACCGGAGGAGGTGCAATGCATCTTAATGATTCCCTTGGGCATCAGGAGGGGCTGGTTACGGTTTACAATCATCATGAGCAGGCATGTGCCATAGCAGCTGAGGCTTATGCCAGGATACACAATAAAATTGCTCTTGTATGTGTTACTACGGGTCCGGGAGGCACTAATGCAATAACAGGAGTTGCAGGTGGCTGGCTTGATTCCATACCCATGCTTATAATATCAGGTCAGGTCAGGTATGATTGGACTGCAAGGTCATCAGGAGTTGATATAAGGGCTATGGGAGATCAGGAGTTTGATATATGCAAAATGGTTTCATGTGTAACAAAATATTCTGAAATGGTAACGGATCCCATGAGGATAAGGTATTGTCTTGAAAAGGCTGTCTATCTGGCGTATTCAGGACGACCGGGACCTGCATGGCTGGATATACCTCTTGATGTACAGGGAGCGTATATAGAAAGCACTGAACTGGAAGGTTTTGACATCAAAGATTATGAATCCGGGGGAGACGGTTGGGGCTGCAAAACAAGTAAATATATTGCAGCTGAGGATAAAAGAGGATGTGGTGAAAAGCGGCAAAAGCTTCCCGGCAGGGTGAGTGATGAAATCGCCTCGGAGATAATACAAAAGATAAAGCAGGCAAAAAGACCTGTGTTTAACGCCGGAAACGGTATACGGATAGGAAATGCACATAAGGAGTTTATAGAAGTTGTACAAAAGCTGGGTATACCTGTGGTAACCGGTTGGAATAGTGAGGATTGTATATGGGATGACCATCCGCTTTATGTAGGACGACCCGGAAATTTTGGGGACAGACCCGGAAATTTTGCAGTACAAAATTCGGATCTTGTATTTTCAGCAGGTTCAAGGCTTGGTATAAGGCAGGTGGGATTTAACTGTAAAGGCTGGGCAAGACAGGCATATACCATAGTAAATGATATAGATGAGAATGAACTTAAAAAGCCTACACTGCATGTATCAATGCCTGTGCATGCAGATTGCAAAGAGCTTTTTTCTGCGATGCTCAGGGTGCTTAAAGCTGAAAAGACGCCTATATGGTCAGGAGGCGGTCCGGGTATAAAAGGTATGAACTGGGTGGATACATGTATGTACTGGAAAAAGAAATATCCTGTTTGCAGAAAAGAGTTTTTAAAGGATGATGACAGCAAACAGGCTGATGTATACGCATTTATACATGAGATAGGGCTAAGAGCAAAAGAAAAACAGATTATTGTTGTAGGAAACGGTTCCGCATGTGTGGTAGGAGGACATTCATATATAATTAAGAGAGGGCAGAGGTTTATATCAAATTCGGCATTTGCCTCAATGGGATATGACCTTCCTGCTGCAATAGGTGCATATACGGCAGTCATTGAAAAAAGCACGGAATCAGGTGATGAACACTATGAAAAAGAACTTGTGCTTATAACCGGAGACGGAAGTATACAGATGAATTTACAGGAACTTCAGACTATAATACATCACAGAATGAATATAAAAATCTTCCTTATAAACAATGAAGGTTATCACAGTATACGCCAGACCCAAAGAAAGTTTTTTTCACAAAGACCTATGGTAGGTATAGGTCCTGAAAGCGGAGACTTAAGTTTTCCGAGTATGGAAAAACTTGCATGGACCTATGGCTATCCTTATATAAAGGCGGAACATAATTCACAGCTTAAGGCTGCGGTTGATGCGGCATTTAAAACGGAAGGTCCCGTGATATGTGAGGCATTTGTAACTAAAGACAGGGAATTTGAGCCTAAGTCTTCGGCAAAAAGACTTCCTGACGGCAGTATAGTAAGTCCTCCTCTTGAGGATCTTACACCGTTTCTTTCTGATGAGGAAATGGATGAAAATATGATAATACCACGTGAAATATAGTTATAATTTATGTTGAATTTTAAGAAAAAGAATTTTAAGAGAAAGAACTTTAAGATATGAAAATATTTCTTACAGGTGCAACAAGCTTTATAGGGAGATATCTGGCTGTAGAGCTTGTAAAAAGGAATCATGAAGTATACGCTCTTGTACGTCCGGGTTCCGGAAATGAAAGCAAATGTGATTTCAGAAATATCCATGTCATAAGGCATGACATGAATTCCATAGAAGAAATGTCGTTCAATAAATTTCCCAGGATGGATATATTTATACATCTTGCATGGGCAGGTGAAGGTGCTGACGACAGGATGAATGAAAAAATCCAGAGACTGAATATAAAAAATACTTTAAATCTGATAAGTCTTGCTCAGGTTACTGGCTGTAAAAGATTTATATTTGCCGGTTCACAGGCGGAGTACGGTGTTACTCTTGACAGGATAGGAAAGAAAGGCTTTGACAGGAGTTATATATATGATGAAAATCTTTCATGCAGTCCGGTTTCAGAGTACGGCAAGGCAAAGCTGCGAGTACTTCAAAATGCCTGTGTATTGTGTGAGGATATGGATATGGAATACATACATTTAAGGCTTTTTAGTATATACGGCACAGGAGATCACCGAAATTCACTTGTAAGCACATGTATAAGAAATCTTCTTGAAGATAAGGAAGTTATATTCGGAAAATGTACGCAGCTGTGGAACTATCTGTATGTAACCGACTGTGCCTCTGCGATAGCCGATCTTGCACAGTGCAAGTTTATGTCCGGAAGACATGAGGAGGCTCATGTTGTAAATATAGCAAGTGATACTACAAGGGTGCTTAAGGATTTTGTACTTGATATAGAGAATGTTCTTGGAAAAAAGGGTAAGGTTTTATTTACAGGTAAAAACGACAGGAAAGAGGGGATACCGTATCTTAATCCCTCGATAGAAAAGCTTAAAAGACTTACAGGCTTTAAAGCCGGTGTGGATTTTAATAAAGGGATACAATTAATCAGAGATGCAATGCTTTCAGAGAGATGATGTTTAAATAATAGTTTCATTAAAATAGAGATATTAAAATTATTGTGAATAGAACTTTAAAAAGGATTTAGAAAAATTTGAAAAAAGATTTTAAAGATGATTTGAAAAAAGATTTAAAAAAAGATTTAAAAAAATATACAACAGAAACATCATCCGGAAAGTGCAAATCGGATACTGAAAAAGTTCATGCAAAGAAATGCAGATCAGATAATTCAAAAACGCAAGGCAAGGTATTTAAAACAGGCTCATTGCCTGTTTTACAAAATGTTAAAAGTTGTATAGCCTGCAGTGGAAGATTAAAAAAGCTCTTTTCAATTGAAAACATGCCTGCCACAGCCCAGGATATACCTGATTTTAAAGACCTTAAAAATGATAATCCCGCCGATATTACAATTATGTTCTGTACAGGCTGCGGGCTTGTACAGCTTGGTGAAGAGCCGGTGTATTATTACAGGGACGTGATAAGGGCAGGCGGGGGCTCAAGCACAATGTATGAGCTAAGAAAAAAACAGTATGAAAAATTTATAGAGATCGGAAACTTAAAAAACAAGAAAATAATTGAAGCGGGCTGCGGTGCCGGTGAATTTCTTGAACTTTTTAAGGACTTTAAGGTTCAGGCTTACGGCATCGAACATAATGAAGAGCTGGCACAAAAAGCAAGAGATAAAGGACTTGATGTTGAAACAAATTTTCCTGAAAATGAGTATACAGTATTTAAACATGCGCCCTTTGATGCATTCTGTTCATTTAATTTTCTTGAGCATCAACCGGATCCGCTTGGCTATTTAAGGGCGATTTATTCAAATATATCCGATGACGGTTTCGGGCTTATTACAGTACCTGATCTTGAGTATATAATTAACAATAAGGGATATTACGAGATAATACCGGATCATATAGCTTATTATACGGTAAACAGCTTAACAACATTATTGAACAATGCGGGTTTTGAGGTGCTTTCAAGCTGTATAGTAAACTTTGATACCATAGAAGTGATAGTTAAAAAAAGAAAAGCCCCGGATTTTAGACCTGTTTTGAAACAAAAAGATGAGATAGAGAAAACTTTTGACAGTCTTTTTAAAAGGGCGGAGGTTCAAAATAAGAGCGTGGCGATATGGGGAGCGGGTCATCAGGGTTTTACACTGTGTGCCACAATGCTTTTAAAAAACAAAGCGGATGGTATAAGTAGCGATGACGGGTATAAAAAGTGTAATACAGGTGATGGGAAGATTATAAAATATATAATAGATTCCGCAAAATTTAAGCAGGGAAAGTATGCCCCTGCCTCACATATACCTATTATATCACCTCAGGCTGCCCTTGAAGATCCGGCAGATATTATTATAATAGTTGCACCCGGTTACAGCAGTGAGATAGAAAATATTATAAAAAGGGATTTTAGACCGGGTACGGAGATCTATACACTTAAGGATGATTTAAATAAACTGACTTAAAAAATTGAGAGGTAAATATAATTGAAAGCATTTATTCTTGAAAGTCCGGGGAGAGCGGTGTTTGAGGATATGCCTGAACCGGTGCTTAAAGATAGTTACAGTGCGATTTTAAAGCCGGTGGCAGTGTCTGTATGTACTTCCGATGTAAATACGGTTTATGGAAGCGGAAGCAGGAAGCCTGACCGGCTTATATTGGGACATGAGGCGGTGGCGGAAGTTTATAAGACAGGAAGTGGAGTAAGGGATTTTAAGCCCGGAGATTTAGTGGCAGTTCCTGCAATGACACCTGATTGGCATTCGCCTGAGATTCAGGAGGGGAATTTTTTGCATGCAGGCAGGGCATTTTCATCAAATGCTCTGGGCAGAAGTATACCCGGGGTGTTTGCGGAGTATTTTGCTGTAGATGATGCCGATGCTTCTCTGGCAAAAATTCCTGAAAATGTGTCGACAGATGATGCATTAATGTGCGTTGATATGGTTACTACCGGGTTTGGCGGCATAGAGGCTGCCGATATCCGTTTTGGAGACACGGTGGTTATTATAGGAATAGGTGCTGTCGGTCTTATGGCGGCGGCAGGTGCAAGACTGCACGGTGCAGGCAGGATAATTGCGGCAGGTACAAGAAAGGTATCAGTACCGCTTGCATTTAAATACGGCGTAAATGACATTATCAATTATAAAGAAAAGGACATAAAAACCGAGGTATTGAGACTGACTGAAGGCAGAGGAGCCGATGCGGTTATAATATGCGGAGGCGGTGATGATGTGCTTTGTCTTGCTTATGATATAGTACGTTATGGTATAGGACGTATAGTAAATTTAAAGCATTTTCCGGGCGATGAGGCTATACCTGTACCTAAATTTTCTTCAGGCAGAGGCATGGGCGGAAAGACCCTGTATATGGAACTTGGCATGGGAGGCCGTATAAGGCTTGAAAGGCTTATGAGAGTTGTAAAATATGCAGACTTCAATCCGGGTTGTATGATTACGCATAAGTTCTGCGGTTTTGAAAATATCGCCACTGCTCTTGAGCTTATGAGGTTTAAAGGTGATGATGTAATTAAGACCGAGGTAATATTTTGATTTTTATCAAATCGCTGTGGCTATATGCCGCACCGGTCTGTGATGATATAATTAAAATTGGAAAAATATTTTAATATCGGATATTGCGGGATACTTTAATCCGGAGATTTAAATTTGAGCCTTAAAAGCCGGAGATTTAAATTCAGGCTTTTAAATCCGGCTCTTTAAATTTAATAAGAGGTTTTAATTTATGAAAACTATAAGCATAGTTGTACCATGCTATAATGAAGAGGCGAATATAGAGGCGCTTGCATATGCTGTAAAAGATATATTTAAACTCAGGCTTGCAAATTACAGGTATGAACTTATATTTATTGATAATGACTCATCAGATTCTTCAAGGGATATTATAAGAAAATTATGTGCTGAAGATAAGGACATAAAGGGGATATTTAATGCGAAGAATTTCGGGCAGTTCAATTCCCCCTATTACGGTATGCTTCAAAGCAGCGGTGATGCCGTTATACTTATGGCGGCTGATTTTCAGGATCCCGTTGAGATGCTGCCTGAGTATGTAAAGGCGTGGGAGGAGGGATATAAGATTGCGGTAGGCATAAAAAAAGCCAGCCGTGAAAATTTCCTTATGTACCGTATGAGGAGTCTTTATTATAAGATTATAAAAAAGCTTTCAGATATTGAACAGATTGAACATTTTACAGGTTTTGGGCTTTATGACAGAAGCTTTATTGATGTACTCAGGAGGCTTGACGATCCTACGCCGTTTTTACGTGGAATTGTTGCGGAGCTCGGTTTCAGGCGAAAGGAGATACCCTATGAGCAGCCCAGAAGGCGTGCAGGAAAAACAAGCAATAATTTTTACAGACTTTATGATGCCGCAATGCTTTCAATCACTTCATATACCAAATTCGGACTTAGGCTTGCGACCTTTATAGGGGGGATTTCTTGCATTTTAAGTATGACTGCCGCTTTTGTATACCTGGTACTTAAACTTATGTACTGGGACAGATTCCCTGCCGGAATGGCTCCTATTCTTATAGGCATGCTGTTTTTGGGCTCTGTCCAGATTTTTTTTATAGGAATGATTGGAGAGTATGTGCTTACTATTAACCAGAGGGTTATGAAAAGACCGCTTGTGGTTGAAGAGGAGAGAATTAATTTTTGAGGTTTAATCAATGAAGTATAAGATAGATATAGTCCGTGTCAGAGAGAATATTATAACTATAAACGGCTGGGCTGTCGGTAAAAGACCTGATTCCTGCATTAAATTCAATGTATATGCAGGTGATAAAAATAAAATTGATTTTAAGCTTGTACTTACAAGGCGAGATGATGTAAGCAGGATATACTTTGGAGAGACAGTTGATAAAGAACTTGGATTTGATATAAGATTTGAATATAAAAGGACTGAGGACTACTACCTTGTAATAGATGCGGACGGAGCAAAAAAGACTGTTAAGTTTAATGAGGAGCTTATAGCAAAACGTTCAAGTGCAGCCCATAAGAGATTTGAAAAGATAAAGGATCTGTGCAATATGGAAACTGTAAGGGTTTCTTTAAATTTCTTAAAGGAGCATGGACTGAGAGCTTTATATAGAAAGTCTGTTGCAAAGATAAAGGGTATTGACAGCGATTATGAATATGGTGAATGGTATGAAAAAACCAAGCCGTCAGATGAGGAACTTCAAAGGCAGAAAAAAGAGGTATTTGAATATATGCCTAAATTTTCAGTGGCAATACCGGCATATAAAACACCTAAATTTTTTATGACTGAATTAATTGAAAGCCTGCTTGCACAGACCTATTCAAATTTTGAAATATGTATTGCCGATGGAAGTCCTGTTGAGGACGGGGAGCAGGATGCAGAGAGCATAGCTGAGATCCTTGCCCGGTATGCTAAAAAAGACAGCAGGGTAAAATATAAAATCATAGGTGAAAATCTGGGGATTTCAGGAAATACCAATGAAGCTTTAAAAATGGCACAGGGAGATTTTATAGTGCTGTGTGATCATGATGATTTGCTGCCTTTAAACGCTTTATATGAAGTAGCTTCGGCAATTAATAAAAACAGGGATTGCGATTGTCTTTACAGTGATGAGGATAAATTGGATCTTGACGGTGGAGCACTTTTTGACCCGCATTTTAAACCTGATTTTAATATAGACCTGCTTAGAAGCGTAAATTATATATGTCATCTTTTTATAATAAAAAGGCAGCTTCTTGATAAGATAGGCATGTTTAATGCGGATTATGACGGGGCACAGGATTATGATTTTATATTCAGGGCATGTGAAAATGCACAAAAGATAGTGCATATACCGAAGGTACTGTATCACTGGAGGTGCCATATGAATTCAACGGCGGCAAATCCTCAAAGTAAACTTTATGCATTTGAGGCAGGTGCAAGGGCTATAAGGGCACATTACGAACGCACTCTCCCGCATATCAGGATAGACGGTATAGAAAAAGGGATTGATTACGGAATTTATCATACTTTTTTCCATATTGAGTCGGAGCCGCTTATATCGGTGATTATACCGAACAAGGATCACAGTGCCGATCTTGATATTGCGATAACCTCGCTTATGTCGGGCAGTTACAGAAACCTTGAGTTTATAGTAGTTGAAAATAATTCCTCTCTTGATGAGACATGGGAATATTATAAATCAATTGAAAAAAAATATAATAATGTAAAGGTTGTCAGATGGGAAAGGGAATTTAATTATTCCGAGATTAATAATTTCGGGGTTTCACATGCCTCAGGAGATTATCTTCTGTTTATGAATAATGATGTGGAACTTAAAGAAAAGGATTCTTTAAGGGAAATGCTCGGGTATGTGCAGAGGGAAGATGTAGGAATATGCGGATGCAAGCTTTTATACAAGGATGATACTATACAGCATGCCGGAGTTGTGGTCGGTTTCGGAGGGATTGCAGGCCATACTTTTATAGGGCTTCATGATACTCAAAACAGCTATTTCCATAGAGCTGCGACAGCACAGGATTATTCAGCGGTTACTGCAGCCTGCATGTTGACTAAAAGGTCGGTATTTGACGCTGCCGGTGGATTTTCAAAGGAGCTTGCGGTAGCTTTTAATGATATAGATTTCTGTATGAAAGTAAGAAGACTTGGGAAATTAATTGTATACACCCCTTATGCCGTGTTTTATCATTATGAGTCAAAATCGAGAGGGCTTGAGGACACTCCTGAAAAGATGGAGAGATTTAACCGGGAAACTGCAAGCTTTATTAAAAAATGGCCGGATATACTTAAGGACGGAGACCCTTATTACAACCCGAATCTGACATTAAGAAAGTCGGATTTTTCCCTTAGAGATTTATATAAGGAGAAGATAGGTGAGCAATATCATATAAAGGATATAGAAAAGTATTTTTAACATAAAAAATAATGATATATGCTATATTTTACAAATACAATATACCTTAGATAAACTGACAGAATAAATTGCTATGAATAAAATTATGAACTGAGCACAGGAAAATATATGGAAAAAAAAGTAAGGGTAATAATACCTAATTATAATGGTTTAGACTTTCTGACTGAATGTATAAAATCGCTTAAAAAACAGACATGCGACTGTTTTGATATACTTGTAGTTGATAACGGTTCAGATGACGGCAGCAGACAGTGGCTTAAAAAAAATAAAATACCGTCTCTTTTTCTTACTAGAAACAGGGGGTTTGCAGGAGGAGTAAATGCAGGTATAAGGATATCAAATACCAAGTATATAATACTGCTTAATAATGATACGATAGTATTTGAGGACTTTGTGGAAAATCTTCTTAAAAGGATTGAAACTTCTGACAGGATATTTGCAGTAAATCCTATGATGATACAGGCGCATAGAAGAGAGCTTATAGATGATGCAGGCGACGGATACAGCATTATGGGTTGGGCATATCAGAGAGGAACCGGTGAAAAAACGGATTGCTATGAAAAAGCTGAATTTATATTTTCAGCCTGTGCAGGAGCTTCAATTTACAGGACTGATTTAGTAAAAAAATTCGGTTTATTTGATGAGATGCATTTTGCGTACCTTGAAGATATAGATTTAAGTTACAGGGCAAGGCTTGCAGGCTGTATAATTATATATGAGCCCAAGGCAAAGGTTTATCACCTGGGAAGTGCAACCTCCGGTTCAAAATATAATCCATTTAAGGTCAGACTTACAGCAAGAAATAATATATATTTAAATTATAAAAATCAATCGGATTTACAGCTTTTTATAAATGCGCTGCCCTTAATTTTGGGGATTGTGCTTAAGGGAGTATTTTTTTTAAAAAAAGGCTTTTTAAAAGATTATATAGCAGGTATAATTGAGGGGGTATGCACATTTAAAAAATGCAGGCGTGTCGATTTTGAAAAAGTGCCTATATACAGAATTATGGCAGTCGAGTTTGAACTCCTGCTCGGAGCACTCAGATATACCGTACATTTTATAAAGAGACGGCTGTAATTGAAATTAATGTAAGATTATAAAAAAATTAATAGAAAAAAATATAAAAATATGTATAATATACGGAGCAGCGATTATGATAGAAAATAATCAAATACGCCTTAACAGGCTGTATATGATAATTGACGCATTGACCATCATTGCCGGATATACAGCAGCATATATAATAATATTTGGCAGAAATGCAGCGACAGCGGCACTTCCTGCAAGTATATATATAACGGCGATGGCATTGATAGTTCCGCTGTATATAATATTAAATGAGATATTCGGACTCTATACTCCTAAACGGATAGGTGGTGTAGGAAAAGAATTTGAGGGTATATTAAAAGCAAATACAATAGGTTTTCTTATAATAACCCTTGTACTTTTTTTAGGTTCAAAAAATCTTTATCTGTACCATTTTTCAAGAAGACTGGTTCTTATATTCTATATAAACTGTATAGTATTTGAGACTGTCGAGAGAAATCTTATAAGATTTTTTTTCATGAAACTCAGGATAAACGGTCATAATCTTAAGCATATACTGCTTGTAGGTTACAGCCGTGCAGCAGAAGGATATATAGACAGGGTAACTTCAAATTTGCAGTGGGGATATAAGATAATGGGTATTCTTGACAATAATAAAGAAAAAGGATACTCATACAGGAATATCGCAGTTATAGGAGGCATAGACAACCTTAAAGGCATACTTGATGCGAATAATCTTGATGAGATTGCCATAACACTCGGACTTGAGGAATACGAGCATCTTGAGGATATAGTAAAAAGCTGTGAGAAGTCGGGAGTACATACAAAATTTATACCCGATTATCAGAATATAATTCCTACGATTCCGTATATAGAGGATTTGATGGGGCTTCCGGTTATAAATATAAGACATGTACCGCTTACAAGATGGCATAATGCAGTTATAAAAAGAATTGTTGATATATTTGCGGGTATAACCGGACTTATAATATTTTCTCCGCTTATGATTGTTATAGCAGTGCTTATAAAGCTTACAAGCCGGGGTCCTGTGATATTTCCTCAGGAGAGAGTAGGGCTTCACAATAAACCTTTTAAGATGTATAAATTCAGGTCTATGGCTGTACAGGAAAAGAAAAAAGAGGCAAAGGCGTGGACTACGCCTGATGACCCCAGAGTAACGGCAGTAGGCAGATTTATAAGAAAAACAAGTATAGATGAGCTGCCGCAGTTTTACAATATACTGATAGGCAATATGAGTATAGTGGGTCCCAGACCTGAAAGACCTTATTATGTTGAGAAGTTTAAAGAAGAGATTCCACATTATATGATAAAACATCAGGTCAGACCCGGTCTCACCGGATGGGCACAAGTCAACGGATTCAGAGGGGATACATCGATACAAAAAAGGATAGAACATGATCTGTATTACATAGAAAACTGGACATTGGGCTTTGATTTTAAGATAATGTTCCTGACTATTTTTAAGGGCTTTATAAATAAAAATGCTTATTGACAGAAGATATACAGAAGCAGATATTTATGTAGTTATATTTTTACATACTTATTGATTTTGAGAAAGGTATAATCGTATGAAGGATGATTTACAAAAGAAAAACGATTCACAAAAGAAAAATACAAGACCACGCTCAAGAAGCCGCAGAAAAGTATTAAAAGATGCTGTAAAAGAACAACAGGATATACAGCAGAAAAATACAGACGGTCTTTTTGCCGATCAGGCTTCATCTGACGGGACAAAGTCCGCAAATATGCCTCTTGAAAGAACTGCACATAAAAATGTACAGGATCAAAACTCAAAAAACCGAACTGCACAGGGTAAAAAGCAGCCTGTTTCTAAAAAAGATACGGGTAAAAATGATGAAAAAAATCAAAATCAGCCCAAAATGTCAGCGGAAGATATACAAGTAAAAAAGACAGATATTAAAAAGCAGGCTGATTCAAAAAATAATGAGGCACAAACTGCAAAGCCGAACCGTCAGGTACCGGTACCGCTTAACGCTTCAACACAGGATATAGTATCTGAAATTCAGGATAATCTGCGAAATGAAATTAAAAAAGAAAACAGAAGCCGTGCACTTAAAAAGGAGAAAGAATACAAGCCTAAAAAGAAATCAAAACTTCTTAAGGTAGTGCTTATGGTTATTGCTGAAGCACTTGTGCTTGGAGTTATTTTTTCATATGCTTATATGCTTGATAAGTACAGCAGGATACAAAGACCTGAATTTAACAAATCAAATGTTGTAAATAACGATCTTTCGGTTGAAAATATAAAACGTATGGAAGGATACCGGAATATAGCCATATTCGGTGTCGACACAAGAGATAATTCGGTTACAAGAGGAAATTCCGACGTTATAATAATAGCAAGCATTAATCAGGCAAACGGCGAGATAAAAATGGTAAGTGTATTTAGAGATACTTACATGAATACCGGCAATGACAAATACAATAAGATTAACAACGCCTATGCGGTAGGAGGTCCTGAGCAGGCACTGAAGGCTATAAATAAAAACCTTGATCTTAATATTACGGAATATGTAACTTTCAGCTGGAAAGCCGTTGCTACCGGAATAAATATACTTGGAGGCGTTGACCTTGAGATTACAAAGGCTGAACACAGATATATCAATTCATATATTACAGAGACTGTAAAATCAACTAAGATAGGTTCAGTACAGATACCTGCCCCGGGTATGCATCACCTTGACGGTATACAGGCGGTAGCTTACGGCAGATTAAGATATATGGACAGTGATTTTGCAAGAACTGAAAGACAGAGAAAGATTATAACACTTGCACTTGAAAAGGCTAAAAATTCCGATTTAAAGACACTTAACGATCTTTTAGGAAACATGCTTGAGATGGTTGCTACAAATCTTACATGGCAGGACGGTCTTGATGTTATATCGGATGTTAAGATGTATCACATAGGTGAGACGGCAGGCTTTCCTTTTGCACGAGGAGGAGGAAACATAGGCAGAAAGGGAGACTGCGTAATACCTCAGACACTTGAGAGCAATGTAAGGCAGCTTCATAAATTCCTTTTTGAAACTGAAGATTATGAACCGTCTGAAACGGTTAAAAGTATAAGCCGCAGGATTTCATCGGATTCAGGCATGTATAAAGAAGGAAAATATATAGATCATGTACCTACTGATAAGGGATATGTTCCTGATGAAGGAGAACGCTCAGGAAGCGGCTCTTCCAAGTCCGGAGGTTCAGGCGGTTCTCATTCAGGAAATTCATCAGGTTCTGACGGCGGCTCATCAGGTTCAAAATCATCAACCAAAAAATCAAGTGAGTACGGGGTTGATTATGAGACCGATGATAACGGTGAGACAAAATGGTTTAAAAAACCTTCTGATGAAAGCAAGAATTCAGAAAATAAAAAGAATTCTTCATCAACGGCAATATACGGTCCCGGAGTTGATGATCCGACAAAGGACACCGGAAATAGACTGGATTCAACAAGTGATGAATATATAGGATCGGGGGAACAGAGCCCTGAAAAGAAACCGCATGAAAGTTCTGCAAAGGGTATAAATCCGGGAAGTGAAAGCACATCTGAGAGAAAACCCTCATCCGAATATACAAATCCTGCGGAATCTACAGCTGAGAGAAAGCCTGCAAAGACAAATGAGTCAACCTCAGAAAAAAAGCCGGCACAAGGCGGTGAAACCAAGTCTTCAAAGAAGGCTTCAGGTGAAGAAACAATAGCACCTGCACCGAACTAATAAGCAGTATATATTTTCACACAATCATTTATATTATGACACATTTTATACACAAAGCATTGGTAAACTACATACATAGTTTACCAATGCTTTTATGCATATAGAGATAAACAGCTTAAAGGTCCTCAAGGGCACAACAGCGTATTAATACTGAAGATGGAGGTACATTATTATGTATGACGATTATGAAAACAACCAGAATATAAATAATGAAGGCACTAATAATAAAAAAGACTTTAATGGAGGAAATTATAACAGAGAAAGTTCTAACACGGAAAACGTTAATAAAGAGGGCTTGAATATGAATAATGCTTCTTATTCCGGCTTAAATGCGGAAAATACATCTGCAAACAGTTCATATTCAGGTACAACCTCAGATTCGGACATGTATTCAGATGGGGCTTCTGATTCCGGTATATATGCAGGAGGCAGTTCAAATGTTTACCGGGATTCAGGAAATACATATTCAGATAGCACAAATACATACCGAGGCACTCAGGAAAGTACATATCAGAATGCTCAAAATAATACAAATATATATTCCGGTAACCAAAGCAGCTCAAATATATATACAGACTCAGGCTATAACAATAAATCAGACAGTGAAAATTCATTAGGATATATGCAGGAAAGTGCAAATATCCCTGCCTCATATAACAGCCATACACGAAACACATATTCATCAAACAGATATGTAGATAATACATATTCATCAAACGGATATAATGAGAATATGTATTCATCAGGTTCAGCTGCAAACAGGCGATATACAGACGGATATGAGGGTAATGCGGCATATCTTCGCAATCCGAATAATTATAAGCGTTCAGGCGGCAAAAAGGGCGGTTTTGTAAAAAAAGTTGCAGTTATTACAGCTTCGGCGGTTTTATTTGGAACCGTAGCAGGAGGTACCATGGTTGCGGTAAACAGATATGCCTATAAGCCGGATATCGGAAGTTCCGATTTACAGGAGCAGGCAAGACAGACTGAACAGACATCAAAGATTGCAAGTATTCAAACCAAGGATTCGGTATCGGGAAATACTGATGCCGATTCGGGCTCAGTACAAAGAGCGTCAAACGGTATTGAAGCTATCGCTGAGCGTTCTATGCCTTTTGTAGTTGCAATAAACGGAACTACAAAGATAGATGCTTCAGGCTGGTTTGGAGAAAGGCAGATATATGAAACTCCTTCAAGCGGTTCAGGTATAATTATAGGGCAAAATGATGAGGAATATCTTATAGTTACCAATAATCATGTTATAGATGATACAAGTAAATTAAGTGTGGTATTTATAGACGGGCAGGAGGTATCTGCAAATATAAAGGGCGGTGATGCGGATTCGGATATAGCGGTGATTGCGGTTAAGAAATCGGATGTAAAGCAGGATACTGTTGACAAGATAAGTATAGCGAATCTTGGCGATTCCGGAAGTATAAAAGTAGGTCAGAGCGTAGTGGCAATAGGCAATGCACTGGGTTACGGACAGTCGGTTACAGCAGGTATAGTAAGTGCGCTTAACAGGGAAGTACAGACAAAAGACGGTGTAAAGAAAAGTCTTTTGCAGACTGATGCAGCTATAAATCCAGGAAACTCAGGAGGTGCTCTTATAAATATGGACGGTGATGTAATAGGAATCAACTCGGCAAAATATTCCTCAACTGAGGTTGAGGGTATGGGTTATGCGATACCTATATCCGATGTAAAGGGAATAATTGACGAACTTTCAAATCAACAGACTAAAACCGAGGTTGAAGAGTCAAAACAGGGATATCTGGGAATACGTGGACAGAATATAGATTCAGATATGGCTCAGGCGTATGATATGCCCAGAGGCGTATATGTTTATAAGATACTTGAGGGCGGTGCGGCTGCAAATTCACAGCTTAGAGAAAAGGATATAATTACTAAGATAAATGCTCAGACAATAAGGAGCATGGATGATCTTAAAAAACAGCTTACCTATTACTCAGGCGGTGAGGAAGTTAAACTTACAATACAAAGACTTGAAGGAAGCGAATATAAGGAGATGCAGGTAACGGTTAAGCTTGGATTCAGAAAGGATACTGAAGTTAATAATTAGGAGCCGTCTGTAAAAGTATGGCAAATCGGGAGATGGGGACTGCCCCATCTCTCTTGGCATATAGAAAAAAGCACAGCTGAGTTATAAAATAAAACCGCAGCCACATTATAATAATACGACAGCTGCATACTTGCACAACTTGTAAAATCTGTATATAATGGATAAGATAGGAGATTAATTTTGAACTTTCTGTACAGAATTAACTGTACAGATATAATGTCAGACATAGCATCAGGCATAACGGATGCGGATCTACGGTCCGTATAAAAAACGATATATGGCTAACGGACTAATTTTAAGGAGAAATATGGACAGAAAGCAATTTTATAAAAAATATACATATAACCGGAATAAGAGCGGAAATGATTTTGACGGTAAAGATTTTGATATCAGCAAGTTTAGAATCAGAGGTATTAATGTAAAAGACAAGAAGGATTCAAATAAAGGCAATAAAAAACAGGATGATAATACAGACAGGGTTATATGCAGTATGTGCCACAGACCTGAAGACACTGCCGGAAAGCTTGTAAATATGCCGGGCGGAGTAAAGCTCTGCCATGACTGTCTGCAAAAGACTGTTGATACGGTAAATAATGGAAAATTTACATTTGCCAGAATTGAAGATTTTCCTTTTATGGAAGGCGTAAAAAAGGATTTTGAAGGTCTTATGAATTTTAATGTAGGGAAAAAAACTAAAAAAAGAGTCGTCCTAAGACTCCTATGTTCAGTATGAAGGATGTGCCTGCACCACATATAATTAAAGAGAGGCTTGATGAATATGTTATAGGGCAGGATAAGGCAAAAAAAGTTCTTGCGGTTGCGGTTTATAATCATTATAAACGAGTATTTCTTGAACAGAGAAGACCGAAGGCAAATACTGCCGACAAAAGTCGTCCGGTTGAGGGAGACAATATAAAAAGCACAAAGGCACAGACATCGGGGAATGTCAGGATAGAAAAGTCAAATATACTTATGATAGGTCCTACCGGAAGCGGAAAAACTTATCTTGTAAAAACCATAGCCAAGCTTTTAAATGTGCCGCTTGCGATTGCGGATGCAACATCACTTACAGAAGCGGGATATATAGGTGATGATATAGAAAGTGTAATCTCAAAGCTTCTTGCAGCAGCAGGCAATAATGTAGAGAGGGCACAATGCGGCATAGTATTTATAGATGAGATAGATAAAATAGCAAAAAAGAAAAGTACGAGTTCAAGAGATGTAAGCGGCGAGAGCGTACAGCAGGAGCTTTTAAAACTTCTTGAAGGCAGCAGAGTTGATGTGCCTGTGGGCTCAAACCAGAAAAATGCAATGTCTCCGCTTTACAGTGTAAATACTGATAATATACTGTTTATATGCGGAGGAGCTTTTCCGGATCTTGAAGATATAATAAAGGAAAGACTTAATAAAAAAAGTCTTATGGGTTTTAACTCAGAGCTTAAAGACAAATATGATAATGAAGACATATTAAAATATGCCTCAAATGATGACATAAGAAAATTCGGTATGATACCCGAGTTTTTAGGAAGACTTCCTATACTTGTAACTTTGGCAAAACTTAAAAAAGAGGATCTTGTAAAGGTATTAAAAGAACCTAAAAATGCTATATTAAAACAATATATAAGGCTGCTTGAGCTTGACGGTGTAAAGCTTGAGTTTGACGATGATGCACTTGAGTGGATAGCACATGAAGCTATAAAGAAAAATACGGGAGCAAGAGCACTGCGTTCAATAATAGAGGAGTTTATGCTTGATATAATGTATGAGATACCTAAAGATCCGAATATAGGCAAGGTGGTAATAACGGGTGCATATCTTGAGAAAAAAGGCGGTCCCGGCATAAGCATGAGAATAGATGAAGGCAGAAGTATACATGCAAAAAACTAATCATTGTGAACAGCTGCTATACTATATAATAGCAGTGTTATTATCAGGTGTCGATATTCTTGTAAAAAACAGGATTGAAAGGCTGCCTCAAAAAAGCCTGCCTAAACCTTTTAAAATACCCTGTATCGGACATTTTAAAAATAAAAAGACATATAAAAAAAATAATATTAAAGAAGATATTATCAAAGAAAATAATATTAAAAAAAATAATATTAAAAAGAATCACGAATTATTTAAAAATGAAAAAATCCTGATTTACAGCTGCCGGAATAAAGGTTTTTCAATGGGAATATTTGAGGGCAGCGGTATAGTGAAATATCTTCCGGTACTTATAACAATTCATATAATGAATTGCCTTTACAAAGGAATTAAACTTAAAAAAGGATTTTTGCATAATATATCATTAAGCCTTATTGTAGCAGGTGCACTAAGCAATATTTATGACAGGTTCAAGAGAGGCTATGTTGTTGATTATATTAATATAAATGTTTCAGTATTAAAGAGAATAGTATTTAATATGGCTGATGTATATATACTGCTTGGAAGTATGCTGCATGCAGCTGTAAAGATATAGACATAGGAGCTGATTTGGATAATCATACGATTTGGCATATAGTTATACTTATAATACTTTTAGGTCTTTCAGGCTTTTTTTCATCGGCGGAGACGGCATTTACAAGTTCAAACCACATAAAGCTTCGTACCCTTGCCTCAAAGGGAAATACAAATGCGGTTCTTGTACTTAAGATAATGAAAAAGCCTGAAAAAATGCTTTCAGCGGTGCTTATAGGCAATAATATAGTAAATCTTTCAGCCTCGGCACTTCTAACCGCTATTACTATAAAACTGTTCGGCAATGCTTCAATAGGTGCAGCAACGGGAATACTTACATTTTTAGTGCTTATATTCGGCGAGATAGCACCTAAGAGTTTTGCAACAAAAAATGCTGAAGTGCTTGTACTTATATATGCCGCACCTGTATACGGGCTTATATTTGTACTTACACCTGTAATTGCTGCGGTAAATATTGCTGCAAGTGCGGTATTAAAGGCTTTTGGAATTGACGTTAAAAAAAATAATGAAGCCATGACTGAAGATGAACTTAGGACCATAGTCAATGTAAGTCATGAAGAGGGAGTGATTGAAAATGAAGAAAGAAATATTATAAATAATGTTTTTGATTTTGCCGGAGTGCTTGCAAAGGATGTGATGGTTCAGCGCATAGACATGGTATTTATAGATATAAATGCAGGATATGATGAGATTATAGAAATATACAGGCAGGAGAGGTATACACGACTGCCTGTATATGAGGGCAGTACCGACAATGTAGTAGGTATAATAAATATAAAGGATCTGCTGCTTTATGATAAAAGTGAGGATTTTTATATAAAGGATTATATGAGAAAGCCTCTTTTTACTTATGAATATAAAAAGTTGTCGGAGCTTTTACTGCAGATGAAAAAATCATACAGCAATCTTGCCGTGGTTCTTGATGAATACGGGATAACTGCCGGCATGGTTACAATGGAGGATATACTTGAGGAGATAGTCGGCGAGATAAGGGATGAATATGATACTGACGAGGAGGACAGTTTTAAGAAGCTGGGAGAAGGCATATATATGCTTGACGGCTTTGTAAAGCTTGATGAAATCAATGAAAGACTGGGAACAAACCTGTGCCTTGATGATTATGAGTCGATAGGAGGGTTTGTTATGGGACAGCTTGAACATATTCCCAAGGTCAGGGAAGGTATAAAGGTAGGAGATGTAAGCCTGACTGTTGAAAAGATGGATAAGGCGAGGGTGGATAAGGTGAGGCTTGAACTGCTGAATAAGACTCAGAAACTGTAAAATTTTGATTTGTCTGAATATAAATTGCGATTGGTTGTTAATTGTTAATTTTTAACATATATATATAAGATTATAAAATAAATTTGTTTAAAAGGTAGTTTGTAAAAAACATTTTTATTGGTATAATGTATAAGAGGAATAAAAGTATATAGAAATATTTATAGGATTAACATTACTTAGAGCATTAAAGAGAGTTTGTTTATTATATCAGGAGGAAAGATATGATGAAAGAAAAGTACTATTCCATAGGGAACACGTCCTCTCTCTGCAGAATTCCTGTAAAAACGCTTCGTTATTATGATAAGATTGATGTTTTAGTACCAAGTCTTAGAAAAGAAGGCAGCCATTATCGCTACTATAGCAGAGAACAACTTAGGGCAGTTTTTATTATAAAACGGCTTAGATTTTTAGGATTTTCATTAAACGAAATAAAAGAGATATTAAAAGAAAATAAACTTGATCATATGGAATATATACTGAAAATCAGGCTTGGCAGACTGCGTGAGGAAATTGAAGAATTAAAGCGCAAGCATAATGAGGCGGAGATATTTTTAAGGAATATTTTATCAGGAAAAAAATACTTTAGTATTGATTCGGATCCGGAAGAGAGAATAACAATTGAAAAAAGACCTGAGATATTTTTATACAGCAGACGGAAAATTATGTATTCTTATAGAAATGAAGATGTAAACCTTGAAAATTGGATACAGATTATTGAAGATGTAAGGAATGAGAAGCTAAGTGTATGCGGTTCTATTTTTGTAACGTATAATTCTGAAATTTTCGGTCAATTTTTTCAAAAAGACTGTGAAGTGGAATTTGCCATACAGGTTGAAAACAAATGTAAGGATATGGATAATGTTCATAAGTTCGGGGGATTTGAGGCTGCGACTTTAGTTCATGCAGGCGATTATAAAGATATATTTAAGTCCTATCTGGCATTAAAAAGATGGATAGATAGGAAAGGTTATAGTATAGCAGGACATTCCACTGAAGAATTTATAGTTTCTCCGGTAGATATAGGGAATAATATGATGCATATAACAAAGATTATTATACCTGTAAAGAAGCAATAGGAAAAAAGCGATAAGAAAAAATCATATAAAAAAATTTATACTGTAATTTCACAAAACACTTCACCAGGTGGAGAGTTTGATAAAGTAAGACTTGGTAAGAATAATAAAAAAATATCAAAGGTATTTATAAAAATCTAGTATTATTAATAGTGTTTTTGTGTAAATATATGGGTATATAATAGTTTTTTTGTAAAAATAAAGATTTGTTTTATAAACAAATGGGAGGGTAATGTTTAATTACCCTCTTTTTTTATTGAATTTTAAGACTGCCCGTATTGACTTGCCATTTCCTGTATGCTCTAAAATATATTTATAACAAAGTTATAAAATCTTATATTTTACTTTAGTTCTATGCTCAAGAATCAGGTGAAATATAAAAGGTTTTAGACTTAAAGCTTTACATTTACGGAAAGGAGGATAAATCATGGATGCAGGCTATATTTTTTCAATAGCAGTCGGAAGTGCAATTGTTGCAGGGACATGGACAGGTATAAGCACCGCCTATGCAGGACCGCTTATTGTAAGCTGGGTAGGTTTTGCCGGATGCACCTCATATTTTACTGCAGGCGGCGGAAAGAACGGTTTTATAAGATCTATGGTCAGTAATTATGCAGGAGTGCTTATAGGCTGCATTGTAATTATGCTTGGAAGTCTTATATCGGACGGACCGCTTTTTAGCGGGATATGTACAGGCTTTTTTACAGGTGTAATATGTTATCTTGCACATTGTGATCTTACAAAATTTGTGCCATGCACATTTATAGGAGGGTTTTCGACATTTGCTTCAGGAGGTAATTGGAAAATGCTTTTAATATGCCTGCTGTTTGGAAATTTGGTTGGTGTCGGAAGCGATTATTTAGGAAGATTTATTTATAAAAGTATCTTTGAAAAGAGAAACAGGGGAAGTAATAAAAAAGACTGGATAATTGCAAAAATACTTAAAGATTGATATTTGAACCATAGACGGTAAGAGGAAGGAATAAAAATATGAGCGATATTGTTAAAAAAGCATATGCCCGGGAGGCTGAAACGGGCTTTAATTACAGAACTGCTATGGAAGAAGCTTCAAGATGCCTTTTATGTGAAGATGCTCCATGCAGTCGGGATTGTCCTGCTTCAACAAACCCTGCAAAGTTTATAAGGTCATTGCGCTTTAAAAATATAAAGGGGGCGGCAGAAACGATACGTGAAAACAATCCGCTGGGCGGATGCTGTGCATGGATATGCCCATATGACAGGCTTTGTGAAAAAGCATGCAGCAGGGTGGGAATTGACAGACCTATAAAAATAGGAAGTCTTCAGAGATTTCTTATAGAAGAGGAAGAACGGGGAAAGATGGACTTTATCAAAGCAAAACCCTTATGCGGTAAGAAAGTTGCCTGTATAGGTTCAGGACCCGCTTCACTTTCATGTGCAAGACAGCTTGCGGCTGAGGGGGTAAGTGTAGAGATATATGAATGCAAAGCTTCTGCAGGAGGTATTTTAAGTCATGGAATTACACCGACAAGACTTCCCCAAAGAGTTGTTGACCATGATATAGAGCTTATTAAAAGACTTGGAGTAAAATTTCATTTCGGTGAAAAGATATCTAAGGAAAACATTGACAGCCTGAAAGATAAGTTTGATGCGATTTTTATAGGTATAGGACTTTGGTCCTCGAAAAAACCTGATATAAAAGGAAAGGAATTTAGCGGTGTTGAGTATGCACTTGACTTTTTAGAGAGGGCAAGAAGTAATACGAAATCGGTAGTGCTTAATGATGATGTGGTGGTTATAGGCGGAGGTAATGTGGCTATGGATTGTGTAAGTACTGCAAAACAGCTCGGTGCCAAAAATGCTGTAATAGTTTACAGAAGAAGTATAGAAGAGGCACCTGCGGATATAGATGAGCTTAAATTTGTACAGTCAATGGGAATCCCGGTAATAACGAATTTTATACCTGAAGAAATAAAAGGCAGTGAAGGGAGAGTAAAAGGCATAAGGTTTAGGGGGAGAGATGGATATTCAGAACTTTTACTTAATGCACAGCACATTATTTTTGCTATAGGTCAGGAGCAGGTAAGTGAATTTAAGGATATTAAAGAAAAAGAAAATATTTTTATAGGCGGCGATGCGGCTCACAGTTCAGGAGCTACAGTAGTTGAGGCTGTAGCCCAAGGAAAAGCTTCGGCAGTAAAAATTCTTAATTATTTCAAATCCTTAGACAGCTTATGTAAAACAGGAGGTAAAGTATGACTTTAAAAAGAGACTTATCAATAGATTTTTTAGGAGTTCATTGTGAAAATCCTTTTTTCCTGTCATCTTCTCCTGTGGGCAGCAATTATGAAATGTGTGCAAAGGCACTTGAATGTGGTTGGGGAGGTATTTTTTATAAAACAATAAGTGTATTTATTCCAAATGAATGTTCACCAAGATTTGATATAGCTTCAAAAGAAAATACTCCGTGGACAGGTTTTAAAAATATGGAGATGACATCCGATAAACCTAACGAAGTGAATTTCGGATATATAAAAAGGCTTAAGAAAGATTTTCCTGAAAAGGTTATTGTAGCCAGTATAATGGGAAGCAATGATGACGAATGGGCAGTGCTTGCAAAAGAGGCGCAAAAAGCCGGTTCCGATATGATAGAATGTAATTTTTCATGCCCGCAGATGACCTCATCTACTATGGGTTCCGATGTAGGGCAAAGTCCCGAACTTGTAAAACACTATTGTGAAGTTGTGTCTGCAAATACGACTCTGCCTGTAATAGCTAAAATGACTCCGAATATAGGAAATATGGAGATACCTGCCAGGGCGGCGATTGAAGGCGGTGCAAAGGGAATAGCGGCAATAAACACCGTTAAATCAATTACTAATATTGATCTGGATTTGAATATAGGTATGCCGGTGGTAAACGGAAAATCTTCGGTGTCAGGTTATTCGGGAGCGGCGGTAAAACCGATAGCACTTAGATTTATATCGGATTTAAAGCATGATCCGCTTCTTAAGTCAATACCTTTAACAGGTATAGGAGGGATAGAAACCTGGCGTGATTGTGTGGAGTTTTTATTACTTGGTGCCTCAAATATCCAGGTAACGACTGCCATAATGCAGTATGGCTATCGTATAGTTGAAGATATGATAAGCGGTTTGTCATTTTATATGGAAGATTACGGGATAAAAAAGGTTGAGGATATAGTCGGAAAAGCGCTTGACAGTATAGTGGGTGCCGATGAACTTGACAGAACATATAAGATACTTGTAAAAGTGAATGAGGAAAATGCACGGGCTGTAAAAGATGTTATGTTTCATGTTTTGACGGGGGGCATCAGGCAATAATATTTGATGATGAGAGAAGAAGACCTGAAATTGATGAGGAAAAATGTGTAGGCTGTCATCTCTGTCTGAATGTATGTCCTGTTATGAACTGTATAATGCCAGGAAAACTGGTTATGAAAGATAGCGAGTCAAAACATGATATTTTACTTAAAGAGAGTTATTTATAGGTAAGTTCGTAATTAAAGTGGAAACTGCCTGTATATTTAAATAATTATTTATTGATGAAAGGAAGGCTAAAAAATGAAACATTATAATTTGATTATCAAAAACGGAATAGTGGTTACAACTGAAGGCATGTATAAATGTGATATAGCAGTTAAAGATGAAAAGATAGTTGAAATGGGACTCAATATAGAAGGCGAAGCGGATAAAACAGTTGATGCTTCAGGAATGCTGGTTCTTCCCGGAGCAATGGATGTACATACACATCTTCAGATGCCGTTTGGAGGAACGGTATCTGCTGATAGTTATCTTTCAGGCACAAGAGCTGCCGCATGCGGAGGCGTAACCACACTTTTTGACTATCCTGTTCAAAGAGCCGGCGGCACAATAATGGATCTTATTAATTCAAAAAAGGAAATTCTTGAAAAAGATGCCTGTATAGATTGGGCTTCGCATTGCTGTATAACCAATCTTAATGACGGTGCGATACTTAAGGAGATGGAAAAAGCGGTTGAAGAGGGTATTACAAGCTTTAAGTGTTTTCTGGTTTATAAAAAAGAAAATATGATGGTTGATGACGGAACTCTTGCAAGACTGCTTTTAAGAGCAAGAGAGCTTGGTGCACTTGTAAATATACATGCCGAAAATCCCGATCTTATAGATATGTATACAGAACAGTTTTTAAAGGAAGGTAAAACCGGAGCATGGTATCATTATTTAAGCAGGCCTGAATTTGTGGAAGCCGAGGCTGACAGACGTGCCGTTCATTGGGCAAAGCATCTTAACGGTCCTTTATATGTAGTGCATATGGCTGATAAAGAGGGGCTTGAGGCATGTATCCAGGCGAAAAGAGAAGGTGCCGAGGTTTATATAGAAACCTGCCCGCAGTATCTTGAATTTACATGTGATGTATATAAAAGAGAGGACGGACGCAATTTTGTATGCTCACCTCCTATGAAAGGTCAGGAAAGTCAGGATGCACTTTGGCAGGCTATAAAAGCCGATCTCATAGATACTGTCGCAACAGATCACTGTCCTTTCCAGAGTTATGAAAAAGACTGGGGTAAGGATGATTTTACCAAAATACCGAATGGCTGTGCAGGTGTTGAAAACCTTTATCCGTATATGCTTGATGCGGCAAATAAAGGCAAGATCACCTTTTCACAGGCGGTAGCCCTCTGCTCTACAAATCCGGCAAAGATCTTCGGATGCAGTCAGAAAGGAGAACTCAGAGTAGGTAAGGATGCAGACATAGTAATATATGATAAGAATAAGGACTTTACAGTAAGCGTAAAAAACATGCATTCCGATTATGACCATACTATCTGGGAAGGGAAGAAATTCCACGGTTATCCGGTACAGACCTATTTAAGGGGCAATCTTGTTTATGATAACGGCGAATTTACCGGAAAACCTGGCATGGGAAAATTTGTAAAGAGAGTTCCTAAAAAATGATAATTTATGGATGATGAATACTGTGTGAAATTATCTGACGATACAGGGAAACTTTTATTGTCATATGCACTGGATATAGGGGCTGAAATGCTTGTAAACGGTGCTGAAATCAGCAGAGTGGAAGATTCTATAAGCAGGATTTGTAAGGCTTACGGTGCAAAGGAGATTAATGTCTTTTCAATACCGTATGTAATACTGGTTACTATTTACTGTGAAAATGAGGGATATATAACTCAGAGCAGGAGAATAGAATCATTTAAGTATGATTTATATAAGCTGGAATACCTAAACAGTCTTTCAAGAAATATATGCAGAATAAAGCCTGATATTAAGTCTATAAAAGATGATATTAAAAGCATAAATAAATTAAATGGGGCTTCATTTGTCAGGACATTTATAGGATATGGCATGATTTCAGCCGCATTTACGATATTTTTCGGGGGCAGTACCGCTGAAGCGGTATCTGCCTGTATTATAGGTTTTATGATGCATGCATATGAAACAGTGCTGAAAAAACTGAAGATGAATAAATTTTTAAGTTCCTGTGTGTGTGCCGGAGCGGCGGGGATACTTGCTGTATTATTTGTAAAATTTAACATAGGAGAGTCAGCTGAAAATATAAGTATAGGAAATATAATGGTTCTTATACCCGGGCTTATGATTACAAATTCTTTTAGAGATCTCTTTTCAGGAAATATTATATCCGGTTTTGTACGTTTTACGGAATCCGTTTTATTAAGTATTGCGGTAGCACTTGGAATGTCCATAGGGAAACTGATTTTATAGGTATGAGCAGGTGTTAAAGCGGACTTGGAATACTTAATTTCACTATTTTTAAATAATTGGGCAGAGGTCTGTAATGAGAGAGATAATACAGCTTGCAGCTGCATTCTTTGGAGCATTGGGATTTGCACTTGTTTTTAATCTGAAAGGATCCAGTATGTTGTGGTCTTCGCTTGGCGGTATGCTTTCATGGGGGGTATATCTGACGGCGGCAATATATTTTAAAGGAGAGGGGATAAGGTATTTTTTTGCCGCTTTGTTTTTAGGTCTGTATGCTGAAGTTTTTGCAAGACTTAAAAAAAAGCCTGCGACAGTATTTTTGGCTGTAGGTTTTATACCTCTTATTCCAGGATTTTCACTTTATACAACCATGCACTGTGCGTTAAAAAATCAAAGGGAAAGATTTGCTTTTTACGGTATACAATCACTTTTAATTGCAGGAGCACTTGCAAGCGGCATAATAGTGTCCTTGATCTTATTTCAACTCTTAAAGGAATTTATAAAACAATTTTTTGAATATTTTAGAAAGAGGTTTAGTAAATAACAATTAAAATATTTAAGGAGGTAATTATGTATAAATGCAGTAAACAAAGAATGGAAGATAAGATTAAAACAATGAGTAAGTATGGAGATGCGGGTCATGGAGGAGTTACACGCTATACACTTTCTCAGGAAGATCTTCAGGCGAGAGATGAATTTGTAAAAAGAATGAAGGTAATAGGTGCGGAAATTAAAACCGATGATATGGCAAATATGTATGCCACAATTAAGGGAAGCAGTCCAAATCTGCCGGGTATAGTTATGGCATCTCACTGTGATTCGGTCAGAAACGGAGGAAATTACGACGGAATACTGGGAGTGATGTCTGCAATGGAAGCACTCGAAACCATAGCTGATGAAAAAATTCCTCATAAACATAATATTACTGCAATGATATGGACTAATGAGGAGGGCTCTCTTTATCCTCCGGCAATGATGTCGTCAGGTGTAATTTGCTATGATTATCTGCCTGAGAATATAAGGAAAAATTTTAAACATGAAAATATGCTGCTCTCAAAGTCGGTACTTGATAAAACGGTTACTTTCGGTGAAATGCTTGATAAGAATAAGTATAAAGGTGATAAAAAAAACAGGCTTAATCCAAAAGAGTATTCGGCAATGTTTGAGCTTCATATAGAGCAGGGACCTATACTTGAAGCTGCAGGCAATGATATAGGTGTAGTTACCTGTGTGCTCGGCATGGTAAATTACCGTATAAGAGCTTTCGGTCAGTCGGATCATGCAGGAACAACTCCTATGAAATACAGGAAAGATGCTTTATATGCAGCTGCACTGGCTATACAGCAGCTTCACAATGAGCTTGACAAGCTTGCCCCCGATCTTGTTTATACTACAGGAGAGATACTCTGTCATCCGAATGTACATACAGTAATACCCGATATGGTGGAGTTTTCACTTGATGCAAGACATGAAGATCCTAAAGTGATAGAAGGGGTTGTAAAGGCTATAAAGAATCTTCCGGAAGAATTGGCAAAATGCCGTATAGAAAGTGAAGTGGCATGGACAAGAGATACAGTTTATTTCAATAAAAAACTTGTAGGCTATGTTCAGGAAGCGGTTGATGAACTTGGATATAAAAATCAAAAAATAAATTCGGGAGCAGGTCATGATGCTCAGTTTGCTTCTTATATGATGCCGACAACTATGATTTTTGTTCCGTCAAAAGACGGTCATTCGCATTGTGAGGAAGAATTTACGTCTTTAGAGCAGTGTGTAAAGGGAGCGGAAGTACTTTTAAATGCGGTTTTAAATTTGGATAGGAATTAAAATATTTTTGGAGGAATCTATGAGTACAAGAAAAAAGGCATTACTCAGTTATAAAATGACAACGGCGGATGCAAACAGTCCTGACGGTGTAATACCTTTCGGCAGGCAGTTTGATTTTATAGGTGATGCTGAAACGGAACTTATGATACTTAATGACGGAGATGAGTCTCTCTGTCTTGGATACACAGATGTTGAACTTTATGAAGATGCGTATGTTGGAGATCAGCTTGATTTCAGTGCGGAGCTTATAAAAGCAGGGAATACTTCAAGGACATGCAGGGTAAAAACATATAAGGTTGCAACTTTAGCTTCAAGGATGGGGGTTAAAGATGCAAATCCCGGTGATATGTATTATTTTGACGAGCCTAAACTTATAACGGAAGGCACTGTGGTACTGGTTGTAAAAAAAGAGGTACAGAGGGGAGAGCAGCCTTTCGGAATGGTAAAGGATCCATGGAGAGAAGTTGAATCGATCTAGATGTAGAGAAGATTGCGAATGTTTGCTTAATATGTAAATATAATTGATGAAAGATGAGGAAAGGTAATATGCATGAAATTACTATGAGGTACCGTATGTCAACCAGAGATGCATTTTATGGGGGAGGTGTTGTAAATGGTGCAAGATCTATAACCCTTTTAGAAGATGCAGCCGACAGGCTTATGGCAAAGGTATATAAAAATACAGGAAGATGCTCTAAAGTAAAAAAAATAAGGCTTTTTGTACCGTGTTTTGCAGGAGATTATATTGAAATAAGGGCACGTATACTGAAGGAAGAAGATGAAAAAACACTGATAGAGGTTCGTTCATTTAAAGTTGCACAAATTCCTGAAAAGCCGAAATTTGCAAGTTCTATAGATGTACTTGAGGATCCTCCGCTTTCAACTCTTGCCATATTTGAATATGAGATACCTAAAAAAAAACTGGATAGGAAATCAGGTAATAAAGCACTTTCAGGAATAAGGGTACTTGATTTGACACATGCATATAACGGTCCGTTTTGTACCACATTACTTGGAGATAACGGAGCCGAAGTAATAAAGTTTGAACCTATAGGCGGGGAACAGTGCAGATTTTGGCCTCCTATAGATGAAAAGACAAATGAAAGCGGATTTTATGCATTTCTTAACCGCAATAAAAAGGGCTGTACTATTAATCTTAAATCGGATAAAGGCAGAGAAATATTTTATAAGCTTGTAAAAGAGGCTGATATTGTTGTTGAAAATTTTAGACCGGGTGTTACTAAAAAACTTAAGGTAGACTATGAAACATTAAAGAAAATAAATCCCGGCATTATATATGCCTCAGGAACCGGATTTGGGCAGTATGGTCCTTTATCACACAGACCTTGTTATGATATCGTGGCACAGTCGCTTGCAGGCATGGTAAATATCACAGGCTACCCGGATACTCCACCGGTAAAAGTGGGTGCTTCAATAGCCGATAATGTTACAGGTATATACCTATGTGTAGGTGTTTTAATGGCACTGTACAGAAGAAGTGTTACCGGTAAGGGGCAGCATGTAGACGTGGCTATGGCGGATACTATATTTACTTTACTTGAAAATGCTATAGTTACAACAACTCTTTCAGGTACAATACCTCAAAGACAAGGAAATATAGATCTTACTATAGCACCGTTTAATATTTATGAGGCAGAAGACGGTTATGTGGCACTTGGAGTCGGGAATGACAAGCTTTTTAAGGTATTTTGTGATGTTATAGGACGCAGTGATCTTGTACAGCATCCTAAATACTGTACAAATGACCTTAGAGTAAAAAATTACAATGACGGACTGCATGATATTATAGTGCAATGGGTTAAAAAGCATAAAAAGAGAGATATTGAGGAAATGTTTGATAAAGTCGGCATTCCATGCGGTCCCGTACTTGATATGAAGGAGGCGATAGAGCATCCGCAGTTTCAGGAGAGAGAGATGATGGTGCATATGGAGCATCCCTTAATAGGTGATATGTATTTTCAGGGATGCCCGATAAAATTAAGTGCAACCCCCGGAAGCGTAGATACACCTGCTCCGATGCTTGGGCAACATAATAAGGAAATCTACGGTCTGTCCGATGCTGAGCTTGAAGAGCTTAAAAAAGAAGGAATAATTTAATACAAAAAAGGAGCCTGTCAGGCGGATTTTAACTATCCGCCCGGCAGGTTTTTATTTATGCTCAAATTCAGTTGACAAATTTTTTTATTCCTGTTACAATATAAAAAACAGACCGACTGTCAGTCTAAAAAGGAGGAAAACTTATGAAGAATAAAAAAGAACAGATTTTGGATATTTCATTCTCTCTTTTTCTGGAAAAGGGATATGATAATACTTCAATTAGTGATATTTTAAGTAAATTGGATATTGCGAGGGGCACTCTGTATTATCATTTTGAATCTAAAGAGGCAATTATGGATGCGATTATAGAGCGTTCTGCAAAAAAAATAGTAGAAGAGGCACAAAGTATTGTTTTGAAGAAAGAACTGCCCGTATATGAAAAGATTTTTGCATTGTTTTCAAGTACGAGTATGAAGCGTTTATCCGGCGGGAATTTGATGATTGATTATATGAATCAACCTCAGAATGCACTTTTTCATGAAAAGAGCAACATATCCTTCATTCAAAAAATCACTCCTATACTGGGGGATATTATCAAAGAGGGTGTGGAAGAAGGTATATTTCACAATGCTTTTCCTTATGAGAGTGCGGAGCTGATTTTGGTTATGATCATAGGATTTATAGATGTACATTATGAAAATATGGATAAAAAGGATTTAGAACGCCGGACGGAGAGCCTTTTATACAATATAGAGCGAATGCTGGGGGCAAAAGAGGGGAGTTTCGACAGATTAAAGGTATTGTCCTGATATTAAAAGTGAGGTGGATAAGATGAGTAACGGATATAAGAAATTTTTATTATTATGGGGAGCCAGCCTTATTTCGGCAAGCGGCTCGGGTATGAGTTCTTTTGCACTTGGTATTTTTATTTATCAAAAAACAGGGATGAGCAGTATGACCGGATTAATGATTCTGGCAGGTTTTCTTCCGGGGCTTCTTTTTTCCCCGTTTGCAGGTGTTTTGGCAGATCGTCATGACCGCAGGCTGTTGATGCTTATGGGAGACGGATTATCCATTACAGGTTTGCTGTGTATACTGTTTTCTTTGCAGTTTCTGCATGAAACATTTCTAATTGGAGGAATACTTCTTGGAGCGGCGATAAGTTCAGGATTTTCTTCTCTGGTGGAGCCGTCATTTCGTTCTACGATATCAGATCTGCTGGAAAAAGAGGAATATACAAAAGCGAGTGGAATGGTGCAGCTGATACCGGCTTCACGCTATCTGCTTTCACCGGTGCTTTCAGGACTAGTTTTAAGCATTGCAGGCATCCGTTCGATCCTTTTTCTTGACATTCTAACCATACTGATTACTTTACCGGTTACCTATGCTGTAAGAAAGGAAATGAAGGGAGTATGTCGTCCTGTGGAAGCTAAACTGGGGGAAGATTTGAAATTCGGTTTTCATATTATTTATGATAAAAAGGGACTCTGGGTTCTGGTTATGCTGGGCATTTTGGTTTCCTTTTGTCTGGGGACAGTTCAGACTCTTATGATACCGATGCTTTTGTCCTTTGGTGGAGAATCTTTCGCAGGATTTGCAACTACGATTTCAGCTTTCGGAATGTTGGCAGGCGGATTAATTTTAGGCAGGGTGAGTATAAAAAAAGATTTGACGTATATTTTGCAGTTTGCTCTGTTTGGAATGGGATTTTTTATGGCTGCATTTGCATGGAGAGAGAATAAGATCATGGTCTGTCTTTTCGGGTTTTGTCTTTTTTTGAGCCTGCCGTTTGCAAATACGGCGATGGATTATCTGGTAAGAGTTACTGTTCCGTCAGTTCATCAGGGAAAAGCATGGGGACTTATAGGTCTTATTTCTCAGGTGGGTTATGTAGCCGCATACGCCCTGACAGGAGTGCTCGTTGATTTTATTATAAATCCTTTTATACAAAAGGAAGGCGGTATTGCAAGGGCGGTTCTGGCGTTAATCGGCAGAGGCGAGGGGAGAAGTGCTGCACTTATGATTATTCTTGCAGGTGCTTTCCTTATGATTATAGCCTTGACTTTGCCATGCAGGAATGAAATTAGAAAATTGGAGGAAGAGCATGTATTGGACGCTGCTTAAAAATGATATAAAGTATAATCGTCTGCAAAGTTTTAATATTGCATTTTTCATTATCCTGTCAGTTGCGTTTTTGGCAGTGGCAGGTCAGCTTACGATTCGCTTAAATGACTCTATTCATAGCTTGCTTGAAAAAGCAGAGACTCCTCATCTTTTACAGATGCATACCGGAGAGATAAATATGGAGCGAATGAAATTATTTGTGGAATCTCATCCTGAGATTGAGGAATATCAGATTCTGGAATTTTTAAATATAGATCAATCTCTCCTTGCTTTTAACGGAGTTTCATTGAAAGATTTTGTATATGATAACGGTTTTTCGGTGCAAAGTCCGAAGTTTGATTATTTGCTGGATCTGAAAGGAAACAAGATTAATCCGAAAATCGGAGAGGTATATGTTCCTATATTCTATCAAAGTGCAGGACTTGTCAAGGAGGGAGATATTCTCAGTATTCGAGATCACAGGCTTAAAGTAACGGGTTTTGTAAGAGATTCCCAGATGAATTCATCAATATCCATTTCCAAGCGTTTTATAATCAATGAGGAGGATTATAGCTCCATTAAAGCATTGGGAAATCCGGAGTATTTGATAGAGTTTCGTTTGCATGATTTAAAGGATTCTTCAAAGATTGAAGCCGCTTATGCTGAATCAGGATTAGAATCAAACGGACCGCCTTTTTTAAGTTATCGCCTGTTCAAAATTGTAAATGCTTTTTCAGATGGTATTACGATCATTGCCTTGCTTTTAATAGGTATGCTTATTATAGGGATTTCGCTCTTATGTATACGTTTTACTCTTTTGGCTAAGCTTGAAGAGGATTACAGGGAACTTGCCGTACTAAAAGCAATCGGTATATCTCCGGCAGAGATCAGGCTGTTATTTCTGGCAAAATATCTTTTCATAGCAGGGATATCTTCGATAGCGGGATTCTTTCTCTCATTTCTGCTAAAGCGTCCCTTTCTTGCAAATATGAAGATGTTTTTCGGAGAGACGCAGGAAAGCGGATTAAGCTATGCGGCTGCGTTTATCCTAAGTGCACTTATATTTCTGGTGATTTATCTTTATATGAATAAACTCTCAAAAAGGTTAAAATATTTGAAGTTAAATGAGAATGCGGTAGAGGAAAAAGAAATTTTTTTACACTCTCTTTCGAATTTGCCGAAGATGCTGCAGCTTGTAATCAGCGATTTTTTTGCCAGAAAAAAGATGTACTTTACACTGGTTTCGGTTTTTGTGCTTTCAGTATTTATTCTGACAATTCCGATGTCAATATATTCGACTATATCGGATAAGAATTTTGTAAACTACCTGGGTGTAGGAGTTTATGATATACGAATAGATATATCTGAGACTGCAAAAAATGAAGAGGCACTGCAAGCACTGCTTAAGGATTTGGAGAAAGACCCTGCCGTAGATAAATTTGAACTTTACACAGGAAAGCTGGTCGATTACAGGACAGAGGAAGGAACGAGGCAAAAACTGTGGATTGATTCCGGCAAACAAAGCAGTTTTCCGATAAGATATATTTCGGGAAAGGCTCCATTAAGTGATTATGAAATAGCATTATCGAAGCTGGCATCTGATGAATTGTCAAAGAAAGAAGGGGACAGCATTACTCTCCTGATTGGAAATGAAGAAAGAGTGCTGAGAGTATCGGGGATTTTTTCGGACCTGACAAACGGGGGTAAGACTGCAAAAACAAACTTTCGTATTGACGAAGGTGATACCGTGTGGACAGTGATTCCTATAAGGCTACATGAGAGCTCCTCTGTCAGAGATTTTATGGAGGATTATACACAGCGATATTCTTTTGCCAGATTTGCAGATACTGAGACTTATCTAAAACAGATATTCGGAAATACGATTGTGATGGTAGAAAATATTACCAAAGTAGCATTAGCTGCCTGTCTTTTTCTGGTTTTCCTGATTGTAAGTCTGTTTGTCAGGATGATGTATTTAAAGGATAGAGGACAGAATGCTATTTTGAAATCAATCGGTTTTAGCAATAGGAGTTTATATTTACAGTATATGGCAAAAACGGTTTTTAGCTTAAGTGCGGGTATTTTAGCAGGGAACCTTCTGGTTTTGAGTGTAGGCGATCGATTGACAGGAAAGATTCTTTCTCTTATCGGAGTTAGCGGTGTGCATTTTGTCAGAAATCCGATCTTTACATATTTTTTGGTTCCTTTCGCAATGCTGTTATCTGCTGTTTTTGCTACAATCATTGGAGTAAAAGGATTAAGCAGAATGAATATTGCCGAGTTTTTAAAGGAGGAATGAGCAGAATGATTTTAAAAGGAATAAATCTGGAAAAAAGTTATGATAATGCAGTACTTAAAACAAAGGTGTTAAAAGGAGTTGATATTGAACTTAAAGAGGGGGAATTTGTATCAATTATGGGCAAGTCAGGTTCGGGAAAATCTACATTACTAAATATTTTATCCTCTCTGGATGCTCCGGATAACGGAGAACTTTACTTTGAAGGAAGAAAAATCACACATCTTGAAGAGGAAGAAGCTGCAAAGCTTCGCCGGGAATCTTTCGGCTTTGTGTTTCAGCTGCCTAAAATGGTACGAAATCTCAGCATCATGGATAATATCCTCCTTCCATCAGTAAGTTACAGGAAGAATAAGAAAGAACTGATCGCTAAGGCACAGGAACTTATGAAAAAAATAGGAATTGAGCAAATCGCAGACAACAGGATTTCTCAGGCTTCAGGCGGGCAGCTGCAACGTGCCGGAATATGCCGTGCACTTATTAATGATCCGAAGATTCTTTTTGCGGATGAGCCTACCGGAGCGCTGGATTCAAAAACAGGTCAGGAAGTGCTTGAACTTTTTTCTACATTGCATGCAGAAGGAAAGAGCATTCTTATGGTTACTCATGATATTCAGGTGGCATCAAGGGCGGATCGGGTAATATTTATGAAAGATGGTTTTTTAGTCGGAGAAATTAAGCCCGGTGCCGACCGTAAAGAGGGTTTGAAGAAAATTCAGGAGGCGGTGAATTCCTTATAGGATAGAGAGGTATTTAAATGTTATAAGAAAAGAATCCGAGTTTATAAGAGCCGGTGCAAAGATAGATAAGAGAGGCATTTAAACATTATAAGAAAATAATAGGAATTTTTACAGGAATGATTTTTTCACAAAAATGAAATTTTAAATAATATATATCAAAACGGAAATACAATAAAAATATATTATATATAAAAGCAAAAAACATAATTTAATTTTTGATATTTATATTGACAATAGCTTGACATATTCATCAAAATGGAATATTATTATATTGCAATGAGAATATATTCACAAAAATGAAGAAATGAGGCATTATGATTAAGGTCAATGAATATTTTTCCGGCAATGTAAAATCTATAGCTGTGCAAAATTCGGATGGAGAACAAACAGTAGGCGTAATGAAAGCGGGAGAATATAAGTTTTCAACATCCAAAAAGGAATTTATGTTTGTAGCTAGTGGACAGATGGATGTGAAACTTCCCGGTGAGTCGGAATTTAAGAGTTTTTCAAATCATGGAAGCTTTGTTGTGGAAGCAAATCAGAGTTTTGATGTGATAGTCAAAGAAGATACGATCTATATTTGCAGATATGAGTAATTAAACTTAATCACATTGCAAAACAGTGTTACGTCAATAAGAATGAAACAGGGGAGTACGATGGAACATTTGTTGTTAGATATACAAAAATATTCAATACATAATGGAGAGGGTATCAGAACTACTATATTTTTTAAAGGCTGTCCGCTCAAATGTAAATGGTGTCATAATCCTGAAAGTCAGTCATATCGGGCAGAGATCATGTATAATAAAGAAAAATGTGTTTCCTGTATGCGCTGTTTAATGAAATGCCCACAAAAAGGCATTGTTGAGAAGGATGGATTTTATCCTGTTCCCAGAGATAAATGCGATGCTTGTGCTACCTGTGTTGATTTTTGTATCTACGGTGCGAGAGAAAAAGCAGGCAGGTTATATTCTGTAGATGAGGTCATAAAAGAGATTGAAAAAGATAAAATGTTCTATGAGCAGTCTAATGGTGGGGTAACTCTATCAGGCGGAGAGGTGATGACCCAGGACATCAATTTTATCTTACAGATCCTGAAAAGATGTGATCGTATGGGTTATAATGTGAACATTGATACCTGTGGATATTCAAGTTTTGAACGTTTTGAAAAAATTTTACCTTATGTAGATACTTTCTTGTATGACATTAAACATATTGATCCTGACAAACATCGATTATTAACCGGTAAGGATAATGTACTTATTTTAGATAATCTAAAGAAGCTAAATGATAAAAATGGAAAAATTCATATTCGAATCCCTGTGATCGAAGGGGTCAACAGCGATGATGAGAATATCAATGGAATTGCAGATTTTATCAAGGATATGAATATTACGATGGTGAGTTTACTGCCTTATCATGCGATCGGTCAAGGGAAGTATGATCGTATTGATATGGAGTACGAGGGAACGGATTTTTCTGCTCCGGGCGAAGAACGCATGCTGGAGATTAAAAATATTTTTGAACGGAAAAATATACCTGTAAAAATTGGAGGTTAAAATGGAAAACAGAGGAATGAACGAAAGAATTAAAAGTCTTAGAAAGCAGAGTGTTGAAGCGGTTCCGCATATTTACATCGAGCGTGCAAAATTGATTACAGATGCTTATAAGATGTATGAGGGCACAGTTTCGGTTCCGGAGCTGAGAGCGCTTGCATTCAAGCATTTTATGGAGAACAGAAGTCTGTGTATCAATGACCATGAACTGATAGTAGGTGAAAAAGGAGATTCTCCTCAGGCAGCACCTACATTTCCTGAGCTTTGTTGCCATACCCTGGAAGATATGCATGTTATGGACTCCAGAGATATTATTTTCTTTAAGGTAAATGATAATGACAGAAAAATTCAGGAAGAAGAGATCATTCCATTTTGGGAAAAACGTGCTCTTAGAAGCAAAATGCTGAATAATCTTGGAGAAGAATGGAAAAAGTGCTACGGAGCCGGCATTTTTACAGAATTTATGGAGCAAAGAGGTCCCGGGCATACTGTGGGTGGAGAAGTTTTCTATAGAAAGGGCTTTTTGGATCTTAAAGCGGAAGTTGAAACTCAGATCAATGCATTGGATTTTATAAATGATAAAGAAGCGCTTAGAAGAAAGCAGGAACTTGAAGCGATGAAGATCTGCTGCGATGCGATTATTATATATGCGGAAAGATATGCAAAATACGCAAAAGAGCTTGCCGAAAAAGAAAGTGATCCGGTAAGAAAAGCGGAGCTTCTTCAAATTGCACAAAACTGCCTTGTAGTACCTGCACATGCACCTGAGACATATTATCAGGCATTACAGATGTACTGGTTTGTGCATATCGGAGTTACAACTGAGCTTAACCCCTGGGATGCGTTTAGTCCGGGAAGATTGGATCAGCATCTGTATCCATTCTATAAGAATGATACGGCAAAAGGCATTTTAGATGATACAAAAGCTTTGGAACTTCTTGAATGTCTGTGGGTTAAATTCAATAATCAGCCGGCACCGCCAAAGGTCGGCATCACTTTGAAAGAAAGTTCAACTTATACGGATTTTGCAAATATAAATACAGGCGGTATCGCTCCGGACGGAAGTGATGGTGTTAATGAGGTCAGCTACCTGATCCTTGACTGTATGGATGAGATGAGATTGCTTCAGCCAAGCTCTAATGTTCAGATAAGTAAAAAGACACCGCAAAAATTCCTTAAGAGAGCCTGTGAGATTTCAAGAAGAGGCTGGGGACAGCCTGCATTTTACAATACCGAATCGATCGTTCAGGAACTTTTGAATGCAGGAAAGACATTGGAAGATGCAAGAAGAGGCGGAACCAGCGGATGTGTCGAGACCGGTGCTTTTGGAAATGAAGCCTATATCCTGACAGGATATCTGAACCTTCCTAAAATCGTTGAGCTGACAATATATAACGGATTTGATAAAGTATCAAACCAGCAGTTAGGGCCGAAAACCGGTGATGCAAAGGACTTCAAAACTTATGGAGAGTTCTTTGAAGCTTATAAAAAGCAGGTAGAGTATTTTGTAAATATTAAGATCGAAGGAAATAATATTATTGAAAAGATCTATGCGGAGTATATGCCGGTGCCGTTCCTTTCTCTTGTTACAAATGGATGTATCAAATCAGGAAAAGACTATAATGCCGGTGGAGCAAAATATAACACAAACTATATTCAAGGTGTAGGAATCGGAACAATCACAGATTCATTAGCTGCAATCAAGTATAATGTCTTTGATAATAAAAAGTTCTCAATGGAAGAATTGCAGAAGGCACTTGATGCGAACTTTGAGGGTTATGAAGAGATACATCATCTTGTAACCAATAAGACACCGAAGTACGGTAATGACGATGACTATGCGGACGATATCATGAAATCGGTATTTGATCTGTATCGTGGAATGGTTGTGGGAAGACCGAATGTTAAGGGCGGAAAATACGGAATCAACATGCTGCCGACAACCTGCCATGTTTATTTCGGTGAAGTTATGATGGCAAGTCCGAACGGACGTAAAGCACATCTGCCGGTTTCTGAAGGGATTTCTCCTGAAAAAGGTGCGGATGTGAAAGGACCTACGGCGGTTATAAAATCCTGCTCGAAGATGGATCACCTGGCAACAGGCGGAACTCTTCTTAATCAGAAGTTTACACCATCTGTTGTAGAGGGGGATCTGGGTCTTGAGAATATGGCAAATTTAATTCGTGCTTACTTTAATATGGACGGTCATCATATCCAGTTCAATGTAATTGATCGCAAGGTGCTGATTGACGCACAGAAGTATCCTGAAAACTACAAAGATCTGATTGTACGTGTTGCAGGTTATTCCGACCACTTCCATAACCTGAGCAAAGTATTGCAGGACGAGATCATCGGAAGAACAGAACAAAGTTTTAGTTAGTATTTTAGGCGTGCTACTGGCACGCCTTGAAATTTTTTGATAAAATATAACAATGAGGTGAAAAACATGAATAAAAAAATTGGTTTTATAGGCTGCGGAAATATGGCGAAAGCGATGATAACAAGCATTATAAAAGCCGGGCTTGTAAGTCCGAAAGATATTTTTGCAAGTGATGCTTATCAGCCGGGTTTGGATGATGCGAAGACACGTCTGGGAATAAGTACGACTATGGATAACAAGGAAGTCGTAAAGACCTGTGATGTAATATTTCTTGCAGTTAAACCAAATATGTATGATTCTGTAATGAAAGAGCTTGCACCTTTAGGAGATGGAAAGATCTTTGTGTCAATTGCTCCCGGCAAGACTTTGGATTATCTTGAGAATGGTCTTGGAAAAAATACAAAAATACTTAGAACGATGCCGAATACTCCGGCAATGGTGGGTGCAGGTGTTACAGCGATTTGCCCAAATAAAAATATTACACAGGAAGATCAGGAGGTATTGGAGACTGTCATAGGCACTTTCGGTACAGTAGAGCGTATTGAGGAAAAGCTGTTTGATACGGTTGTTGCCGTTTCGGGATCTTCACCTGCATATGTATTTATGTTTATTGAAGCAATGGCAGATGCGGCAGTTCTTCAGGGAATGGCTCGTGATAAGGCATATCGTTTTGCAGCACAAGCCGTGCTTGGAAGTGCAAAAATGGTTCTTGAGACGAAGCGGCATCCCGGAGATTTAAAAGATATGGTTTGTTCACCGGGCGGGACTACGATTGAGGGAGTGGCGGTATTGGAAGAAAAAGGCATGCGCTTTGCTGTGATACAGGCGATGAATGCCGTACACGATAAATCGGGAAAGATGTAGATCTTTACTGTAATTTTATAAAAGAAACAGGTTAAAATATGAATAATTTGGATATTGGCAGCAGGGTACAGAACAGGCGGAAAGAACAAAAGATCACACTTAAGGAGCTGAGTGAACGTACGGGTCTATCAACGGGTTTTTTGTCCCAATTTGAGCGTGGGATGACATCAATTGCGATTGATTCACTTCAAAACATCGCAAAGATTTTAGGTATGGATATGGACAGTTTTTTTAATATACCAAAAAAATCAAGTTATGATGCAGAACCTATCATACGAAGTTATGATCGTAAAGTAGGCTCAGTCAATAAAAAATATGTCCAGTTTTATTTGGCAAAGGATCTTGAAAATGCAAAATTTTTGCCCAGACTTTATGAATTATGGCCCTCATCGGAGAATGATCATCTCAAAACCTATGTTCATGAGGGAGTAGAGTTTATTTATGTTTTAGAGGGTATTTTAACATTAAATTATAAAAATAAAGTGTATGAGATGTATCCTGAGGACACAGCCTATTTAGATTCAAAAACACCGCATAACTGGGAGAATAACACCAATAAGAAGGTGCGTATACTTGTTATCCATTATCCGAATCCGTTTATTCAAAACGATGCTAATACACGCACAGATGAACATGAAAAATAGATAGATTTTTTAAGAGCTGCAGTCATTACAGCTCTTTTTTATTTAAAATTTTTTGTATTTAAGTACCGCTTTATAAGGGGGTTATTTGCATTTTTTTCTATATTCAGTAGGTTTCATTCCCGTATGCCGTCTAAACATATCGGATAGGCTGCTGAGATATTTATATCCGGTCATTTCAGCAATCAGGGATACCGGAAGTTTAGTATCTCTAAGGAGACGCTCGGCATGTGTAATACGACGTGCAACTATATATTGCTGAATGCTCATATGGTATACATATTTGAATATATATTTAAGTTTTGCCTGACTCATACATGTAATATGGGCAAGAAAATCCATTCGTATATCTTCATCACAATGATCGTTAATATAATTAGCTGCGGATATAACGGCATCAAGATCATCACCGGCTATGGAAAGTCTTTGCCTGACATGTTTTTTATTATATTTTTTCGCCTTTTCAAGGATTATAGAAAGTGCTTCATTTACCTTGCTTTCATAGAAAAGTTTTGCCGATATACCATCTCCTGTATAAGTTTTGATTTGATTAAAAATAATGATCAGTTCAGGGAAATCGGTACAGCCGTCTATACGCTCAAATGCTTTTGAAGGATTTTCATAGATAGACGGGTACTGTTCGCTTAAAAAACCCTTATAATATTCAGGCATAAAAGTAATACTTACGCTGTTTATCGGGATTTTTTTGTGTATAATCATACGATATTCACTTTTTTTTCCGACATAAGCCTGAATTGTTCCGGCTGCCAGGCGGCGGTACGGAGTCAGTATTTCTCCGGAAACAGAATAAAAATAGCCTATACAGATATATTCCGGTTGTTCAAATACACAGCATGTATCTGCATAGTGAGTTTGATTCATAACAGTGATGGCAATGTATGGATTACATTGATATATCCAGCAGTATCCCGTGCCAAGTTCAGGATTCATTTTGTAAAACCTGCCATTAGGATTAAAACCGGGTACGGGTTCACATGGAATAACGCCTCTGTCTACAAAAATATCACTGTACATTTTTTCTAATTGTTTGTCCATAGAATTGAATTTTCTCCATTCGGTAAATGATTTAGGCTGATAGCTAATAATTATTTTTTTTATTGACACTAAAAATGTTTATAAATAAGATGAAATTAAGGTTATTGGAATATTTATTTGCGATATAACTTAAGTAAATTATATATTAAGAAAATTAAGCTTTCAAGTTTTTTGTAAAAGGAGGTAAGAAATCATGAAGGTTGTTTTTCTTGTATTCAGCCCGTCAGGGCATACCCTGCTTACAGCACAAAATTTTATGAATATGCTTGAAAACAAAGGGGTTTCATGTGATATGATTAACATTACTAAAAATGATAATTATATTCAGAAAGAGGATATTACACATACATTGTATAGTGATATTGGGGAACATTGTATGTTAGTAGTCTGTGCTCCAATATATGCAGGGCATTGTGAACAAAATATGCTCAGAATTATACATATGCTGCCGAAGAGAAAGAACGGGCGGATTCCGGCGATTTTGCTTGTAACATATGGAGGAGTACATAGCAGTGTGGCATTGGAAGAAATGGGAAAAGGGATTCGCAGTCGGGGATATATCCCGATTATGGGCATTAAGATTGCCGCAGAACATACATTAACAGCAACTTTCAAAAAGAGGATAAACCGGCAGCTGCCGGGGGAGAAAGAGCAACAGGTCCTTGCGGAAGCGGCTGAAATAGCAGTAAATGTATTAAACGGCAAAACAGATGCAGTTGATGCAAAAAAAGCGCTTGAATATGCACCGTTTCCTAAACGCCTTATGTTTCGCATTTTAAGTCAGGAAAAGATTCATGGAAAATATAAGAAAGTGGCAATCAATTCACAAATTTGCAACGGTTGCGGGCAATGCATCCGTGCCTGTCCTGTTAACATGTTTGCATGTGTTGATAATAAAGTACAATTGATACGAAATCCGGGGCATTGTATTTTATGTGCAGAGTGCTATCATCATTGTTCTGCGGGGGCTATCATACATCCTTATATCGAGGTTGCCAGAAAGAGACTTTCAGACGGTTTTGCAGAACTTGAAAATCCGCAGTCCGCTGTTTATCACTAAGATTATGTAAAGTGAAAAATCTGCAATTTTAGAAATATTAACTTTTTGAATTTAGGAATTTTTATACATTTTAAAATTCTATTTAAGCAGCAATAATATAATGTATGAAACTGCTGTAAATAAGGCTGATATAATACTCATCGTTATACATCCTTTTAAAAAACCTATAAAGTGGAAAATATAATTTTTATTAGCATTACAGGTTTCGGTTCCGGGCAATAAGAAATATTTAACTGACAGGCTACAGATTAGAAGCCAGTCAATAATAAACAAGTCTATGATATTCCAGGTTATGCAAATAATCCATAAATGGAAAAATATTTTTGAAAACGATAATTCTTTACCGTTATATTCTAAAATTGCAAATGATATAAGTAATCCGAACAGTATTAAAAAACTTATGGCTGCAAAAATAATTCCGTTTCGTTTATGTTTTTTTGACGGTTTTGAAATATTTGCAGCTTTTCTTACATCATCAGGATAATCATGTTCAATAGTAAATGGAAATATTCTGATTGATATAGACACCATAACAGTCCATAAAATTGACCAAAAAACTGCCTCTGTGAATATTATTTTAAAATTCAATGCTGGTTCACCTCATTTTTTATCATTTATAGCTGTATTTTACCACAATACCTTTGTTATGAAAATAAAGGCAAATGGAGTGGTATATACTGAAAAAATATGATATAATCACAGATGATGTTCCGGATATATATTTGTTAATAGTATATACTTACAACATCAAATAAAAATTTTTATATTAAAGGAGACAATATGGGGCTTTTGAGTGCAGGCTTAGATGCTGCCAGGGGAGTTCTCGCAGATCAGTGGAGAGAATATTTTTACTGTCCTTCACTTGGACCCGACATTCTTGTGAGAAAGGGTGAAAAGAGGGATACAGGCAGAGGGACTAATAAAGGCAGTGATAATATAATATCCAATGGTTCGATTATAGCTGTAAATGAAGGTCAGTGCATGATTATAGTTGAACAGGGGGCGGTAGTTGAGTTATGTGCTCAGTCGGGTGAGTTTATCTATGATAATTCTACTGAACCCAGTATATTTTACGGCGGGCTTGGAGAAGGAATAAAAGAAAGCTTTGCAACATTTGCACGAAGATTTACTCTTGGAGGATCTACAGGCAAGGATCAAAGAGTATATTTTTTTAATATGAAGGAGATCACAGGCAATAAGTACGGCACTGCCAATCCTGTACCTTTCAGGGTGGTTGACCGGAATATAGGGCTTGATATTGAGATATCTCTTCGTTGCCATGGCGAGTATTCATATAGATTTACGGATCCTATACTTTTTTACAAAAATATATGCGGCAACGTAGACTATGAGTACAAAAGGGATGGTATAGATTCACAGCTTAAGACGGAACTTCTTACGGCATTGCAGCCGGCATTTGCGAGAATATCCGATATGGGTATAAGATATTATTCAATTACTGCCCATACACAGGAGCTTTCAGCTGCATTAAATGAGATTCTTTCCGAAAAATGGGGCGGCAGATACGGTATAAAGATAGAGGCTTTTGGTGTAAGCTCAGTAAAGGCATCTGAAGAAGATGAAAAAATGATAAAAGAGCTGCAAAGAAATGCCGTTTTTAGAAATCCGAACATGGCAGCTGCACAAATTGTAGGAGCACAGTCGTCAGCGATGCAGTCGGCGGCTTCAAATGAATCGGCAGGTCCTATGATGGCATTTGCAGGAATGAATATGGCGGCAAATGCAGGCGGAGTAAATGCTCAAAGTTTATTTGCCATGGGTCAGCAGCAAAATCAGGCACCGCAGAATAACGCAGGTCAGAATATCGCTGATAACAATCAAAATAATACTTCAGCACAGGGTACTTCCGCTAATATGCAGGGAGCTGTGCCGGTTGCCATGCCTGCTGCGTCAGGTGAAGCTGCGGATTCAAATAATGCTTTTTGGGATTGCAGCTGCGGTACCAGAAATGCAGGTAAATTCTGTATGGAATGTGGAAAACCCAGACCGGTTGTACAAAATTACAGTTGTGGGAAATGCGGTTGGAAACCGAAAGACAGCGGCAATCCGCCAAAGTTTTGCCCTGAATGTGGGACTCCGTTTAACGGCAGCAGCAATGTGTAACAGATGAAAGTTATATAATGTATATAATAAAATAAATATTGTAAATAAGTTAAATAGATATAATAATATATGAATGACTAAAGCATATAAATTTATGTTTTGGTTCTGCCGACTTAAATTACATAAGATTAAAATTATTTGATTTACAGTTTTTTATGAAATATTTAAATAATAAATTATAAAAGAGGGATGATAAATTTATGAAGAAGAATTGTAATTTAATTAACAGATTGCTTGGTGTTTTTGTACTGTTTATTATTGTGGCATCAATTGCCGCTTGCGGAGGTTCAGGAGGAAAGTCTGTATTTACAAAGACTGAGACAGATACAACTACTACATTGGAATTGATACATGATAAAGATACTATAACCAAAATCAATGTAAATTCGGTTACGGATGCAAAAAGCGCAAGTGAAGAAGAGCAGAAAGTTGCAAAAGAGATGGCTGAAGCGGCGTATAAGGCTATAGACGGAATCGAAGTCAAGGTGGATTTTAAAGATGGAAAAATGATTATGGATTTATCAATTGACGTTGAAAAGGTTAAGAAAAGCAGTCCTGATATGATAAGTGGAATGATGGGTGTTAGTGCCGATAAAATAGGATCATTCGAGGAAGTTAAGAAAGCTTTGCTTGAGGAAGGATTTACTGAGAAAAAGTAATTTAAGGTAATAAAACTATATAATTTATTCTTTGTAAGGCGGGATATTTTATAAAGTCGGCAGTATAGAAATTTTAACGGATCATATTTAAAATACTGAAAATGATTTAAACAGATATTTGCCTGTTCCGGAAAATTATTAAAAAACCTTTCATCATTTAGGATGGGAGGTTTTTTAATATCAATTTGCAGTATATGCAGTATAATAAGCTCTGTTTTTGATTGACAGTATGTCGGTTTTTAAGTTTACCTGCAAATAGCGTGCCGCTTAATTTTAAATTTTAAGGATGGAGTTGCAATCAAAAATACAAGTAGAAAAAATGATAAATTAATAATAAAAAATAAATAATATTTAGATGATAAAAATAAAAATAAAAAGTATATTTAAAGAACAATCGAAAAAATGGTATACATTTTCATTCTGAGTAGTGCTATAATAGACGAAAAGGGTTATTGCCGCATTACTGCATTACTATACGGCAGAAACCTTATAAAACGGTCCGCCTATAATGACGGAGAATAAAGGAGGATACAGTTATGTCATGTACTACTATTTTAGTAGGAAAAAAGGCGAGTTTTGACGGTTCAACTATGGTTGCAAGGAATCATGATTCACCATCCGGAGTTTTTACAGCTAAAAAATTTACGGTTGTACAGCCGGATAAACAGCCCAGGCATTATCGCTCAGTTCTTTCACATGTTGAAATAGAGCTTCCGGATAATCCGCTTCGTTTTACAGCACTTCCGAATGCTATCCCAAATGACGGGATTTGGGATACCGCCGGTGTAAATGCTAAAAACATATCAATGACTGCAACGGAAACTATCACAAGCAATGAGAGAGTGCTTGCAGCAGATCCGTTAGTAAATTTTATACCTGCAAAGGACGGCACTCCTGAAAAGGCAGGCGGTATAGGCGAGGAGGACATGGTAACAATAGTGCTTCCTTACATACATAGTGCAAGAGAGGGTGTGGAAAGACTTGGAGCTCTTCTTGAAAAGTACGGAACCTATGAGATGAACGGAATCGCTTTTCAGGATCTTGATGAGATATGGTGGCTTGAAACCATAGGCGGACATCATTGGATGGCAAAGAGGGTTCCTGACGATGCTTATGTTGTAATGCCAAATCAGCTCGGCATAGACAATTTTGATCTTGATGATGCATTTGGCAAAAAGAAAAGTCATCTCTGTTCTGCCGATTTAAGGGAGTTTATAAAGGATAATCATCTTGATCTCTCATTAGGCAAAAAGTTTAATCCAAGGGATGCTTTCGGAAGCCATTCAGATGCCGACCATGTGTATAATACTCCAAGAGCGTGGTTTATGGGAAGATACCTCAATCCGCATACATATAAATGGGACGGACCTGATGCTCAGTATCGTCCCGATTCCGATGATATTCCATGGAGCTTTGTGCCTGAAAGAAAAATAACCGTTGAAGATATAAAATATGTGCTTTCAGCTTATTTCCAGGGAACACCTTATAATTGTTATGGAAAACATGGGGATTTAAGTGAAAAAGGCAAATTCCGTCCTATGGGTATAAACCGCAACAGTGTTTTGGAGCTTACACAGCTTCGCCCGTATGTGCCTGCTGAAATTCGTGCTGTTGAATGGCTTGCATTCGGCTCAAATGCTTTTAATGCATTTGTACCGTTTTATGCAAATATAGAAAACACACCTGAATATTTTGCAAATACTACTGAACTTGTAACAACCGAAAGCTTTTACTGGGCTAACCGTATAGCGGGTGCACTTGCAGATGCCCAATTCGGTTCATGCAGTTCACATATAGAGCGTTATCAGGCAGCTCTGCCGATAGAAGCAGGACGTGTAATACATGAATATGATAAAAAGTTTGTAGATGGAAAAATCAGTAAAAAACAGGTTGTGAAGCTGCTTGAAGAAGCAAATGAGAAGATTTCACAGATAGCTAAAAAGCAAACCTACGAGCTTATAAACAATGTTCTGTATGAGGTAAGCTGTGCTATGAAAAACGGATTTTCAAGATCTGATTCGTAATTTTTGTAATTTTTGATTTTTTAAAGAATAAGATTGTGTGTTCAAAAACATAGTGGGGCTGTAAAAAACTGCCATTTCAAACAAAAACAACTCCTAAATTTGCAAATTCCGGTACAGGAATTGTTTAAATTTAGGAGTTTTTTATAGCCTTTAATAATTGAAATTAAGAGGAATTTTAATAATGAAAAACTCATCGCTTTATTATAGCGTAGGTGCACTTTTATACTGTCCGGCAGTTAACGGCAGTATTGCAGATTCGATTATAAATGAGAGATTCGGAAAGAATTATTCACTTGCTCTTTGTCTTGAGGACACTATAAATGACAGCTTCGTTGAAAAAGCTCAGATGCTGCTGTGTGCTTCTATAGAAAAGATATATAATGCTTTTATCAAAACTGAATTTTATCTGCCTAAGATATTTATACGTGTAAGAAATCCTAAACAGATGCTTTCTGTACATAAAAGGCTGGGTGAGGCTGCCGGTATAGTTTCGGGTTTTATAGCACCGAAGTTTTCCCCTGTAAATTCGGCAGATTATATTAATATACTTACCGACATTAATTTAATGTCTAAAAAGCCTTTATATCTTATGCCTATATATGAGAGCATGACACTTGTTAACCTGAAAACAAGATTTGATATATTGTATGAGCTTAAGGAACAGCTTGATAATGCCGGGGAGATCATACTTAATATACGGGTAGGCGGCAATGATTTATGTCATATATTCGGATTCAGGAGAAATGATAATGAGTCAATACATATGATCGGAGCTATATCACGTATATTTGCAGATATTATAACGGTATACGGACCGGAATATGTGGTTTCAGGTCCGGTATGGGAATATTTTGACGGAAAAGGCTGGGAGCAGGGTATGAAAAAAGAGATAGCTGATGACAAGCTGTGCGGCTTTATAGGCAAGACCGTCATACACCCGAAACAGATAGAAGTGGTAAATGCTGCGTATTCAGTATCAAGAAAGGACTATGAGGCTGCGTATGCGGTGATGAACTGGGATAAAAAATCAAACACCCTTGTATCAGCCGATCATATGGGTGAACGTATGGATGAAAGAAATACGCATACAAACTGGGCAGAAAAGATACTGTTTTTATCCGAGATTTACGGTATAAGGGACTAAGCACTTAAAAAGGCTAATTACAGGTAGTTAAGTATTTTTCTATAAAATAAAAACAATTATCAAAATAATACTTTTATGGTATTATTAAGCAATAAATATACCATAAAAGGAGGGGTCATGTATTCCGAACATGAGCTTGTGTGTATAGCAAAAAGAGATAATAATTCGAAAAGGAGCTATCTTGTCGTCAATCGACTTCAGGGCAAGCACATACCTGTTGAAGCCTCAAAGGCTTTTTTAATGTTTAATGAGCTTGCCTTACAGTTAAAAAGGACGTATAAAGATGAAAAACTCCTTGTAATAGGTTTTGCAGAAACCGCAACTGCCATAGGCAGTGCTATAAGCGAAGTGCTTGATTGTTTTTATATACATACTACAAGAGAGGAACTTCCAGGAGTCGATTTTTTATATTTTTCGGAAGATCACAGCCATGCAGCACAGCAAAAACTGGCAGCAGGAGAAATTGACAGACTTGAGGGATGTATAGACAGGGTGATATTTGTAGAGGACGAGATAACCACAGGTAATACTATATTAAATATTATAAAGCTGCTTAAAAAGCACTACCCCTGGATCAGGCGATATTCTGCCGCTTCAATACTAAACGGCATGAACTGCAAAGACCTGCTGACATATGAATCAAATAAAATACAGCTCCACTATCTTGTAAAAACGGACAATTCACATTATCATACTGAAGCCGAAAGATGTGATGCCGGCGGGAGATATTTTATATGCACTGATTTTAATGATGTTTCTGATGATAATTTAAATAATGATTTAAATAAGGTTTTTAAAGATTACAATTTTAATGAATATAAATTTAATATTCTGCCTGTAAATCCGAGAAAGCTTGTACATAGCAGGGATTATACCGCTGCGGTAAATCTTCTCTGGGAAAATATAAAAAAAGATATTGAATTAAGCCGTTTTAATACGGTTCTTGTGCTTGGGACTGAAGAATTTATGTATCCTGCACTTTTTACAGCAAAAAAGCTTGAAGAATCAGGTATAAGCACAAGATGCCACTCAACCACAAGAAGTCCTATAAATGTAAGTGAAAATGCCGATTACCCGTTTCACACAAGATATGAACTTAAAAGTTTTTATGACTCTAATCGCATCACATATATATATAATATTGACAAGTATGACTGTGTACTTATAATTACCGATTCATCCGGAAATCTGCAACAGGGGGTAAAAAGCCTTGTTCAGGCACTTGCTGTTAACGGTATTACAACAATTTATATGGTGAGGTGGTGCTGATATGAGAACTTCATATGATACAGATGATGTGGTTTTGCTTTTAAAAGATGTAACCGGTCTTGTAAAACCACAGCCTGCAAAAGAGAGGGAGCGACTTATACAATCGGGCAGACACTATTGTGAGATGCTTCCGGTAGAATATGTTCCTACAAGTGAATATATGGATATGTATAAAAAAGCCCTTGAGCAATATGCGGCACCTACCGCTGCTGCAATTGGAAAGCTTGCCGACAAAATAATACATTTTAAAGGCGCTGATCCGGTTTTAATTTCAATTGCAAGAGCCGGCATACCTGTGGGTATACTTTTAAAAAGATTTATAAAAGCCAAATACAATCTTGACCTTAAGCATTACTCAATCTCAATAATAAGGGGCAGAGGTATTGATGACAATGCTCTTAAGTATATACTCGGACGGCATGCTCCTGAAAAGCTGTTATTTGTTGACGGTTGGATAGGTAAGGGGGCTATATTAAATGAGCTTAAAAAAGACCTTGATAATGAGGCATACACAGGTATATCACCGGACATAGCGGTTGTTTCGGATCCGGCATATGTAACGAGGCTTTGCGGAACGCATGAAGATATACTTATACCCAGCTCATGCCTTAACTGCACCGTTTCAGGTCTTATAAGCAGGACATTTTTAAGAGATGATATCATAAAGTGTGATGATTTTCACGGTGCGGTATACTACGGAGAGCTTAAGGATAACGATCTTTCATACGGTTTTATAGAAGAGGTGGAAAAGCATTTTGATATAAGCGTTACTGATAATATACTGCAAGGTTCTGATGATACTATACCCGGTTTAAATTGCGGCATGAATGAAGTTCTTGAAATCGCACATCATTTTAACATACCGGATATTAACTTTATAAAACCCGGCATAGGTGAAACTACAAGAGTTCTTTTAAGGCGTATACCGTGGAAAATACTTGTAGATCCCTCATATAAAGACGATATGACACTCAGGCATATTATAAGACTGGCACATGAAAAGAATACCAGAGTGCAGTTTTACAGTTTAAAAAATTACAAATGCTGCGGTATAATTAAAAAGCTTGCAGATATATGATATATAAAATGATATAAAAATTTATATCAGGTAAAATAAACATTTATATATCAGGAGAAAAAGTATGACGCAACAAAATAAAGCAAAGATTTCATATGTATTTGCATTATTTCTATATGGAACTATGGCTGTATTATTAAAATACATAAATTTACCGATCGAATTTGTGGCTTTAATCAGAGGGATAGTAGGCAGTTTATTTTTACTTATACTTACCTTGCTTACAAGAGGGAAACTTGATATCAGCTCAATAAAAAAGAATTTTAAGTATTTACTGTTATCGGGCATGAGCCTTGGTATAAACTGGGTCTGTCTTTTCAGAGCATTTAGAGTAAGTACTGTATCAATATCCATACTTGTGGACTATATGGCACCTATATTTATGATAATTATATCACCGCTGCTTTTTAAGGAGCACCTTAATAAAAAGAAACTTATTTGCGTGTTTATAGCTTTTATAGGGCTTATAATGGTGTCCGGAGTTGTGGGCAGTGATATAAGGATGATTAATGTAGAGGGGCTCCTTTTGGCTGCCGGAGCAGGACTCGGTTTTATGGGTGTTATAATATTTAATAAGCTGATGGGAGATGTATCAGTCTATGACAAGGCGGTAGTGCAGATATCAATCGCCGCACTGACCGTAGTTCCTTTTGCTATAAAGGCAGTGCTTGAAACAAGTATAGTGTGGGACTTTAAGTCGGTTTTTTTAAGTTTTATTATGGGACTTGTAAGTACAGGAATGGCTTATTATTTTTATTTCTACGGCATAAGCGGTTTAAGTGTGCAGACAGTGGCAGTAGTGGGTTATGTAGAACCGGTGATAACGGTACTGTCTTCCGTAATTTTTCTAAAAGAATCTATGAGTATGGCTGCAATGGCAGGGGCGGTACTTATTATAGGAGCGGCTGTAAGCAGTGAACTTATATCAGGTCATGGGGAGGATAAGAAAGAATTAAACGGGTCTGCAATATAGTAATTTTGATTGCAAGGATTAAAATTATGTGTGAAAAAAAATGCCAAGAAAAGATAATATTTAATACAGGGACAGTAAATCAAAAAGATTTGCTGTTTTTTTGTTCAAAATCAGATATAAAAGCAACTGTATGATAATACCGAATAAAGGAAAAAAGTATGTCTTTTTAGAGTATAATTATAATCAGCAAAATAAAGCAGCTGTCAAATCCACATACATATATTATTTTATGGTAAAATGAAAAAGTTACTTCCAGTTATCTTTCCTTATCCTGATTTTAGTTTTTCAATAAGTACTTTATGAAAGACTTACTTCCGGCTATCCTATTACCTGTGATGTTCATAGGAGAAAGGATGACTATTATGAAAGCAAAACATTTAACTTTAGATGACAGGAAAGCCATTCAGGAAGGCATAGAAAGACGTCTTTCAAAAACTGCCATAGCTAAATCTATTTCCAAAGATCCTACTACTGTTGCCAAAGAAATAAAACTTCACAGAACAGTTAAACAGCGAAACCGTTTTAACTCTCCTGTCATGTGTGCTAAATTGAAAGAGTGACAAAAAACCACGTAAGTTCTGCTCGGAA
>NZ_JH378835.1:0-13574 GCF_000235445.1 Johnsonella ignava ATCC 51276 | reverse complement strand
ACGAAAGGTTCTTGGTGGCAGAACACCTTACGATGTATTTTCCTTTTTCTACGGAGAAGAGATAATCCACAAAAATGGGAATCAGACGGATAGATCCTGATGAAGTAACACTGCAACCATTTCTCCTCAAAATAGAATAAGCCGGCGTCAAAGACCGACTTATCCTAAACCATTAACTCTATACCTATGAACACGCTACCCCTTAACCCATTAGGGCAGTGGAACTTAGTCTTTCACAAATGAAAGAAATGTATCCCAGTGTCCTGTTTTGCATGCGCAAAAATAAGAAACTGTAAGTAAAGTTTACATAAAAATCGCATTTTTTTTAACAAAAATATTTTTACTTTCCTGCAAAAGTGGAAGTTTCTCGTTCAACTGGAAGTTACTTTTATAAACGGAAGTTAGATTTTCAATTCACCTATATTATTTTATAGAAAAAATACAATTTTTATGATAGTATTTAATGAGTGAGTTTATAAAATCAATCAGATAGAAATATACAGGTGGTGTATGCTATGGAAATGCAGATAAGACATAACAATATGGATATTAATTCATTTAGGGCTTTTATGCAGGTAAGGGGAGGTTTTACTGCAGGCAGGAGGGACGTTTATTTTATAAGATTTTTAGGTTACGAAAGCACTCTTGTTGATGAACTTACAGCGGCTGATAATATATATAATGATGCAGGATATAAAGGCGGCATAGTATACAGGTATATTGACAGACTGCCTCTTCCTGATAAAACCGAAACAGATTTTTATCTGGAAATTTATGAAAAATGGGTTAAGGAAACAAAGCAGACTCAGGGACTTAAGCTGAAATGTTCACAGAATAATGCTTTGCTTTGTGATGCGCTTGGAAAAGCTTTATCTAAGATACAGCGTATATATATAAATGAGAAATATGGATACGAAGCAGGAAGTAATGCTGAAAAGTGTGGATATCAAACGGGAAGCTGTGCTTTGGATACTGAAAAAGAGGGCAGTATAAAATCAGATTATAAGGGTATAAATAACTCGATTATAAATGATTCAATTATAAAAAATTTTCTTATAAAGATTATGAAATGGACCGACTATGTACTTGGAGATAAATGTGCCGGTTGGAATGAAAAAAGCTCTATAAAGGTTGCCGCTTTAGATGTATTTAAACTGCATGAGTACCTTTTTTATTATTTTCTTACATTTATTGGTGTTGATGCGGCATTGCTTCAGGTATCATCTGATATAAAAACCGGAATTTCAAGTATTGCCGCCGGATTTTCAAAAACCGTAACAACGGGTTCGTACAGCGATATAAAATTACCTGTATTTAAAAGGAAGACTGCAGGTGTATCCGTAAATGAAGCCATACCGCCTAAGGATAATTATGTTTCATATAAAGGCTCGGATTCAGGTATACATGACAATTCCGATTATAAATCTGAGAATACAGGAAAAAAGACCGTAACAAAACCGAGGCTGAGCCTGCCTCAAAGACCTGACAGGGTAAGGCGTGAGCCTGTTTATAGTCCGGCTGTAAAGGCGGGCTGTGAAAATCAGACTCAAAAAAGGAGAGAACTTAGTTTTGAGGAACTTGCGAAACTTGCATCTTCAATAGTTTTAATAACGGCTTACGGAGAAAAAGGGAAACCGCTGTCATTGGGTTCAGGTATAATGATAGGAAAAGACGGTTTTATACTGACAAACTATCATGTAATATCAAAAGGAGTATTTTATTCAGTTAATATAGAAGAAGATAAAAACGTATACTCTACTGATGAGATAGTTAAATATCATACTGTGCTTGATTTGGCAGTTATAAGAATAAGACGTAAACTTGATCCGCTTCCTGTATGTTCTGATGAAAAAGGGCTTGTCAGGGGGCAGAAAGTAGTGGCAATAGGCAGTCCGCTCGGTTTTTTTAATTCCGTTTCAGACGGTATAATATCAGGCTTTAGGCAGTTTGAAGATATGGATATGATACAGTTTACTGCACCTATATCAAGCGGAAGTTCAGGCGGTGCACTTTTAAATATGTATGGAGAAGTTATAGGCATAAGCACTGCCGGTATAGATGAAGGACAAAATATCAATCTCGCAGTGAGCTATGAAAATATAAATAATTTTGCAAAAGGATTTATGTAAAGGTGTGTAGTATGTTTAAACACCGTAAAATAACAGGGCTTGAGGATTTTTTTATTTTTTTAAGCCTAAGGGATGAAAAATCAATATTTTTTTACAGAATAAACGGCTGGAATAAAAAGGTTGAGGAATTTATAAAACGATATTATAAAGCGGCTATGCAAAAAGGGGTTGTTATAGAGGGAGGTATTAAAAATCCGGACAAAGAAAATCTGGCATATTATGATACGGTTATGGGTCGAGATTTTATGCTTGATATTGATTTTATATCACATAGCCTTACAAAGTGGCTGCCACGAATAAATGCCGCACAAAAAAGCAATATTTGTCAGTTATTATACGGGACATTGGAAAAGCTTAGGCTTGAAGGCAAAAACGAAGGGATGCTTAAAAATGCCTATATAAAATTTATGTGTTGGCTTTATTACCGATTTGAAATGATATTAAACCGGCTTGGTGAGGAGGAGCCTCCTAAAATACTTTATGAGGGAGATATAAGCCGCTATGAACTTATGTTTTTGTCCATACTGTCAGGAGCGGGCTGTGATATAGTGCTTTTACAATATGGAGGGGACGGCTCATACTTGAAAATAGATCCAAACTCCTGTATATCGGAGAATCTTTTAATACCGGATATGGAAAAGTTTCCTGAAAATTTTAATTTAAAAAGTATACGGGAAAGTATTTCAGAGGCTTTAAACCGCAACCGGATGTATGGCAGTCCTGTGATGTACTTAAACTGTACAAACGCATGGATAAGCGGTAAAGGGCTTGAAGATATAAAAACGGCTCTAAATTTAAGAAAAAAGCTGCTTGATGAAGCACAGCCCGGAAACAGATTAAATGGACAGGAATCCAATTTACAATTCCGTATAAATGATAATACCGGAACCGGCACTAAAACAAAGCCTTATAAATTGTTCTATAATTGTTTTATACGTATAAACGGGGTTGAGGACAAGTCTGTATATGCAAATGAACTTTATGGTTTTTTAAATGATATTAAATCGCAAAACAGGAATGCCGCAGTAATTGATAACATGGTGCCCTTGCCGTCAAATGAGGAGATAGCCTTAATTAAAAGGCATAATTATACAGATATTGATCAGATGCTCCTTGATTTACAGTCAAATATAGAATATACAGGTGATCCTGAGCTGAAAAAGCTTATAAAAAAGGCTTTTTTAGATATAATGTTTGAGGAGGCACAGAATGAAAAAGCTGATGAGAGGGTTAAAATAAACAGACTTACGAATAAGGCTGTCTGCCTGCTTTGCTGGATTAAAAGATATCTGTACGGGCTTTTTAAAAATTATAGATTTCCTGATGTAGAATGTTTTATACATACAGGCGGTTGTAAGAGTGGTGCTGAGGCGGCATTTATAAGGATGCTTGCAAGACTGCCCGTTGATGTGCTTATACTTAAGCCTGATTTAAACAGTGTATGTGAAGTAAAGGATAGGCTGCTTTATGATATAAACTTTGAGCAGTCCATGGAGCTTAAGGCATTTCCGAAAGGCGGCAGCCTTGCTATGGGAACCGCTGCCTACCATGCCGAAAGGGAGCTTGATACACTTCTCTATCAGGACAGCGGTATATATAGGGAAGGTCAGTATAAAAAAGCGTCCGTTATAAAACTGCGTACTATGTATGAGGAAATAGCTATATTATGGGATGAGGAGCTTAAATTCAGACCTAATTTCAGTATAAATTCCGATACTGTAAATATACCTGTGATATTTGCAAAGGTGTCGGGGGTTAAAGACGGAAATATACAGGGGTACTGGGCTGATATACACCGTCTTATAACTTCAGATACAATAGTGATAAGGCATGCACGCTATATAGATCCGAATGATAGAAATCCTCTAAAGGCACATGCTGCAGAATTTTATAAAAACGGAAAACTCCAAAAATTAAAGATTAAAAAACACCCTGCTTATAAGTACGGATTTTTAGATGAGGCTGTGCAGGACCATATACTTGACAAACTGCAGGAGCTTATTGACAAGAGAATAATCAAAGGAACCTTTGAAAACGGAATGGAGTATGCGGCAGTAGCACTTGTTTTAAATCTGCCTATGGAGATACTTCGCATGCTGCAAAAGTTTGATTTTACAAAAAAGAATCCTAAGATTATATATATAAATACGGCTGAAACTATAATTTCACTTGAAGATGCTATATTAACGGCATTTTTAAGTCTTGCAGGTTTTGATATCATATTTTTCATACCCACAGGTTATCGCAATATTGAAAACCATTTTAATACTTTAAATGATTTATTTATTGAAGAACACAGGATAGGGACTTTTCTATATGACCTTGATGTTTCTGAACTTAATAATTTTTCACAAAATACTAAAACTGCAGATAATAAGCCATGGTATGAAAAAATATTTAAAAAAAGCAGAAAGAGGTAAAGACAATGGGAATTAATTTTAATAAATCGCAGGAAGTTGATGCCGCAGGTGCAAATACGGATGCGGCGGACAAAAATGAACTTGCACAGATAAAACAGTATGATATCGTTGCCGACAGACAGAGGATGAATGTAGAACTTGTCAATTCAAAGGAGGTTGATGATATTGTAAGCAAGATAGAGGTAAATAATCTTGAAACCATAGCATCTTTCGGTTCACAGGCTGCCGAGGAGGTTTCAAAAGCCTCTGATGTAGTGCTTAACAGTATGAGTATGTCTCAAATAGAAGAATCAAGCCGTATGCTTGGTGATCTTGCCAATATTATGAAAAAATTTGATATTGACGAGATTAAGGATGACCCGGGACTTTTTTCAAAGCTTTTCGGAAATATGAAAAAACAGATTGATAAGCTTCTTGACAAGTACCATACTATGGGTGATGAGGTTGATAAGATATATGTACAGCTTAAACAGTATGAGTCCGAGATTAAGCAGTCAAACAGAAATCTCAATTCTATGTTTGAGGCGAATGTCAAATATTATCATGAGCTTGTAAAGTATATTCTTGCAGGAGAGCAGGGATGCAGGGAACTTGAGGATTATATTGCAAAACGCAGGGCTGACATGGAAGCAGGCGGAGACGACTCAATACAGTTTGAGATTACGTCTTTAAACCATGCCCTTATGATGCTTGAACAAAGAACGCATGATCTTCGCATTGCTGAAAATATCGCTATGCAGTCCATACCTATGATAAAAACTATGGAATTTAGCAATATGAATCTGGTGCGTAAGATAAATTCAGCCTTTATAATAACCCTGCCGGTATTTAAACAGGCACTTGCACAGGCGATGCTTCTTAAGAGGCAGCGTATACAGGCTGATGCTATGGCGGCACTTGATGCAAAAACCAATGAACTTCTGATTAAAAATGCCAGAAATACTGTTGAGCAGTCTAAGATGACTGCGATGCTTTCTTCAGGAAGTTCAATTAAGATAGAAACTCTTGAGACTACATGGAAGACTATAATGTCAGGTATTGATGAAACAAGGCAGATTCAGGAAAGTGCAATGAATCAGAGGGTTAATGATCAGGCAAGGCTTGAAACTATTAAACAGGAATTTAATCAAAGATACAATATGCCGTCAAAATAGCTTAACAGCCTGAAAAGCCTGTATGAATTTTCTCATAAAAACATAAGTACGGTTTGAATCATTTAACTTAAGCCTCTTTGCCCCTTTATATCAGTTGCAGTCAGAGATATGTATTGTAATACACAATAATTTAACATTAATATTGTATTAAGCAATTGAAAAATATAGAAAAAAGAGTTAGAATATAACATGGGTTGGTTATGCTTTAGATATAAAAAATATTTTTTAAGGAGGTATTTTATGCCAATTAATTTATCAAAAGGACAGAAAGTTGATTTAACAAAGGGCAATCCCGGGCTTAAGAATATTATGGTAGGTCTTGGATGGGATGTGAATGCTTATGATTCAGGGGAGGCATTTGACCTGGATGCAGCTGCATTTGTATGTGATGCCAGCGGAAAGTGTCCTTCCGAAAAAGAATTTATCTTTTACGGTAACCTCGAGCATTCAAGCGGTTCAATAAAGCATATGGGAGACAACCTTACCGGAGAGGGTGAGGGTGATGATGAACAGATTCAGATAGATCTTTCAAAAATCCCGCCAAATATAGATAAGATAGCTTTTACCGTTACAATTTATGATGCTGACAGCAGGAATCAGAATTTCGGACAGGTTTCAAATGCATTTATCCGTATAGTTGATGAATCAAATAACACGGAGCTTATAAGATTTGATCTGGGCGAGGACTTCTCCATAGAAACAGCAGTTGTGGTAGGTGAGCTTTACAGAAATGCAGGCGAATGGAAATTTAATGCCATAGGAAGCGGCTTCCAGGGAGGTCTTAGGGCATTATGCGGACACTACGGAATTGATGTAGCTTAAATCATTGTAGAGTTGATGTGTCTAAAATAAAGTTTTTATTAGTGGCAGAAACTTTTTAGAACATTTTTATGACAAAAGAGAGACTATCTGATATAGTTTCTCTTTTGTTTAACTGTTTTAAAATTAAAATAAAGGGTATTATAACGCTGTGCAGTTTTAGCACAGCGTTTATATAACTAAACGGATATTTTTAAGTCTGCTTTTAGAAAAATACTTATAAGTATTTTATATTAATCACTAATATGCCAAAATCGCCGGTGTTTTACATCGTTTCTACTCCTGTGCGATTTTGAATATATCTATGCAGAATATATATTTCTAAAACGGCAGGTTATAATATCCATATAAATCTTATAGAAAGAGGTAAGTGTATAAAGTATTTGCTTTTACAGAGTATGCACTTATCATTAAGAGGAAAAACATATGAAATTTAACGGTTTGACGGATAAAGAGGTTGAAGAGTCAAGACAGAAATTTGGGTCAAACGCCATTCCGGATTCCGAACCTACGACCTTTTGGGATGAATTTAAGGAAACATTTAAAGATCCTATAATAAGGATTCTGCTTGGAATATCGGCACTTATGATAGTGATGTTCTTTTTCGGCTATGCCGAGATATATGAGGCGGTGGGTATAATAGTTGCCGTTCTTATAGTTGCATTTGTATCGGCTAAAACGGGTGTTGCAAGTGATACAAGATATAGAGAACTAAAGGAAATGTCTGAAAAAGACAAGTGCAAGGTTTACAGGAACGGTCTTATAACCGTACTTGAAGTAGATGAAGTCGTTACAGGTGATAAGATACTGCTGCAGTCTGGTGATAAGATACCGGCTGACGGTGTTCTTGTCTACGGTTCACTGAAGGTAAACAATGCCGTATTAAACGGTGAATCTGAAGAATGTGTTAAAACTGCTGCCGAACCGGGATTCATATTTGAAGAAAATATAACAGGTGAAAGCTTTGTTGATAAACATTCATTGTTCAGGGGTGCTGTGGTATTTGACGGCGAGGGTGTGCTTGATGTAAGAAAGGTCGGACTTAAGACCATGATGGGAAGCATGGCTGAGGAGATGAAAGAAAAGGAGCCGGATTCTCCTCTTAAGGTAAAGCTTTCAAAGCTTGCCGACCAGATATCGGTATTCGGCTATGTAAGTGCGGTTATAATAGCGGTATTTTATCTTATATACTTTATAATTTCAGCAGGCGGTCCCGCTCAGTTCTTTTCAATGGGAATTAAGGATATACTTAAAAGTGTTCTTGAAGCAATATCACTTGCTGTTGTTATAATAGTCTGTGCAGTACCTGAAGGGCTGCCGCTTATGATTTCAATGGTGCTTATGCAAAATACAAGCAAGATGCTAAAGCATAATGTCCTTGTAAGAAAGGCGGTAGGTATAGAAACGGCAGGTTCGCTTAATGTGCTTTTCAGTGATAAGACGGGAACTATAACCAAGGGTGTGCTTGAGGTCGTTGATTTCTTTCTTGGAGACGGAAGTTCAATTGATTTAAACAGTCTGGGAAAACACAGTTCTGTGAAAGGACTGCTTGATATTGCCATAGGAAAAAATTCACAGTCGATGTTTGATGATGCACATGTGGTGATAGGAGGCAATTCAACAGACCAGGCACTTATGAAGTTTTTAGGGGAAGAGACATTTAAAACTGTTTCTGAAAGTAAAGAATATACCGTACAGAGACAGCAGAACTTTAATTCCACCAATAAATTTGCACAGGTTGAGATAACAAATCTTGGTAAAGTATTTTATAAGGGTGCACCTGAACGACTGCTTGAGCATGCCGTCAAATATATAGATGAAAACGGGAATCTTAAGGATATGGACCGTGCAGTTATAGACAGGAAAATAGATGAGCTTGCCGCAAGGGCGATGAGAGTTCTCGCTTTCGGTTACTGTGAAGGTGAATTTATAGAAGATAAGATAAATTCAAATTTAGTAATAATAGGTATGGCAGGTATAAGAGATGATGTACGGCCTGAAAGTATAGAAGCAATAAAAGAGGTTCAGGGTGCAGGCATACAGGTTGTAATGATTACCGGAGACAGACTTGAAACGGCGGTTGCAATAGCAAAGGATGCGGGACTGCTTAAGAAAAATTCGGATCGTGCGGTTACCTCTGCACAGCTTAACGAGATGAGTGATGAGGATGTAAAGAAAATAATACCTGATATAAGAGTTATTGCAAGGGCATTGCCGACTGATAAATCAAGGATGGTAAGGCTGTGTCAGGAGATGAATCTGGTTGTGGGAATGACGGGAGACGGTGTAAACGACTCACCCGCTTTAAAGAGAGCTGATGTAGGATTTGCTATGGGAAGCGGAACCGAGGCGGCAAAAGAGGCAGGAGAGATAGTTATACTTGATGACAACTTTAAGTCTATAAAGGATGCTATCTGGTACGGAAGAACTATATACCACAATATACTTAAATTCTGCAAATTCCAGCTTGTTATAAATGTTGCCGCTGTTATAGTCAGTGCGATAGCACCGTTTTTCGGCATTGATGCACCGCTTAAGGTTACACATCTTTTATTTGTAAACCTTGTTATGGACAGTCTGGGAGTTATAATGCTGGGCAATGAGCCTGAGCTTGAGGTTTATATGACTGAAAAACCGAGGCGCAGGGATGAAAATATAGTAAGCCCTCAGATGGGAGCACAGATACTTACCATGGCTATATGGGTAACCGTTATAAGCTTTCTTTACCTTAAACTGCCGTTTTTTGTAAATATGTTTGAAACACAGCAGAAGCATCTGACTGGATATTTTGTCCTTTTTATAGCAGCTGCCTTATTTAACGGTTTTAATGTAAGAGATGACGGGTTTGCAATTTTTTCAGGTCTTAACCAAAACAAAGGCTTTTTACAGGTGTTTTTTACAATCCTGCTTGTACAGGCATTTATAGTAAATGCCGCTTTAGTACCGCTCGCACCTTTTCAGTGGATCAGTGAGATGTTCAGTTGTGTGCCGTTTGGCATAAATGGATGGATTACAGTTATACTGCTGGCTGCAACTATGATACCGGTTGATCTTATAAGAAAAATGATTGTAAACCGTTAGGTGTTAAAAAATATATATAAAAACCGGAGGCTTACGGTAAATTCAGGTGCATGAAGTTTTTAATCTCTCATGCACCTGTTAAAATACCGGATTTAATTAGAAAACAATAATGTATATATTTAATTCAGATATTGATAATACGCTTATTTTTTCATATAAGCATGACATAGGACCACAAAAAGTAAATATTGAGCTTTATAAAAACAGGGAGATATCCTTTGTAACGGAATATACATATAATCTTTTAAGCACTGTTATAGAAAAAACTTTTTTTGTTCCTACAACTACAAGAAGTATAGAGCAGTACAGTCGTATAGATTGGGGCGGCAGAGCTCCTGAATATGCACTTGTATGCAATGGCGGAGTTCTTTTAAGAAAAGGTATTGAGGACGAGAGCTGGTACAGGAGATCTCTTGAAATTGCAGCATCTGCCGAAGTAGAGCTTAATAAGGCGTGGTATTTTCTTGAAGGCGAGCCTGGAAGAAATTTTGAACTTAGATTTATAAAGAATCTTTTTATATTTACAAAATGTATTGACAGTATAAAGGTGATTGAGAAATTAAAAAAATTGCTTGACAATTCAATTGTTGATATATTTAACAACAATGAAAAAGTATATGTAATTCCGAAAGGTCTTAACAAGGGCAGTGCTTTATTAAGATTTAGAGATTTGTATAAAAAAACACTTAAAATTATAGCTGCCGGAGACAGTGAATTTGATATATCCATGTCCAGAGTATGTGATATATTTCTGGCACCATGCGGTTCTCAAGCTATATTCGGAAATTTTGAAAATATAGTGTTTATGCCCGGAGCCGGTGTGTTTTCGGATGAATTGCTTGATTATGTAATTAAAATTGTAGAATGATTTTATTAAAGCAGTATTGACAGCATTAAAATTTTATGATATTCTTAAGAAAATATTAAGAATATCAGCTAAAACTTATGGATTAACAGTTCATCAAAACAGTCGGATATTTATATATTTATGTACGTTTAAATAATTAGATATATTGATATAAGTCTGTATAAATTGATGAATGTTTCGATAAGCCCATAAGCCCATAAGCCCATAAGCCCATAAGTCTATATACATAGCTGATAGGTTTTGATATATTTTTATGATTTATTTAGTTTTACAGCTGTCAAATTAAAACCGATTAGTCTAAGCGTAACCTGAACCGGCATTAAAAACAGCCGGGAAAACAACATGTCATGTTAATAGAGGAGGCAATACATGATGAAAAAAATGGGTAAAGAAGCTATTTTAATTAATTTATTGAGGGACGAAGATAGTCATTCGTGCAAGAGGCACAGGTCGAGCTTTGTTTTTTTAAAGAGAATCACAGCACTTTTTATGTCATTTTTAATGGCATTTAACAGTGCTGTTTTTTTATACCCCGCTTCCCTGCAGGGTGTAATGGCAGCACCTTTGGACGGTGCAGAAGAGGGAAACGGCAATTTAAAAATTGCGACTCCCTCGCAAGCCGGAAAAAATCCCTACTCCAAAGAACTCAGCGGAAATTCGCCAAATACCGATAATGAAGACTTATCGGCTAAAGAAAATATTGCCGAAACAAACAAATCGGAAACGTCAACTTTTTATATTGATAAAGGTGATGTAGAGATAAAAGGCGGCAGGGTAAAAGGTGCCGGTGAGGCGGGAAATCAGATAGATACTGCATATAATCCCTTAGACGAGATAGTAATTACCATGTCGGATTCTTCAAAGGAATCACAGGGAAAGATTACAGCCGAATCTTCTCAGGCAGTGATTGTTTTAAAAGATGTGAACGTAAAAAGAGAGGGTTCATTTATTGATATTAAAAATTCTTCTCTCACTTTAAAAATTGAGGGAAAAAACAGGATTTATACAGGAAGGATAGACAGTGCACTTGTACACATACCGCAGGAAAGTTCTCTTATAATTGAAGGAGGCGGAAGCCTTGAGATGAAAAATGAAGGCGGCGGCGGTGCACTTATAGGAGGAAGTCAAAACGAAAAAAACGGAAAAGTAACTGTAAACGGTGCAAATCTGAATCTTACTACAAACGGCGGCGGCTCATGCATAGGAGCAGGAGCAGGCGGCAGCTATTTTGATATAAATATAAATGCAGGAAATATAGAAGCCGTAACAAATGCCATAGGGGGCGGTCCCTGTATAGGCGGCAGTAAATCGGATACAGGCACTATAAATATAAAAGGAGGCACTGTAAATCTTCACGGGGGCTGGGCAAGTACAAACCTTGGAGGTCAGCAGAGCTTTGACAGGAGCTCAGGCAGTTTTTCAGATTCCGGAAATATAATAATAGAAGGCGGCAGCGTAAGTATAAAACCGGGTATACAAAGCCGGGCACTATCCTGCGGTAGACTTTATATAAAGGGCGGCAGTTTAGATGCACGGGGAGGCTGGAGCTCATCCAATACAATAGCCGCAGGAAGTTTTATAATGGATGAGGGAAAAGTAGGCATAAAAGGTGAAGGTATAAGTCTTGACATCTTAAATGAAACGGTGATAAATGGGGGAGAAGCGGATATTGAAACTTACATGCACAGGTCGGCTGTCGCATCCTCCGACTTTACAGTAAATGACGGTAAAATAAGGGCAAAAGTTTCAGGAAATAATGACGGTATTGACAACTGCCATGCCATAAGTGCTTCACGTATAAAGATATCGGGAGGCAGTCTTTTGCTTACCGGCTGCGGAAGCGGAAGCGGGGCAGGAGGGCTTGATGCCATGCATCCGCTTGAAAAAATTGAAATAACCGGTGGAAGCATAAAGGCGATCGCAGGCAAAAATGCCCGTGAGGAACTTGGCGATTATAAAGTATTTAAAGAAGATTCAAATGTGGACGAAAAAGACAGGGTATGGATTTACCCCGTTGACGGCACAGGAAAAAGAGTTTTTCTAAATAAAATAGAAAATGTCTCTGAAGCTGAAAGAAAAGACTTTAAAGTAAACGGCAGTGTCTATAAGGTTGGAGATATTATAGATGCAGATACAAGTCTGTATCTTTACCTGCCTGAGGGTTATCACTTTATACAGTCCGGAAAAAGAAGTGAGGGGATTTTCTCGGGAAGCGCAGGGCAGCGTGGAAGTCTAAGTCTTGAAGTAATTGACGGTATAAGCACTGAGGAAATTCATGATGTAAACCTTACAGCCTATAAGGACGGCAAGAAATATTATGAAGGTGTATTAAAGTCAGAGATATGGCTGCCTGAAGGCAAATATACGGGAGTTGTAAGTAAAAACGGCTATTATTCCAGAAATATTGAATTTACTATAACTTCGGGAAAGAAAACGCTTCAAAAGGTGATACTTAACAGCAGCAAGGTTGTTGAAACCACAGTTACGGCAACTCCTATGAGCAGGGAGGAGATTATAAAGGCAGGCATAGACCCTGATGCCGAAGGAAATAAGCATCTTTTTAAATTTAAGGTGGTATTTGAATTTGCGGCTGCACCTCCGCTTAGCTTTTCATATGTCGGAACACAGGACGGCAAGCCGGCAGGCGGATATTCAGTTATACATGTGCCTCCGTCATCAGCAGGAGGTACTGCGTCAACAACCTATGACTCAATAACGATTCACCCTATAAATGAACGGTTCTATCTGGTTGTTTACGGTCGAAGTGAATGGCTTAAGGAGATGTATGACATATCCCTTGTTATAAGGAATAATTCAAAACTTGAGTCTCTTGAAAATGTAAATGCAACGCTTGATCAGCTTCCTGAAGGACTTTCATTTGCAGATATGAATTCAGGCAGTCAGAGTCTTTCGCAAAATGTAGGAAGCATCGCTGCGGAAAAATCCACATCCGTAAACTGGTATCTTCGAGGAGATAAGGAAGGCAGCTACAATATAGGCGGCAGTGTAACCGGAGATATGGGAGGCGGCGGTCAGAGTTTTAATAACAGATTTGATACTAAAGNGCCTATCAAAGTTCTTAGCAGGCAGTGCACTGCATTTA
>NZ_JH378834.1:97412-121023 GCF_000235445.1 Johnsonella ignava ATCC 51276 | reverse complement strand
TTATCATAGTTATCTGCATTGCTAGCAATAACAAATTAGCTGAATAGCGAAGTAATCAAATTCTTAACTGTCATTTTATCTGCATATTGGCTAGAATTTATTAAGAGTTCTTCGATGGGTTTTTAATTGTTCCGTCGGAATATCCCATCTCTTTAAGCCTTTTGCACAGTCCATCAATATATGACGGCAATTCAGCAATCAGTACTATTTTTTTTGACATAATACTACCTCCTCTAAAATTATTAGTGCATTGCACTATATTTAATTTTAAATTTAGTAAGAATATTATGTAAAGTTAGAAAGGAGATATTTAAGATATATGAATAATTTTAATACAAACTCTACATTTAGAACCACTCCGCATAAACTGATTATCGCAGAAAAACCGAGTGTGGCAAAATCTATCGCATCGGCCCTGGGTGCTTTATCCAGGGCCGATGGCTTTTATGAGGGCAACGGCCTTCTCGTATCCTGGTGCGTGGGGCACTTGGTATCCCCGATGGATGCGGGCGGCTATGACGAGCGTTTCAAGAAATGGCGCTATGATGATCTCCCCATTCTGCCGGAGCCATTTCGCTATGTGCTGGCACCAGGCAAGGAGGATGCTTTTGAAAATCTCCGTGCCCTGATGAACCGCCCCGATGTGGATACCATTGTCAATGCCTGTGACGCCGGGCGTGAAGGGGAGCTGATCTTCCGTCTGATGTATGAAATGGCTGGTTGCCGCAAGCCGGTCCTCCGTCTTTGGATTTCCTCGATGGAGGACAGCGCCATCCGGGAGGGCTTTTCTGATCTGCGCCCCGGCGCCGATTATGAAACCCTGTATCAATCTGCACTCTGCCGCCAGAAAGCGGATTGGCTGGTGGGGATCAATGCCACCCGCCTTTTCTCCGTCCTCTATCACCGCACCCTGAATGTAGGCCGTGTGCAAACACCCACGCTGGCAATGCTGGCGGAGCGTGACGCAAAGATCACACTGTTCCACAAGGAAAAATATCATCTGCTGCGCCTGACACTGGATGGAGCCGAGGCGGTGTCGGAGAAGTTCACCGATCCGGCGGAGGCGGAACAGGCAGCGGCCATGTGCAAGGGTGCGGCCGTCACCTGTACCTCTGTCACGAAAGAGCAGAAAAAAGAACAGCCTCCGAAGCTCTATGACCTTACCACCTTGCAGCGTGAGGCAAACCGCCTGTTCGGATACACGGCGAAGCAGACCCTTGACTACACCCAGAGCCTCTATGAAAAGAAGCTGCTGACCTATCCCCGCACGGACAGCCGGTATCTGACCTCCGACATGGCAGAAACAGCCTCCTGCGTGATCCATCTGGCGGCAAAGCTGCCGCCCTTTGATAGCTGCAGTAACTTCTTCCCGCTGGTAGAGTCCATGATCTCCGACAAGGATGTATCCGACCACCACGCCATTATCCCCACAATGGAGATTGAAAAAGCGGATATCAAGGCTCTGCCCCTGGGCGAGCGCAATTTGTTCCTGTTGGTTTGCTGCAAGCTGCTGTGTGCATCAGCGGAGCCGTATGTGTATGAGACGGTCACGGCCACATTTGACTGCTGCGGCCATTCCTTCACCGCAAAGGGCAAGTGCGTCATCTCCGAAGGCTGGCGGGAAATCGACCGCATTTTCCGTGCCTTCTTGAAAGAAAAGCCTGCGGATGGGGACGGCGATACGCTCCCGGGCTTCACCGAAGGGCAGACTTTTGACGGCGCAGAGGTTGCTGTCACCGAGCATTTCACCCAGCCGCCGAAGCTCTACACAGAAGATACCCTCCTGTCCGCTATGGAGAACGCAGGCAAGGATGATATTCCCGATGAGGCGGAGCGGAAAGGGCTTGGCACGCCTGCGACTAGGGCGGCTATCATCGAAAAGCTGGTAGCAGCCGGATTTGTGGAGCGCAAGGGCAAGAGCCTGATCCCCACAAAAGCCGGTATCAACCTTGTCACAGTCCTGCCGGAGCCGCTGACCTCTCCCATGCTAACAGCGGAATGGGAACAGAAATTGACGGAGATTGCAAAAGGCAGCACTGACCCGGATACCTTCATGAACGGTATCCGCACGATGGTTCAAGAGATCGTGTCCACCTATTCCTGTATTTCCGAGGATGGCAAAAAGCTGTTTGCCCCGGAGAAGGAAGTGATCGGTACCTGCCCCCGCTGCGACCAGCCGGTCTATGAGGGCAAGAAGAACTTTGCGTGTTCGGATCGGTCCTGCGGTTTCGTGCTCTGGAAAAATGACCGCTTCTGGACGAGCCGCAAGAAAGAGCTGACAAAGAAGATGGCAGCGGACCTTCTGAAAAAGGGGCGTACTAATGTCAAGGGAATGTGGTCTGAAAAGAAACAGGCTGCTTATGACGCTGCGGTGATCCTGGATGACACGGGTGGCAAATACATCAACTTCAAACTGGAATTTCCGAAAAGAAAGGAAGGTGTCAATGGCAGAAAATAAGACTTTGGAACATTTACCCGAAGTGAGGGCGGCGGTGGCTGCCCTCTCCCCGGAGAACCGGGAGCTACTGGTGGCGGTGCAGACCTCGCCCTTCAAGCTGACAACACCAGAGCAGTTTAAGGAATTTGCGGCCAACATCGACTATTTCGTATTTGAGCCAAACATCCACGATCTGAATGATCTGGGCTGGCGGTATCTGGCGCAGCACATGGATACACCGTTACCCACGGAACTTCTGAAAGCGATTGACCCTGTTCCGTTTGGCAAATACGCCATGCAGGAGGAACAGGGCCATTTTACGGAACACGGATATATTTCTCTTTCCGGCGACGAGTGGGTGCATGAACGCCCTGCGGAGCCGGAGAAAAAGCCCTCCATCCGGGAACGGCTGGAACAGGGCAAGAAGGAATGTGCAGAGAAAAGCAAGGCGCAGCCCCATAAGGAAAAGTCTGCGCCGGAACTGTAAGGAGGTGCTGATATGCCATATTACGATCACGACAAGGATTATCCCTTTGCCGCCTTTATCACCAATCTTGGGAAGTACAATGAGGGCGAGCTTGTGGGCGAGTGGGTGAAGTTTCCCACCACCGCCAAGGAATTGAAGGAAGTGTTTAAGCAGATCGGGATCGGCCAGAAGGATGACTTCGGCCAGCCCTATGAGGAATGGTTCATCACGGACTATGACTGCTATGTGGACGGTCTTTACAGCAAGCTGGGTGAATATGAAAATCTGGACGAGCTGAATTATCTGGCATCGAAGCTGGATGAAATGAGCGAAAGCGAATACGCACAGTTTCAGGCCGGTATGGAAATGGGCGACCATTGCGGCAGCCTGCAGGAGATCATCAACCTCACCGAGAATCTGGATTGCTATGAGGTTTACCCCGATATCCATGACTATGACGATCTGGGCCGCTATTACATCGAAGAACTGGACGTTATGCAGGTGCCAGAGCATTTGCAGAATTACATCGACTATGAGGCCTACGGCCGGGACGTTGCGTTGGAGGAAAACGGCACCTTCACGGATCAGGGCTATGTGCGTGATACGGGTGACAGTTTCCATGAGTATTACGACGGTGAGCGCGGCAGTATCCCCGACGAGTACCGGGTGATGACTTTTCAGGACGATCTTCCCGAAGAAGAAAAATCTGAATGGGCTATGGATATCGCCTTTGACATGGACGAGTTTTTCCGTCAGAACGATCCGCAGTATGCGGCGGAGCACCCGGAGGAACAGGCTGCCAAGGAGGAAATCTACGAAAACCTGATGGCGGGGCGTATTTCCGCTCTGGATGAAAAGCTGGCGGCGCTGGGTCAGACTCAGGAGGACTATCTCCCTTCGGAGATTGAAAAATTCAAGGATGCCACGGGCTATGAGGAATTTTTGGACTTTGACCCCGTCGAGATCAAGGCAGCGTTGGAGAATCCGGACAAGTCCCGTATTGACGAAATGCTGGCTTTTGCAGAAAAGGCAGAACGGGAGTACATGGCGGAGGCGGCAGGCTATGTGCAGACGCCCGCCGACATTGCGGAGCAGGTGCAGACCGTTCCGAGAGATACTTTTTCCATCTACCAACTGAAACCGGGGGCCGCCACGCGGGATTGCCGCTTTGAGCCGCTGGACGCCATCCGCAACAACGGCCTTTCCGTGAAGCCGGAGAACTATGAACTGGTCTATACCGCCCCGCTGACAGAGCAGGACAGTTTGGAAAGCATCTATACTCGCTTTAATATCGACCACCCGGCAGACTTCAAGGGGCACTCCCTGTCTGTGTCCGATATTGTGGTGTGCATCACGACGGGAAGGACACCGCCCACTATTGCGACCGCTTCGGCTTTTCTCAGGTGCCGGAATTTTTGCAGCCGGAACGGGCGGCGGAGGTCACGATCCCCACGCCGGACCAGATGGCGACACAGGAGCGGATCAGCACGCCCAGAGGCAGCTTTTGTGTGGCCAATATGACGCGGGAGCAGATGGAAGCGGCAGGATATGGAGTTCACCATCAGTCTGACGATGGAAAATACCTTATCATGGGCAACGGTACACGGGCGTTCGCCGTCCTCGCACAGCAGCCGGAGCAGGACAATCCCCTCCGCACGGCGGAAATGACGCTGGAGGATGACTATGGCATGATCGACGGGGTTATCAACAACGGCAGACGCGGCGAGGAACTGGAAAAGGCACAGGAGCACGCGGAGCGGACGAAGCCGGAGAAGCCTTCCATCCGGGAACGGCTGGAGGATGCCAGACGGGAGTGCGCCGGGCATAAGCCCCCGGAGGGCAAGAAGCCTGGCCGTGATGTGCCGGAGCAGGACTGCCTATGAGCCGAAGCAAGAAATGGCGGCTGGAATGGGCGTTCTTCCTGGGCGAGAACGGCAGACGGCAGTATAACCACATCTGCCGTAAGTGCTCCCGCGGCTGCAAGCAGAGTTTCCGGGCGTGTCCGGTCGCTTGTCCGCATTACAGTTCCAAACGATCTAAAATCTGTGAAGATAAGGGTGGAAAAACCGCAGAATAATTCCCTGTATCCGTATTTTCAAAGGGAGCCTTTATGATTTCTCATGTGCCAGTCTGCTTGCTGGCACATGAAGAAAAAGGCTTGATTTCAAACACTTTCTGTCACGCAAAACGGGAGTACAGCTTTTCGGTTCGTCCGATCGGCTGTACTCCCGCTTTTTTTATTTGTTTTCGTCATTATCAGGTTTTTCCGTTTCCGCTACACTTTCTATCATGTCAACGACTACGGCATTAAGCTGTGCGGCGTTCTGCGATGTAATGACTGGTCGCCCGGTATCCTTTTCAATATCCTGTCGAACCTGACCGGCATAGCTGCCGCCACGACGGGCAATCTTCTGACTTTCAGAAAATCCTTCCGGCTGATGTGCTTTTGACAGTTCTGTGGTTGTTGCCTCTGCAAGCATATTCAGAACAATTTCCATTGTACTCATATTATCACGGAGGTTTTCTTTTTTCAGACCTTTCAGCTTCTTATATTGCCGAGTAGTCATGCCGGACCAGGCTTTCGTGATCTCATCTGTGAGAATAGCATACTCTTTGCCTTGCTGTACGCCGCGCTCCTGCCATTCATCGGTAAGTTCATTACGGACACGGATAGAAAGAAGTCGCTGATGAATCCAGTCTGTATCATATCCCTTTTTCTGATAGGTCTCTAATGCACGGTCGATTGCCTGTTCCGGGTCAATCGTTTCTTCGATGCGTTCACGGCCGACCTGAGCAAGCCAGAGTTTGAATGGTTCAGCCTTAGGTGATGGGATAGACTGAATAATGCGTAAAATCTGTTCAGCCGTTGCCGCCAGCACTTTACGCTTTTTGCCTGTTGCGCCCATCATTGCTACCTGGGGACAATTTGTCCCCAGGTAGCTTGCAAGCTGTTCATCACGCTTACGCATTTTTTTGAGATAGTCTGTTGGATTAGAGCTATCTGTCAGGACGGCGATAACATCCACAACAGAGAAATACCATTCTTCCTGTTCTTCGTCCCATGCGGTGCGTATTTTTCTATCTTCAAAAAGCTGGATGGAATTACTTTCGTCCATGCGCTTCAACCTCCTTAGAGTATGTATTCTAATTTTAACATGAAAGGGTTTCTATTTCTATAAGAGAAGCAAATTTCGCCGTAGTAGGCGTTGTAGGAATGTGCGTAAACTGTCAGAATTGCGAGGCTGTGGGAAAGCTGTTTGCAGACCTGTGGGAAAAGGCTTGTCTTTTTCCGTCAGGTTGTGAATGGCTTTTCCATCGGCACGAGCGGCAGTTTTCCATATTTCCATGACGCAAGAAAATCAACCAACGATCAGCCGGTACACCGTCAGCGGTACATACCACACTGCTACGATCAGCCGCCATGCCAGAACGAAACCGCCGATCACGCCGCCGATAATGAAGTTCAACGCGAACAGGGCGATCCCTCCACCCAGGGAGCCGCTGCCCGGCACGATCCAGAGGCACATCCGATGGAGTCCAAACGGCAACCCGCAGAGTATCCAGAGCCATACATAGTCAAGCTCTCCGTTCTTCACGCAGGCGGATTTGAAGATACAATACAGGATCAGTGCCACGGTCACGGGCAGTACGCTTTTGAAGAAAAATGCTTTGATTGCTTCGCTTCTTGTCATCGGTAAAACCTCCTTCCGCAGTTCCATTATACAGGATGCCGGGAGCTGCGCCCAGCGTCTTTCAGAGAAAATTATTCAAGTTCGTGCCGTCGCTGTTGTTTCTGTTCCTTTGGAACGGTCAGCAGCGCATCCACATTTTGCTTGAAGGTCTCGTATTCCTTGGCTTCGGTTCTTGCGGTTTTGTACTCCGCAAGAAGGCGTTCCTTTTCTGCGCTGAGATTGGCGAGCTCCGTTTTCATGCTTTCCGTTGTCGGCAGCGGCACAGCCCCCAGCCGTTTCAATTCTCTGGTGGTCGCTTCAAAAAGGATAATCTCGCTCTCATGCCCCCGCAGGAACTTTTCTTTATCATTCGATTTACGGTATCTGTCATAAAGAGGCTTTAGCTGACGGTAAGTTCCGGCGTGCTTCATCACAAGGGTAAGTTCGCCACTTCTGCTTTCTATCCGCTTGATCTCTGCATGAGAGGTCTCTCTCCGTGCGGATAATGCGGTCAGTTTGCTTTCCAGTTCTCCATAGTTGCTTATCCCGTGCTCGGTCAGGAAATTCATGGTCTTGGCGGCTTGTTTCAGATTGTTCAGCTTCGCCCAATGGGTGAAGCCTGCGCTCTGCTGTGCCTTGATGTTATTCTGGATATCAATGAGCAGGCTGATCTTTCCGTCCTGCCGTTTCGGTTGGTGGGAAGGTCTGGATCGTCCGGCAATCCGGGCGGCAAGGGCTTCTTCGGTGTAGTCCACACCCAGGGTTTTCAGACGGGTGAATCGTTCCTGATCCGGCGCTCTGGCGGAGATATATTTGCCCCGCTTGATCTCATAGCCTTCTCTCTGCAGGCGACGAAGCAGTTCTTCTAAATCGGAACAGGCTGGCAGGAGTCGGTCGATTGCCGCTTTCAGCTTTGCCTTATAGCTGGTGCCGTTCTGCGTAGCCTGATGTTCAATATAGCTCTTGCCCTTGTCCTGTCCTGGGATGATGACAGACAGACCGTGTTCCTTGCAAAGCCGGTCGGAGGTACGGCGGATATCGTGATAGCTTCGCTTGTTGGAATGATAGTGCTTATGATCCGCAAAGCTGACCGCATTGAAAATCAGATGGTTATGAACATGATCCTTGTCTATATGGGTGGTAAGCACAAATTCATATTTGCCACCCAGGATTTCTTTTGCAAGTTCCATGCCGATCTCATGGGCCTGCTCCGGCGTGACCTCCCCAGGCTGAAAGGCTTGGATCAGGTGGCGGCCCAGGTTCGTTCCCTTGTCGATGGCATGGCGGCGAGTCCAGGAGAATTCGATATCTGCGGTTTCGGAGGCGCAGCCATAGGAGGATACCAGGAGCTTCCCATCTGTTTTCTCCGGGTTGCAGATATAGTCAATGGCCGCTTTCAGCGTTGACTTGATAGGATGCGTCTTTGTAACTGCCATATCTCCTCCAGCCTTTCCCGTATCTCGTCCATGTCGGCCTGATACGCAGGTCCTCCGGCATTGATCCGCTTTGCGATCTGGTTGATGTTCCTGCCGATGGCCGATAGTTCTTTGGTGAACGCCTTGATATCTGCGGTGCCCGTATAGATGATATATCCGTCAATCGCCATCTTTCGGAGGTAGGCGCCATATCTGCATGTCGGTAACTGGCTCATTTTTTCGTCTATGAGCCGTTTTTCATCCACCGTGACATAGAGTTTCATCTGAATATTCCGCTTTCGATTTGCCATGCGTCGCCTCCGTTTTGCATAAGGGTTTGGGATATCCCAACAAGCAGGAAAATTCGCAAGTGGGTACTCACTTGCTGTGCTTGCTACCGTATCTTATCCCTACTTATAAAGCGTTACGGAAGTCTGGAATTACCCACAAAATAAAAGAAAACAGAGGATGTTCAGACACCCTCAGTTTCTTCATTAGGCTGTTCAATTTTTAATGCCCCGTCAATGGCACCCTCCACGATTGGTAGATACTGCTCCGGGCAAAGTTTCAGCTTGTGGCTGACCCGTTTCCGATCTTCGCTTTCCTCCCGCATGACTTCTGGATTGAAGTAGTGTTCCACGGGCAGGCCGCAAATCTTGATAAGCTGTATCACGACGGGCAGACTGGGGATCGTTCCCTCATTCTCGATATTGGCAAGATACCGAGATTCGATGTTTACCTTTTCCGCCAAGTCTTTTCGCGTGAGATGCTTTGCTTTCCGCGCTTCCTTTACGTCCGCGCCAAAAGTTTCAAAACCGGGACAATCTTCGATTTTTGCCATATTGCATCACCCGCTTACATTCTATATTTCATAGGTTGCCCATGGAATGCTGCTATATGCGTCTGGATTAAACTTTATAATTCATATTTTCCACCTTGTATTGTAAAGTGGGCTATCCTATAATGAGGAGAAAAACCTTTTTTGAAAAATTTGTCTGCCGTAACATTTTGCGGACATTTGCCTGTTATACTATCTGCAAAAAGCAAAGGATGTGAGGATATGAAGCAGATTTTAATTGTCGAGGATGACAGTTTTTTGAATAAGATGTTGGCTTATAACCTGACCGCAGATGGCTATGGCGTGACATCTGCCCTAAACGCCAGAACCGCAGCTGATGCCATCCGCCAACGGGAGTTTGATTTAGTTCTGCTGGACGTCAACCTGCCGGACGGCAACGGTTTTGAACTGTGCAGGCTAATAAAGCCCCAGCACCCGGACACCATCGTGATTTTCCTGACCGCCAACGATCAGGAGAGCGACCAGATACGGGGTTATGAGGTGGGCGCGGTGGACTACATCACAAAGCCCTTTGTGATCAGAGCCTTGCAGCGAAAAATCAAAGCCATGTTCGCCATGCTGGAACACCACATACCGGCTAAAGACATTTACGACGATGGACAGCTATTTCTGGACTTTTCAGAGCAGACGGCTTCCTTAAATGGAAAGCCTCTGACTCTATCCCCGATGGAGTACAAAATGCTGAACCTGTTTCGCAGAAATCCTCGGCAAGTGCTGACCCGTGGACAGCTTTTGGAAAAGCTGTGGGATATAGACGAGAAGTATGTGGACGAACACACGCTGACAACCTCCATTAGCCGGATTCGCAGCAAGATTGAATCCGACGGAGGCGCCCCCTACATCAAGACTGTTTACGGCATGGGTTATCAATGGACGGGAGGCGAGGCAAAATGAAGTTTCAAAACCTCTCGGTAAAGCGGCTGTTTGGCTGGGTGGCAATAGGACTTGTCCTCTCCATGTCCGGGATCACCATAGCCCTGTTTTTTGTGACAAAACAGACGGCGGTGCTGCTGACGGGCGGGGCGTTGCTGCTGTGCGCCCTTGTGGGGATTTTTGTACTGACGCAGGCGTTTGGAAAGCGGCTGTCGCAGTTTACCGCTGACCTGTGCCAGACCTTAGACCACATGATCGCCGGAAATGAAGTGCCCCAGCGCCGGTCGGACAGCGAAACCCAGCTTGCCAGAATTGGACACCGGCTGGCAAGGCTTTACCAGATCATGCAGGAGAACCGCCGCCGGGTGGACGAGGAACGGCAGGAGTTACAGACCCTTGTATCGGATATTTCCCATCAGGTGAAAACGCCGGTAAGCAATCTGAAAATGGCGACGGACACGCTGCTGGAAAAGCCTATGACGGAGGCGGAGCGTACCGACTTTATCCGTGGAATCCGCAGCCAGACGGATAAGCTGGACTTTCTCTTTCAGGCCCTTGTGAAAACCTCCCGGCTGGAAACGGGCGTGATCCAGTTGGATAAGAAACCGGGCCGCCTCTTTGATACCGTGGCGCAGGCCATGAGCGGAATTGTGTATGCAGCAGAGAAAAAAGAAATCGCCGTGGCTGTGGACTGCCCGGAGGATTTGACCTTTTCCCATGACAGCAAGTGGACATCCGAAGCCCTCTTTAACCTGCTGGACAATGCGGTGAAGTACACCCCGGTAGGCGGGAGAATCACGGTATCGGTGGTGCTGTGGGAAATGTATGCGGAGATCAAAGTAGCCGATACCGGCAAGGGCATTTCCGAAAGCAATCAGGCCGCCATCTTCCGGCGCTTCTATCGGGAGGAAGAAGTACACGATGAGCCAGGCGTGGGCATTGGTCTGTATCTGGCCCGCGAGATCGTAACGCGGCAGGGCGGCTATATCAAAGTGGTTTCGGAGCCGGGGAAAGGTTCAAAATTTTCTATCATGCTTCCTGTAAAATAGAACGCGGCGGACGGCCATTTCCGGCTGCCCGCCGTAAATTTTTTTGAAATGTCCGAGCGTTGTAACATTTCACCCCGATTTTCAATGAAATTTTTTGGCCGCTGTAACATTTCGCGGACATTTGGGTTTTACAATACCCTTATCAACAAACAGAAAGCCTTGAAAGGAGTTTTGAATATGAACATTTTACAGACTATCGACCTGAAAAAGTATTACGGCACAGAGCCGAACATCACCCGCGCCCTTGATGGCGTGAACTTCTACGTGGAGGACGGCGAGTTTGTGACCGTTGTGGGAACCTCTGGAAGTGGCAAGTCCACCCTGCTTAACATGATGGGCGGGCTGGATACCCCCACCAGCGGAACTGTGATCGTCCGGGGCGAAGAACTGGCAAAGAAGAACGACGAACAGCTTACGATCTTCCGCCGCCGCAACATCGGTTTTATCTTTCAAAATTATAACCTTGTTCCTATTCTGAATGTATATGAGAACATTGTTCTGCCGGTCGCTCTGGATGGAGACATGGTAGACAAAAAGTTTCTATACGAGATCGTTCACCTGCTGGGGCTGGAAGATAAACTGAAAAATATGCCGAACAATCTTTCCGGCGGCCAGCAGCAGCGTGTGGCTATTGCCCGTGCTCTGATTACCAAACCGGCTATCGTGCTGGCCGACGAGCCGACCGGCAACCTTGACAGCAAGACCAGCGCCGAGGTGCTGGGATTGATTAAGCGCACCAGTGCCGAGTTTCGGCAAACCGTAGTCATAATTACCCACAACAACGACATTGCCCGTCTTGCAGATCGGATTGTCCGCATTGAGGACGGCAGGATCGTGGAGTAAGGAGGTGGCAAGTTATGACATGGCCTTTTGAAAATGATACCAGTTTTATCGAGAAAAAGATTGCGAGCAGGAGTTTTCGCCGCGACAGAATGCGTAACCTCTTCGTTGTGACGGCGATTATCCTAACAACTGTTCTATTTACAGGGCTGTTTACACTTGGAGCAGGCATTACAGCGAGTACACAGCGGGCAAATTATATTTTGTCCGGCGGAGATGGACATGCCAGAATTATTGATATGAATGATTCCGAGTATGCTACGATTAGCAGTCATCCTTTGATACGGGAAATAGCATACTGCCGTAAGCTGGCCGATAGCGTGGATAACGGACAACTCTCAAAGAGAGAAACACTTTTCTGGTATTATGACGATGTTGGCATGAAGTACCAGTTTATTGAGCCAACCGTCGGACATAAACCCGTAGCAGAAAATGAAGTCATTGCAGATACCACAACATTGGAACTGCTTGGCGTGCCGGAAAAAGTCGGAGCAGAACTATCTCTGGAGTTGACGATCCACGGTCAAAAAGTAACGCGAAATTTTATTCTCTCTGGTTGGTGGAACAGTTATCCCGGCGTACAATATGGGACGATTGTTACCTCCCGCGCCTATATGGATGCACATGAGGATGAGTTGGTGAGTACTTTCTCGCAGGATCATAACGATACTGGCACAATCACCGGCATTATAAAGTTTGAAAACACAAAAAATGTGGAGAGAGATTTAGCAACGGTAATCGCAGACAGCGGTTATTCTTCCGATACGGAAGCCCCAAACTATATCAATGCAGGTGTGAACCCTCTGTATTTGTCGTTAGAAAAGTCAACCGGAACCGGTACAATTCTCGCACTGATCTGTATCTTGGCAGCATTTTTGCTTACAGGATACCTCATTATTTATAATATTTTTCAAATTTCTGTCCTGCGCGATCTGCATTTTTACGGACTGCTGAAAACCATCGGGACGACAGATCGGCAGATCCGTTCTATCCTAAGTAGGCAGGCATGGATACTTTCTTTGATCGGTATTCCGATTGGATTGGGAGGGGGCTTCTTTATCGGTAAAGCACTCTTACCCCTGCTGATTGAGCAAACGAGTTTTTCCGCAGCTTATGCAACTGTATCCCCTAACCCACTTATTTTTGTAGCCGCGGCACTATTTGCATTGCTTACAGTAAAGATCAGTATCCGAAAACCTGTAAAAATGGCAGCGAAAGTTTCTCCCATTGAGGCTCTTAGATATACAGATTCTGATACAGCTATGAAAGGTAAGAGAAAGAAAAGGATCCGCTCCGGCAATCTCCAGAAAAGAATGGCATGGGAAAATCTGGGCCGAGATAAAAAGCGGACAATTCTGGTAATCCTCAGCCTTTCTCTGAGCATCATTCTTACCAACACCGTTTTCAATTTCTCTAATAGCGTTGACCCGGAAAATGCAATTCAGAATATGATCAATTTTGATTTTTGCATTGGTCAAAGCAGCCTATTAGACTACTATCGGGTAAGTGAAGAAAGTGCATTGAGCCAGAGCTTTATTCAAGCTGTCGAGCAGCAGGATGGATTTGACTATGGTGGCTGCGAATATGGATGCAAGTCGAGCTATAAAAGTGAAACAACGAAGCAAGCATATAACCAGCAGGAGGACGGTTCCTTCTCCACATACCTTTACGGGCTTGACCCGCTCCTGCTTTCACGTGTGCAAGTGGTGGATGGAGAACTGAACATGGAAAAACTTGCATCCGGTAATTATATTTTAGAGGGTGCCTATGTTGGTACCCGGGGGGATTTAGATAAAAGCAGTCTAAATCATTCCGTTGGGGATCAAGTCCAAGTATCCTGCAATGGAATTGTTCGAGATTTTACGGTATTGGCTCACGTTGTGGCAAATGAAGCAAATACCTATGATTGGGTAGGCTCTTGTTTCTTCCTTCCAAGTGAAGTTTATGAGGATTTTACCTGCAACAATTATGTCATGAGTTACAGCTTTGATGTTTCGCAAGGTAAAGGACCCGAAATGGATGCGTTTTTGGATGAGTACACAAAGAATGTGGAACCCACCATGACTTACAAATCCAAGAGTACGATCATGGCTGGCGTAACAGACATTCAAAATATGATCGTGTCTATAGGCGGTACAATGGCATTTATAATTGGGCTTATCGGCATACTGAACTTTGCCAACACCATGTTGACCAGTATTTTTACTCGCCGCAGAGAGTTTGCTACGCTCCAAAGCGTGGGAATGACAGGCAGACAACTGCTGAAGATGCTTCGTCAGGAAGGCTGCGCCTATGTGCTTTTGGCAACCGTTGTTTCTGTCCCGCTGTCCTTGATTGGCGCCCTTCAAGTTATTCGGCCAATCTGTAAGCAGATTTGGTTTTTGAATTTCAAACTGGAGGTCTGGCCTATGCTGGTGATGCCCGTCCTGCTTCTTCTGTTCGGTTTGGCAATTCCATATATTGCATACCGATTGATAAGCCGTCAAAGTGTAACGGAGCGATTAAAGGTCGGTGAATGATCCAATGCGGCAGAAAACCAGAAAAAAACACCGCAAGGGAAAACGGATAGTTCTTTCTCTCCTTGTCCTCATCCTAACAATAAGCGCAGTCCGATTTGCGGTGAATCAGACTGCTTTCCAGGATTTTTTGCACTTTAATACAGACGTTGCCAGCATGGAGCATGGCTGGAACCTGATCCTTGTTAATTGGGAGTATAAGATACCGAAAGACTGGAAAGTAGAGCTTACGGAGCTGTCAAACGGCCAGAGTGTGGATTCCCGCATTTATCCGGATTTACAGCAGATGTTTGACGATATGCGTGCCCAAGAAGTATATCCGGTCGTTGCCTCCGGTTACCGCACCGCTAAAAAGCAGCGGGAACTGATGGATGATAAGGTGGACAGTTTTCTCGCACAGGGCTATTCCAGATCAGAGGCAAAATCGGAAGCAAAGAAATGGGTGGCTGATGTCGGTTATAGCGAACATCAAACAGGTTTGGCCGTTGACATCAATGCAGACGGTGTGAATTCTTCGGGACAGCAAGTGTATGCGTGGTTGGCTGATAACGCATGGAAATATGGTTTTATTTTGCGATACCCGGAGGATAAAACAGAAATTACCAAGACGGATTATGAACCGTGGCATTACAGATATGTTGGCGCAGAATCTGCTGCAAAGATTTATGAGAGTGGCCTTTGCTTGGAAGAATATATCGGTATGATGAACTGAGTAATGATGGCGGGGAAAGCGCAATACGCCCCGCTATCGTTTTCGCAAAACATATTGAAATGTCCGAGCCTTGTAACAATTCAGGAGGTTTTTCTGTCGAAAGTAACGTTACCTCGGATATTTGTGTAATATTTGAATTTTATAATAATCCTCAGAAAGAAGAATAGTTTGTTATCAACCTGCCGGACGACGGCAAAAGAAAAAAAACCGTCGTACAGCAGACACATTTTCACGCGCTTATGAAGCGGCGGCTTTGAGAAATTCAGAGCCGCCGTTTCTTTGCTCTTGCACAAACTAATGACGACTTGCAGGGACACGGTAGCCGATAGGAGGTTAATTTGCCGTGTCCTTTTCTCTTTTCCGCAGTGTCCATGATCTGCACCAGTCAAAAAAAGCATAACCCCTCCGACGGAGCCGTCCGGCCTCGAATATGAACTATATCATGTAGGCAATCATCTTTATAAAACATTTCTGCGCCCAGCAGGTCCGTTGCGACTTGCTGGGCGCTTTTTGCTGTTTTCCGAGGATAAGCCCACCTCGAAAAAATTTTTTAAGGAATTTTCAAAAAGGAGGCTTTTAGCGGGTAGCGAGCGGCTTTGCGTTCGCCTTGTTAGCGGAAAGGGAGAAACCCACCTCATTCCCCAAGGAAAGGGGGTGAAAAGATGGATATGATCCCCCGCAATGACTATGGCGAGCGGTGCCAGTTCGATGCTTACTGCAAGCTGGTACTGTACCATGAGGCAATCGACTACCTCCGGGAAATGCAGAGGCGCCGTGACAGGGAACTGTCATTCAGCGACCTTCCGCAAATGGAGATGGACAAGCTCTGCGTTGTAGATCATTACCCCAGTGACAGATTTACATTCTCGTCCCACGGGTATGACCTACATATCGAAAACGAGCTTGTGGCTGATGCCTTCGCCGGCTTGTCTGTTCAGGAGCAGAGTATTTTGATCCTGCATTTTGTTCTGGACTTGCCGGATCAGGAGGTTGGCCGCCTTGTTGGAATGTCTCGCAGCGCCGTTCAGCGGCGAAGGGCAAAATCATTGACCGAGCTGCGGATCAAGTTGGCCGCACTCATGCCGAAGGGAGGTTGAAGGTATGAAGAACCCCACTTACAAGGGCAAGGAGCTTCTTCCTCTTTCGGTGATTGATGCCGCCCGTGACGGGGACTCTCAGGCTGTGGATCGGGTACTCCGATATTATGAGGGCTATATCAATAAGCTCTGCACCCGGACACTTTACAATCCTGACGGCCAGTCCCATGTTCGGGTGGACGAGTACATGAAGCGCCGATTGGAGATCAAGCTCATTCATTCCATTGTCAGCATGAGCTGACAAGCCCGGTCTGAAAGCGAAAACAGCTTACCCTTTCCCTGTTTCCTCTCTTTCGTGGCCGGAGGCAGCACCTTGACAAAGAAAGCCCGTTGGGAGGCCAGCGCCGCAGTATAAGGCAAACGGATACATTCCTGTTTGTGCCGAGCCATACGGTCGGTGCGCCATGACCTCGTTTCAAGTCCGCAGGACGGGACCACTGTAACGGGCGAGCGAACAGCACCAGACCGCAAAGCAAGCGTGGCTGCTTGCGGGCGATGACACACGGGCAGGGTCAAAGATACTCGCGCATTGAACGCCCACAAAGCATTGTGCGCCGCACCCATCAGCATGGGCCGGGGTTAGACTCCCGTGGAGCTGTGCCAGCAGCCGTCCGTAAGCCTACTTTTCTTTTTTGAAAGTTTATGGATAGATCATAAACTTTTCAATTAGCAGCAGACAAACACGGAACAGCACGGTAAAATAATGGTGGAAGTTATATTACCCACACATATTCGTGCTGTTCCTTTTCATAACTGAAAGGGGGTTCTCATGTCTCAAACATGGAACGGCACGAAGAAAGAAACCCCTGAAAGAAGGACGTATACGGTTGACGATATTGCTCAAATTCTGGGCATCGGAAGAACTTCCGCATATATCCTTGTAAAAGAAGGGCACTTCAAAATCGTGCGAATTGGTAACGCCATACGCATTTCCAAGCGGTCATTTGACGAGTGGCTTGACTCCCTCGACCTTTGATCCAAGAAAGGAAGAACGATATGGCATCTATTATCAAGCGAAAGAAAAACTATTCCGTTATTTACAACTATGTGGACGAAAACGGAGAAACCAAACAGAAATGGGAAACCTGGCATACCCACAAGGAGGCCTTGAAGCGTAAGGCGGAAATCGAAAATCAGCAGCACACGGGAACTTTTCTCCCGCCAAGCAATCAGACGATCACCGAGTTCCTTTATGACTTTGTATCTCTTTACGGAGAAAAGAAATGGGGCGTGTCTATGTATGACAGCCAAACGGCACTGATTGCGAACTATATCAATCCGATCATCGGTGATATGGAGGTACAGGCGGTTACTCCCCGTGCGGTTGACGGTTATATCCAAACCTTGCAGAAAACCAAGTCGGTGTCTACCAAGACCCGAAAGGCCGTCACCACCCATGTCAGCGACAAGACCATCGAAAAGATCATCAAGCTCCTGCGGTGTGCGTTTAAGCAGGCGGTACGATGGGAAATCATTGCAAGAAATCCCTTTGACAATGTGATCCTCCCTAAAACGGAGTATGCGAAACGGGATATCTGGACAGCAGATATGATTCGTCTTGCTCTGGACAAATGCACGGACAGCAAGCTCTATGTGGCAATGAACCTTTCCTTTGCCTGCTCTCTGCGTATGGGTGAAATCCTGGGGCTGACCTGGGAGAACGTCCATATTTCCGATGAAGATATTGCGGCGGATAATGCCTATGTCTACATCGACAAGGAGCTGACACGGGCTTCCAAACGGGCGATTGAAACGCTGGGCGAGAAGGATATCTATTACATCTTCACTCCGCTCATGCCGAACACCAGCACAAGAATTATTTTGAAAAAGCCGAAAACCGACTCCAGTATCCGTAAGGTGTGGCTGCCGAAAACGCTTGCCTATATTCTGCGAGAATGGAAAAAGTCCCAGGACGAGCTGAAAGGCTTCCTGGGCGAAGAGTATCAGGACTTCGATCTGGTCGTGGCACTTCCCAACGGTCGCCCCTGCGAGGATCGGATCATCCTCAAAGAGTTTGCAAAGCTCCGTGAGGACGCAGGGCTGCCAAAGGTGGTCTTTCATTCTCTCCGTCATTCCAGTACCACCTACAAGCTGAAACTGAACCACGGCGATCTGAAAGCCACCCAGGGCGATACGGGCCATGCCGAGATCGACATGATAACCAGTATCTATGCTCACATTCTGGACGAGGATAGAAAGGTCAACGCTCAGAAATTCGAGACAGCCTTCTATGCCAAGCCTGATCTTCGCAATGTCCGTCCGCCGGAGGAACCGGTAAAATCGGAGCCTGCAACCCTGGACCTTGAAAGCCTTGTGGAACAGCTTCAGAAGTCGCCGGAGCTGGCAAGTGCGCTCGCAGCCCTGATAGCAGCGCAAGCCCCGGCAAAGTGATCCGAAAAATCGAATTAGCAAAACACAGAATTTTCTTAGCAAATTTCTGAAAAGCGTTCGAGTCAAATTAGCAAATATACATCATGCGGCGTATAAAAATCTCCCGGTAACGGAAGTGAAATTACCGGGAGAAGGAGAAACAAAAAAACGCTGCAAACCCCGAAAAAAGGCTTGCAGCGGTGCTTTCTGGCGTCCCAGAGAGGATTTGAACCTCCGACCCCACGCTTAGGAGGCGTGTGCTCTATCCAGCTGAGCTACTGAGACATTTTTAAGATTTATGCAATTTTTACTGCTCGAAGGAATCGAACAATCTGCCGCTTAGGAGGCGGTCGCTCTATCCTGCTGAGCTACGCGGACATTATCAGTTTTCGGCATAAATCGGATATTTTACGAATTTATAGCCTAAACCTTAAGTAAGACAATATAACAGTTTTTGTAAATATAAAAATCAGCCGGTTTAATATATATTATACCTTAATATGCTGTAAAACTGTCTGAATTATATGCCGGTGGCATTATAACATGTATATTGGATTTTTTCCAGTATTTTTTGACTTTAAAAGGAATCTTTTTCAAATTCAACCCTGCCCTGCATCCATACCACTCCTTTAAACCTTCTGCCTACAACAGGCTCACCTTCCAAATCACATTTATTTATACCTACATGGAACGGTATGCCGTTACATTCAAGAACCAGATCATATATTATTTCATTAGTATAATAATTTTTATGAGTTTCAATTTTTAGTATATATCCTAATGCCGAATAAACTTCACACTCTATTCCGCAAGGTATAAAATAGCTTTCAACGATAGTATAAATATCTTCTTTATTCATTCTGAGTACAGCACAGCTGTACATATTCAGTTCCTCAGACAGGGAACCGAAACCTGAAAAATCTCTGGTATTTTCCGGATCAGGTTCATTATAATTATATTCCGTATTTTCAAAATTTCTAAATGAGTCGTCAAATTTTTTTTGTTGTATTTTAATATCATTATTTGATTGAAGCCCCTTGTCGGCAAGCGGAAGTATAATCCTGCCGCAGGATGACCACGCTGAAAGATATACTGCTTTGGCTGCGACCGATTTCCTTTTTAAAAATCTGTCAAGGTACTCAAATGTATTGTTTATCCTGAATATTAGAGATATATCTCTTTTTGAATCATCGATTACTCCTGAGTAGGTATCATAGTCTATCCGCCTTTTGATAAAACATGGCAGATTTAAACTCATATCTTCAGAATTAATATATGGAAAATAATGCTCTCTTACATAGGTTCCGTTTTCTTTATTAATAGTTCCCATCATGCATATTCCCATAGTAGGAGTAACGCCAGCTTTTATTTCCCATCGCATTTCATCTTTATTAAAACTGACCGCTCTCATCTTATCCATATTATCATGTTCAAGTTTTTCGAGCAGATTTTTGACTTCATTTCTCCCCCTGTAATTAGGGAAACCTGCACATCTCAGATACATATGCATAATATTTATCCATCCTTCAAATTTCATTAATAGTAATATAGTTCTTATAGCTTTCTATGTATTTATTATAGCAAAAGGCTGCAAACTGTTTATCATATATTGTTAATAAGGTAAAATGAATTTTATAAGTATTTTAAATCAGCCCTTTATTTTGCCGCTAATGCTTTCAACCTCAAGTTTAAAAACTCTTGTACGAGGTATGGCGGCAGGATTGAACTTAAAGCCGTCTTTATGAAAATGGTTCACAAGCAGACAGAGTGCTTCATATTTTTCTTCTTCAAAAACCTCGTTTATTTTTCCGTATCCTATTACGCTTTTATAACTCATGCTGCAATAACCTCGCTGAATATCCGATATAAGTTTGTGTTCACAGTCCATCTCAAAAGCTGCACGGTTGTCGGCTGCAATAATCTCATATTTTTTTCCTTCAGTTGCACCATGAAAATATAAGATTATTTTACCGTCATTCAGTTTCATACCGAAATTAACAGGTAATATATATGGATATTCTTTGTCATTAAGTGCTATCCTGCATACATCACATTCTTTAATAATAGCCATTATATCATCTATATTTTTTACTTCTCTGTCGCTGCGTCTCATAACAATCTCCTTAATTTTAATTATTATATATTTCTGAAGTGATTTGTAAATAGTAAAATAGCTTCAGACCATAAAAATCATTCAAATAATACACTGTAAATAATTTTTTAATTATATTATACAGTATTACAGTATATGTAACTACTAAAATAACAATAAATTATATATATAATTATTATCAAATAAAGATATCTTTAGCGGGGTGAAAAATAGCATATTTTATAATAATTAATTCTATGTTTATAGACAAGTAGATAGATATTATGTATAATAAGGTAGTCCTGTAATCTTTTATTGTTAAAGATTATATAAGAAAATGGTTACAGTTTGACTGCTGTATGCCTCAAATGTTAAGGAGAAATCAAAACTGTACAAAGCAATGATACGGCTTTTACATATTTCTATCATTTTTAGAAGAGTGCCGTTTCTAAAAGATTATTTTTAAGATTTCATAGGAGGAACACATATGATTGAATTAAGTTATAGTAAAAGAGATGTTGTCGTTCCGTTGTGTAAAGACAGCAAGGATGTTCTTGTACGTTCTTCAATGGAAGGTTCAATGGGCAGGGTATGGGTAGCTAAACTTAATGATCCTAAATTTTGTTTAATAAAATTGGGAAATTATGCTTTTTTACTTGGACTTACTCCTAGGGGAGCAAGGATGATGGATCTTCGTGCAACTCTTATAAAGGAATGTAATCACGCTTATATAACTCCTTCAAATGATTTATGGGATATATGGCTTGAAGAAAATCTTGACTGTAATTATCGCAAATTAAGCAGATATGCAATTAAAAGAGATGAACAGCATTTTAATAAGAAGGTTTTAAAGGAATATGTAAAAAATATACCCGCAGGCATGAAAATAGAAAGAATAGATAAAAATAGCTATAATGATGCATTAAAAGAAGCATGGAGCAATGATTTTGTCTCAAATTTTGAAAATGAAAATAAATTTCTTGAATACGGCATGGGTTATGTTATATATAAAGGTGATGAGCTTGTTGCAGGTTGTTCAGCCTATGGCTTTTCAGAAGGAATGATGGAAGTAACCGTTGCAACTAAAAAGGAATACAGGAGACAGGGACTTGCACTGGCAGCGGCTGCAAGATTTATACTTGACTGTATTGATAAGGGGATATATCCTAACTGGGATGCAGCTAATCTTCAGTCTGTCGAGCTTGCAAAAAAGTTGGGGTATGTGTTTGATAAGGAATATAAGGTATTTCAGATAGATAACAGGAGTTTATACGGTGAATTATAGGGACGGCAGGCATAAGCAAAATGAAAAAACGAATCCGGTAAAAAAAATAAATGACGATAATAATAAAACCGGAGATAATGACAGAAACAAAGTTGTAATACCTGAAGATGCTCTGATTAGAGCTGCATTTAAAATATTGCCTATGGCATATGCACCTTATTCTCATTTTCATGTGGGTGCGGCATTGCTTGGAAAAAGCGGAAATATTTATACAGGCATAAATATTGAAAATGCATCATATACTCCTACAAATTGTGCGGAAAGGACGGCATTTTTTAAGGCTGTTTCACATGGAGAGAAAGAATTTAAGGCAATAGCTGTATGTGGTGGCAGGGACGGTATTGTTGACAGTTATGTTTTTCCATGTGGAGTATGCAGGCAGGTAATGCGTGAATTTTGCAGACCGGAGGATTTTATAATTTATATTGCTAAAAGCCCGAAAGATTATAGAGAGTATAAGCTTAAAGAACTTCTTCCTTACGGTTTCGGACCGGAAGACTTAAAGTGATTATTTAAATTTAAGGAAACAATGATTTAATCATTGTTTCCTTAATGTAATTATGCAGTATAACTATGAATGAATATACAATAAATCACATGGGTATAGAGCAAAGTATCAGAGGTTTTAATAGATGACTTAATTTAGAATTTTTTGATAATACAAAGTTATACAGTTTTTGTATTTAAAGATTAATATATAAATTTAAAATATAAAAGACAAACAATATAAAAAAGAGCAGTATATAGTGTATGTTCTTTTTTGGGTACACAATATAAATGTATATAAAAGATATTGACAAAAACCTTATTTTGCTGTTATATTAGCAGCTCCGGTGTTCACATGCCCTTACAATATAGTGTGTGTTGGAACATATTAGTTTATATGTTAATATACAGAGATAATGGAGGTGTAAATTAGCATAGAACCTGTAAAAATATAGTTGCCGGATTATTTTACAATAGAGTAAACATAAAACTATGGCAGTATATGTTTTGAACAGGTTAATATATAAATGAGCTTATGTGAAATTAATTTATAATAGGATTTCATAGAAGCTCAGTGAAAAATTAACTTCAGTAAAATTAAAATCTAATAGGAGGGATGAATGAGAAAGAAGTTATTAAAAAAATCAGCTGTATGTGTTTTAGCATCTGTATGTATGCTCTCACAGAGTTTTGGAGCAGATGCCAGTTCACTGTCAGGCTGGAAAGAAGTAAATGGTGCGTGGAAGCACTATAATGAGTCGGGTCAGCCAAGTTCAGGCTGGGTATTAAGCAATAATCTGTGGTATTATATAGATAAGGCTACAGGTGTTATGAAACAGGGCTGGTTAGATGCGCCTGACGGCTTTAAATACTTCCTTGACACTGCACAGGGAAGTACGGCAGGAAAGATGCTTACAGGCTGGCAGTGGATTGAAGGATATTGCTATTACTTCGATAAAGTAAGCGGAAAGCTTATTACAAATGCAAAACCTGAGGGCTATAAAGTAAATGAAAAAGGTCAGTGGGTTGATGAGGAAGATAAACCGCATTTTGAAAAGGATAAAGGACTTAGCTCAGTGGCCGGTAAAATCTCAGGGGAGAAATCTAAAGTAGTTATGGGCGGCGGTTCTTCCGGAGGAGCATCCGGCGGTGGAGGATCTTCAAGAGGAGGCGGTTCTTCAAGGGGCGGCAGTTCTTCGGGAGGCGGTTCTTCAACCTCAGACGGAAAGGGAGCTTCAACTCCTGATGAAAACAAACCGTCAAATCCGGAGCAAAACAAACCGTCAAATCCGGAGCAAAACAAACCGTCAAATCCGGAGCAGAACAAACCGTTAAACCCGGAGCAAAACAAACCGTCAAATCCGGAGCAGAACAAACCGTTAAACCCGGAGACAAAACAAACCGTTAAATCCGGAGCAGAACAAACCGTTAAACCCGGAGCAA
>NZ_JH378834.1:6922-97228 GCF_000235445.1 Johnsonella ignava ATCC 51276 | reverse complement strand
ACAAACCGTTAACCCGGAGCAAAACAAACCGTCAAATCCGGAGCAGAACAAACCGTTAAACCCGGAGCAAAACAAACCGTTAAATCCGGAGCAGAACAAACCGTTAAACCCGGAGCAAAATAAACCGTCAAACCCGGAGCAAAACAAACCGTCAAACCCGGAGCAAAATAAACCGTCAAACCCGGAGCAAAACAAACCGTCAAACCCGGATAATGGAAAAGAAAATCCTTCAGTTCCGGATAATAAAGAAACACAGCTGCTTGACAAAAATGCGACAAAAGTTATTACAAGAGAGATTGGCTGGATAAGGTATGTGTCAATAGCTTTTACACAGGGGAAAGCTTCAGACTATAATATATATGTGGACGGTACCGATATAAGCTCGGCTGTTACAAATGTAGATACACAGGGTACTATAGTTAAGTGGCTTAGCACAGTAAAAGAACCCAAGAAAGTAAAAGTAGTCAGAAAATCTGACGGACTTGAAGATAATGCTGTTATAGGACAGGGTGAGGCAGCAGCTTTGCCTGAACCCGGAAATCCGAATAATGCACCTAAGTATGTATTTTCAAATGGTCCAATATCTACATTTGACTACAATCTTAACAATTATGATAAAAACGGAAAGATAAGGACTGCACCACTAAGGACAACATTTGAACTTGATACAAAAGAAGAAAAGGAAAATATGGGCGGTGAGGAGCTGCTGTACTATTCACCTGATATCAAAATTGACGCTCTTGGAAACGGTACAGGAGAGATAAAATTCTCGCTTAAGAATAATCAGCAGAAAGAATGGTTTAATAAGGTAAGCAATATAAAGGTACTTGATTATGAGTATAGACCATTAAATAATGAGCTGAATTTTTCAAAAACTATAACTTCAGATTATGGAACTACAGGGGTTATTAAAATAAGCTTACCTCAGAAAAATCTTGCTGTAAGGGGAAGGTTTTACCTCAACATAGAAGCTCAAGGTTTAGATACTACAGTAACTGTTCCTATGCATCTTGTAGACAGTGAAACCTATAATCTCCAGCTTTCGGGTTCTACATCAAGTCCAAGGACAGGTGAGGATATACTTTTTAATATAGTAAGCTCCAGCGGAAGGACTTTTGGAAATACTATAAAGAACCCTATAACAAGAGTTGTTCTTACAAAACCCTCAGGTGTAAAAAAAGACATTGAGAATATAAAGGAATGGTCTCTTATAGGAAATGTATTCCATATTTATGGTACTGACAAAAATACAAAAAAGGTTCTGCTTGATGAGGCTGGAAATTATAAGATAACAATATATGCAGACGGTTACAGTGTTATAGAAAAAGAAGTTGAGGTTACACAGGGAGATACTTCATCTGTTGGTTATAATGTAAATGATATCATAAAAAATGCAGGAGTTGATGCAGTTTCAGGTGCTACGGGGCGTGCAAGAACCAGAAAAAAAGGCAGCTCTGGAAATAGTCTGGATGCAGGTACTGAAGGTCTTGTAAATCCTGTAAACGGATACTATCTTTTTAACCATGATCTTCTTGTAAATGCACTTATTCTTAATGATATAAAACCGGGACTTCCGGATGCAACGGCTGTTGCAAGGAGATGGCTTATAAATCATAAACCTGCGGTACTTGCAGGTGAAAACCTTGATAAATTATATGATTTTGATAAGTATCTTAATTATGTACAGGATAACAGGCACCAAGGAGTTGAAGTTAAATTTTCAGATTATATTTCAGCTAATAACGGTTCAGACAGCAGCTATAATCCTGTAAGATATAAAACTGTACTTGAGGACGGACTGCTTGGTGAACTCAAAAACAGGGGAGATGCGATAGGTAAGGAAGCTCCTGCCCTTGAGGGAACTAATGTAAAAAAAGGTGAAAATTTTGTACTTAAATCAAGTGATCCTGATTATATAGCGGCAATAAAGTCTATAACAGTAGACGGAAACAGTGCTCCGCTCAGATCGGATGATTACCTTAAGCAGTACAGCATAAGTGATGATAAAAAGACCTTAACTATATATCCGGCAGCATTTAATTCATATAATACGCCGCTTATAGGCAAACATAAGGTGAGAATAGAGGCACAGGGTTATCAGGTAAATAATTTAGAGCTTACAATAACAAATGTTCTTGAGGATGTAAGATTTGAACTTAATCAAAATCCTAAAGCAAAGGCTTCTGATGATAAGTACAAATATTATATAGGACAGGATGTGTATATAAATGCTTCATCTGATACACAGGATGATAAAAAAGGTTCTTACTTAAAAGCTGTTTATGAAGTAACACTTGACGGTCCCGAATTTACTCAGAAAAGAGTACTTTCAGAAACTGAAGGTGCACTTGGCGGAAAAGATAATTATATTAAAAAGGACGGATCTCTTGTACTTCAGGGTGGATTGTTTAAAAAAGAAGGAAAATATACCGTTTATGTAAAAGCAGGTGAAGGCTATGCTCTTAAAACAGCAAGCTTTGATATAAGCAAGGACGGTGAAAAAGAGCCGCAAAAACCTGAGAATCCGCAAAATCCGGACCAGGAAACAAAGAAAGATGCTCCTGTATTTAAAAAAGCAACTAAGCGCTCAGATGTATTTGCAGCATATTACATTGCAGAATTTGAAGGCAGCGATGAGGATGTAGAAGCATATTTTAAAGCAAAAAATCTTAAAGTATTTGTAAATGATACTGAGTATATAAAAGGTAATTTCGGAAGTAATTTTTACAATATAGCTGAAGCAGAAGGTGGATATGCTATATACAGGAATCTTAAACTTGAAGCGGCTTCATTTACTAAGGCGGTAAATACCGTAAAAGTAACTGCTGACGGATATAAAGATCTTGTATTTAAAGTAGAAAATCCAAACGGAACTTCAGACAGTGAAACACCGGATACTCCTAAGCAGCCTGAGAAGAAAAAAGCTCCCGAGGTTAAACAGGTAAAACTGACAAGCAATATCTTAAGCCGTGAAAAGTATTATCTTGTAACATTTAACGGCGAAGATAATGAGGTAGTCAATTACTTTAAGACAAATAATAAAAAAGTATTTGTAAATGATACTGAGTATAAAGCGGGCTATTATGGAGATAATTATTATAAAATGGCTGAAGCACCCGGAGGCAGGGGAATAATGAGAGATCTTGTACTTGCGGATACTGCATTTACAAAACCTGTAAATACTGTAAAAATAGAGATTGAGGGTTATGAGGATCTTACATTCAGTATAGAAAATAAAAATGCACAGCCTGAGCAGCCTGCAAAGAAATCAGCTCCTGAGATAGAAAGTCTTAAGTTTTTAGCAAAGGATTATTATATGCCTGCTCCTGACAGATTTGAGGTTGCGTTTAAGGATGCTGCTTCTGATGATGTAGCAAATTATATAAAGGACGGAGATTTTACACTTAAAGTAAATGACGTAGAATATAATAAAGCAGAAAGATTTGGCAGAAATTCAACCAGGACCTATGTTATCGGTGAAGATAATAATATACAGAAACTTTATTTAAGTACGGACGGATTTAATCAGAGTGCAAATATTATATTAATAACAAAAGAAGGCTACGAGGACCTTAAATTTACATTTGAGAGAGGCTATGAGGTTAACAGCTTTAAAGTTGTAGGCTCCGGAAATAGTAAATATTTTGAGGTAGGTTTCGGCGATATTGAGAGAAAAGAGCTTGAGGCTTATTTGAAAGATAAGAGTAAGACAAAGATAACGGTAAACGGTGTATTATACAGTGCCGAGAGGTTTGATAGACTTGCTCCTATGAAAAATAAATTTAATTATATAACCGACAGCACTTACAACTCACCTAAAGCTATTAGAATATCAGCTGTGGATGTAGATCTTTCATCAGTTGAGATAACTATAAGTGTTGAAGGATACAAGGATATAATCTATCATTACAGTGGAAATGATACGGATTCCAACAATTCGGATACATTTGAAGATCTTACTATAGAGCCATAAACCTGACTATATAATTTTATAAAAATTTTACTAAAATCGCATGAAAATGATAAAAAGTGTATGCGATTTTAGCATGGAAACATTTAATCAGTGTTTCTTTAAATTAAATATCCCTGCAGGAGTAATGCTTTAAAGGGCATTATATCCTGCAGGGATATTTTTTTGTTTTTATTAATTTAAAGGCTGTATATCATGAGGGTTTTAACGTATTAAGTTTATCAATGTACAATATAGTTATATATACAATGTTTAGTTATAAGAAATATTAATATTAGACACTATAAAGTTTAATAATTGTAAAATTGAATGAATACAATTAAAAATATATTATATACATTGAAAATATAGTGATTTTCTAAAAACTATGTGGTATAATTAGTTTGCAATAACTTACAATATAGTAGAAAGGAGATATAACTATGAAAGGTTATGCTATGTTAAAGATTGGTCAGTCAGGATGGATTGAGAAGGAACGCCCTGTATGCGGACCTATGGATGCTATATGTAAACCACTTGCCATAGCTATATGTACATCAGATGTACATACTTTATGGGAAGGTGCTATAGGCGAGCGCCATAATATGATACTCGGTCATGAGGGTTGTGCTGAAGTAGTTGAAGTAGGTTCAATGGTAAAGGACTTTAAACCGGGAGATAGAGTTTTAGTGCCGGCAATCACACCTGACTGGAACTCACTTGAGGCTCAGGCAGGGTATTCCATGCATTCAGGCGGTATGCTTGCAGGCTGGAAATTTTCTAATTTTAAAGACGGAGTATTTTCAGAGTTTTTCCATGTAAATGATGCTGACGGAAATCTGGCACTTTTGCCTAAGAGTATAAATATAGTTGATGCATGTATGCTTTCCGATATGGTTCCGACAGGCTTCCATGGTGTTGAACTGGCTGATGTACAGTTCGGTGATACAGTTCTTGTAATAGGTATAGGTCCGGTAGGGCTTATGGCAGTGGCTGGCTGTGCACTTAGGGGAGCTTCAAGGATAATAGCGGTAGGTACAAGAAAAGTATGTGTTGATGCCGCAAAGAAGTACGGTGCAGGTGAATTTATAAGTTATAAGGACGGTCCTATTTACAAACAGGTACTTGATCTTACCGGTGGAAAGGGAGTTGATAAGATAGTTATAGCCGGAGGTGGAGTTGAAACCTTTGCCGAGGCTGTAAAATGCTTAAAGGCAGGCGGTAAGATAGGAAATGTAAATTATCTTGGTTCAGGTGAGATGGTTGAAATTCCTCGTGTTGAATGGGGAGTTGGAATGGGACATAAGATGATAAATGGCGGACTTATGCCGGGCGGCAGACTCCGCATGGAGAAGCTTTCATCACTTGTAACCGGCGGAAGGCTTGATCTTGCACCGTTAAGCACACATGTATTTGACGGCTGGGAGCATGTTGAAGAGGCTCTTTTCCTTATGAGAGATAAACCGGCTGACTTAATTAAACCTGTTGTAAAGATAGAAAAAGCATAATTTTAATATATAAAACTGTGAATTTTAAGCTTTATATACTGTCTGTCGATTATGTATGTGAAGGATTATCATGAAAATACTTATTATATCCGGCTTTCTTGGAGCAGGAAAAACTACTTTTATAAAAGAGATGGTAAAAAGATGCAAGGGGGAATTTGCAATCCTTGAAAATGAATACAGCAGTCTGGATATAGATTCTGCAAAACTTACTGATAATTCAGATAAGTCAAAAATTAATATATGGGAAATGACGGAAGGTTGTATATGCTGCTCAACAAAGGGAGATTTTGCTACTTCAGTACTCACCATAGCCAATGCACTGGATCCTGAATATCTTGTAGTAGAACCTAGCGGTGTAGGTATGCTTGGAAATGTGATTGATAATATAAAACAGATTGAATATGAGAGAATAGGACTGCTTGCTCCGATTACAATAGTTGACGGGTATAATTTCAGCAGCCGTTTTGATGAATTTAAGGATTTATATATAAATCAGATTAAATTTGCAAAGACCATAGTGGTTTCAAAGATGGAAAATACTGATTTATCTGAAAAATCAGATATAGAAACTTTCTTAAAAGGCATTAATGATAAAGCTGATATACTGGTACAACATTATAAAGATATGCCTGATTGCTGGTGGCAACAGCTGTTTTTAAAGGATTATGACGGAAATATTATACAATCAGTTAAAAAAAGTGAGGATTTTTTTGAAAATAGTGATTCTGCTGAAGATTTTGAAACCTTGTCAATAGAAAATATGGGTATGCTCAGTCCTGAAAAACTTATAATAATTCTTGAGATGATGCTCAGAGGAGAGTTTGGGGATATTGTAAGAGCAAAAGGCTTTTTACAGGCAGGTGGTCAAAATTTGCAGTTTGATCTTGCAGGAACAAAATACAGTGTACTTTTCCTTGAAAATGAGGTGAGCAGCAAGTCGGTTTTTATAGGGAAAAATATATTAAGGCAGAGGATAAGAAAGTATTTTTTTGAAAATTCGGAATATGTAAAGATTAGATCATACAGCAAATAATTTATGTTTAAACTAATGTATTAATGATAAGGTCTCATGTAGAGTCAAACTACAAGAGACCTTATTATTTTATGTAATATAGAAAATATATACAAAAAACAGTTAAAAACATAAGAATTTAATAAAAATACACAAAAGCAACAATTTATTACAGATGATATGAAATCAACAAAGTATGTGTTTATAAAGAATTTTTTAAGAATTTTAAGCTTTAATTTATTTAAACAGTTGAATAAAAGTCGATAAAATGTTATACTAATTACACGAATTTATCTAAAGGGGATATATTAAAATATGTAAATTTTACTAATGACTATTTGCCTGCGAATGATAAGCGATAGCTGTGTACATATTGACATATGGAGCCTTTGAAGATATTTTTGCCTGATGTAATGCAGTGGTGCAGGGATAAAGCTGTTTCTTGCAATGACGGCTGAGTATAAATTATATTTCAGAAGGAGGTAAATGCGATCAGAAAAGTAAAGCAGCCCGTTTTTTCCAAATATGGAGTTTTATATAATATTATATAAAACCGCTGTGTAAGGCAGGGTGTGTTTTATCAGCATACAGTCTGTTTTCAAGGGTAGGTTTTAAATTGCTTTGATGACATAAAAAGGCAAAATATTTTCCAAAAGGAGGAGTATACATTGAAGGGTTTAAATGATATTGTTTCACTGGTAAACAATTTTCTTACAAGTTATATATTAGTTGTTGCATTGGTTCTTGGAGGCATATGGTTCTCGTTTAATCTGAAATTTATACAGGTTAGAGGTTTTAAAGAGGGCATGAAAAGAACCTTTGGAGGACTTTTTAATAAAAAAGAAGCAGCGGGTGCTGACGGTATGTCTTCATTTCAGGCACTTGCCACTGCTATAGCGGCTCAGGTCGGTACAGGAAATATAGCAGGTGCGGCTACCGCTATAGCTACAGGCGGTGCCGGTGCGATATTCTGGATGTGGGTTGCAGCCTTTTTAGGTATGGGAACTATATATGCAGAGGCTATTATGGCACAAAAGTATAAACAAGTGGGTGTTGACGGTGAGGTTACAGGAGGACCTGTTTATTATATAAAAGCGGCATTTAAAGGAGAACTGGGAAAAGTTATGGCAGCTGTATTTGCCGTACTCATAGTATTTGCACTTGGTTTTATGGGAAACGGAGTGCAGTCGAATTCAATAGCGGATGCATTTTATACAGCTTTCGGTGTACCACAGTTTGTTATGGGTGCATTTGTTGCAGTTATTGCTTTATTTGTCTTTGTAGGTGGTATAAAGAGGATTGCGCAGGTGGCAGAGCTTGTAGTTCCGTTTATGGCAGCACTTTATATAGTAGGCTCACTTATAGTGATTATAGCACATGGAAATAGATTTCTTTATGCACTGCAGTCTATATTTGTAGGAGCATTTAACCCTCAGGCAGTAGTAGGAGGGGCAATAGGTGCGACAGTAAAACTGGCTGTTACAAAAGGTATTGCAAGAGGCTTGTTTTCAAATGAGGCAGGTATGGGTTCAACTCCGCATGCACATGCTGTTGCAAAAGTTAATCATCCGGTGGAACAGGGCTTTGTTGCTATGGTAGGTGTATTTATAGATACATTTGTCGTACTTAATATGACAGCATTTGTAATATTGACTTCATTGGATTTAAGCAAGGTTGTAGATGAAGCTACAGGACAAACGATCACAGGTGCAAAACTTACGCAGGCGGCTTATTCAACTGTGTTTGGAAAAGGAGGAGATATATTTATAGCGATATGTCTGTTTTTCTTTGCATTTTCAACAATTATAGGCTGGTATTTCTTTGGGCAGGCTAATATAAAATATTTGTTCGGTCCCAAGGCTGTTAAGATCTATGCAGGTATTGTTGCCGTATGTATCTTTTTAGGTTCACTTGCAAAGGTTGAAATAGTATGGAATCTTGCGGACTGCTTTAATTCTTTTATGGTAGTTCCAAACATAATTGCTCTGTTTGCACTTACGAATACAATTAAACAGGTGCACCGGGATTATTTTGATAATTTCAAGAAAAAGCAGAAGTAAAGGATATATCCGGATATAGAAAATTAACACCTGAAAACAAAGACTAAAAAAATAAAAGGTTCACAGAATATAAAAATTAATATATAATATATCTAGAATAAAATACAGGGATGAGGTTCTACGGGAGAGTTCCGGCAATGGACGCCGAAGAGGCAAGCTTTTATATGTCAGTGTGTATAAAAGTGAATCTTTCAGGCAAAAGAACTGTAGAGCGGACCGTATTCTGAATTATACAGTTATTTTGTAAAAGACAGAAAAGGACGAAAACACTCTTATATATGTGTTCGTCCTTTTTATTAACGGCTCAAGTGTTAATATAATAACGAAATGTTTGTGTTTTCAGTATTAGGGAACCGGATATGATATTAAACGCCTGCCATTTAAAGTAAGTAAGTTTTTGCTTATGCAGACGAAAGGAATTTATTTTTTATGAAAAGAGGATATGTAATTATTACAAACAACCCTATAGTAGGCGGGGCTTTAGGCGGTAAATGTGAGGTTATATATATCACATGCACATATGAAGATATACTTAAAAAGATAAGGGATAAGATACATTTAGGTTACAGGCTTATGTCGCATCCACTGTCAGGCAGCGTAAAACCCGGGGAAACGCCTTATAAATCGGTTATGCTCAGTGCTGATGCAAACAGGGTTGATATGAAATCTCTTTCAATGATAGAGTCGGCAATTCAAAGCTGTGCTAAATTTAATTTCAAACAAGACTGCTATGACGGCAAAATACTGGAGGATTTTCAACAGGTTGATTTATCATTAATCAAGAGCGGTATTGATTCTGCCGGGATTGGTTAATTATAATAAAATAACACAGTCGTAAGATATTCGGCTGCAGATAAAATTTATTTAAGGAGGTAAATGATAAGTGAGACTTGAGTTAGGAAGCATTTTTATCAAGGACATACAGTTTGCATCTGAATTAAAGATCGAATCAGGTACTCTGTATGTGTCAAAAGACGCACTTAGACAGGTAGTCCTTGAGGACGAAAAGATTAAAGGTGTTGAATTCGATATCGCAAAACCGGGCGAATCGGTAAGAATTACACCTGTAAAGGATGTTATAGAACCTAGAGTAAAGGTCGAAGGCAGGGGAGGCATCTTTCCGGGAGTTATAGCACCGGTTGATACAGTAGGAGAAGGCAAGACATATGCACTTAAGGGAATGGCTGTTGTAACAGCAGGAAAGATAGTGGGATTTCAGGAAGGTGTTATAGATATGACCGGAAAAGGTGCACAGTATACACCATTTTCACAGACCCTCAATCTTGTGATGGTATGCGAACCTGTTGATAATATAAAACAGCATGATTATGAGCAGGCGGTAAGACTTGCAGGCTTCAGAGTCGCAGTTAAACTTGGTGAACTTGCAAAGGATCTTACTCCTGATGAAACCAGGGTATATGAAACACCTACAATCAAAGAAGGCTTTACTATGTATCCGGGACTTCCCAGGGTTGCATATGTTCAAATGCTTCAGAGTCAGGGGCTCCTGCATGATACCTATGTATATGGAGTTGATGCTAAAAAGATAGTTCCTACAATACTTAATCCTACCGAGGTTATGGACGGTGCGATAATATCAGGCAACTGCGTATCAGCATGTGATAAGAATCCTACATATGTACATCTTAACAATCCTGTAGTACATGATTTATTTGATGAGCATGGAAAGACAATTAATTTTGTATGCCAGATAATTACAAATGAAAATGTATATCTTGCCGATAAACAGAGGTCTTCCGACTGGACGGCAAAGCTCTGCAAGATGCTTGATCTTGACGGTGTTATAGTATCACAGGAGGGCTTTGGAAATCCTGATACGGATCTTATAATGAACTGCAAAAAGATTGAGGCAGAGGGAGTTAAAACTGTTATAATAACAGATGAATATGCAGGAAGGGACGGAAAATCACAGTCTCTTGCCGATGCTGATGCAGCTGCTGATGCAGTGGTTACAGGCGGCAATGCTAATGAGGTAATTATACTGCCTAAACTTGATAAGGTTATAGGTACACTTGACTATATAACAAGGATTGCAGGTGCAAGTGATAAAACGGTGCTTGAAGACGGTTCATTAGAGGTTGAGCTTCAGGTAATCACAGGTGCGACTAATGAAACAGGCTTTACCAAGCTTAGTGCAAGATAGGAAAGGAGATTTGTAAAGTGATTAAAGTTGTTCATTATATAAACCAGTTCTTTGCACAAATAGGTGGAGAAGAAATGGCAAGCTATAAGGCTGAACTTAGAGTCGGTGAGGTTTTAGGTCCGGGTCTTGCACTGAAGGCCGGATTTAAAGGTGAAGCTGAGATTGTTGCAACCATAGTTTGCGGAGATTCATATTTTAACGAAAATCTTGAACAGGCAAAAGCTGATATACTTGAGATGGTTAAATCACAGAAACCGGATTTATTTATAGCCGGACCGGCATTTAATGCAGGACGCTATGGTGTTGCCTGTGGAACTATATGTGCCGAGGTACAGGAAAAACTCGGTATACCCGTAATAACAGGTATGTATGTTGAAAATCCGGGTGCTGACATGTTTAAAAAGGATGTTTATATGATATCCACAAAAAACAGTGCAGCAGGTATGAAGGCGGCAGTAGATAAAATGGTTCCGCTTGCACTTAAGCTTGTAAGAAAAGAACGTATAGGTACGGCTGCACAAGAAGGATATATACCTAACGGGGTACGTGTAAACTTCTTTGAAGAAGAAAGAGGATCAAAAAGAGCGGTTGATATGCTTCTTAAAAAGCTTGCAGGCAAGGAATTTGTAACTGAGTATCCTATGCCAAGCTTTGACAGGGTTGAACCGAATCCTCCTGTAAAGGATATTTCAAAGGCAAAGATAGCACTTGTAACATCAGGCGGTATATGCCCTAAAGGAAATCCTGATCATATTGAGAGTTCGAATGCAACACGTTATGGAGAATATGATATTACAGGTGTAACCGATCTTACAAGTGATACTTATGAAACTGCACACGGCGGTTATGATCCTGTGTATGCAAATGAGGATGCTGACAGAGTTCTTCCTGTTGACGTGCTTAGAGATATGGAAAAGGAAGGAAAGATAGGAAGTCTTTATCATTTCTTCTATACAACTACAGGAAACGGTACTGCAGTTGCATCTGCAAAGAAGTTTGCTGATGAATTTGCACCTAAACTTAAGGCTGACGGAGTTGATGCAGTTATACTTACATCAACATGAGGTACCTGTACACGTTGCGGTGCAACAATGGTAAAAGAAATCGAAAGAGCAGGCATACCGGTAGTACATGTATGTACTGTTACTCCAATTTCAATGACGGTAGGTGCAAACAGGATAGTTCCTGCGATTGCGATACCTCATCCGCTTGGAAATCCTGCACTTGACCATGATGAAGAAAAGGCTCTCCGCCGTAAGATAGTTGAAAAGGCTCTTAAGGCACTTTCTACTCCTGTTGACGGACAGACTATTTTCTAAAGGTCAGAATATATTTATTTGAGAAAGGCTTTTAAACAGCTTGTAATTTTTAGTTCTAATCGACTAAGTACTTAAAAAATATAAGCTTATTATTGTAATGTATATAGATCGCAGCAGTGAAAATATAATATATTTTTGCTGCTGCGGTATTTTTAATTAAGAGAAATATAATTTTTAAAACGGTTTTTTTATTGAAAGAAAAGCTTCTTTTTAGTATAATTAGGGCTTGTAATACAATGATTTTTTATAAATAACAGCCTTTACAACCGGACTGTATTATTATTTATAGTTATATTTTAAGGAGAAAAAGATGAAAAAAATATTAACAGGAGCTTTACTTGCAGGTGTAGTTATATCAAGTATATTTATAGCAGGGGCATGTTCAAGCCCTAAAGTAAAAACTGACAATGAGCGAAGCATTGAAGCAAGTGAAAGTGCAAAACGGGCATATGAGCTGTCATTAGGTGAAACAGGAAATAAGGATGATAAACAGCCTGATCCTACAACACCGCAGGTGGTGAAAGTGTCAATATATGTACCTGGAACTAACGGAATAACGCAAAATATGGATAATTCAATAGATATACTTGATCCCGACCTGCTTTTTGCAAAGCTTATAGAGTTAAATATAGTAGATAAAAATGCAAAGCTGAAATCATTTACAATTACAAATGACAAAGGAGTGTTATCACTGAGCGGTGTTGACATTAACAATAAGCAGCTTATGAAAGCAATTGCAAATACATATATAGACAATTTTGAGGAACTTCTTTATCTTACAATTGAAGTTGACGGAAAAAGCAGTGCAGATACAAAAGATATGAAGTTTGATAAAGACTTTAAAAAATCGGGAAATGTCAAGGTAAATAAAGTAAGTGCAGTAAATGAAAACAATACAGATAAAAACGGCAATTAATATAATTATAATGCCTAAAGTTCTGTAAATGTATGTTGCTTCATGCAGAATAAAAAACGGCAATTATTTATAGTGTTGAATTTGATAAATACAGATTAGATGTTTATATAAAAGAAAGGACCGGTAGAAGAATGGAAAAGAAAAAATTTTATATTACCACGGCAATAGCATATGCATCGGGGAAACCACATATAGGCAATACTTATGAGATTATACTTGCAGATGCCATAGCAAGATTTAAAAGATGTCAGGGGTATGATGTTTATTTTATGACCGGCTCTGACGAACATGGACAAAAGGTTGAATCAAAAGCCGTTGAGGCAGGAAAAACACCTAAGGAATATGTAGATGAAGCAGTTGGGCGTATAAAGACAATATGGGATCTTATGGATACGTCTTATGATAAGTTTATGAGAACAACCGACAGTGATCATGAGCTTCAGGTACAGAAGATATTTAAAAAACTTTATGAGCAGGGAGATATTTATAAGAGTAAATATGAGGGTATGTACTGTACCGCCTGTGAAAACTACTTTACAAAAAGTCAGCTTAAAGAGGGAAAATGCCCTGATTGCGGCAGTGAAGTACATAATGCTGAAGAAGAAGCATATTTCTTTAAGATGAGCAAGTATGCAGACAGACTTATAGAGCATATAAACAGCCATCCTGAGTTTATACAGCCTGTTTCAAGAAAAAATGAGATGATGAATAATTTTCTTCTTCCGGGACTTCAGGATCTATGTGTATCAAGGACAAGTTTTACATGGGGGATACCTGTAGTGTTTGATCCCGGGCATGTAACCTATGTATGGCTTGATGCACTTACAAATTATATAACAGGCATAGGTTATGACTGCGACGGCAATCATAGTGAATTATTTAAAAGGATGTGGCCTGCAGATCTGCACCTTATAGGTAAAGATATAGTACGCTTCCATACTATTTACTGGCCTATATTTTTGATGGCTCTTGATATAGAACTGCCAAAACAGGTTTTTGGTCATCCCTGGCTTTTGCAGGGTGAAAATAAGATGAGCAAGTCAAAGGGTAATGTACTTTATGCTGATACTCTTGTTGATTTCTTTGGAGTTGATGCAGTCAGATATTTTGTACTTCATGAGATGCCGTTTGACAATGATGGTACGATTGGTTGGGATCTGATGATAGAAAGGTATAATTCAGATCTGGCAAATGTACTTGGAAATCTTGTTTCACGCACGGTATCAATGACCAATAAATATTTAGGAGGTGTTCTTGTTGATACAAGGGATGACAGTGAACCCTCACATATTGAATATGACAGGGAATTAAAGGATGTTGTAATGCTTGCGGCTGAAAAAGCCAATGCAAAGATGGATGAACTCAGAGTTGCAGATGCATTAACTGAAATATGGGCTATATTTAAACGTTGTAATAAATATATAGATGAAACTACACCATGGATTTTAGCAAAGGATGAAAGTAAACATGCAAGACTTGAAAATATACTTTACAATATAGCTGAAGCTATAACCATAGGTGCATCACTGCTTGAAAGCTTTATGCCTGAAACTGCAAGGGATATACTATATGAACTTGGTGCTGAAAAAAGATGTTTTGAAGATATGGACAGATTTGGGCTTCTTCCCAACAAAACAAGGGTGGCACGTGAGGGAAGAATACTCTTTGCAAGGATGGATGCAAAAGAAGTAATGGCAAGAGTTGCGAAATTACAGGATTTAAGCATCACAGCATGCTCAGATGTGCCGGCTGAAGATGCGGTTAACAATAAAGATGAAAACCGGCAAAAAAGTGTAGATATAGAGCCTAAACCTATAATTGAATATGATGATTTTGTAAAGCTCCAGCTTCAGGTAGGAGAGATAATTAAATGTGAAGAAGTAAAGAAATCAAAAAAACTTCTGTGTTCTCAGATAAAAATAGGTTCAGCCACAAGACAAATAGTCAGCGGTATAAGGAAATGGTATAAGCCGGATGAGCTTGTAGGAAAAAAAGTGCTTGTGCTTGTAAATTTAAAGCCAAAAGAAATTGCGGGAATAATATCTGAAGGCATGATATTATGTGCTGAAGATGATGCCGGAGGTCTTTCCGTAATGAGCCCTTATAATGAAGTAAAATGCGGAGCTGAAGTTTTATAATATATATTTGTTTATATTTTTTACAGCAAGGATTTGCAGGATTATTATTTTGATATAAAGTGCTTATTGCAGTATATCATAAAATCTACACAATTTTTATTTAAAATAATGTACGGGGTATATAACTTGGATCATAAAGTATATAAAACATTAGATTCCGATAAGCTAAAAATAATAGCTGTTATAAGTATGCTTATAGATCATATAGGGGTTGTTATATTAAGAAGGCTAAAATTTATACATAGAAGCAGTGCATTTTTTTCAAACACATATATGCAGTGCAGAGTGGTAGGAAGGCTGGCTTTTCCAATATATTGTTTTATGCTGGTAGAAGGGAAGTTTTATACTAAAAATATAAAAAAATATATGCTAAGGCTTGGGATTTTTGCTTTAATCTCGGAAATTCCCTATGATCTTGCATTCAGCGGAAGATTTGTTGATACAAGCCGCCAGAATGTATTTTTTACTTTATTTATAGGGCTTGCAATGATAAGTCTTTTTGAACTTTATAAAAGCAGCTTATGGAAAATATCAGTATATGCGGTATGTGCAGGAATATCATATTTTATAAAATGTGATTATGATATATATGGAATTACACTTATACTTGTGTTTTATATATTAAGATCTGAAACTGTTTCAAAAAATATTATTGCCGGTGCTATGCTGCTAATTCAGCATCCGGCTGCACTGGCGGCACTTGTGCCTATAAATATGTATAATGGAGCCAAAGGCAAAAACAGTTTTAAATATCTATTTTATGCCTTTTATCCTGTACACTTGTTAATACTTTATTTTATAGCTAATATATTTATTCCTTTGAGGTAAAACATGATAATAGATACACATGTACATTATAATGATGAAGCTTTTGATAAGGATCGGGATGAAATTATAAAGGGACTTTATAATGCCGGCGTTGAAAAGGCTGTGAATATAGGTACAAATTTTAAAACGAGTATGGAATGTATTGAGCTTGCAAAAAAATATGATAATATCTATGCGGCTGTTGGAGTACATCCGTCGTATGTGGATCAAACTACAGAGCAGGTATTTGATGAAATTGAAAAAATGTGTATCTTTCCTAAGACGGTTGCAGTTGGAGAGATAGGGCTTGACTATCATTGGGACGATTCGCATCGTGAACTGCAAAAGGAGGTATTTAAAAGACAGCTTGAACTTGCAAAAAAAACGGGTTTGCCGGTAGTAATACATTCAAGAGATTCGGCAAAAGATACATTTGATATACTGAAGGAAAATAGAATTGATGAAATAGGCGGTGTGATGCATTGCTATTCATATGGAGTTGAACTTGCAAAGGAATATCTTAAGCTGGGGATGTTTTTTGGAATAGGCGGAGTTGCCACCTTTAAAAATGCAAAAAAATTAAAAGAGGTTATAGAGTTTCTGCCTTTAGAATCAATAGTGCTTGAAACAGATTGTCCATATCTTGCTCCTGAACCGTTTAGAGGAAAAAGAAATTCATCAATATACATTAAGTATGTTGCAGATGCGGTGGCGGATATAAAGGGGGTAAGCACAGAATATATCATAAAAAAAACGTCTGAAAATGCAAATCTCCTTTATAGGAAACTTATAAAATAAATTAATGAATATTTTAGGGAGGTTCAAATGCCGTGGATTTCAAATCCTAAAAATACGGTTGATATAATAAAAAAATATAATTTTACACTTTCAAAAAAATATGGGCAGAACTTTCTTATAGATTCAAATATACTTGATATGATAGTGGCTGCTGCGGATATAAAAGAGGATGATACAGTTCTTGAGATAGGGCCTGGATTGGGAAGCCTTACGCAGAGGCTTGCATCGAAAGCCAAAAAGGTTGTAGCAATTGAGATAGATAAGCTTTTAATTCCTATATTAAATGAAACTCTTTCAGAGTATAACAATATTGTTGTATTAAATGAAGATATATTAAAGACTGATATAGGTGAAATAATTGATAAGTATGCAGAAGCCGGAAGTATAAAGGTGGTGGCGAATCTTCCGTATTATATTACAACTCCTATAGTAATGAAATTGCTTGAGGGACATTATCCCGTGGAAAGTATAACAGTTATGGTACAAAAGGAGGTTGCCGAACGAATGCAGGCTGTTGCAGGCAGTAAAGATTATGGTGCACTCTCAATAGCAGTTGCATATTACTGTGCTGTATATATGGTAGGTGTTATATCGCCTAACTGTTTTATACCTAAGCCCAAGGTTGAATCTGCAGTTATAAAACTTGTATTAGGTGAAAAATGTCTTAAGGCAGTTGATGAAAAAATGCTCTTTAAGATTATAAGAGCTTCATTTAACCAGAGGAGGAAGACTCTTCAAAACGGTCTTCTTAATTCGCCTGAACTTAACCTTAATAAAGAGAGTATAGTACAGGTATTTAAAGAAATGGGGCTTGAGCGGAATATAAGAGGTGAAACCCTTGAACTTAGAGATTTTATAGAGCTTGCTGATAAGCTTTTAATTAAAGAATCAGGTGAGCTTTCTTTTGGAAAAAATAACAAAATTAATAAAAAAGAATAAAGTTTCTTCTCCGAATGCGAAAGGTTAAATACATTATGAAGAAAAGGAACAATAAAGAAAATAAAAAAGGCGATAAAAAAGGAATTGCTAAAAATATAGATGAGTTTTTTAGTTATATAAGACGGAATTTTATAAAAATAAAAAATTATCTTACAAACAGAGCAAACTTTAAAGTGGTAGCTGTACTTGCCACAGCAGCGGTTATAGTGTGTGTTTATGGTATAGTTGCCGTAAGCGGTGCCTTTTTAAATTCTCAGCATTATGCGACTCCTTCATCCGCACAGCTTGCAGATGAAGATACTGATAATAGTACAGCACAGATTATGGCACTTTCTCCCACCGGTGCACAGTTTCCTTCATTGGATATGGAGGTTCCGACTACGGCACCGGTACCTGAATTTATAAGAATAGGTGTACAACATCCTATAATAAAGGATTTGCAGGAGAGGCTTATGTATCTCGGCTTTATGGAAAATGATGAGCCGTCGGATTATTACGGTCCTGTAACTGAGGCTGCGGTAAAAATCTTTCAAAGACAAAATAATCTTTCTCAGGACGGTATAGTAGGAAAAAGTACCTATGAGATGATAATGTCAGATGATGCAAAGTTTTATGCTGCTAAAAGTGGAGATTCAGGCGATGATATTTATCGTATACAGTCAAGATTGTATGAGCTTGGTTATCTTGCTCAGGAAAGTCTTGTAAACGGTACATTTGGAGATAAAACCGAAGAGGCTGTAAAGAAACTTCAGGAAATTAATTCACTTGAACAGGACGGCAGAGTAGGCTTAAAAACTCTCAACCTTATATATTCAGATGAAGTGAAAGCTAATCTGCTTGCCTATGGAGAAAAAAGTGATGTAGTGCTTGCTCTCCAGAAAAGGCTGTTTGAACTTGGCTATATGACAAGTGTGCCTGACGGAAGTTATGGCAATGATACTATAATTGCGGTAAAGGCATTTCAGTCAAAAAATGATCAGGTGGTTGACGGGTATTTAGGACCTTCTACAAGAGCTTCAATCCTTTCAGGAAATGCGGTGCCAAATGGACTTTCACTTGGAGATCAGAGCGAACAGGTAAAAAATGTTCAGAAGATGTTGAATAAATGGGGCTATTTGGATGCCGACAACATAAGCGGCTATTTCGGTGAAGCGACTGAACAGGCGGTAAAGGCTTTCCAGTCGAGGAACAGTCTTTCATCAGACGGCTCAGTAGGTGCACTTACTATTGCTAAACTTATGTCGGATAATGCACGCAGACCGGCACCGGTAGTGCCTAAAACCACTGCTGCCGCAAGGGGAGGCGGAACCAAAAAAAGTAACGGGAAAAATAATAAAGGTGGAGGCGGAGGAGCACCTGCCTATACAGGAGGCGGAGGCGTTGGTACATTGCTGTCTGTTGCTTCCTCAAAGCTTGGAACACCCTATGTATGGGGAGCAAAAGGTCCGGGGGCATTTGACTGTTCAGGTTTTGTATATTGGTGTTTAAATAATTCAGGTGTAAAACAGAGTTATCTTACCAGTGCAGGTTGGCAAAGTGTAGGAAGGTATACCAGAATAAGTAACTTTTCCGACCTCAGGGCAGGTGATATAGTAGTAGTAAGCGGTCATGTAGGTATATGTGCCGGAGGAGGCACCGTAATAGATGCATCATCATCAAATGGAAGAGTGGTTACAAGATCACTTGGAGGGTGGTGGCAGAGAAACTTTATAGTTGGCTGGAGAATATTTTAAAATTGTAAAATAGAATTATAATATAATGTAGGTGGAGATAATAAATTCTCTGGTAAGCGAGCTTGCATCGAATTTTTATACTTTTGGCACTTGTATCATAATATAAAATGAGTTCCTGAAAAACATACCGGGGTTTTGTATGGTATATTTTTCAGGAACAATTTAATTCCGGATATATTGTAAGCTGATAACATTTTACAATTACCGAGTGTTTTACTTACTGTAAATACTGATAAAACTGTAATTCAGTATGGTTAATTTTATCCGGTAGGGTCAATTTTAAGATGCCGAATCAGATCTGTATAAGATTAAATTCTATATTGGAACTTTCAAGCAGCTCGGCTTCTCTGGTATGACAGGTGAATACAATTATTTGAGTATCATAAAACTCATTGAACCATTTGAGTGTTGAATATAGTCTATGTTCATCATAGTTCACAAAGCTGTCGTCGAATATAAGAGGAAGCGGACCTTGACCGCCCTGCAAAAGTTTTGCACTTGCAAGCCTCAGGGCAAGATAAATCTGATCCATGGTACCGCTGCTTACCTGCTCTATAGGAACCAGCTTATCTTTTGTATTCATAAATACATTAAGATTTTCGTCAACCGACATGGAATCGTATGCACCGTCAGTGATTTCCTTTATAAGCATTGATGCTTCCGTATTAAGGTGCATGCCGAAGGAATTTCTAATCGTATGTGAAAGATTCTGTATTGTATTATATGCCATATCTATTGCGGAAACTTCAGTTTGAAGCCTTTCATTTTCAGCTATAACACGTTTAAGAGCGGTATTTTCATCCTTTAAGTTGGAGAGGTGTTCAATCTGTTTTTCAAGTTCCCACTGATTTTTCTGTTGATTTTCAATCTCAATATTATATTTTTCTTCAATATCGTGTATTTGAGACAGTTCTTCATTTATATCATCAATCTTTTTTTCAAGATCACTTATTTTTAATGAAATATCTTTTAAATCATCAAGTTTTTTGTTGAGTATATTTATATCAGGAAGTGGTTCTTTAATGTCATCGGTTATTCCGTCAAAAAGTTCAAGAAGCTCGGAAGTGGCATTTTTTAAAATTCTCCTCTGTGATGAAAAGCTCTTTATCATAAATTCGGAAGCTATTAAAAAACCTAAGCACAGCAATGCACTTATCCCAAGAAAAATATTATGTTTTAAGATAGATGAACTGCTTGTCAGATTTTCAGGTCCCGACATAAAAAGATAAACTGTAACTGCTGCAAAAATGCCTGAAAGCAGTATACTTATAACTGCCGTAAATTTAAAATGCTGCTTTGAGACTTTATTCTTTGCAGAATCAAAATTTTTATAAACATAATCAAGGTCGCTTTTAAATTCCTCAATTTCATTTCTGTCATCAAAGCCGTTATCTTCAAGGATACGACGGTTTTGAGAAAGTTCTTCTATAAGCTCCTTCTTTGATTCAAGAAGTTTGGCTTCTTTTTGAGAGTTTGCCGCTCTGGCTTCTTTTAGCGCAGCGATTGTATTGGAATATATAGGGGAATTAATCTCCTTTTCAATATTTATAATCTCGGCAAGGTTTGATGAATAGGCGTTTGAGGCTTCAGGGCGTATCTGTGAGGCAAAGGTTTTTCTCTGTGATTTAAGAAATGTACTTGCTTTTGTAATATTTATTGAAAAATTACCTGTGCTGTTCATATTTGAAATATGGTGTTTTAATTCATTTACCATACCGCTGTCGGTTGCACTTTTAAGCTGACCTATACTTACAGTATTTATATAGGCAGTCTCAGTCAGACCGCACATAAGCTCGTTTAGAAATGCCTTTGGACTTTCAACGACCAATCCCCTGGTTTCGTTTACAACTGAAAGAGGTACAGAAGCATTTTTAGAAAAATTCCTTTCAATCCTGTAAACTTCACCGTCGTGCCATACTCTCATAACACCGGCATAAGGGATTTCAATATCCCATGGCTCATACCTTGACCATGTATCATGCCTGCCTGCACGTCCTCTTGCTCTTTCAAGACCGTAAAACATTGCTCTTATAAAGGTATGCATGGTTGATTTTCCGGTTTCATTATAGCCATATATTACATTAAGCTTATCATTAAACTCTATATGTCTGTCATGGAATTTACCGAAACCTTTTATATCAATTTCAAGAATTTTCATGCCTGTCCCCTTTCCTCTGTGGTATGTAAAAGTGCATTTACACCATAACACAGAGCTTTTTTGTCAATTATGCCTGATTCCGGTCTGTGGAGCTGTTGTATAAAAAAGCCTATCATATCGGAGGGGTGATCCGCACATAATCTGGCAAAATTATACTGAGGCTCCGAATCGTCTATAATTTGTGCTATTTTAAGCTTGCTTTGAAGCACACTCAGGTCAAATTCAATATCAGGATCACGCATTCCACGTATTTTTATCCTGTATATATTATTAACCCCTCTTCTGTTAATTTCCTCAGATACACTCATAAGAAGTTCCGAGTTGGTAGAAACGGTGCTTACATTTATTACAAGTGATATATACTGAACACTTGCAGAGGGTATAAAATCAAGATTTATGACATTGGCACTTATATCATCAATCTCAACATAATAAAAGCCATGTTTGCCGGTTTCAGTTACATCAAGCGGTTCGGGCGAGCCGCAGTATACAACATTATTATCAACAAGCACCTGAGGTTTATGTATATGTCCGAGTGCGACATAGGAAAATCCTGCATTGCCAAGTTCATTTTTGTCAAAAGGTACATGACTTAAATCTCCCCCGTGTGCAAGAAGGATATTTATACGTCCATTGTCGGGAGCTTTAATTCCGGCAAGTTTATTTTCACGGATTTCATAATTCTCATATGAAAAGCCGTAAACTTCAGTATTAATATCAGGTAGGAAAATACTGCTTATATCAGATGTTTTTATATAATGCACGTTGTTTGCCCAGGGAAATGAATGTATTGAAGAATTTTCGCTGATTCTGTCATGGTTTCCTGCTACTATAACTACATTTACATCAGGAATCGTTGAAAAAAGATAATTTACTTCCTTTATATCCCTCATTATAGGCTGCCTGTGGAATAAATCTCCTGATACGAGCAAGAGGTCAACCTCTCTTTTTCTGCATTCACTTACTATAACTGAAATTGAATTTTTTACATCGGCAGCTCTTTCTTTGCCCCAGGGCTTGTCAGCATCAGGGTTCATTCCGTAATGTATATCGCCTGTATGTATTAGTTTCATAATCTCACCCATATAATTTAAATTTATAGTATTGTTTATCTAAAAATCGTTTGCAGGCGGTTGCAAAAGCTTCTGTGCTTATATGCTACTGCATTTATTGAAGTATGTAAAAGCTGCCTGCAGGCAGCTTTGCTATATATCGCAGCTGCCTACTGTACGTGGGAATGGAAGAACATCCCTTATGTTTGAAATACCCGTAAGGTACATAACACATCTTTCAAATCCCAAGCCGAAGCCTGCGTGTCTTGCAGAACCGTATTTTCTCAGGTCAAGATAAAATTCATATAAAGAGGTATCCATACCGAGTTCTTCAATACGTTTTAAAAGTTTGTTATAATCATCCTCACGCTGGCTGCCTCCTATTATTTCGCCTATGCCGGGGACGAGGCAGTCCATAGCTGCAACTGTTTTATTATCAGGATTTAGTTTCATATAAAATGCCTTTATATCCTTAGGATAATCAGTTACAAATACAGGTTTTTTAAAAATCTTTTCAGTCAGATATCTTTCATGCTCAGTTTGAAGATCGCAGCCCCAACTCACCTTATATTCAAATGAGTCATTATGCTTTTCAAGCAGTTCTACTGCTTCAGTATAACTGATGCGACCGAAATCTGAATCAAGTACATTTTTAAGTCTGTCAAGCAAGCCTTTATCTATAAATTCATTAAAGAATTTCATTTCCTGAGGAGCATTTTCAAGAACATATTTTATAATATACTTAAGCATATCCTCAGCTATATCCATATTATCCGTGAGATCGGCAAAAGCCATCTCGGGTTCAATCATCCAAAACTCAGCTGCATGTCTTGCAGTATTTGAATTTTCAGCTCTAAAGGTAGGACCGAAAGTATATATATTTTTAAATGCCATTGCAAAGGTCTCACCGTTTAACTGACCGCTTACAGTAAGAGAGGTTTCTTTATTAAAAAAGTCCTGTAAAAAATCTACATTACCATCTTCTGTTTTAGGTATATTTTGAAGATCAAGAGCGGTAACTTTAAACATTTCACCTGCACCCTCCGCATCACTTCCTGTTATTATAGGTGTATGTACATATATAAAACCTCTTTCATTAAAGAAGCTGTGTATTGCAAAAGCTATAAGTGAACGCACTCTGAATACTGCCTGAAATGTATTGGTTCTTGGTCTAAGGTGTGATATACTGCGTAAAAATTCGAGAGAATGGCGTTTTTTCTGCAAAGGATAGTCCGGTGCCGATACACCTTCTATGCAGATCTCCGAAGCCTGTATTTCAAATGGCTGTTTAGCTTCAGGTGTTTCTATTAACTTACCTTTTATTATAAGTGCGGCACCGACATTAATCTTTTTTACAGCTTCAAAATTATCAAGAACATCATGATATACGATTTGAAGCTGGTCAAAATATGTACCGTCATTGAGCATTATAAATCCAAATGACTTAGAATCCCGGTTTGAGCGAACCCAGCCTCCAAGTTTGATTTCTTTATCTATATATTTTTTGGGATCCTTATAAATGTCCCTTATGCTTACTAAATTCATTTACCTACCTCTTTGTATTTATTTACAGTTTTAAACTCGATGCTGTATATTTATGTAAAAATACATACATATACAGCGAAAGTATAAACATATGTTATTATAACATAGATACAGTCAGGCAGCATAGTAGAAGGTAAGATGTTTTCTTATTTATTCTGGGAAGTAAGTTGTGCGGCATGATGTTTTGCCCTTTTTTTTCTCAGCTCCTCTTTTCTTCTTCTTATATCTTCCACACCTGCTTTATCTATCGGCTTTATAGTTTTTATTACAAAATATTGTCCGTCTAATGATGGCTTGATACGTATTTTTCCTTTTACATAACCGTGTTCAGGGCATGATGCAAGACAGTAGTAATGTCTCTGGTTTGAACTGAACCACTTAATCCTTTTAGGAAGCATGCGTCTGCATTTACTGCACACTATGTCGGTAACTGTTTTGTCTGTCATAGCTTCTTCTTTTGAAATAAAAGTTCTTGAAATATATTTTGAATAATCGGGAAAAATCATATAAACTTCATCTTCTTTGCATGTAGGAACATTAAAATAATCAATTGATATATATTCTTTCACGCAGTTAAAGTCCATAGCCTGCATAACCTTTACTGTATAGCGTGCATCATCAAGTGCACGGTGAAAAGGAAGCGTACTTTTGATCTGAAGCTCATAAACCGCTCTTTCAAGCGGAGGTCTGTCGGTTGTACCTTTACAGTAAAGTCGGTAATAAAGCTTTTGTATATCATAAAATAGAAGTGGAAATTTAAATTTAAAATCCATATTATGATACTTTATATTTTTTTGAAGTTCAGTAAGATCCATATCGCCCCAGGTGCACAGGGTATATTCTGAAACTGTTTTTGCTCCATGTTTATCTGTGCTGCACCAGTCAATGAACTTTGTAAAAGCCTCTTGAAACGGTTTGCCCTTTGAACGGAGTTCCTGTATGGATTTATTCGTTATTTCATAAACCTTTGAATGTAGTTTTTTATATACAACAGGCTTTATAATACAGGAAAATTCATCAATTAAATTTAATTTATGATCAAGCTTTACAGCACCTATTTCTATAATTTCAAACGGGAAACCTTCAATGGCATTTTCTCTGCCGTCAGGGTTTTGATTCCATTCTAAATCAAGAACTATATATGTATCTGTATCCGTTATATATTCATTACTGTTTGTCTGTATCATGTTTAGAAGCAAAACTGTTACCGGTATTTTTTTTGTTTTCAGGTAAAAGACTGTCCTTATGCGGTTCAGCCTTTTTATCAAGCTTTGCCCTCCTGTTTCTTAATATTTCTCGGCGTTTTCGCCTCATATCCTTTAGTTTTTCAAACTCCTGGCGATCTTTTATATTAAAATATAATGCAGTTAAGAAATAAGCAAGAGTCATAACTAAAATCACAACAATAATAATTAATATATTGCTTAAATGTTTTCCTATCCAGTTTTCCATACCTCCTTTTGCAGGAGATGAGGCATTATTGCTGCTATTGTAAGATGAAGCATTTGAATCTGTGGCAGAGGATTTTTCAGGAAGAGTGTTGCCTAGTGCGTCATGATCTTGTACAACTACGGCTCTTATAAAAGTATATCCAACCTGACGGCTGTCATAAGTATAGATTATTTTTGCAAGAGCTTCTTCTTTTTCCGATTCATTAAGATCATAACTTATCTCATAGCTTACATCTGAAATATCGGCACTTTTAGGAAGCGTTATAAAACTTCTTTTATCGGCGGCTATGTAGGAAAGTGTGGGATTACTGCCCAACAGATCTATATTGTCATATATATCTAAGTCAATCAGTCCACTTTTTAAAACATTTATATTTTTAAAATATTTAAATCCAAAGTCCATAAGTCTTTTTGTATCAGTATAATGTGTCTGATGACCGTTCAGTATTACAGTTATAAGTGCCTGATTACCACGTTTTGCATAGGTTACAAGTGTATTGCCGGCAAGGCTTGTATATCCGGTTTTGCCGCCTATTGCATTTTCATAGTAGTTTTCATGCTTTTTTTTAAGCATAGCGTGATGTGTGGTTATGTCCTGTCCGTCAGGATATTTTTTTGACGGAGGGAGATGGTAGCTTGAAGCCGAGTCAATTTCAAGAAGTATAGGATTTGAAAGTGCCGCTTTTGATATAAGTGCAAAATCATAGGCGGTAGTATAGTGATTTTCATCATTAAGACCGCTTGGATTTGCAAAATGTGAATCAAGGCATCCAAGAGCTTCGGCTTTACTGTTCATAAGAACACAGAAATCCTCTATACTTCCTGAACAGTGTTCGGCAAGTGCATTTGCTGCCTCGTTGGCGGATTTTAAAAGCATCGCATATAAAAGATCTCTTACAGTTGCCTTATCACCTACGTCATAACCGGCATTTGATGAACCTGATTCAACATTATATACTGCATTATGTGAGAATGTAACCTCATCATCCAGATCACATTCTTCTATAACTATAAGTGCAGTAAGGAGTTTTGTTATACTTGCAGGATAATATCGTTCATGTATATTTTTTCCATAAAGCACGGCACCGGAATCAGCATCAATAACTATACCACCATCAGATTCTATGGATACCGAGTCAGGCCATGAGTTTTCTGCCAAGGCTATAAACCTGAACGGCAGGGCAATGGAAACTGCCAATAATATGACCGATATTAAATATATTATTTTCTTCATTAATTATTCCTTTTATTTATGATATAAATACTTATTAACTTTCTTTAAATCATAGTTTATTTGGCACTGTGCCGGATTAAAACAGTTGAAAATACTATTATGCCAACAACAAAAATCAAATATATTGCTGCGATATTCCTTGCGGTATCAAGGAAAAAGCCTTCAGGTACTATATTTATAAGGTTGTCAGTTGCAGGGTCGAGAATCCATAAATCATTATTAAAAAATATATGATGAAATACAACAAAATATTTTGAAAAATTGCTTGCAATTATACCACCTACACATAGAAGCAGAGTTAAAAATATACATGAACCTGCCAGAAGGTTTTTCGGCATCACTTTTCTCAGGCTGCCTCTGGAAAATTTTATAATTGCAGGAATAAGTATACAAATAGCTAGTAATATTCGTCTAATGAAAATTGCGGCTATAAAAAGTTCTCTTACGTCTTTCATATGAGCTGCTTCTTTTTCATTAAAAAACAATACATCGGGCTGATTTTTTATTTTGGCTGAAATATCTGAAAGGCTTTCTCTTTTTCCTTTAAGATAAGCCATCATCTCACCGCTTACTCTTAAAAGCTCATCCATGTCCATCCCTACTCTGTCATGTGAAGAATATTTTGTATATTCATATCTGTAATAGCCCGGAATATGGTAGGCAACTATATCAACTGAACTTATTAAAAGTATAATCATAAGTGAAAAAGTAAAAATTATAGCCAGAATATTTCGTACAATACTCATATTTTCCTCTTGACGACAGTGAATTTTAAAGTTATATCACTTTCCAGGCTGCCGTCTTCGTTATCTCTAAAATGAAGAATATGCCCAAAAACCGGGATATCTTATAGATATTCGCAGTTTGAGCATATTTCAAGCCGTTTAAGCTTCTGCAAATCCATATACGGATATAGATTTGTGTAACTAACAGCCTTATTGAGCAGTAAGGTATCTGCTGGCGACATAAACCTGCCTGTTATTATAATTTATAACAGCCCACTCATTGTCGTGTGCCCTTACATATTCCACAGTAGTGCCGGCAGGAAGTACCGTAATTACTTCTCCGGTAGTGCTTGGAGTAGCACGAACACGCAGAGAGCTGTTTGTTTTATATACTCTTGTTGAAGGCGCACTTGAAGAAGCTGCAGGAGTTTGCGGTACTGTAGAAGGAGCAAGCGGTTCTGATACCGATGATTGGGCTGCATTGCTTGAAGTTGCAACGGTTACCGGAGTTGTTGAAGTTTCCTTGTGTTCTCCGCCTCCTCTTGTACAGGCTCTGACTATAAGTATAAGTATTATAAGCACAAGTACTGGAGCGGCTATTTTAATTATTTTATCCGTTGAGATACCTATACTTTCCGCTTTTTTAGAAAGGCTTGCAGCTGAAGAGGACTTGGAGGAATCCTGTGAGCCGGTTTTTAAAGCAGCGGAGCTTTTGGTATTTGCATTTCCTCTTGATATACTGCGCCCGGTTCTTCTTTTTGGGGTCTGGTCATTTGAAAAAGCAAATACTTCCTGACTTAATAATGTATGTGCGATATGTGCATTGTAAGCATTGTTATCATTATCACGTATCGCTTTATCTCCTATTATTCTTATTTTTTGATAATTATCGCAAGTATTTTTTGATATAACTTTTTGATGGTAGAGCTCATTAATTATTTCATTTAAATCGCTTGTTTCAAGGTTTTGGTTCGGTACAAGACACTGTAGCATAAAATCAAGTGTTTCGCGCGATTTTATCATTGACTGATTGTACTGTTTCTGTCCCATCAGGCGTTCAGCCTCTCGAACACCTGCCTGTATTTGAGTCCAGACATTCTTTGAATCCGAGTTTGACATATAAGCTTTCCTCCTAAAATAATAATAAAATTACTGCTATTATACTAAAGAATTAGTAATTTTGCACGTTTTTTTTATCTATGCCGTATAGGCAGCCTTCAATAAAATCGAAAACACAAGAAATACGGGTTTTGCAGGTGTTACAGGCTTTTTTTATATTGTGCGGACATCAGATTGATATATTTATATTTGTATTTTTATATTTAATATATCTATATTTGTTTTTGTAGCGGAACAGCTGTAAGCCTGCAAATCTTTTTTCCTGCTTTGCTGAATTTTTCTTCATATTCACTCATTACGTTATCTGTACACTGCTCTGAATTATGGAGATCGTAGGTTTTTGATATTATTTCCCACCCGTTTAAAACGGTCAAATTCAGCGAATAATCAAAAAGCATGCGGTTATCAGTTTTAAATTCAAGGCTGCCGGTATGTGCCAATATGCTGCTGTATATATTTAAAAAACAGGGTGATGTAAGCCTTCTGTCGGCATGTCTTGATTTTGGCCATGGGTCTGAAAAATTGAGATATATTTTTTCGACTTCATTTTCAGAAAATATTTCATTTAAAATATGCGCATCTGCACATATAAAAAGCAGATTTTTAAGTGATATATCATGTTCATTTTCATATTTTCTTTTTCTTTGTACAGCTTTCATGAGTACACTCATATATCTTTCAATACCTATAAAGCTGGTATCGGAATATTTTTGAGACATATTTATTGCAAATTGTCCCTTTCCGCAGCCTATTTCTATATGTACGGGTGCTTTAGTGGCAAATTTTTCATGCCAAAGTCCTTTGATTTCTTTTGCTTTATTCTCCGTTATACATTCAGGAGCCTGTTCTATAAAAGCTTCACATCCTTTAATATGTCTTAAACGCATAATATACCTCATATATAGTCTTTCAGGAAAAATTAATTAAGTGTTTCCTATGCGAAAATCACAGGCTTGTATAGTACTCCTATGTGATTTTCTTTATATCCATTGCAAAGTCATCTAAGCAAATGATGATTAAATCCCTGTTTGCTCAGATATTGCAGATTATATAACAATATGCCGGAGCATGCAATAAATAAAAGATTATGGATTTTTACTAAAATAAATTTTATAAGCTGTAAAATAAATTTTGCTGAAAACATGAAATAAATTTTGCTGAAAATTCTTGACATATCGTCAGTTTTAAGCTATTATACTTGACGTGCCTAATCAGGTGCGATTGCGGTATTATAGTTATATAAATGTAATGGGCATCTTTAGCTCAGTTGGTAGAGCAGTAGACTCTTAATCTATTTGTCCAGGGTTCGAGTCCCTGAAGATGCATTATAGCTTCTTTTTGCACAACAGTTGGTGCATGAAGGGCTTTTTTTATTTATAAATAATTTATATGACTATATTAAATTTATATTTAGACTGTTTTTATTATTTTTTAACAATTTTTATCATATTTTAACTCGGAATATCTTGACATTTATATATTGTCAGGCTATTATATTAACAGTTCTACATACACATATATACATATCAGCAATATTTCATTTTTTATTTTTCATTTGGTCTTGTTCAGACCGGTATACCATTTAGGTTTTATTTTAAATAATTAATAAGGAGGATAGTTTGGAAAAATACGGATGCTGTTTAAAAATGACCGACTTAAGAATATCTATTTTTATCACGAATTATTTATCTGTTAGGGAAGAGGCAGGGAGGAAAGTACTATGAGGCATATTTTAGCTGTTATAGATACAGATACGAGATATGCCGAAAAGCTTGCGGACTATATAAATAAAACAGGCAGATTACCTTTTAAAGCGGTAGTATATAGCGGGGTTGAGACATATGAAACGGAAGCTTCTTCGTTTATATGTGAAATATGTCTTATATCCGAAGAGCTTTATAAGGATTTTAACCCCGGGAAAAAACCGGGAAGTATTATTATATTAAGCGGAGAGGGACTTGTAAAAAAGTCTGATATCTTTGAAGACAGTAATCCGCCTCGTGCCATATTAAAATATATTGATGCTGATGAAATAATAAGTGAAATCCTCAGAATGTACACTCCGTCAAATGAAGCTCTTTTTCTAAGGCTTGCAGGCAGACAGAGCAAAATAATAGGTGTTTATTCACCTGTAAACAGGTGTGGAAAAACTGAACATGCCGCCGCTATAAGTATGATAAGTGAGGAAAGAAAAAAAACACTTTTTATAAGTTTTGATGAGTATAAAGGTATATTTTTAATGGAGGAAAAGAACTTTAATACTGATCTTTCGGATGTTCTTTATTGTTTTAAAAAAGGTAATTACTCATGGGATAAGCTCAGTAAGGCGGCATATACTCTGCAAGGACTTAATTTTATACCTCCTGCACGTTATATAGAGGATGTTGCAGAATTATCCGTAAATGAGCTTTCGGAAATTATAATTAAAATTGCAAAAGACAGTAATTATGAATTTTTGGTTATTGATTTCGGGATGCTTGGAAAAAGGGCACTTGAGCTTTTAGAACTCTGCGACAAAATATATATGCCTCTTATAGCCGACAAAGCTTCGGAAAGGAAAGTGGAAGAATTTTACAGTTATCTTTCAGTTACAGGAAGAGAATCTGTCAGAGAGAAGATAGAGAGTTTTTATTATCCTTATGAGGTTCATAAAAATATAGAAAGAGTACAGGATATACCTTATACACCGCTTGGCGAATATTGGAGGAATAAGCTTTCAGGAGGCTTGTCATGAGTATATTTGCACAGCTTTTTACGGCAATTATGCTGGGCGGTGCTGCATATACGGATGTAAGATATAAAAAAGTATATAATTTATGGCTTTTATTCTGGATGGCAGCGGGTATATATATATGCGGCATAAAATTTCTGCCGCCTATGGCAGTTACACTTGCAGTTTTATTTATATTTCATGTATTGGGAATGATAGGTGCAGGTGATATAAAACTGATTTCACTTGTATTTGCATATCTCGGTTTTAAAGACGGTTTCATTGTGGCAGCGGCAGGCATGATATTTGCTGCAGTATATGCATTTTATAAACTTTATACTTCAGGTATATTGTTTGACAGACTTATGTATTTCAAAAATTATCTCATATATACATTTAAAAATAATTCAATAAATAAATACTATGATATTAATAAAGATAATAAAAATCTTGCATTACCGTTATCGCCTTTTATTCTTACAGGATTTTTGATATGGAGGTTGTACAGCTTATGCAGTATGGGAATATAAAAAATAAAAAAAGTGATTTATTTGAAGAACTTAGGGAAAAACTTTCAGGGAATTTAAGTGATTTAAGAAATATATCCGATGAGGAATTATTTGAACTTATAGATGAAGTTATAGATAAGGAGGATGTAAAGCACTATTTGCCGCTTAAGGCAAAAATATCACTTAGAAATTCATTATTTGATTCATTTAGAAGGCTTGACATACTTCAAGAGCTTGTTGACTCCAAAGAAATTACGGAAATTATGGTAAATGGAAGAAATTGTATATTTGTTGAAAAAAACGGAAAGACTATAAAATGGGATAAGGTCTTTAAAAGCGATGAACAGCTTGAAGATATGATACAGCAGATAGTAAGCCGTGTAAACAGGATGGTTAATATATCATGTCCTATAGCCGATGCACGCCTTAAAGACGGCTCAAGAGTACATATAGTTCTGCCGCCTGTATCGCTTACAGGACCTGTGGTAACAATAAGAAAATTTCCTGAAATCATAAGTATGGATAAACTGGTTTCATTTGGTGCTGTAAGTCATGAAGCTGCGGTTTTTTTAAAAAAACTGGTAAGATCGGGCTATAATATTTTTATATCAGGAGGTACAAATTCAGGGAAAACTACATTTTTAAATGCACTTTCCGCTTTTATACCTGAAGATGAAAGAGTTATTACAATAGAGGATTCTGCGGAACTTCAACTTGGTCATATAAAAAATCTTGTCAGACTTGAAGCAAGGATGGCAAATTCACAGGGGGAGGGCATGGTAAGTATAGCTGATCTTATAAAGGCATCACTTAGAATGAATCCATCAAGGATAGTTGTGGGTGAAGTGCGTTCTGCTGAGGCACTTGATATGCTTCAGGCGATGAATACCGGTCATGACGGTTCATTAAGTACAGGTCATGGAAACAGCTCTAAAGACATGCTTTCCCGAATTGAAACCATGGTTTTAAGCGGTGCGGATCTTCCGTTAAATGCTATAAGAAATCAAATGGCAAGTGCGATTGATATAATGATACATCTTGCAAGGCTTCGGGATCGCTCAAGAAAGGTAATTTCAATAATGGAAGTAGGTGAATGTATAAATGGCAATATCGAACTTAATCCGCTTTTTGAATTTGAAGAAATACCGGGAAACACCGAAAAGGTCAGCGGAATCCTCAAAAAAACAGGAGAACTTAAAAACAAAGAAAAACTCAGTGCAGCAGGTGAAAGATTATAACATTTATAAATTTTCACTGTCTGAAAGATTTAAATATATATTGACGGCGGTTTTTGCATCAGCTGTAATATCATATATATTTTATAGAAGTATTGTGTTTTTTGTGGTTTTACTGCCATTTTCGTTTTTTTATCCTAAATTTATAACAGAAAAACTTATAAAAAAAAGAAAACAGAGACTTGAGGGTGAATTTAAAGAAGCACTTCTTATAATGACTTCACTTTTAAGTGCAGGTTATTCGCTTGAAAATACAGTAAAAGAAAGTATAAATGAGCTTAAACTTTTATATGTAAAACCCACCTATATAATACCGGAATTTGAATATATGAATCATTTGATTTTTATGAATATACCGGTTGAAAAGGTATTTGAAGATTTTGGAGAAAGAAGTGGAGTTGATGATATAAAAAATTTTGCTCGTGTGCTTAAAGCCGGAAAAAGAAGCGGCGGAGGACTTGTACCTATAATCAGTCATACAGCTTCTGTAATAAGCGATAAGATAAGGATAAAAGAGGAGATATATACTATGACAAGTGCAAAAAGATATGAACAGAAAATTATGAATTTATTCCCGATATTTATAGTATTATATATAGATTCAACATCTCCGGGTTTTTTTAATCTTATGTATTCTACACTAATTGGCAGAGCTGTAATGACTGTGTGTCTTATTATATATTTATTTGCATATTATCTTTCAGGAAAACTGCTTGATATAGAGCTTTAAAAGTATATTTATATCTTAAACGGTAAAATTTCAATATTATAAAATATACAGGAGGATTGTATTGAGATTTGAAAAATAAATTTTTTAAAAATATAGGTTCCTTTATAAACTTGTGGAAAGTACAGATAATATGTATAGCCGGAGGTTTTATACTTGCCGCATTTGCCAGGAGTGTTATGCAGGATGGAGATAATCTTGTAAATGGAAATTTTATAAAGAGGGAGAGCTACGGAGAATATGACAGGGAATACAGTCTATATGTAAAAGGTCTTGATGATGAAGGTGAGGTTGAGATAAGTGTACCGGTATCAAAAAGAGAATATAGCGATGAAGAAATAGAAAGTGTATTTGAAAAAAATATACAATATATTTCTATAAATATACTGGGAGATAATCCTTCATTGCAGGAGGTATCAAAGGATCTTAAGCTGGTAAATACTATAAGGGATGAGGGTATAAAAGTAAATTATATCTCGGAGAATCCTGACATAATTGATTCTTTAGGCAGTGTATATAACCAGGATTTAGATAGTCCTGTGGATGTGGCTATGAGAGTGGGTTTGAGTGATGGCATACATAGAGGTGAATATATACTTGATATAAGAGTAGTGCCAAAATCCTATACACAAAAGGAATTTATGATAAAACGTTTTGTTGATTCATTAAAGGATATAGACAGGGAAGGTGTCAGTGATGAAGGCTATTCACTTCCAAAGCAGTGGGAAGGAAAAAATCTTTCTTACAGAAGCAAAGACAGTCAGGATTATAATATTATATGGATGCTGGGTATAGTATCCGCCATACTTTTATATATAAAAAATATAACTGATGAAAAGGATAAAAAAGAGCTTAGAAAAAAGCAGATGGTTCTGGATTATCCGGAGATAGTATCAAAGCTTATGGTGTTTATAGGAGCAGGGCTTTCAATCAGAACTGCGTGGGAGAATATAGTTAATGACTATGAGAGTGAGGGTATTAAAAGATATGCCTATGAAGAAATGGCAGCAGCCCTTGCAGGGATGAAAACCGGGGTTCATGAAGCGAAGGTTTACAAGGATTTCGGCAGAAGATGCGGTATAAAACAGTATATGAAACTAGCAAGTCTTTTAGAACAAAACAGAAAAACAGGTATGGCAAATCTTAAAGGTCTTCTTGGAGTTGAAACGGCTACTGCATGGGATGAAAGAGTGAATATGGCAAGGCGTATGGGAGAGGAAGCGAGCACAAAGCTGCTTATGCCTTTGTTTTTAATGCTTGGAGTGGTTATGGCTATGGTAATGGTGCCGGCAATAATGGCATTTAAATAAAAAAGGGCATAATGTCTGCTAATTTTAGACTTAGTATAAAAGTTAATTTAATATATTTCGTAAATATGATTTAACAGAGGATTTTTAAAAATTGTCGCAATAATAATATAATAAAACAGGAGGAATTTTATGTTAAATGAATTAAAATCATTTTTAATTGATGAATCTGGAATAGGTGTTATAGAGATAGTACTTATACTTGTAGTATTAATAGGACTTGTAATTATATTTAAAAATCAGATAAGAAAATTGCTTGAGAATATTTTTAAAGAGATAAATAAACAGTCAAAAGAGGTATATTAAAAATATGAGAAAGTGCTGCTCAACTACTATATTTTTAAGTATTATATTTGTTCTGGTGAGTGCACTGATCTTTGGACTTTTGGAATCCGCACGGACTGCAGGTGTAAGATTTTACCTGCAGACTGCGGCGGATTCATCAATAGATTCATTATTTAGTGAATATCACCGTGATGTATGGGAAGATTACAGGCTTATTCTTTTAGAGTGTCGTAAAGAACAAAAGGCGGTAAAAAGTCTTGAGGCTTATCTAAAAACTTATGTTGAAAACTCAGGTATATATAGACTTAAAGAACCCTCTGTAAATATATCTGATATACAGTATATAACTGATAACGGAGGAAAGTGGTTTGAAAATGAGGTTCTGGATTATATGAAATACAATCTTATTGATTTTGAGCATACTCCTGAAACTACGCAGCAGCTTGCAAAAGACATAGAAGAGGCAGGTACTATGAAGGAGATTACTACCGCATATGGAGAACATTCAAAGGAGGCTGCCGGACTGGAAAAGTCGCTCTCAAAGATAAGCAGTAATTTTAATACGCAAAAAGAGCTTTATAATCAGGCTTTAGAGGATATAAAAAATAAAAACCGTGCCGGTTTTGAAGACAAAGTAGTACGTATAAAAGCAGAGATTGGAAAACTTGATAATTTGCTTTCCGACTATCAAAGAAAAGCTGATAAACTGTCGGAAAATCTTAGTGAGACCGAAGCGAAATATTCTGAAAAATGGGAAAGTCTTTCAGAAAATAATAAAGAACTGCTTTCAGGAAATATAAGTTCGTATCGCACTTATACTGATAATGACGGTGTAAGAAGAATGGAAATATTAAATAAAGTAGATGCAGCAAAGGAAAATACCCGTTATATAGACTGTACCGATGATATTTTAAGCCGTATAGAGGATAGAGAGGATGAGGAGGACTATGATGAAGATGAAGCTGATGAATTATGGGATGAATTAAAAAGTCAGTGGGAAACATTTAATATACCTGTTATAGAGAGCCGTCATGGGATCGCCGATGAAAAAAAAGAGGAGCTTATAGAGAATGCAGGCAAAAAATTTGGCGGTGAGATACTTGAACTCGTAATTCCACCTGACAGGACACTTTCACATACTTCAATAGATACCATTGCATTTCCTTCAAAAACTTCAGTTTCGGAAAGATTGGGAGAAAATACAGGTTTAATTGATGCGGTTATAATGGATGAATATGCTGTAAGATTTTTTACCGACTTTACAGATAAATCTGAAAAGGAAGTTCAATATGAGCTTGAATACATAATTGCAGGTCTTGATAATGATACATCAAATCTTCGAAGTGTACTGCTTAAAATACTTGCTATAAGGGAAGGGCTTAATTATATACATATTGTTACCGATAAAAACAAGATGGATCAGGTAAATACTCTTGCAAATATAATTTCAGGAGTATTCGGTGTACCGGCACTCTCTGTACTTATATCCTGTCTCATAATAGGAGTATGGGCACTTGCGGAGTCTATAATTGATATAAGGGCACTTCTTGCAGGCAAGAAAGTTCCTATTTATAAAACTGCATCAGATTGGAAATTAAGCCTTGATTCTCTTTTAGCATCAGGAGGTTCCGGAGGCAGCAGTGAGCCGCCTTTATTAAAAAAGCCTGAAAAAGGAGAAGAAGCTGAGGATGAAAGTGATGGGAAAGGCATTGATTATGAGGCGTATTTACGACTTATGCTTTTAGTTGAGGATGGAGTAGTACAGGATTACAGAATGATGGATATGATACAGCATAATATCGGTTATAAAAAGAAGGATTTTTTAATGAACAAGATGATATATGGAATGAATATCTCGGTACAGTGTACTTCTGAAAGAGCTTTTTGCAGGTTTGGACTTGTACGGGATGAACTGGCATCTATGGAAAGTTCTTATAAACTTGGAGTTAATACACTTAAGGTATATTAAAAAATTATGAAGGGAGGCTTTATATATGCCCTTTTACAAGAAAAAAGGATATGTTTTTAGTCATAGCGGCAATACATATAAATTTACTGAAGAAAATTTTAATAATAAATATTGTAATAATAAAAATAAGCCGGGCGAGGCTTATAAAATAATATATATCATAAAAAATAAAATCATAGCAGCTCTCCAAGTACGCTCAGATAATAAAAGATATAAGAAGAATTTAAACAGTAAGCTTAAATCCTGTAAAAGGGTATATATAAAAGCCTCCTTAACCATAGAAACTGCACTTTCGCTTTCGATTTTTATATTTGCAGCAGCTCTTATGATGCTTCCGTTCAGAATGATGGAGACATCAAGAAAGATGCAGGCATTATGTGAGGCGGTTAATGAAGATGCTGCAAAATATGCATATGCGGTTTACATTGCAGAAAATAAAGGAATATTAAAAGATGAACCGGAAATTATAAGGAGTGCACAGGATGAACAGGCTGATAATTCGGGGGACTTTAAGTCTTTGCTCAGTTCATCGGCATTGGGAGAATATACTAAAAGTAAAGCTGCCGCACAAATAAAGGACAGTCATATACAGAATATATCATGGACAGGTACTGAATGTATGGCAGAGAACGGCATTATAACTATAAGAATTACATATAATTATAAGCTGCCATTTGCCTTATTCGGACTTGGAGATATAAAACAGCAGGTACTAAGCAGCAGAAGAGCATGGATAGGCAGTGAAGGTGATAGCGAATATACTGAGGGAGAAACGGATAAAGAAGATGATGAGACGGTGTATGTAGGCAAGACATCAACAAGATATCACAGAGATAGGAGATGCCATTATCTTTATAATGACATAAAGGCGGTTCCCAAGACTGTAATTTCCGATCATAGAAATACTTCAGGAGGTAAATACAGTCCCTGTGCAAGATGCGGTGCAGCTGTATCAGATACAGTATATATAATGCCGTCAGGAAACAGCTATCACAGTACAAGAAATTGCAGTGCAATTAATGCCTATGTCAGAGCGGTAAAAAAATCCGAGGTTGAATATCTGGGAGAATGTTCATACTGTGGAAGAAGACATTGAGATTTTTATAAAGAGGATATTTATGATATGTAATTATACAATAGGAAAAATTATAATTATTATATTTATGGCATTGTGTGCTTTTGAAGATTACAAGCATAAAAGTGTAGATTTAAAAATATTTATTATTATGGGATTTATTGAATTTATATATTATATATACATGCTGGTTTTAGGAATAAATATAATGTGGAATGAAATACTTGCAGGAGCGGCAATAGGTATAGCAATATATCTTACAGCATTGTTTTCTAAATCAATAGGTGAGGGAGACGGACTGTTTTTTATCATTTCAGGTGCTGCACTCGGATTAAATAAAAATGTAAGTCTTTTTATAATAAGCAGTATTTTAATATCATGTGCGGGATTATATATTGCGGTAAAAAATTTTATAAATAATAAAAACAGTGCAAAAAAAGAAATTGCATTGCTTGTATTTACATTTCCGGCAGGACTTTTGATTTTAATTTAAAAGGGAAATATACAATCCTTACAAAAATACAGTAAAAAACAATTAAAAAACAATCAGAAATACAATAATTATGAAACGATATATATACAGAAAAACATATTTAAAAAAAACATATAGAGTAAATGCCTATATCACTATAGAGGCTTCATATGTGATAGCAATACTGCTGTTTTGTGTAGCAACACTTATAGTTAGGGCATATAAAGAAAGTGCAAGAATAAAAGCCGGATATGTAACACATACAGCGGCACTTGAAGCTTCACGGATTGAGGAGATTTATAAGAAAGATAATTTTGATATAGAGGCGGTGAAAAATTATGCCTGCTCAAGAGTAGGAAGTATAGGCGGACTTGATACGGGGAGCTTTGATATACATAACGGGAAAAATAATGCTGACGCCGTATTTAAGGCAGGCGCTATAGAATATTATATAGAGGACAGTATAAATGATCCTGAGAGATTTATGAGAAAAATAACAGTATTGGAGGGTGTTTATGAAAAATATAAAGACACAGTACAAGAGAGAACTGAAGAATAATTATTTAATAATAAGCTGTGCAAATGAACTTGAAAGCATAATTACAGAACATGATTACGAGTACAGAATGCTTGAAGGAAACTGTATAGAAGGACTTATGAGACTTTATATAAATAAAACGGACAATGTGGCAAAGCTGTATTATGACATAACTTCATTACAGCCGTTAAGCAGGATACTTGAAGCAAGGTATATAAGTTCAGAAGATATAAGAAATATAGCATTAAATATAGTAAAAATAATATTAAATATAAAAAGATATCTTTTGAATGAAGAAAGCTTATATATACAACCTGACTATATATATGCGGATCCTGAAACTCTAAGCCTCACTTTTTGTTGTATGCCAGGATTTGAATCGGATTTTTGCACGAATCTTTCACAACTTTTTTCCAATATACTCTCAAGAATGGATCATAATGACCATGACGGAGTGGTGCTTGCTTACAGTCTCTATCAGGAAAGTCTTAAAGAGGGTTATGCAGCAAAGGATCTGCTTATGCTTTTAAGCAGATATGGAAAGACGGTACCGGCGGAATATAAGGAAATATATGAAGAAAACAGTACTGATTATAATGAAACTAAAGTTTGTAATTCACCTGTTTTATTAAGTTCTGAGAATAAAGACTACACAGCAAAAAAACAGGTAAAAAAAGAATTATTTAATTTTAAGAAACTTTTTTCAAAAAAATTAAAAATAGCTGAAGATACAAAATCTTCGGAATATAAGACAGATACGGAAATTCCTGTACTTCGGGAAATAAAACAACCCGAATATTCTCATGACGATAACACTAAAAGCATGTATAAGGATAATACGGAACCGGAATTTAATAATATAGAGGATTCAGTAGAAGCGGCTGAAAAAGAAACATGGATGAACTGTTTCAGGCAAAAGGATAATATGAAGAATCCTGCAGGTGATATAGAGGAAATAAGCACTCGCACAATACTTTTATCAAAGCATGTATCCGACCGGACAGCCGGAGAAAAATTTAAACTTCGGTGCACTGATAAAACAGGTGATGATATAAATATCAATTATTTTCCATTTATTATAGGCAGTCAGGAAAGAGTATGTGATTACACACTTAATTCGGAAAAAATAAGCAGTCTGCATCTTAAACTGGATAAAACGAAGGAGAAGAAATACACCATTACTGATCTTAATTCACTTTATGGAACAAAATTAAACGGGAGAGTGCTTGAAAGTGATGAATGCAGCGACTTAAATATAGGCGACGAGATTGAATTTGCGGAAATTAAATATACTTTCGATATCTAAGGAAATTAAAAAATATAAGAGTGTATTGCTGAATTTAAATAAAAAAATAGTATTTTAACAATTACATCGGTTTCCGGCTTTGGGCTTAATCTAGTCAAAAGCGGCAAATAATGATATACTATCAGTGCCTGAGGGTTGCGGCATTATAGTATTTAATAAAAAAGCCAAAAACCTTCGGCAGATATGATAAGAAAGTGAAAAACTTTACAATTTAAAAGGAGGTAAAGCTGTCATATCGGCAGCAGGCTTAAATATGAAAGATAATAATTGTATTTTTTGTAAAATTGCAAATGGTGAAATACCTTCATCCACTCTTTATGAAGATGATGATTTCAGGGTAATACTTGATATAAGCCCCGCCTCAAAAGGGCACGCACTGATATTGCCGAAGGAACATTATAATAACATAGGTGTAGTACCAAATACTCTCTCATGCCGTATACCTGAACTTGCAGCAAAGATCGGCATAGCTTCCCAAAAAGCTCTGGGTGCTTCAGGATACAATATACTTGTAAATACAGGAGAAAGTGCAGGTCAGACAGTGTTTCACTGTCATATACATATAATACCCAGGTATGACAATGAAAAGGGAATACTGACATGGAGCCTCTCAGAAAAAGCAAAGGAAAATTTGGAAAATACATTAAACTCCATGAAAGAAGCACTGGTTAATGAATAAAAGAACCTCGGTAGTAAATTGGTGTTTAATTGCATTAAATATAGTATTTTTTTTATTTTTGGAAACTGTGGGCTCCAGTGAAGATGCGGATACCATGCTTAGATACGGTGCGGAGTTTACTCCGTATGTAATTGAGGGTAAGGAATACTGGAGACTGCTGACATCTATGTTTATGCACTTTGGTATAGATCATATAGCAAATAATATGATAGTATTATTTATGATAGGTGATAACCTTGAAAGAGCACTTGGTCATGTAAAATATTTAATTTTCTATCTTATATGCGGTATAGGTGCAAATATAGTATCATTATTTTTTGAAATGCTTACAGGCAATTATAGCGTAAGTGCAGGAGCAAGCGGTGCAGTATTTGGAGTAATGGGAGGACTTTTATGGGCAGTTATTGCAAACCGGGGCAGACTTGAGGAACTGACATCACAGAGGATGGCTATATTTATAGTATTAAGCCTTTATTACGGCTTTATCTCAACAGGTGTTGATAATGCTGCTCATGTAGGCGGTGCTGTAATAGGCTTTTGCCTGTCAATGCTTATATACAAAAAGAAAAACCGAAATAATTATTACAGACCATATAATAATGACATATATTGATGTAGGTGTCAAAAGTATTTGACACCTATTAATATAAAATCCCCCTGATTTGGATTAAAAACCGGCTCAGGGGGATTTTCTTGACAAAACATCAGGGTTCGCATAAACTAACTAAGTATTTTATTGTATATTTGGAGGTATTTATAATGAGAAAAAAACAAAAATCTATTCAAAAAGTATTGGCAGTTACAGTCCTGTCCCTAGGTATTTTACAGCTTGGTGCCTGTGGCAATGCACAGCATAAAGAGGCTTCCGGAACAACGGAAAACACTAATCACCAGAGTGAAGCGGCTTTGAACAACAAGGCTGAAGGTTCTTCCGATACAAAAGCCGATTCTATGAAATCCGGGTCTGTTACGCTAAATGTAATGGGGAAGGACATAGTTTATAACAAAGTGCCTGAAAAAGCTATTGCAGTCGGATATGACAATGCTGAAATAATGGCGGCACTGGATCTTCAGGATCATATTATCGGACTGACCGGCTGTATGAACCAACCTGAACATTGCTATCCCGATTTATACGAAAAATTAAAAAATATAGAAGTCTTGCCTGACGGTAAAGGTAAGGGAGTTCCTAGTTTTGAAACAGTGCTGTCATCGGGTTCGGATTTTGTATACTGTTTATCATATCATCTGACTTCCGATTATATAGCGCCTGAAAAAGACTTTGATGACAACAATATAAAATATTATATTACAAGCGGAACTTATGGCGATAAACATGATATAAATGCGGTATATGATGATATACGTAATATAGGTAAAATTTTTCATGTAGAAGATAAGTCTGAAAAATTAGTATCAGAATATAAAGCCAAGGTTGACGGTATAACTGAAAAGGTAAAAGATAAAAAGCCTGTAGATGTATTTATATTTGATTTTCAGGATAAAGCCGGCATTATGACTCCGGGTGGCAATGTATTTCAAAATGAGCTTTTAAAACTGGCAGGTGCAAGAAATGTATTTGAAGATTTTAAATCTGATTTTGATGTTGCTACAATTGAGCAGATAATTCAGAGAAATCCTGAGTATATAGTACTGGTTGAATATTGGGAGAAAGACGAGGCTCAGAAAAAAATTGAGTATCTTGAGTCGCTTCCGGAACTTGCCGAGGTTACAGCCATTAAAAATAAAAACTATATAGGAATAACAGGAATTGAATATTTTCCAAGTCTCCATAATATAGACAGCATAGAAAGGATTGCAAAAGCAATACACCCTGAAGCATTTAAGTAAAAATGAAAATATATAATGCAAAAATAAACTCAAGGCTGATAACGTCAGCCATATTTGTATTAATAGTAATCTTTGCCGTAATAACTGTGCTTATAGGTGTAAGCTGCGGTTCAAAGAATATAAATATGGCGGATTGCTTTCATATAATACTCAGTAAAATTTTTAATTTTGATTTGGATGAAAGTTTAAGCAGAGATGTTACAATTTTATGGAATATGAGAATGCCGAGGATGCTGCTTGCCCTTGCGGCAGGCGGAGGACTTGCCCTTGGCGGCTGCGCAATGCAGGCACTTACCCAGAATGTACTGGCAGACCCCTATGTTTTAGGAGTTTCAAGCGGAGCTTCCGCTATGGTAAGCCTATCATTTCTGATTTTTGGCGGAACCGCAGTTATATCCTATATTACCCCCGTGTTTGCCTTTACAGGGGCACTGCTTGCCATGTTTCTTGTCTACGGTATAGGTATGATAAGCGGCAACAGTTCAACCAATAATCTCATTCTTACCGGAATGGCAATCTCCGTCATATTAAATGCGGCAAGTAATTTTATAATTACCATGCTTCCAAATGCATTTATAATGGAAAGTGCCGCCATGTGGCTTTGGGGCTCACTCTCCGGTGCAAGATGGTATAATATTGGCTTCCCTATATTTGTATCACTTATCAGTCTTATTGCCTTAAGTGTTGCGGGAGACAGGTTCGATTTATTGTCTCTCGGTGAGGAAACAGCCATTACACTTGGAGTATCTACAAAGAAAATCCGCAGATTTACAATAATAACGGTTTCATTATTGATAGGTGCAATTATTTCCGCAAGCGGTTTGATCGGATTTGTAGGTTTTATAATTCCTCATACCTGCAGAATTATTTTCGGCTCAAAAAATAGGAAACTTATGATTTTTTCATATATTATAGGCGGTATTTTTCTTGCATGGATGGATATACTTTCAAGAACTCTGCTTGCACCTAAAGAAATTGCCGTAGGTATATTTTCGGCTTTTTGCGGCGGTCCGTTTTTTATATATCTGTTATACCGAAAGAATAAGACGGGAAGGATATAGCGTAAAATGTCTGATAAAATTGTAGTAAATAATCTTAATTATAGGGTACATGATAAAAATATCCTGCAATCGGTGAGTATAAAAGTTAAAGACGGACAATTTGTAGGAATTCTAGGACCTAACGGATCCGGTAAAACAACACTGCTTAAGCATATTTACAGAGTCTTGCCTGTAAATTCAAATGTCATATTTGTAAATGGAATTGATATAACCAAAACAAGCATAAGACAAAGCTCAAAATTTATGACAGTTATGAGGCAGGAAAACACTTCCGTATTTGATTATACTAATCTGGAAATGGTTCTTATGGGGCGTTCTCCGCATAAAAAAATATATGAAACTGCTAACTGTAAGGATTTGGATATTGCTCTTAGCTCTCTTAAGTATGTCGGTATGTTTGACTATAAAGACCGTCTGTTTAATACATTGTCAGGCGGTGAAAAACAAAGGGTTCTTATGGCAAGATCACTTGCCCAGGAAACTGATATTTTTATTTTAGATGAGCCTACAAACCACCTTGATGTATATTATCAGTGGAATCTTATGAAACTTATAAAAAGGCTTAATAAAACAGTGCTTGCCGTTTTTCATGATTTAAGTATAGCCCTTGAATACTGTGACTATATTTATGTTTTAAATGACGGTAAAAATATAATTGAAGGTGAAGCCGTTGAGGTATTGAGTAAGGAGATTTTAAGAGATGTATTCAGAGTTGACGGCGAAATAATAACTACTTCAAACAGCAATAAGCGTGTAGTTATATATAGCTCCGTTTAATATAGGAGGTCGGAAAGTGTTAATTAACGGTGCATTATTAAAATTAGCGAAAAATTTAAAAAAGCACATTATATCTGTCAGCCTGTTAAGCTGCTTTATCGGTGCAGTTACCGTATTTCAGGCTTTTTATTTGTCTAAGGTAATAAATGCGATTTTTGAACGACCGGATAAAATCATGTATTATTTTATCTGCTTTCTGTTTGCCGTATTTTTACAGATGGTACTGCGGTATCCTGCAAATATGCTGAGTATAAGCTCTGAAGCCTCAATCAAACTTGATATTAGAAATACTTTGTTGGATAGAATATATGGGCTTGGATTGGCTAAACTTACAGATGAACGGAGCGGAAAACTATGTACTCTGCTTTTAGATCGTATAGAGGCACTTGCCCCTTATTATTCGATCTACCTTCCCAATCTGATAACCGTGCTCTTTGTATCCATGGGCTGTATCATCTATATAGGAAGCATTAATTTAAATGTATGCCTAACTGCATTAATCGGTATACTGGGAATGCTTATCACTCCTGCATTTACCTATAAATATCTCTGGGGCAGCGGTACTGAAGTATGGAAAGAATATGATAAATTCGGTTCTGATTTTCTGGATAACATACAGGGTATGAAAACCCTTAAAAATCTGAAAGCCTGTAAAATCAGAAGACAGGAAATGCTTAGAATTTCAAAGGAAATTCATAAAAAAACTATGAATCATATGAAGATTACTACCATAGAGAATTTTCTATTTGAACTGTCTGCAAATATCGGGTCTGTACTTTCGGTAGTTTATGCTGTATATCTCTCTGCTTCGGGACATATAAATGCAGGAAGCGTAGTCTTTGTATTATTTATGATAAGGAATTGCTTTATCCCGGTATATTCTCTTATGTTAGCATGGCATGTGGGTTATAACGGTATTACAGCCTCCAGTGAAATTGAAAATATACTTAAAGAAGAAATTCCCGTATGGAAAGAAAACTTTGACTTTGCGGATACAAATACTCTTTCGACAAGACGGCTTTCTTTCAGTTATAATAACCATGATGTAATTTTAAATAATATTGATTTAGATCTGAAACCGGGCAAAACTTATGCTTTTGTAGGTAAATCCGGTGAGGGTAAGTCTACTTTGGTTTCTCTCCTTGCAGGATTGTATCCGTATACTTCCGGTGAAATCTGGTTTAAAAATCTTCCGCTTACATTAGATACGGTATCCAGATGGCGTGAGAATATAAGTGCGGTATGGCAGAATCCTTATGTGTTTAACGGCACTCTTAAGGATAATCTTCTCTTTGCAAAGCCTGATGCTACAGATACGGAGATTAATGCGGCAATAAAGGAAGCAAATTTGGAAGATATTCTGGCTAAACTTCCGTACGGCATAGATACTGAACTTGGAGAAAATGGAAGTATTTTATCGGGTGGAGAAAAACAAAGGCTTGCAGCGGCAAGATGCTTTTTAAAAAATACCGAAATACTTATTTTTGATGAGGCTACTTCAAGTCTTGATGAGAAAAATCAAGGTTTTATACAGGAAAGTATAGAGTTGTTAAAAAAAGGCAAGACCGCAATTATCATAGCTCACCGTTTGAGTACGGTCAAAAATGCCGACATCATATATATGATTGACGGCGGACGGATTATTGCCTCCGGTACACATGAGGAATTATACAATAATTGTCAAACTTACCATAATCTCGTTAAAAGTCAGGAGGATGGCAATGAAAAATAAAAGAATAAATATTATTTTTGAATTGCTTAAACATTCAAAAGGAATGAGGCTTTATATGCTTGCAAACTGTATTATATGCCTTGTTTATGAGCTTTTGCCTCTTGTAAATATGTTCCTTGTGTCCTATATGACAGGTGCGTTACTGAGCGGTATAGATATAAAATATGGATTTATTGCGGCTATGCTAATTATATCCGTACTTATACACAGTGTTTTCGGTTACCTTAATATGTGGACCGAACATGATATAGCGTACAGACTGCTTTATAAAATGCGTTATGAAACTTATCAGCGTCTTGAACAGGCAATACCGTCATTTTCAAATCAGATGATGAGCTCGGAAATGGTTTCGATAGCTTCGAGTGATATGAATCTGATAGAATGGTTTTATGCCCATACGATAAATATTTTTGTGGTTTCAGTATTTATTTGTACGGTGCTGATTGGAGTTTTTGCTTTCTTACATCCGTTTTTTGCTTTAAATGCATTTGTTTGGATTGTTTTATATCTATGTTCTCCACTGATTTTTAATAAAAAATCAAAGGAACAGGGAAAAGTTATCCGGGAGAGATATGGCAAAGTTGCCAATGCAGTTCTTGATGCAATTCAAGGCATGCGTGAAATTCTCAGCTTTAACATGTGGGAGAGTTACAAAAGGAAAATAAATGCAAGTATAGCGAATTATGAAAAAAGCAGAAAGGCGGATGCAGGAAGAAAGGCTTATGAAGTTGTTTATGCTATTTTTATAAGTACTATGATGACGGTTTCCACTTTATTTATATCATATTATTTATACAAAAGCGGCAGTCTTGAAAAACAATGGATTTTGGCAGTTATTATTACAGGTGGAAGCATATTTGCCATTCTTGCTAAATTTGTCAATATATCCACACAGTTTTCAAGCGTATTTGCAGCCTCTGAGCGTGTGCTTAAGCTGCTTAATCTGCCTATAACCGTCCGTGATTCAGGAACCGAAGAGTTTAATGAAATTGTAGATACTATAGAGTTTGAAAATGTATCTTTTAAATATCCGAACTCAAAAGAGTTTCAGATAAAAAATATGAGTTTTAAAATACACTCAGGAAAGATAATCGCCTTATCAGGCGAGTCGGGCTCAGGAAAGTCAACCATAGTGAATCTCCTGCAAAGGTATGCGGATCCTACCGAGGGTAAAATTCTTATAAATGGTAAAGACATCAGGAGTTTTACTTTGGAGTCATGGAGAGGTGCCATTTCCGTTGTAACTCAGGATACCTATCTGTTTAAGGGAACGGTCATTGAAAATATTAAAATGGGACAGCCGGAAGCCTCTGATAAAGAAGTAAGAAATGTTGCCGCTGCCGCCCAGGCTCACGATTTCATAATACAGCTTCCAAACGGCTATGAGTCTGAAATAGGAGAGAGGGCTTTAAAAATATCCGAAGGGCAGAAACAGCGTTTATCTATTGCAAGAGCACTCTTAAAAAACAGCTCAATTATGATATTTGATGAGGCACAGTCAAGTCTTGATTCCGAAAATGAAGTTAATCTGAATAAGGCTATTAAAAATTTATCAAATAATAAATTCATTATATCAATAGCTCATAGGATATCTTCTGTCAGGGCTGCTGACAAAGTGTTGTTTATAGATAATGGAAATTTTATCGCTTTTGACAGTTTTGACAATCTGAGTAAGAATTGTGATTTATTTATAAAAAAAGTGCTTGGAAAGGAAGAAGGGCGGGCTTCATAAGTAATGGTAAAGCGGCAAAAGCCTTCCGAATGCAATTATAATCAGGAAGGCTTTTTTACTTTAATACTGAGCGGCTCACAGAGATAATTCAAGGATAAGCTTTATAATATTTTCACTTCCGTTTACAGCAGGGGCATTAAGCATATTATTTATATAATTCTTTCTGTTGTTGTATACCTCAGATACGGCGGCTTTGAGGCTTTTGCCGCTAAGTGCATCTTCACTGAGTACATATGAAAATCCACGCTTTTCATATGAAGCTGCATTCAATATCTGATCCCCCCGGCTTGCGGCTGCAGAAAGAGGTATGAGTATATTCGGTTTTTTAAGTGCAAGCAGCTCGCATATTGTATTTGCACCTGCACGGCTTATAACTATATCAGCAAGTGCAAAAAGATCCTTCAATTCAGCTCCTGCATATTCGTACTGTATATAGCCGCAGATTTTTAAAAGGTCATTGTCAATATTGCCTTTGCCACATATATGTATTATATTATACAGTTTAATAAGATCATCCAATTCAGATCTTACAGCGGTATTTATCTTTACCGAACCCAGGCTTCCGCCTATGATAAGCAATACCGGTTTTATATTGTCAAACTGAGTTATCCTTAATGCATTACTACGACTGCCTGAGGTAAGGTCGCTCCGTATAGGTGAACCTGTAAAAACAGCCTTATGCTTAGGAAGGTAGTCAAGCGTTTCAGGGAAACTGCAGCATATTTTATCGGCAAAACGCATACATATTTTGTTGGCAAGTCCCGGGCTTATATCTGATTCATGTATTATAACAGGTATTTTATGTCTGCGTGCAGCTGCAACAACAGGAACTGACACAAAACCTCCTTTTGAAAACACTATGTCGGGTTTAAAATCTCTAATTATACTGCAGGCTTCAAAGTATCCCTTTATTACACGAAACGGATCGGTAAAATTCTTCAAATCAAAATAACGTCTGAGTTTGCCTGAGGATATTCCTTTGTATGTAATATTTTCAGCGGTAATAAGTTTTTTTTCTATACCGTTGTATGAGCCTATATAGAGTATATCGTATCTATGTGCTGTAAGCATTGGAAGGAGTGCAATATTAGGTGTTACATGCCCTGCTGTTCCGCCACCTGTAAGTATGATTTTTTTTGTCATATATAATCCTCCGTATCTATGTATAAAACTATAACAAATACTAAATATAAAATCAAGACTGTTGAAATTAACGTTTACTTGACGGTAACGTATGGGATTTGGTGGTATAAAAATGTCTTTAAAACAGTCTTATTTTATTAAATATTTAATGAGATAAATTTGAAGTCGGAGGTAAAATTACATTCTTTATTTTTATGGTAATAACTATAATGTTTATTGGCAGTTTACTTCCTAATCAAGGTTAGTAAAATGACAAAAAAAGGACTAAGTGTTATAAATTATTGATTTTCACTATAACTATGTGCTTGTATTAAAGGACTGCTACAACTTCCTCTCTGACTTTCTTCATATCGACAGTGGGCTCAAAGCGTGAGATGACATTGCCTTCACGATTAATTAGAAATTTAGAAAAATTCCATTTGATATTAAAAAATGAAAGGACCACCAAATCTTACATTTGTTAGATTCAGTGATCCTTAATTAATGACTTATTTTACAGTCCTTTTTAATATAATTTATAAGCAGTGATTACATTACTGTATCCATGCACCGTTTCCGTCAACTCTGTATCCGTCAGGAGTTGTTGTATTTGTAAGCATTGCACCGCTTGATCTATCACAGTAGTACCATTTTCCCTTAGTCTGAACCCATCCGGTTACCATGTATCCGCTTCCGTTGAAGTAATACCATTTATTATTTATGAATTCCCACTGTGATTTTGGCCATGACCTGTCTGAACGGCTGTACCACCATCCATTATTATCTTTAAGCCATGCTCCTCTTCCTGAAGAATTTCCGCCGGGATTTCCGCCGCCTCCGCCGAATCTTGGAAGCTCGTCATCGCCTACATACAGATCATCGGAAACATTCCATTCACCATGAGCACCCCACGCTGAAGCTCTTACTTTAAATGTATAATTTCCTTTTCCACGATTTCCTATCTCTGAAGAGAAATTGTAGCTTGTAGCTGAGGTTTCAACCTGTGTTACTAAAGAAGAACCACGATAAAGTTTTACAGTATATTTTTCAGCCGTATCTGCAGGAGACCAGCTTGCTTTTCCGCTGTATTCGTCCCAGTTGAGGTCATCAACTCCGAGATTTTCAGCATTACCCTTAAGTTTAGGCATCTTTACTGTAAGAGTGATTGAATTTGAGCCTCCTCTTGCCCTTACAAAGCTTACATTACCGCCGTTAAGTGTATAGTAATTGCTGTTTTTAAGTGCATTTGTGTCAAATTTAAAGCCCTCTTCAGCTTTTATTGTAATATTGAATTTCGGTGTAATACCGCTTTTCCATCTTTCACCGTCCATATTGGTAGCAGCTGCCTGTTCATTTGAAACAGTATAGGCATTGTCATTTCCTGAAGTTACCTCAATACGTTTTTCACTTGACCCTATTTCAATATTGCCTGTGTCAAATGATAATGTAATGTGGTCTATATTAGTTTTGTTTGAACCTGCATACGTAGGGAATGCGAAAGCTGCAAGTAAAAACGCCGAAAGGCCAAGTGCAGCTGTTTTCTGTAAAAATCCTAAGTTTTTCATAGTTTAAGTAATCTCCTTATATAATATTTTAATTATTTTTGTATTTTAGTTACACTTGATTTATCAGTTGTATCTATGTGCATATTCTAATATACAATAAAAAAAAAATCTAGGTGCTAAGGCATTACAGATTTTTTACAAAAAAAAACACCGTCTTAATAAAATCTTGAAGATTGTAAGTATAAATTATATTATTAATTTATTTCAAAAAAACGGCTTTGAATAAGCAATAAGCTTATCAAAAGCCGTTTTTTTTGTTTCTTTTTTAGGGCACCCATACCCCATCAGCATTTACATTGAAGCCGTCGGGAGTGGAAGCATTTGTAAGCATATCACCGTTCTGACTTAAATAATACCATAATTCCTTGTATTTAAGCCATCCTGTATGCATGAGACCGTCGGCATTAAAATAATACCACTTGTCATTAAGCAAAAGCCATGTGCCTTTTGCATAGTTACCGTCATCAAATTTCCACCACCACTGCTGTGTACCTGTTTGATTCCATCCTCTGTTTCCCAGAGCCGGATTAAAAGTGGTTTCAGGAGAGATAGGCTGTACACCGGGTCCTGAACGGGTATTGTCAGTATTACCGCCGCCGTTTTTATATTTTTCTTTTAACTTATTCAGGTAGTCCGATTCTACAAGCAGAGATTCTGATTTTACCATTAAGTTTCTGCCTCCTTTTGTGGGGTAGATAGTAAAATAATATGTTCCGGAACCATTATCCGCAATCTGTCTTGAAAAATTATACTTATCTGAACTTACAGTGTGGAGCGCACCTATCTTTTTATTACCTTTATAAAGCTGTATACGGTAGGATGTTTTATCAGCTGCTTCATCCCACATTGCTATAACATTGTCAAGGCTTTCATCCCAGTATGCGGAAGTAATTACATAGTCCTTTTCCTCAGCATAAACTGTGAATTTGCATAAACCTAAAACAAGTGCAAAAAGCATGAAAAATACAGCTGATTTCTTAAATCTGCTCAATTCCCCAAATCCTCCTTTAATTAAATTGATTTTTTGTGCAGTTGTCCAATTATCATGTAATTACAGATATATGACATAATGTCTGGACTACTTAAATAATAAGCCTTATAATAACATTTGTCAATAAAACCCGCCTAGTCGTTTAGCTTAAGAAGTGTTTACAAAAATATTACATATCATTCCTGAGGTTTTGCAGCAGCCGGAAGTGAAAAGATAAACTCAGTGCCGACATCTTTTGTACTGATTGTATCTATATTTTCACCATGTGCCTGTATTATATCTTTTACTATGGAAAGCCCAAGTCCTGTACCTTTTTTATCCTTTCCACGTGAAGAATCGGATTTATAAAATCTTTCAAATATTTTTACAACTTCTTTTTTATCAATGCCTATACCGGAATCATTTACAGATATAAAAATTTTTTCCTTTTTAGGATAGGTGCTTATATATATTTTTGAATTATTATGTGAGAATTTAACTGCATTATCAATCAGATTATAGAGCACCTGCTGTATTTTTCCCAGATCGGCATAGACCATGGCGGTTTCATCAGAAAAAATCAGCTCTAAGATGATATCTTTTTCATCACATTGAACTTCAAAGCTGGCAGCGGTATTTTTAATGACACGATTTATATCAAAGTTGCTTCGTATAAGCATTCCCTTTGCATCAATATCATTTAATGTAAGTATGCTGCCTGTAAGCTTTGTAAGTCTGTCAGCCTCATCAATGACTCGCTTTATGTATTTATCCTGTATATTTACGGATATAGTGCCGTCAAGTATCGCCTCAAGATAGCCTTTTATTGATGTAAGAGGGGAGCGGAAATCATGAGATATATTGGTTATAAAATTACGCTGATAGTCCTCAACTTTACCCATCTCATCCGACATAAAATTAAGGGTATCGGCAAGATAGCCCATCTCGTCATTTGTATCAATCTGAACTTTATAGTTGAGATTACCTGAAGCGTATTGTTTTGCAGCTTCAGTAATTTTTTTCAGAGGTGCATAAACTATCTTATGAAATACTATAAGTATGAGTGTTGAAAGTATAAAAACTATAAGTGAGGTTATATACACTATATTAAGTATTTCATTCTGATCAGAGATTACTGTTGATATAGGCATGTGGATTACAACATAGCCGTATATTTTGTAATTGCCGTTAATCGGTGCGGATACACTCAGCACATTATAATCAAAAGTGTTGAAGTAGTTTCCTATGGTATAAAATGTACTGCCGTCTACAAGTGTAGGATCAAAATCTTTGATTACATTTTTTTTTGAATTTATTTTCAGTGTCAACTATTATAGTGCCGTCTCTGCCTATTACCCAAATCTGTGAATGAAGAAATGATGCTGCCATTTGAATCTGGGGGTATGCATCTTCAAGTTCTATATCCTGACCTGAATATACTGATGAGTAGGTAGTTGCTATAAGTCCGGCTTCGTCTTTAAGTGTGCTGCTTTTTGCACGGATAAGGTAGTTATAGGTAAGACCTGATGAAAGGGTAGCTATGGTTATAAAACCGGCAGCTCCGAATATTATGTATGCCATCAGGAATTTAATATATAGTGGTATTTTCATAATTTGTTACAGTATATCCTTTAAATATAAAATAATTATTTTTTTAAATTTATAGAGCAAATGGAAGTCTTTATTTGTTTTTTTTCCTGAAATATAAAAAATAATTATTTTGTTTCAAATTTATAACCTATACCCCATACGGTTCCCAGAGACCATGAGCCGTGATCATGTATTTTGCTGCGGAGCCTTTTTATATGTACATCAACTGTACGGGTATCTCCGGCATATTCATATCCCCATATATGTTCAAGAAGCTGCTCTCTTGTAAAAACCTGATTAGGATGTGATGCAAGGAAATATAAAAGTTCAATTTCCTTAGGAGGCATATCTACGACAGCTTCCTTGTAAATTACCGAATAATTTACAAGGCTGATTTTTAAATCAGGATATTCAACATAATTTTCCGATTTTACGGGTTCTTTAAGTGCCGTTTTGTCCCGGTAACGCCTCATAACCGCTTTAATCCTTGCTACAAGTTCTTTTGTATCAAACGGTTTTGTCATATAGTCGTCAGCACCCAGCTCAAGCCCTAAAACTCTGTCAAAAATCTCCGCTTTTGCTGATACCATTATTATAGGAACCGATGATTTTGAGCGTATCTCACGACATACCTGATAGCCGTCCATACCCGGAAGCATAAGGTCAAGCACTACAATATCAGGTTTGAATTCATAAAATGTCTTTATGGCGGACTCTCCGTCAGCTGCCGTTCTAGTCTCATAAAGCTCATTATTATTAAGATAAATGGTTATAAGTTCTGATATATTTTGGTCGTCATCAACTACCAGAACCTTATGTCTTTCATTCATAGTTTAAACCTCGTATAGTATAAATTTGTAATATAAATCAATATATAATGATGTAGGTGGCAAAAGATAATAAATTCTCTTACAAGCAAGCTTGCATCGAATTTTTATACTTATTACACTTGTATAATATAATAAATATCTATAAATAATATAGGGTGGAAATCGCAGTTAAATTAAAAATTTACTATTGTTACCGCATTGCCGCCGTCATCGTATTCGGCAAGATGGTATGATTTTATATAAGGCTGTTTTTTTAAATATGCATGTATGCCCTTTTGGAGTGCACCTGTACCTCTGCCGTGGATTATACGCACATATTTAAGATGTGATAGTAGTGCATCATCAAGATATTTGTCAAGGGCAGAGCACGCCTCGTCTACATTCATGCCTATTACATTGATTTCAGGCGAGATATGGCTGGCTTTCATGAGAGAAGCTCCTTTACTGCCTGCATATACCTTTACATTATCTGCTGGTGTATCATCAATCAGTTCTATATCATCAAGACTTACCTGTGAACGAAGTATACCCATCTGCACATACAGTTTTCCTTTATCATTAGGCAGGCTGCTTACAGTACCTTTCAGATTCATGCTGTGCACATATACACTGTCTCCGCATCTTAGATGTTTCGGCTTTTTTGCTGAATTTTTTTTACTGATTTTAAGTGCAGGTTTTTTTTCAAGTTTTTTTAATGATTCTCTTAATTTTTCTCTCTCTTTTTCAAGTTCGGAGCCTATGCCCTTAGCCGAAGTCAGTTTATTTATATTATTTATAGTGGTATCAGCGGTTTCTTTAGCAAGGCTTAGTATGTTTTCCGCTTCAAGCCTTGCTTTTTCAAGTATATTTTCACGGATTTCCTGAATGCGTGAATTCTTTTTTTCATAGGTTTGCTTAAGTTTTTCAATCTCCGCTTTATAATTATTAATTTCTTTTTTTTCATTTTCTATTACAAATCTGTCATGTTCAATTTTAGTAAGAATTTCTTCAAATGACATATTTTCATCTTCTATATTTTTCTTGGCTTCATCAATTATATATTCAGGAAGTCCAAGCTTTCTTGAGATTGCAAAAGCATTTGATTTTCCGGGTATACCTATAATTATCCTGTATGTAGGTCTTAATGTTTCAACATTAAATTCACAGCATGCATTTTCTATCCCGGGTGTATTTAATGCAAATATCTTAAGTTCGCTGTAATGGCTTGTTGCAAGTACTGTTGCACCTTTTTTATGAAGGTGTGAAAGTAGTGCTATAGCAAGTGCCGCTCCCTCTGCCGGGTCTGTACCCGCTCCAAGCTCATCAAATAAACAAAGTGAGCTGCGATCGGCTTTTTTAATTATATCAACTATATTTTTCATATGCCCTGAAAATGTGGAAAGGCTTTGTTCAATGCTTTGTTCATCACCTATATCGGCATATACATTTTTAAAAACCGGCAGAGAACTTCCCTCAAAAGCAGGTATATGAAGCCCTGATTGCCCCATAAGAGTAAAAAGTCCGACAGTTTTAAGTGAAACGGTTTTTCCGCCGGTATTCGGACCTGTAATTACTAGAAGGCTGTAATCATCACCTATTGATATGTTGATCGGAACCACAATATTATCAGGGATTAAAGGGTGTCTGCCTTCTTTTATGTTTATGTAAAATCTGTCGTTGAATACAGGCATTGACGCTGACATGGCATCTGAAAGATGTGCCTTGGCATATACGAAATCAAGATGTGCCATATTTTTGATATTTTCATTAATATCATCAATATAAGGTCTTATAAGACTGCTTAAATCTTCAAGTATATTATCAATTTCCTGTTGTTTTTCAATTTCAATTTCACGCAGTTCATTATTAAAGCGTATAACTGCCATAGGTTCTATAAATATAGTAGAACCTGAAGCGGAATGGTCATGAACTATTCCGCTTACTTTATTTTTAAAATCCGCTCTTATAGGCAGACAGTATGCACCGTCTTTCATTGTTATAATTGAATCCATAAGATATTCTTTATGTGATTCAAGCAGACTCTGAAGTACCGTATGCATTTTTGACTGTACATTTTTGTGCTGTTTTACAAGCTCAAAAAGTCTGGGTGAAGCATTATCGGAAATTTCCGTTTCAGATAAAATGCATCTTGCAATTTCATTTTTAATCTGAGTCAGCGGTTTGAGTGAAGAAAAGTATATATCAATAGCATCAAATTCTTCAATATCATCTGTATTATCGGTATTATTAGTTTTATAATATCCTTTATCAGCTGTATCGCTGTTATAGTTATTACTTTTATTTGTTTTTTTCTCTTTTGTTTTAGAGATAGTTACATAGGTATCTTTTATAGTATCGTATGCATTTTTGTCATGACAGCCAGCCGGATGATTATCATTGTGCTTACCGTAATTATATGCTCGAGAGGTATTTTCAAGAAAAAGCCTTATATGCATAAGCTCAGGAATATTTAAAGGAGAACCCAGTGCAAGTCTTTTAAAGCTTTCACCAAAGTATCTTACATTACCAAAATTTAAACTGCCTTTTATGCGTATACGATCCAGTGCGGCATATGTTTCTTTCTGTGATTTTACAACCTCTCTAAAATCAGATGAGGGTTTAAGCTTTTCGCATAAGGTTTTTCCCGGCTCACAGGTTGCATATTTTTTTAAAAGTTCAAGTATTTTATTATATTCAAGTGCCTGTATAGTCTTATTATCCATTTTATTATCCATATCTATTGTGATGTATATTTTTATCTGCTGCTAACTGATATATGTATTTAAAGTCTTTAGTACTAAAGTCTTATCAGTTGCTGTTAATTTTAAGAAATTATACCACAAGTGTCTGGTAAATGCACATTACTGTAAAATGGAAAATGAAAGACTCTTTTAACTTTATAGAGTATATAGTATAATAAACATCGGTTGAGTCCAAGGTACTTGTTTACCACGACAGTGCTATTTGTATATATTATATAATAAAAGGACTTTGTTTTAAGCATAAAAACTTACATATAAGAGATCGAGGTTTCAGTATGTCTGAAAGTAATAATACAAAAAAAGACAGAAAAAAAGAATTTATACATGAAAACATAGTAAATAGGGGTGGTAAAAAAGGAAAAGGGAATGTTTTAAGGCATTTTGCGCTGATTGCATGCAGCGCTGTGGTATTTGGACTTATAGCTGCGGCAACATTTGTATTTTCAGAACCAATTGTACGGAATCATTTTAAACAAAAAGACTCAAGACAATATCAAAGTATAAGCATACCGAAAGATGATCCTGAAAATAACAGTACTTCAGAAAATGATGTCGCATCTGACTCTTCAGCACTTGACACTTTGCCGGAAAGCGGATCTGTAAAAGAAACTGAAGTTTCAAAAGAGGGAAAACCGGTAGAGGAGCTTGTTGAATCAGCGTTTGCCAGTCATGAATATACTTCAGATGATGTTAAAAGGATTTATTCAAGACTTGATGAGGTATGCAGAAAACTTGACAATTCTCTTGTAGCGGTTGATTCCGTTAAAAATACAAGGGATTGGTTTAATAACCCGGTAGAAAAGGAAGGGCATTATTCAGGAATAGTGTTTACAAAGACACAGACTGAAATAGGTATACTCTGTCCTGCAGAAGCTCTGGGAGAGGCGGATTTAATCAAAGTGTCATTTAATGATGCGGGTGAGAATAATGCAAGACTTAGAGCAGTTGATAAAATCAGCGGACTTGCAGTTATATATGTACCTGTTGAAGATATTGACAGTAAGGTACTTGAAACAATAGAGCCGGCAACTTTAGGCAATTCATATCTTACTGCAAGGGGAAATGTAGTTATGGCTATAGGAAGTCCGCTTGGGATATCACGTTCTACAAGCTATGGTTATATATCGCATATAGCAAAGGATATAAGTGTAACTGACGGTAATGCAAGGCTTTTTTACAGTGATTTAAAAACTGATGCCCAGGCAGGAAGCTTTCTGATAAATCTCGATGCCGAGGTAATAGCATGGGTTACGGATAAATATAAAGATCTTAACAGCGATAATATCTCGACAGCATATGCCATATCTGATTATAAGGAACTTATAGAAAAGATGGTAAATGGTAATCCTGTACAGTATATAGGTATAGAAGCCGTTAATGTAAGCAAAAAAATGAAGGATACGGGTATGCCTGAAGGTATATATGTAGGAGCCGTAACCCCCGGAAGTCCTGTATATGATTCAGGTATCCAACCCGGGGATATAATAAAGGCATTAAATGAGCAGGAAATTTCAAATATAAATACCTATCAGAAAATTCTGGGACAGCTTCAGATAGGCTCTGATGCCGTTATTACAGTAATGAGGAATAATGGAAAGGATGAATATAAGGAATTGAAATTTAATATTAAGGTTGGTGAGAGGCTGCTTAGAAAGGAAAATTGATGAAATTTTTGTCAACATTAAAAGAGGGTATGAGAATATCTGAGATATATCTGTGTAAAAGCCGTCAGATACTGCTTACAAAAGCAGGAAAGGAGTATGCAAGTCTTATACTTCAGGATAAAAGCGGTACTGTGGATGCGAAGATATGGGATTTAAAATCTCCGGGAATAAATGATATAAGTGCTATGGATTATATTGTGGTTGAAGCTGATGTAAATATGTTCAACAGCAGCCTTCAGCTTAATATAAGACGTGTAAGAAAAGCCGATGCCGGTGAATATATGATAGAAAACTATATACCGGTTTCAAAATACAGTATTGAGAGTATGTATAATGAACTTAAGGAAAAGGTATCTTCAATAAAAAATATACACCTAAACAGATTATTAAATGCTATATTTATAGAGGATACAGCATTTGCCTCTAAATTTAAATCTTCATCAGCAGCAAAAAATGTACACCACAGTTTTATGGGCGGACTGATGGAACACAGCCTGAGTGTTGTAAGGCTGTGTGAATTTTATTGTAAAAGCTATCCTATACTTAACCGTGATCTTTTGATTTCAGCAGCCTTATGTCATGATATAGGTAAAATTGAAGAACTTTCGCCATTTCCGGAAAATGATTACACTGATGAGGGACAGCTGCTTGGACATATAATTATAGGCTGTGAGATAATTTCAAAAAAAGCACAGAAGATAGAAGGCTTTCCTGAAAAACTCCTAAATGAGCTTAAGCATTGTATACTTTCGCATCACGGAGAGCTTGAGTACGGTTCACCTAAAAAGCCTGCTATTATCGAAGCACTTGCCCTTAATCTTGCAGATAATACCGATGCAAAGCTTGAGACTATGAAGGAAATTCTTGAATCTGCCGATGAAAATGTGCTATGGCTTGGGTACAATAGAATGTTTGAAAGCAATATAAAAAGGACAGGATTATGATGAAAAAAACAAATGATTCTATCTATAAAAAAGGGGATATAATTGAGTTTGATATAATAGATTTAAGTAATGATACGGAAGGCATCGGAAAAACCGATGCCTTTACTTGGTTTGTAAAGGATACTGTGATAGGCGACAGAATAAGGGCAGTAGTTATGAAATGTATGAAAAACTACGGTTATGCAAAGCTTGATAAAGTTATAATTCCTTCACCTGAGAGGAGAAAACCGAGATGCCCGGTATCAGGACCATGCGGCGGCTGCACTATGCAGGAAATGTCGTATAGTTTTCAACTCAAATATAAAGAAAACAAGGTTCTTAATAATCTTATAAGGATAGGCGGGTTTAAAAGAGAAGACTTTATCTGTATCGCTGAAAATGAAACTGCGAATAAAGATATTATGGATTCTGATTGTATGGCATCTGAAAATAGATGTATATTTTATCCTGTAATTGGTATGGAATATCCCTGGAGATATAGAAATAAAGCGGTAATTCCGGTAGGTGAAAGAGGACAAAAAATTGCAGCAGGTTTTTATGCAGGACGTACACATAGCATAGTTGAAGTAGATGACTGCCTTATAGGTATAGAAGAAAACTGCAAGATAAAAGATACCGTTCTGTCTTTTATGAAGCGATGTAATATAAAGCCATATAATGAGAAAAACGGTGATGGGGTTATAAGGCATATTCTTATAAGAAAAGGGTTTGCTACCGGCGAAATAATGGTATGCATAGTTATAAACACACAAAAGCTTCCGTATAAAGAGCAGCTGTGCACTGCCTTAAGTGCCATAAAAGGCGTAGAAAGTATTATGTTAAATATAAACCGCAGTAAAACCAATGTTATAATGGGACAAAAAACTGTGAATATATACGGGAAAAATTTTATAAGTGATTATATAGGCAATATCAGATTTAATATATCGGCTGAGTCATTCTATCAGGTAAATCCTGTACAGACCAATATACTTTATAATAAAGTGCTTGAATTTGCAGACCTTAAGGGTGATGAAACTGTATGGGACCTTTATTGCGGCATAGGTACCATATCTTTATTTCTTGCACAAAAGGCAGGGAGGGTATATGGTATAGAAACTGTACAAAAGGCGGTTGAGGATGCTGGAAACAATGCATTTATAAATAATATAAACAATGCATTTTTTATCACCGGGAATGCAGAGGATATACTGGAATTATGGAAAATGGAGATGATAAATAAAGGCGGTGAGATAGATAAAAATGATAAGATGGATAAAAATGATAAGAAAGATAAAAGATGCGGGAAAGATAATAAAAGCCCGGTAAATATAACAGATATAAGAGATATGAGAGATATAAAAAATATACTTGACTTTCCTGATATAGTCGTAGTAGATCCACCAAGGAAAGGCTGTGATATAAAATGCCTTGAAGCAGCGGCGGCAGCATCTCCCCGTAAGATAGTTTATGTAAGTTGCGACAGTGCTACTCTTGCAAGAGATTTAAAGTATCTGGCAGGGAAAGGGTATAAACCGGTGAAGGTGCAGGCTGTTGACATGTTTCCATGGAGCGGGCATGTGGAGACGGTAGCGTTATTGTCCAAACTTGATGTCGACAAACATATAGATGTTGAAATTAAGCTTGATGAGCTTGATTTGACAAGTGCTGAAAGTAAAGCGACTTATGCACAAATCAAGGAATATATATTGGAAAAATTTGATTTAAAGGTTTCGACACTCTATATTGCACAGATTAAAAAGAAATGTGGAATTGTACTGAGGGAGCATTATAATAAATCAAAAAAAGAGAAACAGGCTATTCCACAATGCACACTGGAAAAAGAGGAAGCTATTATGGATGCGTTAAAGCATTTTAAAATGATTTAGTAGAAATGGAGGGTATTTATGAGATGGATAATAAAAATAATCTTATTTCCAATCAGCTTGCTGCTGAGTATCCTTACTGCCTTTCTGACATTTATACTTGGCATAGGAACAACTATTCTGTATTTCTTAATGCTGATGTGTATAGTTGCTGCAATAGGATCATTTATGCAAAAAGATATATCACTTGGCATTGAGGCATTGGTATTAGGATTTTTGTTAAGTCCTTATGGAATACCGATGGTCGGAGCAGCTGTTATAGCATTCCTTCAGGGAATCAATGAAGCAATAAAATCAATCTAAAAAAATTCATACAAATGGTTACCAAAGGCGATAGAAGAAAAACTATCGTCTTTTTCTTTGCCAATTTTTTGGGGAGGAGGTGAAGCGATGGACTTTGACTATTTCTATAACAGAGAAGCAGAAAGATTTAACTTTCTAAAAGTACCTGAAATATTGGTAGACGGAGAAGAATTTAAGGGACTGTCTGCTGAAGCAATTATCCTTTATTCTATGCTTTTGAAACGAACAGGAATGTCCTTTAAGAATAATTGGGTGGACAAGGAAGGCAGAGTATTTATCTATTTCACAGTCGAAGAAATTATGAGAAGAAGAAATATCTCAAAGCCGACAGCTATAAAAACATTAGATGAACTCGATATGAAAAAAGGAATCGGACTGATTGAAAGAGTAAGGCTTGGGCTTGGTAAGCCGAATGTCATATATGTTAAAGACTTTATGAGCATATTAGCGGTAAAAGAAAATGACTTTCAGAAGTCAAAAAACTTAACTTCAGAAGTAAAAGATTTTAACCTCAGAAGTAAAGAAAATGAACTTCAGGAAGTTCAAAATCTTGACTCTAACTATATAGAGAATAATAAGAGTAAGTATAGTAAGAGAGAATATAGTTTTGGTGTAAACGGACTTGGAACATTTCAAAATGTATTTTTAGCTGCTGAAGATATATCCGATTTACAAATCATAATGAACTCACAGCTTGATAATTACATTGAAAGGCTATCTGCATATATCAAAAGCACCGGAAAGACATATAAAGACCATAAAGCAACAATCCTTTCTTGGTTCTATAAAGATCAGGGGAGAGGAAAAGAAGTGAAAACATCAAATATACCGACATGGGAAGAATATGATAAAGGAGAACACCTATGATGAAAGAATTGGAAAAAGTAATGATAGAGGATGTAGAGTACTCTTATGATCCTGAAAAAGAGTATATCAAAGATGGACACGCCTATTGCAAAGTCTGCCATGAAAGAAAAGACGGAAAAGTGATGGAGTTCTTTGATAACAAGATGATATTTAAGATTTCTTGTAAATGCGATAGAAATAGAGAAGCAAAAGAAAAAGAAAGACAAAAGCAGATGGAGATTGAACGATTAAAGAGTAGCTGCTTTAACTCGATTATTCAGTGGTCATACACATTTGAAAATTATCAGGGAGAAGAAAATCAAAGCCTTATCATTGCAAAGAACTTTGTAAAAAAATATGAGGAAATGAAAAAAGAAAACATCGGACTCCTTTTTTATGGCTCAGTAGGTAGCGGAAAGACCTATCTTGCCTGCTCCATTGCAAATAGCCTTATTGAACAGTATCGAATAAGCGTTAAAATAAGAAATTTTTCACAGATTATCAATGAACTGCAAAAGGGAGGATTTGATTTTGACAAGAACGCATATATAGAATCGCTTGTGAATACGTCTGTTCTTATCTTGGATGATTTAGGAATTGAAAGAGATACAAGCTATGCTAAAGAGCAGGTATATAACATTGTGAATAACAGGTATTTAAAACAGAAACCGACTATTTTCACCACAAACCTTTCTTACGACACAATTGTAAATTGTACAGAAAGTGTGGAGTATCAGAGGATTTATTCACGAATTATAGAGATGTGTATTCCTGTTATGGTTGTAGGAGAAGATTTTAGAAAGGCTATTCAAAAGGATAAGCTGGCTCGTAATAAAGAGAGGTTACTGAACGGAGGTGAGAGAACTTGATCAATGAAGAAATAGCAAGAAAAACGCTGAATATGGAAGTAAGAGCTGCTAAAGTAACAGGAAAGCTAATTCTGAACTTATTAAAGAAACTGATGAAAGAAGCAGAAAAGCTTGGAGGATTTGAAAAACTTGTAAATAGCAACGGAAATGAAGTAAAGCTAAAAGATATGGTTAAAAAGGGACAGCTTGAAGAAATTCCGGTTGAAGAAGCAGAGCTTAAGGAACTGAAAAAAGAACTTAATCGGTATGGCGTAAAGTTTTCAGTCATGAAAGATAAGGAGAGTGGGAAATATTCAGTATTCTTTCAAGCTAAAGATATGAAGGTTATGGAGAAAGCCTTTAAGCATGCCCTGTCAGAATCGGAAAAGAAAACGGAAAGAAAAGAATCTATTCATAAGAATATTGAAAAGTTCAAGGAAATGGCTAAAAACTCTGTTTCCAAAGATAAAATCAAGAATAAACAAAAGGAGCAGAGCCTATGATAGATAAGATATTAAAGGACATCAAAGGCTTATTTAAGGTGCAGGATAAGGTAAAGTTTCTAAAGCAGAATATTCCCTATCTTGCATTTTTCTATTTAGGAAACATCTTTTCAAATCATGTAAGAAGCTATGTTGGAGGAGATGTGATAGATAAAATATTTCAGGGGATATTGGAGCTTAACACAATGAGCTTTCTTCCGAGTATTCATCCGGCGGATATTTTAATAGGTATAGGAGTGGCTGCTTTAATCAAATTCATTGTCTATACAAAAGGGAAAAACGCTAAAAAGTTTAGGCAGGGAAAAGAGTATGGATCGGCAAGATGGGGAACTAAAAAAGATATAGAGCCATATATGGATGAAAAGTTTCAAAATAATATTTTGCTTACACAAACTGAGCGATTAACAATGAATGGTAGACCGGCTAATCCAAAGTATGCGAGAAATAAAAATGTGCTTGTTATCGGTGGTTCAGGAAGTGGAAAAACCCGATTTTATGTAAAACCAAACCTTATGCAAATGCACAGTAGTTATTGCGTAACCGATCCGAAAGGAACGATAGTCCTTGAGTGCGGCAAGATGCTTGAGAATAATGGCTATGAGATTAAAATCTTAAATACCATTAACTTCAAAAAGTCCATGAAATACAATCCCTTTGCCTATATCCGTTCTGAGAAAGACATTCTGAAATTGGTGCAGACAATCATAGCAAATACGAAAGGAGAGGGCGAAAAAGCAGGTGAAGATTTTTGGGTCAAAGCTGAAAAGCTCTACTATACAGCCCTTATCGGCTACATCTTCTATGAAGCTCCAAGAGAAGAAAAGAACTTTGCAACACTTCTCGATATGATAGACGCTTCAGAAGTTAGAGAAGATGATGAAACCTATATGAATCCGATAGACAGACTCTTTGAAGCACTGGAAAAGAAAGAGCCTACACACTTTGCAGTGAAGCAATATAAAAAGTACAAATTGGCTGCCGGAAAAACAGCAAAGTCTATTCTTATTTCATGTGGTGCAAGACTTGCTCCCTTTGATATTAGGGAACTTAGGGACTTGATGAAAGAAGATGAACTTGAGCTTGATACCCTCGGAGATAGAAAGTCAGCACTATTTGTTATCATCTCTGATACAGACGATACTTTTAACTTTGTAGTTTCCATTATGTACTCACAACTTTTTAATCTCTTATGTGATAAGGCAGATGATGTATATGGCGGACGATTACCTGTCCATGTGAGATGCTTGCTTGATGAATTTGCAAACATCGGCTTAATTCCAAAGTTTGAGAAACTTATAGCAACAATCCGTTCCAGAGAAATATCAGCAAGTATCATACTTCAAGCACAATCTCAGTTAAAGGCAATCTATAAGGATAATGCCGATACAATCGTAGGTAACTGTGATAGTACCTTGTTTCTTGGTGGCAAGGAGAAAACGACACTAAAAGAATTGTCTGAAACACTGGGAAAAGAAACGATAGATTTATATAACACATCGGAAACAAGGTCAAATCAAAAGAGCTTTGGTTTAAATTATCAAAAGACAGGTAAGGAACTGATGAGCCAAGATGAGATTACTGTAATGGACGGTAGTAAATGTATTTTTCAGCTTAGAGGTGTAAGACCTTTTCTTTCAGATAAATTCGACATCACAAAGCATAAGAACTATAAGTTCTTAGAAGATTATGACAAGAAGAATGTGTTTGATATTGAAGAATATATAAAGAGAAAAGGCAAGGTTAAGCTTAATAGAAATACGGTAATTACAAGATTGTAAGATTTACTGTTATAACTATATGGTCGAGGGTATATTTGATATAATAAAGCTAGATAAATTTGAATTTGTGGAGGTTTTCTATGAAGTATGAAGAAATTAAATTAAATATTTCAAATGATAAAATTAGCAATTACAAAGTATTTAAAGGGATGAAGCTGTATTCTGAAATATTTAAATCCGAAGATGAAAAGAAGTTAATAAATAAAAGAGTATTTGTAACTCCAAAGGGAAACTATGTTTATTATGAAAGGACAGATATAAATTGGAACTATTGGTCAGATAAAACAAGATATGATTCGAGTTTTGAATTAAGTGATATAAAACATAATATAGTATTTGAAGTATCAACAGAATTGACTAAGTTTACAAAATATTTAGGAGAAGAAGTGGTCAAAAAAATTATGTTTAAAGAAAAAAATGGAGAAATAGTAGAAGTACTGGATATTTAGTACATCTTGAACTCCCTATTTATTAGATTAAGTAAATTTGGAATTTTGGAGGTATCCGTTTATGAAATGGTATAATTATACGGCTAAACAAGAAAAAAGAAATTTTCAAAAAGTAATTGCTGTATGAGTAGTAGGTGCAATTTTAATTCTACTTATTCGTATAGTTTTTCATACTATTTTGTAAGTAAAATATAAATCCTAGTTTATTGAACTGAAAAATTGAATACTAAATGCGTAAGACGATAGAAAAGAAAAAAATCTATCGTCTTTTTTCATACCTATTTTCAATTTATATTGCGATCAATAAATAGGGGAAACTCGCTAATTAGCGGACTAGTTTTTCAAGTACCTTTCACTAATATATACACGACAAAATGCTAATTCCCTTAAATATGTTAAAGACAATAAAGGAGATAAGATGATAAGGATCAGAAGTCCCACTAAGAAAAAACTAAATAGTAAGAGTATCAGCGATTGGAAAAGTAATACTTCTGGTCGCTTTTTTTATTGAATTGAAAAGGAGAAATTTAAAAAGATGAAACAAGAAATGATTAACATCAACGCCAACTTAGTGGCGGAACCTACTTTCTCAAACTTTGAAAAAGACGGAGAAACGGTAGAAGTTGCAAATTTTACGCTTGTAAAAAAGTACGGAAAGGGAAAGGAGTACATCAACTGTGCAGCCTATGGAGAAAAAGCTGAGAAAGCAAAGGACTTTGAAAAAGGTGATTTAATCCACATCTTTGGTTACTTTAAGAAGCGTGAAAAAGAGGGAAAGACTTACAAAAACTTTGTAGTGAAGTCATATAACAAGATTGAAAAGAAAGAAGAAAACGAGGAGGAATAACTTATGGCATTTTTTACACAGGCAGTTAATGTATTAAAGATTTTGGTTATGGCAGTAGGTGCAGGACTTGGAGCATGGGGCGTTATCAACTTGATGGAAGGATATGGTAATGACAATCCCGGTGCTAATGCTCATGTACGGTAAGGAAGCAAGCAACCGAAAACAAGAGATAGACCGCCAGCACTACACTATTCCGAACCAAAGACCAAAAGATAAGCATTGTGGGAAAATCTAAACTTTTGGATTTTCCTACAATGCCAACTACGGCGGAATCCCTCCCACTCCTTATATCTTTCTGTATACATTGAATTTGTATTTAGTAAAATGCAGACAACACCACGGATCGGCTTTTGGTTGGACAATTCCAACCAAACACCACAGCAGACAGCAGAAAACATTCTGAACGCTAGGAAGCCGGTATGATTGTTACATATAAGGGGAAGAAAAATTTCTTTTAGGTACTTGCTTTCCTAAAACTGATGTGATACAATGATTTAATCCAGAAAAGGAGTAAAAAATATGCGGCAAGGTATTCTTAAATAAAACTATAATCAAATAGTGGGAACAAAGGATTATGATAGCTCCTTTTGTAGGGGCTTAGTTTTTTGTACCCAATTTAAGAATACTTTTGCCTTATCAATTTTGACATATCCCCAAAAACAGCAATCACAAACAGGTGTATGCTGTATATGTGTATGTCCGCAACTTATAATCCCCAGTGGTAAAAGTATTTTACTGCTGGGGATTTTTATGCCCTTTGGGGCTGTAAAGGGAGGACAATCACATGAAAATAATCAATATTGGAATTCTTGCCCATGTAGACGCTGGAAAGACGACCTTGACGGAGAGCCTGCTATATGCCAGCGGAGCCATTTCAGAACCGGGGAGCGTCGAAAAAGGGACAACGAGGACGGACACCATGTTTTTGGAGCGGCAGCGTGGGATTACCATTCAAGCGGCAGTCACTTCCTTCCAGTGGCACAGATGTAAAGTTAACATTGTGGATACGCCCGGCCACATGGATTTTTTGGCGGAGGTGTACCGCTCTTTGGCTGTTTTAGATGGGGCCATCTTGGTGATCTCCGCTAAAGATGGCGTGCAGGCCCAGACCCGTATTCTGTTCCATGCCCTGCGGAAAATGAACATTCCCACCGTTATCTTTATCAACAAGATCGACCAGGCTGGCGTTGATTTGCAGAGCGTGGTTCAGTCTGTTCGGGATAAGCTCTCCGCCGATATTATCATCAAGCAGACGGTGTCGCTGTCCCCGGAAATAGTCCTGGAGGAAAATACCGACATAGAAGCATGGGATGCGGTCATCGAAAATAACGATGAATTATTGGAAAAGTATATCGCAGGAGAACCAATCAGCCGGGAAAAACTTGCGCGGGAGGAACAGCAGCGGGTTCAAGACGCCTCCCTGTTCCCAGTCTATCATGGCAGCGCCAAAAATGGCCTTGGCATTCAACCGTTGATGGATGCGGTGACAGGGCTGTTCCAACCGATTGGGGAACAGGGGGGCGCCGCCCTATGCGGCAGCGTTTTCAAGGTTGAGTACACCGATTGCGGCCAGCGGCGTGTCTATCTACGGTTATACAGCGGAACGCTGCGCCTGCGGGATACGGTGGCCCTGGCCGGGAGAGAAAAGCTGAAAATCACAGAGATGCGTATTCCATCCAAAGGGGAAATTGTTCGGACAGACACCGCTTATCAGGGTGAAATTGTTATCCTTCCCAGCGACAGCGTGAGGTTAAACGATGTATTAGGGGACCAAACCCGGCTCCCTCGTAAAAGGTGGCGCGAGGACCCCCTCCCCATGCTGCGGACGACGATTGCGCCGAAAACGGCAGCGCAAAGAGAACGGCTGCTGGACGCTCTTACGCAACTTGCGGATACTGACCCGCTTTTGCGTTGCGAAGTGGATTCCATCACCCATGAGATCATTCTTTCTTTTTTGGGCCGGGTGCAGTTGGAGGTTGTTTCCGCTTTGCTGTCGGAAAAATACAAGCTTGAAACAGTGGTAAAGGAACCCTCCGTCATTTATATGGAGCGGCCGCTCAAAGCAGCCAGCCACACCATCCATATCGAGGTGCCGCCCAACCCGTTTTGGGCATCCATAGGACTGTCTGTTACACCACTCTCGCTTGGCTCCGGTGTACAATACGAGAGCCGGGTTTCGCTGGGATACTTGAACCAGAGTTTTCAAAACGCTGTCAGGGATGGTATCCGTTACGGGCTGGAGCAGGGCTTGTTCGGCTGGAACGTAACGGACTGTAAGATTTGCTTTGAATACGGGCTTTATTACAGTCCGGTCAGCACGCCGGCGGACTTCCGCTCATTGGCCCCGATTGTATTGGAACAGGCATTGAAGGAATCGGGGACGCAGCTGCTGGAACCTTATCTCTCCTTCATCCTCTATGCGCCCCAGGAATACCTTTCCAGGGCTTATCATGATGCACCGAAATACTGTGCCACCATCGAAACGGCCCAGGTAAAAAAGGATGAAGTTGTCTTTACTGGCGAGATTCCCGCCCGCTGTATACAGGCATACCGTACTGATCTGGCCTTTTACACCAACGGGCGGAGCGTATGCCTTACAGAGCTGAAAGGATATCAGGCCGCTGTCGGTCAGCCGGTCATCCAGCCCCGCCGTCCAAACAGCCGCCTGGACAAGGTGCGCCATATGTTTCAGAAGGTAATGTAAAGATACATAATCGTCAAGACGGCAACAATCAGAAGTTATGGAGGGTAACAATGGAATATAGTAAGGAAGATTTAATGGAAGCAAAAAAGCAAATTTGGGGAGTGGGAGAGAACATGGGAACAGAGGAAAGTAAAAAAATCTGGGAGGAGAACGCACAATTTTGGGATAATGCAATGGGTGACGAATCTAATGAATTTCACAGAGAGGTAGTGCGTCCCAAAGTAACGGAACTTCTATCTCCTAATCCTGCGGATTACATTTTGGATATTGCGTGTGGCAATGGAAATTATTCTTCGTATCTTGCACAAAGAGGCGCTTCGGTTGTCGCTTTTGATTACAGCAAAAAAATGATAGAATTGGCTAAAAGACGGCAATCACAATATGCAAAACAAATTGAATTTTGTGTGGCGGATGCGACCGATAGAAAAAGTATATTAGAATTAAAAAGAAATCGAGCCTTTACGAAAGCAGTTTCTAATATGGCAATTATGGATATTACGGATATTGAACCACTTCTTATGGCTGTTTATGAACTGTTGCAGGAAAGCGGAATTTTTGTCTTTGCAACGCAACACCCTTGTTTTGTCACGTTGACTGAAAAATATATGACACCGCACAGTTACTATGATATAGCGATTGAAGGGCAACCGAAAGAGCAGATTTATTATCATCGTTCCATACAAGATATTTTTAACCTTTGTTTTAGAGCTGGATTTGTCATTGATGGATTTTATGAAGAATGTTTTAAAACCAACAAAGAAATTCCTATGGTAATGATAGTAAGGCTTAAGAAGGTAAAACGTGATAGCTTAAAATAAATTCAAGTTTGTCGGGTAAATAGCAAACCCAGCCGAGCCAGTCAACGGTCAAGATGAACGGCGCATATGCGCAGCCGTTGACAGCCCCGCCCGCCTTTGCTGGTAGGCAATCAAGGGGCGACAGCAAGAAGTGCCACCGCCCCGCACTATTATTCAGAAAGGGGAATTTCCATGACCGACCAGATAGCCTATCAAGAATATATCCAGCGCAGGTACAACGCCTTTTGCAAGACTGTTATCCGCTGTGCCGCCTTGGACAAGATTTTGAAGCTTAAACGGCAATGGGAACGGCAAGTTTCCCTTGACTATCTGATGAACGAGAAGTTTGTCCAGTTTGCCGCGTCGGAGCCGGACGAGGAATACCCATTTACCGTCTGCGGTCAGACCGTCCTGCTCTGCAACGCCGCCCTTGCCGACGCGATCTCTGTTTTGCCGGAGCAGACGCGGGAAGAAATCCTGCGCTATTACTTTCTGCGCCAGCCGCAGCGCGTGATCGGCGCGTGTATTGGCCGGTCACGCAGCACAGCGGGGCGGCATATCCAGCTTGCCTTGCAGCGGCTACGCGAAGAAATGGGGGTGAGCCGGTATGAGTAGACTTCTCCCCTATGAAACAATCCTCAAAGCCCGTGAGGGCGACCCAGAAGCCGTGAACGCTGTCCTGCTCCACTACGCCGGATATATCCGCTATTTCTCAAAAGTGAACGGGCAGGTCAACGCCGAGGTGGAGGACTATGTAAAGCAGCGGTTAATTGACTGTCAATTCAAGTTCCGGCTTGACGAACCACCGGACAAGTCATAAAAACTGAATACCAGCCGCCACCGACGCGGCCAGCGAAAGCAGTAAGTCTTGAAAAAGATTTACTGCTTTTTTTGTTGTCCGGCTCCGCTCCCGGCCATTTTGCCCCCTGCCGGTTGTAGTAGTAAGCGAGGAGGGAATTTTTCTGCCCTGGTGTTTGGCATTTGGAGCATTTACCCGTAGTAGAGGGCAAAGAGAAAGGATTTCTCCAACACCGGGTAGAAACCACTGCGTCCGGTGTCATTTTAGCGAAAGCGGGCAGGAATGCCCTTTACAGGATTAGTAGTAGCAGAAAAAGAGAAACAAACTTTTGTGGTTGCAGTTTTCCAAAAAAGTGGCGGACGGAAGTGAGAGAAAGTTTGCAGTCACGGAGAGCAAGTTTCTACCACGGTGCCAAAATCCGCAATTCTGCGGTTTTGCCCCTCGCGGGAAACTTGTTGGGGAGTGCCTTCCCCAAACCCTGCTTTGCGGCTTGCGCCGCTTATCCCCGCCGCGCTCATGCGGCAAGAAAGGAGGTCACGACCATGCGAAAGAAATACAACACACCCCACCGCAGCCGCGTTGTGAAAACCCGGCTGTCCGAAGATGAATACGCCGACTTCACAGCGCGGCTTGCACCCTATGGTATCAGCCAGTCGGAATTTCTCCGGCAGGCGATACGGCGTACCACCATACGCCCCGTTATCCATGTGTCGGCAGTTAATGATGAACTGCTCTCCGCTGTCGGGAAGTTAGCCGCCGAATACGGCAGGATCGGCGGCAACCTCAATCAGATTGCCCGGTATCTGAACGAGTACGGCGCACCCTACAATGCGCTGTCCGGCGAGGTACGCGCCGCCATAGTCGACCTTGCCGCCCTCAAGTATGAAGTCTTACAGAAAGTAGGTGACGCGGTTGGCAACACTCAAGCATATCAACTCTAAAAATGCCGACTACGGAGCCGCCGAACAATACCTGCTTTTTGAGCATGACGAGTTTACCATGAAGCCCGTCCTTGATGAAACCGGCAGGCTTATCCCCCGCGAGGACTACCGGCTGTCCACGCTGAACTGCGGCGGGGAGGATTTTGCCGTTGCGTGTATGCGGGCAAATCTCCGCTATGGGAAGAACCAGCGGCGGGAAGATGTGAAAAGCCACCACTATATCATCAGCTTTGACCCACGGGACGGGCCGGACAACGGCTTGACCGTAGACCGGGCGCAGGAATTGGGCGAGAAGTTTTGCGCCGAGCATTTCCCCGGCCACCAAGCCCTTGTATGCACCCACCCGGACGGGCATAACCACAGCGGCAACATCCATGTGCATATCGTTATCAATTCGCTGCGGATAGAGGAAGTGCCGTTCCTGCCCTACATGGACAGGCCAGCCGATACGAAAGCCGGTTGCAAGCACCGCTGTACCGACGCTGCCATGCGCTACTTCAAGTCCGAAGTCATGGAGATGTGCCACCGGGAGGGGCTTTACCAAATCGACCTCTTGAACGGCAGCAAGAACCGCGTGACCGACCGGGAGTATTGGGCGCAGAAAAAGGGACAGGCCGCGCTGGACAAGCAGAACGCCCCCATGATTGCAGGCGGTATCACACCCCGGCAGACCAAGTTTGAAACGAACAAGGAGAAACTGCGGCAGACCATACGCGCCGCGCTGTCTGCGGCGGCCTCATTCGAGGACTTTTCCTCTCTGCTGCTGCGGGAGGGTGTGACCGTCAAGGAGAGCCGGGGGAGGCTTAGTTACCTCACGCCGGACAGGACGAAGCCCATTACCGCCCGGAAGCTGGGCGACGATTTTGACCGCGCCGCCGTCCTTGCCGTTTTGGAGCAGAGCGCCGCCAGAGCCGCAGAAAAGGCCGCAGCCATACCCGAATATCCCCGGCATGGGGAAACCGGCATACAGCCCACAAAAGCCCCACAAACCACCACGAAACAGGACGGTGTGCAGCGGCTTGTGGACATTGAGCAGAAAATGGCCGAGGGCAAAGGCCGGGGCTATGAACGCTGGGCGACCATGTACAATCTCAAACAAATGGCCGCGACGCTGAATGTGTATCAGGAATACGGCTTCACTTCCCCGGAGCAGTTAGAAGCCGCCGTTGATACCGCCTATCAGGAAATGCGCCAGACCAGCGGCAAGCTGAAAACGCTGGAAACAGAGCTACAAGGGAAAAAGGAGTTGCAGCAACAGGTACTTGCCTATGCCAAGACCAAGCCCGCTCGCGACGGACTGCGGGCGCAGAAATCTGAGAAAGCTCGCGCCGCATACCGGCAGGCAAACGAGAGCGATTTTATCATAGCCGAAGCCGCCGCCCGGTATTTCAAGGCGCATGGCATTACCAAGCTGCCCGCCCGGAAAGCTTTGCAGGTCGAGATCGAGCAGCTTATCTCCGAGAAAGACGGCCTGTATAACACCTATCACGAACAGAAACAGCGGTTCAAGGAATTGCAGACCGTCAAGCGGAACATCGACCAGATTTTGCGCCGGGAGGAACCCCACCGCAGAAAGGAGCAGAGCCATGAACGATAACCTGCCCCGCATGGACTACCGCCAGCACCGGCGGGCGCGGCGGTTGGTACATGAGTGCTGTAACTATGACGGGGGGAACTGCCTGCTGTTAGACGACGGGGAGCCTTGCGTGTGCGTCCAGAGCATTTCCCTTTCCCTCATGTGCCGCTGGTTCCGTGTGGCTGTCCTGCCCCTTGACGGGGAGCTGGCCGCAGCCCTCTTGTACCGGGGGAGCCGGAAACGGTGTGCGGTCTGCGGCGCGGCATTTGTCCCCAAATCCAACCGGGGGAAATACTGCCCCGACTGCGCCGGCCGCATGAAGAAACTCAAAGCCGCCAAGAGAAAGCGGAAACAAAGGCAGAGATGTCACGCTTTAGAGCCTTTCAAACCCGCATAAATCAAGGCTTTTTTCGTGGGTGTCAAAGGGTGTGCGATACATTTATCCTTTTCCCCCGGAAACGGCGTTCTAAATGCGTACAAACGCCCCAAATCCACCCAAAGGAGGAACCATGTCAGACAACCGAAAATACTACTACCTCAAGCTGAAAGAGAATTACTTTGACGAGGACGCTATCGTGCTGCTGGAAAGTATGCAGGACGGTATCCTCTATTCCAACATTCTCTTGAAACTGTACCTGAAATCGCTGAAAAACGGCGGGAAGTTGCAGCTTGATGAAAATATCCCCTACACCGCGCAGATGATTGCCACCATTACCCGCCAGCAAGTCGGCACCGTAGAGCGAGCCTTGCAGATTTTTATGAAGCTGGGGCTTGTGGAGCCGCTGCCAAGCGGCGCGCTGTATATGAGCAACATTGAACTGCTGATCGGCCAATCCTCTACCGAGGGGGAGCGAAAACGGCGGGCAAGGCTGGCTTTGCAGGAGCAAAAAGCCTTGCCAAAGGCCGGGGTGGACAAATGTCCACCATATCAAGCGGACATTTGTCCACCAGAGATAGAGATAGAGAAAGAGATAGAGATAGAAAAAGAGAGAGAGCGAGAGTTAGATACGGGACAGCCCACCCGCGCCGCCTATGGCCGGTATGAAAATGTCTTTCTTTCGCAATCAGAACTGGACGGGCTGAAAGCAGACCTGCCCGACAAATGGAACTACTACATTGACCGGCTATCCTGCCATATCGCGTCCAGCGGCAAGCGATACCGCAGCCATGCCGCCACAATCTACAAATGGGCGCAGGAGGACGCAGCCAAGAAAGCCCCGAAAAAGGGCATACCAGACTACTCATGCAAGGAGGGCGAGAGTTTATGAAGAACGAAATCAACGCTGTTTTGGAGAATATGACGACCACTACCCCGGAGCCGGAGGACTACACCGGCGAGGACGGTTTACTGTACTGCGGCAAGTGCCGCAAGCCGAAAGAAGCCTATTTTGCGCCGGATAAGGCCGCTATCTTCGGGCGCGACCGCCATCCGGCAGAGTGCGACTGCCAGAGAGCCGCCCGCGAGGAACGGGAGGCCGCCGAGAAGCGGCGCAGGCACCTTGACACCGTGGAAGAACTGAAGCGCCGGGGCTTTACCGACCCCACCATGCGGGACTGGACTTTTGAGAACGACAACGGCAGGAACCCGCAGGCCGGGATTGCCCGCCGGTATGTGGAGCATTGGGAGGATATGCGAGCCGACAATATCGGCTGCCTGTTCTGGGGCGGCGTAGGAACCGGGAAAAGCTACCTTGCGGGCTGTATCGCAAACGCCCTCATGGAGAAAGAAATCCCCGTCCACATGACGAATTTTGCCCTTATCCTCAACGACCTTGCCGCCAGCTTTGAGAACCGCAACGAGTACATTTCCCGCCTTTGCCGCTATCCGCTGCTTATCATTGACGACTTCGGCATGGAGCGCGGGACGGAATACGGGCTGGAACAGGTTTTCAATGTGATTGACAGCCGCTACCGCAGCGGCAAGCCGCTGATCGTCACGACCAACCTCACGCTGGACGACCTGCGGAACCCGGAGGACACCGCCCATTCCCGGATTTATGACCGGCTGCTTTCCATGTGCGTCCCGGTACGCTTTACCGGCGACAACTTCCGGCAGGAAGCCGCGCAGCGGAAAATGGAGAACATGAAGAAACTGATTACCGACTGAAAGGAGTATTGCCTATGACAGATAACAAGCAGCACGACACCCGCACCACCCGCCGCCCCGACTGCGTGACGGAAATCCGCATGGGCAATTCCGTCCTTGTCGTGTCCGGCTATTTCAAGAAAGATACCACGACCACCGCCGCCGACAAAATGGCGCGGGTACTGGAAGCGGAAGCCGCTGCTACACAAAAACCGGCAATTTGACAAATCATAAAGAAGCAGATTTTACACTTTTGCCGCTATACAGCCCCCGCTATTCCGTGGTACAATAAAGCTACGGAATAGTGGGGCTGGCTGTCGGAAACGGAGGATTTTATGTTAAGACAAGCCACCCAAAACCTCATTACCGCCCTTTATCCGAGATTGTCCCATGAGGACGAGTTGCAAGGCGAGAGCAATTCCATTTCCAACCAAAAGCGGATTTTGGAAACCTACGCCAAGCAGAACGGCTTTACCAATCTGCGCTGGTACACCGACGACGGCTTCTCCGGCGCAAACTTCCAGCGCCCCGGTTTTCAAGCCATGCTTGCAGACATTGAAGCCGGGAAAGTGGGTACGGTCATCGTCAAGGACATGAGCCGGTTAGGGAGAAACTACTTGCAGGTGGGATTTTACACGGAAATGCTGTTCCCTCAAAAGGGAGTGCGGTTTATCGCTGTCAACGACAATGTGGACAGCGCAAACGGCGGCATGGACAACGATTTTACCCCTCTGCGAAATCTGTTCAACGAATGGCTGGTGAGAGATACGAGCAAGAAAATCAAGGCAGTAAAACGAGCAAAAGGCATGAGTGGCAAACCTGTTACCAGCAAGCCGGTATATGGCTACCTCATGGACGAGGACGAGAACTATCTCGTTGACGAGGAAACCTCGCCGGTTGTCCAGCAGATATACCAGCTTTGCCTTGCCGGGAATGGCCCGACCAAGATTGCCCGTATGCTTACGGAGCAGCAAATCCCCACGCCGGGGACGCTGGAATACCGCAGGACGGGCAGCACACGCCGCTACCACCCCGGCTATGAGTGCAAGTGGGCGACGAACACCGTCGTTCATATCCTCGAAAACCGGGAGTACACCGGCTGTCTGGTAAACTTTAAGACGGAGAAGCCCTCTTACAAGGTCAAGCACAGTGTAGAGAACCCCGTGGAGAAGCAGGCCATTTTCCCCGACCACCATGAGCCGATTATCGACACGGAAACATGGGAGCGCGTGCAGGAGTTACGCAAGCAGCGCAAACGCCCGAACCGCTATGATGAAGTGGGGCTGTTCTCCGGTATGCTGTTCTGCGCCGACTGCGGCCATGTGATGTACCAGCAGCGGTATCAGAACAAAACCCGCAAGCAGGACTGTTACATCTGCGGCAGCTACAAGAAGCGCACCCGCGACTGTACGGCACACTTTATCCGCACAGACCTGTTGACCGCTGGCGTCCTCTCCAATCTCCGACAAGTGACGGAATACGCCGCCAAGCATGAGAGCCGCTTTGTGAAGCTGCTTATCCAGCAGAACGAGATCGGCGGCAAGAGAAAGACCGCCGCAGCCACCAAGCAGCTTGAACAGGCGCAGGAGCGTATTGCCGAAGTGAGCCGCATTATCAAGCGGCTGTATGAGGACAATGTGAACGGCAAAATCAGCGACGAGCGTTTCATGGAACTGTCGGCAGACTATGAGCAGGAACAGCGGGAACTGAAAGACCGCGCCGCCGCTTTACAGGAGGAACTTTCCAAGTCGCAGGCCGCCACCGTCAACGCGGAAAAGTTTATGGGGATTGTCCGAAAGCACCTTGCCTTTGAGGAACTTACCCCCACCCTCTTGCGGGAAATGATTGAGAAAATCGTCGTGCATGAGTGCAGCTATGACGAGAACGGCACCCGCAGGCAGGACATTGAGATTTATTACAGCTTTGTCGGCAAGATTGACTTGCCCGAAGCCTAACGCCCGACCTATCCGACACAATGGCCAAGTGCCGGATAGGAACGGCAAAATTTTTTACACTTCTATTACTTCTTTATCGCACATAAGCAAAGAGCCAAGGTATTAAGCAATTTATGGCAAAGTAAAGACGGAATGACACAACAAAATCTCTAAAACAAAAATGTATATCAAGTAAATATTGAACGCAACCAATATTAGTGGTATAATAATGGCAACTGTATTTACGAAGAAAAGAGGGTTAATATGGCACTAAACTATAAACCATTATGGATACAACTTGCAAAAAAAGGCTTAAAGAAAATTGTTGTTATAGCAATGGCGGATTTAACAACCAATGTTATGGCACAGATGGGGAAGAATAAGCCGATAACACTTAAAAATTTAGAGAGAATATGTAAAGCACTTGACTGTACACCTAATGATGTATTCTCTTTTGATGATGAATATGTTGAACGAAAAATAGATTAAATAAAGTATTTTTGTGAGGAGGAGAGGCAACTTGAAAGAATATATTGCGAGTTTAGAAAAAGAATTTTCTTTGATAGAAAATGGTTTCAAAGAGGAAGAGAAAAGAGCCTTAACTGATTATAAATCCAATGATAAAGAATATGCTAAGAATTTGGCATTTTTAGCATATAAATCTGGTACCTATCAAGTAAGAATGTACGGTGTATTTCTTTTCGGATATTTATCAGAACAAGATGATATTTTAGCATTTATGAGAGATGAAGTTTCCAAAGATGACAATTGGAGAGTTCAGGAAGTATTGGCAAAGGCATTTGATGAATTTTGCAAGAAAACAGGATATGAAAAAGCAATTCCAATAATTGATGAATGGTTAAAAAACAATAATCCTAATACAAGGAGAGCTGTTACGGAGGGACTAAGAATATGGACAAGTAGACCATATTTCAAGGAAAATCCGAATGAAGCTATTGAAAGGATTGCCAACTTAAAAGAAGATGCAAGCGAATATGTGAGAAAATCGGTTGGAAATGCTTTAAGGGATATTAGTAAGAAATTTCCAGAGCTGATTAAAATTGAGCTTGATAGCTGGAAATTAGAAAGTAAAGAGATACAACAGGTTTACAAGTTGGCAAGTAAATTGATTGTATGACAATTAGAATTCATAGGAGGTAACAATGAACAAGATTACTTGTATTTGTTTAGGTGTGAAAGATATGGAAAGGTCAATAAAGTTTTATAGAGATGGTTTAGGATATAAGACTGATTGCAGAGAAAATAATCCGTCAGTATGCTTTTTTGATACTCCGGGAACAAAGTTCGAACTATTTCCTTTGGAACAATTAGCAAAAGATATTGATGAAAATAATCCACCAAAAGGGAATGGATTTTCAGGAATTACATTAGCCTACAATGTTGAACATAAAGAAGATGTAGAGACTGTAATTGCATTAGTAAGAAAAGCAGGTGGAAAAATTGTAAAAGAGCCACAGGAAGTTTTCTGGGGTGGATATCATGCGTATTTTTCGGATTTAGATGGATACTACTGGGAAGTTTCATGGGGACCGAATTTTCAATTTGATGAAAATGGATTGCTGAAATTTTGAGGATAAATAGGGGAAGAGTATGGCTTCAAGTAAAGAATATTTAGATTTTATTTTAGAACAACTATCCGATTTGGAAGAAATATCATATAGGTCAATGATGGGTGAATATATAATTTATTATCGTGGAAAAATTGTTGGTGGAATTTATGATGATAGATTTTTAGTTAAGCCTGTTAAATCTGCAATAGCATATATGCCAAATGCAAAGTATGAGTTACCCTATGATGGAGCAAAGGAAATGCTGTTGGTAGATGATGTTGACAATAAAGATTTTTTAACTGGTTTATTCAATTCAATGTATGATGAATTACCTGTACCCAAACCAAAGAAAAAGAAATAATAAAATTTGAAGTTGGTGGTGTGATTGATGGAAGTAATCGAGGTTATTGAAAATAAAAAAGCTTATATTGAGTTACTGTTATTGGCAGATGAACAGGAAGATATGATAGATCGTTATCTTGATAAAGGTAAAATGTATGTGCTTGATGATAATGGTATCAAATGTGAGTGTATCGTAACTAATGAGGGAAATGGTGTACTTGAAATTAAAAACATTGCAACATTTTCGGAATATCAAGGCAAAGGTTATGCGAAATTTTTGATTGACTTTATTGCTAAGAAATACAAAGGAAAATACAACATTTTGCAAGTTGGGACAGGTGATGTTCCGATGTCAATTTCATTTTATGAAAAATGTGGTTTTGTTCGTTCTCATATCATACCAAATTTTTTTACTGACAATTATGCTAACCCAATATATGAGAATGGAGTACAATTAGTGGATATGGTGTATTTGAAAAGAGCGTTATAAATCAATTTTAAAGTTGTGGAGAAAAATAATAATGTTGAGATTAAAACCTTATAATATAAGCGAAGCAGATATAATTCTCTCCTGGAGTAAAGATGAAATAGATTTTTATAAATGGTCAGCGGGTATTTTGGGCGAATATCCGATAACAAAAGAGAAGTTTGATTTTGTGAATAATCTAATGGCTTTTACATCTATTGAAGATGATGAGACAGTAGGTTTTTTCACAATGAGAAGACCTTCAGAAAGCTTTGATGAGTTAAGGTTTGGCTTTGTAGTTGTTGATCCTTCAAAGCGTGGCAAAGGATACGGCAAGAGAATGCTTCAGTTAGGTTTAAAGTTTGCATTTGAAATTTATGGTGCAAAAAAAGTTTCGTTAAGTGTTTTTGAAAATAATGAATCTGCATATTTCTGTTACAAATCAATAGGCTTTGATGATGTCATTCTTGATAAGACAGAAATATATTATGTTTTGGGAGAAGAATGGAAATGTAAAGAATTGATGATTGAAAATCGATAGTTCCCAGTTTGTCGAGTTGAATAAAACTAAATATTGAAGATACAAGGCGATTAAGAAATAGAAATCTTAGTCGCTTTTTCTATGCTCAAAATTTGAAAGGAGATGAAATTTATGGACAATAAAACAGAATTGGAAAAGATGAAAGCAGAGATTGAAAGTAAACAAGAGGAGAAAGAAAAATACGAAAAGAAATTAGTCCAACTTCAAAACAGGGAAAAAGAATTAAGGAAAATGGCAAGTCTTAAAGAGAGAAAAAAGCGAAATCATAGATTGATAGAACGAGGGGCAATCCTTGAAAGTTTTATCGAGGGAGCAAGTGGAAAAAGCAATGAAGAAATTAAAGGAATATTGCGAAAAGCATTTCAAAAAGCTCACTGAACAAAGCGTTCTGTTAGGTAATAAAGATTAAAAAAAGCAAGGACAATAGTATAATCGCAAATCCCTTAGATTTTCTAAGGGCGCAATTATACACCCTGAAGAGTGTCCTTGCGACCTGCGGTGCTAATACCCTTGCAGGGAGCAAAGAAAAAAGCTAAAGCATTTTAACAATTGGTAGATAGATAAGTTGCACATCTATCTGTTTTTTTATGCCAACAAGAAAAAGGAGATGATACAAATGGCAGACAGTTTTCACTTTAGTATATCAATGATAAGCAGAGGAAAAAGTAAATCGGCAGTTGCAAGTGCAGCATATATATCCTGTGAGAAATTAACAAATGAATGGGACGGAGTAACTCACGACTACCATAATAAAAAAGGACTTTTACATTCACAAATTTACTTGCCGGAGAATATACCAAAAGAATTTCAAGACAGAAGTTTTTTATGGAACAGCGTGGAGCTAAATGAAAAAGCAAGCAATGCTCAGCTTGCAAGAAACTTCATTATAGCACTACCAAAAGAATTATCTTTTGAAGAAAACAAGAACCTCATTACAGACTTTATACAGAAAAATTTTGTATCAAAAGGAATGATAGCAGACCTTGCCATTCATCAAGGAAACGATGAGGGAAACGGAAATATTCACGCTCATATAATGACAACTGTTCGCCCCTTAAATCAAGATGGCACTTGGGGAGCAAAGAGCAAAAAAGAATATCTTCTTGATGAACAGGGGAACAAGATTTTAGGGAAAAACGGAAAACCTAAGACAAGGAAGATAGAACTTACTGACTGGAACAATAAGGGTAATGCAGAGAAATGGCGAGAAAGTTTTGCCGCTCTTTGTAATCAATATTTAGAGAAAAATAACTTTGAAAAAAGAGTAGACCATCGCTCTTTTGAAAGACAAGGTAAAGAGGAAATTCCAACAATTCATATGGGAGCAAGTGCCAGTGCCTTAGAAAGAAAAGGGATAGAAACCGATAAGGGTAACATCAATAGAGAAATCAAAAAACATAACTCTTTAGTCAAAGCCATCAGAGAAAAAATTGCAGAGCTAACATCTTGGATAAATGATTTTTCAAAAGCCTTATTTGAAAAATACGAGCAGTATAAGCAGACAAGGCAAGATGAAATATATAATAAAGCGGAGTTATTTAACCTCTATGAATATATCTCAATTTACAACGATATACAGGGAGAAAAAACAAAAAATCTATCCTATTACGGACAGATAAAAAAGGGAAATACAGACCTTAAAAGGTTTGTAAAAGCAATCTATTATCTGAAAGATAATAACCTTAAAACCATAGCTGACCTACAAGAGAAAATAAGTACCTTACAATCCAAGAATAAGAAAATCAGTCAAGACATTAAGACTAAAACCGCAAGGGTAGAAAGCTTAAATAAATGTTTTACCTATGCGGACATCATCAAAGATAACAAACAAGTCTTTGAAGAATGGAACAGTAAATCCCTATTCAAAGACAGCTTTTACAATTCTCATAAAGATGAGATAGATAAATACAAAAGAGCAAGGGCAATTCTTGAAAAAATAACAGGCTCATCGGCTATTAAGTCTAAGGATTGGCAAAAGGAAATACAAAAATTTGAAGGCGAAGTAGAACTATTAAACAATCAATCTCAATCTATCAAAGAAGAATACGAAAGTATCAATCATATCAAGTATGCCGTAAAAACAGTCAATGAGGATTATGGCATAGACCTATCCATTGAGATAGATAAGGCAATCAAGAGAGGAGAAAAAACAAGTGTCATTGCTCAGATTAAGAAGTATCAAGAGCAACAGGAAGCTTATGAAAAACGAAAGGAGAAAACAAAGGACTATTACAAGAACGAGGAAAGATGAAGCCCCGAAATGGGATAACATCGTAAATAGGATAAGCATACGCACTGTTTCGGTGCATAAGGTTTGCGTACCCATTTTGGGAACGCAGATATAAAGATGAGTCCCTGTTTCGGGGACGCATATAGCTGGTGTCGTGTTTCACGACTTCAGTTTTATAAGGACTTCTTATTTCAGTACGTGCTAACTATAAAGGGTGTCGTAAAGTACGACTTCCTTAAAATCTGAGAGGGGGTAACGATTTGTTATCCCCTTTTGACATGTAAATATAAGGAATATAATATTGAATACACTCAATATTTATGGTATAATAATTAAAATCGTAGCAGATAAAGAGGTGGTAGCTATATGAATAATGAAATAGATAAAATTCATAAAGATGTTTATAGCAGTATTAAAGAATTGATGGATAATGCAAGAAATAGTGTTGCAAGAGAAGTTAATAATATCCTCATTCAAACTTATTGGGAGATTGGGCGAATTATCGTAGAAGATGAACAGGGAAATTCTGATAGAGCCGAGTATGGAAAACAGTTAGTAACAGACTTATCAAAGAGGCTCACCAAAGAATATGGTAAGGGATTTTCAAGGTCTAATTTGCAAAATATGAGGAATTTTTATCTGTCATATCCAATTTGCCAGACACTGTCTGGCAAATTAAGTTGGTCGCACTATTGCGAATTGCTTTCCATAAGCGATGAGCAGAAAAGGAGCTTTTATGAAAAAGAAACTATTAATGCAAATTGGTCTGTAAGAGAGTTAAAAAGACAAATAAAAACCTCACTTTTTGAAAGACTTTTACTTTCATCAGGAGATGAAAATAAAGAAAAGGTATTGGAGTTAGCCTTAAAGGGAAATGAAATAAATAAGGCAAGTGATGTTGTAAAAGATCCTTATGTATTTGAATTTTTAGGAATACCAGAAGAAAAGCCAATTATGGAAAGTGATTTAGAAAAAGCCTTAATAGCTCATATTGAAAAATTCTTGCTTGAACTTGGCAAGGGTTTTATGTATGTAGGCTCACAACAAAGAGTAACACTTGGAAATACCCATTATTATGTTGATATGGTATTTTATAACAAGATACTTAAGAGCTATGTTTTGATTGAGCTAAAAACAGGAAAGCTAATGCCGGAAGCAGTCGGACAAATCAATATGTATCTTAACTACTACAAGACGGAAGTTAATGACGATACGGATAATGAACCGATTGGAATTATCCTTTGTACCGATAAGGACAGTATACAGGCAGAATATGCACTTGGCAGTTTGTCCAATAAGATATTTGCTTCTAAATACACTTTATATATTCCTGATAGAGAGCAATTAGAAGAACAGGTAGAAAGAGTTTTAAGAAATTACAAGAAAAAATAAAGTTAATTGAAAATTGTGCAACGCCCGTTGCACAATTATAGAAAACAAAATAATTTATGAATAATTAGAGAAGTGGAGAACTAATCTGCTTCTTTTTTTATTGCAAGGAGAAGAACATGAGTGATAACAAAAAATACTATTATCTCAAGCTAAAGGAAGATTTCTTTACAAGTGAAACCATAACCTTGCTTGAGAGTATGAAAGACGGAGTATTGTATTCCAACATTTTACTAAAACTGTATCTGATGAGCCTTAAAAATAATGGCAAGCTGATATTTAGAGATAACATTCCGTATACAACAGAAATGATTGCCACCATAACACGCCATCAAGTAGGTACTGTAGAGAGGGCAATAAAAATATTTTTAGAATTGGAACTGATAGACCAATTGCCGGATAACATTTTGTATATGGTAGATATAGAGCTTTTCATTGGAAAATCATCAACAGAGGGCGAAAGAAAGCGAAAAGCAAGGCTTGAAAATCAAGAAAAAATACGACTATTAGAGGACACTTGTCTAAATAATGGTGGACAAATGTCCGCCACTTGTCCACCAGAGAATAGAGATAAGAGATTAGATATTATAGATAAGAGAATAGAGGGGAAAGAAGAAACCCAAATGTCCACCCAAATCCTTTACGGAGAATATAAAAATATCCGCTTAACTGATGAAGAATGCCATAAGCTAAAGGATAAGCTGCAAGGTCATACCGATACAATGATTGAAAAATTATCAAGGTATATCAAAAGTTCTGGGAAAGACTATAAAGACCACTATGTAACAATCCTTAATTGGTATGAACAGGACAAAGAAAAACTAACACAGAAAAATATTCAAAATGGAAGTACTAAAACCTATTCAACCAACTATGAGGATAGCGACAGCCTGTAAATATCATATAACAAGGTGGAAAGGTGTTTTTAGAGCGTTAAAACTAAAAGAGATATCAGAATATACCTAAGCCAAAAACAAGCCTTAAAACGCATTCCACCATTTAAGACGAGAAAAGGAGAATTAAAGTTATGAATAACAAAGATAATCAAAATATGATAACTATAAAAATTCAAGGTACAGATTTTACCTATAATGGAGAAACTCATTATGAAAAAGATGGACACATCTATTGCAAGACTTGTAATGAGAGAATAGACGGGAAGGCTATTCCAATGTTAAATAAGCCGATGATTTTTAGAATATCTTGTAAGTGTGATAGAAATAGAGCAGAACAGGAAAAATTAAGAGAAAAACTTATGGCACAAGACAGGCTAAGAGATAATTGCTTTATATCAAGAAACCAAAAAGTATATACCTTTGAAAATGCTGATGAGTATACTGATAAGGATATCATTAGAAAAGCTAAGAACTATGTAAAACACTTTGAAGAAATGAGAAAAGATAATGTAGGCTTATTGCTATATGGCAGTGTGGGAAGTGGCAAGACTTATCTTGCTTGTGCTATTGTTAATTCAATCATCACAGAGTATTCCTATGCAGTCAAAATGAGAAACTTTGCCCAGATACTAAATGATTTACAAAAAGGTGGCTTTAACCTTGACAGAAATGAATATATTGAGCAAATAACAAATCCAATCCTACTAATACTTGATGATTTTGGAATAGAGAGAAACACAGAGTATGCCTTAGAGCAAATTTACAATGTGATAAATGCAAGGTATTTAAAGGCAAGACCGACCATTATAACCACAAACTTAAACTTTAAGGACATAGAAAAAGAGCAGGAAGATATAATGCTTGGCAGGATTTATTCAAGAATTATAGAGATGTGTTTACCTCTTAGGGTAATAGGACTTGATAGAAGAAAGATACAAAGCAAAGAAAAGCTGAAGAAAGCACAAAATTTAATAGATGAGTAAAGGCGGTTAGAAAGTAAAAAATTCTAATCGCTTTTTTATTGCAAGGAAAGGAGCAACCGATGAAAAAAGAACAGACAAGATATATTGTAAAGCGTAATTATAATGCCTCAAGAACAGGAGCGGACGCATTTATAAAACTGATAAAGAAAGATAAAAGCAAATATGAAAACATAGATATTGAATATACACAATATAATATTGAAAATTATAATAAAGTATGCTATACTAAAGATAGTTTTAGAGAGGATTGTGTCATTCCTACAAATCCAAAGGAGGAATAGGGAATGATACAAACAAATTCAAATCACTTTTCATATCGGACTGCAATTTATTGCAGACTGTCTAAAGATGATGAGCAGAAAGGAGAGAGTGCCAGCATACAAAACCAAAGGGATATGCTTGAACATTATGTCAAGGCAAGAGGTTGGAATATAGCTGATGTATATGTCGATGACGGATACACAGGCTTAAATACCAACCGCCCCTCATTTCAAAGACTGATAAAAGATGTTGAGGAAAGAAAAATTGATATAGTCATTACCAAAGACTTATCAAGACTTGGAAGAAACTATCTTCAGACAGGATATTATACCGAGAATTTCTTTCCGAAAAACGGAGTGAGATATATCGCAGTCAATGACGGAGTGGATACCTTACAGGACAATAATGAGATAGTACCCTTTAAGAATGTACTAAATGAGTTTTATTCAAGAGATGTTTCAAAGAAGATGAAATCGGCATATCTTACAAGAGCAAGACAAGGTAAATTTACAGGCTGCCTTGCACCATTCGGATATATGAAAAATCCTGATGATACTTACTCTCTTATGGTAGATGAAGAAACTTCGTGGATAGTGGAAAAGATTTATAACCTTGCTATCAGTGGATATGGAGTACAGGCAATAAGGCGAATACTCTTTGATGAAAAAATTCCTACACCTACTTGGTGGAACAGGAAAAAGGGAGTTAGAAATGTCTTTACCAAATTAGAAAAAACTGTAAAAGACGGTGAGTATTGGTGGGACTGTACCACAATTAAGGAGATAATTGAAAATCCTGTTTATCTTGGACACACAGCAAGTCAGAAAGCAAACTATCAATTCAAAATCGGTTGGATATCAGACAAACCAAAAGAGGACTGGATAGTTGTAGAAAATACCCACGAACCTATCGTTTCAGAAGATACCTACAAAATGGCAAATGAAAAGATAGAAAGTAGGAAGCGACCTTTTAAAACAGGGGAAGAAAGTATCTTCGCAGGGCTTGTTAAATGCCCTGATTGTGGTAAAGCCTTAAATCTTGGAAGAAACAACTCAAAGAAAAAAGAGAAAATACTTACTTGTAACACTTATCGCAGATACGGAAAAAACTTATGTACTCAGCATAGGATATACTTTGATACTCTTTATGAAATCGTACTTGCAGATATTAGAAAGAACGCAGACTTTGCTTTAAAAGATGAAAAGGAAGTCTTAAAGGCTCTTGAAAAATCAAGAGATACCGAAAATGAAGAAGAACAAATCTATATAGCAAGGAAGATTGAGGAAGATAGTAAAAGAGTGGCAGAGCTTGGTAACAAGATTGAGAAACTCTATGATGATTGGATAAATAAGAAAATCAGCGAGAACAATTTCCAAAGAATACTTGAAAAATCTCAAGCTGAGCAAGACCTCTTAACAAAGCGAATTGAGGAGATGGAAAGAAAAGTTGTTACAAGTAAGGTAGATGAAAATGGTGTCTACAAGTGGATAGAACTCATAAAAAAACACAAGAACATTAAGAAGCTGGACAAAGAAACCTTAAATGAACTCATCTCCAAAATCTATGTTCACGAAAAAGAAGTAGTGGACGGAGAAATCACCCAAATAATAGAAATACATTACAATTTCATAGGAAATACAGACAGCTTACAGGTCAGCTACAATCTCTAATTGGGAATAAAGCAGCTTATGGCTGGAGGAGGTATCGTTCTTATCGGACTTAAGCTCATTCCACTACTTGCGGGTGTACTCAATTAAGAAGAAAAGGAGAGCTTAGATGTTTGGAATATTCGACAAGATAGAAGAATTCTTTAAGGAGCTTCTACTGGGCGGTATTCAAGCAAACTTAGAGTCCATGTTTCTTGACATCAACGATAAAGTTGGTGCAGTTGCAACAGATGTAGGAAAAACTCCTATGGGATGGAACGGAGATGTATTTGCCTTTATCAAAAGCATTAACGATTCCGTTATCATTCCAATAGCGGGACTAATCATCACAGCAGTTCTTTGTATCGAGCTTATCAATATGGTAATGCAAAAGAACAATATGCACGATACAGATACCTTTGAATTTTTCAAGTACATCATCAAGATGTGGATTGCTGTATGGTTAGTATCCCATGCCTTTGAGTTTTCAATGGCAGTTTTTGATGTGGCACAGCACGTGGTAAATAAGGCGGCAGGGGTGATAAATACCTCTGCCACCGTTTCCGGAGATCAGATAGTGGCAATGATGGATACCCTAAAAGAAAAGGGACTTGGAGAACTTGTCATGATTCTCTTTGAAACCTCACTCATCAAGGTTGCTATACAGGTAATATCCGTTGTGATTATGCTTGTAGTTTACGGAAGAATGTTTGAGATTTATGTTTACTCATCTGTTTCAGCCATTCCATTTGCCACAATGGGAAACAAGGAGTGGGGACAGATTGGAACAAACTACATCAAAGGACTATTTGCACTTGGACTACAAGGACTCTTTTTAATGGTTTGTCTTGGAATTTACGCAGTTTTAGTTAAGACGATTAAGATAACAGATATACACACAAGTACCATGACGATACTTGGCTATGCGGTTTTGCTGGGGTTAATGATGCTAAAGAGCGGAACACTGGCCAAAAGCATATTAAATGCACACTAAAAGAAAGGAAAGATAGTATGGATAAAAGAAAAACAACATTTACAGTAGTAATAATAGTCGCAGGTATTATGGCGGTAATTGATAGGATCAGACTTCATAATAAGGTGGAAGAATTGGAAGAAAGGACACAGGACATTGGTTGCTGCCATAATGATTTTTGCTTAATGCAGCAAAGATATAACAAGAATACAGATGAACAACTTGCAATTATTCAGGATGAAATCGGCTCTGTATATGAACACTTTGAGGAGCTGTCAAAGGGTAAAGAAGATGGGAGGTAAGATATGGCATATGTACCAATCCCTAAAGACTTAAATAGGGTAAAGACAAAGGTTGCTTTTAACCTAACGAAAAGGCAGCTCATAGGCTTCACACTTGCAGGACTGGTTGGAATACCAGTCTATTTATTTATGAGGAAGTTTGTGCCAAATGACATAGCTGTCATATTCCTTATCGTGTCCACGCTTCCTATCTTTTTCATCACACTATTTGAAAAGGACGGACTGACCTTTGAGAAATATTTTTAAGCACATCTACCTTCATAAGTTTTATCAGCCAAAAAAGAGAGTGAGAAAGGAGGTTTACCTTGAACAAGAAAAGAAAAATTCAGCAAATAAAACTCATGCAAAACGAAAAGGTATTGAGAAGTCAAAAGCGAGACTTAAAGAAAAGTAATTGCAAGTCAAAAAAAGA
>NZ_JH378834.1:2914-6824 GCF_000235445.1 Johnsonella ignava ATCC 51276 | reverse complement strand
CAATCCCTAAAGACTTAAATAGGGTAAAGACAAAGGTTGCTTTTAACCTAACGAAAAGGCAGCTCATAGGCTTCACACTTGCAGGACTGGTTGGAATACCAGTCTATTTATTTATGAGGAAGTTTGTGCCAAATGACATAGCTGTCATATTCCTTATCGTGTCCACGCTTCCTATCTTTTTCATCACACTATTTGAAAAGGACGGACTGACCTTTGAGAAATATTTTAAGCACATCTACCTTCATAAGTTTTATCAGCCAAAAAAGAGAGTGAGAAAGGAGGTTTACCTTGAACAAGAAAAGAAAAATTCAGCAAATAAAACTCATGCAAAACGAAAAGGTATTGAGAAGTCAAAAGCGAGACTTAAAGAAAAGTAATTGCAAGTCAAAAAAAGATAAGGGAGGAATCCTTGACCTTATCTTTAAGAAAGAACCGAAAAGATATACGGTAGAAGATACCATTCCATATCTAAGGCTTTTAAAAAGCGGAATATGCCAGCTTGATGAAAGGCACTTCAGTAAAAGTATAGCCTTTCAGGACATTAACTATCAGCTTGCCTTAGATGAAGATAGGGACTTGATTTTTAATCAGTTTGCAAACTTTCTAAATTCCTTTGATCCGAGCATCAGCATTGAGTTTTCATATATCAATCAGCTCGGACGAAACGAAGAAATGAAGTCGGCAATTCAGATACCGGATAAAAAGGACGGTTTCGACGATATACGCTTTGAATTTAGAGAGATGCTTAAAAGCCAGATTGTAAAGGGAAATAACGGATTGAAAAAATCAAAGTATGTAACCTTTACAGTGGAAGCGGATAATTTAGAGCAGGCAACATCAAAACTTGAAAGACTGGAGATAGATATATTATCTAATCTAAAGAGCATGGGTGTGAGAGCAGAAAGCCTAAACGGAGAAGAAAGGCTAAAGATACTCCACGATGTTTTAAATCCGAATAAGACCTTTGAATTTTCCTACAAAGACCTAAAGAAAAGAGAAAGCACAAAGACATATATTGTGCCTGATGAGTTTAACTTTACACCGAGTAGATACTTTAAGTTTGGCAAATTCATTGGAGCAACAAGTCATTTTCAAATCCTTGCCAGTGAGCTTTCAGATAGGATGTTATCCGAGTTTTTGGATATTGACGATAACATCAATATCTCTTTTCATATCAAGGCGATTGACCAGTCGGAAGCCATTAAGATGGTAAAACGAAAAAACACTGATATTGATAAGATGAAGATTGAGGAAAATAAGAAGGCGGTAAGAAGCGGTTATGATATGGACATTCTTCCATCGGACTTAATCACCTATGGGGAAGATGTAAAAAGCCTCTTAAAAGACTTGCAGACAAGAGATGAGCGAATGTTTGTGGTAAGTATCGTCTTTATGAACTTTGCAAGGACAGTGCAAAAGCTCGATAACACAATTGCTCAGATAAGCTCTATTGCAAATAAGCATAACTGTAAGCTGAAAAGACTTGACCATTCTCAGGAACAAGGTTTAGTGAGCGTGCTGCCTCTTGGTGTAAATAAGATTGAAATAGATAGAGGACTGACAAGCTCATCAACGGCAGTATTTATGCCATTTACCACAGAGGAGCTTTTTATCAATTCAAGTAATAGTCTTTACTACGGACTAAATGCCCTAAGCCATAACCTGATTATGGCAGATAGAAAGAAATTAAAGAACCCAAACGGTCTAATCCTCGGAACTCCGGGCAGCGGTAAATCCTTTAGTGCCAAAAGAGAGATGGCAAATGCGATTTTAGTAACGGATGATGATGTGATTATCTGCGATCCGGAAGGAGAGTACGGAAACCTTGTAAGACAATTTAAGGGAGAAGTGATAAAAGTCAGCAGTAAATCAAAAGACTACTTAAATCCCCTTGATATAAATATGAACTACGGTGATGGGGACGCACCTCTTAAAGACAAGGCAAATTTCATTATGTCTATGCTTGAGCTTGTAGTTGGCGGTAGTGGACTTACAGCAGAAGAAAAGTCCGTTATAGATAGATGCCTACCTAAGATTTATGAAAAGTATTTTGAAAACCCAGAGCCTTGTAATATGCCAATACTGCAAGACCTATACGATATGTTAAAAGGACAGGAGGAAAAGGTTGGTAAGAAGCTGGCAACAGAGATGGAAATCTATGTGTCAGGTTCTCTTAATGTATTTAATCACAGGTCAAATGTGGACTTAAATAAGAAGCTCCTTTGTTTTGATATTAAAGAACTTGGAAGTCAGCTAAAGAAAATCGGTATGCTTGTTATTCAGGATCAGGTGTGGAATAAGGTGTCACAAAACAGAGGAAACAAGGCTACAAGGTACTATATCGACGAGTTCCATTTGCTTTTAAAAGATGAGCAGACAGCATCCTATTCCGTAGAGATTTGGAAAAGATTTCGTAAATGGGGAGGTATTCCAACAGGTATTACGCAGAATGTCAAAGACCTACTTATGAGTAAGGAGATAGAAAATATCTTTGACAATACAGACTTTGTCTTAATGCTAAATCAAGCATCGGGAGATAGAGAGATACTTGCAAGAAAACTTAAAATCTCACTTCCTCAGCTTAGATATGTTACCAACTCCAATGAGGGCGAGGGACTACTTTTCTTTGGAAATACCATTGTTCCTTTCCTTGATAAGTTCCCGAAAGATACAATCCTTTATCAGAAGATGACTACCAAGCCGGAAGAAGTGAGGTAGCCTATGGGAAAGAAGCTGAAAAAGGACTTTAAGGAAAGGCATAAGGCAAGCCTTGAAAGAGAGATGTTTCATAGTAAAACAGATACGATACCTGAAGAAAGTAAGCTAAAACATAACGATGATTACAGAGGTAAAATCGTTCATGAGAAAGAACGGTTTCAGGATAAAGTGCATGAAAAAACAAGTAAGGTAAGTGCTGATAATGAAAAGGATTATGGAAATTCCAAGAGAAACGCAAAATATAGAGTTTCAGATAAGGGGAGCATAACTTCTGTAACTGAAACTGGAAGAGCGGATTATGTTACAGAGGTTAAGGATGGGAAAATCTATGATCCTTTAGGAAAAGACCTTGATAATGATGGGATTATAGACAGATACGATAATGACTTTAGGGATAGCGACTATTTTGAGTCAACCTATGATGTCGAGGATAATCTTCATCATAAAGCAGAAAATACAAATAGTTTCTCAAAAAGCCAAAAAGCTCAAAAGAAAAATTATAAGAGAAAAAACTATACCGAAAGCCTTTATACAAGGAAAAAGGATGATGTGTTAAAGGAGAATAAGCCTGATGATAAAAAGACTGGAAAAGATACTGCAAGCAAAAAAGTTCATAGCAGTATTTATAAAGAGCAGAAGAAAAAGCTAAAGAAAGATATGGTAAAAGTATCTGCACTTTCAGGACTTGCTAAAGGAAGTGAAACTGTAAGAGATTACTTGTCTCATGGAAGTGATGAAAATCAAGGAGTGGAAGCAGGAGAAAAGACAGCAGATACAAGCTCCAAGCTCATTCATGGCATAAAGAAGTATTCTGATAAGAAAAGAGCTAAAAGAGGCTATGACCTTACAAATAAGGACTATAAAATCAGAAAGCGTAAGTCAAAGTTGGAATTTCGTGATGCCAAAAAGGAACTGAAAAAGACGGATGAGTATAAAAGAGCAAGTGCATATAAAAGATTTCAAAAGAAAAATCAGGTAAAGGCAGCAATTTCTCGTGAGAATAAGTCAAGGCTTAGAGATCGAATTAAAGAGGGACTTATCGGAACACTGAAAAGCTCAAAGGATATGATTATCCGAAAAGCAAAAGGACTAATGCTTATTTTCATAGGCATCATTATCTTAGGGACCTTTTGTGATTAACTTTGCAGGAACGGGAATGACAGGCTTTATGAACTCTACAAGCTCTGTGCTT
>NZ_JH378834.1:0-2210 GCF_000235445.1 Johnsonella ignava ATCC 51276 | reverse complement strand
GTGTCTCAGATGTGGGTATCACAGGTCTATCAAAATGCAGGACTTGGATATATAGGCGGGAATGCCTGTGATATGTACCGAAACTATACCTTTACATCAGACAGGTCAAAGCTCAAGGTCGGAATGCTTGTGGCAGTCGAAAGCAGCAGTAGCGGAAGCAGTGCAGGGCTTACCTATGGTCATGTAGGTATTTACATTGGAGATGGAAAAGTGATTGATAACATCGGTCGAATAAGAGTAACTACCTTAGATGATTGGATAGCAACATTTTGTAAGCACCATCCCGTAGGATTCGGTTTTCCGCCAAATGTAAAGAAATAGGAGGTAAGAATTTGAAAAAGGAACTGATAGCAGTAAAAAACAGAATAAAGAAGTTAAATGATAAAAAGGCTCTGATTGATGAAGAATTGGAGCCTTTATTCATTCGTGAAGAAGAGCTTGAAAATGAAGAAATCATTGCCATTTGCAGAAAGAATAACATCACAATCAGCGATTTGATGGCAAAGGTAAACAGACAAAAAGCAGAAATGAAAAAGGAGAAAACAAATGAAAACCAGTTTGAAAAAGAATAATAAGTTTTGGACGGTAGCACTTGCGGTAATTGTAAGTATTAGTTGTATTTTAGGTCTTTGGACGGTTGTTTATGCACAGGAGCAAAAATCTGAAGCTCCAACAAAAAACGAAGCTGTTCAAACGGAAGTTGAAGTAAATGTAAGGTATATCTTTGAAGATGAAAAGGTCTTTAAGGAAGAAAAGATAAAGGCTGAGAAAGGACAACTTATTGATAGCGGAGATCTTCCAATGCTCCCAGATGATATGAAATTCATTGATGAGTTTCTGTTTTATGAGGTAAAGGGAGATGGAAAAGATGAGATTATCCGTAAGGTAGCAAAGATGGAGGTTAAGGATAAGGAAACGCAGACGGAAGAAGAAAAGCCAAAGCAGGATGAATGCACTCAGACAGAAGATAAGGGAACGCAGACAGAGCTTTCTAAAGACGATATTTCAAAAATAGAAAAAGAGGCAAAAGAGCTTCAGGATAAACTTGATAAGTTAAATTGCGAACTTAAGGACAAAGACAAATTAAGTGATAAGCAAAAGAATAAAATTAAAAACCTTGAAGATGAAATTGATATCCTGAAAGAAAAAATGAAGAAAGATAAGGGAAATAAGGACTTATCAGAAGATATGAAAAAGGAAATAGATAAGCTGACGGAAAAGGTGAAAGAGCTTGAGAAAAAGGCAACTGAAACAAATAAAGCTCCTGTAACATCACAATCAGTTACACCGATTAGTCCTATTTCCGGAATTAAGACAAGTTCAGGTATTTCTCATCAAACACCACAGACTTCTGTAAGTAGTACCGGTAAAGGCTCATCGGATTCGGTAAGCTCAGGTAATACTACAAAGGATACCGACAAAGGCAAAACGGAAGTAAAGGAGAAAGAAAAGGAAGTTCGCTATCCCAATAAGTTGACGGCAAAAGCTCCTGCGAATAACAGTCAGGATTCATCAATGGATGGTACGAGTAAGAGCGTAAACACCAATAAGGGTGTGGCTTCATCTCCGTCAAAGACGAGAGCATCCGTTACGGAGAATAAAGATAATGCAAATAAGGAGTATCCGATTCATCATGGAGATAGCAGCGATAACAAAGAAACGGATCAGTATTCGGCAGATGCAAGGCAGTTTATTACCTTTCAAACGAAAAACGGTAAGACCTTTTATTTAATCATCAATCATGATGAAGATAGTGAGAATGTAATGCTTCTTACGGAAGTATCTGAAGATGATTTGATTAACATGGTGGAGAAAAAAGAAGCACCAAAGCAGGAAGTAGTAAAAGAAGAACCTGTTAAGGAAGAAGTAAAGCCTGAGAAGAAGGACGAAAAGGGTAATTTAGGAACCTATATTATTTTGCTTCTTGTAGTAGGTGGTGCATTAGGAGCAGGCTACTATTTTAAGGTTGTGAAAAAGAAAGAAGATAAAGAACTTGAAGCCTTAGAGGAGGAAGATGATGATTTCTTTTCTGAAGCTGAAAGCGAGGAAGAAATAAATGATGCAGATGAAGTAGAAGATGAAGAATAAACGCACCTAAAAACATATTATTTTGAGTGCAAAGTTAGGGCGGGAGAGTAACATCTTTCGCCCTATTTTGATTTATAACAGGAGGAAAACACAGATGAACTGATTTATGTAAAGCTTTACAT
>NZ_JH378833.1:4434-211345 GCF_000235445.1 Johnsonella ignava ATCC 51276 | reverse complement strand
GCCCATTAAAGCGGTACGCGAGCTGGGTTCAGAACGTCGTGAGACAGTTCGGTCCCTATCCGGCGTGGGCGCAGGAAGTTTGAGGGGAGCCGTTCCTAGTACGAGAGGACCGGGACGGACCGACCGCTGGTATGCCTGTTGGGGAGCAACCCCATGGCAGGGAAGCCAAGTCGGGAAGGGATAAACGCTGAAAGCATCTAAGCGTGAAGCCCCCCCTAAGATGAGACCTCCCGCGCGTAAGCGTTAAGACCCCTTGAAGACTACGAGGTTGATAGGACGCAGGTGTAAGTGCAGCAATGTACTAAGCCAGGCGTTACTAATAGGTCGAGGGTTTAACCAGAGGCTGGAGCATGTGGATTTTGTCTGATATGCGGTTTTGAGGGTACGGGGATAAAACTATTCCTTGATAGCTCAGTCGGTAGAGCATGCGGCTGTTAACCGCAGTGTCGTAGGTTCGAGTCCTACTCAGGGAGCTTTAAGACTAATATATGTATAATAATATGGCGACATAGCCAAGTGGAAAGGCATGGGTCTGCAACACCCTGATCACCAGTTCAAATCTGGTTGTCGCCTCTTAAAAACCCTTGATTTTTCTTGGGTTTATTTTTTTCTTTATTTTTTCTCTTTTATACCATATCAGACTCTGTCTTTTTTACGGCATTTTTTATGCTTTTTTTACGGTATTTTACAATAATAAAAGAGTTCTAAAACCAGTTGTACCATAAGAATAGAGATATAATAGAAGATTATTTAATAAATTTAATAAGTTGTACAGGTTTTTAAGTTTCATAAGCAAACACAAATATAAAAAGACGGTACTCTAAGACATATAGTAAGTATAATGTCGTAGTGGTGATACCGTCTTTTTACTGACTGACTATAAACTATAACTTTCAACTGTAATATTTAATTACAGCTGTAAGCTTTAATAATAAAATTATAACTTTATTATTGAAAGTTCTCTGAACAACTGAAGTGCTCCGAATAATACAATAGCAATGACAAGCAAAGCTTGTATAACTATAAATGCAGCTTTTAAGGTACTGACTTTGCGCCATGAAAATCGTTTGATAAAAAAGCCATATACATAATCAACAGGAAGGACTACAATTGCCACAGTTTTACATATAAATATAAAAAAAGGATGTTCAAAAGCAAACCATAAAGCCCCTGATAAAAGTCCAAGTATACCGAGTGCCAGCCTTACATCTGAAAGTCCACTGTCAGTAAGTCTTGCTCTGACATCCTTAACTGCAAATATAAAGTAAATCAGAAAGCCTGTCAAGATACAGATATACATCTTAAAAACATCACCGGCATTTTCCTTGTAGTACATACTTAAAAGGCTTGCTATACTTATAATAAAACCAAGCAAAATACGGCTGAAAAATATTGATTTAATCTTTCCGATCAGCCCTTCCTGGGAATAATCAGTATTGTAATCATAGTCATAATTTCCAATTTGTCTCATAAAATCCTACCCCCAAAATCCATACAAAATCTATACCGACATATGCTTTGATATAACTGGTATCATGTAGATACTTTACTTGTATTAAATTGACTTACAACCAGCTTTATAAGCAGTATATAAGAATGTAAGTGTTATAAAGCTTTATTCATTTTAAGTCAGCTTATCATACAGATATATAAAACACAGGTATATCCTGTAGTAATAGATATTATAATATATTCGGAATAATGTTACAAGAAAATAAATGTAAAAAATATAAAAATTTTAATATTTTAACAGTTTTGTATTTTTCATAAAATTTATAAAATGATTGACTCAATCTTTACTATGTGTTATAGTTACTCAGTGGCAGAAGGCGGTGAGGTCTTTTTTTTTGTACCTCATTGATATGACAGAACAGTGTTAAGCGCTGCTGATTACGAGAAATATGGATGGAGGTGGAAGACATGCGTACAAGGATCACTTTGGCATGCACTGAATGCAAACAGCGTAATTACAATACGACAAAGGATAAAAAAACACATCCTGACCGTATGGAGATAAAGAAGTACTGCAGATTCTGCAGGACTCATACTGCTCATAAAGAAACAAAATAAGAGAGGTATGTAATGGCTGATAAAAATAAGGATCAGGAATCCAAGGTAAGCTTTACAAAGGGTCTTAAAGCGGAGTATAAACGTATAATATGGCCTGATAAAGATACACTGGCAAAGCAGGCGGTTGCAGTAACCGTGGTATCCCTGATACTCGGTTGTATTATTGCTCTGCTTGACTTCGGCTTTAAGTTTGGATTTGGACTTATATTTAAGTAGACTGGGTGAATGAATGTCAAAGGCGCAATGGTATGTAGCCCATACATATTCGGGCTATGAAAATAAAGTAAAGTTAAATATTGAAAAGAATATAGAAAATCGTGGGCTTCAGGATCAGATACTTGAGGTTCGTGTTCCTATGCAGTCAGTGATCGAGCTGAAAAATGGGGTCGAAAAACTTGCTGATAAAAAGCTTTTTCCGGGATATGTTCTTGTTCATATGGTAATGAATGATGAGACTTGGTATGTAGTAAGAAATACCAGAGGTGTTACCGGATTTGTAGGTCCGGGAAGCAAGGCGGTTCCGCTTACACCGGGCGAGATAGAAAATCTTGGATTCGGATCGGTTTCCTCAGACAGCAAACAGGAAAGACTTTTGATTGATTTTTCGCCGGGAGACAGTGTTACCGTTATAGGCGGGGCATGGAAAGGAACAGCAGGTATCATAACTGAAATAAATGATGCCAAAAAGACAGTTGCAATCAATGTTGACATGTTTGGACGTTCCACAAAGGTTGAACTTGGATTTTCTGAGATAAGACGGATATAGATATTATATAATAGCAAAAAGACAGATATTGATTATTAGCAAAAAATATATGCGGATATAAATATCTATTATAAGCCGCATGATTTTATATAAACAAAATCCCGTAAAGGGCGTGGGAGGGAAATTCCCGCAGGATACCACAAGGAGGTGCCATTATGGCAAAAAAAGTAACAGGTTTTATAAAACTGCAGATTCCTGCAGGCAAGGCTACACCTGCTCCGCCGGTAGGACCGGCTCTCGGACAGCACGGTGTAAACATAGTTGAGTTTACAAAGCAGTTTAATGCTAGGACAGCAGATCAGGGAGATCTTATAATCCCGGTAGTTATAACAGTATATGCTGATAGAAGCTTTACATTTATAACAAAAACACCGCCGGCAGCAGTGCTGCTTAAGAAAGCATGCAAACTAAGTTCAGGTTCGGGTACTCCGAATAAAACAAAGGTTGCAAAAATCAGCAAAGCTGATTTACAAAAGATAGCTGAGACCAAAATGCCTGATCTGAATGCGGCAAGTATTGAAGCCGCTATGAGTATGGTGGCAGGTACAGCCCGTTCCATGGGTATAACGGTTGAGGACTAATTTAGGAGGTTTAAGAAGATGAAACATGGTAAAAAATATAATGAAGCTGCTAAATTAGTGGACCGTGCAACACTTTATGATACTGAAGAGGCTATCGGACTGGTAAAAAAGACAGCTACTGCAAAATTTGATGAGACTATAGAACTTCATATAAGAACCGGCTGCGACGGCAGGCATGCGGAGCAGCAGATAAGAGGTGCAGTAGTGCTTCCTCACGGTACAGGAAAAAAAGTTCGTATACTTGTATTTGCAAAAGGTGCAAAGCTTGATGAAGCTAATGCGGCAGGTGCTGATTTTGTAGGCGGTGATGAGCTTGTGCCTAAGATACAGAATGAGGGTTGGCTTGATTTTGATGTTGTAGTTGCAACTCCCGATATGATGGGTGTTGTAGGTCGTCTTGGAAAAATACTTGGACCTAAGGGACTTATGCCGAACCCTAAAGCAGGAACTGTAACTATGGATGTTGCAAAGGCTATTGAAGATATTAAAGCAGGTAAGGTTGAGTACCGCCTTGATAAGACAAATATAGTACATGTACCGCTTGGAAAGGCATCTTTTGAGCAGGAACAGCTTAAGGAAAATTTCAGAGCTGTAATTGATGCTATAATAAAGGCTAAGCCGAGTGCAGTAAAGGGAGCTTATCTTAAGAGTGTAACAATCACTTCAACTATGGGTCCCGGTATTAAATTAAACACTGCAAAACTTATGGCATAAAAAGCCATGTAAATTAAATTAAAAATAACTGTAAAATAAAACAGTTATAAATAAAGGTATTGACTGCCTAAGACAGCAGGTGCCTCACGGGGCATAAGTGTAAAGACCGCCTGCCGAGGAAGTATAATCGCTGCAATGATATTATGCTCCTTATGCTTTAAAGGCAGAGGAGCTTTTTGTATAAGCTTCCATATATGTTGGTTGATACTGAAAACTATATATGTAAAGGAGGACAATATGGCAAAAGTTGAGTTAAAGCAGCCGGTGGTTCAGGAAATTGAGCAGCTTCTCAAGGATTCACAGTCTGCTGTTGTAGTTGACTACCGTGGGCTTACAGTTGAGGAAGATACCAGACTTCGCAAGCAGCTGAGAGAAGCCGGTGTTACCTATAAGGTATATAAAAACACTATGATTCATCTTGCTGCAAAAGGTACTGAGTTTGAGGTGCTTGATCCTTATCTTGAAGGGCCTACCGCACTTGCTGTATCAAAAACCGATGCAACTGCACCCGCAAGAGTGCTTCAGAACTTTGCAAAGACTGCCCCTAAGCTTGAATTAAAATCAGGCATTGTAGAGGGAACGCTTTATGATGCACAGGGTATAAAGGCAATAGCTGAAATACCTTCAAGAGAAGAACTTCTTGGAAGACTTTTAGGAAGTATGCAGTCTCCTGTTTCAAACTTTGCAAGAGTTCTTGACCAGATTGCAAAGAAGCAGGAAGCACAGTAAAATCGGATAAAGAGTTTATAGATAGAAAGAGTATCCGATTAATTTATTTTAAATTATAATATTAAATTGCTAATAAATATGGAGGAAGAAAGATGGCAAAATTAACAACTGCCGAGTTTATCGAGGCAATTAAGGAATTATCTGTTTTAGAGTTAAATGAGCTTGTAAAAGCCTGTGAAGAAGAATTCGGAGTATCTGCAGCAGCAGGAGTTGTAGTAGCTGCAGCAGGTGCAGGAGCAGGGGCTGCCGCAGCTGAGGAGCAGACCGAATTTGATGTTGAACTTACTGAAGTAGGTGAGCAGAAAGTTAAGGTTATAAAGGTTGTTCGTGAGGCTACAGGTCTTGGACTTAAGGAAGCGAAGGATCTTGTTGACGGTGCACCTAAGGCGGTTAAGAGCGGAGTTTCAAAGGAAGAGGCTGAAGGACTTAAGAAGCAGCTTGAAGAAGTAGGAGCAAAGGTTACACTTAAGTAATTTTTGTATTTTATGTTAGTTAAAATAACCCGCAGGCATATAGTTATATATGTCTGCGGGCTTTTTAATTTATTTGCTGAATGTTGTAAATGCTGTCAGCATACTAAATTTCGCTGCGATCGGCATAAAAATGAGTATGTAAGAGTTTATGAGCTTTCTCTCCGTAAAATTCACCGAGATATTCATTATAAAGCTGCAAAACTTCAGGATTCTTATGAGACTGACGTATATGCTTTTTATTGTCAATATTATAAATTGAATTCATGCGTTTTGTTAGAATTTCCGTGTTGCCATGCATATATGGCTGTCCTCCTCCGTCTATACAGCCTCCGGGGCATGCCATAATCTCAATTATGTGGTACTGTTTTATGCCGTCCCGTACATCATTTAAAAGCTTTCTTGCATTCCCAAGACCGCTTGCTACTGCTACATTAATTTGAGTTCCCCCTATGTTGACGGTTGTTTCTTTAATTTTTTCAAATCCACGCAGAGCGGTAAAATTAACCTCTTTAAGTTCTTCGCCGGTTAGAAATTCATAGGCTGTGCGCAAGGTTGCTTCAGCCACGCCGCCGGTTGAGCCGAATATAGTTCCGGCACCGGTTGATTGCCCCATAAAACGGTCAAAACTGCTGTCAGGAAGATTTACAAAATCCTGTGTTGAATCAACAATCATTCTTGCGAGCTCCCTTGTTGATATAACTATATCAACATCGGAATTTCCGGAGTTTCCAAGCTCAGGTCTTTGTGCTTCGTATTTTTTAGCCACACAGGGCATTACTGAAACTACGACTATATCCTCAGGCTTTTTGCCAAGTTTTTCGGCAAGATAGCTTTTAGCAAGAGAGCCGAACATTTCATGAGGAGATTTGCATGATGACGGTATATCTATAAGCTCTTTAAAATTATGTTCTACAAATTTAATCCATGACGGACAGCAACTTGTAAGTATAGGCAGTCTGCCTCCGTTTTTAAACCTGTCGGCAAATTCCGAAGCTTCTTCAACTATAGTAACATCAGCAGCGAAATTTGTATCATAGACATAATCAAAGCCCATGTTCTTAAGTGCTGTAACCATTTTTCCTGTAACCACGGTTCCCGGTTCCATGCCGAATTCCTCTCCAAGTGCTACTCTTACTGCCGGTGCAGTCTGTACTATGACAGTTTTATCCGAGGATATGGCATCCCAGACATCAGCGGTATTATCAACCTCAGTAAGAGCACCTGTCGGGCATACTGCTATGCACTGTCCGCAAAAAGTACAGGTTGTACTGTGCATAGGTCTGTCAAATACGGTTCCTACCACTGTATGAAAACCTCTGCCGACATCTGTAAGTACACCTACAGTCTGAACTTCATTGCACATAGTTTCACAGCGTTTGCATAATATACATTTATTCATATCCCTTATGATTGAAAATGAATCATCATCTATTGTACATACTCTCCTTTCACCCTCACATCGGAGTGAACGTATACCTGCATCGGCTGCAAGATTCTGGAGTTCGCATTTACCGTTTTTAGGGCATATAAGGCAGTCTTTCGGGTGATCTGAAAGAAGCAGCTCTATCATCATCCTTCGTGTTCTTATAGCTCTTATACTGTCAGTGCGTATCCTCATACCCTTTTTTACTCTTGTTGAGCAGGCTGCAATCATTTTGTTTTTTCCTTCTTCTTCAACCATACATACACGGCATGAAGCGGATGCATTTTCCACATTAAGATCATGGAGTTTAAGATGGCAGAGCGTAGGTATGTGTATATTATATTTTTTTGCGGCATCAAGTATTGTAGTACCTTCTTCAACAGATGCCTCTATTCCGTTAATTGTAAAATCAATCATCATAAACCTCCTTTAACTCAATGTGATTGCATGTACGGGGCATTTTTCCATGCAGGTTCCGCATTTTATACATTTTTCGGGATCAATTATATGACGTATTTTACGTTCTCCCTCTATACACTTAACAGGGCAGTTGATTTTACACAGACCGCATCCTATACAGCCTTCACCTACAAAGTATATAAGGAGGTTGCGGCATACTTTCGCCATACAGCGTTTATTTTTAACATGTGATATATACTCATTTTCAAAATAACGCAGTGTTGAAAGTACGGGATTTGTGGCTGCCTGTCCGAGTCCGCATAATGAAGTGTCTCGTATGACTTCGGAAAGTTCCTTTAGATACGGAAGATCCTTTTCACTTCCCTGACCTTGTGTTATCCTGTCTAAGGTTTCAAGTATACGTTTATTTCCTACACGGCATGGTGTACATTTGCCACATGACTCTTCAACTGTAAATTCCATAAAGAAACGTGCTATATCCACCATACAGTCGTCTTCATCCATTACAACCATACCGCCTGAACCCATGATAGAGCCTAAGCTTTCAAGGCATTCAAAGTCAACGGTTGTACTTTCTACAAGTGAAGCCGGTATACAGCCTCCTGAAGGACCTCCTGTTTGTACCGCTTTAAGTTTTTTATTATTTTTAATTCCGCCTGATATATCATATATAATAGAGGTTAGCGGTGTTCCCATAGGAACCTCAACAAGACCTGCATTTAAAACCTTTCCGACTACTGAAAATACCTTAGTGCCGGGAGAGTCTTTTGTACCTATGGAGCGGAACCAATCAACTCCGTTAAGCATTATCATATGTACATTAGCAAGAGTTTCAACATTATTAAGCACTGTGGGCATCTGGAAAAGTCCTTTATGTGCCGTTCTGAAGATTTTATTTCTGGGCATACCCCTATGCCCCTCTATGGATTCTATAAGTGCAGTCGCTTCACCGCATACAAAGGCACCGGCACCGAGTCTTAATTCAATTGAAAATGAAAAATTACTTCCAAGTATGTTATCACCTAAAAGTCCCTTCTCCATTGCCTGGTTTATAGCAATTTTTAAGTTTCTTACGGCAAGAGGATACTCCGCACGTACATATATAAAGCCTTTATCTGCACCTATTGCATATCCGGCAATAGCCATTCCTTCAAGTACGCTGTGAGGATCAAGTTCAAGTATACTTCTGTCCATAAAAGCTCCGGGGTCTCCCTCATCGGCATTACATACTATATATTTATGCGGAGCTTCATGTGATAATGCCTCAGCCCATTTACGCCCTGCATTAAAGCCTGCACCGCCCCTGCCTCTTAAGTTGGCACGAGTCATGTCATCCACTATCTGCTGACCGCTTACATTATTTTCAAGAAGATCCGCAAGTGCTTTATAGCCGTCTGTTGCTATCGAATCTTCTATATTGCCGGGGTCTATTATACCGCAGTTTCGAAGGGCGATACGCAGCTGTTTTTCATAATAATCTCCTTTAAGATAAAATGTTCCGTTCTCATTTATACCTATGGCATCATCTTTAAGTACACGTTTTTTTAAGTTTTTATAGGCTTCTTCCTTTAACTGCCTTAATGAATTATAATCAAGCCTTTTATCAGTATTATCTTTACTGTATTTAAGTGAGCTGCTTGTCATGATGATACCTCCTCTTTGTAGCTTTCAAGTATAAGAGGTATTTCATCAGGTGATACTTTACTGTAAAGCTTATCATTTATCATAAGCACGGGGGCGTTGCTGCAGTCTCCGAGGCATCTTGTCTGTGCTATTGAAAATTTAAGATCTGGCGTGGTTTCACCGAATTTTATGCCAAGTTCACTTTCAAGCCTTTTAAGGACATCCGCCGCTCCTTTAACATAACAGGCTGTTCCGAGACATACACTTATCTGGTATTTGCCCTTTGGCTTTTCTACAAAATAGGAATAAAACGATACTACTCCATAAACCTTTGAAGCCGGAATTTTAAGCTCATGGGCTATAAAGCCCTGTGCCTGTCGTGGTATATAGCCGTAATATTCCTGCGTTTTATGAAGAATACTTATAAGTGCCGATTCCTCATGTCCGGTTTCATCAATGATATGCTTAAGTTCAGTAAAATCATCTTTTACTTTGTTATTGCACATAAATTTCCCTCCATCTTAATATTTTGTTTTACCAACCATATAGATGGTCATTTTATATAGGACTGCTATCTGATTAATATTTCTAAATACAGCATACATTTATCAGTTAGTATATAAGCCTGTATAAACTGAGCGTGATTTATACCTATTATTTTTGCCATACCGGTTAATCAGGATATCACCGTTCCTATATAATGACGTAGGTGTCAAAAGTATTTGACACCTATTGATACAGGATTGCTACAGCTTCGCTTCTCGCAATCCCTACAGAAAATATTCGTAATTCGCTCATTTTTTCACAAAAAATGGCTACTTACTCATATTTTTTGTGTGTCAAAAGATAATAAATTCTATTGCAAGCAAGCTTGCATTGAATTTTTATACTTTTGACACTTGTATCATATAATAAATTATACAAAATTTTAGAGAAAAAATATATAGACGGGAAGCAAAATTTTTAAAAATTCAATAAAATACTGCTAAAAAAAATAACTATAATGTAATTCATACAATAATAGTATGATTTTATAAATTTAGTATTCTATAGTTTTGATTTAAATCGGATATCAAAAGTGATATCAAATCTGATATCATTTTATTTATATCTTGCATTGAAAAGATTAGTATGATATGATTCTAGTCGGCAATTAAATAATGAAGAGTGTATGCCTGTGCTGTATGTCTATATATACAGTATAAGCAGCAATTTAAAACTTTATAGTTATTTATTAGCAGAGCAGAAAGCTAAGCGAAAAGTGCCTTTTGACGGGGAGTTGTCGAAAGGACGAAAGCACCGGGTAGCGACTTTTTACTATGGTGTGCGATTTGGTTTTCTATCCCGCTGCTGCATAAGGGATTAAAAAGACAGCCGACATATCCATATGTAGCACGTGAAATATGAGGAGGTCTTTTTTTATGTTTGAGGAAGGTAAATTTAAAGAATCAAATAATCCGGATAATTCACATGAAATTAAAAAAGCCGAAGCAATTACAATAGATAAAAAATCTGTTGTAGACAGAACGATGTTTTATGAAGAAGGCTTGACGGTAAAAAAGATTACCGTTTTATCAATGCTTGCGGCTATAAGCATAATTCTTACAAGATTTTTTGTGATTTATCCTATGCCCACAGTAAGGATAGAGTTCGGAAATATACCTATAATGCTGGCAGGGCTTATGTTCGGTCCTATATCAGGGCTTATAGTGGGCGGTGTTGCCGATTTTGCAGGAGCTTTGCTGCGAGGACAGGGATTTGATCTTGTGCTTATGCTCTCCCCTATGTTTATGGGATTTGTGGCAGGATTGGCAAGAAGCCGGATATTAAAAAAACCGGGATTTATAAGTATAGCGGCACTTACATTTTGTGTAAATATAATAGCAAAGATGATATGGACTACATACTGGCTTTCAGTGTTATATGGCAAGACACTTATGGCAATACTGCCTGCAAGGATAATTGTATATAGTATAGTACCGTTTGTAGAAGCTTCTGTATTATTTGCACTTCTGTCAAATTCCGCATTTAGAAAAATCGTATTGAAGGGCGAGATCAGATGACATATGCCAAGACACTGGCCTGGCTTGATGAAGTAGCTAAGGTAGGTTCTAAACTTGGGCTGTCAAGAACCTTTGAGTTGCTTAATATTATGAAAAACCCTCAAAACAGGCTTAAGTTTGTACATATAGCAGGTACTAACGGCAAAGGCTCCGTAGCTGCCTGTATAGCAAGGGTGCTTTATGAGGCAGGTTATAAAACCGGTCTTTATACTTCTCCGCATCTTGTTAAGATAAATGAGAGATTTAATGTGGACGGTGCAGATATAGAGGATGATGTATTTGCAGAGCTTATAACAGGAGTCAGAGAGGCTGCTTTAAAAATGGGTGAGGAGGCAAGCCAGTTTGAAATACTTACAGCAGCGGCATTTGAGTATTTTTATAATAGTGGCTGCGATATAGTGGTTCTTGAGACCGGGCTTGGCGGCAGGCTTGACTCGACAAATGTTATAAGTATGCCTGAAGCCGAGGTTATAACTACTATTGATATGGACCATGTCAATGAATTGGGAGATACAATAGAGGAGATAGCGGCTGAAAAGGCAGGAATTATAAAAGAAAAAACGGATGTTGTTATAGACGGCAGAAATAGTCGGGTAATGCAGCTTTTTAAAGATATATGCACTCAAAGGGGCTGCATGCTGCATATAAGCAGACCTGATGAGATAGAAAATTTAAAAACCGGTATTAACTTTACTGAATTTGATTATAAAGGTATAAAGGGTATAAAGCTGCAGCTTTTAGGTCTTTATCAGCCGGGAAATGCCGCACTGGCTATAGATGCACTTAATGTACTGGCACAAAAAGGATTTAAAATTACGGACGATATTATAAAAAAAGGTCTTTTAAATGTCAGATGGCATGCAAGATTTGAATTTTTATCAAAAGATCCATACTTTATAATAGACGGCTCACATAATCCTGCCGGAGTTAGAGAAACACTAAAAAGCTTTAAAGTGTATTTTCCGGGAAAAAAGATAAGGTTTATACTTGGGATTTTATCCGATAAAAATATAAATGAAATTATAAACGATATAAAGAATTATGCCTGTGAAATTGCGGTAATAACTCCTCCGTCAGAAAGAGCATGTAATGCGGATGAGATGATTGGAATTATAAAAAATATATGTGATATAAAGACTGCCGCTTTTTATGCGATATCGGATGCCGTGAGATATATGATTTCCACAGCAGTAAGTGATGATATAATATGTGCCACAGGCTCTTTATATTCGGCAGGTGAGATAAAGCATCAGTTTGAGCTGGCTGTGCAGAATTTATAAAAATAAATTTTATTCTGCCAAATGCACAACAAGATGTATAAAAAATTGACATGTCAAAACAGATATGTTAAAATAATTGCATAAATAAAAAGAACAAATAAAAGAACATTAAATCATTCTATAAGGGAGCTTGTAAAGCAGGCTGAGAGGGAGTAATCAAACTTCGACCTTTATAACCTGATTTGGGTAATGCCAACGTAGGGATTTGTAAGCTAATTCCGGATATGCCGAGTAACCCCTAGGTATGTCCGGTTTTTTTATATCTAATTAAATTTAAAGAAGTGGAAGGAGGGGATTTTTATGAATACAACTGACAGATTTTATAATGCGGCATGCCATATATGGGAGCAGTATTATTCACACCCTTTTATAAAGGGAATGGGAGATGGAAGTCTTGAGATATCTAAATTCAGGTATTTCATGCTTCAGGACTATCTCTACCTTTTTGAATATGCAAAAGTTTTTGCATTTGGTGTTACAAAGGCACATGATCATGAAATTCTTAGGATATTTTCAAAAAGTATAGATGATATACTGAATGAAGAAATGGAAATACATAAATCCTATATGGCACGAATAGGAATAAGCGAAAGGGATATATTAAATGTTAAACCGGCACTTAACAATATATCATATACAAGCTATATGCTTGCAGAGAGTGAAAGAGGCGGTATTGCCGATATAACGGCAGCTATACTTGCATGCTCATGGAGCTATGCAAAGATAGGAAAGTATCTTGCCGAAGACAAAAAAAATACTGAACATGAATTTTTCGGACAATGGATAGACGGCTATGCAGGCGAAGTGTTTCAGTCAAATAATATTATGCTAATGAATCTGATGAACAGGCTGACTGAAAATATAAGTGAAGCTGAGTATAAAAGACTTGAAACTATATTTGTAAACTGCAGTAAATATGAACTTGAATTTTGGAATATGGCATGGGAGGGAGAGCCTGACAATGCTTGAACTTAGGGATATATCTTACAGATACCCGGGTGATGAATATGATACTGCAGACGGACTTTCATTTTCAGTAAAACGAGGCTCTTTCAACTGCATACTTGGAGTTAGCGGATGTGGAAAAAGCACTGTGTTTAGGCTTATAAACGGACTTTTAAGGCCGCAGAAGGGGGCGATATTTATAGACGGTAAAGATGCCTCGACATTAAAGATGAGATGCGGTTATATGCCTCAAAAGGATATGCTTTTTCCGTGGAGGAGTGTAGGAGACAATGTTATGCTTCCTCTTGAAGTGAATAAAGCGTTAAAAAACTGCTCTAAAACAAAAAGGCGGGAGCTTGCATGTAAAGCTCTAAAGGATGTGGGATTGGAGGATTGTTATAACAAAATGCCTGATGAGCTTTCAGGCGGTATGAGACAGAGGGCGGCATTTGCAAGGACCATGCTTACAGGCAATGAACTTTTGCTGCTTGATGAGCCTTTTTCGGCACTTGATTTTCTTACAAGAATTTCAATGCAGGAGTGGCTTTTAGAACAGTGGGAAAAACATCATAAAACAATACTGTTTATAACACATGATGTAGATGAAGCACTTTTTCTGTCCTCTGGTATATTTGTAGTTGAAGAAACTCCTATAAAAAGTCTTAAAGAGATAATTGTGCCGGCAGGACGTCCAAGAAGCAGGCAAATACTTGACAAGCCTGAAATAATAGAACTTAAAAATGAACTTATAAATATTTTAAGGAGGCAGCAGAAGGTATAGTATATGAGAGTTAAAATAAAAAATAATATAAGTGCCTCACTGCTGCCGGCAGTATTTATACTGGTGCTGCTTATGCTGTGGCAGGCGGCGGCTATGAACCTTAATGCCGCTTATATAATACCTTCCCCTGTCCAGATTTTAAAAAAAATCTGGGAGCTTAGGACGCCGCTCTTTAAAGTGCATTTTCCGGCGACACTTAAGGTTACGCTTATAGGTCTTGCCATATCCCTTGTTTTAGGGCTTGCACTTGCAATTTCAATGGATTTAAGCAGTATAATCAAAAATATGTTTTATCCGATAGTAGTTATATCACAGACCATACCTACAACTGCGATAGCACCTCTTTTTGTATTGTGGTTCGGATACGGTATATGGAGCAAGGTACTTGTAACTGTGCTTATAACATTCTTCCCTATTGCAATAACTGTATATGACGGATTTCGTTCGGCAAATACAGGCATGTCGGAGCTTCTTAAAACTTATGGTGCCGGAAAGATGGATATTTTTTTAAAAATTAAAATACCATGTGCACTTCCATACTTTTTTTCTGCTATAAAGATGGCAATACCTATGAGTGTAATAGGTGCCGCCATAGGGGAGTGGCTTGGTGCAAAAAGCGGTCTGGGATATTTTTCAAGACGTATGATGACTCAGCTTGACGGTGCCGGTGTATTTGCTCCCATAGTTATTCTGTCAGCAATGGCTATGATTATGGCAGGCATAGCGGCTTTAATAGAAAAAAAAGCGGTGCGCTGGAGAGGAGAAAATTAAAAAATAAAAATTCGCATAATAATGCGTATATAAAGACTAACTATTAAAGGAGTAAAGTAATATGATTAAAAATTTTGCAAAAACTATAAAGGCATATACGGGTTTTATACTTACCGTAAGTGCCATGTCGCTCTTGGTATTTTTGCTTTCGGGTTGTGGTGAAAATTCAGGTGCCGCATCTTCGCAGGGAAGTATCTCGGACTCGGAAAAGGGTTCAAATTCAAATGCAGACCCGGAAAAAAGCGGCGTAAGTTCACAGGATAAATCTAAGGATAAAGAGGAGAATATCGATATAGTACTTGACTGGTATCCGAATGCAGTACATGCATTTTTGTATGAAGCTCAGAGTAAGGGATATTTTGCCGATGAGGGGCTTAAGATTAATATTATATTCCCGTCAAATGCCTCGGATCCAATTACAATGACTGCTGCAGGAAAGGCGGATATAGGGCTTTATTATCAGGAAGATGCTATAATAGCAAAGGCTAATGAAAATATACCTGTAAAGGTTATAGGTGCGGTACTTCAAAAACCGAATGCTGTTATAACATATTTAAATGAAACGGGTATAAAATCGCCTGCGGATTTTAAAGGAAAAACCATAGGATATTCAAGCACAGGTTCAACTGATGCCATTATGAAACAAATATTAAAATCTGCCAACCTTACAATGAATGATGTGGAAATGGTTGATGTCGGTTTTGATCTTATGAGTTCCATGACTACAAAACAGGTCGATGCAACCTATGGATGTGTGCTCAACCATGAAATCCCGCAGCTTGAAGACAACGGTTTTGATGTAGGTTACATAAAGCCTTCAGAATTCGGAGTGCCTGAATTTTACGGTCTTATAATGGTAACAAGCGAAAATAATCTTCAAAAAAATAAAGATAAATATACACGTTTTATAAGAGCCTGTAAAAAAGGTTTTGAAGATGTAAAAAATAATCCTGATGAAGCTGTTAACCTTATAATAGATAACCAAAATGATGAAAATTTCCCGCTTTCAAAATCTGTTGAGGATAAAAGTCTAAATGTACTTCTTCCTATGATGGAAACGGATAAGGCAAAATTTCTTTCACAGAATAAAGATGAATGGGAAAGTGCCATTAAGTGGATGAAGGAAAGCGGAGTAATAAATGAAGACTTTAAGGCAGAGGAGATAATGGAAGAACTTAATTAGATAAATTAATTTATATAAATCAATTATATAACTTGATTTTATAATTTAATTTTATAATTTAATTTAAGACAGACTAAATTATGCTCCCCGGTGTTTGAACATGTCGGGGAGCATAAAATTTAATTAACTTTCCTTTTAATTAAGCCTTTTTTTTAATTATAATATATGCGGCTGTACCGGCTGCTATTAAAACGAAAGCAAAAATAAGTGCTGCCGGTTTTACATAATCCTTTTTTAAAACCGCAATTTGTGCATTTGCACCTGCATTAAATAATATATAATTGCCGTCAGTGCTGCTTTCAAGCAGTGAAACCGTATATTTTTTGCTGTCAGTATTTATGATTCCTATTCTATACCCGGCATCAGCTCCTTTAACATAAAGGTGATATATATAATTGGCGTTTGTAGGAGCGTTTTCTATATTAAGTGAATAGGCAGCTTTCAGCTTAAAACCTTCAGGTGTTGCTATCTTTGTTTTATTTTTTTCGGAAATACTGTCATTATTAATACCGTTATTTATTACAAGTCTTGCTTCAGGCAGAAAATTACCTTCTGCAAGAAGCAGCGGTCTTTCGTCATCTGAGGACGCTATGGTTGTTTTCCATGGCAGATAGTATGCTTTTACTCTTTTATTCTGTGTTATATTTGAAAGGTCTGCATATTCCCACATATAATAGTAACCGTCTTTTTCAGGTACCTCAGGATAGGCTGATATATCTACTGAATTTCCGTAATCTAATTCCAGTGTTTTAAGCAGTATATCATCGGTTTCAAATACAACTTTAAGGTGCTTGAAATTTTCAGGTACATTTTCCCCGGATATAAAGCTATAATAGTCAATCCCTCTTGCCTGTTTTTTTCTTGTAATTCTATCAACGGCACCTATGCCTGAATTAACATATATATTGCCTGACATGTCTGCATCTTCTTTTATATAGCCGGCTATACTGCCTGTAAATTCAGAGTCGGTATTTTTTATAAACGCCATGGCATAATTATCCTTTAAAGTATTTCCCAAACCTGCTATACCTCCTATATAGCTTTTTGCATCGACTTCTCCCATGCTCCAGCTTGCGCTTATAGAGCCTTGGCTGCTTCCGGCTATACCGCCTGCATAGCTTCCGTCAGCAGATGCCACATCGCCGTAGTTTTGTGAGTCTTTAATTAAACCTATACCTGCTTTTCCTACTATGCCGCCTGCATAGTCATTTTTCACTTTTATATTACCGAGATTTTTACACAGACTCAGTACTGCATATGCATTTCTTGTTATATTAAAGCTTTTGCTGCCCTGTGTGTCTATATCATATTCAGGGTCTGCTGCTATATCTATTCCTATATTTCCTGCTATGCCCCCTCCCTGGTAGTCTGAAATTATATTTCCCGTATTTTCACAGCATTTAATCATGCCATTTCCCTCATAGGAGGACAAATCATCAGATGCATCACTAAAGAGCAAAAGATTGTTGTCTTTTTTACTATCAGGCTCTGAGCGTGTATTTTCTTTTTCATTCTTTATACTGTCTTGTATATTGTCAATACTGTTTTCAATATTTCTTTTATCAGATCTTATATTTTCTTTTTTTGATTTTACATCTTTTGATAAAGAGTCAAGCTCGGATGAAAGTCTGTCAACATCGGCTGATATATCTTTGTCGGCATTATCAAGGGTATCATTAAGCTTATTTATATAAGCAGAGGACAGATCACTTATACCCTTAAACTCTTCATAGAGTTTTCTTATATTTTCCTTAAGCGTATCAACATTATTTAATGTATTATCAACACCTTCATTTAAAAGCCTGTTGGTATCATCTGAAAGGTTATCGGCTGTCTGGTTTATATTTTCTATGAGCTTTTTAAGATTTATAATTCTGCTTATTATATTATTATTTTCATTATCCCATTCCCCTGATTTTAATTTATCTATATTTGATTTTAAATCATTTATATCATCTCTTATAGGATAAAAGCTATCTCTCATAGGCGAATTTTCGATATCTGAATCAATGGTATCGGCAAGTGAATCTACTAAATCCAGCTTTTGATTCAGGTCTTGTCTGAATGAATCTCTATCGTTTTTTAATTCGGTTTTATTTGAACGCCCTGATGTTTTAATATTATTAATTATATCTCTTGCATTGTCCATATGCTGTGCCGAGTTATCGGCAGTGCTTTCTATATTTTCCGACAATGAACGCTCAAGCCTTGAGATCTCATCAAGTTCATCTTCAACATTGTCAAATGTATCACGGTTATAAACTATATTAAGATAGGGTTCAAACTGACCTGTTATGCCTCCGGTATCCTTGCGGCCTGTGATAGTACCCCTGTTTATACATTCTGTGATTATACCTGAATGTCTGCCTGCTATACCGCCTACATTATAGCCTTTATGTCTGTATCCTACATTTCCTTCATTTATACATAAAATTATATTTCCGCCTGAATAGCCTGCTATGCCGCCGCCGTCCTGGATTTTTTCTATATCTGCGGCTTCTTTTATATTCTCCGGATTAAAATTTTTATCATCTTCAGCCATATCCCGGTCTGAAGTATTTATATTTCCTTTATTTAGTGAGGAGATTATATTGCCGTTATTATATCCGCATATGCCGCCTATACGTTTATTGCCGTTTACGGCTGAGTAATTTATGCAGGCTTCTATAACCGCCCCTGTTTCGTTTATACCACATATTCCGCCTACATCCTCAAGTGATGATATACTTCCGCTAAAAGTACAGTTCTCTATGCGTCCTTTATTTATACCACATATTCCGCCGCTTTTTTTAGTATCAGGTGCTGAATCAAGTGATAAATCGCCTCCTATATTCAGGTTTTTTATAATCCCCGAAACTTCATTATACCTGAATACTCCGTTTGATTCACCTGATATCTGCATGAATATACCTTTTATGGTATGGCTGTTTCCCTCAAAATTTCCTGCAAATACAGGTACTGATTTAAAGCTGATTTGTGTAAAATCAAGATCCGCTTCAAGCGCAAATTGTCGCCCTTCGGAAAATTCATCACTGCTGCATAATGATGCAAACAGTAAAAATTCATCTTCATTTTTTATATGTATTGTACCTGCCTCATCAGTCATTAAATTTATATCCGCATAAGTATTATATACTGATAAGTTATTGCGAAAGGTACCGGCATATACACCATGTATGATACTAAAAGGCTTTAGGTTTACAGAAGTATCCGTCTTAAAGTCAGCGGCTGCATATGATAAAACCGGTAAAAAGGCTGTTTTAAATATAATTGCCGCTGCTGTAAGTATTGAAGCGATTTTTCTGATTGCTATACGTTTTTTTATCATGAAATTCTTAGAGCCGTCTAAAATATCATATTGAGTCTTAGAGGATTTTTTAAAAATAAAATCTGTATATTTATTCCTGAGTTTCAAAATCTTCATCTGTTTTTCCTCCTTTCACAAAATGGGAGAGATCTATAAGTTTATCAAATACTATAAGTATTTGAGGAAGTACACTCATTACAAGTATTATTGAAATCATAGCTCCCATGCCGAGGGTCTTTCCAAGAGAAGCTATTGTGGCATTTGAGGTTATCTTCCCTATTAAAAATCCGGAACACACCATAATGGTTCCTGATGTTATTATAGTAGGAAATCCCTGATTAAGCGCTTCTATGGCAGCCTCTTTTTTATCGGGCATGGTTTTCCTAAGTTCAAGGTAACGCCCTGTTATAACTATGGCATAATCTATGGTGGCACCCATCTGTATGGCACTTACTATAAGATAGCTTAAGAAAAACAGGTTTGAGCCTGAAAGGTAGGGGATAGAGAAATTTATCCATATACTTCCCTGTATTGTAAGTATAAGCATGAACGGAAGTCCTGCTGACTGGAATGTAAATAAAAGTACCATACCGACAAAAAGTGCTGTAAGTATACTTATTTTAACATTGTCAGTTTTAAATGAAGTGCTTAATTCCTCATTACTTGTAACATCGCCTACAACATAGCTTTCATTATAATATTTTGAAACTGTCTCTTTAACACGGTCGGCAGAGGCGAAGCTTTCAGTACCCTCAACAGGCGTATTAAGCAGGAATATAATCCTTGAATATTTTTCTCCCTCAAGCTGTTTTCTTGCATCACTTACATCATTATATATTTTATCTATATCTTTTGAGATATCATCACTAAGTTCAAATGCACGTTTTTCTTTCTGTTCATGTATAAAATCTATAAGGGAGATTATAGGTATTCGGTAGTCATCTATATTTTTAAGCAGTGCTCCGTATTGACCGTTTTCAGCAACATAAAACTTAAATAAAAGTTTCATTTGATCTAAATCCATATCTGCGATTTCAGCAAATTCACGAGGATTAAGGCTGTCAACAAGAGTATATTCCTCATTGGCTCCAACCTTTATATTTGACATACCTGTAACGGATTCTATCTCAGGTATATTTTCCTCAAGGGATTTTATAAGCTGTGCTTCCTTTGAATAGTCTTCTTTAGGTACTATTACTGCCATTACATTGGAATTTTTAAAGGTTTTGTCTATGCGTTCCTTTGATTTTATATATTCAGTTTTTTTCTCGGATTTAATTGAATTAACATCATATATATATGAAACTCTTGATGAAAATATATATCCTCCTATAAGTGCTGCCGCAAATATCGGAAGCACTATAAATCTTGTATTTACTACAAGCTTTCCCCATAGTTTGATTGACGGTACAAAGCTTTTATGTCGTGTTTTATCTATTGCTTTTGAAAACAGTATTATAAGTGCAGGCATAAGTAAAAAGACGGTAAGCATACTGAGAACTATTGCTTTTGTAAGTACACGCCCCATGTCCATGCCTATGCGAAACTGCATAAGCATAAGTGCAAGCATACCTGATATAGTTGTAAGGCTGCTTGACGATATTTCAATTATAGCTTTGCTAAGTGCCAGCTTGGCTGCATGTGTGCTGTCAAGGTGCTGCCTTTCTTCGGTAAATCTGTGGAAATAGATAATTGCATAATCTATTGACATGGCAAGCTGAAGTACGGTTGCAACTGCATTGGTTACAAATGATACATTTTTAAATATAAAATTTGTACCTATATTAAGTATTGCAGATACTACAAATACTATAAGAAATATAAGTATCTCCATATAGGTATTTGAAGTAAATAAAAGTACCATCAGTATAATAAATGCTACAAGTACCAATATAAGCTTCATGTCATTTTTTAAACTTGCAGCATCATCTTTGTCAACTGTTGTGTAGACATATGCATCATAGTCTGATAGAAGTTTTCTGACAGAGGCTATCGCTTTTTGGGAAAGCGGAGTATCTTCAGCTTCATCAAATGTCAGTGTAAAAAGTGCTGATGCATCTTTGTAATAATCACTTATTTCCTTTTTATCATAGTCCTTATCGTCTCTGTCATAAAATTTAACGGATGAGATGCCGTCTATATTTTTGATTTCTTTAGAGAGCAATAAAGCTTTTTCATATGTGATATTGGCTACAAGTATTTTTGCACTGCCAAGTGTAGTAAATTCACTGTCCATAATATCAATGCCCTGTTTTGTCTGTGCACTCTCAGGCAGATATTCTGTAAGTTCGTTTATAATCTCTACTTTTGAAATACAGGTAATGCAGTATATACATGCAATTGTAAAAAAAACTAAAAAAGCAGCCCTTTTATTAACTATAAATGAGGCAAGCTTCATCATAAATGTATCTGCAGCGTTATTTTTTGTATTATTCATAAAATCAATCCTCATATAACATATAATCAGTGTTTCTCTAAAGCGGTTGCCTCAGGTCTTGACTATTATTTATTATTATGCAAAAATATTCAAGAATTAGAATTTTTAAAATGTGCCATATGAGACATATTTTTAAAAGTGTACTAAAATAAAAGTAATAAAATAAGTTTTTAAAAGGAATTGATTAATTGAAAAATATGCAAGATAAATTATATAAGAAAGGCTGTATTAAAGCATCTGATGGTAAAATGGATGCCGAAACCGTTAAAACGGACAGTGATAAAGGTGTTTATATTAATCGTAAAACAGGTATAGCGGCTCTAAGGACATCAGCTCTTTTAAGAACGGCACTTTTTAGACTGCTTGGAAATATACCTTTTGAAAAAATCACTCTTACAAGGCTCTGTAAGGAAGCTATGATACCACGTTCCACATTTTACAGATATTTTGAAGATAAGTTTGACCTGCTTAATCATTCAATAGATATATTTATTGAGGAAAACCGTGTTAAATCCGATACTGTATTTTTTTACAGTCCGCAGACAACGGCAGATTTCATTAATATACTGATTGAAAAGATAGATTTGAATAAAGCTCAATATAAAAAGATATTTGAGATAAATAAAGACGGCATACTTTTTTTGCATCTTCAGAAAGGTTTTATGCGTGTACTTGAAAAACAGGTTTTAGATGCTGAAATGAGCGGTCTTTTTCTGCAGCTTGATTTAAAAATTTTTACTTTGCTTATGTCAAATTTTATATTGTATTGTGCAAGAATTTATCTTGATGAAGCTGAAAATGCAGAGCATGATGTATTTGCAGATAATATAAAGCTCTTTATTGAAAAAAAGTTTTTTAAAGCGGCAGAACAGCTTAAGCAGGATAGTTGAAAAGTATTTTAAGTCAGCGTAATAAAAATGATTATTAATATAAAAAACAAAAAATAAAAATAAAATAATAAGGAGAAAAATTGCCGTGATTAATGATTTTTTTGATTTTATAGAAAATTGTCCAAGTGCAGCACATACCGTTTATACAGTAAAGGAAAGGCTGCTTAAACAGGGGTTTAAGGAGATTGACGAAACAAAAAAGTGGGAACTTGAAGCCGGAGGAAAATATTTTACTACAAGAAATATGACATCTATATTTGCCTTTAAATTTCCGGGAAGAAAATTTAAATCATTTTCAATATCTTCACCTCATGGAGATTCGCCGAATTTTAAGATAAAAACTTCGCCTGAGATAAGATTAAAAGAAGGCTATACAAGTCTGAATACTGAAGTATATGGAGGTATGCAGCTTGGGCTCTGGTTTGACAGACCCCTTTCTGTTGCCGGAAAGCTTGTTATAGATACAAAAAAGGGTGTTAAAACAGTGCTTGCAGACATAAAAAAAGATCTGCTTGTAATACCGAGCCTTGCCATACATATGAACCGTGATGTAAATAAAGGGATTGAATTAAATCCTCAAAAGGATACATTGCCTTTATTCGGAGGAAATGAAGCCGATTTATTGAAACTTGCGGCAGAAAGCGCAGGTGTAAAAAAAGAAGATATAATCTCATATAATTTATATATGTATAACCGTATGAGAGGCTGTATATTCGGTGCAGAGAGTGAATTTATAGCGGCACCTAAACTTGATGACCTTGAGTGTGTATATACCTGTCTTTGCGCATTTCTGGAATCTGAAAATAAAGATAATTGCACAGTATTAACAGTGTTTGATAATGAGGAGATAGGCAGTCTTACAAGGCAGGGTGCCGATTCGACATTTTTATATGACTGCATAAGCCGTATATGTTTTGCTTCAGGAAAAAATGATGAAGAAAGGATTATGGCAATACAGGGAAGTTTTATGATTTCTGCAGATAATGCACATGCCTATCATCCTAATTACCCTGACAGATCGGATCCTACAAATATATGTATATTAAATGGCGGTGTAGTTATTAAACACAGTACACGCTATACAACGGATGCATTTACTTCAGCGGTATTTGAAAAAATATGTAAAAAAGCGGGAGCATTATCACAGAACTATTTTAATAATTCAAGACTTCCCGGGGGCTCTACACTCGGAAATATATCAGGTTCTCATGTGTCGCTGCCGTCAGTTGATATAGGGCTTGCCCAGCTTGCAATGCATTCCCCCTATGAAAGTGCAGGTGCAAAGGATCTTAAATATATGATGGATGCACTGAGATGTTTTTATACAAGCAGCATAATAATTGAGACGGACGGTACTGCCGTCTTGCAATATTCCGCTTTTTAACTTATAATGTTAAAATACGAAGTTTTTAGTATGTTATTAACAAATATTAAAACTTTAAAGACGATTATTTAATTTTAAGGAGAAGATTATGAAAAAAAGACTTATAAAAGTCCTGTCAATTTTTGCAGTCGCCGCAGCTCTTACAGCTGCATGTTCGGGTGGGGGAAATACCGGCTCAGGCACATCTAAGGAAAGTCTGCAAAACGGCAGTGCAAAAGGCGAAGAGGCATCCGACAGCGGCAAAAACGGGGCGGCATCAGGCGGAGAGTCCGTATTTACCTATATAGTACAGGGTGATACGGGGAACAGTTTTAACCCTATGACCGCAGACGACAGGTGGGGTCTTATGCTTGCACATGCAGTTTACGCACCGGCATATCATATATATTCTGACGGAACTTATGATTATATACTTGCACAGAGTATGGAAGCTTCTGAGGACGGATTAAGCTATACTATGAAGCTTAAAGACGGTCTTAAATGGAGCGACGGGCAGCCTCTTACAGCTGATGATATAGTGTTTACATATGAGAAAATCAATGAAAGTACACAAAATCTTTATGTAGGGGATAAACCTATCAAGGTGGAAAAACAAGATGATACAACTGTTATATTTAAGCTGCCGGCTGTAAGTGCCAGTGCGGCGGAGATGCTTTCTGATGAGGTAAGTATACTTCCTAAGCATATATTTGAAGGCAGAGCATCATTTGATGTAAATTTGATTGAAGAAAAGCCTGTGGGTGCAGGACCTTATGTATTTGAAGAGTATAAAACAGGTGAATATATTAAATTTAAAAAGAATCCTTATTATGTAAAGGGAGAGGCTGCAATTGATACTATTATATACAGAAATATAGAGCAGTCGGATACTGCAAATCTTACGATGCAGGCAGGTGAGGCGGATGCCATGATAGTGCCGCCTGACCTTCTTGAACCGTATATTGATAATGAAGCCTTTGAAATTCATAATTACAGTGAGGGCAGAGTACCGTATATAAGGCTTAATTCGGCAAGTGAAAAAATGAAGGATAAAAAATACCGTGAGGGTGTGCTTTATGCTCTTGACAGAGATGAAATTCTGCTTGCGGCGTATACCGACAGGAAATTTTACGAGCTTGGATATTCATTTCTGCCTTTTGATAACAAATACTATACCGATAAAGTACAGAAATGGGAGCATGATGTTGAAAAGGCAAAGGAGCTGACTAAAGACGGAGCTAAAAACTTAAAACTTTGCTATATATCCGAAGACAGCATGCATGAAAGGATGGCACTTACAATACAGTCGGAGCTTAAGGAGGCGGGTATACAGGTTGAGCTTAGCGGTGTAAATACTCCGGCTTATATGAAGCTGACTAATGACAATACGGTTACTGATTATGATATGTTTATAGGCGGTTATGTTATGGGAAGCGATCCTGATACATTTGCTATGTTATTTTCATCAAAAAAAGATAACAGACTTAATTTCCATAATGAAGAAATAGACAGGCTGTTTGAAGAGGGCAATGCAACACTTGATGAAAGTAAGCGCAAAGAGATCTATGACAAGGTACAGAAACTTGTATCTGAAGAAGCTATATACTATCCGCTTGGAACCAACCTAAGGACTCTTGTAACTTCAAAGAGGCTTGACGGAGTGGATGAGGCAAAGCTTGTGCCTATCTATACTTTTGGAGATTTGTCAAAGCTTAAGTTTAAATAAACATAAGTATAAACATTTAGAATATGTATAACTTAAAATAAAATGAGGTAGGTAATGTTAAGATATATAGTAAAACGCATACTCCAGGCAGTGCCTCTAATGCTTTTAATTACTATTATATGTTTTGCATTAATAAATCTGGCACCTTATGATGCGATAGATGCACTTACTACTCCTGACATGACACAGGTAGAAATAGATGCTATAAGACAGGAGTACGGTTTAAATGATCCTGTGCCGGTTCAGTATATAAGGTGGCTTAAAAATATATGCAGGGGGGAGTTCGGTTACTCCCTCCTGTCTCATACAAAGATAAAATATGATTTAATGGTGCGTATCCCGGCTACAATAAAGCTTATACTCCCGTCCTATTTAACAGCCTATACACTTGCAATAATACTTGGTCTTATTGCCGGAAGCTGCAGAAACAGATGGCAGGATAAGCTTATAGACGGTATGTGTTCGGTAGGGCTTGCAGTCCCGACTTTCTGGTTTGCGATGATAATGATGTACATACTTGGCTATAAATTAAAACTCCTGCCGTTTATAGGTATGCATACCATAGGGAAGGAAAATTCATTTACGGATTATATACGACATTTTATAATGCCCTATACGGTTCTTGTGATATCATTTCTACCTGATCTTACAAGATATGTCAGAGCCCTGGCGATAAGTCAGCTTAAGGAGGATTATGTGCTTGTACAGAGGGCATTTGGTGCATCAAAGTATGAGATTTTATTTAAACATGTTGCAAGAAATGTTCTGCTGCCGCTTGTTACAAAGCTGGGCATGGCACTGCCTATGCTTGTAACCGGAGCCGTTATAACTGAAAGTATATTTTCATGGCCGGGTATAGGACAGTATTTTTTAAAATCGGTTGATGCACTTGACTATCCCATAGTTATGGATATACTGGTGCTTTCAGGAAGTCTTGTTATAATCGGGAATCTTTTATCAGATATATTATATTGCATAGTTGATCCGAGAATAAAGGAACCAGGATAAAAATAAAATCGGGGTTTTAGAAATAAGATCCCGATTCATCTTTAATTAAAGAGGATTTTAAAAATGAACAGCTCAAATACCAAAGCCAAGGCAAAGCCGGGCAGAAGGATTGAAAATCTTATATGGGAATTTAAAAATAATAAACAGGCGATATTTTCACTTGTATACATATCGGTAATACTTCTTATAAGTATATTTGTAGTGTTTTCTCCCAATGATCCTAATGCGATAGATGTAACGGGGAAGCTGAAACCTCCCTCATCTTTGCACTGGTTTGGAACGGATGATATGGGGAGGGATTATTTTATGAGAGTTTTATATGGCGGGAGAGTATCACTTCTTGTAGGTATATTGGCAATGTTTACATCAATATTTATAGGTGTCGGTGCAGGGATGGCATCAGGGTATTTCGGAGGTATAATTGATACTGTTTTAATGCGTTTTGTGGATGTGCTGTCATCAATTCCCTGGATAATAATGGTTATGGTTATAAGCATGGTTTTTAAAAAGGGATTGATTTCACTTATACTTGTTATAGGGGTTTTAGGCTGGATGGAAATTGCAAGGCTTATACGTTCCGAGGTGCTTTCGGTTAAGGAGAGGGATTATATAAAATATGCCGTATTTATAGGTGTAAATCCGTGGAGGATTATGTTTACACATATACTTCCTGCCGTTTTTCCTACCGTTATAACAGCCTCAACAGCTTCTATAGCTTCTGCTATAATGGTTGAAAGTGCCTTAAGTTTTTTAGGCAAAGGTGTGTCTGCACCTATGTCAAGCTGGGGCAGTCTTTTGCAAAGTTCACAGAAATTTTTACAAAAAGCACCATATATGGCAATAATCCCCGGAGTATTTATAATACTTACGGTATTTTCATTTAATAAACTTGGTGAGGTTGTGAGAGTATTTGCCGAACCTAGGGTAATTTCAGGAGAAGAGGATGTCTGATAAAATTCTTGAGGTTAAGAGTCTTAAGGTCTTTTTTAAAAGTAGGGGAAAGCTGGTGCAGGCAGTCCGGGGTATAAACATTGAAGTAGGCAGGGGAGAGATAGTCGGGATTGTAGGTGAGTCAGGAAGCGGAAAATCGGTGGCAGTAAAGGCGTTTACAAAACTGCTGCCTGAAAACGCATATATAGATGCCGACCTGATTATGAGTGGTGGCAAAAATCTTTTAAATCTCAGTGAAAGAGAGTATAGGAAGATAAGGGGCAGGGATATTGCAATGATATTTCAGGATCCCATGACCTCACTTGATCCTGTAATTACTATAGGAAGACAGCTTGAAGAGGTTATAGTAAGAAATCAGGGTACAGGAAGAAAGCAGGCACAGGCGAAGGCTTTAAAGATGCTTGAAAAGGTCGGTATCCCCTATCCTCAAAGATGTATAAAACAGTATCCTCATGAGCTTTCAGGAGGTATGAGACAGAGAGTTTTGATTGGTATGGCTCTGGCGTGCAGTCCTAAACTGCTTATAGCGGATGAGCCTACTACTGCACTTGATGTTACAATACAGGCACAGATACTTGATTTAATCGGCGATATAGTCGGCGAATACGGGACTTCAGTTATACTTATAACACATGATCTGGGTGTTGTTGCACAGACATGCATGAGGGTTGTAGTAATGTATGGCGGACTTGTAATGGAGGAGGGGACTGTAGATGAGATATTTTATACTCCGATGCATCCGTATACTATGGCACTTTTAAAGGCAATACCGTCAATTGAGATGGCTGACGGCAGCAGACTTAAATCAATAGAGGGCTTTCCGCCTTCACTTACAAATCCTCCGGCAGGTTGTCCGTTTGCTGACAGATGCAGCTATACGATGGATATTTGCTTTAAGCAAATACCTGATATAAAAAAATACAGCAGTACTCATACGTCAATGTGTTTTTTAAAAGGGGAGGATTTAAAAGCAGCCTTTGCAGGAGAAAAGTATGGAAAATGAGATTCTGATTTTAGCACAGGGATTAAAAAAATATTTTCAGCCCCGTGGATTTTTCGGATTAAAAAATAACTTTATAAAGGCTGTTGATGATATAAGTCTTGAAATATATAAAGGTGAAACTTTCGGACTTGTAGGTGAGTCGGGCTGCGGAAAATCTACCCTCGGCAGAACTCTTATAAGAATGTATGAGCCTACCGGAGGCAGTATATTTTATAAAGGTGAGGACATAACGCATATAAAGGCTTCACAGCTTAAGATGCTTGAGAACCGGTTCCAGATTATATTTCAGGATCCTTATATGGCACTTGATCCGTTTTGGAATGTAGGGGAGATACTTGAGGAGCCGCTGCGTCGAATAGGTATGGACAGCGGGCAGTGGAGCAATAAAATAAAGGATATACTTGAAAAAGTCGGACTTGGTAGTGATGATGTACATAAATTTCCCTATGAATTTTCAGGAGGACAGCGTCAAAGGATAGGTATTGCAAGAGCACTTGCCGTAAATCCGGAGTTTATCATGTGTGATGAGCCTATAGCCGCACTTGATGTCTCAATACAGGCACAGGTTGTGAATTTATTGCAGGATCTTCAGGAAGAGCTGGGTCTTACATATCTTTTTACGGCACATGATCTTTCTATGGTCAGATATATAAGTACAAGGATAGGTGTAATGTATCTGGGACGTATAGTTGAGAAGGCAAAAAGCAGGGAGTTGTTTAAAAATCCGCTGCATCCGTATACTAAGCTGCTGCTCTCCTCAATACCTCTGCCGGATCCTAAAAATGCAGTTAAAAAAAGAAAGTTTAAGTCTGTGCAGGAAGCAGCTTTAACTGATGTGATGAGAGGGTGTAATTTTGCACCCAGATGTGAGTATAAAACTGAATTGTGTTTATGTGAGGTTCCGATTTTGAGAGAGTTGGAAGCGGGGCATTTTGTCGCATGTCATAATGCCAAGGAGATAAATTAAATTATATGGAGGTGCTGTTTCGGGTTATACTCATTGCAGCACCTTAATGTGCTTTAAATAGTACATAACCGGAATATTTTTCTGTTTAAAGATATTGTAAATAATGTTAAAATGTAGTAAATATAGCACTGTGCTGCTGTATTAAAACTTAAGTTATTAAAAGTATTTCGGAGGTACTAAAGTTGCATGGAATAATAGTCGGGATAGGGGCATTTATATTAATAGGTCTTTTCCATCCAATAGTTATAAAGGCAGAATATTATTTTTCAAAGAAAATCTTCCCGTTTTTTATAATTGCCGGAATTATCTTCCTGATCATGGCATTTTTTACTGAAAATAAAATAGTTTCTTCACTTCTTGGCATAGCCGGATTCTCAAGCTTCTGGAGCGTACTGGAACTTTTTGAGCAGGAAAAGAGGGTTGAGAAAGGGTGGTTTCCGTCAAATCCTAATAAAAAAACAGATAAAACAGATAAAAGAAATAAAAAATAATAAATTTATTCTGCCTTGGGAGTTTGATCTATGGCTACAAATTGATTTGTTTGAAAATGCAATTGTCTTAAAAAGATATAATATTGTCTTAAAAAGATATAATAAAGAAAGAGTTATATTTTTTTATGAATTAATTGAGATTGAATCTATATTAATCAATTCACTTTTTACAAAGGGTAAATACTTTGGATATGTGTTAAATGGTGAAGATGGAAATAGGACTGTTTTAAAAAGTTCATATCTATATGATTTAGATATCTTTATCAGTGAGCTTTGTTCATTGTTCAAACAAGAAAAAGGAGCAGCAGTTATTACAGATATTGATTAAAAATAAGTAGTTTTAAAATATAAATAAAATTAAAGATAGAATAGTATACAATAATTCAAAGAGATAAATTAAAAATTGCCGTTTAGAAGGCATTGTAGTAAACACAGACATTATTCATTCGAACTAGGAGCATGCCTATGACTCAGAAACAGCAGGTAATAGAAACCATGAGAAACAATGGTGGATATGCGACATTTCAACAATTGAACCGTCTGATGGATTTCAGTACATGGAAAACAAAGACACCTCAGGCGAGCATAAGACAGATTGTTCAGGTAAATGATGAATTTTTTAGAATCAAACCGGGACTTTGGGCGCTTACGGATTTTAAGGAGGAAGTGCTGAGAAAGTTTGATATTCAAGAGAATAATAGGGATAGCGTGGAAGCTTTCACACATTCGTATTATCAGGGAATGATAGTTGAGCTTGGAAATATGCACAACTTCAGGACATATGTTCCGAACCAGGATAAGAATAGGTTGTTCCTTGAAAAGCGATTATCCGAGATAACAACAGAAACGGAGTTGCCGCTATTTACTTATGAAAGTATTGCAAGCAGAGCCAAAACAGTGGATGTAATCTGGTTTAATGAGAGAAAAATGCCATGTAGATTCTATGAGGTTGAGCATTCTACGAATATTTCTAATTCGTTGGATAAATTCTATGAACTACAGGATTTTCGTGCCGATTTTTATATTATTGCCGATGAAAGCAGACGCAGACAATTTGATTCGCTCATGGAACGATCTATGTATAGCAGAATTGTAAAATATGTAAAGTTTTTTAATTATGATAATCTTGCACTGCAATATGAGAGGGAGTGCTCACTTGCAAGCATGGACAGATTATAAAGTATTGGTTGCAGGATATGGGTATCAACGGAAAGAGATACCAGTATGGAAATAAAAACCTTGACAAGTAATATTTGTTACTATAAAATACAAGTGATTTGCAAATTTTAGTAAAAATAATGCGATTGTAATACCGCCGGTTTTAGACGATGGGTGGTTCGTACTTATATCTTTATACGTGGAAAGGGATATCTAAATAATGTATAGAAAGATATGTCGGAGACTCCTATATTTTATACCTGTGCTTATAGGCATAAGCTTTATTTCATTTTGTCTTATATATTTGGCGCCAGGGGATCCGGCAGAAGTGAGACTTACCGCTGCGGGAGTAAATCCGAGTGCATCGGCTCTTGCAGATATGCGGGTTAAAATGGGTCTTGACAGACCTTTTTTTATGCAGTATTTTAACTGGCTTTCGTCAGTATTAAGAGGTGATATGGGAAGATCATATGCGAATGATATGAAGGTAATGGATATCATATTGGGGGCATTGCCTTCAACACTTGTTATGGCGGCATCTGCCATGATTATAACTATATGTATTTCGATACCGCTTGGCATATATACTGCCCTGCACAGAGGGAAAAACGTTGATGCCGTGATAGGCTGTATAAGCTTTACAGGTATAGCACTTCCGAATTTTATAGTTGGTATAGCATTACTCTATATATTTTCTTACAGACTTAAATTAATTCCTATACTTAATTCAGGAGGCATAAAGGGAATGATTCTTCCGGCATGCACGCTTGCAATTACTATGTCGTCAAAATATATAAGGCAGATAAGGGCTGCAGCTGTTGATGAGCTTTCAAAGCCGTATATATCAGGACTTAGATCAAGGGGGATAAGTGAGTTTGATATATTGTTTAAGAATGTGCTTAAAAATATAATGGTTATGCTTATAACAATTACCGGTATTTCAATAGGTTCACTTTTAGGAGGGACTGTAGTTGTTGAAAGTATATTTAACAGACCGGGGATAGGAACGAAGATGCTAAGTGCCATAGGTGCAAGGGATTATCCGCTTATACAGGGGCTTGTGCTGTGGATTACATTGGTATTTATGCTTGTAAATCTTATAACCGATATATCCTATACATGGTTCAATCCTAAAATAAGGAATATTTAAGTATAGAAAACATATATTTAAACTGTGGAGGTATTTTTGTACAATAATTTTAACAGGAAGTTCGCAAAGGATTTTTGGCTGTTGTTTGCGGCAGTAATATTAATAATAGTTTTAAGTTTTATATGCGGCAGTTTTACTCCATACGATCCTCATGCTCTTAAAACAGGAGGGCTTCTTGAACCTCCCGGTATAAAACATATTTTTGGAACTGATGATCATGGAAGAGACGTGCTGTCAAGGGTTCTTGCAGGCAGCAGGACTTCAATACTTTCATCTATAATACTGGTTTTGCTTTCATGTACTTTTGGCACTGCATTAGGAGTGATATGCGGTTACTTCGGGGGGCTCATTGACATAATTTTAATGCGAATCAATGATATATTTCTTGCATTTCCGGGTATGATACTTGCAGTGGCGATAGCGGGACTTTTAGGAGGAGGACTTTTTAATGCACTTATTGCAATATTTGTAACCTCATGGACACAGTATGCAAGGCTTGCCAGAAGCCAGACTATGGTACAAAAGGAGGAAGCTTTTGTACATGCGGCAAAGTTATCGGGCTGTTCTGATATAAATATAATGTTTGTTCATATACTGCCAAATATTATAAGCACTCTTATAGTTACTGCTGCAATGAATGTAAGTGTTGCAATGATGGGTATAGCAGGACTTTCATTTTTAGGATTCGGAGTGAAAATACCGCATGCGGAGTGGGGTTCAATGATAAGCGAAGGAAAGAAATATCTTCAGACGGCACCGTGGATGGCACTTGCCCCTGCAGGTGTTATGGTTTTTGTCATGATAATATTTAATCTCTTCGGTGAAAAACTGAGAGATATTTTAGCTGCATAAAAATATTAAAATTATTAAAATAAAAGTATGAAAGGGTTATAGTTATGATTAATAAAGGATTTAATTATACCGTTAAAAAAATTTTAAAAAGTCGGTCTTTTACGCAGCCGCATGTATGGCGGCAGTTTTACTGCTCTCATCATGTACAGGAAGCAGCAGTCAAAATGCAGCTTCTCAGACTAAAAATAATGCAGAGGATAAGACTAAGACTATAAAGGTAGGCTCCACCTCTGCGGTAGTTTCAGGACTTGATCCTGCGGTTGATTGGAACGGATGGTATACTGTAAGATACGGCATAGCCGAAACATTATTTAGGCTTGATGACAGCCTTAATCCGGTTCCATGGCTTGCCTCATCATATAAAAACATAGATGAGAACACATGGGAAATAAAAATTAAAGACAATGTAGTATTTTCAAACGGGGAAAAGATGACTGCACAGAAGGTTATAGATTCATTAAAAAGGGCAGGAGATATGAATTCACGAGCGGCTTCACTTAAGGACTGTGAATATACTGCCGGCTCAGACGGAAAAACCATAACTATAAAAACTAAGGAGCCGTATGTAGCACTTATAAATGATCTTTGTGATCCTTATTCGGCAGTGATAGATACAGCTGCAGGTAAGGATTTTGAAAAATCTCCGATCGGTACGGGACCGTTTGTGATAAGTGAATTTAATGAAAATACAAAGGCTGTTATGAAAAAAAATGATAAATACTGGGACGGTGAGGTAAAGGCGGACAGCATAGAATATATAAATGTAGCCGATTTTGATACACTTGCTCTTTCAATAAATTCAGGTGAGCTTGATGTTGCACAGGATCTCAGCCCCGAGTCTGCACAAACCTTAAAAAACAATACCGATATAAATTTAAATATGACAACACAGTCAAGGACCTATCAGCTGTATTTTAATCTTGAAACGATGAAAGATAAAGCTGTCAGGGAAGCGGTGATGTATGCTCTTGATAAGGAAACTATAGACAATGTACAGCTTAACGGCTGTGTACTTCCTGCAAACGGGGCATTTCTTGAAAACAGCAGCTATGGCGGAAAGAACCTTAAATTAAGAAAATATGATCTTTCAAAAGCGAAAGAGCTGCTTAAAGATGCAGGATATACGGATACCGATAATGACGGAATAGTTGAAAAGGATGGAAAACCTCTTAAAATAAAGTTTTGTATATATAAAAGACTTGCAATGGAAAATATGGCTGTTGAAATGCAGTCGGATTTGAAAAAAGCAGGTATAGATGCTGATGTTACAGTATATGAAAAATCAACTTTTTATAAATCAGGAGATTTTGATATAGGACTTTATTCAATAGTTACCATGCCGACAGGTGATGCATATCCGTTTTTAAGGGATTGTATGCAAACTGACGGAGTTGCAAATTTCGGTAAATATTATAATAAAGAGGTTCAGGAAGATCTTGAAAAGCTTTCAAAGGAGTTTAACAAGGAAGAAAGAAGTGCAATCGTTGACAGGATACAGCAGGCAGCCTCAGACGATGCCGCCTTTGACTATATGGGATTTAATAAAATGTATACGGCAGTAAGTAAGGATGTGGAAGGTTATCTTACAACCTCAAATGATTATTATCAGGTAACAAAAGATACTTACAAAAAATAATAAAGGGGGTAAAATTTGCCCGAATTGTTAAGAGTAGAGCATTTATACGCAGGTTATGACGGTACAGATATTATAAAGGATATAAGCTTTTCATTAGATGAGAATGAGATACTCGGCATAGTGGGTGAAAGCGGCAGCGGCAAGTCCACACTTATAAAAGCATTGGCACAAATTCAGGGAATGAATGTTAATATCAGCTCTGGTAATATAACATTTGAAGACAGAGACTTTTTAAATATGTCATGGCAGGAAAAGAGAAAGATTCACGGAAGCAGACTGTCAATGGTATTTCAAAATGCCGAGTCATCATTAAATCCTATAAGGAAACTGGGTGTACAGTTTTATGAAACTATAAATGCACATAAAGCAATGGATAAAAAATCTGCAAAAGAGCTCTCTGAACAGGTTCTTGTAAGCCTGGGTTTAAATGATACAGACAGAATACTTACTTCATATCCGTTTGAACTTTCAGGAGGTATGGCACAGAGAACTGCCATAGCACTTGCGGTAATACTCGGTCCTAAGCTTATATTGGCTGATGAACCGACCTCTGCACTTGATGCTACCATACAGAAGCAGGTCGTTGAAGAACTGATGCTTTTAAGGGAAAGATTTAATACAGCGATTATTATAATTACTCATAATATAGGGGTTGTAAAAAAGATGGCTGATAATGTGGCAGTGATGTATGAGGGCAGAATAGTTGAGTACGGTACTAAAGAAAGGGTTATAAATTCTCCAAGACATGAGTACACAAAAAAACTGCTTGCTGCGGTTCCGGTATATAAAAACTGTTATAAAGCGGCAAATGACCGCTGAAAATATGTAAATAAGCTTTTATAAACAGATATTAAAAGAGAGGAAAATTAAAGTTTTATTAAATCCTATGAATAATACCGCCGTTTCAGCAGATTATATTAAAACAGCTGATGAGAAAATACTTGAACTTAAAAATGTTTCGCTTATATTTAATGAATATGGGAAAAAATTTGCTGCACTTGATGATGTAAGTTTTTATTTAAAGTCGTCTGAAGTACTTGGCATAATAGGTGAAAGCGGCAGCGGAAAATCAAGTATAGCAAAGGTTATAACCGGTTTAAATAAGCCCAGTTCAGGAAGTATATTTTATATGGGTGAGGATATTACAAGGCTTAAGAAAGAGCAGAAACACAGGCTTTACAGGCATGTACAGATGGTTTTTCAAAATGCTCCTGCCTCATTTAATCCGAGAAGAAAGATAGGCAAATCAATAGAGGAGATAATATGCCGGCTGTGTGCAAATGCACAGGGAAGCGTAAGGCAGAAGGCTGAAAAGCTGATTATGGAGGTAGGTCTTGATAAGGAATATCTAAACAGGTATCCGCATGAGATAAGCGGCGGACAGTGCCAGAGGGCAGCCATAGCAAGGGCTATGGCAGTAAGTCCGAGGGTGCTTATATGCGATGAATCAACTTCTGCACTTGATGTGTCGGTACAGGCGGTTATAATAGACCTGCTTTTAAAGCTTAGGCGTGAAAAAAATATGAGCCTTATATTTATATCGCATGATCTTGCACTTGTAAGCAGTATAACCGACAGGCTGATTATAATGGATTCGGGAAAGATAGTTGAATCAGGCAATACCTGTGATGTGGTATCAAATCCCCAATCACAATATACAAAAAGACTGCTTGATGCAGTGCTTTAAATTATAGAAATTTAAATATAGGAATTTAATATTTATCCTAGATTATTCACGACAAAGCCGTAAAAGTGGCTTAAAGCCACATAATTACTATATTTTAACAAAATATTGCTTTCACCTATTAAGTGAAGAAAAAAGGGGGTTCATTTGTGGTAAAATTAAGGTGCTAAAACTCAAAAAAATTACACAAAGGAGCCCTTTATGAGTATTGTAAACACCTTATCACTTGAAAGCAATAGAAAAATTAAAATTAATTTCGATGGAGGCGATTTATCGTTACTGTACACGGGTAGTATATTTCTATTGTAAAAAATGCCGAAAATTATTTTTTTATTTTATTATGATTGATTCGGTCAGTAGAGTTTCTGTGGGTAACTCTGCAAACCGAATTTTTTGTATTTAAGTTATCAACAGATTTTATCTATATTCTTCCTATACAAAATGATTTCACTACCGTTTGTGGATAGTTCTACCCAATCGTGCTTGAACACGATTTTTTTAAAGAGTTATGAACATGGCAAAATAACGAAGGGACTTTGTTGTCAAATTCGCATAAATACAACATTTCTGATATAATCTTACCATGAAATGAGGTGAGTATATGAACCATATTTCCGGCAAGCTCGAACAGCTTTTAGCCTTACAAGAAACATTATGTAAGGAATACGAAAAGGAAAACAAGGTACTTTTGGAAACAATCAAAGCTCAGAAAGAGCAAATATATCTTCTGGAGCGGATTGTTAATAATCAGAATAAAATAATCAAGGAACTGGAGAAATCATAATGGGAATTCCCTTTGAATATATTGGTGCTTTACAACAGGAAAACAAAATACTCAAAAAAGAAGTTGCCGATTTTAAATCAGGTGAGCGTTTTAAGCAGATTCAAAGGGAACATCAGAAGTTGGTTGATGAGTATCGTAGGCAGATAAAGCAACTGAATCTTGTGATTGAAGGTCTTCGTAAGGATGTAAAAAATGCATGGAAATAGTGTGAAGAAGCATATGAAGACGCACTTAAAGAACTACATGCATCAATGAAGGAGATGAAACGTGCATTAAAAGAGAAAGAAAAGAAGTGGTTGTTATCAGAACGTGACAGGGAACAGGCATTGTCTAAGATTACTGACCTTTGCCGTGAAAACAGCGAATTAAAAACTCAGCTGTATGATGAACAAGGTAGAAATAAAAAACTTTTGGCACAGCTAAACCGTGACTATGAGAATTCCTCCATTCCGTCATCACAATCAAGAAACCGCAATAAAATTCCAAACAATCGTGAGTGTACCGGAAGAAAACCCGGGGCACAGCTAGGTCATGCCCACCATGGAAGAAAGAAACAGATACCAACTCAGGTCATTTGCCTTCCGGCACCAAAAGAGGTGGCAAAAGATCCGGGTTTTAAGAAGACAAATAAGACTATTACCAAGCAGCTCATTTCTATTGAGTTGATTATGAATGTAAAAGAATATCAAGCGTATGTATACTACAATTCCACGACCGGAGAGCGAATCCATGCGGCTTTTCCAAGTGGTGTTGTTGACGACGTGAACTATGATGGCAGCATCAAGGCGCTTTTATTTTTGTTAAACACAGACTGTGCTGTTTCAATTGACAAAAGCAGGCGTTTTCTGTCAGATCTTACCGGTGGAAAACTGAAAATATCCAAAGGCATGATAAATAAACTCTGCCGTGAGTTCTCAAATAAAACAAAAACAGAGCAAAAAAAGATCTTTGCAGACCTGCTGTCTTCTGCGGTTATGCATACAGACTGTACAAATGCTAGGGTAAACGGAGAAAGTGCATATGTATATGTCTGTGCAACACCGGATGAACAGAAGGTTCTTTACTTCGCCCGTGAGAAAAAGGGACATGAAAGTGTAAAGGGAACTGTAACAGAGGATTTCCAAGGTATTTTGGTACACGACCACGAAATCACCTTTTATAAGTATGGCAATGCCCATCAGGAATGCCTCGCACATGTACAATGGTATCTGAAAGACAGCATGGAAAATGAGCCATCTCTGACTTGGCACCGCAAGATGAGAGAACTAATCCGGGAAATGGTACATTACAGAAATGAGCATGCAGATGATGCACATTTAGATCCTAAGATCGTATCCGACTTTGAAGGAAAGTACCAAGAAATCCTTGAAAAAGCCAAGGAAGAGTACATACTTCATGAGCCAAGTCCTTATTATCGTGATGGATACAACCTGTATCTCCGGATGCAGAAATATAAAACGCAACATCTACTCTTCCTGCATGATATGAGGGTGCCAACTACAAACAATACAGCAGAACGCTGTTTAAGAGATTATAAGAGAAAGCAGACTTTTGCAATGACATTTCGAAGCTTTGAAAGCATCGAAGAATTATGTCAGAGCAAGGGTGTGCTGCTTGGAGTACGAAAAAATAATCCAAACCTTTACACCGCTGTCAAGGAAATCTTTAATAGATAATATGGAGCCTAACCGGTGTGTTAGACTCCATAAGTTTAACGGATTAAGATGTAGAAGACAAGCTTACCCGTGTACAGTAACTTTTATTAAAAAAGGCATAAAATTTTATCTTATACAAGATATTATATTCTATATACAATTGTGTTATAATGAACACACAAAATTAAAGGAGGTTGCATTATGAATGCACATGATATTTTGAATAACCCTTTTTTAAATAAGGGAACTGCCTTTACACTTGAAGAGCGTAAAGAACTTGGTTTAATAGGAGTTTTGCCGCCTTATGTGCAAACTTTGGAGGAGCAAGCGGTACAAACCTACGCTCATTTTTCTAAAAAAGCAACAAATCTGGAAAAACGTTTGTTCTTGATGGAAATCTTCAATACTAATCGCACCTTGTTTTACTATCTTTTTAGCCAACACATTGCCGAATTCAATCCGATTGTTTATGATCCGACGGTTGCAACTACGATTGAAAATTACAGCGATTTGTTTGTTGATACGCAATATGCAGGCTATCTAGACATTAACCACCCTGAAAATATAGAAGCCACCCTTAAGAATGCGGCTGGAGACCGTAATATTAGACTTATTGTTGTAACAGATGCAGAAGCAATTTTAGGTATTGGTGACTGGGGAACCAATGGTGTGGATATTTCAGTTGGAAAGCTTATGGTTTACACAGGAGCGGCCGGTATTGACCCTGCAACTGTTTTACCTTTGGTCATTGATGCCGGAACTAACCGTAAAGAATTGCTGGAAAATCCTAACTATCTTGGGAACCGCCATGAACGTGTACGTGGAGACCGTTATTACGATTTCATTGATCAGTTTGTACAAACAGCTGAACGTCTTTTCCCTAAGCTCTACTTACACTGGGAAGATTTCGGTCGTCTAAATGCTGCCAATATTCTCAACAAGTACAAGGATAAAATTCCTACTTTCAATGATGATATCCAAGGAACAGGTATTGTCACACTGGGTGGTATTTACGGATCATTAGATATTAGTGGTGAAAAATTAACAGACCAAATCTATCTTTGCTTTGGCGGTGGAACAGCAGGTGCAGGAATTGCATCACGTGTTCTCAGTGAAATGATTACAGAAGGACTCTCAGAAGAAGAAGCTTACAAACGTTTCTTTATGGTAGATAAACAAGGTCTTCTTTTTGATGATATGGATGATTTGACACCTGAGCAACGTCCATTTGCAAAGAAGCGTTCTGACTTTGCTAATGCTGACAAGTTAACAGGCTTGCTTGAAGTTGTAAAGATGGTTAAACCGACAATCTTGGTAGGAACATCAACACAACCTAATACCTTTACAAAAGAGGTTGTTGAGGCTATGTGTCAAAACACTGAACGTCCAATTATTTTCCCACTGAGTAATCCAACTGAGCTGGCAGAAGCAAGTGCTAAAGACTTGATTGAGTGGTCTGATGGTAAGGCTTTTGTAGCGACAGGAATACCTTCAGACAATGTGGATTATAAAGGGGTATCTTATCAGATTGGTCAGGCTAATAATGCTCTTATCTATCCGGGTCTGGGACTTGGAATGCTTGCTTCAGAAGCTAAGCTCTTGACAGATGAAATGATTGGTGCAGCTGCGCATTCATTGAGTGGTATAGTTGATTCCGGTAAACCGGGTGCACCTGTCTTACCGCCATTTGCTTATGTGGCAGAAGTTTCAAGTAAAGTAGCGGAAGCTGTTGCTAAAAAAGCTCAAGAGCAGGGATTGGCACAAAGTCAAGAAACTGATATGAAGAAAGCTGTTAGTGAACTTAAGTGGTATCCAAAGTACTAGGAAGCGGTATATAATATGGTTTTTTTAACTTCAATTGAAAGTATTATTCCCATTATAGTCCTTATAATTCTGGGCTATTTCTTGCAGGTACGAGGATGGTTTGATGATAGTTTTGGCGGTAATTTATCTAAGCTGATTATGAATGTCGCAATGCCTGTTTCCATCTTTGTGTCTGTTTTGAAATACCTGACTTTGGATAAGTTGATTAGTCTGTCCGGTGGTATGATTTATACCTTTGGTGTTTGTATTTTAGGCTATATCTTTGCATTTGCGGCTGTAAAAATATTCAATGTTCGCCCCGGGCGCCGTGGTACGATGATTAATACCTTTGTCAATGCTAATACCATTTTCATTGGTCTGCCTTTAAATATTGCTCTTTTCGGTGATGAGGCACTGCCTTATTTCCTCATCTACTATATCACCAATACGGCCTCTACATGGACTTTAGGTGTTTACCTGATGACAACAGACAGTAAGTCAGGGAAAAGTAAGCAAGTAGCTAAATTTAATTGGAAGAAACTCTTCCCTGCTCCCCTTGTTGGTTTCCTTGTTGCCTTGGTCTTCTTAATCTTGCGAATTTCAGTACCAAGTTTTGCAACAAACACCTTGACTTACATCGGGAATATAGTGACGCCTTTGTCTCTGCTATATATTGGAATTGTCTTAGCCAAGGCGGGATTGAAGACCATTCGTTTTGACACCGATACCATTGTCACATTGGTAGGACGCTTTATTTTGGCACCTGCTACAATGTACTTTATATTAAAATTTGCAGCCTCCGGTATGGAGACAAAAGAATTTAATACATTTGTAGTACAATCGGCAGCTCCGGCCTTAGCCGTCCTCCCAATTTTAGCTAACCAGGGAGATGGAGATGTGGAATTTTCTACAAATGTTGTGACATTGAGCACTATACTCTTTATAATTGTCGTTCCGATTGTTGTTACCTTATTGGGTTAGTATTTCATATATAAACAAAATTGATAATATCAATAAGTTTAGTGTGAAAAGATTGTGAAAGCAGTTCATAGTAAGTAGGGGCTGTCGGGAAATACTGAATTTTAATCCCTACAGAACAAAATAGAAATATCCTGACAAATACAAGGCGTTTTGGCTTTGTGACTTTGTCAGGATATTTTGTTTTTCTATAATACTGTCTATTTTTGGGCATAAAACCCCCTTGGCTGAAATTTTGCTTTTGCATTTTTTCTTATGCTGTTTTCTCCTGTAGCTTTCCTTCAAATTTCTTTAGCTCTGAATAGAGAAAACGATGATATTTATCCTAAATTATTCATAGCAGAGCCATATCTGCGGCTGAAATCCGCATAATTACTGAATTTACAAAACTTTCTTACTTTCACCTAAAAAGTGAATAGAAAAAGGACCTCTTTCTTGGTAAAATTAAGGTGTCAAATCAAAACAATGCCAAGGAAAGGAAGTCCTCTTATGTCAATTTTAAACACTATTTCACTTGAAAGCAACAAGAAAATTAAAATAAATTTTAACGGTGGAAATCTCTCTTCTGATGGAGGGCTACTCCTCATCAAAGAATTCGCTGCAAAGGTAGGTCTTATAAAGCTTGTGAAAAAGCTCTTCAAAACCAATGACCATACAAAAAGCCGTATTCATACAGATCCTGATAACCTTATGCAGATGCTTTACCAAATTATAGCAGCCTATTTTGAGGATGATTGTGCAGATGAACTGACTAATGATCCGGTATTAACATCTATTTTGGAAAAAGAGGCCTTGGCTTCTCAACCTACACTATCTCGTTTTTGGAATAGAATGGACAACGACACTCTTACACAGCTTGATTCTATAAATGCAAAAATGCGAGATATTGTCTATTCTATTAAGGCGCCGGAGCACATGTTGTTTGACCTTGATTCTACACTGCTTAATACTTACGGCAAGCAGGAAGGCGAAGGTTTTAACTTTCATTATCAGGCTCAAGGTTATCATCCGCTACTTTGCTATGACGGAATTACAGGTGACCTTTTAAAGGCTGAACTTCGTAACGGTACACAGTATTGTAGTAATGATGCTGACAAACTCATGATTCCACTGTTACAGGAATACCGTGCAAAATATCCATCGCTCCCTCTTTATCTTCGTGGTGATAGTGGTTTTGCTTCTCCTGATTTATACAAAGCTTGCGAAGATAACGACTGTAAGTATGCAATCCGCTTGAAGCAAAACCGAACATTGATAAAATACGTTGCAGATGCTGATGCAGTGTTATTTAGAGCAGCCCGTGAAAATCAAACGGATTATATGGTGGAATACGGTGAGTTCTATTATCAGGCAGAAAGTTGGTCGCATCCAAGGAGAGTTGTTTTTAAAGTAGAAAAACCCTATAATCAGTTTATTCACCTATATACTTTTATTGTCACTACAATGGAATCAGAACCACACAAAGTAATTCAATTTTATTGTGGGCGTGGCAAGATGGAGAACTTCATAAAAGAAGGAAAATCAGGGTTTGATTTTTCTTCAGTAAGCAGTCGTACCAAGGTAGTCAACGCAAATCGTTTACAGGTACATGTTCTTGCATACAACCTGTTTAATTGGTTTAGGCGATTGGTACTCTCTGCAAATATGAGAAAGCAGCAAGTCAATACCATTCGCTTAAAGTTGCTAAAAGTAGCTGCAAAAGTAGTAAATAAGGCAAGATATATAGTACTCAAATTGTGTAGCAGTTGCCCCTATAAGAAAGAATTCTATGAAACGATTTCAAATATTAGGAAACTACCGCCACAGTTGGAATAGTAGTAACTTATGAGCCTTGATAATTCAATATTAAATGACTATTTTTGATGCATAGGGATAGTGCACCCTTTTTTCTGGTAATTTTCCAACTTACGAACGAGATAGCTTTATAAAACAATTATTTTTTAGGCTTTTTAAGCCAAATCTACTGTGGTGAATAATTCAGGTTCATTATTATCAATAACTTATAAATAAAAGGCAGTCTTAATTTTTGTATTTAGGGGATTTAAGACTGCCTTGCCGGTTAATATGCTCCAATTTTCGTAAATATCATATATGGGTAAGTAATATATGCTCCTTGATTTAGTACCAAACCTTGTGTCTAAATTTTCTGCGATAAAGCATCAGATTCTGTTTTATTTTTCATTTTCAAGAATCTCTGCTATCTTTTCAAATGTATTCCCGTTTCTAATTGTAATTTTCTTATAAAAATCCTGCTTCATTAATTTTTTATGGTAGGTCGTTTTCAGGTATTCTGACTCATCATACTTCCCCCAAAATACTGCGTGCTTGCCGACATACACTATTTCATTGTGAAATGTAGTTTTATCTATAAAGTCAAGAATATTTGATTTATCCAGGTTAAACGAAAAAAATAAAACATCTCTTCTTGCCAGCTCTCGCTTCCACCAGTCAGGCAATTTGGCTCTTTCTTTCAAATAATCTTCTTTGGTGATTAAAGCAAAAGGGATAGAAAAGTCGTAGTTAGCTTCTAATAAATATCTTATCTGTGAGCTACAAATTTCACAGTTTTGAACACTGCTGAAAAATAAATTTCCACTGTTAATATAAGAATCAACATCTTCAAATCCCGCATTTAACAATAATTCTTTTAAATCACTCATAGATACCTTATTTTTGCCACCCACATTTATGCCACGCAATAAAAGTACATATCTCAACTAATTGACCTCCATAAATTCTAATTTCTTCTTTGCCCTATTATATAACTTTTTCCGCATTTGGTCATTTAATCAAGTTAAATATTTGTTTTTGCAATCATATTTTATATTTTGTGTTTTATTAAAATCCGCTATAAAACGGTGGCAAGTGTTTAAGGCTTCTTTTTGACTGATTTTTTCAATCACTCATTTCAAAACAAAAAAAGAATGTAGAAAAACATCTTTCACTAAATAGTGATTAAATGTTTTTCTTAATTCTATAACTAATGCTATAAAGTTGTATTTATAAAAAGCTGCAACTATTGACACAGCTTATAGGGTTGTAATATTATAAATACCTGTAAATGATATATTAAAATTACAAGGAGAAATTGAAAGTGTTAAAACTGAATGTTATGTATATGTTGTCTGTAATATCCGCTTCCGTACTTATATCGGGGTGTACAGCAGCAGATAAAAATACTGCACCGCATGATGAAAGTGGTAAAAGTGCATATAGCCGGTCAAATCAAAGCACACAGAGTGATCAATCAGTATCAGTATCAGAAGGTTCTTCCGGTTTGCCTGAAAGTAAGTCTGAAACAGGAGCCTATAATAAGGACAAGGGAACCTTAAAAAGCCTTACCTATTCAAATCTTCTTGACACGGAAAGTCAGGAAGAGGTAAAAGCTGCTCTGGTAGATTCAGGTATAGATGAAAATGCGATAAAAAAGTTTTTTGACAGTGTAAATTACTTTAATTCAAACGTTGATACGGAGAGTCTTGTACAGAAGGGATTTATTTCCTCAGAAAAACTTTCGCCGGAGTATGACCAGATTGCGATACAGCAGAAATGGGCTGAAAAAAATCCTGATTTTATAGGTTGTAACTGTCGTATAACGACATTTACTCTGCTTAAGGATTTAATTAAAATAAAGAATTCTTCGTCAGATGGAAATTCAGACACTGAAAGTGATTTTTTAACATTTGATATATCGGCAGTTAAAAATGCACCTGAAAGTTTATTTGATGATGAACAGATGAAGTTTTTTAAGTCGGTTTTTGATGAAATGCCTACAACTAAAAGTATGGATACAGATGTTCATGTTGAGGCATTTAAAAAGGAGTGGCGGAAAAGAGGGGTAAGCTTTGATGAAAGTTCAAAAGCGAGAATGATTTCAGTAGTGTTTAATTCGGATCTTGATGATAAGCAAACTCTTTTTATAGGGCATGTAGGGGTTTTAGTGCCGGGTAAAGACAATAAACTGTTATTTATAGAAAAACTTGCTTTTCAGGAACCTTATCAGGTATTAAAATTTGATGATAAAAGTCAGGTGGCTGAATATCTTATGTATAAGTATGATGTTGAATGGGATCAGAAGACGGCACATCCTTTTATAATGGATAATGACAGCCTGATAGAAGGATATGGCATATATAATTTAAATAAAAACTGATTAAGTGTTTTCAGTTTAAAATTAGGTAAGACATATAGTAAATGTTAATAAAATATTTACTTAAGGTAAATGTGTGTTATAATCTGTTGTGAAAATAATTTTAAAAATATTTAAAGGAGGATTATTATCTATGAAAAAGATAAGTTTGTTTATTATAGCGGCAGTATTTGCCGTATCAACTACCGCATGCGGAGGTAATTCGGCAGAAACAACTGCACAAAGCGGCGGAGACGGTGCAAAGGCGCTTACTTATAAGGACGGAGAGTACAGCGGTGAAAGTTCGGTTGACGACTATGGCGGAAAAATCACTGTAAAAATCACTGTAAAAGACGGAAAGATAGATGAAGTAACCGTTCAAAATCTTGATAAAGAAGGTAAGGAAAAGGATGAAAACTACGGAAAAGATGCCGGACAGGAAGGGCTTTATAATAAGGCACAGGAATCCGTTAAAAATACGAAGTTATATCCTCAGAAACTTAAAGAAGCTCAAAATATAGACGGAGTAGACTCAATAAGCGGTGCCACAAAATCCTATGCTTCATTTAAGGAAGCTGTAAATGCCGCACTTAAGGATGCTAAATAAGAAAAGTTTTATTTGAAGGAAGGTTTTATTATAAGTGGATAATCTTGGAACATTCGGGCTTGCAAAAAGAAACATAAAAAATAAACCGGCACGCTCTTATGGACTTATGGCACTTACAGGTATATTGTGCTTTATACTGTTTTTCGGGAGCTTTATGATTTATTCTCTTAAAAGGGGCATAAGCTCGCTTTCGGATCGGATGGGTGCAGATATAATAGTGGTTCCTGAAGGCTATGACAGCAAGGTTACAGGAGCTATATTGAGAGGTGAGCCGAATTCATTCTTTTTTGATAAAAGTGTTGAGGAAAGAGTAGAAAAGACGGAGGGAGTTGAAAAAGCGGCTCCGCAGCTGTTTCTTGCAACTTTAAGTGCAAGCTGCTGTTCTTTTCCGATACAGATAATAGGAATTGACTTCGACAGAGATTTTACGGTAGTTCCATGGCTTGAAAAACAGGCTCAGCTGCCTTTGAAGGACGGAGAGGTAATAGTCGGCAGCAATGTAGAGGGAACTATACATGAAGAGGTTAAATTTTTCAGCAGACCTTTTAAGATAAAAGGCAGGCTTGCAAAGACAGGTATGGGATTTGACAATACCGTGTTTATGAGTATAGAACAGGCAAAGGAACTTGCCGTTGAATTTGAGAAGCTGATTCAGACCCCCGATGCAGGCGATGAGAATATGATATCTTCCGTTATGGTAAGGGTAAAAAGAGGAGAAGATCCTGAAAAGGTACTTAAAAACCTGAGAGCCGAGTTTAAAAATGACGGTATATACCCTATACTTTCAAAACAGATGATGTCGGAGGTTTCAAAAAATATGGAAGGCATGCTGGTATATGTATATGTGCTTATGGCACTTTTATGGCTGCTGGCTTTTTGTGTGCTTATTCTGGTATATTCTGTGTCTCTTAAGGAGAGAAAGAGGGAGTTTGCTATGCTTAGAATACTTGGTTCTACAAAATTAAAGCTTAGAAATATAGTTTTGTCTGAGGTATTTATTATTAATATTACAGGGGCTTTGATTGGAACTGTATTCGGACTTGTATGTGCACTGCTGTTTTCACCGGCGGTAGGCGACAGTCTTAAAATGCCTTTTTTACAACCCGGTATTGCTCCGATGCTCATACTTGCCGCTGCTGCAATACTTGCCGGTACGCTTTTAGGTCCTATTGCTTCTTTATTTTCACTTATTAAGATGTCTTCTGCAGAACCGGCGCTTTTACTTAGGGAAAATGATTAAGCTTTATACTGATTTTATATTTATATTCAGCAACTTTAACAATTTTTGAATTTAAAAAACTCCTAAACCGGAAATATCCGAATTTAGGAGTTTTTTTATAGGATTTAGTCTTAGGCTTTAATCTATTAAGCCAATTAGAATTTTTAGAAATTTCAGTCTATTTTGAAAAAGCAGTTTTGTGAAATCCTATGTAAAAATTGCAGTGCCGTCCATACACATCTTATTTAAGAAATAGCAGCTATACAGTATAATATTATAAAACAGCCATGTCTATCCCTTTGAAGCGTAGTAAGCCGGATACCAGTTTTTGAACCAGTTTGTAAAAAATCCCATAAATACCGGGAGTATTGAATTTAACGCTCCTATCCATGCTCCTATACCCGATAAAATAAGGAAATAGGTCCATATGGGTGTTATAAGATATAAAATTCCCCATGCGGCTGTAAGTATCCTGTTTGTTTTTATAAAGAGGGGATTTTTAAAGGCTTTTATACCTCCAAAATCATTATTTGAATAATATGCGGTGAGCGGGATTTTATTAAATGTGCTGGCAGTCCATATAATTCCAAAAATCATATAAGAAAGGGGGATTATATAAATCAGAGGTTTTCCTGTAATTGCCATAATACAGAGTGCGGAAACTGAGAATATACTTATATATTCAAATAGAGTTCCCCTGTATTTTATATATGCAAAGGGGATAACGGAACATAAAAGGATACCTGAAATACCGCCTGCATAAGGATTTATTGATAAGAATATCCATATAAAAATCCATGGAATGAGCAGCAGATTCATATTTGAAGCTTTTGATTCGCTGTATTTATCAGGTTTTTTACCTTCATCAGTTCCTATGCCGAAATATTTATCCCAGTTCATCATAACTGAAAAATCACCTTTTACGCTAAAAAGATGCTGCATAAGCGCCTCTTGTCCGTCAAGTTCGCCGAGTCCTATTTTTTGCCATACATCAAGCGGAGTTTCGATTATAGTATCTGCTTTTACAAAATCACTGTCAATCACCTTATATCCGTTATTTTTTAAAAGTATCTGATATTTTTCATTTATATCCGTATAGTTAAATTCAAGTACCATATCCTTAGTCCATGATGAGGGATTGTATAATGCTGACATTTGTTTAGTAAATATAAGTCCTTTACCGGAGTGTTCGGACCGGCTTTTAGCAGGTTTAATATTTTGATTTAAGCTTTTTTTATCTGTATTTGTGTCTGAGCCTGATGTCGAAGTTACATGCTCCGGGCTTGTGCCTTTTAGAGCTGAAATCGGCGAGGCACCGGTAAATGATTTTGCATTAATATTGCCTTTATCTATCCCCCAGCTGGCATCAGCCATGCTTTCATACATTTGTCTGGGAAGAAGAAGCTCATCAAGCTTTTTTCTTGTAGATGTACTTATGGCTGTATATGTAATAAATTCCATACCTGCTTTTTGTACATAGGACAGGTATTCATCAGTTCTTTTTTTTAGCTGAGGCACATTAAAAAGTTCGCCCTGACCGCAGTATATTGAGGTAAAGGTATTTTGCCCGCACATATGATTTATCTGTTCATCTACAGCAAGGTAATTGCCCTGTGCAGTGAAGAAACCGCAGGTTGATGTAAAAACATATTTTTTTGACGACATATCATAGCGGTGAGGATGGGCTCCGCTTGGAGAATCCTTTTCCATAAACGGAAGATTGAGCGGCAGTTGTCTGTCCATAAGTGCCTTGAGTTTTGAAGGTATACCGAAATAATAAAGCGGAAAGCTCCATATTATAATATCGGACTCAAGTATTTTTGCCAGTACATATTCCATATCGTCATGTATGCAGCATATACCGGGAGTTTTGCTCCAGCAGTGGAAACAGCCCAGACAGTCTTTTATATTCAACCTGTATACATCAAGCTGAGTGATGTCGGCTTTACAGGTTTCTTTTATGCCATTACAAAATGCCTTTGCAAGATGCAGTGAATTGCTTTTTTCAACCTTGGGGCTTCCGTTTAGTAAAAGGACTTTTAAAGCAGGATTTAATCCGGTATTATCAGCAGCTTTTGTATTAGCATGTAAATTATTTGCAGTTAAAACATCTTTCATTTATATACCTCTAATTTCTGTATACATCTTTTTGCCCATTCTATACATAAGTTTATATAGCTGTATCCGAAGTCTGCCGTCATTTCCCAATATAATATCTTATAATCTTCAATACCATCTCTGTTTTTAGATATATTTTCAGGTATTGATGACATTCTGTCAGAATACTTTTGACAGTCATCTATAAACTTTTTAAGGATTTTTATACTTTCCTCAGGCTTCATTTCCCCTGAGAAAAACAACTTAAGTAAAAATGCATTTTTATTTTTTTCAACAGTCTCTGATGAATCCTTTGAAAGCCAATTTAAAAATTCTTCTTTTCCGCTTTCAGTTATATGATAAAGTTTTTTATTCGGCTTATCGCTTTGTATTATATGTTCACAACTTACATAACCTTGCTTTTCAAGTTTATTTAATTCAAGATATATATGGCTGTTTTGTGCACACCAGAAAAAATTGACTGATGAATTGAATACTTTTGCAAGATCATAGCCGGTCATATTTCCATAGGATAAAAAGCCTAAAATACCGTGTGATAATGACATTGTATAACCGCCTTTCTTATTTTTGGATTAAGGTTCTATATTTATAATCTATAAAAGTAGTATATTATAAAATAAATATAGTATATAATTATGATATATCAATATTATGATATTGTCAATAGGATTGATAAATTTATTTGGATAAGAATGTGTGATGAAAGAGTTATTATATGCTTTTCTTTTGAAGCTTCAAACTATGTGAGAGTGCTTATATAAAATATTTGTCTAAATTAACGGGCCTCGGTTTTGTAAGAGTAATGTAAGATATAGTAATGATATAGAGTCTATTCTTTATTATTTGTTTATGCTATTATATACTCACGATATATGTTTCGGTAATATCCGACATAAAAGTTATTATATTTTAGAAAGGTGAAATGATATGTACTATATCATAAAAAGAAATTTGTTAGGAGTTTTAAAGGAAAACTTATTGAGGATAGTTGGACTTTCAATTATATTTTTACTGGGACTTGCTACATGTTCCTGTACTTACGGTACAGACGTACAGGCACAGGTGGACGGCTTCGGTGCCGTTTACAGCGGGCATTTTGATAATACAATAGGTTGGAGCAACTGGATTAGTGATAATCATGTGCTTTCATATAAAAATGTATTTCCTACTGCAATAAAGATAAGTCTTGAAAAGCAGCCTGAAGGAATGTCGGGAACTGTGCAGTATCAGATAAATTCAAGCGGAAGCGGATGGCTTGAATGGGCTGAGGCAGGTGCGGAAACAGGCTTTCCCGGAAGCGGAGCCCCTATTGAGGCATTAAAGGTAAGGCTGAACGGTGAACTTGAAGCAAAATATGATATATATACAAGGGTTTATCAATCAGGAACCTGGACGGATTGGGTAAAAAACGGTGAGACTGCAGGCACTGACGGAGTGGGAACACATATAGATGCCGTAAGGGTGGCGATTATGCCGAAAGACGGCGGAGTTCCTGAAGAGATTCAAAATAATGCCGCTCCTCAAAATCAGTCGGGAAGAAATATAGATCCAAACAGACCTATGGTGGCACTTACATATGATGACGGTCCAAATGCTCCTGTAACCAACAGAATATTAAATGCTCTTGAAGCAGTCGGAGGCAGAGCGACATTTTTTGTTGTAGGCAGCAATGTACATGGAAGAAATGCTACAATTATGAAGCGGGCATTTGATATGGGCTGTGAGATAGGAAACCATACATATAAGCATGAAAATCTTACAAAGCTTTCAGCTGAGGCTATAAAAAGTACAATATCAAGTACCGACCAAAAGGTCATAGAGGTTACAGGCACCTCGCCTTCACTTGTAAGACCTCCTTACGGGGCAAAAAATGCTTCCGTGCTTAATACAATAGGTAAACCGGCGATACTTTGGTCTATAGATACTCTTGATTGGAAGACTAAGAATGCAAGCAGCACAATAAATGCGGTGCTTAATCATGTAAAGGACGGAGATGTAATTCTTATGCATGATATATACGGTCCTACAGCGGATGCTTCTGAAACTATAATTCCGGAGCTTGTAAAAAGAGGATATCAGCTTGTTACGGTAACTGAGCTTGCCAGCTATAGAGGCGGTCTGCATACAGGTAAAAGCTATGGCGCATTTAGGAAATAATTTCAGATTTAAAATTGTATTAAAATAAATTTTAATAATTTTGTATTATATAAAAGAACTCTTGTTTAAATTTATTGCAGTTAAAAACAGGAGTTCTTTTTATATAGTGATTTTTTAATATTTAAATTTTGATATTAAAGTAGTAAAATCTTTCTTTATTTTGAGTATATTTTAAGGATTAATTTGCAATAAGTCAGCATAAATTTAGTGAATATAAATGAAATTGTATAAATTTTTAAAAGATTAGCATTGATAAAAAGCGACAATATTGATACTATGCTATCAATAAAGAATAAACTTAGCATATCAAATAAAAGTTTGAGATATGACATTTCGGAAAAAGTAGCAGATGATAATAGACCAGAAAGTGTTATAAAGTGAAATATAATTTTAGGAGAATACAGTTATGAACAGTATGTTAGTAAAAGAATTATACGAAATAAAAGCAAATCCTTTAGAATATATGGAGGGTGAAGCGGATCTTGAAAGATTGGTTTCTTATATTATCGGATTTTCAGCGGCTGAAGCGGTATATAAGATAAATGACGATATTGTCGGTAAAGAGTTCAGCGATTTTGTTAAAAAAAGACATAATATTGCTTTAGAAACTATACAATGGATAACCGCCTTAAGATGGATAACGGCAGATGATAAATCAGCTTTTAAAAGATTTTACTATGAACTTGATTCTTTTATAAACGAGAATAATAAAGAGATATTTTCTATGGAGGATAATGGTGCCGTATCCTATGCTAAGCAGGAAAAAGGGATAAAGCCCGATCTGCTTTGTTCACATATAGAAAATATGCGGGAAAGGCCCGGAATGTGGCTTGGAACCAAGGATGTCGAACGTATGTATTTTTTTATAAAAGGTTTTATAAAAGCGGAGTTAATAATACATGGCATAGCTAAAGAACATCCGTTTGAGGGTTTGACTCATAATTTTACAAATTTTGTAAGGCAGGTTTATAATATTAAAGAAAATGTCAGCTGGCTTAAAATTTTAGAGTTTAAATCTGAAAATAAGGAAGAAGCACTTGAAAAGTTTTATTGTTTATTTGATGACTATCGAAAGACTTTTGACTGATTCGCAGGAGTATAAAGTATAAAATAATGAATAAGCTTACGGAGATTATGTTACTGCAGCGGGAGTTAGTGCTATAAAGTAAACTTATTGAATTGTTATAAATACAAATGGGGGCTGGGATTTTGCTCCCTTATTTTTTATTATAAAAAATTAAATACCGGTTAAGAGTGAAATACGACCATGTAGAGGAAAACGGTTGAAAACAAATTTAAAATCCATATACTATAAACCATAGGGAGGAGGTAAAAGATGAAGATTGAACTTAAACTTGACAGTTCATGCAAAGAGCCTGAGGTTATTTTGATATGCAGTAAGATAACACAGGATATAAAGGCTCTGATTAGAAAAATTTCACAGGAAACGCCGCGGATGCTTGTGGGATTTAAAGATGATTTTGTGGAAATACTGGATGAAGATGACATAGTTCATATATTTACAGATTCGGGAAAAGTAATTGCCGCAACAAAGCAAGGAAAATATGTAATTCGCCTGCGTCTGTATGAGCTTGAAGAAAGACTTGATAAAAGCAGCTTTGTACGGATTTCAAATTCAGAAATTATCAATTTAAAAAAAGTTAAGGGCTTTGATCTCAGCTTTTCAGGCATAATATGCGTTATGCTGACAAATGGTGCAACTACCTATGTTTCAAGGCGATATGTAGCCAAAATCAAGCAAGTTTTAGGAATATGAGGTGAGGAAAATGAAAAAAAATATTATACAAAGAGCATTAATAGGTTTTCCTATAGGCATAAGTATAGGATATGTGATTACAATTATTATTTCAGTGATTATAGGAAAAGGGTCTTATTACAGTGTTACTCAGAGGCTGGCGGAAGCTATGGGCAGTGAGTTGTCAGCTGTAATTGTACAAACAATTGTATGCGGATTTATGGGGGCGGCGTTTGCGGCACTTTCTCTTGCATGGGAGACGGATTCATGGAGTATAGCAAAGCAAAGCTTTGTTTACTTTGTCGGAGCGGCAGTAATAATGCTGCCTGCAGCATATATTATGGGTTGGATGCAGCGTAGCTTAAAGGGATTTTTAATGTATACAGGTCCGTTTGTTGTTGCATTTTTAATAATCTGGATAGTACAGTACTTTGTATGGAAGTCAAGAGTTCAAAAGCTTAATAAAGGTCTTAAAAAAGATAGAGACTGATAAATATAAACCGGATAAAAATAAAAAATACAAATTTAAAAAGTACTTTGCAAATTACAAATTTTAGGATACAATAGCATAGACCATGTACAACGGGGGCAGAAATGTCCCCTTTTTACTGTACAATAATATAATATGATGTAAGTGCCGGAATATAATAAATTCTCCTGCAAGCAAGCTTGCATCGAATTTTATACTTTTGACACTTGTATCATAATATTGAGCTTTAATAATAAAATAAAGTTGAAATAAAATAAAAAACCGGGAAAAAAGCAAAATGAAAAGCTAAAACAAATACAAAATAACAGGAGAAACACATGATAAGTGCAAACGGCATTACATTAAGGCTTGGGAAAAAAGCTTTATTTGAAGATGTAAATATAAAATTTACCGAAGGTAACTGCTACGGTCTTATAGGAGCCAACGGTGCGGGCAAGTCCACATTTTTAAAGATACTTGCAGGCAGGCTTGAGTCAACAAACGGTGATATAGCTATAACTCCGGGACAGAGATTGTCATTTTTGGAACAGGATCATTTCAAATATGATGAATATCCTGTACTTGATACAGTAATGATGGGTAATAAACGCCTCTATGAGATAATGAAGGAAAAGGATGCGATCTATGCAAAGCCTGATTTTAGTGATGAGGACGGTATAAAGGCGGCTGAGCTTGAAGGGGAATTTGCGGCTATGAACGGCTGGGAAGCGGAATCCGATGCGGCAAATCTTTTAAACGGCCTTGGGGTTGATACAGAGTATCATTCCGGTCTTATGAAAGATTTAAACGGAGCATTAAAGGTCAAGGTACTTCTTGCAAGAGCACTTTTCGGAAATCCCGACATACTGCTTCTGGATGAGCCTACAAACCATCTTGATCTTGATGCTATAGCATGGCTTGAGGAATTTTTGATAAATTTTGAAAATACAGTTATTGTAGTATCACATGACAGATATTTCTTAAATAAAGTATGTACTATGATTGCAGACATAGATTACGGGAAGATACAACTTTATACCGGAAACTATGATTTTTGGTATGAATCAAGCCAGCTTATGGTTAAGCAGATGAAAGAGGCTAACCGCAAAAAGGAAGAGAAGATCAAAGAACTTCAGGAATTTATACAAAGATTTTCTGCCAATGCTTCAAAATCAAAGCAGGCGACTTCAAGAAAAAGAGCGCTTGAAAAAATAGAGCTTGATGATATAAAACCCTCATCAAGAAAATATCCGTATATAGATTTTCGTCCGTCAAGGGAGATAGGAAATGAGGTGCTTACCGTTGAAGGAATTTCAAAAACCGTTGACGGTGAAAAGGTACTTGATAATATAAGTTTCGTGCTTAACAGAGAAGATAAAGTTGCACTTGTAGGTCCGAATGAAAAGGCAAAAACGCTTTTATTTAAAATACTCTCAGGTGAGATTGAACCTGATGAGGGCTCATATAAATGGGGTCTGACAACAACACAGGCTTATTTCCCCAAGGATAATTCAAAGATTTTTTCAGGAGATGAGACTATAGTTGAATGGCTTACACAGTTTTCTGAAAATAAGGATGTAACCTATGTAAGGGGATTTTTAGGCAGAATGCTTTTTGCAGGAGATGACGGATTAAAGAAAGTAAAGGTGCTTTCAGGAGGTGAAAAGGTAAGATGTCTGCTTTCAAGAATGATGATAAGCGGTTCCAATGTTCTTATGCTTGATGAGCCTACCGACCATCTTGATATGGAAGCTATAACTGCACTTAATAACGGGCTTATTAAATTTCCGGGTGTACTTATATTTTCATCAAGGGATCATCAGGTGGTACAAACCACCGCAAATCGTATTATGGAGATAATAGGCGGAAAGCTGGTTGACAAGATTAGTACCTATGATGAATATCTTGATTCTGATGAGATGGCAAGAAAGAGATTTACTTTCACGGTATCTGAAAGTGAAGCTGATGATGATTGATATTTTTATATAGAGGTTTAGTTTTTGATTAAATATAATCCGTATGATTCATACTGATTTTTGAAAAAATATAGTCTGAAGTTTTAAAAAATACAATATGAAGCTTTATAGATAATATAGTGCTGAATTCGGATTTTTAAATTTGAATCTGAAGTTAAAATCTTTATTGGGTTTAAATTCGTGAAAGGAACTTGTATTTATGAAAAAAATGATATCATGGAATGTAAACGGGATAAGGGCATGTATTGAAAAAGGTTTCCTTGACGTTTTTAAGAATATGGATGCAGATATATTCTGTATACAGGAGTCAAAGGTTTCAGAAGGTCAGCTTGAACTTGATCTGCCGGGTTACTATGATTATTGGAATTATGCACAAAAGAAGGGATATTCCGGAGTTGCCATGTTTACAAAGGATAAACCTGTCAAAGTAACTTACGGTATGGGTATTGAAGAACATGATAATGAGGGCAGGATAATAACTGCCGAATTTGAAAACTATTATATGCTTACATGCTATACTCCAAATTCACAGAGGCAGCTTACAAGACTTGAATACAGAATGGATTGGGAGGATGCATTTTTAGACTATATAAAAAATCTTTCACAAAAAAAGCCTCTTATATACTGTGGGGATCTCAATGTAGCTTTTGCAGATATAGATCTTAAAAATCCTAAGACAAACCGTAAGAATGCAGGTTTTACTGATGAAGAAAGACAGAAGATGGCTGTAGTACAGGCATCGGGCTTTACGGATTCATTCAGATATCTTTATCCTGACCTTGAGGGGGTTTATTCATGGTGGTCATATATGGGAGGTGCCAGGTCAAAGAATATAGGTTGGCGTATTGATTATTTCATGGTATCTGATTCACTGAAAAACTGTATAAAACAGGCACGGATACATACAGATATAATGGGCTCGGACCACTGTCCGGTGGAGCTTGAAATTGATATTTAAGCTTATATTTTTTAGAAATATTTAAAAGCCGGATTATAGGCTGTGGCATAATGAGGTGTCCTGCTCTTTGTGATTTATTGCAGTACAACTATAAAGTGCATTCATAATAAATAAAACTGTCAGGTAATTTAAATGAATTTTAAGATCAGAAATGTTGTATATTTGCCTTACAACATGGGATTAAATGTAGGGAGTGAATATATTGAGATAAGTGTGGCACATAAATGTAATATGCTGAAATTGCTTGTATTTGAAAGAAATGTGGAAAAAGAAGTATATACATTTAACTTTGATAAAAATAAATGTCTTGGAGATATATGGTTTTTAAGTCTTTATATAGATGATGTAAAAGAACTTGAAAATATGGAGTACGCATTTGAGGATGAGAACGGCAGGTTTGCAGACCCGTACGGGAAAAGTTTTTCAGGAAGGGATACATGGGGAAAAGCCGCACATTATAAAAATATAAGGCGAAGTCCTTTTATAACCACATGCTTTGACTGGGGCGAGGGCGGGGGTCGTCTTTATATCCCGTGGAGTGAAAGTATAGTATACAGGCTGCATATAAGAGGATTTACAAAATCAGCTTCATCAAAAACCATATATTCAGGTACTTTCAGTGGTGTAGTTGAAAAAATTCCTTATATCAAATCGCTTGGGATTACTACACTTGATATAATGCCCTGTCAGGAATTTGAAGAACTTATGCCGTTAAATATAAGACATGATATATTTTCAGGTATGGGATATAATGCCGATATATTAAACACAACCAAAAAAGTGGTAAATGATGAAAAAACTGTAAAAAATCATATGATAAACTATTGGGGTTATGCCGATACACTGCATTTTGCACCTAAGGCAAGCTTCAGTATGAAAAAACGCAGAAATCCGCCGAATGAATTTAAGCATATGGTAAAGAGCCTGCATAATGCAGGTATTGAGGTCATTGCAGAATTTTATTTTAAAGAGGGAACCGGTTATTCATATGTGAGGGATGTACTTATATACTGGGCTTATGAATACAGACTTGACGGCTTCCATATACTTGGAAATGTATATGCCGCAGAGCTTGCAAAAGAAGCTGCACTTTCGGGTATAAAATTAATATATGAAAATTGGGATAATACATACAGGGGTTATTATAACTTTAAAGACGGTTCAGATGACGGCAGGCTTAAGAGGCTTGCTTCTTTTAATGATTCATTTCAAAATGATATGAGACGTTTTCTTAAAGGTGATGAGGGAATGATAAACAGCCTTGTGTATCATACTAAAAATAATCCGCAGTATGCTGCACAGCTTAATTATATAGCGGATATAAAGGGCTTTTCATTAGTTGATATGTTAAGCTATGATATAAAACATAATGAAGCCAATCTTGAGAATAATAAAGACGGAACAGACTATAATTATTCATGGAATTGCGGTTGTGAAGGCAGTACCTCAAAAAAAACGGTAAACAGGCTAAGGGCTAAGCAGCTTAGAAATGCTTCTCTGCTTGTATTTTTAAGTCAGGGGACTCCTGTGATTGCTCAAGGTGATGAGCTTGGTCAGAGCAAAGGCGGTAATAACAATACCTACTGTCAGGATAACAGGATATCATGGCTTAACTGGAAACTTATAAATTCAAACTCACATATACTTGAATGGTTTCAATTTATTATAAATTTCAGAAAAAAACACAGGGTATTTCATGCCTGCAAGGAACCTGCAAATCTGGACAATGCGGCACTTGGAATGCCTGATGTATCATATCATGGAGTAAAAGCATGGCAGCCTGATTTTGATAATTACAGTCGTCAGCTGGGAATACTGTATTTCGGGCAGTATGCAAAAAATGCGGACGGAAGTTTTGACGATACTTTTTATGTGATGTACAATATGCACTGGGAAGCACATGATTTTGCTCTGCCTAAGCCTGAAAAAGGTTATAGGTGGCATCTGTGTATAGATACCGACAGGCATGATATAAACGGATTTTATCAGGAAGGCAGTGAAAAAGATATTGGCAATCAGAGGGGCTATCGGGTGAAAGCCAGAAGTATAGTTGTTCTTAAAGGTGTTAAAATATAAATTGTGTAATTAAAAACTGCTGCTTATTTGCAGCATATATTTATTATAACGGAGAAGTGATTTAAAAGCAGAGCAAAAGAGGTTATAAACCTTTGCTGACTGTATTTAAATATGGTGTAATTGTATGAATGTTTTTGATGTAATCGGACCTGTAATGATAGGACCTTCAAGCAGCCATACTGCCGGAGCGGCAAGGCTTGGAAATGTTGCAAGGACGGTTTTTGCAAAAGAACCTAAAACTGCAAAAATAGGACTTTACGGCAGTTTTGCAAAAACAGGCAGGGGGCATGGTACCGATAAAGCTCTTATAGCAGGTATACTCGGCATGCCGCCTGATGATGTAAGAATTAGAGAAAGCTTTGAATATGCAAAGGCGGCAGGGCTTAAATTTTTTTTTGAAGATATAGATGTACCCGGAGGTCATCCGAATACCGCAAGGATAAGCTTAAGCGATGATGAGGGCAACAGTTTTACACTTGAGGGTGCTTCAATAGGGGGAGGCAGTATAAAAGTTACAAAACTTGATGATTATGATGTTGAGCTTTCATTTGAAATACCTACCATAGTGGTAAGGCATATAGATTATCCCGGAGTAATAGCCAGGGTTACTGATGAACTGTATAAAAGCAGTGTAAATATATGTAATTTTATGCTTTCAAGGAAAAAAAAGGGCGGTGATGCACTTATGACCATAGGTATGGACTCAATGCCTGAAAAAGAGAATATAGAACATATTAAAAAGCTGGACCATGTAACAGGTGTAGAGGTACTTGACCGGCTTTAAACTAAACCGGAAGAGATTGCCGATTTAGTTTTAAGAGGAGATATTACCATGAGTTTAACATACGAATCCTTTAGTGAGCTTTTAGAAATTGCGAAAAAGGAAAATAAGATGATCTGTGAGATTGTTATAGAGGATCAATGTATAGAGATGAAACTTTCAAGAAGCGAAATAATTGAAAAGATGCGTGAAAGATATCATATAATGCTTGATTCTATGAATGAGGGACTTAAGGAGGGAGTAAAATCGGTAAGCGGTATAAGCGGAGGTGATGCCAGAAAGCTTTATAACTCGATAGGAGGAGCTTCGGTTTGCGGCGATTCATTTACCAGAGCGATTGCCATAGCCATGGCTGTAAACGAGCATAATGCCTCAATGGGTAAGATAGTGGCATGTCCTACTGCCGGAAGCTGTGGTATACTTCCGGGAGCACTTATAGGTTTGAGTCTTAGTCATGATATAGATGAAGATGAAGTGGTTAAAAGTATGTTTACGGCATCATTTGTAGGTATGGTTGTTGCCAAAAAGGCAAGTGTATCAGGAGCTGAGGGCGGTTGTCAGGCGGAATGCGGTACTGCAAGCGCAATGGCAGCTGCGGCTGTATGTGAACTGCTTGGCGGAACACCTGAAATGTGTGTTAATGCAGTGGCTTTTGTAATTAAAAATGTACTTGGACTTGTATGTGATCCGGTTGCAGGACTTGTTGAAGCTCCATGTATAAAAAGAAATGCCTCAGGAGTTGCAACTGCCTATATGGCAGCACAGCTTGCACTTGCAGGCATAAAGTCGATAATACCGACAGATGAAACTGTACAGGCACTTAAAAGGGTAGGTGATAATATGAGTACCACACTTAAAGAGACTGCGGAGGGCGGTCTTGCAGTAACGCCTACCGGATGCAGTATATGCTCAAGAGTACATGGATAAAAGTAATTAATGTGTCTTTTATTATGTGTATATCTAAGTATTATATCTGCCGTATTTTGAATATATTCCTTTTAAGTATGATTATACAAGAGGTTAATCGTATTTGGTGTAATAGGAGTTTGTACATAGGTTTTACTGAAGGCTTTTTTAAGCTGTTTGTAATGAATATAATAATGAATATAATTAGAAAAACAATAAAAATCCCTATATGTTGTATTATTAACACCCTTGACCATACATTATATAGAGGTTATAATAATCCTGTTTTGTTATCATCATAAATAATATGCTGTTTGATATGCTATTATATGATGTTTAATATATTATTTTTATAGAATATATAACAGCTCTGTTTACAGTATGCTGTTTAACAGGAGGGTTGTTTATAATGAAAATCATTAAGAGAAACGGTTCTGAGGTTGAGTTTGATATAGTCAAGATCACTGCTGCGGTAGGAAAGGCAAATGCCGTTGTTGAAGTTGATCAAAGGCTTACATCAGACCAGATTGAACTTATAGCATCAAATGTTGAAAAAAACTGCATGAGCATGAGACGGGCAGTAGGAGTTGAAGAAATCCAGGATATGGTTGAAAATCAGATCATGGAGCAGAAAGCATTTGAAGTTGCAAGAAAATACATAACCTACAGATATGTACAGAATCTTAAAAGAAGAACAAATACAACTGATGAAAAAATACTTTCACTTATAGAGTGTGATAACGAGGAGGTAAAACAGGAAAATTCCAATAAAAATCCCACTGTAAGCAGTGTTCAGAGGGATTATATGGCAGGAGAGGTCTCAAAAGACCTTACAGAAAGGATTTTGCTGTCTCCGGATATAGTTGAAGCACATAAAAACGGCATACTGCATTTTCATGATGCCGACTATTTTGCTCAGCATATGCACAATTGTGATCTTGTAGATCTTGAGGATATGCTTCAAAACGGAACTGTGATTTCAGGTACATTTATTGAAAAACCTCACAGTTTTTCAACTGCCTGCAATATAGCAACACAGATAATAGCACAGGTAGCTTCAAGCCAGTATGGAGGTCAGAGCATATCTCTTTCACATCTTGCCCCGTTTGTTGATGTAAGCCGCAAAAAAATAGAGTCGGAGCTTGAAGCGGAGCTGTATGGACTTAATGTTTCAGATGAACAGAAGGAAAACATAGTCGAGAGAAGGCTTAGAAGTGAGATAAACAAAGGTGTACAGACTATACAATACCAGGTGGTTACACTTATGACCACAAACGGTCAGGCACCGTTTATAACTGTATTTATGTATTTAAATGAGGCTAAAAATGAACGGGAAAAAGAGGATCTTGCATTGATAATTGAGGAAATGATACGTCAAAGACATAAAGGAGTAAAGAATGAGCAGGGTATATGGATAACTCCCGCATTTCCGAAGCTTATATATGTCCTTGAAGAAGATAATGTAAAGCCAGGTACAAAATACTATCACCTTACAAGGCTTGCAGCACAGTGTACTGCAAAGCGTCTGGTTCCTGATTATATATCCGAAAAAAAGATGCTTGAGTATAAAATTGATAAAAACGGTAACGGAAACTGTTATACCTGTATGGGCTGCCGTTCATTCCTTACACCATATGTTGATGAAAACGGAAAGCCTAAATATTACGGTCGTTTTAACCAGGGGGTTGTAACTATAAATCTTGTAGATGTCGCTCTCTCAAGTGATGGCGATATAAAAAGATTTTGGCAGATATTTGAAGAAAGACTTGAATTGTGTCATAAAGCACTTAGAGCCAGACATGAGAGACTTTTAGGCACTCCTTCCGATGTAGCTCCTATACTTTGGCAGTATGGTGCACTTGCAAGACTTAAAAAGGGTGAAAATATAGATAAGCTTTTGTTCGGAGGATATTCCACTATAAGTCTGGGATATGCCGGGCTATATGAATGTGTAAAGTATATGACAGGCAGGAGCCATACCGATGATATGGCAAAGCCCTTTGCACTCAGTGTGATGCAGAAGATGAATGATAAATGCAATGAATGGAAAAAAGCTGAAAATATAGATTATTCGCCCTATGGCACTCCGCTTGAGTCAACTACATATAAGTTTGCCAAATGTCTGCAAAAAAGATTCGGAGTGATAGAGGGCATCACTGATAAGAGCTATATAACAAACAGTTATCATGTTCATGTAACTGAGAAGATAGATGCATTTACAAAATTAAAATTTGAAAGTGAGTTTCAGAAACTTTCACCGGGCGGAGCTATAAGCTATGTTGAAGTACCGAATATGCAGGGTAATATAGATGCGGTTATGAGTATGCTTGAATTCATATATGATAATATAATGTATGCCGAGCTTAACACCAAGTCCGATTATTGTCAGGAATGTGGATATGACGGAGAGATGCATATAGATGACCTTGACGGAAAGCTGATCTGGATATGCCCGAGGTGCAAAAACAAGGATCAGACGAAGCTTAATGTTGCAAGGCGTACATGCGGATATATAGGCACACAATTTTGGAATCAGGGCAGAACACAGGAGATAAAAGACAGGGTTATGCATTTATAAACCGTGAAGTATTTAAAGCGATGAAATATGCAAATATAAAATACTATGATATAGCAAACGGTGCAGGCATAAGAACAAGCCTTTTTGTTTCAGGCTGTACTCATAGATGCAAGGGCTGTTTTAATGAAGCTGCATGGGATTTTAATTTTGGCTCGGAATTTACCGACAGTGTAATTGAAGCTATACTTGAATCAATAACACCTGATTATATAAAAGGGCTTTCACTTTTAGGAGGTGAGCCTATGGAGCCTGCAAACCAGCCTGCGGTGCTTGAACTTTTGAGAAAATTTAAAAAAAGATTTCCTAAAAAGGATATATGGTGTTACAGCGGTTTTACATATGATATTGATTTTTTAGAAGGCGGAAAGGCATATACGGATATAAGTGATGAGATACTTAGTCTTATAGATGTTATGGTTGACGGCAAATTTGAGATGGAGCTTTATGATGTAAGCTTAAGATTTCGTGGAAGCTCAAACCAGAGGCTTATAGATGTGCCTAAAAGCCGGAGTGCTAAACAGATAGTCTTATGGGATGAATAAATCTCGTAAATAATTTATTATAAGTCAGAATTTAAAATTTATATATTATAAGGAAAATATGGATATATTTGATATTAAAATACGGCTTAAAGAGTTACAGAATATAAAGTACAGAGACTTTAACTTAAAGCTTATACCCGGCATTAAAGGCATGAAAATGATAGGTGTCAGGACACCTGAACTTAGGAAGCTTTCTGTAAAGATCATGAAATCTGCCTGCTGCAGGGATTTTTTAAATGTTCTGCCTCATGAATATTTTGAAGAAAACAGCCTGGACGCCATTATAATCTCGGCTTCTGCGGATTTTGACGAATGTATAAATGAGCTTTATAAATTTCTGCCTTATGTTGATAACTGGGCGGTATGTGATATTATCTCTCCTAAGATTCTGTCAAAGGATAAAAAGGAGCTTATGAAGCATATATCCGTGTGGCTGGCTTCAAAGCATACTTACACAGTACGCTTTGCCATAGGTATGCTTATGTCGTTTTTTCTGGATACGGATTTTAAAAAAGAACAGCTTGTAACGGTTGCAGATATAAAGTCCGATGAATATTATATAAAGATGATGCAGGCATGGTATTTTGCCACAGCACTTTATAAGCAGTATGATGAAACCGTAAAACTGATTGAGCAGGATATGATTGATGAAGATGTTAAGAAAAAAACTATACAGAAGGCTGTTGAAAGTTATAGAATAAGTTCTGAACATAAAGAGTACTTAAAAGGTTTCAGAAAAAAATAAAGAATTTAAATTTAATATAGGTATTATAAAAATTATAAATTCAGATATATACCTATAAATATCAGACATGTTAAGAAAATCTCCCTTTAACCGGGGAGATTTTTTCTTAACACTGTCTTTACCATAAATGTGTTAATATTTAGCAAAATGATGATTAAATCATCGTTTACTTAGGCTTAAGATATAATATAAACACGGAACAATACAAAATATATGCTGCAAAATGTGTATATATAAATTTATATAATAGATATTATAGAAAGGGGAAAATGCCGTATGATATATGTTTAAAAATATTTATATTATACGGAAACAATATTTGTAATATGAAAAACATAAAAAACTCAAGAGGTTTTAAACAGGAAAGGAAAAGAAATATTATACAGGCATTATGCTCACTTGCCACCAATGCAAATCTGCCGGGTTTTTTTAAGGGAAAGATATATACAGGACCTACAAAGGCGGCATGTGTACCGGGATTAAACTGTTATTCATGTCCCGGGGCAGTCGGTTCATGTCCTATAGGTTCTCTTCAGGCGGTTATAGGAGGAAGAAAATTCAGCATGTCATACTATGTTGCGGGAATTATAATATTTTTCGGAGCAGTATTTGGAAGACTTATATGCGGCTTTATGTGCCCCTTTGGATTTTTTCAGGATCTGCTTTATAAAATTCCCGTAAAGAAATTTAAAATACCTCAATTTTTGGATAAGATACTCAGGTATTTAAAGTATGTTATACTTGCACTATTTGTAATTATATTTCCTCTGGTTTTAACAAATCAGTTCGGTATGGCACCTCCTTATTTTTGTAAGTATATATGCCCGGCAGGTGCACTTGAAGGTGCGATACCGCTTGTATCAACAAATCCGGGATTAAGGAATACAATAGGATTTTTATTTTTCTGGAAGATGGGAATACTTATTACAGTAATACTTTTATCTATATTTACTTACAGACCTTTTTGCAAGTATATATGTCCTCTAGGAGCATTATATTCATTTTTTAATAAAGTAGGTTTTTACAGAATGCACCTTAATCAGGATAAATGTGTAGGTTGCGGTTTATGTGAAAAGGCATGCAAGATGGATATAAAAGTCAGAAAGGATATAAATTCGCTTGAGTGCATAAGATGTGGTGCATGTAAAGCCGCCTGTGGACACGGTGCGATCACGGTTTCATTTGCAGGTTTTGAAATAAATGAAGAAAAAAATAAGGACTTACAGGATAAAAAGGCGGCTGCAAAAGGCGGTTGCAGTCCGGCGGCATGTGCGGGCTGTCCCGGATGCGGCGGTAATAAAAATTTAAAATAAGAAATTAAAAAGGCTGATTTTATGGATACTGACAAATTAAATAAAAATAACGGCAGGAGAAAATTATGCTCCGGAATTTTAGATAAATTGTGGAACAGATTCTCTATAAGGACTAAAATAACCTTCCTTACCGCTTCGGTATTTATTTTTATATCTGTTATATCACTTGTATTTACGATACAGAATGTAGAGACTATATTTATAATTGATGAATCGGCATATTCTGAAATCACACAAGGCGAAGGTGATTCTGAGCATATACCTGTAGACCTTGATTTGCAGAGAGCTCTTAAGAAAGGGCAGGATATGTTCAGGCTCACAAGCACGCTTATGATGGCATTTCTGGTAATTGCAGGTACTCTGCTTATATGGTGGGTAAGCGGAAAGGCACTTAAGCCGCTTCAAAAATTAAGCAGGATAATAAAACACCTTGATATAAATCAGCTTGATCAGCAGATACAGGTGGTTGAGAGCCTTGATGAAGTCGGGGATCTCCAGACGGCATTTAATTACATGCTTGTAAACATAAAAGAATCCTATGAAAAACAGCGGAGATTTTCAAGAAATGCGGCACATGAATTAAAGACACCGGTAGCTGCTATAAGAGCGAATCTTGAGGTTTTAAATATGGATGAAAATCCTTCATATGAAGATTATAGAAGTTTTACTGATATAGTAGGCAGGCAGACTGAGGCTATGGCTTCAATAGTACAGGGGCTCAGGCTGTTAAGCAGCGGTGAAAACCTTAATATTACAAAATTTAACTTATATGAAAATATACAAATGATAATACTTAATCTTGATAATGAGATTAAAAATAAAAATATAAAGATACATATAAAATGTGCTGACAAAAATTTACATATAAATGCGGATAATGTACTTATGAAGCAGGCGATATTTAATATAATCCATAATGCGATCAGATATTCTGACGAAAACGGAGATATAGATATATCTATAAATACAGATTCTGTTATTGTAAAGGATTATGGCAGCGGAATATCAAAAGAGAACCTTGAAAAGATATTTGAGCCGTTTTACTGTGTTGACAGCTCTAGGTCAAAGAAGCTGGGAGGAAGCGGACTGGGGCTTGCAATTACAAAAGAGATACTTGCAGAACACGGTTTTAATATAAAAGTTAAAAGTGAGGAAGGACATTTCACTGAATTTGAAATATACTTTAAACAATCCTCTTAAAATTAAAAAAATATAAGTTTAAAACCGAATTATAAAACATTATTATAAAGTATTTTTAAAATTATCAGGCTATATAAAAAGACTTTTAAATTTGATTATATAGCCCGGAAAGGAGAAGTTATGCTTATTAAGAAGATAGAAAATAATCGTATAATTCCTTTTGTATTTTTTATACTGTCAATACTTTTTATAGTTTTAGGCATATTGAGACATGAGAATATTGATGTATTGCAGAAGGCTACAAGGATATGACTGGAATGTATAGGTATTGGTTAATACTACTAAAAAATATAATAAATTAAATATAACAAATTAAAGTCTGATATTGGCAGCCGGATAAATTTCCGGACTAAGTATTCAATATTAGGAAATTAATATTAGGAAATAAAGAACAATAAAAATAATAAACCTGAAAGAAAGGAATAAAAAATATGAATATGATAAAAAAAATAAAACCGTTGGGATATATATTTTTAGCATTGGTTTTTGCAGCCAGTGTAATGATAGTACATGTGATTCTTGCCAATATTCTGGTAATGATATTTACCGCTACAAATTCACCTTTTTTAGCATGGCTGCTTTCGCCGGATGATATAAACAGATTTGATATGCTTAAATATCCGCTGATGATAGTTTTATTCTGGTTTTTATACAGGAAAATCGTAAGCGGTAATTTGCCGGATGCAGAGTCTAAAGTTGTATGGGATATTAAAAAAGGCATTATGTTCAGTATTCTCATAGGTTTAGGATTTGGAGGCATATCATTTTTATGGATAAAACTTGTAGAAAATGCACTTTCAGGAGTAGGCTTTATAAAGCAGAGCCTTGATACACTTGAACATGTAAGTGAAAATTATAGTCAGGGTTCCACCGTATTGTTGATATTAACAGGAGGAATAATGGGACCGATTATGGAAGAGCTGCTTTTTAGAGGCATAATTTTAGGGCTGCTTGAAAAAGTTAAAAAGGGTTGGTTTGCAGTAATTTTTTCCGCACTGCTTTTCGGTATAGCACATATAGCATTTGTACAGGTGGTATATACATTTTTAATGGGACTTATAGCAGGTGCAATATATCTAAAGACAAGAAATATACTTTGGCCCATAATAATACATATTACTATAAACACTGTGGCTGCAATATCTTCATTTGCTCAGGTGCAGAATTATCTGGGTATATGGGAGAAGATTTCGGTAATACTGATTATTCCTGCATTATATATTGTATTTAAAACTGCATATCAAAGTTTCGGTGTTGCTTCCGAACAAAAAAACGGTGTATATGAGCCGTTGTAAAAAATATAAAAATTTATATAGCCAAGAAACAATTTCTTAACTATATCTTTACTGTGTTGAGTGTAAAATAGGCGTATGTTAAATTAATCTGAAAACAAATCATAAGATTAATTTATTTCCGGGATATATCTAACTTGGAAATTATGAACATAATAAAATAATATTTAGAAAATTATTAAATGAAAAAAGGAGATTATGAAAATGAAAAAATTATTAGTAACAGGAATTGCAGGTATGATGTTTTTGCTTGCGGGATGTAATGCAGGCGGAAGTGCCCAGAGCGCAGGAGGCTCACAGGAAAGCCTTGTGGCAAATGCCGATGATGTGAAAAAGGCAGGTGGTTCAATTGATACCAATATGGACAGCAAAGGTATGGACGACAAGGGTATGGACGGTAAAGGCATGGAAAGTATGGGAACCGGACAGGGACTAAGTGATATGAAAAAAATCCCTGAGTTTAAAGCAAAGACAAGTGATGGCAAGGATGTAAGTAATGATATATTCAAAGACAGCAAGCTTACACTTGTAAATGTTTGGGGCAGCTGGTGTCATCCATGCGTTGAGGAGCTTCCGGAGCTTCAGAAGGTATATGAGAAAATGAAAGATAAGGGGGTTAATGTAGTCGGAATAGCACAGGATTCGTCGTCTAGCCCTGATGCCGTAAAGGATATTATTAAAAAGGGCGGACTTACATATACAAATATATTCCCTGAAGGAAAACTGCTTGATGCGGTTATGAATAATCAGGCATTTCCACTTACACTTTTAGTTGATTCAGAGGGTAATGTTGTTGGAGAACCTTTAAAGGGCGGAAGCGATGAAGCACATTTTACAGAGATGATTGAAAAAGCCCTTGCGGATATGAAATAAAAGATATTACGACCATAATAAAAAAACTACATTAAAAGAACTGCTTCTTTACGGTTATAAACCGGAAGGATGCAGTTCTTTTATTAAATAAAAAATAAAATTAAACTGAATATATTGCTTTATATTGTATTGTTTTATAATTTATGATTCGACATAGTAGCCGATCCCTCTGCTTGTTTTTATAACATCTGCTCCAAGCTTTTTTCGCAGTGCCGCTATATGCACTTTTATAACCTGTGAGATATCGTTTGCATTCATATCTATATTATGTTCAAGAAGCTCTGATGATGAAACCACAGTATCCTTACGGCAGCAAAGATATTCAAATATACTGTATTCTTTCGGTGTAAGGGGTATATATTCACCGGATTTAAAAACCTGCTTTTTAGTTACAAGCAGAGTTATATCAAACTGTTCAAGTTTTATATCATCGGTACTGTCAGTATATGAAGTTCTTAAAAGTGCACGTATGCGTGCTTCAAGCTCCTTAAAGTGGAAGGGCTTTACAAGGTAGTCGTTTGCGCCCAGATCAAGTCCTTTAACCTTATCGTCAAGGGTGCTTCTTGCTGATAGAATAAGGACTTTTTTATCTGGATTGTCCTGACGGATCTCTTTAAGTACCTCAATGCCGTCAAGTTTAGGCATATTAAGGTCCAGTATTATAAGGTCATAATCAGATTCATAATAGAGTTCAAGTGCTTCCTCACCGTCATGTGCTGTATCAACATAGTAATTAAGTTTTCTCAGCCCTTTGGTAAGAGCATTAAGTATATCATCTTCATCTTCGCATATAAGTAATCTCATAATATCCTCCATTGTATTAATAGTAAAAAGTTGCCGTCTGTACGGCTTTTTGTATATAATCATTTGAAATGTTTTCTGCGGCGAACATTAATACATACATGGCAGAAATTTGACAGTAACAGAATACACTAAAATCTAAAAAATATCAAGAATATATCTTAAAGATAAAGTTGATTATAATAGTAAATACCGATTATATAAGGTAAAAAATATAAAAATATAAAATAAATCAGATAAAAAATTTATATTCTTTATAATTTATTAATATACTTTAAGAAAAAAAACGGCTTGATTTTATCAAATGTTATTGACATAATTTAGATTAACTGTTATCATAAAGATGTATTTTCAGTTGAGCTATAGATTCACATATTTTTGTAAGTCATGGGGTACTCTTAGTTCATGCTTTACAAAAATATGTGATTTTTAAGTTGCAACGGAATGCGAAAAATTATATGGGGGGTACCAGTAATGAACGGTACAGTTAAGTGGTTTAATGCTACGAAGGGCTATGGATTTATCACAAATGATGATGACCAGAGCGAGATTTTCGTACATTTTTCAGGAATCAACTCTGAGGGTTACAAATCTCTTGAGGATGGTCAGAAGGTAACCTATGATACCGCTGAGGGCAGCAGAGGAATACAGGCTGTTAATGTATCAGTTGTCTAGTTCTTAAACTACTTTGGGAACTGCCGCAGTACGGCATTTTAATGCTGGGACAATCAGCTTTGTCGCAGCCTGCCGTTTTGTGGCAGTTTTTATTATTATGACATAGGTGTCAAAAGATAATAAATTCTATTGCAAGCAAGCTTGCATCGAATTTTTATACTTTTTACACTTGTATCTTATTATAATATTTATAAATAATTTGAGGAATATATTCATGCATGCAGTTATTATGGCAGGAGGCAAAGGGAGCAGACTTGCCTCAATTACAAAAAATGAAATACCTAAACCTATGGTGGATATAAAGTCAAAACCTTTGCTTGAGTGGCAGCTTGAGGAACTTAAAAAATACGGTATTACCACTGTTACAATGGTTGTGGGATATCTTAGTGAAAAGATTATTCAGTATTTTGGAAACGGAGAGGATTTTGGCTGTGAGATAGATTATATAATTGAGGAACAGGCACTTGGAACTGCCGGAGCTTTTTGTTTTTTAACAGAAAAATTTATAAATGAAAAGGCTTCTGACGGTTATTTTATGCTTGTTTTCGGTGATGTATTTTTTGATATAGATATAAAGAAGATGGAGAATTTTCACATTGAAAAAAAATCAAAAGCAACCTTATTTGTACATCCCAATTCACATCCGTTTGATTCCGATCTTGTTAAAGTTGACGAGTATAGCCGTGTAGTGGAGTTCGACTCAAAAAATAATGTAAGAGATTACTGGTATGATAATCTTGTAAATGCAGGTCTTTATATACTTGACAAGTCAATATGTACTAGGGTGCCGCTGCCTGTTAAAACAGATTTTGAAAAGGATATACTGGCGGTTATGGCTAAAAACGGTGAGGAAATTTATGCATATAAATCACCTGAATTTGTTAAAGATATAGGCACTGTTGAGAGAATTACAAGTACTGTAAGGGATATTGAAAGCGGTTTTATAAACTCAAAAAATCTTTCATATAAACAGAAGGCGATATTTCTTGACAGAGATGGAACTATAAATAAATTTAAAGGGCTTATATATGATGAGGATGAATTTGAACTTGAAGCCGGTGCCATAGAGGCGATAGGGCTTATAAACAAATCCGGTATGCTTGCAATAGTTGCAACAAATCAGCCTGTGGTTGCCAGGGGGCTCTGTGATATTAAAGATGTTGAAAACATACATAAAAAGCTTTCAACTCTGCTTGGCAGAGAAGGGGTATTTCTTGATGATATATTTTTCTGTCCGCATCATCCTGATAGAGGTTATCCTGAGGAAAATCCCAGATATAAAGTAGAATGTAAATGCCGAAAGCCTGATACGGGTATGGCATATGAAGCCGCACAAAGATATCATATAGATCTCAAATCGTCATGGATGATAGGCGATACCACAATTGACATGGAATTTGCAAGACGGCTCGGTATGAGATCGGTCCTTTTAAAAACCGGAGAAGGAGGACTTGACTGTAAATTTGAGGTTAAGCCCGATATATATGCGGAAAATATACTTGATGCGGTAAAAAAGATATTTGAGCGGGAAAAAATAAACATGCAGTAAACAAAACAAAGGTGCATGGAAAATAAATTGATTTTAAATTGAGTTTTACCGTAATTTATAAGTATAGACTATAAAATTTAAAAAGCAAAAGGCTCATTAATATTTGTGGCCTTTTTGCTTTTTATATTTTAAAGCATATTATACTATAATATGTTTTATTGTAATGTATATTCCTACTTTGTAAGGTATATCCTACCGCAACTTATAGCTTACTATAATAAATACATATCTTAATTGTAATGAGTATTTTACCGTAACGCATATTTTATTATAATGTATGTCTTATTATTTTTATTATTAATGTATGTCTTATTATTAAGAACCTATATAGGAAAATGTATTTATAATAACTTATTATTTCGGAACAATACTGTGAATCCTTAATCCTGCCGGCAGCTATATATTACCATAACATTCTTGCACAGGCACCGCAAGGCATTATAAATCCGTCCTCTTCCACAAAAAGACCAAGTTCGTCAGCTTCAGCTTTGCCGTTCTTTTCCAGATTAAGTGCTTTTGCAGCGGTAAGTAACATATAATTTAAAACTCCTGCCTGAAGTCCGGTAGTATATGAATTTATAATGAAAAAAAGCGGTGTATTGCTTAAAAGGCTTAGAGAAGCTTTTATAAGACTGTAAATAGAGGACTCTATTTTCCAGATTTCCCCCTTAGGTCCTCTGCCATAGGAAGGGGGATCCATAATTATGGCATCATAGCGGTTTTTTCGTCTTATCTCACGCTGTGTAAATTTAATACAGTCATCAACCAGCCATCTTATGCCGGCATCATTAAGACCGGATGATACCGCATTTTCCTTTGCCCAGGCTACCATGCCTTTGCTTGCATCAACATGTGTTACTTTTGCTCCTGCTGCCGCAGCGGCAAGGGTTGCACCTCCTGTATAGGCGAATAGGTTTAAAAGTTTTACCTCGGCACCTGAATTTATACGTTTTTTTATGTGCTTAAAGCTGAAATCCCAGTTTGAAGCCTGTTCCGGAAAAAGACCTGTATGTTTAAAGCTAAAAGGCTTCAGATTGAAAGTAAGCCTCTTATGTACATCTGAGTCATTTAAATCATAATTTATGCTCCACTGCTGCGGTAATGAAAAAAATTCCCATTCACCACCGCCTTTTGAATCACGGTGATAGTGTGCATTTGCTTTATTCCAGAGAATATGCCTGCTTTCTTTTTGCCATATAATTTGAGGATCAGGTCTTATAAGTATATATTTTCCCCATTTTTCAAGTTTTTCACCACCGCCTGTTGATATTATTTTATAATCTTTCCAGTTTTTTCCTATCCACATACTTAAACTCCTTAATATTATAGTAGCAGCTTTTAAAGACCGTGTATAAGGTCCTTATGGTTTTTGAGTGTCTTTAATAACATAAAAAAACTCCTTGTGTTTTGAAGCGAAATTCAATACTTACAGCAAGGATTTTTTGATATTCTGGGTATAGCAGAGCACTGCAAGACCATAATAGCATATTTGCATTAAAAAATACAGCGGCTTTCTAAGGGAAGTTCGGGTAATTTTAAATTTTATTTTTATTGCCTGTATAGATAAATATACAGCCGGGCAGTTAAAGTTGCAGCCGATTTGTTTATAAAAAGTTACTTAAAAAACATTCCGAAAAAAATGTTATAAAAAACGTAATTATTTTGCAAGAATCATAGTATTGAATATTCCGGTTTATATGGTAAAATAGAATCGGTTGTCTTTACAGGCAAGGATTATATAATATATATAATTTTTTGTATGCCGCAAATGCAGTATGCAAGTATTTCAGTGGTATTTATATTTAAGATTTTAGGAAGGTGTAGATTGATTATGAAAACGAGATGGATAATACCGGCTTTAGCGGCAGGAATTGTTTTTTGTGTTCCTTCATTTACTGCAAGAGCTGAGGGGTGGCAGCAGTCAGGTTCCTCATGGATATATCTTGATTCTTCAAATAATAGGCTGAAAGAGGCATGGAGAAAAGGAGCTGACGGCAAGTACAGATGGCTTGACAGTTCAGGTGAGATGGCAAAAAAATGCCTGGGTGGATTCTAATACATACTATGTTGATGAAAACGGCATATATGTTTATTCTTCCTGGAAAAAGATAAAGGATGCGTGGTACCATTTTGGAGATAATGGCAAGGCTGCCAAGGAAGTATGGCAGAATATAGATAAAAAGTGGTATTATTTTAATGAGGAAGGACATATGCTCACAGGCTGGATACTTGATGATATGTATTTTTGCGCTGAAGACGGGCATATGCTTACAGGCTGGCAGAGACTTTTGCCCCCTAAGCAGTACAGCTATGAAAAAAGTGAGAGAACTCCTACTCCCTCTACTACATTTAATGATGATGATAAAAACTGGTATTATTTCGGTTCAAACGGAAAGAAATTTGTCCCTAAAGACCTTGACGGTGCATATGGAGAGAGAAAGGTTGACGGAGTAAGGTACTGTTTTACCGAAAGCGGAGCACTGCATGTAGGCTGGGCAAATGTAAAGGGTACAGGCAAGGGTTCGGCTTCAATTACTGATTATAAATATTATAATAAGGACGGTACTGTGAGGACAGGTTGGTATTCTATTGAGCCGCCTGATGATATACTTGAAAATTATGAACATGAGGTTGAATGGTTTTATTTTGATACTGCAGGAGTGCCTTATGCTTCAAAGGACAACAGTATTTATGCTAAGGATATAAAGAAAATAAACGGTAAATCATATCTTTTCAATCACAGAGGAAACCCTGTTTACGGTCTCCAGAAAGTATATACAGGAACCAGCGGAAAATACACTGCATATTATTTCGGTACGGAAAAACAGAGCAATATGCAAAAAGGTAAGATAAAACTTGAAGGTGTTGACGGAAACAGCTCAATGTATTATTTTCAGGAATCAACAGGAAGAGGATATACGGGTGTAAAGGACGGGCATCTTTATTATATGGGAAAACTCCAAAAGTCCGATAAGGACAGTAAGTACCTTATAGTATCCATACCGCATGATTCAGGAAACGGATTTACAAATTATGTTGTGAATTCATCAGGCAAGATAACTAAAAACGGTAAGGTAAAAGATGGAGACAAAGTGGAATACCGTACTGATGCAAATGGTATACTTACACATATAAACGGTTCAAATGAGGGAGTAGGCGGAGAATATACACATCCGCAGGAACCTGATTTCAGAGATTTCAATTAATAGAGTATTTTGCAAAACGGCATATAATAATTTATGGACCGCAGGGGTATTTACCCCTGCGGTCTGCTGCTTTCTTTGGATAATTGCTAACTGTTTACTGTTTTTCTGTGCTATAACTGAAATTGCAGTTGTTTTTATGATTTTAACTACGTGTATAAGGGAAACTATGATTTAATCATTCTGTCTTGGATATTGCCTCAGTAATATGGAATTTTATACATCTATACAGTAAAATTATAATAGTGCTGAAGTTGAAATATGTTGCCAATCACATAATTTGATTATATAATTGCATACAACCTGATTATATTCAAGTTTTTACAAATCATTTTCTATTATATTAAAGTCTATGATATATTATTATACTGTATGCAGACAGCTGTATGATACATCAAAGAAAGGAAAATAGAAAATGAAAAAAGGAATATATATAATCCCGGTGCTGGCTGCGGCTGTACTGGTTATGCTGTCTATATATATAAACGGTAGAATTAAGTCTACTGCAGGCACAGGAAATAATATGCATAATATGGAGAAATATAAAACGGATAATAAGGAGAATGTTGATAACATGAATGACATGAACAGTGCCGACCAAAAGAAAGATTCAAACAAACAGTTAAAAACTATATATCTGGCAGGTGGATGCTTTTGGGGCTTAGAAGCTTATATGCAGAAAATATATGGTATTGACGATGCCGTAAGCGGATATGCAAACGGTAAAACTGAAAATCCTTCATATGAAGATCTTGTATATAGAAACAGCGGACATGCCGAAACTGTAAAAGTAACTTACGATCCTGAACAGATAAGTCTTGAAAGTATAATGAAATACTATCTCAGGGTAGTTGATCCTACAAGTTTTCATAAACAGGGCAATGATACAGGCGTACAGTATAGAAGCGGGGTGTACTATACTGATGAACAAGACAGGGATATAATTCAGGGTATACTTGATAAAGAACAGGAAAAATATAAAGATAAGATAGTGGTTGAAGTGCTTCCTCTTAAACAATTTTATGAGGCTGAGGATTATCATCAGGACTATCTTGAAAAAAATCCGGGGGGATATTGCCATATAGACTTAAACAAAGCTGCCGCTCCGATTATAGAAGAAAGAAGATATAAAAGACCGAGTAATGAGGAACTTAAAAAGACACTTACCGACATACAATATAAAGTAACGGTTGAAAATGATACCGAACATGCATTTTCAAATGAGTACTGGGATAATTTTGAAGCCGGAATTTATGTTGATGTAACTACGGGAGAACCTTTATTTTCTTCAAATGACAAATTTCAGTCAGGCTGCGGATGGCCAAGTTTTTCAAAACCCATAGTGGAGGATGTAGTAACATATCATGAGGATACAAGCTATAATATGCTAAGGACTGAGGTTAGGAGCCGCATTGGAGATGTACACTTAGGGCATGTATTTAAAGACGGCCCTAAGGATCTCGGAGGTTTAAGATATTGTATAAACTCCGCTGCAATCAGATTTATTCCGTATGACAGTATGGAAGCCGAAGGATACGGATATTTAAAACATATAGTTAAAACAAACTAAAATGCACTGTATATTTAGGAATATATAAAGATGTATAATCTTATAATAGTTGATGATGAACCTGTGATAAGGCGGGGGATTAAGTCCCTTGCCTTTTTGCCGAGGCTTGGCATAGGTGAGATTTATGAAGCGCAAAATGCAAAAGAGGCACTTGATAAAATTGAAAAATTATCTATAGATATAATAATGCTTGATATAAATATGCCTGATATGGACGGGCTTACACTTGCAGGGATTATAAAGGAACGCTGGCAATACAAGATAGTTATAATGGTTACGGGTTATGATTATTTTGAGTATACACAGACTGCTATAAGAACCGGAGTAGATGATTATTTATTAAAGCCTGTAAGCAGATCTGATATAGAAATGGTTCTTAAAAGGATGATTGACAAGGCATCAAGGCAAAATACCAAAGACCGGATTGATAAAATTAATGGAAATACTAAAGCAGCTAATATTGATACTGAAACGGGCACGGAAAATCATAAGGATGATACGCTTTTATTCCCTGAAGTTGCAGAATATATAAAGAAACATATATATGATTCAAAGCTTTCTCTTAATAAAATGGCTTCACAGCTCGGTTTTAACGGCAATTATTTAAGCAGTGTTATAAAGAATATGTACGGTATTCCGTTTCAGGATTATATAGGTATAAAAAGAATGGAACAGGCAAAGCTGCTGCTTTTAAGTACCGCCATGAAAAATTATGAAATAGCACAGGCGGTAGGCTATGAGGATGTAAATTATTTTATAACCAAATTTAAAAAGACTTATAATATTACTCCCAGACAATATAGGCATGGAGTTATGGATAATGAAATCTAGGAATGTATTTCAAAAAAATTTTAATGTAAAAACGGCACTTGCTTTTCTTGTATTATCATTTATAAGTATAATTATTTTTTCATATAGTATTTACAATGCGAGCCTGTCTATAATTGAAAATGAAGATATAAATCATATAGAAGATTCGCTTGAACAAAGCTCGGCGAATATATCCGCCTACCTTGAAAAAATGAAATCTTTCAGCAATATTATAGCCATGCATCCCGATATAAAAAAAGCACTTGAAAAATCGGATAAAAAGGCGCTTGAATCAATTTCATCACTTGTAGGACTTGCAAAAGACAGTGATATCAGAATACGTTCAATCACTGTCGTATCCAAGGAGGGCTTTGCCATAACTGGCGGTGCCTCTATGACTATGCCGCTTTCGGAAAATATGATGGAAGAGGAATGGTATAAAAATGCATTATATTCAGATAGGATGCCTGTGCTGGCATCTACGGGGCATGGTGTATTTACCATGGATAAAGAGGACTGGATTATAAGTATAGCAAGGGAAATAAAAGGAGATAATAACGAGCATCTTGGAGTTGTGCTTATAGATGTTTCATATAAATTTATAGAGGATTATTTATCAAAACTTAATCTTGGCAGCGGCGGATATTCCGCTATAATTTCTAAACAGGGCGATATAATTTATTATCCCGATATAAGTATATTTGAGGATAATGAAAGAAGTGGTGAGCTTGTAAACTTTGTAAAAGAGGAAAGTATACAGCCGCATACAGAAAAAACTGTAAAAAAATATATAGAATTTAAAAATAAAAAACTGTATAAAACTGAAATTACAAACTCTCAGTGGATACTATACGGTTTCAGTTCTCAGGATAATATAAAACTTTTAAAACACAATCTTTTCAGATCAATATCCGTATATGCGTTATTTACATTGTTTGTAAGTATTATAATCGGAATATTTTTGTCATATTATTTAACGGTACCTTTAAGAAAGTTGACTCTGGCAATGACAAGGGCTGATAAAACATGGGAACATATAAAAGTTCCTAAAGGGGCTTCGTATGAGGTAAATACACTTTCAGACGAGTATAACAATCTGATAGACAGGATAAAGATTTTAACAAAAAACATATCGCAAAAAGAAGAAGCCAGAAGAATTTTTGAGATTAAGGTGCTGCAGAGTCAGATAAATCCTCATTTTTTATATAATACGCTTGATACTATACTTTGGCTTGCCGAACTTGGAGAAAATGAAAGAGTGGCACAGGTAAGTTCAAACCTGGGAAAAATGCTAAGGGTATCTCTTAATACGGAACAGACCTTTGTACGTCTGGGTACTGAACTTGAACATACCAGGAGCTATCTTGAAATACAAAAGGCAAGATATGAGGATATGCTTAATTATAATATAGAAGATTCTGCACAGACCGGAATTCTTGATCTGTATGTACCTAAGCTTATAATTCAGCCGATAGTTGAAAATGCAATCTATCACGGTATAAGAAAAGTCGGAACAGGTATGATAAATATAGATTATAAAAATGAAAATGGTATACTTGTGATTAATGTATCTGATAATGGTGCAGGATTTGTCATTAAAAATCAGGAGAATATATACGAAGATAAAACTAAGCACAGCAGTACTATAAAACCTAAGCTTGGAGGAATAGGTCTTAAAAATGTCAGTCAGCGCATAAAACTATTATGCGGAGATGAGTATGGGCTTGATATAAAATCCGAACCGGGAAAGGGTACGAAAGTAACTGTGAGAATTAAGTATATGGCGGATTTACAGGAGGCTGAGGCTCTAAAATAATAGAAGAGCATGTAAGTAAATATCTGTGTAAACGGATTTTGCACAGGGTTTAATAAAGACATCAAAAGGATAATTCAGGAAACTGTAAAATAAGCAGTTAATTTAGAAATCGCCAAATCCGAAAAATTTAAGATTTGGCGATTTTTTTAATATCTATTTTTTGAATATATTTTTATTATATTATCAAGTCTTGATGACATTCCTCTAAGCATAAGGTCAAGCACTGTAATTGCACACATGCATTCAATCACCACTACTGCACGGGGGACTATAACGGGGTCATGTCTGCCGCCTATCTCTATAAGAACTTCACTTCCGTTTCTATCAACGGTTTTTTGTGTAGCTGCTATTGAGGGAGTGGGTTTTATTGCCACATTTATGATCACAGCCGATCCGTCAGATATACCTCCAAGTACACCGCCTGAATTATTAGTCTTTTTGGCAATATTCAAAGTTTTCTCTACATCTGCTGTTGCAGATTTATGAGTATTATCGGTATTTTGGTTTTCTGCATCAGTAGAGGCTTTGTTTTCTTCATTTTTAAAACTATCTGTACTATCTGCAGTTTTTTTACCTGAATATGCCTCATTTTTAGAAGCTGCTGATGCAGCCAAAGACTCATGCTTTATATAAAATTCATCATTGTTTTTAATTCCGCTCATCCTTGCAGATGCAAAACCTGCCCCGAATTCAACACCCTTTACTGCACCTATGCTTATAAGTGCCTTTGCGAGCTCGGCATCAAGCTTGTCGGCGGTAGGCTCACCTATGCCGGGAGGGAGCCCTCGTATAAGACAGCTTACTATGCCGCCTGCCGAATCTTTATTGGCTATAAGCTCATCTATAAAATTACCGGCTATATATGCAGCCTGCATATCAGGCATATATAAAGGATTTAAAGGGCAGACCTCAAGGTTAAAATTATTGACATGCACAGGACCTATACTTTGAGTAAATGCGTTAATTTCAATACCCAGACTTCTTAGAAGCTTTAATGCAACGGCGCCTCCTATAACTCTTGCCGCCGTTTCCCTGCCTGAACTTCTCCCGCCTCCTCTATGATCCCTAAAGCCGTATTTCATATCATAGGTGTAGTCTGCATGCCCCGGACGGTAAACATCTGCAAGCTCATCATATTCATCAGGATTTTGATCAAGATTTTCTATAATTACCATTATAGGGGTGCCTGTTGTAAAACCGTTGAATATACCTGAATGTATTTTACATATATCGGCTTCGCTGCGTGAACTTGTATAGATATTCTGACCGGGTTTACGCCTGTTTAGATAGGGTTGTATATCTGCTTCCGACAGAGGAAGCCCTGAAGGACATCCGTCAATTATGGCGCCTATGCTTTTACCATGTGATTCTCCCCAGGTATGGACACAAAAAACTTTTCCGAAAGTGGATGACATAATTATACCTCCACTATAACACAGCTGTTTGGCTGGTTTACTTTTACACTGTTTGAACTCATTACTAAAAGAGATTTTTCATAATCTACTGTAAAAAATGTTATGGTTCCGCTTTCATGGTTAAGGCATGCGATATGTCTGTTATCAGGGAATACTACCATATCTTTGGGATATTCACCGCTTATAGGCAGACAGCATCTCGGTTCAAGAAGTCCTGTTTGAGAGTCTCTTTTGTAAAGACTTACGGAATTTTCTCCGGCGTTTGCACAGAAAAGGAAATTATTATCTGATGTAAATTTGATACAGGTGGCAGCAGTTAATTCCTTTAAATGCGTGCAGTTTGATGAGGGTACCGTCTGTATTTTTTCTATATCGGGTACACGTTTTCCTTCCTCATAATTGTATGTAAAGATATCTATGACATTTTTTTGTTCATACATAAGATAAAGAAAACGACCGTCTTTTGAAAATCTGAAAGTTTTCGGAGCGGAGTTTATATCACATGGAAGTATGTCTGAAAGTATAAGTTTGCCGTCATGTCGTGAAAACTTATAAATTTTTACATTGTCAAGCCCCAGATCTGATGCAAGAACAAAATTGCCGTCAGGTGTTACCTTTGTACAGCTCACATGCGGTCTGAAATTTCTTTCTGCGACAGAACCAAGACCGTGATGGTATATGCCGTCTGCTATATGACCTATGGAACCGTCAGGATTTAATGTCATAACAGTTATCTTTCCGTCATGATAGCCTGAAACAAACAGAAATTTATTATCATGGTCTATTGAGAGATGGCATCCTCTCATTCCTTTTATACTTGCTGAATTGAGTCTTGTTATATCGCCGTTTTCGAGTATTGTAAATGCCACAACACCTTCATCGGCTATTGAGTACAGGATTTTATTGTTATGTGATACTATGACATAGGATGAATTATTAATATCAATCTCGCCTCTTTTTTTAAAAGCCCCTTTTTCAATATCAACATCATATACGGTTATACCCTTTGCTTCACCTGTGTAAGAATAAGAACCTGTATATGCCATATATTTTTTTGTCATCTTAAACTCCGTTCTGTCTATAAAACTGTGTAATTATAATGCCGAAGATTAATAGTGCATTATTGCGGCATGCTTTTTAAATTAATGTCTGAAACCGGTTAAATCCGTTAAACATCAGGACTGCAGCTATTTTGTAAAGTATAGCATAAATAAATTAAAAAAGCTATTGACAGCAACGTCTAAAATTGCATAATTATATAGGCTGTGATTTAAATTCTTATACAGGCATGTTATATTTGACTGTTCAGCGGATTTTGAAGTTTTGAAAGAGTCCGTGATACAGCTGCATTTAAAACAGTTACATTAATTATAAATTTATGGTATTATGTGCATTAAACAAAACAACAAAAAATAAAATTTTACTCAGGGCAAGATACCGCCTTAATATAAAAATACATAGGAGGAGATTGTTTTAATGGGAAGAACGCTTATTGACCTAATACACATTGAGAAAAGCTTTGATGGAGAGATGGTGATAGACGATCTGAATTTAAGTATACCTGAAAATGCATTTTTGACTCTTTTAGGTCCTTCAGGATGCGGTAAAACAACCACTTTGCGTATAATAGGCGGTTTTGAAAGAGCCGACAAAGGCAAGGTGGTATTTGACGGGGAGGATATATCCGATGTACCTCCAAATAAAAGAAATCTGAATACGGTATTTCAAAAATATGCATTATTTCCGCATATGAATATAGCTGAAAATATAGCATTCGGATTAAAAATTAAAAATAAATCAAAGGCATATATAGATGATAAGGTAAAATATGCATTAAAGCTGGTAAATCTTGACGGTTATGAAAACAGAGATGTGGACTCGCTTTCAGGCGGTCAGCAGCAGCGTATAGCCATAGCCAGGGCGATAGTTAATGAACCTAAGGTTCTTCTGCTTGATGAGCCGCTCGGTGCACTTGATTTAAAGCTCAGGCAGGATATGCAGTATGAGCTTATAAGACTTAAAAATGAACTTGGTATAACATTTATATATGTAACTCATGATCAGGAAGAAGCACTTACAATGTCTGATACAATAGTAGTTATGAATCAGGGATATATACAGCAGATGGGAACACCTGAGCAGATATATAATGAACCGAACTGTGCATTTGTCGCAGATTTTATAGGGGAATCAAATATAATTCCGGCAGTAATGGTAAAGGACGAATTGGTAGAAATATTCGGAGCAAGATTTGCCTGTGTTGACAGAGGATTCGGTAATAACAAGCCGGTTGATGCGGTGATACGACCTGAAGATATAGATTTGGTAGAGCCTGAAAAAGGGACTTTGGTAGGTAGAGTAACTCATGTCATATTTAAAGGCGTACATTATGAAATGGAGGTTACTACACCTGATGGTTATGAGTGGCTTGTACACTCCACGGATCTTTCGCCGGTAGGAAAAGAGGTGGGTATAACGGTGGATCCGTTTGATATACAGATAATGAATAAGCCGGTGTCTGAGGACGAGGAGGCGATAGGAGTAAATGAATAATTTCCTCAGCAAGATAAAAAGCAGGAAAATATTGGTTTTTCCGTATGTCTTTTGGATACTCGGATTTACGGTGGTGCCTCTTATACTTATAGTTATATATGGACTTACCGACAAAAACGGTGTACTCACATTTGAAAATATAACTTCAATGGGAACATATGAGCACATGAAGGCACTTATACTTTCATTGCTGCTTTCATTAATAAGTACACTTATATGTCTTTTGCTTGCCTATCCGCTTGCACTTATTTTAAAAAAACGAGGTGCAGGAGCCGGAAGATTTATAGTATTTATATTTGTACTGCCTATGTGGATGAACTTTCTGCTTAGAACACTTGCATGGCAGACTCTGCTTGAAAAAAACGGGATTATAAACGGTATACTTTCATTATTTACTCTTCCGGGTATAGCTGTTATAAATACAAATTATGCTATAATATTGGGAATGGTTTATAATTTTCTTCCATTTATGGTTCTGCCGATATATAATGTTCTTGTAAAGATAGACGACAATGTAGTAAATGCGGCAAGGGATCTTGGAGCAAGTCGCAGGCAGACCTTTTTCCATATACTTCTGCCGCTGAGCATACCGGGTATAGTAAGCGGCATAACTATGGTATTTGTGCCGGCACTTACAACCTTTGTTATAAGCAATATACTTGGAGGTGCAAAGATACTGCTTATAGGGAATGTGATAGAGCAGGAATTTACCAGAGGAAGCGGCTGGCACCTTGGAGCCGGGCTTTCACTTGTGATGATGGTATTTATATTTATAAGTATGGCTCTTATAGCAAAATATGACAGTCAGGAGGGCAGGACATTTTGAAAATCGGGATTTTAAAAAGGCTTGAGAAAATCTTTGGAGATTTCTATCTTGCACTTATACTGATTTTTTTATATGCCCCTATACTTGTGATGGTGGTGCTTAGCTTTAATTCAAGCAAATCCCGCACGAGATGGGGGGGATTTACATGGCAGTGGTATACACAGCTTTTTTCAAGCAGTATGATAATGGATGCATTTAAAAATACTGTAATTATAGCTCTGCTTTCTTCAATTATAGCCTCGATTATAGGAACAGCGGCAGCCATAGCATTAAATGATATGAAAAAGCTGCCTAAAAGCATGCTTATGGGTGCAACCAGTATACCTATGCTCAATGCGGATATAGTTACAGGTATATCGCTTATGCTGGCATTTATATCATTTGGTATATCACTCGGTTTTAAGACAGTGCTCGTAAGCCATATAACCTTTAATATACCCTATGTAATACTTTCAGTGCTTCCAAAGCTTAAAAAAACAAGCAGATATACCTATGAGGCGGCACTTGACCTTGGTGCAGGACCTTTAAAGGCTTTTTTTGCAGTGGTATTTCCCGATATATTTCCGGGTATACTGTCAGGTTTTCTGCTGGCATTTACAATGTCGCTTGATGATTTTATAATAACGCATTTTACAAAGGGAGCCGGTATAAACACACTCTCGACTCTTATATATTCAGAGGTTAGAAAAGGTATAAAGCCAAGCATGTATGCACTTTCAAGCATTATATTTCTTGTTGTGCTTATACTGCTTTTAATAACAAATTTTGCACCGAATATAAATAAAGTGCATAAAAATACTAAGATAAAAGGAATGAGATAATATGAATAAAAGATATGTAGCATATGCAAAAAAAGCTGTTGCCTGTGTATTGGCATTTTGCAGCACGACTTTTTTACTTTCAGGATGTTCACTTCTTCAGAAGAATGGGCAGGAAAAGGAAGCAGGAAGCGGCGGAAAACTCTATGTCTATAACTGGGGAGAATATATAGATGACAGTATCGTTGAACAGTTTCAGAAAGAAACCGGCATAGAGGTTATATATGATATGTTTGAAACAAATGAAGAGATGTACCCTATAATAAGCTCAGGTGCTGCAAAATATGATGTGGTATGTCCTTCCGATTATATGATAAAGAAGATGGTTGATAATGGTCTTCTTGCTGAAATTGATTTTAATAATGTGCCGAATATTAAAAATATAGGACAGCAGTATATGGATATGTCAAAGGCATTTGATCCTGAAAATAAATTTTCAGTGCCTTATAACTGGGGTACAGTAGGGATAATATACAATACATCAAAGGTTGAGGGAGATCCTGACAGCTGGAATGTACTTTGGGATGAAAGGTATAAAGGCAATATACTTATGCAGGATTCGGTTAGAGATGCTTTTATGGTAGGCGAAAAAAAGCTGGGTTATTCATTAAATTCAACAGATCGGGCTGAACTTGAGGCTGTCAGAGACCAGCTTATAGCACAAAAGCCCCTTGTACAGGCGTATGTTATAGACCAGGTAAGGGATAAGATGATAGGCGGTGAAGCGGCACTTGCAGTTATTTATTCAGGAGAGATGCTGTATATACAAAATGAGATTAAAGCATCAGGAAGAGAAGACCAGCTTAAGTATGTCATTCCGAAAGAAGGAAGCAATCTCTGGATTGATTCATGGGTAATACCTAAAGATGCTCCAAATAAGGCAAATGCCGAAAAATGGATTGATTTTATGTGCCGTGCGGATATAGCAAAGAAAAATTTTGAATATATTACTTATCCTACTCCAAATACTGCCGCTTTTGAATTGCTTGATAAGGATATGAGGGAAAACAAGGCTGTATTTCCGGATCAGGAAATGCTTAAAAACTGCGAAGTATTCCAGTATCTGGGAGAGGAAGCTGACGAGCTTTATAATAACCTCTGGAAAGAAGTGAAGTCAAATTAAATATTACAGAATTTAAATGACGGTGTTTTAAAATCATCAATATTTAAATGATGGTATTATAAAATTATTGTTCTGAAAAAATCTTAAAAATGACTGATACTATTTTAGTTATGAATCTACTGCAGCAGGGAGGTAATAATTTTGTATGTTTTAAAATTTAATGAAACCTTAAATGAGGCAAAAAAAGTAACAAAATTAGGTTTTATAAATATAGTGATTTGCTATATCCTTTATTCTTTAGTAGTAGGATTAATGTCTTTCCTTCTATTAGGTTCTGATGATAATATGTCGTTTATATTGCTCGCAAATATAATAGGGGCATTTATATGTGTAGTTTACATAGTAATTGTCGGAAAAAGAACTTTTGTATCACTTGGAATGGATATAAATAAGATTGGAAGCTATATTACTGGTTGTATATTTTCAGCACTGGCTCTGTTTATAATATGGCTTTTAAATATTCTTTCAGGTGCAGTAAAAACTTCTTTTAATAGTGAGCTTAATGTATATGTGCTGCTATTTTTAATGGTAGGATTTATATTTCAGGGATTTATGGAGGAATTTTTGCTTAGAGGTCTTTTATTTGTACAGCTTGCATTAAAGACCGGTGTAGTTATAGGGCTAATATTGAATTCGCTTATTTTTGCATTGATGCATTTGGGAAATGCGGGTGCTTCGCTTATAAGTACGGTAAATACATTTTTAATCGGACTTGCATTTAGTATGATGTATTACTACCATGATAATATATGGGTTGTGTCAGGCTTTCATTCAGGCTGGAATTTTATACTGGGTCCTGTGCTTGGCATTCCGGTCAGCGGATTTATGCTGCCTTCAACGATTTTAAAAACCTCATTAAGCAGTGAATTAACATTGTTGAACGGCGGTTCATATGGGTTTGAAGCGGGGCTGCCGGTAACTTTTATAGCAGTTTGTATAATCGCAGCTTATACGGTACTGATATACAAACAGAACAAATCATTTAAAAATAATCAGCTATAAGGAAATTTGTTTAAATATAGTATAAGGAGTTGTGAGCATATATGTCTGTGGAAAAAGTAAGAGAGTATTTTAAAAAGATGGGCATTGAAAATAAGGTTATGGAATTTGAAGTATCAAGTGCGACTGTTGAACTTGCTGCCAGGGCACTTAATTGTGAAGGCAGCAGAATAGCAAAAACTCTTTCTTTTATGGTAGGTGGAAATGCTATTTTAATAGTAACTGCGGGGGATGCCAAGATTGATAATTCAAAATATAAAGCCGAATTTGCAGCTAAGGCAAAGATGCTTTCACCCGATGAGGTTATAAATCTGACAGGACATGAGGTTGGAGGTGTATGCCCGTTTGCTGTAAATGATGGTGTAAAAATATATCTTGATGAGTCTTTAAGGCGTTTTGATACAGTATTTCCTGCATGTGGGAGTGCAAACAGTGCCATAGAGCTGACTATTGAGGAACTTGAAAAATATGCTCCGTATGACAGATGGGTAAATGTATGTAAAGGTTGGAACTAAAAAATCGCACCGGTTAACCGGTGCGGTTTTTTAGTTGACTGTGTACTGAATTTTATTTAACTTGTACAGTTATGTAGCTTTTGTTATTTATTATTTCTTTTTCATCTCATTTAAGGCTGCATATATTATAAGTCCTATTCCGGCTATAAGCAGATACAGCCACCAGGCTATCCTGCTCCAGAATCCTCTTGTCATATAAAGTACTACAATTAAGGCACCTGCCGCACTTAATGCGGAATGTATGCGTTTTTTCATTGTTGAATTATAGACATAAGCGGATATACAAAGTGATTCAAATATTAAGGCATCCGCTACATTGGCGTTTATAAATACATCAAGCATAAGTGCGAACATAAATAAGGTATAAAGCAGTAATTGTACTGTACCTGTATTTTTATTATGACGGGATATAAAGCCGAGAGAGTATGTCCAAAGTGCTGCCGGCAGCAGGAAAAGCTCAAGTTTAAACAGTTCCGGGGGGATAAACCAGGGCTGTATCCAACATGCGGCTACAATGCAGGCTTCTGAAAGAGCAATTGCTGTCTGTTTCAGTCCTTTTATATTTATATATTGTATAAAATATAATGATGTTAAGAGCATATGTATAAAATTCCATGTAACATTCCCCATTAATATCAGTATAAATATAATTATACATGAGAACATGCTGTAAAAATCATATCTTATATCAGGAGAATTATAATTTGGCATATCTGAAGTGTTGTTTTTATCTGTATCCGCTTTTGCTGTTATATTTGGGAATTCTATAATATTAAACTTCGTTCTTAAAAGCAGTACGGTTATAACAAGAAGTACTGATATACCTGTCATGACCAAATCGGTTGAACAGCCATAATATGCGTTATAAGGGTTGGTATAATTATAAAATAGAGAGGGAAAAAATGGTATAAATAAAAGGGCGTTTAAAACGGATACCAATTTTATATTTTTCCTGTATGAAATCATATATAATACCGCAAATGAGACAAATATCAGTATATCATTGAATGCCGATTCATAGAATATGATTAATTCCCAGATAAGAATAAGGTGGAACAGGCTTATCATAAGCATTATAAATACTGTGAGAGTTTTATCTGTAATCAGTGAAACAATATACATACACCATGCAATGGCTGTTATTAATATCATATAATCTACAATACTTAATCTGTCAAATATCCTTAAAAAGGAGACTGCGCAGAGTAAAAAATAAATACATGAGCATTTGCCTGCAAAGTCCTTATATCCTTTAAAAATATATCTGCTGTAATATAGATATGCAGCCTGTACCATAAAGAAGGCTGAGCATATTAATATATTTGCAGAATCTGAATTATAAATAAATAATAGCTTAAAACCATATATTGAAGCCAGCATAAAGGCTGCATATATATATTGATCCGGTTTTATAGCATCAAGGACTATAAGAACGGTCAGGTATATAAGTACAAATATATCATAATTTATCATATAACTGTCGATATTTAATATCTGACATGAAATATCGACAAGATTATATACACATAAAAGTCCAAATATAGGAAATAAGGCTTTTATAAGGAGGATCTTTTTTCCGTAACGCAGTATAAGATATATTATAAATATCAGAGAATAAAGCTCGGTAAACATATCTATAAGCCTGAGTGAAAAATAATCTTTAAAAAGATGGTATATAACTGCATAAAATAATGAATAAAGTAGTCCGCATATAGTGTAGACTATTTCCGAGTAGGTATCTCTAAACGGAATCAGCTTTTTCTCCCTTAGTATAAGTACTGCCAAAAATGCAGTTATAGTAGTAAAAGGTATTATGTCATCGGGTATATTAAAATATATTACTAAAAGTATATAAAATGCGATTGAAGTAAAAGCGTTTCCTATATAGAAGCGTTTATCACGCAGGCTCTGTACTGAAGTATATATAAAAAGCAGTCCCATGGACAGAACATGGTGTATGCTTATCTCTGAATTTATAAAACTAAAGCAAAATATAAATGCGATTGCAGCTGTGATAATGGCTGCATTGGATATATATTTTCTGCTTTTTGATGTAAGACTCTGTGTAAAATCAAGCATAAAAAATATTGCAAGTGCCGACATAAGCATAAAGAGCAGCTCCTGTATGCTTTCAGGAACCATAAACCTGTATATACTTAGAAATAGAAGGAGTATAAATGCGGATATATTTAATTCACTCCTGTCATTTTTATTTCCGTATATAAGGTGTGCACATGCGAGAGTTGTGGTAACTATACCAGATATAAAGCCTGTTCCCAGCAAAAACATCGGAAATATGCTTGCGAGTATAAGGGTATTTAAGGCAAAATTATAAAAAGCAGGTATAACACTGTCTCCGCACATAAAAATATGTAGACCTGAAAATATACCTTTGCGGTTATGCTGTTTATTAAGATCTTTTATGCTGATATCATCGGCAGCATTTTCATTTTTATGTAAAATGCCATGCTTCATGGTTTCGCCTATAAGGCGTTCGATAAGCAGTATAACTAGAGCATATGCGGTAGTGCATATAAAAAATATATCCTTATCAACTTTAAGTGCCAAAAGGAAAAGCACTGTACATAGATCTATACCATATAATACAATAGAAGCAAAGAAAATCCCTTTAATTTTCCTTAATCCGCATAATAATGAAATCTCAGTCAGAAACGCACCTGCGAAAAAAAGGAAAAACTTATCGGAACCGTCAGGAGTAAGTTCAGGTCCTAAAAGCTTGAAAAAACCTATACATATGACGGATACAAATAAAAATATGCTGCCAAGCACATAAAATGCTCTGCCTGTTCCGTGGATGTGAAGCTTTTTTTCAGCAAATGAAGATGAAAAAAAGAATATCGCAGAAGAGGCTATAAGCATGGATATCTTAATTATGGAAGGAAGCACGGACCATGTAGTGGTTGCAAATATAAGACCTGCAAAAAATACAAACAGCACACCAAGTACAAGCGAAGTCCGGGACTGCCAGAGTACCAAACTGCCCTTATTCTTTACGGGTAATGTTTTTTGTCCGGAGTTTTGAGGCGTATATGAAAAAGTATTAATAAGCGGACTTTCGGCCTGAAAGTCTTTTGAACCGGTTTCAAGAGCGGGTGAAGATTCTAAATATATAGGTTTTGAAGACTGTTCTCCTTCTTCTTCAACCGGTTGGTGCAGACTTTCAATTTTGTGCATTAAATCCTTTACTTTTTTTGAAAGTAGAAGATTTTCACGGTGCAGTCTTTTAATTTCTTTGGATTTTACCTCCAATATAAAAGCAAGTACTACGGATAAAAGACACATAAACATAAACATAAAAATTATAAACATAAAAATACCTCACTAAAAACACAAACTTAAATAATTACAAACTGTTAATAAATATTAAAAAAACATGAAAAAAGTTGTTCGATATATAAACCAATTATTACGATATATAGTATTAATTTATACACCTAAGCATTTTTTACAGTACAAATACTGTATAGCATACATTATAGTGTATACAAATACTTATTTCAATATTCTAAAAGGAAATTTAAAATACAATATTTTAAGGAATATTTAGCATAGTGCATAAATAGTTTTATTTCTATATATTCGGAATTTGTTGTTATACATTAATAAAACATTGACAAAGTATTTCACATGAGAAAGTTGCAGGTATTTTGTACTGCTTCTATCATGATTTAAGGAAAAACTGTGTACAGACAAAATATGTAAAGATATTATAAATAGTAAGAAATGAGCATGTACTAAAACTTTTATATTAATTTGTATTTATTAAGTACTTTTATTGAAGATTTACTGTTAAAATGTTATAATTTACATGATTGTAGTTTTATGCTTTCATACTAAAATGTATATCGGGCATGCTACATCGGACTTATATGAAATGGAGGGAAAAATATTGAGAAAACATGTTAAAAATAATGTAAGCTGGGTAGGCTATATCGACTGGGAGCTTGAAAGCTTTCATGGTGATGACTATTCTATAATGAACGGCTCAAGTCAGAATGCATACCTGGTTGAGGAAGAGAAAACTGTCCTGATAGACACTGTATGGACACCTCACCGTTTTGATTTTGTTGAAAATCTCAGGAAAGAGATTGATTTAAATAAAATTGATTTCATAATAGCAAATCATGGAGAATGCGACCATTCAGGCTCACTGACCGCTATTATGGATGAGATACCGAAGGTGCCGATCTACTGTACCGCCAATGGCGTAAAGAGTATTGAAGGACAGTACGGCGAGAGGGGGTGGGATCTTCGTGTTGTAAAAACAGGAGATTCAATTGATATAGGAAACGGAAAAAAACTTATATTTGTTGAAATGAGAATGCTGCATTGGCCCGACTCCATGGCGACCTATATGACAGGGGACAATATACTTTTTTCAAATGATGCTTTCGGTCAGCATTATGCAGTTGAGGAGCTTTTTAATGACAAGGCGAATCAGTGCCTTTTAAATAAAGAGGCAATGAAGTATTTTGCAAATATCTTAAATCCGTTTGCCGCAATACTTACAAAAAAGCTTGAGGAGATTTCTAAACTTAATCTTCAGTTTGATATGATAGCACCCTCACATGGAGCTATATGGCGTGATAATCCTATGCAGATAGTTGAAAAATATGCAGAATGGGCTAAGGAATATAAAGAGGATCAAGTAACCATAGCCTATGATACTATGTGGGAGGGAACTGCAAAGGCGGCTCATAAGATAGCGGAGGAGATACATAAACAGAGTCCGGATACAGTGGTAAAGGTGTTTAATATATCAAAGGCGGATAAGAATGAAATAATGCTTGAAGTATTCAAGTCAAAAGCAATAGCAGTAGGTTCTCCTACGGTTGCAAACAGTATACTTTCAAGTGTGGCTGGCTGGCTTGAATTTCTCAAGCAGCTTAAGTTCAAGGATAAAAAGGCTGCCGCTTTCGGATGCTACGGCTGGAGCGGAGAATCTGTAAAGGTACTTCAGCAGAAGCTGGCAGATTCAGGCTTTGATGTAATCAGTGAAAACATACGTCCGCTGTGGAATCCTAAGGAAAAGGATCTTGAGCAGATTCCCGCTTTTGTTGAAGGTCTTCTTGCATAATGCATATTATTTGAAATATCGCTGTATTAGTCCGCCGGTTTTAACCGAATAGAATACAGTCAAAAGTAAATTTTAATTTTACAGGGGGGGGAATTTATGGGTATTAAGTGTAAAAGTTATAATTTTTGTCTCAGGGTATCTCGATTTATATGGATTTTTATATTTATTTTAAGTACTGTATGTATTATGTCGGCATGTACCGGGGATAATGTAGGTTCAGGCATTGCCACTGCCGACAATGACGGCAATTCGGTGAGTTCAGAAAAAACAGTCGGGACACGGGATAAGGATAAATATAATGATACTAAAGATAATACCAAAGATGATAATACAAATAATAATGTTTTAGATAAAACGGAGGGTGCTTATATTGCAGTGCCGGCAAAATTATTTTATGGCAAACAAGGAACGCTTATACTTGGAAAAGATTTTAAAGATAAAAAGTATATTCCTGATGTAGAAATAGACGGACCTGTTATGATATCAAAGAAAAACATATATGCAGAGGATTCTGAGAGTCTTTGCCCGGGTATATATTCATTAGATAAGGAAAAATGGTTATATAAGGCTGATAAAATGTACAATCTAAGTTCTCTTGGGGACGGAATTACATTTGTTGATACCAATAGCAGTGTATATTGGTATGATGATCAAATAGTAAATAAAAAAATCAAGGATAAGTATAAAGACGTGATACCTGAAGGCGATGGAAAGGATAACTTTATATTAGATGAACAGGGAGATATTATTTCATACCTGCCGTATGGAGATGCAAATCGTTTCGGGGATTATATATGGGTAAATGTAAAGGAGGGCAGCGGTTACAGTGCTGTCAATACCCAGATTAATATATATAATCTTGAAGGGGCATTGATAAATACTATTTTTCCGGATAAGGGCTGTGAAATATATACTACCGTTATAGGCGATTATAAAATAGATGAAAAGTATAAGAGATATGCTGTAGTAAAGAATATCAATTCATCGAATTTAAATGTTAGCAGTGCAATCTATGATACTGCCGGAAATAAGCTTTTGGATATAGGTAGTCTAATAGGTACAACTCCCGACGACATAGTTGAGTGCACTATGTATTATCAAAAGGATATATGTCTTATTCAGTACTATAAAAAAAACCAAGCCTGTGCTGTGTTATATGACTTAAAATCAAATAGGGTAATCAGTAAAAGCGTTTCTGAAAGCACGTTAGCAAATTTGGAGCTTAACGGGAAAGCCTATGCTGTTATGAAGTCTCAAGACGATTTTTATAATGTATTTGAGGATGGAGTATTAAAAAGAAAGCTTACACAGGAGGAAGCACAGTTACTTGAAGAAGGTATATTTTTTACGGCATATATAAAAGATACTGATAAAAATATTCTGGTGCTGCATGATATAATACTTGGGGAAGATATTGAACTAGAGCATAACGGGTATTTAAAGCCTGAAGATCTTGAGAATAGAAGAGTAGATAACAATACTCTTGGAAAAAACTGCCGTATAGTATCATTTTATAAAAAGGATATGGAGGATGTATATGAGGGAAACTCAACAATAAGCATGCTTTTTTATAACGGGAAGTGTATTGCTGCAGGTGATAATATAAACGATAGTGATTCCGGGGCTGTGTCAATGGATGTGTTCATTGATCCTCAAAAAGAGGAAGGATATCGTTCTATAAGCATATATAAAGAATTTAAAAATACAGAAGAAAAATCCGATGAGACCTTAAGTAATGATAATGAATTTATTACAAAAAATATATTTGAGGCAATTTTAACTCCTGAAGGTGAGCTTATAAGGCTTGATGAAAAAGATTTAGATGAAAAGTATGTTATATATTACGGGGACGACTTTTATATATGTATGCATGGAAACTGCATAGAATGTTATAATTTTAAACATGAGCTTTTAAGGCGTGAATATAGTGATGATGAGGAGACTCAGGCAGATTTATACGATTAGCGTTTATGTTTAATAAATGGCTTAAGTTTAGTATTATGTATAAAAACAATCTAAAAATGCCTTTTTACAATATTGCCGCCTGTAGGAGGCGGAGGAATGGAGATTAGTTATGAAAAAATTGAATTTACCCGTACTTTTATTTTCAGCATTTTTACTGGCTGCCTGTCAGAATACAGGCAGTACTAAGGCAAGCAGCAAAAAAGAGGAAACAAAACAGGAGGAAACCAAAAAAGAGGAAACAAAACAGGAGGAGACTTCGGAAGATGTAAAAAAAGACAGCTCAGTAAGCTTTAGTTACCCTGAAATACCTGCCGACAAGTATCCTAAAATAGACGGTTCAACTGCAACTTTACCTCTTTCCTATGCAATATACAGACTTGCAACAGGTGAAAGTGAGGACAGTGCCATAGGCAAAATCATTCACAATAAGACAACGGGTTCATATTATAAGCTTTTTGATAAAGAAGCCGATATAATACTTGCTTATGCACCTCCGCAGGATCTTATGGATGCTATAAAAGAGACTGAAGGCACAAAGAGTGTGAAATATGAAAGAAAGAGTGACAGTTCCAGTGAGGAGATAGAGATACCGCCTATTTTAATAAAACCTGTAGGAAAAGATGCTCTTGTTTTTCTGGCTAATAAGTCCAATCCGGTGAATGATATAAGCGGTGAAAATATCGTCAAAATATACAGCGGTGAAATCGAAAACTGGAAAGAACTTGGCGGAAATGATAATAAGATAAAGGCTTTCCAGAGACCCAGAAACTCGGGCAGCCAAAATCTTATGGAAAAGCTTGTCATGAAAGATAAAAAACTTACAGACCCGTATCCTGAACTTGTTGCCACGGAAATGGGAGACCTTATTGAAGCGGTTGCCGCCTACGACAATTCTGCCGATGCTATTGGATATTCAGTTTACTATTATGCTAAAAATATGAAAAATGATCCCTCAGTTAAATTTCTTTCAATAGATAAAACAATGCCTGATGATGAAAGTATAAGGAAAGGGGAGTATCCTTATACTAATGAGTTTTATGTTGCAATAAGAGCCGATTCAAAAAAAGATTCATACGAATACAAAATTTTTGAATGGCTTACAGGCGATGACGGACAGGCACTTGTAAACCACCTTGGATATGTAGGTGTTGAAGACAGTAAGGATAAACAAAAAGAAGAAGAAATTAAAGAGCTTCTTAAATAGTTACAGGAATAAAACAAAACTTTAGGGAAACTATGATTAAATCATTGTTTCCCTAAAATTTAATATTTTTTATTTTATAATAAATATTTTTTAAGAAAGGACTAATATCTATGAAAACAGCGATAGTTTATGCATCAGTGCATCACGGCAATACAAAGAAGGTAATTGATGCTATGGTAAAGGGCTACGAAGTGGATTTAATTGATGCGGCAAAGGATGCTGACAGGGATTTATCCTCTTATGATCTTATAGGTTTTGCTTCAGGCATATATTATTCAAAGTTTCATGCCTCTGTACTTGATTATATAGCCGAAAAGCTTCCTGAGAACAAGGACATATTTTTCGTATGTACAAAAGGGGCAGGCAGTAAATTTAAGCTGCCTAAGTCCGCAGAGGAGGCTTTAGAAGGTAAAAATCCGAATATAAAGGGCGGTTACAGCTGCAAGGGATATGATACCTTTGGACCTTTTAAGCTTATAGGCGGTTTGGCAAAGGGGCATCCTGATGCATCGGAGCTTGAAGAAGCACGGAAATTTTTTGAAAAATTATATAAGGGCTTATAATCATTGTTTTTTAAATGCTAAGTTATTTTTAGGTTTTTACGTTCCAAGCCGGAAATTACCCGTACATTTTTACTTTATAAAACAACACATTTTACTTTCTAAAGCGGAAATGTATTTTTAAAGATACCTTATTGCCTTAATTATATCAATATGCTATAATCCCTATGTCAAAAGGTTAGAAAATCCTAACAATGTATGACAAACTATAAAAAGGAGGGGACTTGTTATTTTATGAGTAGTACAGGCGAAAATAAAAAGCCTATAAACTTAATTTTTGGTATTGTATTTCTGGTATTAGGTGTAATATTATTCCTTATTCCGGGTAAAATAGCACCTGTGTGTATGCCTATGCAGGACGGGGGATTTATGAAGTGTCATTGGATGGGCGAGTCGGTAAAAGCTATAGGAGCGGTAATAGCAGTATATGGAGCGGTATTTATATTGTTTAGAAAATCAGCCGCTGCAACAGGTATTGCACTTTCAAATATTGCACTGGGAGTGCTTGCATTCCTTATGCCGGTTAATATTATAGGAACCTGCAAGATGCCGAGCATGCACTGTAATTTACATACAAAGCCTGCTATTTTTCTTGTAGCCGGGCTGTATATAATCGTAAGCCTTATCTGTGTATTTGTAAATGCAGGCGGTTTGAAACAGGAAAAATCGGTTTCATCAGGGAATACGGAGGAAAGCAGATAAATGGGGGGTCATATTATTGAGACCCAAAAGCTGTCGAAGGATTTTGTAAGAGGAGGCAGGAGCTTCAGAGCGGTAAATGAAATAGACTTTGCCATAGATGAGGGAGAGTTTGTTTATATAACCGGACGCTCAGGAAGCGGTAAAACCACCTTTTTAAATCTTTTAGCAGGACTTCTTGAGCCGTCATCAGGCAGTGTGTATATAGGAGGAAAAGACCTTAAGGAATTTGATGATAAACAAAAGAGTAATTACCGCAATTCCTATATAGGCTATGTGCCGCAATCTCTCGGAACAATGCCGAACCTTACGGTGCTTGAAAATGTAATGCTGCCTATGAGTCTGTATAATAATTCAAAAGAGGGTGTAGGCAGAGCATCGGCACTCCTTGATAAGATGGGAATACTTAATTTAAAAGATGAGTTTCCGAAATCTTTATCGGGTGGGGAGCTGAAAAGAGTTCTTCTTGCAAGGGCGATTATGAATTCTCCAAAGATACTTATAGCCGATGAACCTACATCTGATCTTGACAAAACAACAACAGATGGTATAATGTCGGTTTTGAAAGATATTAATTCATCAGGTACAGCACTGCTGATAGTAACACATGAGAATGATATACTTGTGCATTCAGACTGTATCTACAACATGGATGATGGGAGGCTTGTAAAGTGAAAAAAATCATATTTTTAAAACGTTTATGCCTGTTTCTTATAGCACTTGCTATAACTGCGGGCGTATGTATGCAGTCATATGCGGATACAAAGAAGTATGAAAACTGGGAAACAGTTGCCGATGAGATGACTGAGATTCTTAACGAGAGTGTTGAAATCTATAAGCAGGGCACAGATGATGCTACTAAAGAGGCTACTAAAAAGGCGATAAATAAGGCTTATTTTCAATATTATGAAAAACTCGGCTTTGAAAAAACCGTAATGAGCTATATCTCAGCCCAAAGAGGTTCAGATGTTGAAAACAAGTTTTATCTCGCTAAAAAAGCGGTTAAAGAGGGCAAGAGCGTTGAAGAAGTCAAGGAAATTATAGACAGTCTTACAGCCATGCTTAAAGAGGATGCCGCAAAGCTTGACGGAGTGGGAGATTCAGACACATCTTCAGAAGAGAGCGAGGCTCAGAAAGAGGACTCGGGTGAAGGGGATACTTCTGCGCAGCATGATAAAGCGGTGCCGGTCGGAAAAAGCAGTGCAGCTTCGGCAGCAAGCAGCTTTTTAACGGCATTCGGACTTACTATGAGGGAGGGGCTTGAGGCGATACTTGTTATTGCCGCAATTATAGCCTATCTTGTAAAGACGGATAATAAGAAATACCTTAAAGGAGTTTATCTGGGGGCTGTTTTAGGTATAGGTTTCAGTATATTTCTTGCAGTTATATTTAATATGGTTTCAAGTGCAATAGGTGCTGCGGAATCGGGTATGACGCAGGAGATATTTGAAGGTATAGCGATGTTTGTTGCAGTCGGAGTGCTTTTTTATGTAAGTAACTGGATGCTTTCAAAGTCTGAGGCTGAGGTATGGAGCAGATACATTAAAAGTCAGGTTGAAAAATCAATAGGCAGGGGAAATATGTATGCCTTGGCATTTGCCTCATTTCTGGCAGTTTTCAGAGAGGGTGCGGAGCTTATACTTTTCTTCCAGGCGATGATTGCAAACGATTTGGGAACAAGTATGTTCCATATGTGGCTTGGAATAATAATAGCAGCCATATGTCTTGCTATTGTATATATAGTTATAGTGAAATTCAGTATGAGGCTTCCGCTTAAGCCTTTCTTTATGGTAACAAGTATACTTATGTTTATACTGTGTATTTCATTTGCCGGAAAGGGTGTGTATGAGCTTCAGGAGGCTGATGTTTTGGGAAGAACGCCGGTTGGTTGGATGAATGGATTTTCGGTCGAGCTTCTCGGAATCTATCCAAGGGTTGAAACCCTTGTACCGCAGGTTATTATGCTTGTATTGATGATAGTATCATTGGTACTGCATTCAAATAATAACAAAAAAATAAGAGCCAAGCTTGAAAAAGAGCAAGGGCAAAAATAACAAAGGGAGGATCAATATTATGATCAAGAAGTTTTTATTAAGTGCTGCCGTAGTTGCAGTTGTAGCTGCTTCAATGACTGCATGCAGTACAGATTCAGGCAATACGACAACTCAGGCACAAAGCAGCCAGAAAGAATCGAATGCTTCAAAGGCTGATGAGTCAAAAAAAGATGATTCAAAGAAGGCTGATGAGTCAAAAAAAGACGATTCAAAAAAGGATGATGAATCAAAAGAAGCAAAAGCACCTGAAGTTGGAGGAGGATTTCAGGAATTTGATATAGGCGATCCGATAGAGGAAGGTCCGCTTGTAATTGCAGGCGTTTATTTCCAGCCGGTTGATATGGAACCTGCCGGAAACAGCATACCTAAAGAGGATGCAGATTGTCATATAGAGGCTGATATTACGGCTTCTGAAGAAGGCTCTAAGCTTGGATACGGTCTTGGAGCATTTGTTCCGTGGCTTCATGTAAAGGCTTATATACAGAAAAAAGGTTCCGATAAGGTTCAGGAAGTTGCATTTATGCCTATGAACGCTTCAGACGGTCCTCACTATGGTGCAAATATTAAGTTTGAAGAGGGGCTTGGAGTATATGATATTAAGTTTGAAGTAAGCCCTCCGGGAAATGACTATCTTCTCCATGTAGACAAAGAGACAGGTGTTACAGGAAGATTTTGGACAGAACCTATAATTGCCGAGTGGAAAGAATTTGAATGGGCAGGTCCTCAGTGGTAATTTCTATATAAACAGTTATATATAAGCTTTAAGTTATTTAGGAATTAATTGTTTATATTGAGATATATATTTTTATATGCCATAATACTAAATAAGAGAAGCTGAAGGGAGATATCTCTCTTCAGTTTCTCTTATATAATCACAATCATGGAAGGAGGTTACAACAATAGACGGAAAAATTTATATACAGGTACTTGAGTCGGGCATTGCATTTGCTATCACGATGGGCATTGTATTTGCTTATTACAGACCTGAAGGAGAGAGAAAAAGATATATTTTAACGGCACTTTCTATAGGACTTGGTATAGTGGCTGCGGTAGTATCTGCCATAGTACGTTCGCTTCCGAATTTTATAAATAGAGCCAATCTGAGCTATTACAGTATGATACCTGTTTTAATAGCTATGGCTGTTATAATGCTGCTTATAATGTTTAAGGGCATACTTAAGAAAAAGAACGGGGCTCTGTATGACAATCTGCTGTTTGCAGCCCTTGCACTGTATGGAGTATCATCTTTCTTTTATTATCTGCCGACAGTCATATTAAGGTCTGACGGCTTTGTAAGTTACGGTGAAAAGGCACTAAGCACTATGGTGCTTTATAGGGTTATAGGTTATACTACAGGCTTTACGGTAATAATACTTTCAGGGCTTGCTATATACAATACGGGGATAAGGCTTAAAGAAAACCAGCTTAAGGCACTTGTAATAACAACGCTTCTTATAAGGGGAGTTACACAGATGGCAGTTATAGCACAGAGGCTTTATTCATTAAGAATATTGCCTAAAAATATCACATTGTTTAAGCTTATAACTGAAACTCTTAACAGGACGAGATATTTTGACTATGCGGTTATGGCGGTGCTTATAATAGCTCCTATTATATTGTGGAGCCAGAATATAAAGGTGGTACAGCCGTATAGCAACAGGGCACAGCTTAGGAAGATTAAATTCTATATGAGAAATAAAAGACACTGGGCACAATTTTTTATAGTGCTTATAGTGGTAAATATTATGTCATTAACGGTTGTAAAAGCTCATGTAAATAGAGAAATTCCGCTGTCCCCGCCTGAAAACTATACGGTTGAGGACGGTTTTGCCGTAATTACGCTTGAGAGTGTGGATGACGGGCATCTGCACAGATATGTATATACTGCCGCTGATAAAAAGGAAGTAAGATTTATAATAATTAAAAAAGCACAGGGCTCCTACGGTGTAGGGCTTGATGCCTGTGAGCTTTGTGGTCCGAGCGGCTATTTTGAAAGGAAGGACGAAGTTGTGTGCAAACTCTGTGATGTTGTCATGAACAAAGGTACAATCGGTTTTAAAGGCGGATGCAATCCTATACCGGTAAAATATATAGTACATGATAGAAAAATAAAAATTGCACTCAGCGATCTTGATGCACTTTCATATGTATTTAAGAATTAGACGGAGGAAAATATATGTTTTTAAGAATGATATGGGGAGCGCTTTTCAGGCAGAAAAGCAAGATGCTTATGATAGCGTTCACCATTGCACTTGGAGTAAGTCTTTCAACATCTATGTTAAATACTATGCTTGGTGTAGGAGATAAGGTAAATCAGGAATTAAAGGCATATGGTGCAAATATAAATGTAGTGCCTAAAGAAGCCTCTTTTCTTGATGATATATACGGTGTGAGTGATCAGGAGGAAAAAGGACAAAACTATCTGAATGAAGATGAACTGGGAAATATAAAGACTATATTTTGGGCATTTAATATAGTTGACTTTACACCGTATTTTTACGCAAAGGTTAAAGTAAATGATGATTCAAAGGATACAAGACTTGTAGGTACCTGGTTTGCACACCATATGGAGCTTCAAACCGGAGAAATACTTGATACAGGTATGATAAAGCTTAAAAGCTGGTGGGAGATAGAAGGTGAGTGGGTTAATGATGATGACGATGATATGATCATGGCAGGCTCTGTATTCGCTGCAAGAAATAATTTAAAAGTCGGAGACAGTGTAGAGCTTTCAACACCGAATCTTAAAAAGACTGTAAAAATAAAGGGGATATTTAATTCAGGAAGTGATGAGGACCAGTATATATATTCATCATTAAAGCTTGCACAGGACTTGGAAGGAAAGAAAAATGTCGTAAACAGGATAGAAGTAAGCGCTCTTACAACCCCTGATAATGAACTGGCAAGGAGAGCGGCACAGAATCCTTTAAGCCTTACATTAAAGGAGCAGGAGGTATGGTACTGTACCGCTTATGTAAGCTCCATATGTTATCAGATACAGGAGGTCATAACCGATTCCGTTGCAAAACCGATAAGGCAGGTTGCAGAATCTGAGGGTGATATTCTAAATAAAACCACTTTACTTATGGTACTTATAACCATACTGAGCCTTGCAGGTTCCGCACTGGGCATATCAAATCTTGTAACTGCCGGGGTTATGGAAAGAAGGATGGAGATAGGACTTCAAAAAGCCGTGGGTGCAAGCAATACAAAAGTTATATTTACAATACTTACCGAAATAGTAATCACCGGTATAATAGGCGGATTTGTAGGATATTTTGCAGGAATCGGATTTACACAGATTATAGGGTACAGAGTATTCGGATCGGCGATACCGCCTGCGCCTATGGTAATACCCATAGTTGCAGTGCTTGTATTTTTAGTAACTATACTTGGCAGTATACCTGCCATAAGGTATCTTGTAAATCTTAATCCTACCGAAGTGCTGCATGGAAGGTAGGAAAAGCAATAAATATTATACAGTTATGGGGAAATATAATTAAATATGAAAAAAAGATCTATGTACTGGAGGATGGTTACAGCCTCTCTAGCAAGAAGGCGCTCAAGGATGATAACCGCACTTCTTGCCATAGCTATGGGGGCTACTATACTTTCAGGACTTGTTACAATATACTATGATATACCAAGACAGCTTGGTAAGGAATTTAGGTCATACGGTGCAAATATGATAGTTATACCTACCGATTCGGAACACAAGATAACTGATGAACAGTTTGAAGAGATAAAGGCGGGTATACCTGACGGAAAACTTGTAGGACTTGCACCATATATATATCAGAATGCAAAGATAAATGAACAGCCGTATATAGTTGCGGGAACCGATCTTGAAGGAGCAAGGAAAAACAGCCCTTATTGGCTTATTCATGGAGAGTGGCCTTCACAGCCGAGGCAGGTGCTTTTGGGAAATGAAATAGCAAAAGCCATAGACTTAAAACCCGGTGAAAAGTTTACTCTAAGTACACCTAAAAATAAGAATGAATCTACACAAACCGACTTTATAGTAGCAGGAACGGTGACCACAGGAGGTAAGGAAGAAGAGCTTATATTTATGAGCCTTGAGGATATTAAATCAATAATTGGAGATAAGGGACTTGATGTGGTTGAAGCAAGCGTTGAAGCCGAGCAGGCGGAACTTTCACAGATAGTTGAAAATCTTAAACAAAAAGATGCAGCTCTTACGCCCCAGATGGTAAAGCGTGTTACCGCTTCACAGGATGTTGTACTTACAAAGTTACAGTCGCTTGTATGGATAGTTACAGTTATTGTACTTGGAATAATGATGATATGCGTTTCAACAACTATGATGGCGGTTGTTACTGAAAGAAGGAAAGAAATAGGACTTAAAAAGGCACTCGGAGCTTCAAATGAAAGTGTAGTTTCAGACTTTTTAGGAGAAGGAATGATGCTTGGTTTCGCCGGAGGGCTTCTAGGATCGGGTATGGGTTACTTTTTTGCTCTTCAGGTTGGTATGAGCGTTTTTGCAAGGAGAATCCATTTTCTGCCTGCCATGATACCGGTTACGGTAATAGTTTCTATAATAATAACTATGATTGCATGCAGTATACCTGTAAGCAAGACTGTTGATATAGAGCCTGCACTTGTTTTAAGAGGAGAATAAGGCGTGGAGATATTCATGCATAGCTTATACTATGGCAGTATTAAGATTTTTGATTTTTTAGCCGGTGGTATAGTATCTACACGGCGACTTTAATAAAAATGTTTTGGGTAAACGCCAATATTTGGCTGTACTAAGCTGCAGCCAAATTTATAATAAAAAAATGACTATGACTTATATATAGTAGGAGAGATTTAATGGATATACTTACATTAAAGAATGTATCAAAGATATACGGTGAGCTTAAAGCGCTTGACAACATAAACCTGAAAGTTGAAAAAGGAGAATGGCTTGCCATAATGGGACCTTCAGGAAGCGGCAAGACTACAATGATGAATATAATAGGCTGTATGGACAAACCCTCACTTGGTGAGGTAATACTTGACGGTACTGATATATCAAAGGTATCACAAAAGGACCTTACAATTATAAGGCGTGATAAGATAGGGCTTGTGTTCCAGCAGTTTCATCTTGTAAATTATCTTACTGCTCTTGAAAATGTGATGATGTCTCAGTATTATCATTCAATGCCTGATGAAGAGGAGGCTATGGAGGCACTTGAGGCGGTTGGACTTAAAGACAGGGCAAAGCACCTTCCAAACCAGCTGTCAGGAGGTGAGCAGCAGAGAGTCTGCATAGCAAGAGCGCTTATAAATCATCCTGCACTTCTTTTGGCTGATGAACCTACCGGAAATCTTGATGAAAAAAATGAATATGTGGTAATGGATATTTTTGAAAAGCTGCATAATGCAGGAAGTACGATTATAGTTGTTACACATGATCCTGAGGTCGGAGATGAGGCTGAAAGGATGGTTACGCTTGAGCATGGCAGGATAGCAGGTGAGGAAAAGAAAAAACGTCAGAGACCTGTTATAAAAGACGGTGATGATAAATTTAAGGGCTTTGTATAGATTAAATGTATAAAGTTAAAGGAGAATAAAAAATGAGCAAATATAGATTTGAAACACTTCAGCTTCATGTAGGACAGGAAAATCCTGATCCGGCTTCAGATGCAAGGGCGGTGCCTATTTACCAGACCACATCATATGTCTTTAGAGATTCAGCCCATGCAGCAGCACGATTTGGACTTACCGATGCAGGTAATATTTACGGAAGGCTTACAAACTCAACACAGGAAGTACTTGAAAAAAGGGTTGCAGCACTTGAGGGAGGAACTGCCGCACTTGCAGTAGCAAGCGGAGCCGCTGCAATAGCCTATACAATACAGGCACTTGCTTTTGACGGCGGACATATAGTTTCACAGAAAACTATTTACGGTGGAACCTACAATCTGCTTGAGCATACTTTACCTCATTATGGTATAAATACGACTTTTGTTGATGCACATAATCTTAAAGAGATTGAGAATTCCATAAAAGAAAATACAAAAGCGATTTACCTTGAAACACTTGGAAATCCGAACAGTGATATACCTGATATTGATGCGGTTGCAAAGATTGCGCATAAACACGGCATTGCACTTGTTGTTGATAATACATTTGCAACACCGTATCTTGTACGCCCTATTGAACATGGTGCAGATATTGTTATACATTCTGCAACAAAATTTATAGGAGGGCATGGAACAACACTTGGCGGCATTATAGTTGATTCAGGCAAATTTGATTGGAAATCAGCTGCCAAATTTAAAAATATAGCAGATCCGAATCCAAGCTATCATGGCGTATCATTTGTGGATGCTGCCGGTCCTGCCGCATTTGTTACATATATAAGAGCTATACTTCTTAGAGATACAGGTGCTGCAATATCGCCGTTTAATGCATTTTTACTGCTTCAGGGCATTGAGACGCTTTCATTACGTATTGAAAGACATGTACAAAATACAAAAAAGGTTGTTGAGTATCTTTCAAAACATCCGAAAGTTGAACATGTAAATCATCCCTCTTTGCCTGATCACCCTGATAATGAGCTTTACAGAAAGTATTTTCCGAATGACGGAGCATCTATATTTACATTTGAGATTAAAGGCGGTCAGGAAGAGGCGCATAGGTTTATAGACAACCTTAAAATTTTTTCCTTACTTGCTAATGTTGCCGATGTCAAGAGTCTGGTAATACACCCTGCAACAACAACTCATTCGCAGCTTACAAAGGAGGAACTTCTTGATCAGGGAATAAAGGCAAATACTATACGTCTTTCAATAGGTACTGAACATATAGATGATATAATAGGTGATCTTGAGCTTGGATTTAAAGCAATAGGATAAATACAAGCGGGCTTTAAAAAACTTAAAAAGTAAAAACAGAAGATTTTAAAGTATCTTTATGTTATAATCTGCTTATTCATCAAATATTAATTTAAGGTTTTTTATAAGAAATTCATTCTGCTCATGTTTTAATACACATATACGGAAAAAATATTCGTCCAGTGTCTTAAAGCTTGAGCAGTTTCTTATTGCTGCGGCTTTTGAGATGAGTTTTTCATAAACCTCTGCAGAATTAAGTTTTTTTGAGGTTATTTCACAGAGTATAAAGTTTCCATATGACGGGTAGATTTTAAGCTGTGCTATATGACTTAATGAGTCTATAAGATACTTTCTTTCGTATGAGATTTTGTTATAAGTATTGTTTATAAATCCGGTATCAGTAAACATGACCTCTCCCATCATAGAGGCAATTATATTTATCTGCCAAAGTTCTGAATTTAAAGAGTACTGCTTTAAAAAGTCTTTATTTGATGATATGCCGTAGCCCAGACGTATACCCGGAACTGCAAAAAATTTGCTTGTACTTCTTATAACAAAGAGTTTAGGATACTTATGAGATAAACTAATTGAAGAGTATTTTTTAATATCGGTAAATTCAACATAGGTCTCATCTATCATAACATGGCATGAAGTTTTTGATAAAAGCTGTGATGTGCAGAGTATGTCTGATACACTGCCTGTAGGATTATTAGGACTGCACATTATTAAAAGTTCTATATTATTTTTATTAACATCATCAATAAGTTTTTTAATATCAATACGAAAGTCATTTTCTTTTTTAAGGCAGTGAAAAAATATATTGCATGATTTAAGTTTATTGAGTTCATACTCATATTCGGAATACGCAGGAAGTATTATCATGGCATTTTTAGGTTTTATATAATTTATAAAACCTGATATAAGACCTGTTGCACCTGTTCCAAGCAGTATATTTTCTGCCGGTACCTGACAGTAAAGGGATATTGAATTAATAAGGTTTTTATATTCCGGGTCAGGATAGATAGATACATTTTCTATATGACTGCATACATATTCAAGTGCCTTAGGGCTTGCACCGAACGGGTTTATGTTTGAGCTGAAATCCATTATATTTTCCATATTAAAATTATATTTTTTTGCCAGTTCAAAAAGATTAGCACCATGTTTGTTTTTGGTCATAATTTTGTGGTTCCTTTCATATCTGCTTGAATAATATTTAAATAGGATTTATTTATATAAGTTTGTTAACATAACTAAAAGTATGATTCTTTTATATATTTTTACTTACAATAAAGTATATCATATCAAAGTTTTTTTTGTATATATCTTATATAAAAATATATAGTCTTGTGAGATCCCGATTTAATAAGTATTTTATTTATTCAGGTCAGTATGTATAACACAGAATCCTATAAGATTGACACAAGCGTATGTGATTTTCGCACTTATTTGATGTTTAAGCGGCATTTCCTTAAATAAATATAAAATATTCTTTAAGATTGACGTAAATGATTTTATAGTATATATTTATTATTATAAAGTTTTTACAGATTGGAGGTCTGGTAATAATGAATTGTAAGAAATGCGGTTTTGAATTAAGTGAGAACGATAAATTTTGTACTAATTGCGGAGAGCCTGTCCAAAGCGGGGGGAGTGAGGAAATTTCGGCGGCTCAGACTGATGCAGCCTCAGCTGAAAATGAACAGATTCCTGTTTCACAGTCTGATATGCAGAATGAAGGTGTATATACACAGCCTGATGTACAGACAGAAAGTATACAGGCACAGTCTGAAGCGGTGAATATACAAAAAGAGCCTATACAGACACGGCCTGATACCGGTTCAAGTGAAGCGGTGCAGGAGGGTGCTGCTCAGGATACACCACAAGTAACTCAATCAGGTGTATATAAGTCAGGTGAAGCTGCCCCGAATACATATCAGTATACACCAAAGTCTGAGGCTTTTGAAGGCTCGCAGCAGACACAGCAGGGAGTACAGCCGGATTTAGAAAAAGAAAGCACTCAGGGAGTTTTTCAGGGTGCCGGCTCGGGATACAACTATTCACAGCAGCCAGGTGCACAAGATATGTTTAATCAGGGTCAGCAGGTGAAAAAGGGCGGAGCTTTTAAGTTTATAGCAGGCGGTGTAGCGGCGGTAATTGTTTTAATAGCTGTATTCTGTATATCTAATGCCTCTGCGATGGAAAATTTGTTTAAAAAGACATTTTCATCTCCTAAAGACTATTATAAGTATGTTGCACAAAGACATATAGATAAAACGACTGAACGTTTTGTGAAAAGCTATGACAGCAATATAGATTTAGCAAAAAAATATCTTGATACAAAATATGATGCAAAATTTAAGCTTGAATTCGGTGATGATTTAATTGCAGAGCTTGAGGGTTTTGCCCGGGGTGAGGATTTGTCATGGCTTAAAAGCGTGGGCATTAATATAACAGGCTCGGTGAAGTCAAAGACTGTTGAGGCTTATGCAGAATATCTTTTAAATGATAAGGATATGCTCTCATTTAATTTCTGGATGACTCCGGAGGAATTTTTGATAGAGCTTCCCGACCTTTCAAAAGAGTACCTTTATACGGATCTTTCAGATAATGAGTATATGTCGGAAAGTATTCAGAGTGCCTTTAAAGACGAAGCTTACTATGATGCACTTCCAAAGGGAAGTGATATAAAGAAGGTTGTAAATAAATACAGTGCTATGCTTCTTGATTCTGCAAGTGATGTTAAAAAAAGTACGGAAAAGCTTTCAGCATCTGGAGTTGAACAAAATGTTACTAAACTTGAGGCAACAATTAAGGGTGATGACTATGCTAAAATGCTTCAGAGCATGACTGAGGAAGCCAAAAATGATGAAGATGTTAAAAAGATAGTTGAATCATTATATAGCACATTAATGGTAGGAAATTCTTCAATACCGTATATGTACGGAGCTCAGCTGCCTTCAACGAAAGAGGAGTTTTATAAAGAATTTCAGGAGTATTTAGATAAGATAAGTGATGAGATTTCTAAACAGGATATGAATGATTCAACTATAATCTCAACTATATGGGTAAATGATAAGGGAGAGCTTGCAGGTAACAGTATAGAATTACTTGATAAGGAAGATTCCATATCAAAGTCTGAGTATAAGATGCCGTTTCAAGGTGATAAGTTTGGATATGAGCTTAATATTTCAGATGAGAATAAAATATTATTATTTATAAACGGAAATGGCAAATATGCTTCAAACAATTTAAGCGGTCAGTTTACAGTATCAACAGATTCGGAAAATGTAAACAGTTACAATATGTATTATGATGAAAAAGAAGATGATGGGGATCTGGTTGAACTGTTTAATATTGATTTAAAGAGCTTTGATGTAAATGCATTTGAAAATGCTAAATATAATATGGATTTTGAGCTTACTATTCCGGAGCAGGGGGCTTTGGCATCAGTGTATACTATTCCTGATAATTCAAAAGTAGCAGTTTCATTAAAGGGAGATGATTTAAAAGCAGTGATTACAGTTGGCGGTAAAGAATACTTTACTCTTACAGGAAATAGTAAGTATACTGAAAAAGCTGAAGATATAAAGATTCCTGATGGAGATGAAGTTAATATGAATAATACGGATGATATGAGATCATGGATGAAAAATGCTGATTGGGATAAGCTGTTTGAAAAATTGCGTAAAACCGATCTTCCTGAAAAATGGATAGATGAACTTGAAAGAAGTATGGATATTTTAAGCGATTATTAATTTTACCCGTATGCCGTTTATTTGAAATAGGCGGCATACGAACTTAAAATAAACACGGATAAAGAGATGATAAAAATAAAGGGTATTGAAAAAAAGTATATAAAAAAAATAGTCTTAAAAGATATAAATTTTGAGATGAATGAGGGAAGCTGTGTGGGAATTCTGGGTGGAAACGGAAGCGGAAAGACCACACTGCTTTCTGTTTTAGCAGGAATACTTAAGCCTGATGCAGGGCAATTTATATATATGGGGCGTGATCTGCTCAGGGATAAGATATTCAGGCGCAGCACAGTAGGACTTATACCTCAGACGAATCCTCTTATTGAAGAACTTAGTGCGTGGGATAATCTTATTTTATGGTATGATAAAAATGAGCTTTTAAAGGCTTTGAAAAGCGGTGTACCTGCAATGCTTGGAATTGACGAGTTTTTAAATGTAAGGGTGAGCCGCATGAGCGGAGGTATGAAAAAAAGACTTTCAATAGCCTGTGCAGTTGCATCTTCACCGAGAGTGCTTTTAATGGATGAACCCTCTGCGGCACTTGATCTTGTATGTAAAGAACATATACATAATTATATAAATGCTTTTAAAAAAGCAGGCGGAAGCATAATTCTTGTAACGCATGATGAGGGAGATCTTAAATTATGTACAAGGCATTATATATTAAAAAACGGCATTCTTGAAGCTTATATATATGACGGTGATGTACATAAGCTTGTAGACAGGATTAGATAGTATTTAGTTATTATAATAATGATGTAGTTGTCAAAAGATAATAAATTCTCTTGCAAGCAAGCTTGCATTGAATTTTTGTACTTTTGACACTTGTATCATAAATAATAAATAAAGTCAAAATTGTGAGGGCACCGGTTTATGGGAAAGTTTTGGATTTATGTTATAACACAAATGAAAAGAGCATTAAGACTTCTGCCTTTAGCAGTGATATCAAGTATATTGATACTGCTGGGACTGGGGCTTACAGCATTTATGCTTTTTAAACCTGATGAGATGGCACAGGGAAAGAAAAAGATTGAGGTAGCCGTTGTTGGAAATACAGAGGAGTCATATCTGGGCTTCGGTATAGGTATGTTAAATAATCTGGATTCCTCAAGGGTAAGTATTAATTTCAGTTACATGTCTGAAGACGAGGCAAAAGATAAACTTTTAAAAGGTGAAGTAAGCGGATATATAGTTATAGATGATGATTTTATAGAGGCTCTGGGCAGAGGAGAAAATATACCTATAAAATATGTAACACAAAAAGATGGCGGGCTTATTGAGATGGTCGCAAGAGATACCGCCGGAGTCATATCCTCAATTATAGTTAATTCTGAAAAAGCTATCTATGCTATGCAGGCATATATGAATATAAACGGCAGAGAAGATGAGATAGCTGCACATACAAAAAATATGAACAATAATTTTTTGTCTATTGTACTTTCAAGAAAAAATATCTATGATGTAAATATCGCCGATGGTCTAAGAGGGGCTTCAACTCTTGAATACTATTCATCAGGGCTTATGATTTTTTTTACATTTCTACTCGGCATAGGCTCAGGGCTTTTTCTTGTAAAGACAGATAAGGCACTTTACAGGCTTTTGTATATAAGGGGGCATAATGCAGTTTCACAGGTGCTCGGTGAATATATTGCATTTTCAATGATACTTATGGTTTCAGTATTTACAATTTTTTTATCTATATCTGTCGTTATTCTGTCTGCCCATATTGATATAAATGCTTCTTATGAAAATTTCAGTATAAGTGCCATAGAGTTTGTGGTAAGATTTATACCTGTGATTTTTATGCTTTCAGCCTTTATATTTTTAATATATGAATTGGCAGGAGATATTATAAGCTCTGTTATAGCAGTATTTATAACTGCAATCTCACTTGCATACATATCCGGCTGTTTATATCCGGCAGATTTTTTCCCTAAAGCTGTAAGGAATATATCTGCACTGCTTCCTTTAGGTGCGGCACTTAGATATATGCTTGGTGCTTTTGCGGATTCCAATAAAAGCGTATTATATACAGTCGTGCTGTTTATATATATACTGGCTTTTTTAATATTATCATTTATATTAAGGAAACAAAGACTTGAAAAGAACTTTTAAATTAATTACATGGTATATAATGTTAAATAAACGGCTGTTTAGAAAAAAAAGCTTTATTGCAGTGCTTATACTGCTTCCATTTCTTGCCTGGGGGCTTTCTGAAGTCTCAAAGCAGGAAAGCGGTATTCTCACAGTAGCACTGGTTGCTGCAAAATATGATGCGGCGGATAATGACATAGGGGCTTTTGAGGACAGTAAGGATTTGACTGAAGTTATAGAAAATATAAAGGAATCAGGCAGTGTGATACATTTTATTGATGCAGATTCCGAAGAAGATGCATATAACCTTATATTATCTCATGAGGTTGATGCCGCATGGGTTTTTCCGGCTTCATTAAAAAAAGCTGCGGCATCATATCTGGGTAAATTCAAGCCTGTGGTAAAGGTAATACAAAAGGAAGAAGGTACACTGTATGATCTTTCTAAGGAGATAATATATAAAAATATATTTCCGTATATATCTTATGCGGCATACAGGGGGTATATGTACAATATATTCGGAAAAACCTCGAAAGATAAAGACTTTGATAATGAAATAAAGGCGGCATATGAAAGCATAAATATAAAGGATAATATTGTAGAATTCGATTATATAGGTTCAGAAAGCTCACCGGAAAACCAAACCGACATAAATCAAAGGGGATATCTTTTATCACCTTTAAGGGGGCTTATGGCTGTATGGCTTATGTTGTGCGGATTTGCAGCTGCCATGTATTATAAAAGCGACCTTCAGGCAGGGCTTTTTACATGGCTTGATTCTGATCTTCAGCCTGTTACAGGGCTTGCATATATATTTAGCATATTAATTAATTCAGGAATTATGATGCTTGCGGCATTTGCGGTATCAGGAGTATTTACAAGCCTGTATGCTGAAATTATAAATATGCTTATGCTTATAATAGCAGTGTCAGGATTTTGCAGTCTGATTGGTATATTATGTAAAAGTATTTATCAGATTGCCGCCATTATGCCGTTATCTCTTATAGCGTCAATAGTTTTAAGCCCTGTATTTGCCGATATAGGCGTTAGAAGGCTCCAGATATTAACCCCTTTATTTTATTATCTTAAGGTATTTTATATAAAAGATTATATATACGGTTTTTTTATATATATTTTAATAATATATATTTTATATTTCAGTGCCGCATTAATTTCTGGAAAACTGTAATTTAAATAAGGATAATTTGTTCAGATGAAAGACAGCAGATTGTTTAGAATATTGTACTATGTTTTGGAAAGAGGAAAAGCTACGGCAAGCGAACTTGCTGATAAGTTTGAGGTTTCTGTAAGAACAATTTACAGAGATATTGATTCTATAAGTGCTGCGGGGATTCCTATATATACAACACAGGGGAGAGGCGGAGGAATAAGACTTGCCGAAGATTTTGTTTTAAATAAGTCTCTATTAAGCAAAGCAGAAAGAGAGCAGATTATGGTAGCTCTTAACGGTATGAATGAAGTAAACAGTCTGCATGAAAGCGAACTTTTAACAAAGCTGTCTGCTCTTTTTAAAATAAAAAATACAAATTGGATAGAAATAGATTTTAATAGTTGGAGAGATGATAAATTTTATGAAAAACTTTTTAATGAAATAAAGTCTGCAATTCTTACAAAGAATATAGTTGATTTTAATTATTTTGCAAGTAATGGAGAAGAAACGAATCGCAGGGTAAAGCCTGTAAGACTTCTATTTAAAGGGTATGATTGGTATTTATATGCTTTTTGTCTGCTTAAAAATGAGTTCAGATACTTTAAATTATCAAGAATAAAACAATTTATGATTTCAGATGATAAGTATGCTGATGATTTTGATAATGTAGTATTAAAAAAGAAAGTAATTTATCAAAATATGATAAATTTAAAAGTGAAATTTGAGAAAAGTGCGGCATTTAGGGTATATGATGAATTACCGGGTCTAATTACTAAAGACAAAGAAGGAAATTTATATGCAAACATAAATATACCAAATGATTATAACCTGTACAATTATATTTTTTCATTCGGTGATAAGGCTGAGGTTATAGAGCCGCAAGAAATCAGAGCCCGGATTAAAGATAAAATAATTAAAATACTTGATAAATATAAAACCTGACAAATGGTGCCATGTTTATTCGTATATAATATAATAAAAAAAACAGAAAAGGAAACAATATGGCACGACATACAACAGAGAAAGAATTACTGACAAATATAAAACCATTTATAGGACAACATTGTGAAACGACTGCTACCGGAACCTTATTAAATCAACTTGGAATCAGCCTGAGTGAGCCTATGCTTTTTGGCTTGGGAGAGGGATTGGGTTTTATTATATGGAATATGAGAAATATGACTTTTCCATTTATAGGCGGTAGAATTAAAACAGATTTAGTAACGAAGAATATCAGTAAAAATTTATGTTTGAAATTAATAACTAAGGAAACTTCTTCAAAAAGAAAAGCATGGGAGGAAGTAAAAAAGTTATTGGATAATAATCAAGCGGTAGGACTTAGACTTGATTGTTATTATCTTGAATATTTTTCAAATCCTATACATTTTGCCGGACATTATGTTGCAATAATAGACTACGATGATGAAAAGGCAATTTTAGTTGACACGGCTCAACAGGGAAGCAAGGTAAGTACATCTCTTAAAAGTTTAGAAGCGGCACGCAGTGCTAAAGGAGCTATGTCCTCAAAAAATCTTTACTATACCATTGAAAAGGATGGGGATATGGCAGTGCTTAAAGATGCCGTTATAACAGCCATACAAAATAATGCAAGAACTTATCTAAATCCGCCTATTAAAAATTTATCTTATAAAGGCATAGAAAAAGCAAGTGATGTGATTATTAAATGGTACGATAGTTCAGATAATATAAAAGAGGAGTTTGGAACCGCCGTCATGCTGATGGAAAGGGCAGGTACCGGAGGGGCAATTTTCAGAAATATATATAGAGATTTCTTAAAAGAGGCTTATGAATTGACAGAAAATAAATTTATAGAACATTCCTACTTTAAGTTTAGTGAAATTGCTTCTGACTGGTCAGATATAATTTCTTTGCTTGAGAGAGTTTCTGAAACTAAAAAGAAAAGCTATGTTTTAGATGCTTCAGAGATAATGAAATCTCTTGCAAGAAAAGAAAAGGAAGCTATGGAATTACTGATAAATATTTAATACATGGCAGTTTATTTATTATGAAAGACTAACTATTAAAAGTCAAGTCTTAAAATGATATTTATTGAATAAAGTACAGAAATGTATTTTAGATATATTCGGAATACAGTTAGAGCTCCTTGCACTTTGAAAACTGCATGACAAAAATTGATCATCTGGATCAAGTCTGGTCAATTGATATTACCTATATTCCGGTAAAAACAGACTGGCTATACTTGGTGGCAATCATTGATTGGTATTCACGGTTAGTGCTGCACTGGCAGTTGAGTGATGATATGGAAATAGGTTTTGTTCTTGATAGCAGCCGTAAGGCATTAAAAGTATCCAGTCCTGAAATCATGAATTCAGACCAAGGAAGTCATTTTACAAGCCCAAAATTCACACAGATTTTTCTGGATGCAGGTTCTAAAATTAGTATGGATCACCGTGGGCGTGCCTATGATAATATATTCATAGAAAGGCTCCGGCGAACCATAAAATATGAGGATATATATCCTAAGGCTTACGAGACACCAAAAGAAGCACGTATCGGAATTCATAACTATATAAAATTTTATAATCACGAGCGTCTACACTCACGCTTAAAATACCGCACACCGGAAGAAGTATACCGGGATAGGTAATTATCCTGTCTCTCCCTCTTGTGTAGTATAAGTGCAGATATATGAGCTGTAAAGGGTTCCTTCGGAAGCTGCTTTGCAGCACACCCTTGACAGTTCATATATCCACACTTGGTGGGTAACTAAGGGAGAAAAGGATGGAATAATCTCTTCCGAAATCCAACTTAATTTTTTTGAAAAATTGTCTTGACAAATGGGTTCACTTTAGATAATGTTACCTATACATATAGATCATCTCAAATAACTTAGTTTAATTACAATCGAACTGTTAAGCTATAAAAGTTTTGCTTATAATTTTATTCAAAAGGAGGAAGAAAATTGAAAATTATACTTAATATTTTTTCTAGAGCATTTATCGCATTGTATGCAATTCTGACTCTTATTGCAGTGATTGCGGAAATGAAAGAGATAGGTTTTCAAAGCATTCACTTGCTATATTTTATCGGAGCTATTTTGTTGATTTCGGCTACAGTCACGAATCTATCATGGCTTGTATATCTTTCCTTAGTGTTAATGATTCCATTGGTAATTTTTACCGGTTATATAGTTGGAAATTTACAATTGTCTCATATTATAATTCGTATATTGATTACAGTACTGTTGTCTTTAATATACGGTTGTTCAGTTCGCTGAGTAAGTAGAAAAAACAAAAAAATAAATTTTTTAAAAGTGAGTTATAAAAAGAGGAAGGTAAAGCAAATAGCCAATGCTTCCTTTTTTATTGCTCAAAAGTAAGCGTCAAGCTAAGTACACATAGAGCAAGATACATGAGTATTATCATACTGAAGAAATAAAATGGATAGCTTGTAGAAACGAATGGAAAGGTTTAAAAAGCATTGGCATGGAGAAAAAAACGATAATAAAGGAAGGAGAGAAAATGCAGGAAAAGGTATTGTCAGTGGAGGAGATGAGAGAGGCTGACAGATATACAATAGAAAATTATATAAGCAGTAAGGAGCTTATGTACAGGGCAGGTGAGGCCATATTTAACGCTTTAGGTAAAAACAGGAAAAATACAGCTATAATATGTGGAAGCGGAAATAATGCAGGAGACGGTTATGTGCTTGCAGGTCTTTTGAAAGAACATAATATAAGCTGCAAGCTTTTTCTTATAGAAGATAAATTTTCGGAGGATGGAAGATATTATTTTGACAAGTGCAAAGAAAATAATATTGACTACGAATTTATCACAGATGACAGTGGATATACGGATTTTGAATGTATTGTAGACTGCATATACGGGACAGGTTTTAAGGGAAAAGTAAAAGACAATGTCAGAGCGATTATGGAGAAAATAAATTCTTCAAAAGCGTATAAAGTAAGCGTAGATATAAATAGCGGAATGAATGGGGATACCGGTGAGGCTGATATTTGTGTAAGATCCGATTTGACAATTTCAATAGGTTATTTAAAGCATGGACTTCTCAGTGAAAATGCCCGGAAAAATATAGGCAAACTTATAAATGTGGATATAGGAATAATTTTACCATAAGTGATAGTATTATCTAAATGTAAGATTATTTGGTAGTCAAACGAGAATAAGACTGATTAATGAAGAAATTAAGTTTGAGAGTAGTATTTCAAAATTCTGAGTATGGCTGTTGTGTTCACTATACTGGCACAATATTAGATATTGTAAAGAAATAAATATTATGTTATACTTTAGAAAAGTAAATGTTAGCCGTTTTTCACACAACGGGGCATAAAACAGAAAAGGTGTCTCGCTATCTGTATCCAAAAGGCGAAACTTTAAGGTAGATAGAGAGGATAAAACCTCTCTATTTTTATAAAAGAATAAGGTTTTTTATTGGTAGAGAAAGTATGATAGAGATATTTTTTCTGTTTTATGGTATAATTTCGGTAGAAAGGAAGTGAGGATATGAGAATTGATACTTTAGCCAAATGGTTTTTGAGTAAAAATCCGCAACTGCGTGGTGGTTATATTGATCAAAATACAAAACTAAACAAACTCCTGTATTTCTCCTATCTTATGCACTATGCAGTAACCGGCAGAAACTTAACAGACGACAAGTTTGAAAAGTGGGATAACGGACCTGTATCTCGTGAAATTTATAAGGAGTATAGGTATAACAATCTAAGTGGATTTTCAGAGACTAAAGTAGACATCGAAGATAAAGATGTTCTTAAGTTTTTAGAAATAGTAAATTTTGTATATTCAAACAGAACAGCAGGAGAGTTGTCAAAAGAAACACATGAGCATAGTATATGGATTGATGCTGAAAAAAATGAGGATCTTGATTTCAGGAAGATTGCAGAAAAAGAAAAGTGTTTGATGAAAAGCCTTTATGCAACATACGCAGATATGGATTTTGATAGTATAGTTATGGAAAAAATTAGTGGTAATATCTATTATTATGATAAATATAATTTAGATATGTCCGATGAAGTTGTATCTATACTTGAAAAAATGGAGCCTCAAAGCGAGCCTATGTTTGTAGAAAATATAAATGGAGAGTTGGTGTTTTCATAGTGGACATACTAATTTGCAAGATAAAATATCCTAACGATACAAGTGGTAAAATAGTTCCTCATCAGCATTTTGTAGGTTGTTATGAAGAAGGAATATTGGAGTTGTATTCCATATCTTCAATTACCGGTAAAGAGTACAAAGTTTATGACAAAGAGGGTATGCCCAATCCAACATATTATCTGATAATCGGGAGTGAGTGTACCCTTTGTAATTTGAAAGTGCCATCATTCATTGATTGTGCAAAATCATATATGTTAAACATAACCGATAATATGGATATAAATAAATTGGGGCATAGAGGTATACCTAAAGAAATAGTGGAGAAGATAAAAAATAAGATAAAAGAAACGAAAGATAACGGAAGCCATGTGCAGTATACTATTAGTTCCGGTGATTTTGTTACTTATAACACAATATGTAAGATAAAATAATCGTTTAAGGAATCAGTGAATCAGTGATTTGCTGTTTTTTTATTGCGATTAGGGACCTTTTTTGCCATTATCATATAGTTAACTTAAATTATTTATAATTATAAATGTAATTACAATATAGGTTTTAAAATATGCCTGTTTATGATATAATAATACTCTCGAAAGGAGCGTTATATGAAAGATAAAGGGAGCAAAGCAACAATGGACTTTTATAATATGTCCGACTTTTTAAAAGGGCAATCATCCAAAATAATCACTAAGTTATCTGAAAATGATGAAGCCGCTTTTATATTAAAAAATGGGAAACCGAAGGCTATATTGATTTCAAAAGAAAGATATGAACGTTTAGTACAGGCAGGAATAAATATTTTAGATTATTAAGTGAGGAGATAAAATATATGAAAACTGAAAATGATAAGCTCGATGATTTAAGAGAATGTATAGCTTTAAGTGATAATATAGTTTTTTTTGGCGGCGCAGGTGTTTCGACTGAGAGCGGTATACCTGATTTCAGGAGTCAGGACGGGCTTTATTCAATGAAGTATAAATACCCTCCTGAACGTATTTTAAGCCATAGCTTTTTTATGAGCATGAGGGATGAGTTTTACCGCTTTTATCGGGATAAAATGATTTATACACAGGCAAAGCCGAATGATGCACATATTGCACTTGCAAAGCTTGAGCAAATAGGAAAGCTTAAGGCAGTGATCACACAAAATATTGACGGTCTGCATCAGGATGCCGGAAGTAAAAATGTAATTGAACTGCATGGAAGCATCCGCAGGAACTACTGCATGAAATGCGGGAAAAGTTATGAACTTGATAAAATAATAAATTCTGAGGGTGTGCCTAAATGTGAATGTAATGGTGATATTAAACCTGATGTAGTTTTATATGAGGAAGGACTTGATAGTGAAGTGCTGAATAAAGCCATAGATTTTATAAATGCGGCACAGATCCTTATAATTGGAGGAACCTCTCTGGCAGTTTATCCTGCAGCAGGGCTTGTCAATTATTTTAAAGGAAGTAAACTTGTGCTTATAAATAAAACGCCTACACCTATGGATTCAGGTGCCGACCTTGTTTTTCACGGAAGTATAGGACAGGTTCTAAAAAGTGCAATTCAAGGCATTTAAACTTTTATATTTAAGGGTAAAGGATTGCCCTAAACCGTCCGGAGTGATAGAATATGCAGGTAAACGGTAAATGTATGAAAGGAAAGTGCCAGACATTGGAACAGTATAATTTTACAAAAAGACATATTTTTGCGGTATCAGCCTATAAAAAATCACCATATCTGCGTGCCTGTATAAAATCTCTGCTTGCACAGAGCGTTAAAAGTGATATTATAATATGCACATCAACACCGAATAGCTATATAAAAGATATTGCAGATGAATTTAATATAAGACTTTATATAAGGCAGGGAATACCGTGTATGGCAAAAGATTGGAATTTTGCCTGCAAAAAGGCGGGTAAAGGGCTTGTAACCATAGTGCATCAGGATGATCTTTATTGTAAGGATTATGTAAAAACCTTGCTTTTTATGAAGGAAAGATATCCCGATATGGGACTTTTTACAACCGCCTCGATAAGTATTAAGGGAGGGAGCTTAATTGATTTTGGAGAGGCAAATATCATAAAAAAAATTTTAAGGCTTCCGCTCAGGTTAAAATGGTTCAGTCATACCCTATTTATAAAAAGGTTGTCAATAAGTTTTGGGAATCCTGTTATATGTCCTTCATGCACTTATGACAAAGATATATACGGAGATTTATATTTTAATCCGACATACAATTTCGTGCTTGATTGGGATATGCTTTTAAGGCTTTCCTCAAAAAAAGGGCGATGGATATGTATTGAAAAACCTCTTATAATGTACCGCATACATGATGATTCGGCTACAAAAAGGAGTATTGCCGACAGTTCAAGGACAACTGAGGAGAGTGTAATGTTTGACAGACTGCTGCCATATCCGGTTTCGCAAATTATAAAGAGAGCATACAGGAGGGCGTATAATGCATATTTATAGTAAAAAATATACATTTTTAAAGATTCTTATGATCTTTTTACTTTTTGTATCAGGGCTGTTTCTTGCATATATAAGTGCGGATGAGGTAATAAGATATTATTACCTTCATGAGAAAATATTTCTTCCTGAAACCTTAAATATGATGGCTGAAAGTGGAATTTTATTTCTGGTATTACTATTATGCAGCTGTATTTTCAGAAAGACATCAGCAAGATACACTATGTATGCTGCAGTTGTATCAGTGTTCTTATGGCTACATAGAGCTTTTTTACCGGTGTTGGTTTCAGGTGTGTTTATAATCTGTCTTATAATGCTTGGTGAGATTGTTCTTTCAGGAGGCAGACGCTTTATAGGTATAAGAGCTTCTGATGATATTTTAAGGATTTTACATGATTTTATATCAGGAGCTTTGATTTACATTACTTCAATATGCCTGCTTTCACTTTTTAAAATAGGGAGTATGAGGGACATATACATATACACAGTATGTCTTTTTTTATGTGTGCTTTTTATATATATACTTTTAAATAAAACAGGTTCTATACCTTTAAGGATAATTGATGATAAGGATACTGACAAATCCGGCACGGCTGAAGATGAATACATAGGAAAAAAGAAAAAACCGGTATTGCCGAAAGTTTTTGATACATTCCTGGTTTGTCTGATACTTACTATGCTTTTGCTTCAGGCGGGAAGGCTTAATATAGCCATAGACTATGATTCGCTGCATTATGGTCTGAGAACGCCCTATATTTTAAATAACGGTTTGGGTATATATGAAAAACTGGGTCTTGTAAATGATGTATATTACTATCCTAAAGGTCTTGAAATACTGACAATGCCCCTTAACATACCGGTAAGTTACGGTTTTATACTTGCATTTTCATGGTGGACGCTTGTAGCGGTAATTGTTGTAATCTATGATATTGTAAAAAAACTGGCAAATCCGTATTATGCATTTTTTGCGGCGGCACTTACCGCTTTTGTGCCGGGTATAACGAATATGGGAGTATCTGCAAAGACGGATATAATAACCCTTTTAATACAGCTTGTATTTGTAGATGATGTGATAAGCTGTATTAAGAAAAGAGAAGAGGCAAGTAATAAAAGTGCTGTTATAAAGCATCTTGTATGGGCATTTTCCCTGATTGTATCAAGCCTTATATTTAAACCTACAAGTGTAGTATTCTCAGGGCTTTTATTTATAACCGGATTGATATTTGCAGTATATATAAAATTTAATTCAAGAAAAAATATAAAGACTTCAACACTGAATAATATAGAAAATAAAAAAAAGACCTATAAAAAGAAAAGTAATATAAAATCAAATCTTAGTATAATACTGCCTGCATTTTCTTCTCTTATACTTGTTACATTAAGGACCTTTATAATGACAGGCTATCCTATAACTTCCGCATATTCCATATTTTGGAGAAAGCTTGGAATAAGTGCATATTATCCGTTTTCATTTGAAGGTCATTACTGTACAGGGACAAATACTGATGGATTTTATGAAAAAATAAATATTGCACAAAGACTGAGAGGTCTTTTTATATCTCCTGTCGGTGAAGACATGATACATGTATTTATAGCTTTTGGCGGGGTGCTTATGCTGATTTTAATTGTACTGGGATTTATTTGCGGTATTATATCACATAAAAGGCTTGATGCTCCGGCGCTATATATAAATTTTGTATGTATTGTTCTTTTACTTGCGAGTTTATTTATATTGGAGATAATATATCAGGTAGACGGCAATTACTTTATGCTTGTATATGCACTTATAATAATTGCGGCATCAAATCTTGCATGTGCTTTTTTTGATACCTCTAAGTTTGGGCAGTTTAGAACCGGAATAACTGTAAGCCTGCTGCCTGTATTTACATGGGCGTTTGTAGTTACATGTGTTACAAACTGGGCAGGAGCTTACGGTTTTACACCGATCTCATTTATGCATCTCGGGTTTTATAATCATTATAATGCTGAATATAAGGAAATGGAAGAAGCCGGTTTAGTAAGAATATTTGATTATTTGAACAAATATCCGAGGGCAAGAGTTGTGTCTATGGCTTATCAGCCTGAAGGATTGTGCTTTAAATGCTGTATTCAAAGCTATACGGACATAGTAGGCAGCGGAGGCAACTCAAGACTTGTGCATAAACTTTATAAATTTAAAGATTATCTTGATTTTGTCGGTGTTGAATATGTATATACAAACAGAGTATTCCTTGATGAACATGAAAGAGCCTCCGATATAGAGGAGTATATGGTTGAAGACGGAAGTCTCATACCGCTTATAAGAGCAGGTGATAATACACTTTATAGGTATGAGCGTAAAGAATGATTGAAGAATAGGATACGGGATAAAACTATGGAAGGAGATAATTTTAGTATAATCCGATGTTTGAAAGAGATTTCAGCTTAGAAGAAAAAAACAGTATGCTTAAAGATGCCGTTATAATGCTTTTGCTGCTTATGGCTGCTTTTTGGGTAAATGCAGGTATACGTATCTCAGGGCTTTATATGGATGATCTTTATATGTGGTCATGCTACGGAGAACAGAGCTTTATAGAATATGTATTTCCTATAGGTTCTACAAGATTCAGACCTGTGTATTGGTTTGCGGCATGGCTTGAGCTTGGAATTATAGGAAACAGGATAACATGGGTAGTTCCTTTTAATATAATATTTTCAGCGGTAATTGCCTCATTTTTGTATTTATTTGCAAAAAGACTTTCGGCATCAAGACCTGTAGGTTTTATAGCCGGAATTATGTTTATATGCTCAAGATTTTCATATTATGATATATCACAGCTTCTGGGGCTTATGGAGGCTATGTGCCTTTTGTTTTTATTAATAATCCTGTACAATATGTATAGCTGCATTGTTCAAAAGGAATATACAAAGAATTTTGGCAAGGCGGTTATATGTTATCTCTTTATATGTTTTACGCATGAGAGATATATGGTGCTGTTGCCTATGTTTTTCTACATACTGTTTGTAAAAAAAGAAAGAAAAATAAGATTGTGGTTTGCTCCGGTCGCGGTATTTACACTTGTACAGATTGTAAGGCTTATGTCAACCGGAGGAGTGATGCCTGCCGGGACAGGCTCCACATTTGTAAAAGATACATTTAATATAAAGGATTTTATAAAAAATATATTTTCAGAGATACTTTATATATTGGGAGTTAATGCAGGACCTGAACACTTAAACGGTGTTACATGGAATGATACCGATTTTTTTATAAAGCTTTTTGTATGCTGTGCAATTGGGGTTCTTTTTATAATTCTAATTATTTATATATCAAACCAGATTTCATTGATTCTGCATCAGAAAGCTTTAGGAAATTCATTATATACCACCCTGCTTTTTTTTTGGAGTTATGGCAGGTTGCATCGTAGCTTCGGCAGTAACTATAAGAGTTGAGATGAGGTGGGTTTATGCTCCGTACATGACGGCGCTGTTGTGGCTTTCACATATGTATGGTACTATTAAAAAGGAAAAAAATACAGATATTGCAAAAGAAATTCTGAGTATGGATATAGATATAAAACAGTATCTGCCGTTTATACTTGTATTTATATGGATGGTTTTAATGGTTCCGGTAGAGCTTTACGGTCATTCAAAATACTCAGGGATATATTTGTTTCCAGATCAAAAAAGGTATAATACTCTGGCGGATGTTACCTACGGTAAGTACGGCAGTGATATATTCGGCAAAAAAATTTATATAATAGGCAACTATTATAAGATGAGCAAATTTAATGCCGATACATTTTTTAAGGTATTTGATCCTAAGAGAAAGGCGGAGGGTACTGAGGTTGAATTTGTTGAATCATACCGTGATTTCGGTCAAGTAACTTCAAATATGCTTGTAATTAAAGAGGATGCAGCACAAAATGCTTTTGTGGATGTTACCGATATGATAAGAAATGTCAAATGCGAAGCCATTGAGGGCTATTATACTGACGGATGGATGGATGAACAGGCTGAAGTTAACATAATGGCAGGCAAGGACGGTTTGATAGATATTGAATTTATGTATCCGGGAGAGCTTGAAGGCAATGAAACGGTATATATGAATGTTGATGATAATATGACTATAGAGCTTAAACTTGAAAATAATGTTTCTCATCAGAAGTTTGAAGTAAAGCCGTATGAAATAATTAATTTAAAGGTGTATAATAATTTTTATCTTAAGGATGCACAGGAGAAAAGGGGAAGCAGTAACCTAAGTCTTTTGGTGAATATAAAAGCCGATTAGAATTGAAATAAAATTAATATGAGGTCTATGATGGGGAAAAAATTTTTAGCACTTATAATTACGGTAATGGGATTTTTATTTACATTTGCATATATACGCTCAGCTTCAGCAAATGTAGTATATACCGATTATATAAGGCTTGTAAACAGTTATCTTAAAGATGTGTACAGTTTTAAACCATATATGGGAGCTGATATATTTACACGTATGCCTATAAGCTATATACAGAGAATTGTAAATGTAAAATGTTTTTCATACAGTACTATGTTTGATATGATGCTAGGTGCATTTTTCTTATCAGTTTCAGTATTTTTTATACTGTATTATGCCGCAAAGAGAAACGCCTCATATGCATTTATATCATTTCTTGCATTTATAGGTTTTTCACTTAACAAATGGGAGATGCTTATAAACGGAAGCGGATGGGTACATTTTCTTGCATTTGCCATGTTTTCATATCACTTTTACATATATGACAGACTCTTAGAGCAGGACGGTGTACTTAAACCTAAAAAAAGCCCGGGATACAGCCATGATATGCGTGCCGTGATTATACTTCCGTATATTATGCTGCTTTTTTCAGGACCGTATATTATGATATATGCACTGGCAATTTCGGCAGTGTATATAATAAATATAATACTCTCATGCGGAAAAATTAAAAAATATTCCGTTCAGGGTAAAGCGGATAATGAACTGTACAGAATGAATATAAACACATTAAAAACACATATAAGAGCACATATAATATGGCTTATAAATGTGATTGTTCCTACGATGATATATATATACAGCCGGATAAATTCAGTTGAAGAACATGCCGGGGCGACAAATCTTCCATTTACAAAAGTAATATCGGATGACCCGCTTTTGCTGCTGAGACTTTTGCTTAAATCATTCGCCTCTGTGATATTTGACAGTGAAGTGGTTAAAAAAGCCGGGCTGTCTGATACTCTGCTGTTTTTGACAGGGATTTTAATAGGGATTTTTTATATTTATGCACTTTATCTGAATTTTTATAAAGGTGTATTTAAAATAAGTATTTTTCCTGCATGCCTGCTGTTTGCAGGAGGGGCTTCACATCTGCTTGTAGTAATGTCAAGATGGATATTTCTAAAAGACACCTATGCTATGAGTTCAAGATATGCTTTGCAGTTTCAGTCAGGAACATTTGGCGTTTTACTGACCTTATTTATATATAAAAAATATATAGCTGCTGCGGGTCTTAAAGCCTATACGGAGGCTGTACAAAATATGTCAGATAAAAATATATTCAGTAAAAAAATATCAGATAAAAAACAGAGCAATGTATTTAACGCTCTGTGTACCAATATAAATATATATGCATTTTGTATTATAATTATAAGCTATATGCTGGGAAATATAATAACATATTCAAATGAAATCAGGATGTCGGTGTATAGAAAGGAAAACTTTATATCAATGCAGGAGGCGGCATTAAATTATACAAGGCTTTCGGATGATGAACTTACAAAAATTTTTCAATATCATGATCCGGTAAGGATAAAAAAGGCTCTGAAAATATTGCAGGATAAGGGACTGAATGTATTCAAACCTGAAAAAAGAATCACAGAATCACAAAATTAAAGAACCATAAAGGAGGCGACATGTTTGAAAATATGACAAAGGCGGAAGCTGAAGCGGAAATACTTAAATATGTAAGAGCTTATTGCGATAAATATCATAATATAAAAAAGGAGTTTAAACCGGGAGACAGGATAACTTATGCTTCAAGAGTGTATGACAGCGAGGAGATGGTAAATCTTGTAGACTCCTCACTTGAGTTTTGGCTTACATCAGGAAGATATACACAGGAATTTGAGACGGAATTTGCAAAATATCTCGGTATACAATATGCGGCACTTGTAAATTCAGGCTCAAGTGCAAACCTTGCCGCATTTATGAGTCTTACTTCAGATATATTGAAGGATAGGAAGATCAATCATGGCGATGAGGTTATAACAGTTGCATGCGGCTTCCCTACAACTGTAACCCCTATGCTTATATATGGTGCAGTGCCTGTATTTGTAGATGTTACTATACCTCAGTACAACATAGATGTATCGATGCTTGAGGCGGCACTTTCAAAAAAGACAAAGGCGGTAATGGCGGCACATACGCTTGGAAATCCATTTGATCTTGATGCGGTAAAGAAATTTTGCGACAGACATAATCTCTGGCTTATAGAGGATAATTGTGATGCTCTTGGAAGTACATATGAGTATAATGGAGAAGTTTGCCTGACAGGTACTATAGGCGATATAGGCACATCAAGTTTTTATCCGCCTCATCATATGACTATGGGTGAGGGCGGTGCAGTATATACGTCAAATCCTAAATTAAATAAAATAATAAGATCTGTAAGAGACTGGGGTAGGGATTGTTATTGCGACTCAGGCAAGGATGATACATGCAGACACAGATTTGATGCAAAATACGGGGATCTTCCGCTGGGATATGATCATAAATATGTATATTCTCATTTCGGATATAATCTTAAAGTAAGTGATATGCAGGCTGCGGTTGGATGTGCACAGCTTAAAAAATTTCCGGAGTTTGTAAGGAGAAGAAAATATAATCATGCAAGACTGAAAGCGGCGCTTGAGGAGGTATCTGACAGGATTATACTGCCTGAACCCTGTAAAAATTCAGATCCTAGTTGGTTCGGATTTCTTATAACCTGCAATGAGGGTATAGATAGGCAGGTGCTTGTAAAAGGGCTTGAGGAAAAAAAGATACAGACAAGGATGCTTTTTGCCGGAAATCTTATAAAACATCCGTGCTTTAATTCAATGCGTGCTTCAGGTGAAGGCTACAGGGTAGTAGGCAGACTTGAAAATACCGATAGAATAATGCGTGATACATTCTGGGTGGGTGTATATCCGGGTATGAGCGACAGCATGATTGACTATATGGCACAGAGTATTATAAAAATAGTAAAAAACATGTAAAATGATAAAATATTAAAAGTATGCGGTGCATGGATATTTCTGTTCAAAATGAAGTATAATGCGACATATGTGGGGTATATACATGGATAACAGATATGGACTGTTAAAAGTTCAGGAAGCAAATCTTAAAATATTAAAAGAGATAGATAGACTTTGCAAAAAGTATGATATATCATATACGCTTGATGCAGGAACTCTGTTAGGTGCGATAAGGCACAATGGTTTTATTCCATGGGATGATGATGCCGATATAGCAATGACAAGGCAGAACTGGCAGCTTTTTAAAAGAGTTGCACAGCGTGAACTTTCAGAGGGTTTTAATCTTGTATTACCTGATGATATAAGAGATTCAAAAGCCTTTTATGATTTTACGCCACGTGTAATATATGAGAAAAGCAGGAGACATGAACCTGAAAAAGAAGATGTATTTTATGACGGAAAGCTAAATAAGCTTTGGGTTGATATATTTATACTTGATGTACTGCCTAAACATAAAGCGCCGGCTTTTTTTATAAAATCCCTGCAAAAGACTATATATTTACTTTCTATGGGGCATAGGTACAGACTTGATTATAAAAAATATACGCCTTTATATAAGATTGCGGTGTTTATAATGTCAAGTATAGGAAGGCTTTTTAAAATGAGATTTTTATTTACATTCCAGGAGAGACTTTCAAAGCTTTTTTCATCCTCAAAAAAAAGTGCTTTTTTATATTACAGCAATTACCAGCCTGATTATCTATATGTAACACTTAGAAAGGAATGGATTAAAAATACATTTTATATAAAATTTGAAGATATACAGCTTCCCGTGGCTGAAAATTATGAGGAAATACTTAGAATTGTTTATGGCGATTATATGAAGCTTCCTCCCAAAAATGAGAGAAAGCCGTCGCATAAAAGTCTGGAGATTGAGGTATATGAATAAAATAAATAGTACGGAAAATACGGATGAAAGTATATCTATATCAGGTGATTTTAAGGACTTTAAAGAAAGTTCAGGCAATAATCCGATAGAAAAGGTTTCTCTTGTGGTTTCCGTATACAATGAAGAAGCTGTTCTTGTAAAATTTTATAAAGAGGCATTGCCGTACCTGAAAAATACAGGAAAAAAATATGAGATTTTATTTGTCAATGACGGAAGCATTGATAGCAGCAGGCAGATTCTTAACGATATTGCAGCCGGTGATAAAAATGTAAAGGTTTTGCATTTTTCAAGGAATTTCGGTCATGAGGCGGCTATGATTGCCGGCATAGATTATGCCGATGCAGATGCACTTATATGTATGGATGCCGATCTGCAGCATCCGCCTTCATGCATCCCTATGATGATTGAGAAATTTGACGGAGGCTATGATATTATAAGCATGATAAGGACAGGCAATAAATCAGCCGGCATAATAAAGAATATAGCTTCAAACGGATTTTATACGGTTATAAATATATTAAGTGATACAAAGATAGAAAAAAGTGCCTCCGATTTTTTTGGTATATCAAAAAGGGCAGCTGAGATTTTAAAAAAATCATATCGTGAAAAGGTAAGATTTTTAAGAGGTTTTGTTCAGAATCTCGGATTTAATAAAACCACTCTTAAATATGAGGCAGGTATAAGGGCAGCCGGTAAGAGTAAGTATTCAATAAAAAAACTTTTTAAATTTTCAATAAATACAATACTGTGTTTTTCCGATCTTCCGCTGAAACTGGGGATATATGCCGGTATATCTGCGGCAGTTCTGGGATTTATAATGATGGTATATACCATATATTCATGGGCATCGGTAGGCACGCCAAACGGATATGCAACTATTATAGTATTACTCTGTTTTATGTTTGCGGTACTCTTTGTTATAGTGGGTATAATAGGGCAGTATATAGGTATAATATTCAGTGAATTAAAGGACAGACCGATTTACATTGTGGAGGATATTAAAAATATTGAATAAATCCCGGCATATATAGTAAAATAATCAGCGGCAAAAGATATACTGTGAAATACATACACTCAAGAAAAATATCATTGACAGCATTAAAATTTTATGATATTCTTAAAAAAATATTAAGAATATCAGCTAAAACTTATGGATTAACAGTTCATCAAAACAGTCGGATATTTATATATTTATGTACGTTTAAATAATTAGATATATTGATATAAGTCTGTATAAATTGATGAATGTTTAGATAAGCCCATAAGCCCATAAGCCCATAAGCCCATAAGCCCATAAATCCATAAGCCCATAAATCCATAAGCCCATATACATAGCTGATAGATTTTAATATAGTTTTATGATTTGTACAGTTTTACAGCTATCAAATTAAAACCGATTAATCTAAGTGTAACCTGAACCGGCATTAAAAACAGCCGGGAAAACCACATGTCATGTTAATAGAAGGAGGGAATACATGATGGAAAACACAGGTAAAGAAGCTATTTTGATTAACATGTTAAAGCACGAAAAGAATCGCCTGTATAGGCACAGGTCGAGCTTTGTTTTTTTTAAAAGAGAATCACAGCACTTTTTATGTCATTTTTAATGGCATTTAATAGTGCTGTTTTTTTACACCCTGCTTTCCTGCAGGGTGTAATGGCAGCACCTTTGGACGGCGCAGAAGGGGGGAAACGGCAATTTTAAAATTGCGACTCCCTCGCAAGCCGGAAAAAATCCTTATTTTAAAGGACTGGATAGGAATTCGCCAAATACCGATAATGAAGACTTATAGGTTAAAGAAAATATTGCCGAAACAAATAAAAATCTGGTTAATGTAGTAAAAAGAGATGCCACTGCCGTCGGATTAAACTTTGTGGAATATAAAGATGGAATGACAGGTGGGAAAAGGGTTGCTTTTGTTTTAAATCCATATAAACCTGATTATCACTGGTATGTATATGATGAAGAAAAAGAAGTATGGAATAATAAAAACGGAGGAAAGGAAGCAACAAACAAACCATTAGAGCGTGATAGAGAAAACTATGGCAAGGATAATATTACAGATTATACAAAAGAAGCAGAATTATTAGGATATACCACTATGCTTGGAGAGTATTATATTACAAGAAAGAATGGAGAGGTATTTAAATGAAAAAAATGATAAAGCCTGTGTTTGCTCTTTCATTAATAATAATGGGAGTAATTGTACTAATGAAGATAAATAGAACATGGGCATTGAATCCTGAACAAAATATGAATGAAGAATCGGAGCTGAAATCAGAACAAAATATGAATGAAACATCTGCACTGAATTCTAAGAAAAATCTGAATGTGGAATATTTTATCAATAACATTGATTCCGATACGACCTTTATAGATCTGGAGAGGGATATAGGTCCGTTTACCGGTTCTAGAGGGTCTGGATTTGTAATAAACTATTATGAGACAGAAGGTCTGCTTTTTTTTAGATAGTTGGAGGCTTTCATCACCAAGAAGTGGTGTCGTTGGTCTGCTTTTCGTGGAAGATACTTCTGAGAATTACAAGTGTTTGCTTATGTACGGAGAAAAAGATTTTAAAAGTTCTTCATATATAAAGGGACTTTTTGATAAAAGAAAAATCATTTTAAATGTAGATAAAATAAAAATAAAGCCAAGACAATTTTTTGATTTAAATTATGAATATACATATGCAGATATAGTAAATTTATATGGTAAGCCTCATGGTATAACGGATAATAACAGGATATACTACCATATTAATTCATACTATGTATTTTTCCAGATTGATTTTTCTTCTAATCCTGAAAGCAAATTGAATTATATAGATGTATATTCAGAGAATGGAAAGTTCAAATGTCGTATACAATATGCACCTGTAAATCTCTCAGAAAGTTTATTTGTAGATTAAAACTTAGTATTCCGATATCTAAATTATGGTATAGCAGATCATCACTGTAATAATCAGCAAAGCTGAAGTTGGATATTTGAAATATACCTACAATACTGAAAATAGATTTGATAAAGATCATTATAATTATTTCCTGTGTGAAATTGCATGGGGGGTATGTTATTACTATATGGTTTTAAATAAATCTAAGCAGTATTCCCTAATGAATTGATGATTCAATCATCATTTCCTTAGAGATGATGCAGATGTAATAGGATTAAAATCTGAAAAGTATCATCTGAACTTATCGGGTAAATATGCGGTTTTAATTGTAATTAATCCTGATGATGAGTATTATCGGTATCGGCAGGATAGTGATGTAACATTATTTCATAAACCGAGTTCAACAAAGATTATTAAAGGAGTAAAAAATCCTAAAGAAGATTAAAAGAAAAGGGGGTATAAATATGACTTGGGATTTTATTATATCAGCAAAAAATAAATATATGAAAGGAAAGTGTATAAAAATATTATCATTAAGTTTATTTCTTGTGTTATTATTTATGTTAATATTTTTATATAAAAGGTATGATATGTATAAAATTGATGCCGCAACAAAGCATAAATTTGAATCATTGATGTTAAAGCCGCTGGATGAAGTAGTATTAACACTAGGCACCCCGGATGAATCGGAAGGGTATGGAATGTTACATCCTGTGTATGTTTTGGATAACGGTATAAAGGTAGAACTTATTTTCGGGTATAACAGTGAAGCACAAAATAATGCACTATGGAGAATAAGATATAAAAAAAATGAAAAGATTATTCGTGATATAAAGGTAAAACTTCCCTAAAAAATTAAATATTTAAAAAGTTTTAAACAAGATTTTTGTGAATGGGTTTCATTCTTTGTTTTTAAAACTATAAAGAGAGACATTCAGCTCTTTATAGTTTTAGTTAAATAACTAAGATTTCCCATACCAAAAATAGACTCAGCATCTTGAGTAACCGACTTAAATAAAAATGAGTATATATCAAACACCTATGATAACTACAACCGTGTAATCCACCAGAAGGTTGAGGGCATAGGAGAGTTTGAGTACAGCTATAACAGGACTGAAAGGACAAGTAAATATACAAGAAACAGCGGTCTTGAAGTTGTTGTAAAATACGATAAAAATAACCGGATAATCTCGCAGACGGATAATTCAGGAACTGAGACTTATGAATATGATGAAAACAACAGGAGAATACGACAGAGCGATAAAAACGGAGCGGCTACATCATTTGAATATGACAGTCTTGTAAGACGTATAAAAGAAACCGATGCAAGAGGATATTCGACATCATATGAGTACGATCCGGCAGGCAATGTATTTTTGGTATGAAGAATTACATGGATGCTTTGAAAAGGCAATACAAAAAAGATTATACTCCGACATATAATTTTGATGATTATAATAATAATTGTTTTATGGAATATACAAATTGTTATTCATATGCCTTTGGATTGCAGATAAATCCGCTTACAGGGCAAAGATTTCCTGTAGGGGGAAATCAGCCGGGATTATTAAGTGGTGATTCATATTATTTGAATACGGTAAAGTATCAAAAAAACACTCCAGAGCATGATGCGGCTGTGCGAGAATATGTAGATAGATATATGCTGGGAACAGTTGAAACAAATAAAAATCTTGTTAATGTAGTAAAAAGAGATGCCAGTGCCGTCGGATTAAACTTTGTGGAATATAAAGATGGAATGACAGATGGGAAAAGGGTTGCTTTTGTTTTAAATCCATCATATGATTATCAATGGTATGTATATGATGAAGAAAAAAAGGTATGGGGTAATAAAAACGGAAGAAAAAAAGCAACAAACAAACCATTAGAGCGTGATAGAGAAAACTATGGAGAGGATGATATTACGGATTATACAAAAGCAGCAGAATTATTAGGATATACCACTATGCTTGGAGAGTATTATATTACAAGAAAGAAGATAGTGTCAAATGACCTATGAAAAAATGAGTCTAAGAATGGAGAGGTATTTAAATGAAAAAAATGATAAAGCCTATGCTTGCTTTTTCATTAATAATAATGGGAGTAATTGTATTAGTGAAGATAAATAAAATATGGGCATTGAACCCTGAACAAAATCTGAATGAAACGTCGGTACTGAAATCTAAGAAAAATCTGAATGTGGAATACTTTATCAATAACATTGATTCCGATACGACATATGAAGATCTGGAACGGGAGATAGGTCCATTTACCGGTTCTATAGGATCTGGAATTGTCAGAGACTATTATAAGGCGGAAGATCTGTTTTTTTTAGATAATTGGCTAATTGGAAGTTCAGCAAAAGGTCCTGGTATATTTGAAGTGGAAGATATGTCCGGAAAATATAAGGGCTTAGTTATGTATATTGAAAAATATTTTAAAAGCACTGAATATATAAAGAAACTTTTTGCTGAGAAAAAAATCATTTCAGATGCAAATAAGATAGAAATAAAGCCAAGACAATTTTTTGATTTAAATGATGAATATACATATGAAGACATAGAAAATTTATATGGGCAACCTCATGGTATAACCGATAATAACAGAATATACTACCATATTAATTCATACTATGTATTTTTCCCGGTTGATTTCTCTTCTAATCAGGAAAGTAAGCTGAATTATATAGATTTATATTCAGAGGATGGAAAATTCAAATGTCGTATACAATATGCACCTAGATTTATAAATAATTCATCGAATTTACTTTATGATTAAAACTTAGTGTGTTGGAATGTAAATGATGATATAGCAGATCATCACTGTAATAATCACTAAAACTGAAAGTGAATATTTGAAATATGCAGAAAATACTGAAAATAGATTTGATAAAGATCATTATAAGTATTTCCCGTGTGAAATTGCAGGGAGGGTATGTTATTACTATATGGTTTTGATTTGATTTATGCAGGATTCTCTGAGGAAACGGTGATTCAATCGTCATTTCCTTAGAGATGCTGTAGATGTAATAGGATTAAAATCTGAAAAGTATCATCCGAACTTATCGGGTGAATATGCGGTTTTAATTGTAATTAATTTCTGATGATGATTATCATTGGTATAGTCATGATAGTGATGGAAAGTTTCATAAACCGGGTGCAACAAAGGCTATTACAGGGGTAAAAACCCTAAAGAAGATGTAAAGAAAGGAGGGTATAAATATGACTTGGGATTTTATTATATCAGCAAAAAATAAATATATGAAAGGAAAGCGTATAAAAATATTATCATTAAGTTTATTTCTTGTGTTGTTATTTATGTTAATATTTTTATATAAAAGGTATGATATGTATAAAATTGATGCTGTAACAAAGCATAAATTTGAATCATTGATGTTGAAGCCGATGGATGAAGTAGTATTAACACTAGGCGAACCGGATGACTGGGAAGGATGTGGAATGTTACATCCTGTGTATGTTTTGGATAACGGTATAAGGGTAGAACTTATTTTCGGGTATAACAGTGAAATACAAAATAATGCACTATGGAGAGTAAGATATAAAAAAAATGAAAAGACTATTCGTGATATGAAGGTAAAACTTCCCTAAAAAATTAAATATTTAAAAAGTTTTAAACAAGATTTTGTGAATTGGGTTTCATTCTTTGTTTTTAAAATTATAAATAGACACATTCAGCTCTTTATAGTTTTAATTAAATAATATAAAAACATATATAGGGATTGTACCCTGTTCTTCTCTTATCTGAACTGAACTGAATAATTGGCTAATAAGCCGGAAAAGTTTAAATCCTCAATTACTTTTTTTAGAGTTTAGACCGGATCACCATCGGGTAAACTAAATTTATAAAAGCTAAAGCTGATTTTTTATTGATAAAAGATATACTGCGAAAGATTTACTTATATAGGCAGTTATGTTAAAATAACTGTCTAAGGAAGCGATGGTTAAATCACGGTTTCTTCATGCAGCTCTGCATACCTGTGCACAAAATCTTATAGCAATAAGTGCATACGATTTTCGTACGGGAAATATTTAATAAGTGTTTCCCTGAAACAAATATCAAATCAACATTTAAACAATATTAAACACTATCAAACAATCTATAATAATCATTTTTATCTTAATATATACTGCTATATCAAGGCAGTTTTTCTGAAAGGAGCAGATATGAGGATTTATGAAGCGGTGTCATCAAGGATAACAATATTATGTTATAAAAATGATATAACCCTTTACAGGCTTTCAAAGATATCAGGTATTCCTAAAACAACTTTAAAGGATATAGTATCAATGAAATCTAAAAATACGGGAATGAAAACTGTCGAAAAAATCGCATACGGTTTCGGTATGAGTATACGGGATTTTTTCGACAGTGATGTATTTGAAGAGGGCTAAAATATCAAAGTCCGCAGTTTTTGATTATAATTAATTTTCTGAAATAAAACTTCAGCTTTGTTTATTACTTTTCTTGGAAATATCACTTGAATCGGAAATATTTTTTAAATAAGACGAGGCATCTTTAAAGAAACCTGCAACTATAAGTATTAGTATTATACCTACAGGAAAGGCTGCGATTATTGATACCGTCTGCAGATTTTCCATGGATTTTCCTGAAAAAATAAGTGCTATCGGAAACAGTATAAGCAGCACTGCCCAGAACAACTTTACTCTTTTATCAGGTATCTCATCAAAATTCAGGTCATTATATGAGTAGGAGGCTGCTACTATCGTCAGTGAATCAAATGTTGTAGCATAAAAGGCAATCATTGCCAATATAAGCAGTATAAGGGCGATATTTGTAAAAGGCAGCTTATCAAATATAAATAATATAGTTTTATATATATCCTGAGTTTTTTCATAAAAACCTGTAATATTTACATTATCAAGTATTTCAAGTCCAAGACCATAATTTCCTAAAATTATAAATGATGTAAATGTGCCTGAAAGACCAAATATATATCCTCCGAGCACAGTTTGTTTTAATGTTCTTCCACGGCTTATGCTTCCTATAAAAAACGGTGTTGCTACACACCATACTATCCAGTATGCCCAGTAAAATACTGTCCAGCTCTGCACGAAGCCGTTTTGTCTTGATGAATCGGTGTATGTTGCAAGCGTAATAAAATTATCTGCAAGAGTTCCTATGGAGGAAATGCCTGTTTCTATAATATATCTGGTTTTTCCGCCGCCTATAAGTATGTATAAAAGCAATATAAAGAATATATATGTACATGAAGAAGCCATGATTTCAACACCTTTTAAGCCGAAATATGCACATACTGTATAGATTATACATATAATTACAAGAAGTAATACTGTAAGTGTACTGCTTTGGGCAATTTTGAAAATTCTGCTTACAGCACTTGACAGTAGCGGTGTGGCAAGTGAAAATGTGGTTGATGTACCTGCTATAAGTGCAAAAACCGCTGTAAGATCTATAAGTCTTCCTAAAAGCCCGTCAGCAGATTTTCCGATAATCGGTCTGCATGCCTCTGAGTAACGCTGCCTTTTACATTTTTTAACATGCAGCATAAATCCGAATGCACATGCAAGGATCAGGTAAAAGCTCCAGGGGATAGGTCCCCAGTGAAATAAAGGATATGTTGAAGCCCATGTTTGCATATCGCCAAGATCGGATATACGACTTTCCTTTGCATAGAGTATCCATTCGCATATTGAGTAAAACAGTATATCAGCGGCAAGTCCTGCTGTAAACATCATACTGCCCCATGCAAAAAAAGAAAATTGAGGTTTTTCATAATTTCCAAGCTTTATATGCCCGTATTTTGAGAATGCTATATAGAGTGAAACTAAAAAGGCTCCAAATCCCACAAGTATGTAGAAGGCTGAAAGAGAGTCGCTTAGAAAGCTTCGTATATGTTCGAGTACCACAGCCGAGCCTTGTGGTGATTTTATAAATAAGGCACATAATACCATGATGCTTATAAATGGTATAAAAGTAAGTGCCGGATCAAGCCTTTTTATAAGTTTTTTTGTATCATCTGTTAAAATCTCTTTATTCATAAAATATTTTTAACCTGTCCTTTCATTTATTCAGTCTGAGTACATTTTAATTAGCATGTATCCATTATGACTTCTTAATTAAATACAGTAATATGCAGAACTTATGTCTACAAATTATGTTCAAAAATATATCATAATACAAATATATTGAACATAATAGCATAAATATAACTTTAATGCAAGCATTTATAAAACTAAAAAAAATGATTTATCAGGCATTTCTTTAAATGACTGTTAGGTGTCTGCTAAAATCGTATAATTATAAAATAAAGCATTTTTATATGTGAAACCTTTAACCGGTGTCTCACTAAAATGATTTATTAAGAATTTCTGACATTTATAAAAAACCACTACAAAAATCCCGTATTTTTTTATATAATGCTACGAGTTATAGGGTAATGCGATTAATGATTTATACAATGTTTTCGGCATGCATGATATTAGCCTTTTCATTGTATAGTAATGCAGTTAGTGCCTATATATGCCTCATAACTGATTTTTGATTTTAATATTGTAAATTTTTTATATAGTACAAATTTTAAATTCAAAAATGATATTAAAAACAGGGCTGTATTTTAATATAAGCTGCCTGTTATATAAATATAAAACAGAAAGGAAAGGCTTTAATTACATAGACTGTCTGATGTATTTAACGGGGATATATAATATAAACTGAAGACCGCTATATAAAGTGCCGGTCTTTATAAGGTTTATAAAATGTGTTTTTTTATATACCCGTTGTTAAGTATGGTGAAAGGCATCTGTATATAGGATTGGATAGCTGTAAGGCAGGAGATTAAAGCTTAAAATATTATGATAAGATTAAAAAAGGCGGTTATTATAACCGTTTTTATTGCCGGTGCGGCATGTGTGGCTGCGGGTTGTACTGAACCGGAAATAGTAACACCGCAGAGTGTCGGAGCCGAGCCTGATTTTCAAACAAAGGAAAATATTGAGATTGACTGGGAACAGGTGCAGGAGGACTGTCAGGCTGCACTTTCAAAGGAAGATTATCCGAAAGGCGATTATATAGATATTGATGTAGAAAGACTTGACCAGAATGTGATAAGGCTTATATGGGTTCTTTCAAATGATGCAACTCAGGTTGAAGCTTTAAATTACGGACCTGACTATATAAAGGCGTTTAATGATGCTGCAGCGGTTCAGGATTTTTCAATTAAAAAGTCGGCTGACGGCTATTACGGAGGTTTATGGGATAAATACACGCTTGAACTTGAGATATTTACCGAAGGTGATATTATGAAACCTGAAAATTATTATGTAAATCAAATTATTGATCCGGGGAAAAATGATCCTGTAATACCTGTAATAAGAGGTAATAAGGAAACGGAATCTTCCGGTGAAAGCAGCAGCGGCACCGGCAAGAGTAAATAGTACGGTTTTTAGCAAATAGGATGTTTTGGAGTGTATAATAAGATTTGTAGCTGGTATAATACGGTTTATATAAGATTTAAGTAAAACGGTTTGTATAGGATATAGAAGGAGAAAACGGAAAATCTTAAAGAAAAAAAGGTAATATTTTGGAAGGAATTGTATATAAAATTATGAATATATTTAAAAAAATTGCATTATTTATGCTGTGTACTTTTTTGACGGCTTTTACAGCCCTGATTGCCTATGCGGATTCACGTGTGGTTTATTCGGGTGCGGATTCAAAGATGAATTGGAATGGAAAGGATATGCTTGGAGGTGCACAGATTATTCTGGTTGGAGGACAGACACAGAGCCAGATGATGAGCTATGTAATTATAGCAAGTAGCGGCGAGGTTATAGTTGTTGACGGGGGACTTCCTGAGGATGCCGATCATTTAAGAGATATAATTAGAAGTAAGGGTAATAGGGTAAGTGCATGGTTTATAACACATCCGCACAGTGATCATGTAGGAGCTCTTACAAAGATTATAAATGACGGTCCGGGGGATATGATTATAGACGGGGTATATTATAATTTTTTAGATAATGACTGGTATATAAGAAATGAAGCCTATCGCTCACAGACGGTCTTTGACTGCAAGGCTGCAATTGAAAAACTTAATCCCGAAAGTATACATTCTGATGTAAAGCGAGGAGATATAATTAATATAGGCAATATAAAAGTAAATGTTTTAAATCCGCCTTATCAATTTGGAGTTAATTCAATAAATAATTCTTCAATTGCATACAGATTTGATATTGCAGGCACAAGAGTTCTGTTTTTAGGAGATATGGGACCTGAAGCCGGCGAGCAGCTTAAAAATGATGTTCCCGCTTTTGAACTTGACAGCGATATAGTCCAGATGGCTCACCATGGTCAGTATGGTGTAAATAAAGATGTTTATAAGATAATAAGTCCGAGTATATGTATGTGGAATTCACCTGAGTGGCTCTGGGACAATGATAACGGAGGCGGAAAAGGGAGCGGCAGCTATCTTACTCTTAAGGTGAGGGAGTGGATGAATGAGCTCGGTGTAAAAAAACATTATGTTATGAAGGATGGAGATCAGATTATAAAATAAGCTTATTGCGCTAGGAATTCGGTAGGAACTTTTATTTTAGAAATAAGTTTAATATAGATAAAAAATAATTTATACCGGGGTGCTTATATATGAAAGGACTTATTATAGATCAGAATACCGGCAGTTGTGATATATTTCCTAAAATATTAAGGAGTATTTATGCAGTAGAGAAAGAATATAACTGGTTAATTACATATCCGGAGTGCTATCCTAGAAATCCTGAATATTCTGAAATATTCAAAAAAAAAACTTTGGGTTGACGGAAATACTTTGATAGATATGCATACAGAGAATTTTCAATGGATATGGGGTGTTTTATCAGCTTTTTCTAAGGATATTTCAAAGGAGGATGTATTAAAATATCCGCTGCCCTTTGCTGATGGCTATACCGGTTTTTGGAAAAATCCGCTGAAATTACAACATCCTCTTGCAGAAATTGAAATAACAGCGTGGGATGGTTGCTTTGTTTTATTTATCAGCAAGGACAATAAACAGGTTGATTTATTGCAGGAAAGTTTTCCTTTTGCACAGGATTTGGAGAGGTATAATGCAGAACTTGGTTAAATTTTTAATACATAATTGTCAATTTTCCGGTTCAGATTATAAAATAAGCTTATTGCGGTAAGAATTTTTATATGGTATAATCTGCGTACCGTAACGATAAATACTGGTTTTAATACAGTCATGCAAAGGGCTTTGCTTACAGTTTTTACCGGATATAGTTCTATGTGTAAGGGATGGGAAAAGTCAGTTGAACCTTAAAGTGAGGTTGTTTCGGAAGTGAAATATTAAAGGAGGTATAAAAAGTGAAAGATATCAAGTCTCAGTTAAATGCTATGAAAGCTAAGGCGGAGTCGGATCCTGATTTTCTTAAAAAATTTAATGAAGATCCGGCAGCGGTTATTAGGGAGCTCGCAGGTATAGATCTGCCTGACAGTGCAGTTCAGACAGTGCTCGGCCTTATAAAGAATAATGCCGATGATGTAGATACTAATGATATTGAAGGCTCTGTGAAAAAATTGGATGATGCTATAAAGGCGGAGAAGCCTGAGGATGGAAAATAGCTTTTAATAAAATATAATAATAAATCAGGACAGTAAGCGGATAAAATATCTGTTTACTGTCCTTTTATATTTTTAAAATTGTATTTTAATACTGAATATAAAACTCATGTAATTAATAATAATGTCTGCCTACACCTTTTACAGGGTGAAGGATAGCATCTATATCCTCATCACTTAGCTCCATATCATAAAACTTTTTATAGTATTCTTTCGTTTTATCTTCAATACTTATATCTTTAAATTTGTCAGGATAGGTATTTTTTGCTATCCACCACAATGCAAGAGGTGCATCCGTTGAAGGCGGCCACCAGCGGTGCATACCAAGGGGGAATTTATAAACCTCCTTGTTTATAACTGCCGACACGCCGCTCCAGTCGGCGCCCTCAACTGTAGTATTGTTATAAAAATCCTCAGGGAAGAAATCTGAAAGAGTTGATACAAAAATCTTGTCGGGATTCCATGCATATACCTGTTCCATATTTATATTTCCTTCCGCACCTTTGCCTACATTTATGCTTCCTGTAGCATCAGTCCAGTATTCACCGAAGCCTCCAAGTGTAAAATTTGTATCGCTGTAATGCCCTATCATAAGAACCTTTACTCTGTCCTTTTCAGGTATATCACTAATTCTTGAAAGAATTTCCTTTTCTGTTTCAGCCGCATATTCCGCTATGCCGTTCACTTTGCTTTCTTCACCTAAGACATCTTCCATCTGTTCAATCCATTTTTCCATAACACCTATTGTTGAAGTATCAGCTGTTGTAGAAAATCCTACTGCGGGTATTCCGGCATTTTCAAACTGTTGTCTTTCCTTGTCGCCGCCCGCATAAAATACCACATCAGGTTTAAGCTTTAAAAGTTCTTCCATATTAAGCTCGCCGCCTTTGTAATAATCAGTTGAAACATTAAGTATATCAGGGGCATATTTTGAAAGTATTGAATTTTGTGCGGCTATAAGTGAATCGGGCGGCATGGATACAAGACCGTCAACATTTCCGCCCTTATATACGGCATATACTGAAGGAAGCGGCAAAAGTCTGTGTATAGCTATACGTTCTATTTTTTCAGGCAGTTCAACTTCGTAGCCGTATTGGTCTATTATAACCCTTTTCCCGGATTTTTGTTTGCCGTCTGTTGCCTGATTTAATACGCTTTCCTTCGAAACCGTATCCGGAACCGATTCGTTTGAAACATTTCCTGAAGTCTTTCCAGTTGTAGCGGTATTGTTTGATGTACAGCCTGTAAGCAGAGATAAAAGTGAAATTCCTGCTAAAAATTTAATATATCTTTTCATAAAACCTCCTTATAAATTATACGTTTTTCGGATCTTTTATTTTACGTTAAAAATTAATTTTTTATACTTAATGCGGTTATTGTAGTATATTCTTTTTTACCTGAAATATTTTTTGCAATATCCACATTTACCCCGAATACAGTTTCTATATTCTTTTTAGTAAGCACTGTTTCAACAGAACCGAATATATTTTGGCTATTTTTTCCTATCATAATTGCCTTATCACCTATTGAAAATGCATGTGATGGATAATGGGTATTGAATATACATATCATTCCTTTATCTGCAAGCCTTCTTATACTGTCAAGTATCATAAGCTGATTTTTAAAGTCCAGATTACTTTCAGGCTCATCAAGTATGAGTATGGACGGTTCTTGGCATAAGGCTCTTGCAATAAGGAGCATCTGAAGTTCTCCGCCGCTTAGGCGGTTTATAAATTTTCCTACAAGTTTCTGAAGTGCTAACAGCTCTATTACTTCATTTACTTTTTCATAATCCTTTTTTCCGGGTTTTGAAAAATTACCTACATGTATTGAACGACCGAGCATTATAAATTCTTCCGATTTGTAGGCAAATGCCGGATTCCTTGCCTGAGGAACATAGGCGGTGATTGAAAAAAAATCCTTTGAGCTCATCTCATCAACTCTTCTTTTATCTATACTGCTGAAGCCTTCTTTCCAGTGCAATAGCCCTGTCATGCATTTAAGCAGAGTGGTTTTTCCTATACCGTTTGGTCCCAGTATTGCAAGCACCTCATTGCTTTCTACATTTAAATTTATATTCTTAAGAAGCATGGCAGAATTTTTTTTGTAAGAAAAGCTTGCGTTTACCGTTTCAAAAATCATATGTTCCCTCCTGTGTTCCTTAAAAGCATTAAAAAGATAGGTGCACCCACAAGTGCGGTCAATATTGAAACAGGTACTTCAGTAACGGTCATGCTCCTTGAAAAGGTATCACATATAAGCAGAAAGACCGCACCGAATGAGATTGAGGCAGGTATGACTTTTAAATTGTCGCTTCCAAATATAAGCCTGCACATATGAGGCATTAAAAGTCCGATCCATCCTATTTGACCGCACATTGATACTACTGATGAGGTTATAACGGAAGAACATAGTATAAGGGCAAGTCTCATATATCTTATATTCATACCAAGTGATTTTGCCTCATCTTCGCTAAGGCTTAATACATTGGTTTTCCAGCGTACCATAAATAATATAAATGAACATATAATTATGGGAGGTGCTCCCATAATTATACTTTTCCAGTTAGAAGTATAAAGGCTTCCCATAAGCCAGTATGTTATATTCGGAAGTATTTCATCAGTATCTGCAACATATTTAACCATTGAAACAAATGCCTGGAAAAGTGAACCGACTATAATACCTGAAAGTATAAGCATTATAGTGTTTTGACCGCCTTTAACCCTTGAAACTGTGTAAGTAATTGCACATGCTATGATACCGAATAAAAGTGCGGATATTTGAACGGCGAAAAGATTAGCCTTAAACAAAAGTGCAAGTGCCGCTCCGAAGCTTGCACCTGAAGCAACTCCAAGAGTATCAGGAGAAACTAATGGGTTTGAAAATACAGACTGGAGTGCTACACCTGCTACGGCAAGTCCTCCTCCGCATATAAGCGCAAGTGATATTCTTGAAAGCCTTGTATTGATTATAATGCTGTATTCTCTTTTTGCGACTGATGCTTTTCCGTGTAATACTATATCTGCAAGCACCCTAAGTGCATCCTTATGCCCAAGTCCGTAGCGGCCTACACCTATACATATAAGAAAACATATTATAGGGAGGAGTATAAGGATTGACCGGTAGAATACTTTTGAAATCCGGCTTTCCATTTAAAGACCTCCTTTCCTGGGAAAATTTTACTAGTTAGCTTTTACTAACAAAAACTATTATAGCATGTATATTAAGTATTGTATGTTGTAAAAGCAACATATATAAAATTAATTATTATGAAATCAATTATCATATTTACAATAATTAATATATTTTTACCATTTCCTTCAAAAAAGTAGTGGAAATATGCAATTAAAGCATGATATACTTATTATGTATGAAATATGGCAGTTAAGGCAAAGGGATAAATGATAAATGGCGGATGCAAAAAGGATGCCTTAAGATATGCACATATATTAAATATATTTAAAAGGTATAATATGGAGGTAATTTTATGAAGACATTAAAAATTGACGTACTCGGTCAGCAGTGCCCGATACCTGTGGTAAAGACGGTAAAGGTACTTGACGCACTTGAAGAGGATACATTGGTTGAGGTTCATGTTGACAATGAAACCGCAGTTGAAAATCTGTTAAAGATGGCATCAGGCAGACAGATTAATGCAAAAAGCATGAAGATAGATGACGGGCACTTTGTAGTAAGCATTGATGCACCAAAAGCAGGAGCTGAAACTGATACCGATGCCGGAATGGCTGGACTTCAAAATTCTACAATGGTTGCAGTTATAAGCTCACGCTGTATGGGAACAGGTGATGACGAACTTGGTGCATTGCTGATGAAAGGTTTTATATATGCACTTTCACAGCTTGATCCGCTTCCTGACACTATACTGCTTTATAATGGCGGGGCATACCTGAGTATAGAGGGTTCGGCTTCACTTGAGGATCTTAAGCTTATGGAGTCAAAAGGGGTAAATGTAATGACTTGCGGAACCTGTCTCGACTTTTATAAAATTAAGGATAAGCTTGCAGTAGGTACAGTCAGCAATATGTACAGTATAGTTGAAACAATGAATAAGGCAGGAAGGATTTTAAGACCATAAATACAAAATAATTAGTTGTTTTAAAATTACAATAATTATATTTATGTGCTTATGTATATATGAGAGAAAAAAAATTAAGGATTGTTGTTGTGTTTAATACCACAACTGATGCAATGGCAGCTGAAGTATGTCTTAAGAAGCATAAAGTTGAAGGAAGACTTATACCGCTGCCTTCAGAGATATCGGCAGGCTGCGGTATGAGCTGGAGTTCGCCGCCTGATTTATCAGAGGAAATTGAAGAGATTTTAAAAACTGAAGGCATAAGATATGAGAATATATATACTGTGTATATGTAAAGCGATAAAAAGGCAGACAGGCTTTTGCGAGTCATTGTCTGCTTTTTAGAAATCTATATGCTACGTAAATATATATTTTTCAGCTGACTTGCAAATTTAAAATACAGCAAAACAGTAATTGTGCAGCCGTCAGCTTAGAGGCGGCAGAACGGAGGTTATATGATATATCTTGACAATGCGGCTACAACGCTGCACAAACCACAGCAGGTTATAGATGCGGTAGTACTTGCAATGGAAAATTTCGGTAATGTTGCAAGAGGAACACATGAGGAAAGCTTAAGTGCCTCTCGTGCTGTTTTTAATACGAGAATAAAACTGGCTACACTGTTTGGATGTACCGGAGGAGCCGGCAATACCGTATTTTGCCAGAACTCTACTGAAGCACTTAATATAGCTATAAACGGAATTATAAATGAAGGAGATCATGTAATAACTACGGATCTTGAACATAATTCAGTTTTAAGACCCCTGTACAGGCTTGAAAAAGAAAAAAATGTAAAACTGGATTTTGTAAGGGCTGATATAAACGGAAATATTAATTATGATGATTTTGAAAAATTAATAAATCAAAAAACACGAGCCATAGTCTGTACACATGCTTCAAATCTTACAGGTCTTGTACTTGACATTAACATAATAGGAGGTATCGCAAAAAAGTATGGTCTTTTATTTATACTGGATGCCTCACAGTCAGCAGGAGTATTTGATATAAATATGAAAGACATGAATATAGATGTTATATGTTTTACAGGTCATAAAAGCCTTTTCGGTCCTCAGGGCACGGGAGGTATGTGCATAGCACGGGGAGTTGAAATAAGACCTTTTAAGACGGGAGGCACCGGTATAAAAACATTTTCTCGCTATCAGCCCGAAGAGTATCCTGTAAGGCTTGAGGCAGGAACGCTAAATTCACACGGTATAGCCGGTCTGTCAGCCGCACTTGATTTTATTGAAGAAACAGGTATTGAAAATATAAGAAATAAAGAAGAAGGTCTTGCACGGCGTTTTTATGAGGGAGTAAAAGACTTTGAAAATATTAAAATTTACGGGGATTATACTAAAAAAAGAGCACCAATAGTAAGCCTTAATATAGGAGATTATGATTCAGGTGCCATATCCGATGAACTTGCCTCGGTATATGAGATAGCAACAAGACCCGGAGGACACTGTGCACCAAGAGCACATGAGGCACTTGGTACTGTAGATAAAGGTATAGTAAGATTCAGCTTCTCATATTTTAATACTGAAGAAGAGATTGATGAAGCAATAGAGGCTGTAGCCGAGCTTTGTAAAAAATAAAAACTCAGCTTATACAAATTTGCTCATTGCAGGTTTTCCATATATGTTATAAACGGGCTTTGTAAAAAATAAAAGCCCGTTTATTTTGGCAGTTTAAGACTTATCTTTTTAAGCAGGAAAAGGTTAAATGCCAGTGCCGCAATCTCGGCTATTGGAAAACAATACCAGGTATATTCAAGCCCAAAATGCTTTGAAAGCAGGTATGCGACAGGCAGTATTATAGCGATCTGTCTAAGCAGTGAAAGATACAGCGAATAAAGACCGTTGCCCAGTGCCTGATACATTGATGATAAAACTATATTAAAGCCTGCAAATATAAAGCACAGAGATATTATCCTTAATGCACGCACGCCTAATGTCAAAAGTATACCTGAAGCATTGAAAAGCCCCATAAGCTTCTGTGGGAATATCTGGAATATGGCAAGACCGATAAGCATTATAACAGTTGAAGCAACTGCGGAATATATTATAGTTTTTTTGATGCGGCTTTTCCTTTTGGCTCCGTAATTATAAGCGACTATTGGTATCATGCCGTTTGTAAGTCCGAATACAGGATAGATTATAAAGCTGTTGGTTTTAAAATATACACCAAGTACAGTAACAGCGGCTTCTGAAAATGAGATAAGTATTTTATTTAAAAAATATACCATTACAGAAGTTATTGACTGCATTATAATTGACGGCACACCCACTGAATAAATTACGGCAATTGTTTTTAAACTGGGCTTAAAGCCCTTGATTGAGATTGAAAACTCCTTATTTTTATAAATGTTAAAATAAAGTGCAAGCAGTGCAGCTGCGGACTGTCCTATAACTGTTGCTATTGCGGCACCTGATATGCCAAGCTTAGGCATTCCGAAAAGTCCGAATATCAGTATTGGATCAAGTATTATATTTATAACTGCACCTATGCTTTGTGTAATCATACTGTAAAATGAATTGCCGGTTGCCTGAAGTATTCTTTCATATGTTATTTCAAACATTATGCCGGCTGAAAAAATACATACTATATAAAGGTAATCGGCTCCGAACTTTGCAGTTACAGGATTGTCTGTCTGGCTTGTAAAAAATGAACCGCTTGCAAAAAGTCCGAAAAGTGCAAATGCGGCAAAGCTTAAGAATGCGAGAAAAACTCCGTTAAGTGCGGCAGATCTGGCTTCATCCTTTCTGCCCTCTCCCAGTGATCTTGAAAGAAAGGCGTTTATTCCTATACCGGTTCCTGAACCCACTGAAATCATAAGAGCCTGTACAGGGAAAGCAAGTGATACTGCCGCCAGTGCTTCTGAGCTGTATTTTGCAACAAAGATACTGTCAATTATATTGTACATAGCCTGTATAAACATAGATATGATTATAGGTGTACTCATTGAAATGAGCAGCTTTCCGATAGGTTCAGTACCCATACGGTTTTCTTTTTGTGTTTGTGTATTTTTTAAATCGCTTTCCGCAGTATGTGTACTTTCTTTTGTATTTTGTTTCTCTGACATAAAATATAAAAGTCGCCTGTAATTTTAAATACAGGCGGCGTATCTCCTCCTTATTTATTTTGGATGAACTTTATCTGTAACATTTTAACAATGTAAATATTTTATGTCAAATTTTTTTTAAATATGCTATAATTGTACCGGACTTGGGAGGGTTAAAGAAGTATTGGAAAGACTGTAGAAAACTGTTATTTCAGAAAAAACAACTTCCAAACCGGCGGTTTCAGGTATGGAAACTGTTTAAATTCAGGAGTTTTTACAGCCTCTTTATTTATATTTTTATAAAACTCAGGAGAATATAAAAGATGGAAAAGATTAAATATACCGGCAGAGACAGGCTGTTCGGAATATTGTATATACTTGGTGCAGGCTTTGGTTTTGCTTGTATGAGCTTTATGGTAAGACTTAGCGGAGAGCTGCCTGTATTTGAAAAGGTATTTTTCAGAAATATAGTTGCCGCTATGATCATTTTTGTCGCTATGAAGAAAAAGAATATAAAGTTTGAAGTGGCTGCCGAAAACAGGCTTTTTTTATTTTTAAGAGCATTATTCGGAACAATCGGGCTTATATGTAATTTTTATGCAATTGATCACATGAATATAGCGGATGCCAGTATGTTAAATAAATTAAGTCCTTTTTTTGTTGTTATAGCGAGCAGTATATTTCTAAAGGAAAATCCTAAACCGACGGACTGGGTCTTTACGGCTATTGCATTTATAGGTGCAGGTTTTGTAGTAAAACCCAGCTTCAGTTATGCAGTTTTGCCTGCATTGTTCGGTATTATGGGTGGAATTATGGCAGGGGCGGCATACACGGTTGTACGGATTATAGGAAATCGTGGAGTAAAGGCTGAAATAATAATATTTACTTTTTCTTCTTTTTCAACTCTTATTACACTGCCGCTTCTTATTTTACACTATAAGCCTATGCAGCTTTGGCAGCTTGCATGTCTTTTAGGTGCAGGTTTTTTTGCTATGTTAGGTCAGGTATGTATAACAAGGGCATATACATATGCACCCGCAAAGGAAATAGGAGTTTTTGATTACAGCCAGGTATTGTATGCAGCCTTTCTCGGATATATATTTTTGCACCAGATGCCTGATATATACAGTGTAGCAGGATATATACTTATAATAGGCGCCGGAGCAGTTAAATGTTTTATACCGGATAAAGATCTGGCTGTAGTAAAACAGAATTAAAATTTATTTAAGGGAGATTATAAATATGAAGATAGGTTTTGGAAATGACCATGCAGGTACTCAATTAAAGGAAAGTCTTATGAAGTACCTTGAGGAAAAAGGCTTTGAAACAGTAGACTTCGGTGCTGCAAAGGGTGAAAAGGCTGACTATCCGGTGCCTGCAACTGCAGTAGGTGAAGCGGTTGCAGGCGGTCTGATTGATAAGGGTGTTTTAATCTGCGGTACAGGTATAGGTATTTCAATATCAGCAAATAAAATACCGGGTATAAGGGCAGCCGTCTGTTCGGATCCGTATTCCGCCCGTATGGCAGTGCTTCATAACAATGCGAATATTATAGCACTTGGTGCAAGGGTTGTTGGAGATGAGCTTGCAAAGATGATAGTTGATGAATTTTTTTCTGCCGAGTTTGAAGGCGGCAGGCATGAAAGACGTGTTGATATGATAAAAGATTTGGAAAAAAAGTATATGAAATAGGGTATAAAGTATAGAATATAGTATATATGGAAAGAACCGCATACTGATGTATATGGTTCTTTATTTTTTAGCCGGTATTTTCAACTGATGCTGCAAGTCTTTTTTAAAGGTCTTTTGCGGAAAAATAAAAAATAAAAAAACGTATCTAGCTCTTGACAGTTGAGTATATATTCAACTATAATAATTATAACAGTTGAATAATTGCTCAACCGTTATAATGTTATGGAACTATGGAACTATGGAACTATGGAACTATGGAACTATGGAACTATGGAACTATGGAACTATGGAACTATGGAACTATGGAACTATGAGCCATTATACAGCTTTTAAAGAGAATATTTAAATATTAATGCTTAAATAAAAAACAGAAAGGTATCTATGTCAGCAGGTAAATTTATATGCGACTGCACTGTCGTGCATAAGGAAATTGTAGATGATGTAAAAAAAGCTATGATTGATATGGGTGAATATAAAAAGCTTGCATTATTTTTTAAGGTATTTGCTGATGAAACAAGGATTAAGATATTATGGGCACTTGATTTATCGGAGATGTGTGTATGTGATATATGCAGCGTGCTTGATATGACAAAGTCGGCTGTATCTCACCAGCTTGCTCTGCTTAGGAGAGAACATCTTGTAAAATGCCGCAGAGAAGGGAAATCAGTATATTATTCACTTGATGATGAACATGTAAAACAGGTTTTTGAAACTGGACTTGAACATATAAGGCACTTTTAATACTTAAGAGAAACGCCGACATTACAAAATTTTCAAAAATACTTTAAATATAAGGCACTTTAATAAATATAAAAATTTTATATATGTTGGTGCCGAAATATTAAAACGGAAAAAAGAAGTCTGAGGGCTGATATAAAAAATTTAAAAATATATAAAATTATAAAATACTAAGGAGGATCTATAAAATGAAGAGAATGTTGAAACTTGAAGGACTTGATTGTGCTGATTGTGCGGCAAAGCTTGAAAACAGGATAAAGGCATTGGACGGAGTTGTAAATGCAGGTATAAACTTTATAACCTTAAAATGCAGCGTAGAAGCCCTTGATAAAGACATGGAAGATGTACTGGAAAAGGTTGTTAAGCTTATAAATGCGGAACATCCGGAGATAAAAGTTAAAAGGGCATAAATTGTCCTTTATGACACGGCAGCTGTATCTGAATAATTATGCCTGAACAGTTATAGTATAAAAATTTTCATAAGATTTACAATGTCGGGATATTTGCAGGTGAAAGAATATGAATGAAAATCAGAAAAAAATGCTTGGAAATATAATCATTTCTGCCGTTTTATTTATAGCGGCACTGATTATGAAAAAAATGTCGTATATATATAAAGACGGCGAACTGCATATTTTAACAGGCTTTTATATGGCATTGTTTGCGGCTTCATATATTGTAGTAGGTTTTCCAGTCCTTAAAAAAGCGTTTTACAATATAAGGAAAGGACGTGTATTTGACGAAAATTTCCTTATGGGAGTTGCCACAATAGGTGCATTCGGTTTAAGAGAATTTGCAGAGGGTGTGGCAGTAATGCTTTTTTATACGGTCGGAGAATTTTTTCAAAGTATGGCTGTAAATAAATCAAGAAAAGCTATAAATGAACTTATGGATATAAGACCGGACAGTGCCAACCTTAAATCTGATGACGGCAGCGTAAGGACGGTTGATCCTTATGATGTAAATATAGGTGATATTATAGTTGTAAAGCCCGGCGAGAGGATACCGCTTGACGGGCAGGTGATAAAGGGAGAATCCATGCTCGATACCTCGGCACTTACAGGTGAACCGGTATTGAGACGGGCTTCAAGCGGCGATAATGTGCTTAGCGGCAGTATAAACACAGACGGAGTTATAGATATAGAGGTTACAAAAGAGTTTTCAGACTCTACTGCCAGCAGGATACTTGACATGGTTGAAAATGCGGCATCAAAAAAATCGGCTTCTGAGAATTTTATCACAAAATTTGCAGTTGTTTATACTCCGCTTGTAGTAGGTGCCGCACTTATAATAGCAATTTTATTTCCTTTATTTGATCCCGGACATAATTTCCTTTTGTGGCTTTCAAGGGCGCTTACTTTTTTAGTTGTGTCATGTCCATGTGCACTTGTTATATCAATACCTTTAAGCTTTTTTGGCGGAGTAGGGGCATCATCAAGGCTTGGAGTATTAGTAAAGGGAAGCAATTATCTTGAGGCACTTGCAAAAACTGAAATTGCGGTATTTGATAAAACAGGCACATTAACTGAGGGTGTATTTGAGGTTACAGAGATTATACCTGATGAAAAGTCCGGTATACTTGATGAAAAAGGATTGCTGGAAACTGCCGCCTATGCGGAATACTATTCATCACATCCCATAGCACTGTCTATTAAAAAAGCATATATCAGATACAGACATGAAAACGGACTTGATGAGTCTATTGATGAAACAAGACTTTCAGATATAAAGGAAATTTCCGGAAGAGGTTTAAATGTAAAGCTTGATAAAAAAAATGTACTTGTAGGAAATGCAGGTCTTATGAAAAAATATTCCATATTTGAAAAAGAACCTGATACACAGCCCGGAACCGTATATGTCGCAGTTGACGGGCAATATGGGGGCTGCATTGTAATTTCGGACAGAATAAAAAAGGATTCGCCGTATGCAGTTTCAGAACTTAAAAAGCTTGGCATAAAACATACAGTGATGCTTACCGGAGACGGTATAAATACTGCCAAAAGTGTGGGAGAGGAAATCGGAATTGATGAGGTACATGCCGGGCTTTTGCCGGGGGATAAGCTTGACAGGCTTGAAGAGCTTTTAGAGAAAAAGCAAAAAGATAAGAATCTGGTGTTTGTAGGCGACGGAATAAATGATGCACCCGTACTTGCAAGAGCCGATATAGGTATCGCTATGGGAGGGCTCGGTTCAGATGCCGCCATAGAAGCGGCAGATATAGTTATAATGACAGATGAACCGTCGAAGCTTGCCGTAGGCATAAGACTTGCCAGAAGAACTATTAAAATAGCAAATCAAAATATAGTTATGGCACTTGGTATAAAGATACTGGTCTTGATACTGGCAGTATTTGGAATAGCGAATATGTGGTGGGCGGTATTTGCCGATGTGGGTGTAACTGTACTGGCAATATTCAACTCTATGCGAAATCTGAATATAAAAAGTTATTGTCAGGATTAAAGGAAAAAGTAGGAAGCTTTAGGTTTAAAGCGTGTTAAAGGTAAATTATGAGCTTTTAAAATTGTATTGGACCTCAGGAGAAGAAAATGTAAAAACTCAGGAACTATATAAGCAGTGTAAGACCACCCGATAAACGGGTGGTCTTGCACTAAAAATGATAGTTTATTTACAGTTTAAGACGGAACTGCTGACAGTTTTTTAGGAAATAATTAAATCATAAAAAATGCTTAAAGTCATTGTTTCCTTTGGGTTAGATGTTACTTTATCCATTCACCGTTTCCGTCTACACGGTATGTACCTATAACGGTATTTACTGCAAGAGAACCTTTTACAAGGCTATTCTGTGTATTTTCATAAAAATAATACCATTTATTGTTTATAAGCTGCCATCCGGTTGTCATATAACCCTGTGTATTGAAATAATACCAGTCTTTTTTTCCATTATAGCTTATATAAAGCCATTTTCCTGCCGGCCATGTGCCGTCGGGATTTTTGTACCACCAGCCTTTTGCATCCTGTACCCAAGTGCCGGTATTCTTATTTACAGCTGTTGACCTGCTTCCTGATGATGAAGAACCGCCTGAACTGCTGCGACCTGTGCCGGAACGACCTCCACCTGAACGACCTGTGCCGGATCCTCCAGAACGTGAATTATTGCCGGGTTTTTGAGGAGTTTCCGGTGTCTGCGGGGTGCCGGGCTTTTGAGAAGGGGGTGGGTTTGAGCCGTCAGCATTTTTTACGGTTAATTTTCCTTTCTTAACCGCCTGCATACTGTTTGCCGTATAATTTTCTTTATAATTTAAGGCTGATGATATATTTATATCAAATGTTCCGGCAGCTTTTCCGTCAGTATTTGCAGTAAGCTGCGGAAGGTTTTCAAATGCATCTGATGCACTGTGTGTTCCGGCAAGCCCCTCTACATTATATGTAAAGGTGGGAAGCGGATTGCCTGCATTTATGGTTTTATCATCAATCACAAGTTTAACAGGGCGTCTTTTAATCTCAAATTCATCTAGTTTAATGTCCTCATCTGCATATATGCTGCTGCCTCTTACACAAGCATATACTGTATATTTACCTGCATTTACCGGAGCTGTGATAAACATGTTGCCGCTGTTTTTGTATTTTACTTCTATAGTTCCGTTACCTGCATTTTCAGGTATTATTTTAGGTATCTGTGTCATAGTATGCGGATTTGCATCATAAACTATACTTCCGAGAGGTTCATAGCTGATTTCATTTATAGTATTACTGTTTTCCTCATGATTTAAAAGCGGGCGAGAACCTGTATATGAGCCGTTTTTAAACCTTACCACTGAATCATCGCCTTCCTTGTCCCAATAAGCTTCAGCCGTCTGGGGCAGTACTGAAAGGTTGATCTTTGAGCCTTTTAAGTAGGTGGTTCTTGGATTAGTATATTTTTTATATGCTATAACCACACCTCCGTTTAAGGATTTATTTGCTCCGTTTTGTGTTTTTATAAGATCATCTGCACTTTCGGCTCCATATCCTAAAATCAGACCGGAATTAAATTTTAAGTTACCGTTATTTGTATATAAACTTACTGCGATGCCGCTGTTTGCAGGATTATCAGGATCTGCTCCCGTTACTATCTCACCGCCGTCAATTATAACCTCACCATCGGAACTGATAGCAGTTTTTTTCTTTTTATAAGCTAATATTTGACCATTTGTCATATGTATCTTGCTTGTATTTTGGGCAAGTATAAGAGATACTTCGGCATTGGATTCCGTGCGCAAAATTCCCCCGCTTATATGTAAATCTGCATTGTCCGAGAGGGTGATTACAGAGGCGGGACTGTTATTTGCGGAGATTTTCAGGGTTCCGCCTTTAAATTCAAATTTGCCGGGACCTGATATACGCAAAAGATAGTCGTCAAGATCGCTGTGATTGCTTGATATGGATGCGTCCCATGTAACTTTTCTGCCTGCCGGCACTGAAATTGATATTGTATGTAAGTTGTTATTAACTGTTCCATGTTCATCGTAATTTTTTCCGGAAACGGAAACATCCTTGCCTGCATTAAGAGCATTTTGTATACGTGTTTGTAAATCATTTTTATCTGTTGTATGCGTGATTTCAATATGCTCTATGCCCGATACATTTCTTGGAAGAAGTGCACTACTGTTTGTAGCGGTAATTGCAGCATCTTCATTATAGTTATATAATAGTTCGCTATCTTCGGATTCATCAAAATCGAAATTATAGCCTGAATTATTTGTCTGTGCATATGTATTGATCGAAGGTACCGTAAGAATCATACATGATGCCAAAACCATGCTTAAGGTGTTTGTACTTCTTTTACTTAAATTCATTTAATCTCCTTCAAATTTTAATTTTAAGTGCTTTAATACCTACAAAATATTAATTATATTATTTTAAGAGCTTTAGGACATATGGAAAGTTTTAAGGGCAGCATGAATGTCCGCAAAGCAAAAACAATATTTGTGTCATTATACATAACATGCATACAAATGTAAATGTTTTTATAGATATAGACTTTGTAAAAGAGCATTTTCAGATAAAGTCTTATTGTAGATAGTATGTAAAATAAGATATGGATATTTCCCAAAATATATAAAATACAACCAAAACACCTAAAATGATTTTATACAATTCATTGGGATAATAGCAATGAAATATAAATTAATTATAGTTTATATATAAAATTTTAAGAGGATAATGACTTTAAATGAACGGAGGTTTAAAAGGATAGCAGCTTAAACTGGTCAAAAGCAGTAAACAGTGATATACTGCAACTGACCGTTTATCTTAAAACGGTAAAAACCGGCTTAATTTAGAGAGGTAAATTAAAATGCGCAGAAAAGACAGAGAAGTTATTGATAATACAGAAATATTGAGTATATTGAAAAGGAGCAATACTATTCGCATAGGTATGTATGATGATGAATTTCCATATATTGTACCGGTTTCCTTCGGCTTTGAAATCATTGATCAAAAACCGGTTGTATATTTTCATTCTGCAACACAGGGTATGAAAATCGAATTGCTTGCAAGAAATCCGAATGTCTGTGTAGAAGCTGATAATTTTTTTAAAGTTCAGAAAACAAGTCATGGTATAACGGCACGATATGAGAGTATAATCGGGTTCGGGAAATGTGAAGAGGTTTATAACAAGGAAGAAATCATAAAGGGGTTAAGACTTATATTAGAACATTATGAATATGGAGATTATCAACTTGAGCGATGCGGAGAAATTATCAATGTGAAAATATATCGTATCATGTTGGATAAAATCACAGGAAAATTAAATCCTGTAGAGGAATAAAAAGCCATCTCTATATTAATACCTATTGTATTGTTATTTTATAGATATATGATTAGAATGCAATAAATCTATCAATTGTAAAAAATCTATTGGTTGCAAATTTATTGCTTACATTTAAACTGCATATGTGTTATAATGGTTCTGTGTAAGACAAAGATTTTATAATGCAATACTGATTTGAGTATTATTTTTTTAGAGAATTTTGAATAGATGATATGCCAAAAATCGCATAGATAGGCTTAAAAATCACATAGCAATGACAAAATGCCTGCGATTTCAGCAGGGGAACATTTAATTACAGTTTCCTTGCATTATAAGACTAAAACTATAAAATCAGAATATATATGACGGAGATGAGATATTTAAAAAATATCTTAAAAAGGAATATGGATAAAAATGTTGAGATTTATGATCATGAAGACAATATAAAAGATGGCAGTGGAAAACTTATATTTAAACCCATTAAAGCTGAAAAATTTCACTATTATGATAAATTTTACGGGCTTAGGCATAATAAAACCTGTGATAGTGTTAGTCTGGAAAGCTTTTTATGGAAGGACTATTATAATGTAAAGGCGGCAATCGCATTTAAAGACGGTAAAGAGGCGGGGATGTTATGGCTTATGGAGTCTGAAGGTGAGATTTATTCAGCCATGCCTATGTGCAGCCAGGAGAATTTGCAGTATTGCTTTGATGAAACGGTAAGATATTTTAATAAAGAGTTAAACAGAAAGCTTGTTATAAGACTTGCTGATGAAGCTGCAATAGAAAGCCTGAATCTGCCTCAGGAAAGTTTTCTTGTAAAGGAGGAGGTTGATTTAAAAGATTACCTGTATGACGGGGATGCACTTAGGAGCCTTTCAGGTAAGAAACTCCATAAAAAGAAAAATCATTACAACAGGTTTATAAAGGATTATGCAGGCAGATATGAGTATAAGAGGCTGAAATGCTGTGCAAGGGATGATGTGTTTGAATTTCTTGCAAAATGGAGAGAACATAAGGGTGATGATGTTGAGGAACATCTTGATCCCGAGGTTCAGGGTGTACATGAAGTTATAAAGCACTGCCAGGAGCTTGATATAAAGCTGGGAGGTGTATATGTTGACGGCAGGCTGGAAGCCTTTACTATAGGCAGCTATAATCAGCTTGAGGATATGGCGGTAATACATATAGAAAAAGCTAATGCCGATATACCGGGACTTTATCAGTTTATAAATAAAGAATTTCTTGTAAATGAATTTCCCTATGCCGGGATAATAAACAGGGAGGATGATCTTGGGATAGAAGGTTTAAGGAGAGCTAAAGAAAGCTATTATCCCATAGATTATGCAAGGAAGTATTATGTTGAACAGCTTGATTTTTGATATTAAATCTTAAACTTTAAACCTTAAACTTTAAACCATCAATATTAAACCTTAAATCATAAATCATTATAATAGATATATGGGGATTATAAATGCCTTTAAAATAAAGTTTAAGGTAAATTATAATCGGTAAGAATAAAGCTTATAGTTTATTTAAATGCTTATTGTACCATTATTGTACCATTTAAGAGGAATTGCTTATGTTGAAGCTTTTAAATTATGATGAAAAAATACACAGCAGGAAACTTTATGAGGAGGCATTTCCTGAGGATTCAGAGCGATTTATAGATTACTACTATACGGAAAAGATAAAATATAATAAGATAGTCGCAGATATTGAAAGAGAAAATGATGCACAAGGCAGTACAATACCTGAGATAAAAGCTATGCTTCACTTAAATCCTTACAGGATAAAATTTGGAGATACGGAATTTGAAGCCGCATATATAGTTGCGGTGGCAACCGCACTTAAATACCGCAGGCAGGGGCTTATGAGGGGACTGCTTAAGTATGCTTTTAAGCTGCTCTATAAAGAAAATATGCCGTTTACATTTTTGCTTCCGGCAAATCCGGCTTATTATGAACCTTTTGGTTTTACTTTTATTTCAAAATATATAGGCACAAGTTTAAAAAAGGATATACGCCTTTCAGTGAAGCCTTATAATAACAGCTGTTTGGCTGAACTGGCAGATTTTATGAATAAGAGGCTTTCACAGATAAGCGATATCTACTGTATAAGAGATGAGGAATATATTAAAAGACTTATTATTGAGATTGAGTCTGAGAACGGCATGATTGAGCTTTTAATGTCGGATGATAAGGTTTTATCAGGATACAGAATTTTCTGGGGTATACAAAAGCGAGAGGACAGGGAGTTTTTATGCAGCAGTGATTGTGCTGAACTGTTATATACTGATAAACCCTATATGATGGGAAGAATTATAAAACTTGATGAATTTGTAAAACAGATATCGCTTGAAGATAATGTTTCTGAGGACTGTATAAAGGTTGATATATGTATTAAAGATGATCTTATAAGTGAAAACAACGGAAGCTTTGTATGGAATATCAGTAAGTCAGGTTCATTTATTAAAAGAAAAGAAAATAAAATCTGCGATATAAGCCGGAATGAAAAATGCCCTGTATTTACAATAGATGAGATGGCAGCCTGGCTTTTCGGCTATAAAAAGCCTGCCGATTATTATAAATATGAATTTTGCAAAAAGGTAAAATGTTTAAAAAAAATGTATGTTAATGAGGTTGTATAATGTTATGCAATTAAATGTAGGCGATATAATAACAATGAAAAAAAAACATCCCTGCGGAAGCAGTGATTGGGAGGTGTTGCGTGTAGGGCAGGATCTGAGGATAAAATGTCTTGGATGTGCTCATCAGCTTATGATTGCAAGGAGAAATATTGAAAAGAGTATAAAAAAAGTCAGTAAAGATATTCCCGGCAAATCATAATGTAGGTTTTAGTTTTTGTCTATGGGAGCACTTAATCAGTGTTCCCATAGAAGTTAAAAAGCTTTAATACTATGCTTTCAGTACAGGTTTTAACGGTATTTAAATTTTCAACCATAAAATTTGAATGTGCTATATATTTTTGTGCTCTAAAATCATAGAGCTTTTTAATTTCATTATAATCTTTTCCATATGCCATAGGTCTGTTTTTATCATTTGATATTATATTGAATATAGTCGGAAAATCTCTGTATATGTATATTATAATTGCATTATTTTTTAAAAGAACGGCGTTTTCTTTTGTGCAAAGCATGCCTGCACCGCTTGATATAACATGTGGCGGCAGGCAGGATATATAATGTACTGTATTTTTTTCATATTCTCTAAATACAGCTTCGCCTTCGTGTACAAAAATATCAGGTATGCTCATACCGCTTTTTGATACAATCAGTTCATCAGTATCAATATAGGGGAGCTCTAACCGTAAAGCAAGCTCTTTTCCGACGGTACTTTTTCCGCATGCCATAAATCCGCATAAAATGATTGATTTGTTATAAATGTAATTCATACTTTAAATATCCGCTTAAATAGATTTTATAGTTTTATATTATTAAAATATATTTCATAGACAGTATAACATAAAAGCAGTTCTTACTATTAGAATTTTTGAAAACACCGTTGACAGTGCGAAAAAGTTATGATATTCTTAAGAAAATATTAAGGATATCAGTTATTAAGTTGCAAGGTTGATGAGTCATTAAGACAGCTGTATATATGTATATCAGTATATGTTTATATGAGTCTATATATATCCGACCGGTAATTTTAAAATAATTTTACAGCACTTAATATTACAGTCAGTTAATTTCAACCGGTATTAAAATAAGCCGTAAAAACACATGTCATGTTAATAGGAGGTAATATAATAGTAATGGTCAGTCTTTTAAAGAAAATTTTAGAAATGACAAAGTACAAGAAAACTGCAATAGTATTGATTTTTGCAACAAGTATACTTTCGATTATGAATTTACTGGTTTGCAGCAGGGAACATCTTGAAGAAGTCGAAAATTTTTTACAGGTAAGTTTTCATATCTCATTTTTAGATGATAACGATACATCAGGCATCTTTTTAAAAAAAAGCTATGAATTATATCCCGAATGGAATTGTGAGATATATGCATTAAATAATGAAAAGGTTACATATCATCCGGAAGCCGTATATATGCCGGCTTCCGGCATATATGATATACCTGGTTTGGAATACGGATATATAGAATATAAGGGCAATGATAAAGACGTAATAAAAATGATAAATATGACATGCTTATGGTTTAAGAAATACCGTGAATATAAAGGAGCTGATTATGTTTTTTCTAAGAAAAGAGTATATTATTCTCTGGAAGAAGCCGTAAAAAATGATCCGAATATGCTGTATATCCTTGGTGATTGTAAGGAGGATATTAAAGAAGTTTTAGAGCCTGACAATATGCGTGAAAGGTATGGGGAATATTTAATGCCCGCATCAAATGCTTCAATATTTGATTATTATAATATTCTGATTACAAAAAAGGCAGACAAAAGACAGCGGCTGATAGGTTTTAAGCTGAATCGAAATATTCCCGAATATATATGTCCTTTTTATGTCAATACGGATCTGGATATTGTTCTAAAAGGAGCACAGGAGCTGCTGACATTATATGAAGATAAAAATATGGAGTTTATAGAACAAATTCGCTCAAGACTCAGTTCAAGACCGACAGACGGAGGATTTTATGGAGATGTTACACATAACGCTTCCGTGTTTAATTTAAGAATCAATGGCTATGCACCGGATAATATTGAAATAATAGATTATAATAATGAAAAAATTTATTTCTGGTATTATGACAATCTGGTGCTTGGTATGAATGCGGAATTTGCAGATATATCTGTCTGCGATGGAGACAATGAGGGATGTAATGAAAAATAATATTAAAAAACATATAATAGATATAGCTAAAAAAATATATTTTATTATATTGAAAGTGATAATAATATTTATATGTATTTTGTTTTTTATAAACTTAAAGATTTTTATCATGCATATAATCAGAGACGGTAAAGCACTTGCTCAAATGTATGAAGTAAATGATTTTTTAATAAACAGATATAATTTAATTATAGGTGAACTGGAAGAATACGGGGAGACCGGTATGATACCTTTTGCGATAAATAAAATATTACGTTGGAAAGTACATCTTAGGTCAGGAAAAACTCAGGATATTTTTTATGGAGTACAAGGATACAGCTATCCTAATAAATTTAAATATTTAAAAGATAACACCTCTTTGTATTACGTTCCGTACAGCACTAAAGAAAAGGCACAGGAAATAATGGCTCAGATAAAACCGCAAGAATATAGAAGAGGGGAAGAACGTTTTTTAGTGAATACGGGTATTTTTTTTGACTCGAATCAACATGTCGGAGCATGGGAGGGATATCGTGAAATTCTATTTGATACTCAGGAATATTTTTTAAAGGAGTATGATGAAGACGGGTATTTTCGGTATTTATCAGAGGCATTGACGAATTGTCGCCGCTTTAGATACGCCCCGGAAGAACTTACGCATATAGATGTTTTATTAAAAAAAGATGAGTATGACGGAGGCTTTAAAATTTATTATATGTCTAAACCGATAGGCATAGAAGGATATTTTGTAGAGGCGGATATAAAAATAAATCAAAATGGTGAATTCCATGTGGAAGACATAAAGGCATTTAAATATGAAAAGGATTGGTTTAATAATGCACAATACTCCATAGAAAGAGCGAGAACTAAGCGGATGAGCGGCTGGCTGACAGGAGACAGCCGTATAAAAGAAATGATGGTGCCGGAAAAATCGAAGGTAGGTGAAATACAGATGGATGACGGTATCGTTTATTATTGGCAAGGTGAGTATCGTAAGGATATTTTAAAATAATATAAAATATATGTTATGTGTATATGAGAAGTTATAAAAAATAAAAGAGTATTTTTATGCAGATAATTTATTATAAAAAAGCATATTTATATTGCATTTAAATATTTTATATGCTAATGTAAAGTATAAAATTTTTTTAAAGTCGAAAGGAGATTGCAGGAATGGTGATTTTGTTAGTTATGATACTTGGATTCACAATAGGTATTTTAAGACATTTTATAAGAAAAGGCTCATATGGTTTATGGAATGCTGCAATGCATGATAAAAATTCAGCAGATAATAATATGAGTCATAACAATACCTACAGTTCGGGTAGTAATGGAACTTATAATAACGTTGCTCATAATGATGAAGAAAATAGTATATAAAAAATACGATAACACTAATAAAGTGTACAAAAAGGTAAAACTTAAATTAAAGTTATTACAATTTGAATAATTTAGTAATATCGCCGCTGTCCATAATCAGGTAATTTATGGATAGCGGCGATATTTTTAAATAAGGGTAAGATATGTATAATTTAATCTATACCTACTTTTATACCTCCTTTTCTTTCAGAAGGCTGTAAAAGCACTGAGACAGGCTGTGCCCCCGACCACTCGAATGCATAAGATTCTCCGGAATGCTGACCTATTATATTCTTCCATGACAGACGGTCAAGCATTACTTGAGGATCTCCGTAATTATTCTGACTCATCCAGCATATAACCGCATCAGGGTCAACCGATATAGTTTCATGATTTGATATATTGCTAAGTACAAGAGGGTTGCCGTCTGAAAGCATAGCAACATAGGCATTAGGACCCTTTCCCGTAAGAGTGGAAGTTGCAAAGCCTTTCTGAGATATAATTCCGACTCCTATAAAGCGTACCTTATAATCACAATCCTGTGTAAAAGCAAGTATATTTTCAGACTCAACAGATACGATTTCTCCGGGACTTAATTTATATACAACAACGTGCTGCCCGTAGTTTGCATAGTATGTAATTGAATCTCCATTCATACTTACTTTCATAAGAGGCAGGTTTTCACCTGTGGCATGTCGTATAAAGGAGCCTATGGCAGCCTGAAGAAAATCATTCTGAGGACCAAGCATCAATTTTTCAAAAGTATAATTTTTGCCATTCATACTTTCACCTGCAATAAATGATCCTTTTTTTGCAAATAAGACATCGCTGCCTTTACAGGTTACTTTAAGGGTAAGTTCGTTTATAATTTCAAATAATAACATAATTGTTTATTCCTCCATTTTAAATAAAATATTTTATGCAATTGTGAAATGCTAAAAACCGTATAAAACCTGATGTTATTCAACGTTTACGCCGTAAAGTCCGCATAATCCGTTAAGATCTTTTGCAACCCCGTTACCTATCGCATTAAATTTCCAGCTTCCGTTATGCAGGTATAACTCTCCTATCATCATTGATATGACATTTTGGTAGTAGTCGGTCATTTTAAAGCTTATAAGTTCATTTCCGGAGTTAAAGTCAAGTATCCTTATATATGCATCATATACCATGCTGAAGTTAAGGTGTTTTGCAAAAGCCTCATTTATCGTAAGAACAAATACTATTTTTGCAGTATCTTTATTAAGTTTTGAAAAATCTATTGATATATATTGGCGGTCAATATTGTCCTGAGGAGTAAAATTAAGACTTTTATCAGGGCTCTCGGTCTGACCGTAAAATACGAACCATTCATCTCCTATGACTTTTGAATTCTTTCCAAGCATAAAAGCGGAGACATCAATATCACATTCAGGATTTTTTACATTCCAACCAAGGCAAACCTTTAGTTTTGTAATTCTGCCGGATTCATCAAGGATTACTTTTTGTCCTTTCTGTACAGGCTTTTTAAGCTGCGGCAGAGGTTTTGCCTCTGTAGAACAGTTTGTCTGATTTGAGTGAGACATACCGTTTTGACTTTGATTTAACTGAAAACGATTGTCAGGCATAACAGGTGCAGTCTGACCGGCTGCAGCTGCATGCTGCATGTTGCCGACCTGATTTGTTGCAGCTGCATGTTGCATATTGCCGACCTGATTTGTTGCAGCCGAATGCGGCATATTGCCGACCTGATTATTTTGCTGTTTATAAGCTTGAGTTTTCGGCAGATTTATATTTGTAATATTATTGCTCTCAACAGCGGTACCTGTAGTATTATTGAGATTATTTAAATCGGTACTGCTTATAGGTGAGGATGATTTCATTGGAATATTATTCATATATCTTCCCTCAAATAATAAAATATTGTAATTTTTTATATAGATATTATCAGTAAAATATCTATGTATGTAATAAAGTAAAATTTAAAAAATAAAATATAGATTGTATTTTTTATAACTTGTAAATTATAGCATATAAGTGTAAATTTAACAATAAAACATAAAAAATTATAATATATAACTTTGAAACTCATATAAAGTTATAATCCGGAGTAATTTTTATATAGACTTATTTTTTATAATGATATAATTATATTTTTTATTGACAAGTAAAGCGATTATGCTAGAATATGTTTTGCATAACTGGTTAGCAATGGCTAACACAAAAATAAAATTAATAAAGGGAGAATTAGTATGTTGAAAAAAAGTTTATTAGCTTTAATGATGCTGTCGTGCTTTATGTCCGGGGCTTTGTCGAATATAAAACAAGCTTATGCAGATGAACAGGCAGGAGGTACTGTATATGCACAGTCGGATATAAAAGAAGAAAAGATGGATCTGGAGTGGGCTAAATCCCATAGTAAGGCTCAGATTATATCAATTGATCATACAAAAGTACAGGGAGATATATATGTTTATGCAGTTACTGTAAGGAAAAACAGATTAAACAATTCACGTGATGTGTTACTATATGCTGAATGTAAGATTCCTGTAAGTTCACAGGATTTTGGCGGTCCCGATGAGTACGAGGGAAAACTTTATCTGCCACAGGATACTAACTATGTAAAATATAATGGTGGATATATAAAGAGCTGGCTTATGTGGGCAAAAGAGGATACCAATTCTAAATATGATAAAAAGATTTTTAAGGCTGAAGGACTTGCTGCTGATTCAACCATTACGGTTACCGGAGATAATATAACCCTTGTTCTTGATGATGAAGAATTTACTGTGAACATAGATGATGAAGCGGTAATAATAGACACTGCACCTCTTGATGAGGCGATAGTTGAGCATTGGAATGAATACAGTGCGGCAAAGAATGCAGGACTTGAGATTGAAGAAAATACTGAAAATGCATATCTTGAAAAAAATGAAGAAGCCCGTAAGTTAATTGAAAAGGCGAAGCAGAATAATGCGGCTGTTACAAATAATGAGCTTGAGTCGATGAGAAAGGCTTTAAATGAAGCCTTTTCAGCTATGACGCCTAAGCCTTTTGATAAGCATGTATTAAGTGAAGCAATAAAAATTGCCGATGAAAAAATAGCGTTAAACGGAAGCAACGGTAAAAGATATACAAAGGATTCCTATGACCCGTTTATAAGAGCTTATGCAATTGCAAAAGAGTATATGGAACTTAAGGATTTAAAATCAATTGTTCCAAGTCAGGAGGCTGGTCCTATAACAACGCATAGAGATATAGCAGTTGCAGCTGAAAATTTAAATAATAAAGCACAGGAGCTTGTATGGGAAGATTATAAAGAAGTAGATACTTCCGGACTTGAAGAATTGTATTACAAGGCAGTTGATAAGATAATTGCAGGAAGCAGAGGATATACTACAGAGAGCAGGACAGTATTTTATAGAGAACTTGAAAATGCGGGAAAAATTATTTTTGATAAAAATTATGCAACCAAAGAAGATGTTGATAAGGCTATAAAGGATCTTAATGAAGCTTTTGAGGGACTTAAAGAAGAAAGTCTTGACAGCAGCAAAAAATTTAATATTACTATGAAGTATATACATCCCTCAAAAGATGCCGTTTCAGATAAGATTAAGGAATATTTCAGGGATAGTGAAGGGCATGATATAGAGGACAGGGTTGAAGCGTTATTAGGAGAAGAATATGTTATAAATATTGATAATGTAAGGAGATTTTCCGGATATAAGCTTCGCTCATTCCATTACGGTGCAGATGACGGAACTCTTGGTCTTGTAAAAATTATAAGAAATAAAGAAGGAAAGCAGTTTGCGGTCTTTAAGGCTAATACGGCAAACCTTGAGGCAGGTACCGCACTGGTACTGTATTATGAAGAAGGTTCTGATGGACCCGACAGTAAACCTGAACAGCCGGATAAGAAACCTGATGCACCCGACAATAAACCTGAACAACCGGATAAAAAACCTGATGTACCCGACAATAAACCTGAACAGCCGGATAAGAAACCGAATGTACCTGATAATAAGCCTGAACAGCCTAATAAGAAACCTGAACAACCTAATAATAAATCAGACCTGACTGATAAAAAACCTGATGTACCGAATAACAATTCTAATAAGGCCGGTAGCGGTGCAAATAATAATACAAGCGGTGGCTCAGGTGGCAGCAGTAGAGGCGGCAATGGCAGCAGCAGAAGCGGTAGCGGCAGTGGAGGTTCATCTGCAGGCTTACAAACATTTAACAGGATCTCATCAAACTCTGTAAATATTACACCTGACAAAACTCTTGTAAATGCTCAGGGAGATGTACCCGGAGAGTGGATTAAAAATTCAAAGGGCTGGTGGTATAAACTTAAAGTGCAGGGTCAGGAATATGCTAAAAACCAGTGGGTAATTATAAAACATAAATGGTATATATTTGATAAAGAAGGATATATGCTTACATCATGGCAGTCTGTAAATAATAAATGGTATTTTGTTCATGCTTCAGGGGAAATGGCAGAAAATATATGGATAGAATCAAATGGCAGATGGTATTATGTAAAAGCGGATGGAAGTATGGCAGTTAATGAAACTACACCTGACGGGTATAGAGTAAATGCTTCCGGAGAGTGGATAAAATAATTATTGCGATAAAGTATTTATTGTAGATTGGGTTATATAGTTATATTGTGTTTATTGACGAGTTTGTAATTTATAACATGTATATAAATAAAATCCGGCTTATATGATATGTGCCTGAAATTCAGGGAACATATTTATAAGCCGGGTTTTATTGTTTAAATTTTGCTGTCTTAATATTAAAACCGGAAATATATATTGTTTATATCAACGTTTCGTTTATATTTTACTTTCTGTATATTGTCAGAGTGTTTTAATTACAAAGTATTTGGTATGGTTATATGTACAAAATATAAAGTACTGATTATAAATATAATGAAGCTTAATAAAAAACCTATAACTACCGGCGATATACCTCCTGTAACTTTATAAACATCGTATTTATAATTAAGTTCATAATAATCATCATAAGGAGAGTCGAAATCTGCATTTTCGTGCATATAAGGATACTGCTGATACATAGGGTATCCGGGTTTATTACAGCCATATCCCGGAGCGCCATATCTCGGCTCACCGTTAAAACCGTTTTCGGGATTTTGCAACGGATGGCTATTATAACCCTCTCCGTTATAACTGTTACTGTTATATCCGCCTGAATTGTATCTGTTATTGCCGCTATTAAAACCGCCGCCTTTATTTATGTAGACACCACTTTTGCCGTTAAAGCTGTTGACATTATTCCTATATGTATCATTGCTGCCGTTAAAGCTGCCGTCCTTATGCCTGTAGGGAGCATTGCCGCTATTAAAGCCGCCGTCCCTATGAATATAGGTATCATTTCTGTTATTAAAGCCGCTGCCATTATGCCTGTAACTGTCATTATATCCATTACCGTGATAACCGCTGCCGGTACTGTTATAAGCTCTGTCATAATAGCCGTTATTATTATGCTGCATGCGGTTAGCGGTATTTACATTGCCGCTGTTATAAGTATTATGAAGATTACGGTAATTGCCGATATTTCTGTCAGCAGGATAATCACGGTTTTTATGGATGCTTTGCTGATTATAATTTGCTGTACGGTTATTTATATGATTATAATTGTTATATGTATGAGGATCATTTCGGTAATAATTGTCATGTTCTCTGCGGTTTTGATAACCGCATCCCGTATTTTTGCCGCTGATTGAAGTGTAGAGATTTTGCTTTCCCGTACTTCCCGGTAAATCCGGTGATTCTTTATAATAACCGGCTGGATTTTTTTGAATATTGCCGGTGAAATTTTGTGTAGCGGGTGTAGCAGGCACAGCAGGTGTAACGGGTACAGTTGAAGCATTATTTAATGTATTATGCATTGCCGAAGTTAGCTCAGTGCCGATTGAGTCATTTTTTGCATGGACTTGTTCATTTCCGGAATGTGATTTTATATCATTCACCAAAAGTGCAGATTTGCATTTAATGCAATATTTATTAAAAGCGGGATTGTCAATCCCGCATTTAGGACAAATCATAGATCCTCCTGAGTTTTTAAATATAATATATAATAACCAGGAACTGTTAAATTATGTTTTAACAGAACGCAATTTAAATTATAAAACAATTTTCTGATAAATACGGTCTATCAAAATTCCGGCTCAATAAGCCCGTAGGTTCCGTTTTTTCTTTTATAAACAACACTTACGCTGCCGGTTTCAGAGTTTATAAATACATAAAAACTATGGTTAAGAAGTTCCATCTGGAGACATGCTTCTTCAGCATCCATAGGTTTAATACTGAACCTTTTGATTTTAGCGATATTTATCTCATCACTTTCTTCTGTATCATAATCTTCCTTAAGGAAAAAATCTGAAAAAGGAATGACATCGTGTTTTTTATCAACAAGTTTATTTTTATATCGCTTAATCTGTTTCTCTATTATGTCCTGGATTGCATCTATACTTGAATACATATCCTGACTCTCCTGTTCAGCACGGATAAAGCCTTTATTTGTAGGGATTGTAACCTCTATCTTCTGGCTGTCTTTTTGAACTATAAGGGTAGCCCTTACTTCAGTATCATCAGTAAAGTACTTTTCAAGCTTTGAAAACTTATGCTTAACTGCTTCCCTAAGAGACGGTGTAACCTCTATATTCTTACCTGTAATAATGTAACGCATATATACAAACTCCTTTCGTTATTTTTTATATTTATATTATAGCATATAATGTACCAAAGCACAATAAAACCGCAAGTTCTTAACTATTCATCAAAAGCTTTTATAGTATATATACTAAATTACATATTAAATCAGTTTTTATTTGTATAATAGGTTTAGGAGAGATTTTTTGGAGGTTTTTAAAATTTTAAAAGAAAGCACATTGACATAAATATATCTATAATTATATACTTGATTCAAATATTTTGACTTTCAGGGAGGCATTTATGTTTTTACGAAAATTAAATAAGTGTAAATTTTTTATTAATTCATCGACTTTAGATTGAAGTTAATCTCCTCAAGTGATAAAATATACAGGTTAGTTATGCGTGAATATACAAAATATACTTTCACACATTGCACTGCAGATAAATGCTGCATTATTATTTTATGAAAATATTTTAGAACAGTTTTAAAAATACATGGAGATAAATTAAATGAATTTAATAGAAAAGATATTCGGAACACATAGTGAAAGGGAACTTAAGATAATAGACCCCACAGTCAAAAAAATTGAAGCATTAAAAGAAACGATGGTAAAACTTACTGATGATGAGCTTAAGGAAAATACCGTAAAGTTTAAAGAGAGGCTTGCTGCAGGAGAAACTCTTGATGACATACTTCCTGAAGCGTATGCTACTGTCAGGGAAGCGGCAAGACGAGTACGCAATATGGAGCACTTTCCGGTACAGCTTATAGGAGGTGTAGTAATTCATCAAGGGCGTATAGCCGAAATGAGGACCGGTGAGGGAAAAACTCTTGTATCAACATGTCCGGCTTATCTAAATGCACTTTCAGGCAAACCGGTACATATAGTTACGGTAAATGATTATCTTGCAAATCGTGATGCCGAATGGATGGGTGAAATTCACAGATTTTTAGGTCTTAGTGTAGGTGTGGTGCTTAATCATATGGACAGCGTTGAAAGAAAGGCACAGTATGCCTGTGATATAACATATGTTACAAATAATGAGCTGGGGTTTGACTATCTTAGGGACAACATGGCTGCTTATAAAGATCAAAGAGTTTTAAGAGGGCTTGAATATGCAATTATAGATGAGGTCGATTCAGTACTTATAGATGAAGCCAGAACTCCTCTTATAATATCAGGTCAGTCAGGCAAATCTACAAAGATATATGAAGTATGCAATATATGTGCACTGCAGCTTGAAAGAGGTGAAGCAAGCGGCGAGTTTACAAAAATGAATGCTATAATGGGTGAAGATATAGAAGAAACCGGTGATTTTATAGTAAATGAAAAAGATAAGGTTGTGAACCTTACTGAAGAAGGTGTTGCAAAAGTTGAAAAATTCTTCAATATAGAGAATCTTGCAGATGCCGATAATCTTGAAATACAGCACGGCATAATACTTGCACTGCGTGCAAATAATCTGATGTTTCGTGATAAGGATTATGTAGTAAAGGACGGAGAGGTTCTTATAGTTGATGAATTTACAGGTCGTATAATGCCGGGCAGGCGGTATTCTGACGGGTTACATCAGGCAATAGAGGCAAAGGAACATGTAAATGTCAGAAGAGAGTCAAAGACTCTTGCGACTATAACTTTCCAGAATTTCTTTAATAAGTTTACTAAAAAAGCCGGTATGACCGGTACTGCACTTACTGAAGAAAAGGAATTTAGAAATACTTACGGTATGGATGTAATTGCCATCCCTACAAATGTACCTGTAATAAGGGTAGACCATGAAGATGCCGTTTATAAAAGTAAAAAAGAAAAATTTAAGGCTGTGATTGAGGATATAAAGGCGACACATGAAAAAGGACAACCTGTACTTGTAGGTACAATTACAATTGAGACCTCTGAGATGCTTTCAGGTATGCTTAAAAAAGAGGGTGTTGCACATACAGTCTTAAATGCAAAATTCCATGAAAAAGAGGCTGAGATAGTTGCCGGTGCCGGAGCACACGGTGCTGTTACCATAGCGACAAATATGGCAGGAAGAGGTACTGATATACAGCTTGACAGTGATGCCAAACTTGCAGGAGGACTTAAGATAATAGGTACTGAAAGGCATGAGGCGAGACGTATTGATAATCAGCTGAGAGGTCGTTCCGGTCGTCAGGGAGATCCGGGAGAATCAAGGTTTTATATATCACTTGAAGATGATCTTATGAGACTTTTCGGTTCAGAAAGGCTTATAAAGATATTTGAATCTCTGGGTGTGCCTGACGGTGAGCAGATAGAACACAGGATGCTTTCAAATGCCATTGAAAGAGCACAGATGAAGATAGAAAATAATAACTACGGCATTCGTGAGAATCTGCTTAAGTATGATGAGGTAAATAATGAGCAGAGGGAAGTTATATATGAGGAGAGAAATAAGGTTCTTGAGGGCGATAATATGCGTCCTACTATTATGAGGATGGTAAATGACATAGTTGAGCATGCGGTCGATATGTCTATCTCTGATGATTTAACTCCGCAAAACTGGGATTATAAGGAATTAAATGAGCTTCTTATACCCATTATCCCTTTAAAGCCTGTAAAATATGAAGAAGATATGGAGTCTATGAAAAAGAATGAGCTTGCACACAGGCTTAAAGAGGAGGCGGTAAAGCTTTATGAAGAAAAGGAAGCGGAGTTTCCTTCAGGTGATCAGGTTCGTGAGCTTGAGAGGTTTGTACTTCTTAAAGTCATAGACAATAAATGGATGAACCATATAGACGATATGGAACAGCTGCGTCAGGGCATAGGACTTCAGTCGCTTGGACAAAGAGATCCGTTAGTTGAATATAAGATAAGTGCATATGAGATGTTTGACGAGATGACCGCAGGTATAACTGAAGATACTGTAAAACTGCTTTATCATGCAAGGATTGAGCAGAGTGTTGAAAGAGAACCTGCTGCAGAGATTACAGGTACAAATAAGGATGATTCGCTTGCAAAAACTCCTATAAGGAAAAAAGATGCAAAACCCTATCCTAATGATCCGTGCCCATGTGGAAGCGGAAAAAAATATAAACAGTGCTGCGGAAGGGGTAATTAGTTTATTGCATAAAATAATTCCGGATTAACAGACTATCGGAAATTATTTATATTATAAAAATATGAAAGAAGGTGAAACCGTGGTTGAACTAGATCAATTTAAATATATTTGGTCAACTTATCAGAAACCATTGGCGGAAGTGAGGGATTCACTTTGACCTTGAAAACAAGTCAAGGCGTATAGATGAATTAAATAAAGCAATGGAAGAACCGGGGTTTTGGGAGAACTCCGAGAGTTCGACAAAAACACTCAGAGAATTAAAAAATCTTAAAGCCGGTATAGAGGAATATAAAAATCTTGAAAATCTTTATGAAGAGATAGAGGTACTTATAGAGCTTGGCTATGAGGAAGAGGACAGGACAGTACTTGGAGAGATAGAAAATCTTATAAATGAACTGGGTGAAAAACTTGATGAGGTAAAGACAAAAACGCTGCTTTCAGGTCCTTATGACAGCTGTTCGGCTATAATCAAGCTTAATGCAGGTGTTGGCGGGACCGAAGCCTGCGATTGGTGCAGCATACTTTACAGAATGTATACAAGATGGGCACAATCAAAATCATACAGCATAGAAGTGCTTGATTTTCTTGACGGTGAGGAGGCAGGCATTAAATCAGTTACTGTACAGGTAAATGGTGAAAATGCCTATGGCTATTTAAAAGGTGAACACGGCATACACAGGCTTGTAAGGATCTCACCGTTTAATGCGGCAGGGAAAAGACAGACTTCATTTGTATCATGTGATGTGATGCCTGATATAGAGGAAGATATTGATATAGATTTAAATCCCGATGATATAAAAATTGATACCTTTAGAGCAAGCGGTGCAGGTGGACAGCATGTCAATAAGACATCTTCCGCCGTCAGGATGACACATATACCCACAGGAGTTGTGGTGCAGTGTCAGAATGAAAGGAGCCAGCTCAGAAATAAAGAAAAGGCGCTCCAGATCCTTAAGGCAAAACTTCTGATAATAAAACAGCAGGCTAATGTTGAAAAGCTCTCTGATATAAGGGGAGATGTAAAGGAGATAGGTTGGAGCAGTCAGATACGTTCGTATGTTATGCAGCCGTATACTATGGTAAAAGATCATCGGACTGCATGTGAAAGTTCAAACGTATCCGCTGTGCTTGACGGAGGGATCGATGATTTCATAAGTGCCTATCTTACATGGTTGAGTTTGGGGTCTCCTAAGAGAACTGATGATAGCGGTATTGATTAGGAATATGGTCATAGGATTTTTATTAATAAAGGCTGCATCCGGTGTTTGCTGTATGTATGGCGACGCAGCCTAATTGGCGTGTTTATTTTTTGGGAGGGGAAAATATATGACGATAGAAAGTAAATACTATCTTGTAAAAAAAAGGGCGGTGCCTGAGGTGCTTGTGAAAGTGCTTGAGGTTAAACGTCTTCTTGACTTGGATAAAAATTTAAGAATAACTGAAGCAGTGCAAAGATGCGGCTTAAGCAGGAGCTCATATTATAAATATAAAGATGATATCCTTCCTTTTTATGATGATTTAAAAGGAAAGACACTTACAATTGCCATGCAGATGCTTGATAAACCTGGATTATTGTCCGAACTTTTGCATCTTGTGGCTGATTTTAATGCAAATATATTGACAATACACCAGTCAATACCTGTTAACGGAGTGGCTTCAATTTCATTGTCAGTGGAGGTGCTTGAAGAAACGGGAAATATAGATAATATGATAAGAGATATTGAAGACTGCAGCGGAATATATGATGTAAAAATACTTGCAAGGAAGTGATAGATATGATAAAGATTGCAATAATGGGTTTTGGAACCGTAGGTTCCGGGGTTTATGAGATATTGGAAAAGAATCGTGAGCTTATAAATCGAAAACTCGGGGAGGATATAGAGGTAAAAACAATACTTGGCAGGCGGCTTTTTTCGGAGAATGATATTTCAAAAAAGATTGTTAAAGAGTTTGAAAAAATTGAAGAAGATCCTGAGATAGAACTTGTAGTTGAGACTATGGGAGGTACAACTCCGGCATATGAGTATATAAAAAGGAGCTTGCTTGCTAAAAAACATGTAGTAACAGCCAATAAAGCGGTAGTTGCCGCACATGGAACCGAACTTTTGAAAATAGCACATGAATGTGGAGTAAACTTTTTATTTGAGGCAAGTGTAGGCGGAGGTATACCTATAATAAGAGGACTTTTTTCATCACTTGCAGGGGAAAATATAAAGGAAATTTCAGGCATACTTAACGGTACAACTAATTACATACTTACAAAGATGGATCAGGAGGGTTCTGAATTTGAGGATGCACTTGGTGCCGCCCAGGAATACGGTTATGCTGAAAGAGAGCCTGAAGCTGATGTGGAAGGCTATGACACCTGTCGCAAGGTTGCAATACTTGCTTCAATAGCTACCGGACTGGAGGTGGCTTATGAGGATATATATACTGAGGGTATTACAAAGGTTGATAAGATAGATTTTGAGTATGCACAAAAGATGGGCACATCTATAAAACTTTTTGGAGGGATGTTTATAGATGACGGAAAACTTTATTCCTATGTATGTCCTATGATAATATCATCATCAGATCCGCTTTATATGGTTAAGTCGGTTTATAATGCAGTGATGATTGAAGGTCATACACTTGGAAAAACTATGTTTTACGGAAGCGGTGCAGGGAAATATCCCACTGCAAGTGCAGTTGTAGCAGATGTACTTTCAGTTTTTAAGAAAAACAACGGTTTTAAGCCATACTGGTCTGAAGAAAGAGCTTATGTTGAAGATATGGACAAGACCTCACACCGGTATTTTGTAAGGTTTCAGGGAAGAAATGAGGAAGATATAGCTCACTGTGAGAGGGCATTTGGTAAATCAAGATCAGTCTATCTTGAGGGCAAGGATGAATTTGCTATATTAACAGGATATATGAGAGAAAAAGATTTTAAAGCTGTACTTGAAGGTACAAAAGGGATGATTAAATTTATAAGGGCAAGGATCTAGAAAAAGCCACAAAAAATCTGTATTTTTGGAAGTATTATGGACATAGTAAATATATTAGCCTGTGAGCTTGATGTAAAAACCTCACAGGTGCAGGCGGCAGTCAAATTAATTGATGAAGGCAATACAATACCTTTTATAGCAAGGTATAGGAAAGAAATGACAGGCTCTTTAAATGATGAGGTTTTAAGGAATCTGAATGAAAGGCTTGGGCAGCTTAGAAATCTGTCTGAAAGGATGGAACAGGTTATAGCGGCTCTTGATGAGCAGGGAGTTTTGGACGATGAGCTTAAAAATCGTATTTTAAATGCCTCCGCCTTAGTTGAAGTTGAGGATCTTTACAGACCTTACAGACCTAAAAAAAGGACAAGGGCTTCGACAGCAAGGGAAAAAGGGCTTGAAGGGCTTTCGGATATAATACTTGCACAGGAAATCACATACCCGGTTACAGAGGCTGCCGCTGCATTTATATCGGATAAAGAGGGGTTGGAGGTTGAAGATGAAAAGGCGGCAATCGCAGGCGCACTTGATATAATTGCAGAAAAAATCTCTGACAATGCGGATTTCAGGGCGAGGATAAGACGTGATATTATGAGGGACGGTACTATATCCTCACAGGCAAAAGATAAAGAAGAGACAAGTGTGTATGAAAATTATTACAGCTTTGAAGAAAGTGCATGCAGATGTGCAGGGCATAGGATTCTTGCCATAAACAGGGGAGAAAAGGAAAAGGTTCTTAATGTAAAGATAAATACCCCTGAAGATGTAATAATTAATTTTCTTGAAAGACAGATTATTAAAAATAACAACAGCTTCACAGAGCCTTATATAAAAGAGGCTGTTTCAGATTCATATAAAAGACTGATGCAGCCCGCTATTGAAAGAGAAATTAGAAACGAACTTACTTTGAGGGCTGAAACAGGGGCTATAAGGGTTTTTGGTGAAAATCTCAAACAGCTTCTTATGCAGCCGCCGGTAAAGGGAAAGGTGGTTTTGGGCTGGGACCCGGCATTTAGAACAGGCTGTAAACTGGCTGTTGTAGATGAAAACGGTAAAGTGCTTGAAACGGTTGTGATATATCCAACAGCACCGCAAAATAAAACTAAAGAAGCAAAAGAAGTGCTGGAAAAGCTTATTAAAAAGCATAATATATCGCTTATTTCAGTAGGAAACGGAACGGCTTCAAGAGAATCGGAGGCATTTATTGCCGGCTTTTTAAAAGAGCTTGGTGAAGATATAAAATATATAATTGTAAATGAAGCCGGAGCGAGTGTATATTCCGCCGGTAAACTTGCTGCCGAGGAATTTCCGCATTTTGATGTAGGAGCAAGAAGTGCGGTATCAATAGCGAGGAGAGTTCAGGATCCTCTTGCCGAACTTGTAAAGATAGATCCTAAATCAATAGGTGTAGGGCAGTACCAACACGATATGAACCAGAGGTATTTGAATGAAACTCTTGTAAATGTGGTTGAAGATTGTGTAAATAAGGTGGGTGTTGATTTAAATACCGCATCGGTTTCACTCCTTGAATATATCTCGGGTATAAATAAGACTATAGCAAGAAATATAGTTTCTTACAGGGAGGAAAACGGAGGTTTTAAAACAAGAAAACAGCTTTTGAAAGTACCTAAGCTGGGACCTAAATCTTTTGAGCAGTGTGCAGGATTTTTAAGAATATCTTCAGGGGATGAGCCGCTTGATTTTACAAGTGTACATCCCGAATCATATGCTGCGGCAAAGGAACTGCTTAAAATACTGGGATATGAGCTTTCACAGCTTAAACATGGCGGTGTAAAAGGTATATCAAAAAAGATTGTTGATTATAAAAAAATCTCAAAGGAGCTGGGCATAGGAGAAGTAACTTTGGCAGATATAGCTGATGAACTTGAAAAACCTGCCAGAGATCCTAGAGATGAGATGCCTAAACCTATATTAAGGACTGATGTACTTAGTATTGATGATCTTAAGGAAGGCATGATTTTAAAGGGCACTGTAAGGAATGTAATTGATTTCGGTGCATTTATAGATATAGGGGTACATCAGGACGGGTTGGTACATATATCTCAAATGTCAGACAAATATATAAAGCATCCGCTTGAGGTGCTGAGTATAGGGGATATAATTGAGGTAAAGGTAATTAAAATAGATGCTGCAAAAAAAAGGATAGGACTTACAATGCTGTTTTAACTTTTTGTTATATAGTCTATTTCCTTACAATATTAATATATAGGCTTATGAAGGTAATGCATAATATTACAAAAGACAAAGAAAATAAAGATAAAAAAGACGGCATAAGTCTTGATATAAAATTAAATGTAAATGATATCTGGCTTTTTTCAATGTACAATGCCAACAGAGGTATGCTTGGCATTTTTAATCTTTCTTTTACATTGGCAGCCATATATATGCTGATGATCAATATAAGCAGTTCTGATATTCCTATGAAGCTGTTGTTTGTATTTTTTATACTGCTGTTCAGTGTAATACAGCCTGCTATGTTGTACTTAAAGGCTTTTAAGCAGGCGAAAAACAACCATATAAAAGACGGATTTAAAATAATATTTGATGAAAGCGGTTTTGAGGTATTTCAGTCAGGACAGAGTCTTAAATTTGAGTGGAATATGGTTTATAAAAGTGCTGCAACAAATACTATGATTATTATATTTTTAAATAATATAAGGGCTTATCTTATACCGAAAAGGTATTTGAATAAAGATAATTACAGACTTAAGGAGCTTATAAAGAGTAAGACGAGGGTCAGTTTTTTTACACGTTTTACTAACGGTTTTAAATAAATATATGATATATGACAGTTTTTCATATGAAAACACTTTAAGGTTTGCATATGATTTTTCAAAGTATATAAAAGGCGGAACCGTGATATGCCTTGACGGTGAGATAGGTGCGGGAAAGACGGTATTTGCAAAAGGTTTTGCTCTTGGACTGGGTATAGATGATGATATAGTAAGCCCCACTTTTACTATAATGCAGGTGTATGACGGAGGCAGACTGCCTTTGTATCATTTTGATGCGTACCGTATATCGGATTCCGATGAGATGTATGAGATAGGCTTTGAGGATTATTTATTCGGCAGCGGAGTATGTATTATTGAGTGGTCAGAGCTTATAGAGAATATAATTCCCGATTTTGCCATAAAGATAAGAATTGATAGAGATGTTCAAAAAGGACTTGATTATAGACGGATTACAGTTGAGGGGTTATAAATTTATATTAAATTATCAATATGAAAGGTTCCTGTTTATAACATGAAAATACTTGCGGTTGAAAGCTCTTCACTTGTGGCATCGGCAGCTGTTTGGGAAGACGATGTAATAAAGGCAGAGTATACTTTAAATAATAAAAAGACACATTCACAGACACTGCTTCCCATGATAGATTCTGTACTTAAAAGTTCCGATACGGATGTTTCAGAGATTGATGCCATAGCCGTTTCATCAGGTCCGGGCTCTTTTACAGGGCTGAGGATAGGAGCGGCGACGGCAAAAGGGCTTGGAATGGCACTTGGAAAACCTCTGATAGCAGTTCCTACACTTGATATGACGGCATATAATATATTTAAAAGCCATGCACTTATATGCCCTATAATGGATGCAAGGAGAAATCAGGTTTATACAGGATTTTATAAAAATGAAAGTGATTTTGAGGTAATAAAACAATCATTTGCCGCCGATATAAAAGAAGTGCTTTATGAACTTGAAAGCCTGGGTGATGAAGTAATATTTTTAGGAGACGGGGTTCCTGTGTATAAGGAATTTATAAAAAATCATTTTGCATGTCCATACGCTTTTGCACCCGCATATATGAACAGACAGAGGGCAGGTACGCTTGCATGTCTCGGGGCAAAATATTACAGACAGGGAAAGGTTGTAAGTGCACAAAGCATGGTGCCTGAGTATTTGAGAAAAAGCCAGGCGGAAAGAGAAATGGAGTCAAAACACTAAAATGTGGATAAGACAGATGCTTGCAGAAGATATTAAGGATATAGCATACATAGAAAAGGAATGTTTTAAAGAGCCGTGGTCCGAAAAGATAATAGAAGAAATGTATAAAAACAGCTATGATTTTATTGAGATGGCACAGGAGAGTACAAAGACCATAGGTTATGCAAATATAAGGATACTCGCTCCGGAAGCTGAGCTAATGAGACTTGCGGTACTAAAGGAAAGAAGAAATGAGGGAACGGCACAGCTATTATTAAATAAAATTCTGCTTATATGCAAATGTAAGGGAGTATCAGTTGTAAGGCTTGAGGTCAGAAGGGACAATGAGCCTGCAACTGCTCTTTATAAAAAATTCGGATTTGTACAAAATGGAATAAGAAAAGATTACTATTCGCATCCCACAGAGGATGCGATATTAATGGAAAAGATTTTAAATAATTAGAATGAGGTGATTAAATTTATGTTGGACATATGTCTGCTTGGTACCGGCGGTATGATGCCGCTGCCATACAGATGGCTGACTTCAATGATGGCAAGATGTAAAGGAAGCAACCTTTTGATAGACTGCGGCGAAGGTACACAGATAGCTTTAAGTCAAAAGGGTTGGAGCCCGAGACCGATAGATGTAATATGCTTTACACATTATCATGCAGATCATATAGGCGGCTTGCCGGGGCTTTTGCTTACACTTGGCAATGCACAGAGGATTGAACCTGTAACCCTCATAGGTCCTAAAGGATTATGCAGGGTTGTAGGTGCATTAAGAAGTATTGCACCTGAGCTTCCTTTTGAAATAGTATATAAGGAAATAGAAGAAAAAGAGGAAGTTTTTTATATAGGTCCCTATAAAATAGAAGCATTTAAGGTGGAACACAGGATATTATGCTACGGCTATACCATAAGCATACCGAGAAAAGGGCGGTTTAACGCACTGAAAGCGAAAGAGCTGAATATACCGTTAAAATTTTGGAATAAACTGCAAAATGGAGAGAGTATTGAGGATATCAGCGGCATATACACACCTGATATGGTTATGGGACCTGAAAGAAGAGGTCTTAAGGTATGCTACTGCACTGATACAAGACCTGTACCTGTGATTGAAAAATATGCACAGGGGGCGGATTTATTTATATGTGAGGGTATGTATGGTGAGGACGGTAAGGAGGAGAATGCCAGGGAACATAAGCATATGACTATGTATGAGGCGGCGGAAATAGCAAAAAAAGCACAACCTAAAATGCTTTGGCTTACACATTACAGCCCGTCTATGAATAAACCTGATGAGTACCTTGATGATCTTCGCAAAATATTTCCATATACAAAAACCCCAAGAGACGGCTGGAGCCTTGAGCTTGGCTTTGATGACGAATGATACCGCCTGGATTTGATATTTACTTTATAATATACTTTATTATAAAGTAATATATTTGATTATAAAGTCTTTAACCGGAAATGTATAGCTATAAGATATTCAGCTATAAGATATTCAGCTATAAGATATTCAGTTATAAGATATTAAACTATAAAATATTTATATATAAAACAATGAAAACAGCAGGTAATTATGGGAAGCAATTCTTATATAAATGATAAACTTAAGGATGATATCGGAGGGGAGGGCTGTTTAACCGGCAGCGTTAAAAAAGAAGCCGGCGGCAATATATGTATACTTGCAGTTGAAACCTCCTGTGATGAAACTGCCGCAGCAGTTGTTAAAAACGGAAAAACGGTGCTTTCAAATGTAATATCATCACAGATAGAGCTTCATACCGTTTATGGTGGAGTAGTACCTGAACTTGCATCAAGAAACCATATAGAAAAGATAAATTATGTTATTGCACAGGCACTTTCAGATGCTGACATTAAAGTTTCCGAGATTGATGCGGTCGCAGTAACCTGCGGTCCCGGACTTGTAGGGGCGCTTCTGGTAGGCGTTGCCCACGCAAAGGCATTTGCCTATGCACTGAAAAAGCCGCTTATAGGAGTACATCATATAGAGGGACATATAGCTGCAAACTATATAGAACATGATATTAAACCGCCGTTTTTATGTCTTGTAGTTTCAGGCGGACACACACAGCTTGCGGCAGTAAAAGACTATACGGATATAGAAATCATAGGAAAAACCTGTGATGATGCCGCAGGGGAAGCCTTTGACAAGGTTGCAAGAAGTATAGGACTTGGCTATCCGGGAGGTCCTAAGATAGATGCGGAGGCAAAAAAAGGCGATCCCTATGCGATAGTATTTCCAAAAGCAAAGGTTGCCAAGTCGGAATATGATTTCAGCTTTTCAGGAGTAAAATCTGCGGTATTAAACTATCTAAACAGTGTAAATATGAGGGGCAAAGCTGTAAATACTGCCGATGTTGCGGCTTCATTTCAAAAATCGGTAGTTGAAGTTCTGGTGGAGCATACTGTTAAAGCCGCACATGATTATGGATTTAAACAGGCGGCGATGGCAGGAGGAGTAGCCGCAAACAGTCTGCTGAGAGAAACTATGAAAAAAACATGTGATGAAAACGGTATTAAGCTTTATTATCCCTCACCTGTATACTGCACAGATAATGCGGCTATGATAGGAGCTGCCGCTTACTATGATTTTTTGAACGGGAAAAGAAGCGGATTGGATTTAAATGCCTTTCCGGCATTAAAACTGGGTGAAAAGGTAGAATAAGACAATGCAAAGCATAAAAACTCTTGCAATTATACTGGCAGCAGGCAGCGGAAGCAGAATGCAGATGGAAGTACCTAAGCAGTACCTTCATTTAAACGGTATACCTATGATGGTTTATAGCCTGAAAACTTTTGAAGAAAGCTGTGTTGATGATATAGCGGTGGCAGTGCCTGAAGATGATATAGAGTATGTAGATAAAAATATTATAAAGAAATATGGTATATCTAAAGTTCTGTATATATCAAAAGGCGGCAAGAGCAGGTATGAATCGGTATATAATGCCTTGCTTCACCCGGCTGTTTTGAAAAAAAAGTATGATCTTGTGCTTATACATGATGCTGCAAGACCGGCTGTAAGTAAGAACATAATTGAGAATTCCATAAAAGGCGGACTTAAATTTAAAGCCTATGTACCTGCCGTACTTTCAAAAGATACTGTAAAGATTGCTGATGAGAATGGTTTTTCACGGCTTACTCCGGACAGAAAAGATATATATTGTATACAAACTCCTCAGGCATTTTCTTATGAGCTGTGTAAAAATGCTTACAGAAAGCTTTTTGAGGCGGGAGATTTTAGAGGTGTAACGGATGATGCCGCAGTGATTGAAAAAATGACGGATATAAAAGTTAAACTGGGATATGGTGAATATACCAATATAAAAGTTACAACCTCGGAGGATGTGGAAATAATTGAGATGTTTTTAAAAAAATATATTATTTAAAATGCTCGTTCAATAAACAAATATGCCGGAATTTTTCAAAATCCGGGCATATTTGTTTATCTCTATTTTTTAGAATATTCACAAGTATAGAGTTCTATTTCTTTAAGTATAAAGTATAGGATTTTATTTCTTTTCTACATATCCTAAAAAAGATAATTCCTGGTATATATCTTCCATATTTAAATCAGATTCATCTGAATATATATAATATCCCCCGTTTGTTTCTGCAAGTTTATCAAAATCGACTTTAGTAAAATCAACTGTATAGTCTGTAATATAATGGTCATCATTAAAAGTCATTTTTGATGTAACACCTTCAATCGAATTGGACTTTTCATTTAGCGGTGTGAGTATTTCTTCAGCTTCCTCTTTACTGTTAAAATAATCATCGTAGTACAGTTTTTTCGTATATATTGACTCGCTTAAAACTTTATTATCTTCATATGTAAATGTAATTTTAAGATCTGTTTCAGGGATATCTGGGTGTATATAAACCTTTGTACCTTTGCCGCTAAATTCTGTACCTGAATATTTGGCAGTTGATTTAGGACTGCTCTTTTTAGTAAATCTCGGTGGGATAAATTGATTTTCTATAGCTGTCATGTCAAAATTATTTTCCATTGAAGTAAAATGTATGTGTTTCTCTTTTTGAACTTCAGCAAGTTTATCAATATCAGTTTTAGTATAATCAATTGATATATCCTTAACATAGTAATCATCATTAAAAACTACTGTTGCAGTAATGCCCTCAAGTGCATTAAGAGTTTCAATTTCAGGTTTTAAACGTTCTTCAGCATCTTCTTTAGAGGGATGAAGAAAATTTTCTACACGGTATCTACGTATTGTATGCTCTGATTCGCTTAGAACTTTATTATCTTTGTATGTAAATGTATATTCAAACATATTAAATCCGTACCCAATTGTATAAGTTTTTGTACCCTCACCCTTAAATTTGCTATTGTTTACAGCTCCGGCACAGCTGCTGTCTGACATGACACTGTCGCCTTCTGCAATTGAGCCTGAAGAATCAGATTTAGATTCACTATTTGATAAAGATTCCTTGTCTGATTCTGAATTGTTGTTTGCCTGTGTTGAGGAAACTGCGTTTTTATTTCCTCCTGAGCATGCCGCTATACCTGACACGGCTACAGCAACTAACAGGCAGCTTAAAAATTTTTTCATAAATAATACGTCTCCTTTAGATTTTTATATAGCACATTGATAATAACATGATTATCTTGTAATGTCTATATATGTTATAATAATATAACTATATAAAATTAAAAAAATTTAAAGAAGAATTGCAGTTTGGGAAAGGTATTTGTGATTCGTTAAAATTCTATAAAAGTTACAACACTTTAGGATAGGGAAGTAATGGAGAAATAATGTGAGAAATAATTGAAAAATTTTAGAAAATATATTATTAAAAGTAATTAAAGATGCCGGAATTTCTGTTTTTAAAAATCCCGGCATGGTAAATTTGTTTATTTCTATTTTTTAGTATATTCTAAAGTATAGAATTCTATTTCTTTTCGACATACCCTGAAGAAATAAGTCTCTGACTTATAGTTGACATCATTAAATCGGATTCATCTTTATATACTGCTGTGCCTTGGGCTTCTCCAAGTTTAGCAAGATCGACTTTAGTAAAATCTACTGTTATGTCTTCAACATAATGGTCATCATTAAAAACCAGTTCTTCCTTAACACCCTCAACCGCCTGAATTTTTTCAACAATCGGTTTGAACATCTTTTCAGCCTCTTCTTTATTGGTGAGACCAAACATGCTGTACATTAATTTTGAGTGTGTTGTCTGACTGAGAACTTTATTGTCTTTGTATGTAAATGTAGCCTCAACTTCATTAAATCCATCAGTAAAAGTGTAAACTTTTTTACCTTCTCCCTTAAAGTCATCGCTGGTTACAGCACCGGCAGAGCCGCTTTCCGATTTTGCACTGCCTCCTACGGCAATTGAACTTGCGGCTTCTGATTTGGATTCACTCTTTGATGAAGCTTCTTTGCCTGATTCTGATTTGCTGTCTGCCTGTGTTGATGAAACAGTATTTTTGACTCCTCCTGAGCATGCTGCCATACTTAATACAGCTGCTCCAACTAACAAGGTGCTTAAAAGTTTTTTCATAAAATATATCTCCTTTAGATTTTTTTATAACAATCTGATAATAACATGATTATATAATAATGTCCATATACTTTATCATTTTTTTAAAAAAAATTAATTTTTAATTTTAAAAAATTAATTTTAGCTAAAAATAAAAAAATGATTTTTTACTTGCATTATTCTTTTTACAGTGTTATCATAAAGATGCAACAAATAGTTCTTCGGGGCGGGGTGCAAGTCCCCACCGGCAGTAAAGTCTGCGAGCTGAAACTGGCTGATCCGGTGTAATTCCGGAACCGACGGTATAGTCCGGATGAGAGAAGGGTATTATTATAAAACATATCAGGTGTGTTTTTTAAAGCAGTAAATGGTATATCTGATGTGGTACGGTATAAGCCGGTACAGAGTATCTTTCAAGGTTTCGAGAATTATTTCGAAGCCTGTTTTTGTTTGTAAATGTTTAATTCATAGTAATAAACTATATAAATAAAAATAGAATTTTATACCAAAATATTATGTTAAGCTATAAACAAAAAGTTATATAAAATTAAAATTTGAACAATTATTAATTTTAGAAGTTTATTTGTAAAGAAGCTTATCTGAAAGAAAGGTCGTACTAAAATGAAAATAATACAGACAGTATTGGAAAATTCATTATTTGTGGCTCAATTTATGGCGATAGTGTTTATTATATTTGCATCTTCATATGCAATTGAAAAGAAATTCAATACTATAAACTCAAGCAGAGAAAGGATACTTAATACAAAAAAGATTGTTGTTATAGGATTGTTTTCAGCTATAAGCAGTGTGCTTATGATGATTGAGATGCCGTTGCCGTTTGCACCGCCTTTTTACAAGATTGATTTATCGGAAGTACCTGTACTTATAGTAACCTTTGCATACGGACCTGTGGCAGGCGTACTTACTGAATTTTGTAAAATAGTATTAAAACTTATATTCCGTTCTACAAATACGGCTTTTGTGGGTGAGCTTGCAAACTTTGTAGTTGGTTGCAGCCTTATATTACCGGCAGGATTTATATATCTTTTTAATAGAAACAAGCATTATGCTATTATAGGCTGTGTGGCAGGAACTTTATTTATGACGGTATTCGGGTCAGCCTTTAATGCCATATATCTCCTGCCTAAATTTGCACAGCTTTACGGCATGTCGCTGGATAACATAGTTGCCATGGGTAGCTCTGTAAATCCTGCTATAAATTCAATACAGACACTTGTTCTTTTTGCAACGGTACCATTTAATGTAATAAAAGGTGTGTTTGTGTCAGGTATTACAGTACTGCTTTATAAGAAACTCAGTATTATACTTAGAAGTCAGGGCAAGGCTGCGGTAAGAGCAGGAGTAAATTAAAATAGAACAGGTCTCTGAAATTTTATATTAAATCATCATAATACCGTGAAGGGAAATATATCCACTTTAAAATAAGGGTTTAATATCTGCTAATATATGGGTATGAGTACATGTGTTTAATATCAGCAGGTATTTTAGCAGGACTTACCATATTAAAAAATAAATAGCATGAATATAAATACAAAAACTGCCATAGTCTATTGTAATGACTGTTATGGCAGTTTTTCTGTTATATACCTATAATACAGGTCTTATTATAATCAATCAAAATCTTGCATTTTTATTATAAAATTACTATAATATTTATTAATTCTTTTTAAGAGGAGAATGGAAATATGGCTGACAATAAAGAAATTATAAAAGACAATAAAGAAAATATAAATATAGATAATAATGAAATCTCACAGTCAGGTAGTGCAAATAGTGAAGTTGCTCTGCATAAAGGCACTGATATGCCTGATAAAAGTGCTGTACATGAGGGTGAGGAAAATAAAGATATTGTAAAAAAAGATAATGAAGCTGCTCTTTCAGAAGATACTCAAAAAAGGCGGGCACAAAGAAGGGCTGCAAAGCTTGCCAGAAAAAAGGCAAGAAGCCTTAAGGTGGTTGAAAAAAGTCATATACAGAAGGTTCTTGAGGAAGCGGAGCTTAAAAAAGATAATAAAGGGAAAAACTCTGCTATTTCAGATGAAAACGGATTATGGAGTTCTGACGGTGAAGGAGAGCAGAATGAATTGTATGCGGTACTTCTGGAAAAAATAAAGAAAAACAATAAAAATGAAGATATTTCTTTGGTTGAAAAGGCGTACACTATTGCCTGTGCCGCACATAAGGGTCAGGTGAGAAAATCAGGCATACCATATATAACACATCCTATAAGTGTAGCAATAATACTTGCAGATATGAAGCTTGATGTAGGAATTATAGCGGCAGGTCTTCTGCATGATGTAGTTGAAGATAATAAAAATTATAAAATTGATGATATAAGTGAAGTATTTGGTGACCGAATATCCTTTCTTGTAGACGGTGTTACAAAGCTTACGAATGTATCGGCAGATGCTGAAAAAACCGCTGTTTATGCCGATAATATGAAAAAGATGTTTATATCAATGTCAAAAAATATAGGTGTTTTAATTATAAAGCTTGCCGACAGACTTCATAATATGCGTACATTGCAGTTTATGAAGGTTGAAAAACAAAAAGAAAAGGCTCAGGAAACCATACAGATATACTCTCCGCTTGCACAGAACCTGGGCATATCAAAGATTAAGGTTGAGCTTGACGATCTTGCACTTAAATATCTGCATCCGGGCAGGTATAAAGAGATTGAGAAGAAACTGCGTGCAAAAAGAAAAAATTGCGAGGAGCTTGTAAGTAATGTGGTTGAAAATGTCAAGGCAAATCTTGAGCAGAGGGGCATATCGGGTGAAGTAATTGGCAGGGTTAAGCATTATTTTTCAATTTACAAAAAAATGCTTAACCAGAAAAAGGAATTTGAACAGATATATGATCTTTTTGCGGTAAGAATTATTGTAAACACAGAGGAAGAATGTTATCTGGTACTTGGAATGCTGGGACAGATATATAGCTTTAAACCCGCTACTATAAAGGATTATATCAACAGACCTAAAGTAAATAACTACCAGTCCCTGCATGTTATGCTTATGATTGACGGTGAGTACGTTGAAGCACAGATAAGAACAAAAGAGATGCATAAAGTTGCAGAATACGGTATAGCGGCGCATTGGAAATATAAGCAAAAGGGCAAGGATGCCAAGGCAAATGCCGAATTTGATCAGAATATAAACACATGGTTAAGCAGACTTAGTGAGCTTGAGCAGGACAGCACCGATAATGTTCATTTTATGGAGCTTATGAAAGGTGAGCTTAATATGCTGTCAGGGCATGTTTATTGTTTTTCACCGAAGGGCAGGATAGAGCATCTGCCGATAGGTTCAACCCCTATTGACTTTGCCTATGCCATACACTCGGCACTTGGAAATAAGATGGTCGGTGCAAGAGTAAACGGGAAAAATGTTCCTAAGACATATCAAATACAAAGCGGTGATCAAATTGATATAATCACATCACATAATTCACCGGGACCTAGTCTTGACTGGCTAAATATAGTCAAAAGCTCACGTGCCAGAAATAAAATCGAACTTTGGTTTCGCACCGAATTAAAAGAAGAAAATGTATCAAAGGGCAGGGCACTTATTGAAAAATACTGTATTGCAAAGGGTATAAAATGGAGTGATATAAATAAACCGGAGTATCAGGCAAAGGTAATGAGGCGTTATTCCTATAAGACATGGGATGCCGCACTTGCCGCCGTAGGACATGGAGGCATAAAGGAAGGGCAGATTGTCAACAGGATGCTCTCTGAAAAGAATAAGGAAGATAAGGTAAATATAACTGATGATGAGATCATTTCCAAGATAAATGATTCCAGTAAAAAGAGTATATCAAAAACTGCTCATTCAAAATATGGTATAATAGTTCAGGGGGCTGATGAGCTTTTGGTAAGGTGCTCAAAATGCTGTTCGCCCATACCGGGCGATGAAATAATAGGTTATATCTCAAGAGGAAGAGGAGTAACTATACATCGTACCGACTGCATAAATATAATAAATATGCAGGAAGAGGAAAGAAAGAGACTTACTCCTGCAGAGTGGGACTTTACAGAGGAAGAAGGAGGGGGCAAAAAATATCCTGTTGAAATCAAGATTTATGTTGCAAACAGAAACAGGATAATAAATGACCTTTCAGGGATGTTTAGTGAATCAGGCATTACGATAAATACGATGCAGGCAAGGGTAAATAAACAGGGTCAGGCTACTATTGAGGCAGGCTTTGATATAAGCGGTGTGGATGAACTAAACAGGATAATGTCAAAGCTAAGACAGGTACCCGGTGTTGAGGATATCGTAAGAACATCAGGATGAGCGTTTAACCGGGTAAAAAGGAAAAAATATGTTCTTTTTATTTAAGTACAGTTAATTAAAAATTTCCGTATTCGGAATAAATGTAATAAAGAGTATAATAAAATAATTATAGTCTAAATAAGTATAATAAAGTAAATATAATAAAAGCGATAAAGACCTGTTTTGCCTAGGCATTCAGGTCTTTATGCCGGATTTTAAGGAGAAAAATTTATGAAAAACCTAAGGGTGGAGATGCTTGTGCTTGGCATAGTAAGTACAAATACTTATGTTGTATATAATGATGAAACTAAGGAGGCATTTATAGTTGATCCTTCATGCGATGCACCCAGAATAATTGAATTAATCGAAAGGCTTAAGCTTAAACCTGTGGCGATAATGCTTACTCACGGGCACTTTGATCATATAATGGCAGTTGATGATTTAAGGGACAGGTATTCAATAAAGGCATATCTTCACGAGGAAGAAGATGATATAGCTTCCGTTCCCGAGCATAACTGCTCAATCGAGGTGATTGGAGAACCGTTTTCACTTAAAGCGGATATTTTTCTAAAGGACGGGGAGCATATAAATATGCTTGGAACTGACTGGGAGGTAATCCTTACACCGGGTCATACAAAGGGAGGCTGCTGCTATTATGCAAAGGATGAAGAACTGCTTTTATCAGGTGATACTTTATTTAAAGAAAGCTATGGGCGCTGTGATCTGTACAGCAGCAGTAAAAAAGATATGATACATTCAATACTTGACAAACTTTTTATACTGCCTGAGGAAACTGTAGTGCTTCCGGGACATGGTCCTGCCACTACTATTAAAAGTGAAAAAAAACGAAATATAATATCTGTTTACATAGGCAGGAATATAGATTTGCTATGATAGCTCTGTTACTTTTTGATATGCCGTTTGAACAGGACATCAGGGAGCTTTTTATGGCATTTTATCCGGGCAGGACGTATATATACAAGGCTGATCCTCAAGCAGGTATTATATTTACAGGCAGAAGGATAGATAATCCGGACGGCGGTATATATGATGTGGAATTGATTTTTGGCAGCCATACTGAACCTGAGGCATATGATGAGGAACACTTTAGTGTAAATATATATAATTCAAGGACTGAAGTTAAAAATGAGCTTAAAAGACAGTTATACAGGATTTTAAGCAAACATACAGGCATAGAGCTGCCGTGGGGGACACTTACGGGTATAAGACCGGTGAAAATTGCTGTAAATATGATGGAATCGGGCTTTTCAACTCAGGAAGTTCTTGATGAGATAAAAACAACATATCTTACAGGGAAGGAAAAAGCATGCTTATGTGTGGATACGGCATTAAATGAGATAAGAATATTAAAAGATATTGATTATAACAATGGCTGGAGTCTTTATATAGGCATACCCTTTTGTCCTTCTACATGTCTTTACTGTTCATTTACATCATACCCTATATCCAGATGGGCATTAAAAAAGAATGAATATATTGCCGCCCTTTGCCGTGAGTTAGAATACACGGCAAAAAGGATGAAGGATATGAAACTGCACAGCATCTATATAGGAGGTGGTACTCCGACATCACTTGAGGCATGCGACCTTGAAACCTTACTTTCTGCTTTAAAAAGTTTTTTTAATATAGATGATGTTCTTGAATTTAGTGTTGAGGCAGGACGTCCCGACAGTATAACATATGAAAAGCTTCTGGTATTAAAAAAGTACGGTGTTGATCGCATTTCGGTAAATCCTCAGAGCATGAACCTTAAAACCTTAAATACAATAGGCAGGAACCATGATGTTGATATGGTAAAGGAAGCATTTGCACTTGCGAGAAAGGCGGGATTTTTAAATATAAATATGGATGTGATACTGGGACTGCCGGGGGAAGATGCCGAAGATGTGCAGAATACTTTTTATGAGCTTAAAAGGCTTGCACCTGAAAGTATTACAGTACATTGCCTGGCATTAAAAAGAGCAGCCAGACTCAATACGGAAAAATACAGATATAAATCAACTGCCTATGAAGCTGTTGAGAGTATGCTTGATATAAGCAGGCAGTATTGCAGGGATATGGGACTTATGCCCTATTATCTGTACAGGCAGAAAAATACAGCAGGTAATTTTGAAAATGTAGGATATAGTAAAGCAGGCTGTGAATGTATATATAATATTATGATAATGGAGGAAAAACAGACTATAATAGGCTGCGGAGCGGGATCGACCTCCAAGATTGTGATACCTGATGAGAATCGTATTGAAAGAGCTGAAAATGTAAAAGATCCGGCACTTTATATAGAGAGGATTAAAGAGAAATATATGGATTTATAAAGCTTTGTAATTATGAAATACTGTATAATATTGATATTAAATAGAAAAATATATAAACAGGAGATATTATGACACTTATAAAAAAGCCGGTAACGGGTATGAAAGATATACTGCCTGATGAGATGGAATTAAGAGATTATCTTATAGCTATTATAAAGAAAACTTACAGAAGCTACGGTTTTACTCCTATTAAAACTCCGGCAGCTGAACATATAGGCAATCTTTTAAGTTCACAGGGCGGTGAAAATGAAAAGCTTATATTTAAAATTTTAAAAAGAGGAGAAAAGCTGAATCTGAATAATGTCGATAAAGAGCTTGATTTAACTGATATGGGGCTTAGGTATGACCTTACACTCCCGCTTGCAAGATATTTTGCGGCAAATTCATCAAAACTGCCTATGCCGTTTAAGGCACTTCAGATAGGAAGCGTATTTAGGGCTGACAGACCGCAGAAAGGCAGATACAGGCAATTTACACAGTGTGATATAGATATAATAGGAGATGCAAGCGAGTTTGCCGAGATAGAGCTTTTGCTTGCAGCAGCATCAGTTTTGTCAAAAATATGCCCTGAAAATAAATTTTTTATAAGGCTTAATAATCGGGAGATTTTAAAGGCGATGTCGGAGTATGCAGGCTTTATCTCCGATAAACTGTCTGATGTTTTTATAATACTTGATAAGATGGATAAGATAGGTTTAGCCGGAGTACAAAAGGAGCTTATTGAATCAGGCTGTGATGAAAAAAGTACCTCTAAGTATACCGGGTTATTACAGAAACTTTCAGAGAGTAAAGACATTTCAAAAACCGGTGATTTACTTAAAAAAGAACTTGAGGGATTTATAAATGAAGAAGTTGTAGATAGCTTTATATTTACCTCAGAGATTGTAAACAACTGTAAAAGCCTTGACTTTGATATAGTATTTGATCCTTCACTGGTAAGGGGGATGGGATACTATACAGGCACTGTGTTTGAGATATCAATGGATGGATTTTCAGGCTCGGTTGCAGGCGGAGGAAGATATGATAAGATGATAGGAAAATTTACAGGTACCGACACGCCTGCATGCGGTTTTTCAATAGGCTTTGAGCGTATTATTGCAATACTTTGCGACAGCGGCTTCAAGATACCCAGTTTAAATGAAAAAACCGCATTTTTATACGAAAAGGGTATTGACCGTAAAATTCTTTCAGATATTTTAAGAGAGGCGGAGGCTGAAAGAACGGATGGAAAGACGGTACTTGTATCTTCCATGAATAAAAATAAAAAATTTCAGAAAGAACAGCTTAATAAGCAGGGATATACTGATTTTAGAGAATTTTACCGTGAAGAACTAAAAAGATAAAGCTTAATTATTTTAAAGGATTTATAAAATAGTCGATTCCTTTTATTTAGGGATGGATTGCTAATTTGAGATTACTGATTAAAAATCAAAAATATTATTTTAAAAGGAGATTTAAAAATGCCGGAATCAATGCGTGGACTTAAAAGAAGTCATAGGTGTCAGGAAGTAATTAATGCAGCCATAGGCAGTGAGGTTACAGTTATGGGCTGGGTTGCTAAAAATAGAGTTAAAGGCGGTATAATATTTCTTGACCTTAGAGATCGTTCAGGAATACTGCAGATAATATTTGAGGAAGAACATTGCGGAAAAGAGGTATTTGCAAAGGCACAGAAATTAAGGGCTGAATTTTGTGTAGCTATAAAGGGAAAACTTGAAAAACGCTCAGGTGCGGCAAATGAAGAACTGGCAACAGGGCATCTTGAGGTTGAGGCAAGGGAACTTAGAATACTTTCAGAGTCTGAAACTCCGCCTTTCCATATAGAAGAAGATTCAAAGACGAAAGAGGAACTGAGGCTTAAATACAGATATCTTGATTTAAGACGTCCTGATATCCAAAAAAATATAATTATGAGAAGCAGGATAGCGACAGTTGTAAGACGCTGTCTTTCGGAATTGGGATTTTTAGAGATAGAGACACCTACACTTATAAAAAGCTCACCTGAGGGTGCCAGAGATTATCTTGTACCAAGCAGAGTGCATCCGGGAAAATTTTATGCCCTTCCGCAGTCTCCGCAGCTTTTTAAACAGCTCCTTATGTGTTCAGGCTATGACAGATATTTTCAGCTTGCACGCTGTTACAGAGATGAGGACCTTAGAGCAGATCGCCAGCCTGAATTTACACAGATAGACATGGAGCTTTCATTTGTTGATGTAGATGATGTAATTGAAGTAAATGAACTTCTTATAAAGACAATATTTAAAGAGGTTCTGGATGTTGATGTAAAGCTGCCTATACAGAGGATGAGTTATGCGGAGGCTATGGAAAGATTCGGAAGCGATAAGCCTGACTTAAGGTTCGGAATGGAATTAAAGGATATAAGCACCGTTGCATCAAAATGCGGTTTTTCAGTATTTAAGGATGCAGTTTCAGCCGGGGGAGCGGTAAAGGGTATTATTGTAAGCGGACAGGCAGGCATGCCACGCAAAAAGATTGATGCTCTTGTTGAGTTTGCAAAGGGATATGGTGCAAAAGGGCTTGCATATATGGCAGTTGAAAATGGAGGAGGCGTAAAATCTTCATTTTCCAAATTTTTAAATGAATCGGATATAAATGAAATTATAGATATTATGGGGGCTAAAGAGGGCGATTTAATGCTTTTTGCAGCCGATAAGAAAGCTATTTGCGCACAGGTGCTTGGAGCACTTAGAGTTGAACTTGCAAAGGAACTTGGACTTTTAAATGACAGAGAATATGAATTTGTCTGGATCACAGAGTTTCCTTTATTTGAATTTTCCGAGGAAGAAAACCGCTACAAGGCTGTACATCATCCTTTTACCATGTTTATGGAAGAAGATATGCAGTATCTTGAAAGCGATCCGGGAAGGGTCAGGGCAAAGGCGTATGATATAGTGTTAAACGGTACAGAGATAGGGGGAGGCTCTGTAAGAATCTATCAATCCGATATACAAAGTAAAATGTTTGACATACTGGGTTTAAGTAAAAAAGAGGCAAATGAAAGATTCGGCTATCTTCTTGAGGCTTTTAAATACGGAGTTCCGCCACATGCCGGTCTGGCATACGGTTTTGACAGGGTTGTAATGCTTATGGCAGGTGCACAGTCAATAAGGGATGTAATGGCATTTCCCAAGGTAAAGGATGCCTCGGATCTTATGATAGAAGCACCAGACAGCGTAGAAGAAAAACAGCTTGATGAGCTTGGGCTTGAGATAAAAAACAGTAGATAAGATAGATATAATTATATGCTGAAGGCATATTATATTTTGTATGAAAAGAAAATAGAATAAGTTTAAAAAGCCGGTATATAGAAATTATTTTATTAATATTACTTGATTTTTATTTTATTTTAATGAAGCAAAATTTTCAGATTAAGTTAAAAGAGTCGGGATTTATAAAACCGTATAAAGGAGATTTGGATATGAGGTTTTCAATTGATGTTGACCTGCTTCAGGAGGAGATACCAAAGGATTATAGAAAAATGATAGTTTCATTTTTTAAAAAAGCCTTTGAAGATAATAATCCTGAGTATTATAAGAAGCAGTATGTAAATGAAGAAAATAAAATGAAAGAATTTGTATTTTCAGTTTTTATGGAAAGACCTGATATTAAAAAGGAAAATGAAAATATATCAGTTCCTGACAAGAGGATTAAAATATTTTTCTCAAGCTATAATCCGGAGGATGGTTTAAATATTTATAATGCCCTAATGTTAAAACAGGATAAGATATATAAATATAAGGACTTTCAAATCTGCCCAAGACATATAAGACTTGTAAGGGAAAAAACGATAAGAGGAAATGAAGTTACCTTTAAAACTTTATCTCCTGTGGTAATAAAAGAGCATAAAGGAGATAATAAGACAACATGGTATCATAAACTTGACAGTGAAGCAGGCAGGGAGCAGTTTGGTATTAATCTTAAAAATCAGCTTAAGGCAGGACTTGGTAAAGGCTGTATAAGTGATTATGATGAGATTCGGTATGAGGTTATAAAAAACAAAGAATTAAAAATCAAACATTATGATATAATTGTAAACTGCAATATGGCTGAAATAAAATTTAATGCAAAACCTTATATACTTGATTATCTGTATAAAGCAGGCGTAGGCTCAAACCGTTCGAGAGGGTTTGGATGTTTAGATATAATAAAGGAAGGGTAAATCGGTGGATACGAAAATCAGACTTCATATGAAAGACTGGCAGTTTAATATGGGATTGCTCGGCTTTTATAATGTATTGCGGCATGCAGATATAGATGTAAAATTTCAGGATGATTATATAGAATTTGATGAAGAAGAACTAAAAAAGCATTTGGAGGGATTTGAAGAAAAATATTTTTCGTATTTAATAGATAAATATGGTAAACTGACACATTGGCAAAAATTATCGGATATTTGTAAAGAACTTGAAATGCATAAAGCTCAGGGATACAGTAATTTTAAAGAAAATGGGCTTAAAGGGCTGAATGATTTTATAACAGAGTTGAAAAATCATTTAAAGAAAGATAACTATACAAAGGTATATCAGTTTATTAAAGATGGATATGAGATTAAATGCAATGCTGAAAAATTAAAAAATGTTAAGCTGAATAAAAATCAGGATATACAAGACATTATACCCGAACTGGAAAAACAAATCGATATGATTAAAAAAATAGAAGGATATGTGTTTTCAGAAAGCGGGAAAAAATATCTGTTTGCAAAATGCCTTATATATAATGTCATACAAAATTTGTGGGATAAAATAAGTTTTTTAAATCGACAAAATAGAGAATCGGATATATATAAGGCTTTTAAAGAAGATTTTACAGATAAAACATTAGAATATATTTCAGAAAACAAGAGCGAATATAAATTAAAATGCTTTGCAACGGGACTGCCTGTAAAAAATTTAGGCAGTGCATATGAATTGAGTTTTCTTGTTGATACAGGTTTTGATACGGCACGAAAGCTGTCTAATATCTGGGATTATAATAATGATATATTTATATGTGATCTTGCAAGACTTATTTATATATGTATGCCATGTGGTATTACCTATTCCACATTTAAAGATGCTGTTTTTATAAATGCAAACCGGGATTTTGAGAATCTGAAAAAAGTAAATGAAAATATATTTATGAGTATAAAAAGAACGGCAGAAGATAAGGATAATCCCTCTTTAATAAAAAATTTTATAGCATATAAAGCCTTAATTCAGGCAATGCAAAAGGAGACAATAGAATTACAGCCTAAATATGAGCTTTTGGATATACAGGTTATAAGGCTGAATCAGATTGGCGGAAGCAGTAATATGAGGTATAGATTTAATATATTATCTAAGGAAGTATTGGAGCTTCTGTCAAAACATTCTAAAGAACTGGATAAGCTTATTCCTTGTGGTTTCATTGATGGAAAAACATATATTTATATTTATCCTACGGTAATAGATAATATTATAAATAAGACAAATTTATTTAATTTTATACATTTGCTGCTGTCAAGGAAGCTTGATGTCAGTTTAAAAAATTTTTATAGTGATATACATATATATATGTTAAATATAATTAATTCTAAATTTATGGAGGCAGAAATGGAAAAGGAAAATAAATTAGAACATGAAAAAATAGTCAAAGACTTTAAAAACAGCGGATATTATCTGGGTGAAGCATATAGAAATAAAAATGCTGAAAACAGAATAAACGGCATAGCTTACAGGCTGTTAAATGCACTTAAAACCAGAAATGCAGAATTGTTTTTACACACAATTTTAAATTGCTATATGTATATAAATAAACCGGTACCTAAAGATATGGAAAAAGTTCTTTTAAGTGATGTGATTTTGGCTGAAATTGGCTATGCTTTTGTTACAGGGCTTACAGGAAGTATTTTAAAAGAAGAAAAAAACACTAAGTAAAATTAAAATAAGGAGTTAATATATAGAAATGGAGAATAAAGGATTAACCTTAACGATTATTTTTGAAGCAGAGAGTGCAAACTATGGGGAAAGTATAGGTAATGTAGCATCATTAAAGAAAATATCACGTGGGCTTGGAGAACAGTATACATATATATCACGTCAGGCTATAAGGTATAATATAGTAAATCAGATGGGAGCTGACAATACGAAGATAGGTCTTGACGGTTCAGTACTGCAGTTTGATCCGTCGGCTAAAATAGATGAATTTGCAGAGATAGATTTGTTTGGTTATATGAAGACTTCAAAAACTACAAAAACCAGATCTGCCGTTGTACGCATGTCAAACGCAATATCACTGGAACCATATAGGGGAGACCTTGATTTTCTTACAAATAAAGGATTATATGACAGGTATATAAAACAGACCTCTGATAAAAAAGATGGCGGAAATATTGCGCAAAGTGAGATACATCATTCATTATATACATATACGATTACGGTTGATTTGGAAAGAGTTGGATTTGATGAAAATGATAATATCAATATTGAAAATAAAATAAAGGCTGAAAGGATAGTAAGGCTTCTTAATACTGTTAAGTATCTGTATAGGGATATAAAAGGACGCAGAGAAAATCTAAGCCCTTTGTTTATAATAGGAGGAGTATATAAAATCAAAAATCCTATATATCAAAATGTAATTGAGGTAAAAGGCGGAAAGCTGAATGTAGAAAAAATTAAAGATGCCATAGGCAGGGATTTGGAAGCTGAAACTATATCAGGTTTGCTTCCGGGTGTTTTTGAAAATGAGGCTGAGATTAAAAAGGAATTATCTTGCAAAAAAATAAACGAGTTTTTTGAAGATATAGAAAAAAAGGTAAAACAATATTATGAAAGTTATGAAAGCAATTAGACTTTGTATTTCGCAGCAGACTGCAAATTATAGAATTCCGACAAGCTTTCAACTGAAGGAGAGTTATCCGCTTCCCCCTTACTCAACAGTAATAGGCTTTATACACAGTATATGCGGCTATACGGAATATGAGCCTATGGAGATTTCTGTGCAGGGGAGGTATTATTCCAAAGCAAATGATCTTTTTACAAGATATGAATTTAAGCCTGAATTTAAGTTTGACAGCAGCAGACACCAGCTTGAAGTCGGAGGGTTCGGGATAACACGTGGAACCGGAAATACCGAAATGCTTATAGATGTCGAACTCTTACTTCATATAATACCGGTTAATCAGGATAAAGCAGCCGATATTGAGTCTGCGTGCAGATGCCCGAGAATATATCCGAGTCTTGGAAGATATGAGGATCTGGCAGTAATTAATGAAGTTAAGAGTGTGGATTTTTCAAAGAAAAGGCTTGAAGAAAATAAACATGAAGAATATTCAGCATATATTCCGGAATCTATGCTGCTTGATGATTCGGTGCAGCTAAGAGATAGAAACACGAAATTCGGATATTCAGTTAACGGGACAAGATATATGATTAATAAAAATTATGAGCGTTATAATATAGGAAATGAAAAAAATCCTAAATATATACGTAGATGGAACTCATTAAATGTAATATATTCGGGGAATATAATGGCAGTAAAGCGAAATACATTCTATATTGATGAGGACGGTTATATTTTATATATTGATCCTGAATTTAATCAGGATAAAAAATAAATTAAAATATATAATAAAGTAAAATATATAATAAATATAAGAAATATATCAGATACAGCTGTGGTATTTTAATTCTAAACTGTATCTGATATATATTTATATATCAAACATATCAAATACATCAAAATATATCAATGTAAATTCATATTGATATATATGGGTTTTAAGGAGTAATATGGATTTTTGGGCAAAAACCAATCCGAGAGAGACTATACAGCAGCATACTGATAAACTACTTGAAAATATTTATATTTTAAAAAAGATGAATTATATAAAAGATTATAAATGGGAATTGCTTGAGTATGCTGCCATATATCATGATATGGGTAAAATGAATGAAAAATTTCAACTTAAAGTAAGCCCTGACGGAAGGAATGTGGAAGACAATAAAAATAATCCACATTCAGAGCAGGAGATTCCGCATGCTTACCTTAGTTCGGCAATGGTTCCGCTAGATTATCTGATGGATAAATTTGACAATATAGAAATTAAAATTTTGATAAATGCCATAATCTTTCACCATGACAGAAATTTTGATTTTAATGAAAAAAATTCAGAAGATAGAAATTATATACAAAAAGAACTTGATGATATAAAGAAAAAGACGACAAAGTTTAATTATAAAACAATATGGAATGATAAATTTGAATTCCCTTATGAACATTATTCCAGTTCAGGGATTAGTAGGGACAGCTTAAAAAAATTTAAGGATAAAGCGGCATATTATTATAGAACTCATATTTTAACTAAAGGACTTTTACATAAAGCCGATTATGCGGCAAGTGCCGGAGAGATGATTGAATATCAGGCAGATTTTTTGGAAAACAGCATGGAGATTTATAAAAATCAGGTTTTAAAAATAAAAGAATGGAATAATCTTCAAAAATTTATGATTTCAAATAGAAGCCATAATGTAATAGCTGTTGCACAGACCGGATATGGCAAAACGGAGGCTGGGCTTTTGTGGATAGGAGATACTAAGGGCTTTTTTACGCTTCCTATAAAAGTTGCAATTAATGATATATATACGAGAATTACAAAAACAATAGTTACTGAAAAAAAAGAAGAAAGAGTCGGACTTGCTCACTCTGACAGTATGGATGAATATATAAAACATTCATATAGTGATAAAGAGAAAGAATTAATTGAATTTGAAGGACTTGAAAGATATTACAGCAGAACCAGACTTATGTCGCTGCCGCTTACATTATCTACTTTAGATCAGCTTTTTTTATTTGTTTTTGCATATAGAGGCTATGAGCTTAAGCTGGCAGTGCTGTCATACTCAAAAATTGTTATTGATGAGATACAGATGTACAGTGCGGAACTTATTGCCTATCTTATAATAGGTCTGGGGATGATAAATAATCTCGGAGGTAAATTTGCTATTTTGACTGCTACTTTTCCACCGCTTATAGAAGATTTATTAAAAAAGGAATGTGTAGATTACATACGTTCGGAAGACTATATAAACTGTGAGGAGACAAGGCACAGTATAAAAGTAATAGAAGATAATATAAATGCTGAAATTATACTAAAAAAAGTGCTTACATTCAATAAAATTCTCGTTATTTGCAATACGATACGTACTGCACAGGAATTATATGATTGTATAAAAAGTTGTATTGAAGAGGAAGAACAATCTTTAGAGATTAATCTTTTACATAGCGGATTTATAAAAAAAGATCGCAGAAAAAAAGAAGAACACATTTTAAAGTCGGGGAAAAGAACTGAAATAAATAAAAAGGAAATTTGGATAGGGACGCAAGTTTTAGAAGCCTCACTTGATATTGATTTTGATTTTCTTATAACTGAACTTTCTGATATTAACGGATTTTTTCAGAGGCTTGGGAGAGTCTATAGAAAAAGACCGATTGAAGAAAATATAGACTACAACTGTTATCTTTATACAGGTAAAAAGATGTATGATATACGAGGAGTAGGAAGTGTAATTGATCCGGACATTTTTAAAAAATCGAGAGAAAAGCTTTTAAAAATAGACGGCAGATTAAATGAAAAAAAGAAATTAGAGATAATTAATGATACTTATACATATACAAATTTAAAAAATACCAGATACATAAAGGATATAGAAGATAATATAGAGTATATAAAAAGTAATTTTGAAAATTTTTTAAAGGAATCAGAAGCAAAAAAGCAGTTCAGAAATATTTTATCGTATAATATAATACCTTTAAATATATATGAAAAGAATAAAGATAAAATAAAAAAACTTATAGAAACTATCAAAAACCATAAAAAGAGTTTATATGAACGTACTGAGGCAAGAACTGAATTAAATGATTTTACGCTATCAATCAATGCTTCAAGATATAGAAAGAATTTTTCAGTTGAATATCTGGCAATAACTAAATATGAAATGGTGCTTATCTACGACTGTGAATATAACTATGAAAAAGGCTTTTCACAAAAACTGCCATCTGATGAAGTTAAGGAAGAAGAAAGTAAATTTTTTTAGTATTGCAGTAGAAAATATAAATACAATAAATAACTGCAGTATATTTTTTGTGAAAAAGATTATTCATTGAGAGGTGGATTTTGTATAACTATTTGTTTTACCGGACAAGGGTAACAGAATGGAGAACAGTATGAAAAAAGATATAACGGGTACTATGATAAATTACTATTTTATATGCAAGCGTAAATTATGGTATTTTGCGGACGGCATAGGTATGGAAGGTGAGAATGAAGATGTATGCATAGGAAAAATTATAGATGAGCAAAGTTATAAAAGAGAAAAGAAAAATGTTATGATAGATGAAGTTATAAATATTGACTTTTTGCAGTCATGGAAAATAGTACATGAGGTGAAAAAATCACGTAAACTTGATGCTGCGGGCAGGTGGCAGCTTTTGTATTATATATGGATATTAAGAAAAAAGGGTATTCCTATAGAAAAAGGAATTTTAGATTATCCATTGCTTAAAAAAAGAGAAGAAATATATTTAACTGAGGAAAGTGAAGCAGAACTTATAGAAGTATTGGATAAAATTAAAGAGATACTTGATTTAAAATTGCCTCCTGCAGTTATAAATAAGCAATATTGCAAAAAATGTGCTTATTATGAGTTTTGTTATATTTAAAAATAAAAAAGTATCTTGATATATGTTGGAAAATGGAGGAAAACGAATATACCATGGGAGAAAGTATATATATATTCAGAAACGGAACACTTAGCAGAAAAGATGATAATATTCTTATGACCGACTTAAATGGTGAGAAGAAAAATCTTAGAATTGAAGTACTGGATGAGATATATTTATTTGGTGAGGTAACACTTAATACTAAACTGTTGAATATCGCCTCACAAAATAATGTGGTAATTCACATATTTAATTATTATGGATTTTATAGCGGCAGTTTTTTTCCCAGAGAAAGAAAAATAAGCGGGAATATTATTGTTGAACAGGTTAGAAATTATGACGATTTAATTAAAAGATTAAAACTGGCAAAGAAATTTGTTTGCACGGCAGCTGCTAATATTTATAGAAACCTGAGGTATTATAATGGGCGTGGAATTGATCTTAAGAGGGATATGATAGAGATAGAATCATTGCAAAATAAAATCAGCAAATCTACCGGTATAAGTGAATTGATGGGTATTGAGGGAAATATACGTAAAATATATTATGCCTGTTGGAATAAGATTATAAATCAGGATATTAATTTTAACAAGAGAACAAAACGTCCGCCTGACAATATGATTAATTCAATGATTTCATTTATTAACAGTCTTATATATTCAACTGTTTTAAGTGAAATATATAAGACTCACTTACATCCGGCGATAAGCTTTCTTCATGAACCGGGAGAAAGAAGATTTTCTTTAGCACTTGATATTGCAGAAGTATTTAAACCATTGATAGGAGACAGGATGATTTTTTCTATGCTTAATAAAAATCAATTAAATGAAAATGATTTTGAATATGATAGCAATTTTACATATATAAAGGAATCTTCAAGAAGAAAGATTATGGAAGAATATGATAAAAGACTTGAAAGAGTTATAATGCATAGGGATTTAGGGCGTGAAGTTTCATACCGCTATTTAATAAGACTTGAATGTTACAAAATAATTAAACATATTATAGGAGAGAAGGATTATAACGGATTTGTAATCTGGTGGTGATTGGAAATGTATATGATTTTAGTTTATGATATACTTAATGATAAAGAAAGCCCTAAAATATCAAGGAATATATTTAAAATATGTAAAAAATATCTTGTACACATACAAAAATCGGTATTTGAGGGAGATATTACACAACTGAATTACATGAAATTAAAGAAAGAACTTGGTGTCTATATAAGAAAAGACAAGGATTCTGTCATAACTTTTACTAGTAGAAGTGAAAAATGGCTTGATAAGGATTTTTGGGGTATAGAAGATGACAAAACTTCTAATTTTTTTTAAATCTGTCGATATATGATAATGTATAAAAGCTTGGATATAGACAAACTATACTATATGATATATAATGGCTTTGTTCTCAAAAGAGAAATTTTTTTAAGCCATAGGACTTAAAAATGCGGACGAGGACAAAAAGTCTTTATTCAAAAGGCTTGGTTTGGGCACTCTTGAGAGACGGGAATTAAAGGAACTAAAGTAGAATGTAAATGCTGGATAACGATATCATGGCTTTTAAGCTTGCAGAGGAATTAAAGGAACTAAAGTAGAATGTAAATATTTTTTCAAGTAAATACTTGTTAATTTCTTTGATACGAATTAAAGGAACTAAAGTAGAATGTAAATGTATGATATCTTCTCCTTTTAGTTCCTTGTATTTTTCGAATTAAAGGAACTAAAGTAGAATGTAAATTTAGTTTTCTTTGGGGTAGCTGTACTAGTTGCCTGGAATTAAAGGAACTAAAGTAGAATGTAAATGCAGAAAGGTTCAAACTATGAATAAAGAAAAACTATCGAATTAAAGGAACTAAAGTAGAATGTAAATGATGTTTCTTTTAGTTCGTCAATCTTCTGTTGCATGAATTAAAGGAACTAAAGTAGAATGTAAATCCTAATTTGTCGATATACTCTTGCGGACTAGTCATAGAATTAAAGGAACTAAAGTAGAATGTAAATGTCTATGAAGATATATAAAAAGAATTTTCATTGTTTCGAATTAAAGGAACTAAAGTAGAATGTAAATAGGAATTAAAAAGGAAGTTGAGGAACAAGGCGAGAGGAATTAAAGGAACTAAAGTAGAATGTAAATGGCTCTGCCGCTTTGACAAAATACTGTTTTACCCAACGAATTAAAGGAACTAAAGTAGAATGTAAATGATTTTATCCGTCTCTACATTTTCTATTGTTACAGTGAATTAAAGGAACTAAAGTAGAATGTAAATCTATTTTTTCAGATAATTTGTCATTTGAACTTGCATATGAATTAAAGGAACTAAAGTAGAATGTAAATTTATTTTTTTGTGGATACAGGTCAATTTCCTGTCCCTGAATTAAAGGAACTAAAGTAGAATGTAAATTGGAAATGTACTTTACTAACTTTACGCAAGGTAGGAATTAAAGGAACTAAAGTAGAATGTAAATACATTTAGCGTCTTTCTATCAACATCATTTATTTTTGGAATTAAAGGAACTAAAGTAGAATGTAAATATATTTTTATAATTTCTGCTTAAACCTTTTATTTTGCAGAATTAAAGGAACTAAAGTAGAATGTAAATATATTTTTATAATTTCTGCTTAAACCTTTTATTTTGCGAATTAAAGGAACTAAAGTAGAATGTAAATGTCCCGGTTGGTATTCAGATATCTAACACGGAATATGAATTAAAGGAACTAAAGTAGAATGTAAATGAATTTTGATAACTTAAATAATTGCAGTTAAGTGCGAATTAAAGGAACTAAAGTAGAATGTAAATAATTCTTTTCCAACCTTTGCATTTTTTATAGTGTCTAGAATTAAAGGAACTAAAGTAGAATGTAAATAGTTATCTGTTTATTGTAATAACCCGTACCTGTAATTGAATTAAAGGAACTAAAGTAGAATGTAAATGCATTTATTACAGTACTCATTTTTTACAGAATGAATGAATTAAAGGAACTAAAGTAGAATGTAAATTCTATAATAAAAAAAAGGAACGCACACGGCATTCCCTGAATTAAAGGAACTAAAGTAGAATGTAAATCAGCCAGATATGCGATATTAATAATAACACATATCTGAATTAAAGGAACTAAAGTAGAATGTAAATACTTTACCTCTTAAATTTTAATAAAACTTTTTATGTGAATTAAAGGAACTAAAGTAGAATGTAAATTTTATTTTGCAAGGTGTATTCATAAAATATTCATTTTGAATTAAAGGAACTAAAGTAGAATGTAAATGTCAAAGCATTTAACATAAATTTTGCGATTGTACGGAATTAAAGGAACTAAAGTAGAATGTAAATCGCTGCTAGCTTGTTTAGTTATATTTTTTATCGCTTGAATTAAAGGAACTAAAGTAGAATGTAAATTTTGTACATCAATAGCTTTAAAAAATCCTGTTATTTTGAATTAAAGGAACTAAAGTAGAATGTAAATATCTCTGTCGTTTTTTTATTTAAAAGTGTTTCAAGAGAATTAAAGGAACTAAAGTAGAATGTAAATGTTATATATAGTAGATTATATAATTGTAATTTTTTGAGAATTAAAGGAACTAAAGTAGAATGTAAATCAGCCAGATATGCGATATTAATAATAACGCATATCTTTTGAATTTGGAGTGGTAGCATTTAAGTAGAGTTGGTAAACTCACCAAATCTATGGTATTATTAAAAACACAGAGGTGATCAAAATGCAATACGACAAAACTTTTAAAGAAGAGGCTGTTAAGCTATCCGATGAAATTGGTCTTAATACCGCTGCTAACCAACTCGGTATTCCTTATTACACCCTTTCGGGCTGGCGTAATAAACGTAAAAAATATCAGGAAACCGCATATGTTGGAAGCGGTAACAAACGTTTATCTAATGATGCCAAGGATCAAAAGATATGCGAGCTTGAAAAAGAGGTTTTAGAACTTCAACGGTCTAATGACATTCTTAAAGAGGCTCTCGGTTTTTTCGCCGTAAGCCGGAAGAAATAAAGGCTCATTACCGTTATCAGTTCATTTATGTACAAGCACAATGAACTTTGGACTGTAAAGCTTATGTGTCGAAACTACTTCATGTAAGCATTTCAGGTTATTACTAAGTATAAAAACAATACTTAATAAAACCCGGTAAAGAATAATAATCT
>NZ_JH378833.1:0-4113 GCF_000235445.1 Johnsonella ignava ATCC 51276 | reverse complement strand
GGAGAGATACTATCCATTACTAATAGAAAGATAACATGAAGAAAGAATTGTGCATTGATACTTTTAAAGCTGTAACTACAAAAATACAATCTGAACGGTGCTATTGTGCATTCTGACAGAGGAAGTCAGTACACTAGCGAAGCATTTAAACAGGTTCTTGCTAATGCAGGAGTTAGTCAAAGTTTAAGCGGAGTCAATCATTGCTTTGATAACTCTAGGATGGAGAGCTTCTTCGCAACGCTCAAGAAGGAACTCCTTTACAGGATTCCAACCTATCGCATGAAAAGAGAAGAAGTAAAAACAATGATCTTCAGGTATGTATTTATATATTACAATCAAAAACGGATATATACATCAAACCCGGATGGACTTCCGCCGGTTATGTATAAGCAGTTGCTGGAGGTTCAACTTCTGGCAGCATAGGAACCATAAACAATTTAGTGAGTTTGAAGACTCTACTTATCTTGACAGTTCCAATTAAAGGAACTAAAGTAGAATGTAAATTGCGGAACGTGTGTTCATTTCAGGTACTTTAACAGTGGAATTAAAGGAACTAAAGTAGAATGTAAATTCTATAATAAAAAAGGAACGCACACGGCATTCCCTTGAATTAAAGGAACTAAAGTAGAATGTAAATACGAATACATAAAAAAATGGGAAAAAGATGATAAAGGAATTAAAGGAACTAAAGTAGAATGTAAATTGTCATTATGTCCACCTGCGATAATTATTCTGTCAATGAATTAAAGGAACTAAAGTAGAATGTAAATATTAATAATCTATTATTAAATGACCAAAAGGCACAGAATTAAAGGAACTAAAGTAGAATGTAAATATTTAATACGGACTTAGCTTTTTTTAGTAAATCATTGAATTAAAGGAACTAAAGTAGAATGTAAATCTCAACTTTTACGTTAGGTCTTTCATATGTGTCTGGAATTAAAGGAACTAAAGTAGAATGTAAATTGGTAATCTGTAGTATAAGGATTTTCAGGTGTTGCGAATTAAAGGAACTAAAGTAGAATGTAAATAAAGGATTTCCACTTAACACAAATTTATATGTGTTATCGAATTAAAGGAACTAAAGTAGAATGTAAATTGATAATCTGTAGTATAAGGATTTTCAGGTGTTGCAGAATTAAAGGAACTAAAGTAGAATGTAAATAGATATCCAGGAAAGTGAAAATATCTTTGTTAGCACGAATTAAAGGAACTAAAGTAGAATGTAAATGGAGATACTCTAGAATATATTTTTACGGATGTTGCAGAATTAAAGGAACTAAAGTAGAATGTAAATTCGTGTAATTGGTCTTATTCTGCTTTTTATGATTTTAGAATTAAAGGAACTAAAGTAGAATGTAAATAGGTGCTGTCTATCAAGAAATTGTAAGACAGAACACCGGGAATTAAAGGAACTAAAGTAGAATGTAAATATTTTTTCGAGTAAATACTTGTTAATTTCTTTGATAGAATTAAAGGAACTAAAGTAGAATGTAAATATTTCTTCAGATTTCTTACTGAGAAGGGTTTCAAGAGAATTAAAGGAACTAAAGTAGAATGTAAATGAATTAAAGCTTGTATTTAACTGCGATTCATCATGGAATTAAAGGAACTAAAGTAGAATGTAAATACATATGGAGATAAGTTTTATGTTTGTGGAGAATATGAATTAAAGGAACTAAAGTAGAATGTAAATGCGCTTAACGCATTTTCACCTTGTACAAGCCTTTCAGAATTAAAGGAACTAAAGTAGAATGTAAATTTAAAAGTATCACAAATAGGTAAGGCGTTTGGGTATGGAATTAAAGGAACTAAAGTAGAATGTAAATGATAAAAAATATCGAGACTGGCGAGGAACAATTAAGAATTAAAGGAACTAAAGTAGAATGTAAATATATTGTCTGTAAAGTCCTTGCCCGTTTTCAGCCTCTGAATTAAAGGAACTAAAGTAGAATGTAAATGGAGATACTCTAGAATATATTTTTACGGATGTTGCAGAATTAAAGGAACTAAAGTAGAATGTAAATTCACATTCCGACTTAGACGCAAATAATCTGACATCTGTGAATTAAAGGAACTAAAGTAGAATGTAAATTTTAATCCGCATGCGTTTTGTAGTAAGGATTGACTTGAATTAAAGGAACTAAAGTAGAATGTAAATAGAGTCGCATCGACTGGATCTATTCGCTTAGTAGTTGAATTAAAGGAACTAAAGTAGAATGTAAATGACGAAAACGCATATATAAAGGATTATAAAGGAACGGGAATTAAAGGAACTAAAGTAGAATGTAAATATGTAATTTCTTTATAATCTAGCACAATATCCGCCGAATTAAAGGAACTAAAGTAGAATGTAAATAATGAACTTATACGTTATATTGAAAAATTTAGAAAGAATTAAAGGAACTAAAGTAGAATGTAAATAGAATTTGAATTTAAGAGGGCAAGATATATAAAGGCGAATTAAAGGAACTAAAGTAGAATGTAAATAAGGCTTTAACTCCGCTTGTTGAGGGAGTAACTCCTGAATTAAAGGAACTAAAGTAGAATGTAAATGAAAACTTCACGGGTTGTATTGCACATTTGGGGCATGAATTAAAGGAACTAAAGTAGAATGTAAATTGATTATGAAATGTTCGAAAGGATTTTTAAAACTGGAATTAAAGGAACTAAAGTAGAATGTAAATTCAGCAGAGGGTAACACGCTTACTGTATTGCAGCAAGCGAATTAAAGGAACTAAAGTAGAATGTAAATTTTATAATCTCTCTTGTGATTGTGTCAAGAGTTCTTGAATTAAAGGAACTAAAGTAGAATGTAAATAATTTTTGTACCTTTAGGTGTGTTAGTGAAAATTATGAATTAAAGGAACTAAAGTAGAATGTAAATGTCTCCGCAATTGTCATTCCCTACGTTGAAGGAACCGTGAATTAAAGGAACTAAAGTAGAATGTAAATTTTTCTTTGTCTCTTTCAAAGCTTGCAGGTACATAGGAATTAAAGGAACTAAAGTAGAATGTAAATGTAAGTAAATCGTTATACTTTTGCTGTAATTGACTTGAATTAAAGGAACTAAAGTAGAATGTAAATATACCTGTAAATTCTCTAACGGTCAAAAGGACTGTAGAATTAAAGGAACTAAAGTAGAATGTAAATTATTAAACAAAGGCTATTCATATATAGAGGTTTCAGGAATTAAAGGAACTAAAGTAGAATGTAAATTCAGCAGAGGGTAACACACTTACTGTATTACAGCAAGGAATTAAAGGAACTAAAGTAGAATGTAAATGAAAGCATGGCAATGTATTAATACACACTGTATGTACTGAATTAAAGGAACTAAAGTAGAATGTAAATTTAAAAATGCAAGATGAAAGGAGCGAAAATGGCAAGAAGAATTAAAGGAACTAAAGTAGAATGTAAATGCGATAATTATTCTGTCAATTTCCTTTTTATCGGGGAATTAAAGGAACTAAAGTAGAATGTAAATAGTTATCTGTCTATTGTAGTAGCCTGTACCTGTAATTGAATTAAAGGAACTAAAGTAGAATGTAAATAGTTTATCCGCTTTTATTTTCAGGATAAGGACACGTTAGGAATTAAAGGAACTAAAGTAGAATGTAAATGAATCATCAAAAACATACCATTTGTTGTCTATATTGAATTAAAGGAACTAAAGTAGAATGTAAATAAGCCGAACAAATGGGGATCCCTGTCGAGCAATACAGGAATTTGGAGTGGTAGCATTTAAGTAGAGTTGGTAAACTCACCAAATCTATGGTATTATTAAAAACACAGAGGTGATCAAAATGCAATACGACAAAACTTTTAAAGAAGAGGCTGTTAAGCTATCCGATGAAATTGGTCTTAATACCGCTGCTAACCAACTCGGTATTCCTTATTACACCCTTTCGGGCTGGCGTAATAAACGTAAAAAATATCAGGAAACCGCATATGTTGGAAGCGGTAACAAACGTTTATCTAATGATGCCAAGGATCAAAAGATATGCGAGCTTGAAAAAGAGGTTTTAGAACTTCAACGGTCTAATGACATTCTTAAAGAGGCTCTCGGTTTTTTCGCCGTAAGCCGGAAGAAATAAAGGCTCATTACCGTTA
>NZ_JH378832.1:29456-298581 GCF_000235445.1 Johnsonella ignava ATCC 51276 | reverse complement strand
GGACTTTTATATAGCCGGAGGAGGCGGACTTACATATAACAGGCTGTATAAAACTCCTGAATATACCGGAAGGATTGCTACACCCGGCAGTGCCTCAGCCTTAAATGATACAAAGGATTTAAATAAATCTCTGCCGTTTGGTATAAATTCGTATTTATCAGGAAAAAACTGATAAGGCAGGAGATGATGAACACAGTACAGGCAGCATAGATAATACCGGAGATTTAGGCAAAAACGGGGAAATACAGGATATACGGGATATAGAAAATGAAGAAAGTGCCCCTGCATATGCTTTAGGCAGTGCAAATGAAAGGGAAAAAAGCCTTCACGGTTACGGATGGAGTACGGACCATGATTATAGATTAATAGATCGTGATCCTCATATAGCGGTATATACACCCGGCGGAGGAAAATCCGTATTTACAAAGAAAGAAAAAGTAGAAAAAGGAAATACAGAGCAGGAAAATACAAAGCAGGAAGCTTCGGGAAATACGCAGGAATATATCTCTGCGGCAGGTTCATCATGGAAGGTTTTAAAAAATGATGACGGATATATACTTGAAGCAGGTTCACAGGGAAGTTTTACATTTAATAAAAAAGGAAACCTGATAAAAGCGGATCCGTGGGGAGAACCGCCGACCATGTATGCCTATGATGAGAGCGACAGACTTGTAAGTATCACAAAAACCGGAAAACGGATCAGTCTTTCATATAACGAGCAGGGTCTTGTAGATAAAGTACAGGACGATGCCAAAAGGGAGGTTTTATATGAATACGATGAAAACGGGCTTTTAGTAAAAGTAACAAATCCGGATGGCGATTCATTTATGTATTCATATGACAATAAAGGGCTTCTTATAAATGTAACCGACTTAAATAAAAATGAGTATATATCAAACACCTATGATAACTACAACCGTGTAATCCACCAGAAGGTTGAGGGCATGGGAGAGTTTGAGTACAGCTATAACAGGGCTGAAAGAACAAGTAAATATACAAGAAGCAGCGGTCTTGAAGTTGTTGTAAAATACGATAAAAATAACCGTATAATCTCGCAGACGGATAATTCGGGAACCGAGACTTATGAATATGATGAAAACAACAGGAGGATACGACAGAGCGATAAAAACGGAGCGGCTACATCATTTGAATATGACAGTGCAGGAAATATAATAAAAGTAACATATCCCGACAATTCATGGTCGTCATATGAGTATGGAAGCATACCTGCAAAGCCCGTTTCGGTAAGCACTGCGGACGGTGCAATAACAAGGACGGTTTATGATGAAAACGGAAATATCATTTCATTTACGGATCCGCTTGGAAATAAATATGATTTTAAATATGATGATGATGAAAATATAATTTCAGAAAATACTCCTGAAAATATATCAAAGCAGTATACATATGATAAAAAAGGCAATGCAATAAGCTACACCGCTCCGGAAGGAAGTACAACAACATATAGCTATGATCCGGCAGGCAGGCTTACTTCACAAAGTATGTATGGGTATACACAGACATATACATATACTGCGGCAGGAAAACTTGAGAGCGTAACCGACCCGACAGGGGCAAAGATACTTTATGAATATAACGGAAACGGTAAGCTTACAGGTATAACGGATGCAAACGGTCATAAAAGCAGCTTTGAATACGGTATACTAGGAAATCCGCTTCATATGTCGGACGGCTCAGGTGCAGGAGTTTCATACAGCTATAATGAAGCCGGACAGCTTACAGGCATAATAAATGACGGAGCACAAAAGGGAATATCATATGAGTATGACAGTCTTGGAAGACGTATAAAAGAAACCGATGCAAGAGGATATTCGACATCATATGAGTACGATCCTGCAGGCAATCTTATAAAAACAACCGATGCTTTTGGAAGAGCTGAAATAATAAAAAGAGATCCTATGGGAAGGATACTTTCAGATACGGATGTAGCCGGAAATACAACTTCTTACGGTTATGACAGTTCAGGAAGATTGATTTTTAAAATTGATGCTTCAGGTGCAAAAACCTCCATGTCATATGACCTTGCAGGAAGACTGACTTCAAAGACAGATGCAAAGGGCGGTGTAACCTCATATAGCTATGACGGACTTGGCAGACTGACAGGTCAGACGGATGCCGCCGGAAACACAACAAAATTCAATTATGACCGAAACGATAATTTAACAGAGATATATGATGCCGCAGGCAACCTTACAAGATACGGCTATGACGGCAGAAATGTTGTTATGATTGAGTTTGATGCAAAAGGAATTTCTGCAAAACGTGAATATGACGGGGCGGGAAGGATTGTATCAAAAGCCAACCGTACTATGGGATATGACAGATATGCATATGACCCGGCAGGAAATCTTACTGAAGAGACAAATGCCGCAGGAGGCATAGTTAAATACGGCTATGACGGTGCGAACAGGCTTTCTGCCCGGACTGACGAAGCCGGGAATACCACAAAGTATTCATATACAACGGAAGGAGTTATTGATAAGATAACCTATCCCGATGAAAGCACAAAAAGCTTTGAGTATGACGAAAACCTTAACCTTATAAAGGTTATCGACGGTATGGGAAATGTAACCTCATATACATATGATGCTCTAAACCGTATAAGTGCCCGTATAAATCCTGACGGTACAAGCAGGATATATTCATATGACAGAGCGGGAAATCTTGAGGCACTGACAGATGAAGCCGGAAACAGATGGGAATACGGATATGATGCTTTAGGAAATAAGACTTTTGAAAAGGATCCCCTCGGAAACACGGCATCCTATGAATATGATAAAAATTCAAATCTTACAAAGATAATACTTAAGGGAAACAGTGAAAGTACCACCTTTGCAGGTATACCGGTTATGTCAGGCATTAAAGGTGCAGCGGAAGCGGCGGATATGAATAGCATAGCAGGTACGGCAGGCTTTGCCGAGAGTTTTAAAAATATACAAAACTCCAAAGCTAAGCCTCAAAAAACTCAGATCACATCATATGAGTATGATGTACTTGACCGTCCTGTAAAAAGAACGGATGCTATGGGAAATACGGTATCCTATGAATATGACTCTGTCGGCAATCTAATCAAAAAGACTGATGAAGAGGGCGGTATCACATCATATGAGTATGATCCGAATGCAAACCTTACAAAGACGGTTTATCCTGACGGCAGTATAAATACATTTACCTATGACGGAGACAACAGGCTTACAGGATATACGGATCCGACCGGAAATACAAACTTTACACGTGATGCACTTGGAAGGATGACACAGGCAGGCTCATATTCAGGAAGCGTACGCTATGAATATGACCCTGTCGGCAATGTAACCATGGTTGACGGTTTTATGCTGAAAACACACTATACCTATGACAGTATGGGAAGGATGACAGGCATAGAAAATAAAGGCATGCAAAACGATACATCCAAATTTTCCTATGAGTATAATGTAGCCGGAGAAATAACAAGGATTACAAAGCCTGATAAAAGTGTTGAGCAAAGAAGCTATGATGTTATGGGAAGGCTTGTAAAAGTTGATATAGACGGCATACAGTCGGGTATATATCAGTATGACAGCACAGGCAATCTTAAAAATAAGATCGAGAATTTAAGCGGTGTAAAAATCGAGTCCGAATATAAGTATGATAAAAACAACAGGCTTATAGAGGAGCATATACTTGGAGCCGACTCTAAAAGAAGCAGGTATTCTTATGACGGATTCGGAAATATAGTAAATGAATATGAGGAGGGATCCGGAAAAAGTGCACCTGTAAATACACGCTACGAATATAACAGCTTAAATCAGCTGACTAAAAAGGTGCAAAGTACTTCAAAAGAAAATAAGCAAAGTGCAGGCTCAACTGCCGGTATAAACCCGGATTCAGGTATAGATTTCGGCATAGGCTCTGCTGCAGGCACACTTTCAGGAAGAAATACATCAGATTCAGTATTTAATTATGAATATGACAAAAAAGGAAACCTTATAAGCTTAAAAGAAGGTGGCGAAACAGTCGCCTACTATAAATACGGTGCAGCCGGACGTATGATAAAGGCGTCCACAAAAGCCGGAGATATTGATTACAGATATGATGCTCTTGGACATCTGGTAAGATCGGGATATTCGGATTTTACTCCAAACTATATATCCGATATAGACATACCTTTCATTGAACACATATTTGGAGGCGGCTTCGGTGAAAAGATCACTCATGTATACGGTCCGGAGGGAGAAGCCGGAACATATGCAGACTATCGTATGTACTGCCTTACAAAGGACAGACTCGGCAGTACAGTTATGGCAAAGGATACTGAAGGTGAGGTTGTATCCGGAACATACTATAATTCATGGGGAGAAGCTGTAAATACATATACAAAAGTCGGATTTGAAAAAAGTGTACTGGCAGTACCAAGTTATACGGGGCACAGATATGACAATATATCGGGGCTGTACTATGCAAAGGCAAGGATGTACTCAGCTGATGATAAGAGGTTTACATCAATAGATCCTATCAAAGACGGGCTTAACTGGTATGAGTATTGTAAGGGGAATCCAAATAGGTATACCGATCCGAGAGGATTAATGCATAGTCTATGTTCACCGGGGTATTTTGAAGAAAGGGAACAGATACTTGCAGAAAGACAACAACGTGCATTATATTCTAAAAAGAAAAATGATGATATGCCTATTCCAAGTAATTATGCATATAGGCACAGTCCAGAAGAATATAATAAATATTTTTTAGATACTACTAATTGTTATGCATATGCTTTTGACCTTGTGATAAACCCAATTACTAAAACACCATTTTATACGAGAAGACAGTCGGAGGAATCTAATTATGAAAAAGCTTTTGCTCTGCAGCCGGGATTACTTAGTGGTCAGTATTCAAAATACAGTTTAGCAGATGCATTAAACAGTAGCAATAAGGGTGATGAGTTATTATTGAAAATGGTTAGAGGTGATGCAGAGGCAATAGGATTAAAATTTGAAAAGTATAATCCGAACCTATCGAGTGGATATGCAGTTTTACTGGTAGTTAACCCTAATAATGACTATCATTGGTATCGGCAGGATAGTGATGGAACATGGTCGCATAAACCAGGGTCGACAAAGGTTATTAAAGGAGTTGAAAATCCTAAAAAAGATGCAAAGAAAAGAGGATATACACATGACTTGGGATTTTATTATATCAGCAAAAAATAAATATATGAAAGTAAAGAGTATAAAAATGTTATCATTAAGTTTATTTCTTGTGTTATTATTTATGTTAATATTTTTATATAGAAGGTATGATATGTATAAAATTGATGCTGCAACAAAGCATAAATTTGAATCATTGATGTTGAAGCCACTGGATGAAGTATTATTAATATTAGGCACCCCGGATGAATCGGAAGGGTATGGAACGTTACATCCTGTGTATGTTTTGGATAACGGTATAAAGGTAGAACTTATTTTCGGCTATAACAGTGAAACACAAAATATTGTACTATGGAGAATAAGATATAAAAAAAATGAAAATATTATCCGTGATATGAAGGTAAAACTTCCCTAAAAAATTAAATACTTAAAAAGTCTTAAACAAGATTTTTGTGAATTGGTTTTCATGCTTTGTTTTTAAAACTATAAAGGGAAACATTCGGCTCTTTATAGTTTTGGGTAAATGATATAAAAACATATATAGGGGCTGTCGGGAAATAAGAAATTTTAATCCCTACGGCACAGAATTAAAATATCCCGTCAAGTATAAGGCTTTTGGGCTTTGTAACTTGTCCGGGATATTTTTCTATAATGCTGTTTTGTTTTTGGACGCAAAACCCACTTGTAGGTAATTACAGCATACATCATGATAGGGATTGTACCCTGTTCTTCTCTTATCTGAACTGAATAATTGGCTAATAAGCCGGAAAAGTTTAAATCCTCAATTACTTTTTTAGAGTTTAGACCGGATCGCCATCGGGTAAACTAAATTTATAAAAGCTAAAGCTGAGTTTTATTGACAAAAGATATACTACAGCTTTAAGGAATAAAAAGTTTTCACAATAAAATATAAAGATTATAAGCAATAAGACCTTTTGTGAGTTAAAATATAAAAAAGAAATTTTTCACACATGAGGTCTTTTTGTATGACAAAAAAGGAAAAGAGAGAAAAAAGAAAAAAAGAACGAGGGATTGTTAATTTTATGATGATAACGCATCATTTTTTTCATTCACTAAGAGAATGGCTTTTAGAAATTGAGGATTCAAGACATCAAAGTTATATAACATACACACGGGCTGATTTGGTATATACGGTCCTTATTTCCCGACAGCCCTATAATAGATTATTCACAATATTAATGTGATATGATATAATGAAATACGTAACAAAGTAAAATAAAAAGCCAGATTGTGAGGTGTAAAGTGATTAAAAAAGAGATGGTTGCCATGCTTTTAGCAGGCGGTCAGGGTAGCCGACTTGGCGTTCTGACACAGAAAGTCGCAAAGCCTGCAGTATCCTTTGGTGGAAAGTACCGTATTATAGATTTTCCTTTAAGCAACTGTGTAAACTCGGGGATAAGTACAGTTGGCGTTCTTACTCAATATCAGCCTCTCAGGCTGAATTCCCATATAGGTATAGGAATACCGTGGGATCTTGATAAAAACGTTGGAGGTGTTACCATACTTCCGCCTTATGAGAATTCAAAAGGAAGCGATTGGTATACAGGTACTGCCAATGCCGTTTTTCAAAATCTTGAATATATGGAGTCATATAATCCCGATTATGTTCTTATACTTTCAGGAGATCATATATATAAGATGGATTATGAGACTATGCTTGGCTATCATAAGGCAAATAATGCAGATGTTACAATAGCTGTAATGCCGGTTTCGCTTGAGGAGGCAGGCAGGTTCGGAGTTGTAGTTACAGATGAAAAAAATCAGGTGATTGAATTTGAAGAAAAACCGCCTCAGCCAAAAAGCAACCTTGTATCAATGGGTATATATATATTCAGTTGGAATGTATTAAAAGAAACACTGGTAAAATTACAGGATGAACCCGGCTGTGATTTCGGAAAACATATAATACCATATATACATGAAAACGGAAATCGGGTATTTGCCTATGAATATAACGGATACTGGAAAGATGTGGGTACACTGCAGTCATATTGGGAAGCCAATATGGAGCTTATAGATATAGTACCTGAATTTAACTTGTATGAGGAATACTGGAAAATATTTACAAAGACGGATATAATCCCTCCGCATTATATTGCTTCAAATGCACATATTGAAAGAAGCATAATAAGTGAGGGCAGTGAAATCTATGGAGAGGTTATAGGATCAATTATAGGTGCAGGTGTACTTATAGAGGAGGGGGCTGTCATAAGGGACTCGATAGTTATGAGAGATTCACATATAGGGAAAAATACCAGGCTTTATAATACAATAGTAGCCGAGAGCAGCGTTATAGGTTCAGGCTGTGAGATAGGTATCGGAGACTATGCCGAAAGTGAATATGATAAAAAGGTTTATAATTCAGAGCTTGTAACCATAGGTGAGGTAAGTGTGATACCTGATAATATAAGGATAGGTAAAAACACTGCAATTATGGGGGAGACTGTATATGAGGATTATAAGGACAATTTCCTTCCAAGTGGAGGTTATATAGTAAAGACAGGTGGGATAGTATGAGAGCAATAGGAATTATACTTGCAGGAGGAAATTCAAAGCGGATGAGAGAGCTTTCAAACAAGAGAGCGATATCTGCGATGCCGATAGCGGGGGCTTACAGAAGTATTGATTTTGCATTAAGCAATATGAGTAATTCAAATATAAAAAAAGTGGTGGTTTTCACACAGTACAACTCACGTTCGTTAAATGAACACTTAAGCTCATCAAAGTGGTGGGATTTTGGCAGAAAACAGGGGGGGCTGTATACCTTCACTCCTACAATAACCTCTGATAATACAGACTGGTTCAGAGGTACTGCCGATGCACTTTATCAGAATATAAATTTTTTAACTGAATGTCATGAGCCGTATGTAGTTATGGCAGCAGGCAATTGCGTATATAAGCTTGATTACAACAAGGTGCTTGAATACCATATAGAAAAGAGGGCTGACATAACGGTAGTATGCAAACGTCTTAATGAGGGAGAAGATGCTACACGTTTCGGTATAGTCAGCATAAATGAAGAGGGACGTATAACCGATTTTGATGAGAAGCCTATGGTTGCACAGTCCAATGATATATCATGTGGAATATATATAATAAGGAGAAGGCTTTTAATTGATCTTGTTGAAAAATGCGTATCTGAGGATAGATATGATTTTGTAAAGGATATTCTTATAAGATATAAAAATCTTAAGAGAATCTTTGCATATAAAATTAATACATATTGGAGCAATATAGCATCTGTTGATTCCTATTTTAAGACAAATATGGATTTTTTAAAAAAAGAGGTAAGGGATTATTTCTTCTGGGAATATCCTGAGGTTCATTCAAAGATGGACGATATACCGCCGGCAAAATATAATCCCGGAGCCGTTGTAAGAAATTCTCTTATATCAAGCGGATGTATAATTAACGGTACTGTTGAAAACTCAATTTTATTTAAGAGAGTCTATATAGGCAATGATACAGTTATAAAAAATTCTCTCGTTTTAAATGATACTTTTATAGGAAACGGGGTATTTATTGAAAACAGTATTGTTGAAAGCAGGGGCACTGTAAAACATGGAAAAAGATTTGAATCCAAAGAAGAAGATACATATAAGATTAGGATCGTTATTGAGAAATACAATCGTTATTTAATGTAATAAATAGTATTTTATTATAAAATTCATAGTAAATCTGATATGCCGACATATTGATTTTAACCGTATTAAAATAAAACTGTCCGATACGGCAATGTGTCGGCATAATATACTGTTTTATAAAGGGGACTTCAGATGAAATGGTTTCAAAAACCTGATAATTTTTTAAGATATTATCTTAAATGGCCTATAGCAGTGATAGGAATGTTTGTATTTATGGCAGCCTGCATAAATCTGGTAAATAAAAAAGCGGGTATGATAATGATCTTTATGGTAACGGCAGCAGTAATACTGCTGCTTACATTTTACTATTACACAAAAGATAATTTTGAAAGAGCGGTTGCCGGCTATGCCATGGAGACAGAGGATATAGGGAAAAAAATGCTTAATCAGCTTGATATGGCTTATGCAGTAATTGACAAGGCAGGCGGGTTTGCGTGGAGAAACCGTGAATTCAACAGGATAATTGAAGGAGATAAAAAAGCCGGAAGAAATATAAGAATTATGTTTCCTGAATTAAAGTGGGAAGAAATTGAGGAAAAAGACAGCTTCAGTGCATGTTATAATGGCAGAAAGTATAAGATTATTATAAATGAGATAATACTTAAGGATGTCAGTGCCTACTCAGTATGTCTTTATGACGAGAGTGAGTATACCGCACTTAAAGAAGCTGCTGATAAAAAAGAGATGGTCGTCGGGCTTATAAATCTTGACAATTATGATGAGGCTATGGAAAATGTAGAGTCTGTAAGGAGTTCACTGCTTATAGCACTTATAGACAGGAAAATAAATCAGTATATATCACGATATGACGGTATATTAAAAAGGCTTGAAAAGGATAAGTATATATTTATAATAAGGCATGAATATTTTGAAGAAATGCAGGAAAATCGTTTTGATATACTTGATGATGTAAAAACTGTCAATATAGGTAATGAGATGAGTGTTACACTGAGTATTGGCATAGGTTCAGGTGGCGACAGCTTTTCTTTAAGAAATGACTTTGCAAGAAATGCTATGGATATGGCGCTTGGAAGAGGCGGGGATCAGGCAGTAGTTAAAGACAGTGAAAGTATAAGATATTTCGGCGGCAAGTCAAAAAGTGTTGAAAAATCAACTCGTGTAAAGGCGAGAGTTAAGGCACATGCTTTAAGAGGAATCATGGAAACCATGGATAATGTCATAATAATGGGGCATAAAAATATGGACATAGACTGCTTCGGTTCTGCAATAGGTATATGGAGAATAGCTGCCACTCTGGAGAAAAATGCCTATATAGTCATGGGTGCGGTAAATTCAACTTTAAAACCGATAGTTGCCAAGTTTACAAATTCAGATGATTATCCCGAGGATATGTTTATAGATGAAGCCAGAGCAAGGGAGCTTGCAGGCGACCGGACAATGCTTGTGGTAGTTGATGTAAACAGACCGAGTATAACTGAAGAACCTGAACTTTTAAATATAATAAATAATATAGTTGTGCTTGATCATCACAGGCAAAGCAGTGAAATTATAAGCAATGCGGTATTGTCATATGTAGAGCCTTATGCATCAAGTGCATGTGAGATGGTCGCAGAGATAGTGCAGTATATAGATGAGATTACAAGAATAAAGTCGGGTGAAGCCGATGCAATGTATGCAGGAATAGTAGTTGACACCCAAAATTTTAATATACAGACAGGTGTAAGAACATTTGAGGCGGCTGCTTATCTTAGAAGAAGCGGTGCAGATATTACCAGAGTAAGAAAGATGTTTAGAGAAAAACCTGCGGACTATATGGCAAAGGCTGAAGCGGTACATAATGCAGAGATCTATAACAAGCATTTTGCTATAAGCGTATGCAGTGCCGAAGGTATAGAGAGTCCTACAGTTATAGGTGCACAGGCTGCAAATGAGCTTTTAAACATAATCGGCATAAAAGCAAGTGTAGTTCTTACCAGGTATAATGATATAATTTATGTGAGTGCAAGGTCTATAGATGAGATAAATGTTCAGGTTATGATGGAAAAGATCGGAGGAGGCGGACATCGTTCTATGGCAGGTGCACAGATTAAGGGTATGAGTATTGAAAATGCCATAAAACGTATTAAGGAAATTATTTCAGAAATGATAAAAGAAGGAGATTTGCTGTAATGAAAATAGTTCTTATTGAGGATGTAAAGTCGCTTGGGCGAAAGGGCGAAGTTGTAGAAGTAAGTGAGGGATATGCAAGAAATTTTTTAATCCCCAAGAAAAAAGGTGTTGAGGCAAATGCTCAGAATTTAAACACGTTAAAGCTTCAAAAGGCAAACGCTCAAAAAATTGCTCAAAATCAGCTCGATCTTGCAAAAGAAACGGCAGGAAAGATTGAAGGCGGCAAAATTGAGATAATGATAAAAGGAGGAAGAGACGGAAAAACCTACGGTTCAGTAACTACAAAGGAAATCTCACAGGCAATAAAGGATCAGTTTAAGGTTGATATTGATAAAAAGAAGATCGTTCTGGCAGAACCTATAAAAACTTTCGGCAGTCATGAAGTTACAATCAGGCTCCATAAGGATGTCAATGCAAAATTTACAGTAAAAGTACTTGAAGCATAGAAAGAGAATCTTTTATGGATGAGGCTTTATTAAAGAGAATTCTGCCGCATAGTATAGAGGCGGAAAAATCGGTTATAGGTGCCATGCTTATGGATAAAGGGGCAGTTACAGCCGCAATGGACATACTTGACAAGGAAGATTTTTATACATCACAGTACGCAATAATGTTTGAGAGTATGGTCGAGCTGTTTAATGAGGGCAAGCCTGTTGATCTTGTGGTGCTGCAGGACAGATTAAAGGAAAAAAATATACCGCCTGAGGTTGCAGGGATTGATTTTGTAAGAGATATACTTGTTTCAGTGCCAACCTCGGCGAATATAAAGGCGTATGCTTCGATAGTCCATGAAAAGGCGGTTTTAAGGAGGCTTATAAGGGTCAGCGAGAATATTGCAGCTGATTGCTATGCAGGTAAGGAAAGTATGGAATATATACTTGCAGAGGCTGAAAAAAATATGTTTAAGGTGCTTCAGAGCAGAGGCAGTACTGATATTAAGCCTATAGAAAAGGTTGCTGAAAATGTACTCAACAGGATAGAGCAGGCAAGCCGTACGAAGGAAAGCGTTACCGGAATTCCCACGGGTTTTATAGATCTTGATTATAAGACAAGCGGTTTCCAGCCCTCGGACCTTGTCCTTATAGCAGCCAGACCGTCTATGGGAAAGACAGCATTTGTACTTAATGTGGTTGAGCATGTGGCAATGAAAAAAAATATGCCCTGTATGATTTTTTCGCTTGAGATGAGTGCGGAACAGCTTGTACAGCGTATGCTTGCCATGGAAACAGGAATTGATTCACAAAAATTGAGGATAGGAAACTTAAATGACAATGACTGGGATCAGCTTATAAGAGGGGTGGTGCAGGTCGGAAGTTCAAAGATAATGATTGACGACACACCAGGTATAAGTATAACTGAGTTAAGGAGCAAATGCAGGAAGATAAAGCTTGAAAAGGGGCTTGATATAGTTATAATAGACTATCTTCAGCTTATGTCCGGAAGCGGTAAATCTTCTGAAAACAGGCAGCAGGAGATATCTGAGATTTCAAGGAATTTAAAAGCTCTAGCAAGGGAACTTAAGGCACCGGTAGTAGCACTTTCTCAGCTTTCAAGGGCATGTGAGACCAGAACGGACCACAGACCTATGCTTTCCGATCTCAGAGAGTCGGGAGCCATAGAACAGGATGCCGATATAGTTATGTTTTTATACAGAGAGGATTACTATAAAAAGGATACTGAAAATATAAATGAGGCTGAGGTTATAATAGCAAAGCAGAGAAACGGTCCGATAGGGACCGTAAAACTTGTATGGAAACCGGAAACTACTAAATTTGTAAATATAGCAAGAGAATAAAACATTTCATAAAAACATATTAAAAGACGGGAATAGGTAAGTATATAAAACCCTGACTATCATAAGGCTCTGAAAGGAGCCTTTTATGTGCTTAAAGATAACAAAAATATATAAAAATGTTTCCTGAATATCAAAGTTATTTAAAGATTAAAGCTACCTGGTTTAACTGTAGTTATTGACAACTAACTTTATTGAAAGTATAATAATAACAAAGTTATCAAAAAGGAGAGAAATGGCAACTGAAAAATATGAAATTACACATAAAAAGATACTGGAAAGCGGTAAAAGGCTGTTTTTAAAATATGGTTATGAACGGACAAATCTTCGGGCTCTATGCAAGGCTGCAGGTGTAACTACCGGTGCTTTTTATAGACATTTTGAGGACAAATCTGCCATTTTCAGTGAGCTTGTAGATGATGCGGCAAATGGACTTCTTGCCAGATTTGATATAGCAGAGGGAGAATGCTTTGATTACATAGATGCAGGAAATACAGATGAAGTATGGAAGATTTCAATAGAAACCATTACGGAATTTATTCATTATATTTATCTGCATTTTGATGCATTTAAGCTTATTCTATGTTCTTCTGACGGAACAAAATACAGTGATTATATTGATTGGCTTGTTGAGAAGGAACTGAGCAGTACATATCGTATGTTTGATGTGCTTAACACAAAAGGTATTGCATATCATCATGCAACTCATAATGAACTGCATATGATCCTGCATGCCTATTATGCCTGTCTTTTTGAACCTATATTGCATGATTTTAGCGAGGAAGCAGCCTTGGCTTCTGCTCAAAGTCTGGCAGAATTTTTTTCCGCAGGCTGGAGAAAGCTGCTTAAGATTTGATATTGCCGCAGCAATGCGGCATATTTTTAAAACACAAAGATAACTAAGTAAGCGACCTAAGTTATCTTTAAATTAATTTAAAATAAAGAGGTTATACTATGAGTACAAAAAAAGCGTTATTGCGTCTATGGGAGCTAGGTCAGACAGAGCATGCCCGTCTTAAGACTGCAATTTTTCTGGCTGTTTTAGGAGTTTTAGCCGGAATGCTTCCATATGTAATGGCGGCAAGGATTGTCAGTGCATTAATTGGAAAAGAAAATCGCCCGGCAGCATATTTTTTAATTCTATGTTTGTTTAGTTTTATTGGATATCTTCTCAGGAGTGTGCTTTATGCCAAAGCTCTTGCTTTTTCACATCGGGCTGCATTTTCCATATTAAATACAATACGGGAAAAACTTATGGAGAAGCTCCCGAAACTACCTTTAGGTACTATATTAGATGCTTCAAGTGGGGATATGAAGCAAATAATAGTTGATCAGGTTGAAAGTATGGAGCGCCCTCTTGCACATCTGTTTCCGGAGATGACTGCAAACCTGGTCGGTCCTTTATGTGTTCTTATTTATTTGTTTATTTTAGATTGGCGTATGGCACTGCTTTCACTGGTCTCTATACCTGTAGGCATGTTGTTTATGGGGCTGGTGATGCGGGACTATGGAGAAAAGTATAAGGCATCCGTTGAAGTAAATGGCGAGATGAATGCGGCTATTGTGGAATATATGAGCGGTATTGAAGTTATCAAGGCATTTAATCAAGGAGATAATTCATATAAAAAATACTCCGAAAAAATTCTCGCAAATGCGGATTATTACTATAACTGGATGAAAGGCTGCCAGTATCCGTTTTCATTGTCAAAAGCAATATCCCCTACAACTATGATTACTATTTTGCCTATAGGCTGGTTGCTTTATACAAGTGGAAGTTTAAGTGCCGGGACATTTATAACGACAATTATTTTATCTCTTGGAATTGTCGGACCTCTTCTTGCAGCAACGGGCTTTATAGACAGTCTTGCAAAGGTCGGAACCATAGTTGGTTCTGTAGATAAGATATTGTGTAGCGAAGAACAGATACATGGCACAGAAGCTGTCTCCATCCCCAACAATAACATACGTCTTACAAATGTTTCTTTTTCATACCACGATGATAAGGAAATATTACATGACATAAGTCTTGATATTCCTGAAAATGCCTTGACTGCACTGGTTGGTGAGAGCGGTTCGGGAAAAACAACTATTGCGAGGCTGATTGCGGGATATTGGGATATAATACAAGGTGAAATAAGTATTGGTAATGTAAATACGAAGAAAATCCCTCTTTCACAGCTGTATGATCTGGTAGCCTTTGTTTCACAGGATAATTATCTCTTTAATGAAACGGTACGGGAAAATATTCGTCTTGGGAAACCCTCTGCAAAAGATACAGAGGTTGAAACGGCTGCACGTCTTTCAGGGTGCCATGAATTTATTTGTGGCTTAGAAAACGGCTACGACACAATTGTAGGCAGAAGCGGCAACCATCTTTCGGGCGGAGAAAAACAGAGAATCTCTATCGCCAGAGCAATTTTAAAGAATGCACCAATTATAATTCTTGATGAGGCAACTGCATATATAGATCCGGAAAATGAAGCCGTTTTACAAAGAGCGATTTCCAAGCTTGTTAAAGGGAAAACAGTGATAGTAATTGCACATCGCCTTTCTACAATCAAGGATGCAAAGCAAATTGTTGTGGTTGATAATGGACGTGTAAATGGTATTGGTACACATGAGGAGCTTTTAAAGGAAAATGCCCGGTACAGGTCAATGTGGACGGCACATATAGGCGCTATGGAGGGAGAGGTATTATGATTGATGCATTAAAGAAAATATGGGATTTTTCCGGAAAAGAAAAAGGCAATCTCAATAAATCTGTGCTGTTGGGATTTGTTTATGCAATGTTTAATATGTTACAAATCAGTGCAATATATTTTATTTTGAAAGCGATAATTAATGGTGAGAGAGATACAAAACCAATGATAATCGCACTATCTTTTCTTTTGATTAGTATTTTGGGAAGAACTGTAACAGATAAATTTGCACAGTTACAAAGAACACATGCCGGTTATTTTATGGTGGCAGAAAAACGTATATCAATCGGAAACAAGTTAAAGACCGTTCCTATGGGATATTTTAATGAGAATAATCTTGGAGAAATCACAGGTATTACCACAACAATACTTGATGAAGTAGAGAATACAGCACCTATGGTTCTCGTTAATATGATGAGCGGTTTTATTGATTCAATAGTATTTTTACTAATGATTTTGGTATACCGGTGGCAGATTGGAATATTTATAACTGTAGGAATTATACTATATCTGTGGGTTACTTCTGTTATGGAAAGAAAATCAAGAAATTTAGCTCCGCTTAGACAGGAGGCACAGGAAAAACTGGTAGATGCCTTACTGGAACAGTTACAGGGAATGTTGATAATAAAGGCGTTTAACCTGACCGGAAAGGGTGATAAAAAACTAAAAACTGCGATGCAAAACAGCCGGAATGCCAATCTGAATCTGGAGAAACTATTTACTCCATACACTATAATGCAGGAAATGGTACTTAGAATGTGCAGTGTAGGGATTATGCTGTTTGCACTTTACTCTTATTTTAAGGGAGAAATGAATCTGCTTACCACACTGATGAGCATTATAATTTCATTTTCCGTTTTTTCAGGACTTGAATCCGCAGGAAGTGCAATGTCAATCTTACGTATAGTAAGCAGCTCTATTGAGGATGCGAACCGGACAGATGATCTTGTGCAAATGGATTCAAATGGGAAAGAATTATCGCCGTCTAACCATGATATTATATTTAATAATGTCAGCTTTTCTTATGAAAAGAAAAAGATATTGGACGGTATTTCAGTAACACTTCCGGATAAAAGCTTTACTGCAATAATCGGTCCAAGCGGTTCCGGAAAAACAACTATGTGTAATCTGATAGCCAGATTCTGGGATGTTGACAATGGCAGCATTTTGATTGGCGGACATGATGTGAAAGAGTATACACTGGAGTCGTTGATGAGTCAGATAAGCATTGTTTTTCAAAAGGTATATCTGTTTCAGGATACGATTGAAAACAATATCCGATTTGGAAAACCTGAAGCATCGAGAGAAGATGTTATCGCAGCAGCTAAAAGTGCCTGTTGCCATGAATTTATCATGAGTCTGCCGCTTGGATATGAAACTGTTGCCGGAGAAGGGGGTATGAATCTTTCGGGTGGCGAAAAACAGAGAATATCCATAGCAAGAGCTATCTTAAAGGATGCGCCGATTATAATACTTGATGAAGCGACTGCCAATGTAGATCCGGAAAATGAGGACAGGCTGCAAAATGCGATTGAAGCACTTACAAAAGATAAAACCGTAATTATGATAGCACATAGGCTAAAAACTGTAAGACATGCGGATCGGATTCTGGTTATCAATAAAATGAAGATAGAGCAGCAGGGCACTCACGATGAACTTATTCATAAAGAAGGAATCTATCGCCGTTTTATAGCGGAACGAGAAGATGCAACTGCGTGGAAAATGTAAGAGATAAAATGAAGATATGAAAGCTGTTTGTTAGGTTTTATATCTCAATACGGGATCAAATTAATTTTGTTATATTTATAAATTTTATTATTTTTAGGAGGTATTTGTGATGAAAAACAGTAAGTTAAATGCAAAGGATCTAATTAATGTCGGAATTTATACCGCTATATACCTTGTTGTTTTCTTTGCAATTGGAATGTTAGGGGCTATACCGATTCTTTATCCGCTAGAATATATTTTAGTTCCTATTGTAACCGGAATACCGTTTATGCTGTTTTTAACTAAAGTGGAAAAATTTGGTATGGTTTCAATTATGGGAGTTATTCTGGCTGTTTTCTGGTATCTGATGGGTTACACCTATATTCCTACAATTACATACATTCTGGCAGGGCTGCTGTCAGATCTGGTACTAAGTCTTGGAAAATATAAAAGCTTTAAGTTCGACGTAATTGGTTATTGGATTTTCTCTTGCGGTATGATAGGCTGTGCTGCACCTATGTGGCTTTTAACAGCTACCTATATGGAGCAGGTAAGAGATTCAATGGGAGATGAATATGTTGCAGGTATTAGCAGGTATATGCCTTCATGGATGGGATTTGCAGGAATTGGCATCATTCTGGTTTCCTCTATCATTGGTGCATTTTTTGGCAGAAAGATGCTTAAAAAGCACTTTGAAAGGGCAGGAATCGCATAGATGAAGGAGAATGTAATATATAGACCTCCAAAACACAGGGGAGTATACCTTGACCCTCGTACAAAAGTCCTTTTTATGTTTGTGCTTGCAACCCTTATATTTTTTGTTAATAAGAATCTTCTCATGAACAGTGTGCTTGTGCTTATTCCCATAGTTTTATTGCTGTCGAATCATAGGTATCGCCCGGCTTTTATTTATGGTGGCTTATTTATAATTGCGATACTTGCAAAGTTACTTCACGGAAAATTGGAATTTCCTTATTTACTTGCTATGTTTTTAGGGCTTATTACAGAACTGATTTTCCGTTTTTTCCCGGTGTTTATGTTCGGATATTATATTATTAAATCAACGAAACCGAATGAATTTATATCGGCGATGAATCTATGCCATGTTCCGGAAGCTTTCATTATACCGGTTTCGGTAGTTTTTCGCTTTATTCCTACCCTGGGTGAGGAAAGCAGATCTATTGGCAATGCAATGCGGATGAGAGAAGTAAGATTTGGAACTCCTAAGTTTTGGAAGAATCCGATATTGATTTTGGAGTACAGGGTAATCCCTCTGATGATGTCGATAGCAAAAATAGGTGAAGAGCTTTCAGCCGCTGCGTTATCAAGAGGGCTTGGAGGTCTTAAAAAGCGAAGCTGCCTGGTAGAGCTCAGTTTTGGTATTTACGACATAGGAATGGCGGTTATTACAGTTCTTTTAATAATATGGATAATAGTCGGGAGAATGTAAGAGTTATGATTGTACTAAAGAATGTATCCTTTTTTTATCATACAGAGGAACATAAATCCGGCGTATATGATATAAACCTAACCGTCCCCTCAGGGCAGATTGTTATGCTCTGTGGGGCTTCCGGATGTGGAAAAACTACAATTACCCGTCTTATCAACGGGCTTGCTCCGACATACTATCAGGGAGAGCTAAAAGGGCAGATATTGATTAATAATGTAGATTCATCCGGTATAACCTTGTATGAGTTATCACAAAAAGTCGGCTCTGTGTTCCAAAATCCACGCTCACAGTTTTTCAGTATAGATTCTACCAGTGAAATCGCTTTTGGCTGTGAAAATACAGGAATACCAAGGGAGGAAATGTATCATAGGATTGGACAGGTGGCAAAAGACTTAAACATGGAATATTTGCTTGACCGCAATCTGTTTGCATTATCAGGTGGAGAAAAGCAAAAAATCGCCTGTGCTTCCGTTGCAGCAATGCAGCCCGATATTTTTATCCTTGATGAGCCTTCATCCAATCTGGATCTTCGCACGATTTCAGACCTAAAAGAAGTAGTCAGGAAATGGAAAGCTCAGGGTAAGACTGTTATTGTTGCCGAGCATCGCCTGTATTATCTGATGGAGCTTGTAGACAGGATTATTTACATGGAAGACGGAAAAATCATCAGGGATATGTCTACTGAAGAATTTAAAAAAATTGACGAAAAAGATATTCATCAAATGGGGCTTCGCTCCCGTACAGCTATTCATTTTGAAGAAAAAGAGCATACTAATAAAGATGAAACTTTTAGCTTTACCAACATTTCATTTTCATATAAGAAATATAAGTTTCTTGATATTCCAGAAATAAAGATACCTTTCGGTGCAATAGTTGGAATATTAGGGTATAATGGTGCGGGAAAATCAACATTGGCAAAATCAATCTGTGGACTTGAGAAAAAAACGAAAGGTTTTCTTAATTACAAGGGCAGTATATTTTCGGCAAAAGACTGGAAAAATAAAAGCTATATGGTAATGCAGGATGTAAACCATCAACTATTTACAGAAAGTGTGTTGGATGAAATCCTCCTAAGTATGGAAAATGATAATGAAGAGGCTAAGCAAAAGGCGGATAAGATACTTAAAGATTTGAACTTAGAAAAGTTTTATGATGTGCATCCTCTTTCTCTGTCCGGTGGACAGAAGCAGAGAGTTGCAATTGGGAGTGCTATCGCAAGTGGTAAAGAATTGCTGATTTTTGATGAACCGACAAGCGGTCTGGATTATAAACATATGTTAGGAGTTTCTAAACTTATGAAGAACCTTAGCAGTGAGGGAAAAACTTTGTTTATTATAACTCATGATCCTGAACTTTTGAAGGAATGTTGTGATTATCTGCTCTTTTTAGATAATGGCAAACTTGATTGGTTTGGGGGTTGGACACAGGAAAATGCTGATAGAGTAAATTCATTTTTTATATGACATTAAATATACATATAATACTGCCTGTAAAATTTTTATGCTTTCATACCATGATTTTCTAAAACGGTTTAATTTAGGGCAGATAAACATAGTGTAAGAGTATCGGGTTATTAGTGATATATACATGAGCCGATATTCAGCAGAACAAGACAGTTCTGCAACAAAGCTCAGTTACTAGTGATATATACACCTGAGCCTATACCGCAGATAGCCTGTACTCCTGATGTCAAAGAAGTAATGCTGTATTTTATAATTTCATAAAACATATTAAAAGACGGGAAGGCTGAGCATCCTCCCCGTCTTTTAATATGTTTTGAATTTCCCATCTATATAAAAAAGTAATTTTATTTAACAGGATATTATATCTGCATCATTGCATTAGGCTTCTATACATCCCGTAGGACATACCGCAGCACATGCACCACAGTCAACACATGTATCAGGATCAATCACATATTTAGGATCTCCTTCTGATATAGCACTTACAGGGCATTCACCTGCACAGGTACCACACATGATGCATCCGTCTTTTATAACATGAGCCATGAAAAACTTCCTCCTTTTGATATATTATTCAACGCAAACACATTGTATACGAAAAGCTGTAAAATTTCAAGATGTGAGGCAATTGTTTGTGCATAAATTCATTAATTAAGCTCAATAGAGCTGCTTATATAGTATAAATAGCCATTGATATCGCAGTAGTGTTTTATTTCATCCCTAAGCTTGTCATCATTTGTATATTCCAGTAAAAATATATCTATATTTTGCTTTCGGGCTTTCTTAAGGTAATCTGTAAAATATTCCTGTGTTTCTATATCTGCGGGTTTGAAACTGCCTTTTTCAAAATCAATTGCAGTAAAGACGGTCTCCTGGTTTATACCGCTCAGTATATCAGCCGGCTGTTTTTTTTCATCTATATATCTGCTTATAAAGGTATCACCGCCATTTATTATAATATTTGGACTCTTTGATTTAAGGCGTTTAAGTATATCGGTAACTGAATTATAAATTTTTTCCGACCGGTATTGATAGTAGATATCAACATTGTCTATAAACAGACCGTCAACACCTTTTTCAAGCAGTGAAGGTGCAAGCCTGTCAGTTATGAAATCTTTCCATACGGGATCGGAAACATTTATCCAGTATTCTTCGTCCCAGTTTTCATAATTTGAAAGTATAAGAGACTTATATTCGTTAAAGTAATTCCTGAAATTCTCTATTGAACCGATGTTCAGGTATGAATATACAATATGGTCCTTATCTTTTAGACCTTTTATCTCCTCCTTTGAAAAATATTGTGCATCAATTACTACAGTATGGTAATTTGCAAGCTTCGCTTCATAACCGGCAGTTTCAGGGCTTAAATTTAAAAAAACGCCATATTCATATAAAAAGCCTGTTGAAGCCTCAGGAGCAGGTGTACATGAGATACATATACATGCAGGAATCACATATAAAATTACTGCAAAAAGTTTTTTTAAAAAAGCCGTGTTTTTTTGTATTAAATTAATTATCAACATATTCATAGATTTAATATAACACATTTATTTAAATTTGTCCAAAACAATACTCTTTTGGAATTTTTTGCCGGGCAATCTAAAATTATAAGGACAAACAATGGATTTGCCGCAGAGATAAGCAGTAATATTTAAGAAGTTGTATAAATAATAATGTATAAATAATATTTACGATGTTTCTTGCAATTATAATACTATTAATGTATATTAGTATTGCAATTAAATTTAATAAAGGAGGACAAGTTTATGACTATTACTAAAGATATGTCTATCGGAGAGCTTTTAATGCTTAATGAGCATATAGCACCTATTTTAATGAGGGCAGGTATGCACTGTTTAGGCTGTCCGGCATCAACGGGTGAATCACTTGAAGAGGCATGTATGGTTCACGGTATAGATTGCGATGTACTTTTATCACAGATTAATGAGATTGTTGCCCAGGACTAATAAGTGATTTGGCTTCTTTAATCAAGGATTAAGTAAAGCACAGCCATGATTCGGGCTGTGTCGGAATATAAAAGTATGTAAAAGACCGGCACATATAATAACTGTGCCGGTCTTTTTAGTTCTTTTCAGACAATTTGCCGCATGGATATTTTAAAGGCTAAAACTTTATAAGCGCCTGTATTGCGGAATCCTTTATAATAATATCATAATGCTCATCCATATATGAAACACTGCTGTAGTTTGAAGAAATTTTTCTGCCGTATTCAGTAAGCTTATTGCAGGATGCGGCAAAGCCTATATGATCATTTCCTTCATCTGTAAGCAGAAGTGTATAAATGCCTGAAACAGGGTCTTTATAAAGGCGGCTGACACCGTTAAAAGTGCTTGCTACCGCTTTTGCCGCTTCCTGAACATCATCCAGAGAGTCAAAACCGAATATACGGTTGCATAAATCACCAGGATCATTATCAGAAAAGCTATGTTTTGCAAACATCAGGTTGTCAGTATAGCCTTCTGCTTCAAAATCATCAATATTCATTGAAACATTAACCTCATTTTCTAATGGTGAGAACTTTGTAAATCTTACGTCAACCTCCTCAGGGTCATCAACATTGGTTATAATTACAACCATATTATCACCCGGGAACGGTACGGCTTCTATACGAAAAGGACCTCTGACGGTAAAATTAAGCTCTTGTACAGCCTTTTGAATCAGCTCATTAAAAAGTATATTAATCTTTTCAGTGCCATATGCGAGTTCATTTAGATTGATATTGCGGGCAAGCAGATCCGTATTGGATAAAGTGCATTTTATCTGATTTTCATTAATCCGTTCTAATTTCATGAAACCCCCTTTCATCAACAACGGGAGATAACGGTGTAAAAAACCGGCAGTATTGAAACCGGTAATATATGCAGTAAGTGTAAAAACTCCCGCTTGTATATAATATACATCAGATTGTACAAATAATCAATGAAATACACTAAATATTCTATTTTACAAATAAACCGACCGAACTGATTTTTGTAATTGACTAAACTATGCAGTAAGGATATAATAGCCGTTGAAAGCTGTAAAGGCTGTTTGCCTGGGTTTAAGTGGGGGAAAGGAGGCCGGACGACAGATTATTAATATAAATTTAACTTTAAGCAGGCGGATTTTAAACAGTTTAGATTAAAATATTTGATTTATATCCGTTTCAAATAACTGCTTAAAAAATAAAAATATCTAAAATATCGAAAATCTTATTTTCAACTTGCTGTACACAGTACGGAAGCTGATATCAAACCATGATATATTTTTATATATTATAAATCTTAGATTATCCCAAGTAATTAAGATTATATAATCGAATGAGTTTAACACAAAATAATTTTAAATGTAAAGAGCATGATATAGGATAATAGGAAAGAGTTTATAAGAGGTTGTTTGAGGGATTAAGCATACAGTTTAATATCTGCCTTTGCTGTAAAAGTCTATCAAACACAGAAGCTTTCATGCATGGTTATGCAGATCTTTTTATTAAAATCCACTTAAAGTCTTATAATATTTTTTCCGCAAGGGCTTACATCATTATTATGTGCGGCTTTTTCATATCTTTGGAAAATCATTTTATAATTATTAGATACTGATTTATGATGATATCTTTATGACAGATAATGATATCTTTATGAATAGGTTTAAGTCATAAAAACCGAAGATATTTAAGGCAGGTGTGAAAAGAAAACTGAAGTCGGCAGAGTACATTATGATATATCGAAAGCTGTATATTAGAGTGAAAATATAATGCTGATTGTTGTTTCACATGTGTATCCGGAACCGGTAAATCTATAATGTACTTTTGCTGTCTGCATTTCTTTAAAACCTTAAGTTATGTGCCTCAGACATTCCTTATGGTATAAATTTCAGAAGGCTGTGCATATATGTGGCAAAAATCATATAGGAACGGTGCAGAATACCTGTGATTTTCTCATGAGAAAGTCTTATCTGCGGTTCTCTAAAATAGAAATATATGTTTTTGGTACAATAAAGGGTGTAAGCTTATTAATCATATATTTTGACACATTAAAATCTTAACTCCTAAAATGACGGAATTTTAAAGGCGGAGATTTTAGGAGTCAAAGATCTTAGGAGCCGGAGAAAAGGGTCAGGTGGTTGATATATGGGATAAATTCTTATAATGAAAAGCCGGATAATACTGTCAGGCAGGGTATAAACCTGTATATTTCACAGGAGGCTTATGTAAAAAAACTTTTAAGGTATAAAAACAGTGGAATTCCTATATATATAGACGGCAAAAAGAGCAGTACGCATGATTTGATGCATATGCTTAAAGTATCTGAATATAGCCGTGAATATATGGGAGATTATATAGCTGATAAAAATCTTGAAAATTTAGAAGAGATAAGATTCGAAAAAATAAAAATTAAGATATAAATCTTCATTGCAAATATGCAGTACAACCATTTTAATGCCGGTTGGCGGCAAAGCTTTATATTGCATTTGGTAAAGCTGTATAAAAAACGTACTGTATAAATGTATGTTCGAATACAATAAAAAGTATACCGTATAAGTATATAACTGCAAAAATTTAATATTTTATGTTATAATTAGGAAATCTCAAATTTAAGGAGGTTTCCTAATTTTGGTATCAAGGAAAAGAAAGAAAAAAAGCAGAGTATGGATAATACCGCTGCTCATTATAATATGCATAGGTGCATATTTCGCTATGATATATATTGAGGAAAACAGCTCATCAAAAAGAATGGCTGATATAAATGCATATTTTGGAGTAAGCGGTGATAAAGCGGCTATAATATATAATTATAATATTGAGGATTTTAAGGCAATAAACAGAGAAGGAGCTTTTTACCTTCCGCTTGAATGGGTAGAAAATTCATTAAATGACAAGTTTTACTGGAGTGATAAGGAAAACCTGCTTATTTATACAACGCCTGATGAGATACTGTATGCAGATACGCAGTCGATGTCTTCGGACGGGAAACCTCAGATTATAATTGATGATGGAAAGGCATATGTGTATATAGAGCTTGTAAAGACCTATACCGATATTTCAACACTTATTTATACGGACAATGGGGTAAACAGGATATATGTAAATGATCAGTGGGACCCTGAAAAGCTTTCGGTAATAAGCAGAGATACAAAAATGAGGGTATCATCTTCAAGAAAAGGCGATATAGTGAAGGATATGGTTAAGGATGAAGATATAATAATGGTTTCGGATACCCGTACGGACGGAAATGATGCATGGATTAAGGTTTTTACAAGGGACGGATATATAGGATATGTTGAAAAGAGACGAGTATCATCGGATTATAAGGAGGAGGCAAAGCACAGCAGCTTTGAAAAAGCGAAATATACAAATATAAGTCTTGAAAAACCTGTAATTTTAGGCTGGCATCAGGTTACAAGTGCAGAAGCGAACTCAGGGCTTTCAAACCTTCTTGAAAGGGCGGGAAGTCTTACCGTAGTTTCACCGACATGGTTTTCTTTAAGTGATAATGAAGGCAATTACACATCACTTGCAGATGCACAATATGTAAATGAGGCACATGCAAGAGGGGTACAGGTATGGGCTCTTATAGATAATTTGAGTGATAAAGTAAAATCCGAAGTGTTGTTTGCAGATAGTGAAAACCGCAGAAAACTTATAGACAGCCTTATAAAAGATGTAAACACTTATGATATTGACGGGATAAATATTGATTTTGAAAGCTTTAAGGAAGTTGCGGCAAAACATTACCTGCAATTTATAAGAGAACTTTCAGTTGCGTGCAGGAAAGAAAAGATAGTCCTTTCAGTTGATGTACCGAATTATGCTTCCTTTAATACATTTTTTAAGAGAGACAGGCTTGCCGAGGTGGTTGATTATGTTATAAACATGGGCTATGATGAACACTATGCGGGTGATAAAACCATGGGAAGTGTAGCCTCTTACAGTTTTGTAAAAAACGGTATAGCAGACACCCTTACACAGGTACCTAAGGAAAAGCTGATAAATGCAGTGCCTTTTTATGTAAGAATCTGGAAACAGGGTGAAAATGGACTTACTTCAAAAGCACTGGGTATTAAGGCGGCAAAAGATTGGGTTGATGAAAATGCGGTTAATCTGGTATGGGATGACAGCCTGGGGCAGTATAAGGGTGAGATTCTGCAAAGTGATGGAACGGCTTATATATGGATGGAAGAGGAAAAGTCGATGTCTCTTAAGATAAAGCTTATAAAAGATGCGGACCTTGCAGGTGTGGCATGCTGGAAACTGGGACTTGAACCGGATGATATATGGGATGTTGTAAATGAGATAGGAAATTAAACACAAATTATTAAAGCCCGGTCTAATAATAATGTTTTATCGGTTTAATAATACTTTATTTAAAGCGATAAGTTTAAAAATATAAATATTTTAATGAAAGAGGAATTAATATGGCACTTATATTGCCCAAAAACTATGATCCTGTACTTACAATCAGGCAGACACAGGAGGCTATAAAATATATTCGAGATACTTTTCAGAAGGAATTTGGCAAGGAACTCAATCTTGAAAGGGTTTCAGCACCGCTGTTTGTACCGAAATCAAGCGGACTTAATGATAATTTAAGCGGTGTTGAACGACCGGTGGCGTTTGATATAGCGGCTATCAAGGGTGAAGAGGTTGAGGTGGTTCAGTCTCTTGCGAAATGGAAAAGGATGGCGCTTCATGAATATGGCTATAATCCGGGAGAGGGATTATATACAAATATGAATGCTATAAGACGTGATGAAGATCTTGACAATCTGCATTCATGTTATGTAGATCAATGGGACTGGGAAAAGGTTATACACAGGGAGGAAAGGACTGAACAAAAGCTTGAGGAGATTGTAAGGAATATATTTAAAATTATAAAGCATATGCAGCATGAGGTCTGGTACAAGTATCCGGAAGCGGTAAATCACCTGCCTAAGGAAATAGTTTTTATAGATTCGGAAGAACTTTTGCAAAGATATCCCGATAAAACTCCCAAGGAGAGGGAAAATCTTATAACAAAAGAATACGGCTGTGTATTTATAAAGAGGATAGGAGCGGCTCTTTCAAATGGGGAACCGCATGACTCAAGAGCACCTGATTATGATGACTGGGGATTAAACGGTGATATACTGTTCTGGTTTGACTGGCTTGATATGGCACTTGAAATATCAAGTATGGGTATAAGGGTTGATGAAAACTCTCTTGACAGGCAGCTGAATATTTCGGGTTGTAATGATAGAAGGAATCTTCCCTATCATAAAATGCTTCTTAACGGGGAGCTTCCTTATACGATAGGCGGAGGTATAGGTCAGTCAAGACTCTGCATGCTTCTTCTTAACCGGGCACATGTAGGCGAAGTACAATCAAGTATATGGCCTCAGGCAATGAGAAAACAGTGTGCGGAACATAAGATATTTTTATTATAACAGACATATATTTTATATATTATGACGTAGGTGTCAAAAGTATTTGACACCTATTGATACAGGATTGCTACAGCTTCGCTTCTCGCACTTGTATCATATTATAATTACAATTCGACTTAGTTAATGCCGGTATAGGCATTATAGAATTTATTAAAGAATGGAAGATAAGTTAAATATATATGGCAGTCAGGCGGATCTGCTAAGTACACAATTAATAAAAATAGATCGGAAAAACCCTGATTTTTCAGTTTTAAAAATACCTGCGGCAATAATATCAAAAGGAGGTCTGGCAGCATTTCCTACTGAAACCGTATACGGACTTGGAGGTGATGCATTAAATCCGGAATCCGCAAAAAAAATCTATACGGCAAAGTCAAGACCCTGCGATAATCCGCTTATAGTGCATATAGCGGATATTTCTCAGCTTAAACTTTTAGCAGAAGATATACCTGAAAGGGCATATCTTCTTGCAGAGAAATTCTGGCCCGGTCCTATGACACTTATATTAAAAAAAAGCTCCATTGTTCCGTATGAAACATCAGGGGGGCTTGATACCGTGGCAGTGAGACTTCCTGCCGATGATATAGCAAGACAGCTTATAAGACTTTCTAAAACCGCCATAGCCGCACCAAGTGCAAATACTTCAGGAAAACCGAGCCCTACTCTGGCTTCACATGTAGTTGAGGACCTTGGCGGAAGGATTGATGTGATAATAGATGCAGGTCCGGCTGAAATAGGGCTTGAGTCAACTATAATTGATGTAAGTACATCTGAAACCGTAATATTAAGACCGGGTGCTTTAAGTCTTTATGATATAAAGAAAATTATACCCGATGCCTACAGGGCAGTATATGATAAAAAGCTATTTAAAGATAAAAAATTAAAGCCTAAGGCACCGGGTATGAAATACCGGCATTATGCACCATGTGCGGATATACTTATAGTTAAGGGAAACTGCAGGGCTGTTGCAGAAAAGATATCAGGGCTTGTAAAGGATGATATTACAAAAAGAAGACGGGCAGGTATAATTACACTTGAAGAAAATCTGCAGCTGTACGATCAAATCAGGCATAGTGCCTGTATAATTGTGGTTGGAAGTAAAAAAGACAAAAAAAGTACGGCACATAATCTTTTTAAAGTGCTCAGGCAGTTTGATAAAGCCGGGGTTGATATAATATATTCAGAAGCATTTGAAAGGGACGGTATAGGAGAAGCTGTTATGAACAGGCTTTTAAAAGCCGCTTCCTATAAGGTTATAGATGTATAAATTTAATTTACAGTCAGGTGAGAAATATGTCGGGAAAAAGAGATAACTATATAACATGGGATGAGTATTTTATGGGAGTGGCAGCCTTGTCTGCAAAGCGTTCAAAAGATCCGAGTACACAGGTTGGTGCATGTATAGTGAGCAGTGATAATAAAATATTGTCAATGGGCTATAACGGTTTTCCAAGGGGATGCTCTGATGACGAATTTCCGTGGGGAAAGGACAGTCAGGCGGAAGACCCTTATAATGCAAAATATCTGTATTCTACGCATGGTGAATTAAATGCCATATTAAATTATCGTGGAACAAGTCTTGAGGGAAGCAAGCTGTATGTAACATTATTTCCATGCAATGAATGTGCAAAGGCGATTATACAGGCAGGCATACGCACAATAGTGTATGCGGATGACAAATATGCCGATACCGATGTTGTCAGGGCAAGTAAACGCATGTTGAATTCGGCAGGAGTAAGGTATTACCAATATCAGCCGACAGGCAGACAGATAATAATAGACGTGTAAGCTGATTATATGAAAAAAGGTACATTTAAAGAAACTAAAAAAGCGAAACATGAAAGGGTTGCCAGAATACTTGAAAAGCTTGATAATAAGTACGGTACACAAAAAAGATGTTTTTTGAACTACCGATATGACTGGCAGCTGTTATTTGCAGTAATATTAAGTGCACAATGCACTGATGAAAGAGTTAATATAGTAACAAATGATTTGTTTGTAAAATATAAGACTTTAAATGACTTTGCATGTGCGGATATAAAAGAAATGGAAAGAGATATCAATTCAATAGGACTTTATAGAGCAAAGGCAAAAAATCTGATACTTTGTGCCAAAAGATTGCTCGAAGTATATGACGGAAAGGTTCCTTCCGATATAGACGCACTTGTAAGTCTGGCAGGAGTAGGGAGAAAGACTGCCAATGTTATAAGGGGAAATATTTATGATATTCCAAGTATAGTGGTTGATACGCATGTAAAAAGGATAAGTGCCAAGCTGGGGCTTACCGTAAATGAAGATCCGGTTAAGGTTGAAAATGACCTTATGGAAATACTTCCGAAGGATCATTGGATACTATGGAATATTGATATAATAACGCTTGGAAGAACTATATGTATTGCAAGGCGTGAAAAATGCGGTGAGTGTTTTTTAAATAAGGACTGTCCGACAGGTATAATGAAAAACGGCAACTCAATTCAGGCTACATAAATATAAATATAGGAAAAATGAGTTTATAATTTCCCGTTATAATGGTATTTTAATAAAAATTACAGCTTTAAAATTTATATTTATATTATGTATCTTCATGGAAAAGTTATTGAATATTAAGATAAAAAACACTAAAAAACTGCCAGGACACAAAAAGAACACTTGCGTAATTTTTTGAACTATCTTAAAATAACTGTCAGTATCTGGGAGAGATGTCTACATACAATCCGGTTTACATGATATGGAAGATTTGCTGCAGATACAAAACAGGTGTGTAAATTTGTAAATATTTAAAGCTGGCTGATTAAGACGGCAGGTGAGGACAGATGAAAAAGAAGAGAAATCAATTAATATCCACGATTATTGTAATTATAATTGTTATTGCAATGATACTTCCAATGCTTGCAGGATTGTGGACTGCATATTTTTAATATAGTGGTGCCTGAATACATATAAAGGGCAAATTTTTATAAAGAAATAAATGTTGAATATTTTCAAGGAGGAAAACTAAGGTCATGAGATTGAGTCCCTTAATGACTAAGAGTGCTTTAATAGCAGCTTTGGCTGGTATAGGACTTTTTATTAATATAGATAATTCATATGCGGCGACAGTGCCTTCAGGTTTAAACGTGGGAAATGTCCAAATTGAAGGTCTGACTCCTCAGGAGGCTGATGAAAAGATTGCGGCTTATGCCGACAGTATAGAAAACCGGACAATAGAGATTGAGGTGAACGGTCATAAGGCTTCAACTACCGCAAAGGACCTCGGAGTTGAGTGGAAGGAAGTGGATATGGCAAAACAGGCGGTAAATGATTATACTGCCGGCAATATCGTAAATCGTTATATGAAACAGGCGGATTTGCAGCAAAATCCTGTTAATATAGATTGTAAGATTGAAACGGACAGGACAAAATTTGATGAATTTATGGATAAGAATTTTGATATGTTTGCTTCAAAAGTTTCAAACGCCTCAATTACCAGGGAAAATGGGCAGTTTAAAATAAAGGACGAATCAGACGGTGTAAAGATAGATAAGGACTCTACGAAGCTTAAGCTTGATGAAGCACTTAAGTCGGTACAGGACGGTTCACAGGTAAATATCACAGCCGATACTGAGGTTGACAAGGCAAAGATAAAGCGTTCAGATCTTGAAGCGATAAAAGATGTACTTGGTACCTATACAACTGATTTTTCCAGTTCATCGGCGGCAAGGGCAAATAATATAAGAGTAGGTTCAAATAAACTTAACGGGCATCTGCTTATGCCCGGAGAAGTACTTTCAGGCTATGAAAATATGAAGCCCTTTACTGCTGAAAACGGATACCAGATAGCTCATGCCTATGAAAACGGACAGGTTGTTGACAGTGTGGGCGGAGGTGCATGCCAGATAGCAACCACTCTTTATAACGCTTCGCTTCGTGCGGAGATAGGCATTAAGGAGAGAAAAAACCATTCAATGACGGTAAGTTATTGCCCTGCAAGTGCAGATGCGGCGATAGCGGGAACCTACAAAGATATAAAGATTGTAAATAACAAGGATACGCCTATATATGTTGAGAGCTATACCAATGGCGGAAAACTGACATTTACTATATGGGGCAAGGAAACCAGATCGGCAGACCGCAAGGTTGAATATGTTTCAGAGGTGCTTTCAAATACTCCGGCAGGAGTTACCTATAAGGATGATCCGAGTCTTCCTGCCGGCTCACAGGTAAAGGAGTCTGCAGGGCATAACGGAAGGACCTCAAGGCTTTGGAAGGTAGTAACGGTAAATGGTGCACAGGTTGAAAAGACTCTTATATCAACTGATACATATATGGTTTCAAATTCCGTTTACAGAAGAGGTACGGGAGCAGGTAAAGCTGCTGCTTCATCATCAGCACAGGGTTCAGATGTTTCTTCATCAGAAAATACCGATCCGAATCCTTCGAATCCGGGATCTTCAAGTACATCTCCTACAAAGGGCAATGAATCACCTAAGGAAACAACAAAAGGACCGGGAAGCTCAACAACTGAAGCGGTAACCCCTGCTCCGGTAGTTGAACCTATAGGACCGGGAGAGTAATAATGAATGAAAAATCGGAGGATAAGCAGTATCTATATACAGGAGATATAGTAGTTGCAGGCTGTGCAGGTGAAAAAGGGACAGACTTAATATTAAAGATTAAAAAGGAGGAGCTGTTAAAGAAATTTAACAGCTCCTGTCTTAGCTTATACAAAAGTCGGGCGGATATTTATGAAAAACTTTCTGAGGATATTATAATAAAGGCATGTGGAAGCTGTTTGAAAAGTGCTGATATAATAAAGGCGGATGAAGGCGGCATACTCGGTGCACTTTTTAAATATGCCTGTGATAATGACTGCGGTATGAGGATAAGGCTTAAAGCCATACCTATAACCCAACTTACAGTTGAAATCTGCGAATATTATAAATTAAATCCGTACAGACTTCTAAGCAGCTCATATATAATATTTTGCAAGGATTCTTACAGTATAATTGACAGCCTGGAGTCTGCGGGTATCTGCACTGCAAAGATTGGAATACTCTGTACAGACAGGGAAAAGCTTATAGTTGATAAGGAAAATATCGAATATATTAACCGTCCTGCAAAGGATGAGATATATAAACTCGGAGCGGATATTGAAAAAATCAAAGGAGATTTTTAAAATATACAGCGTTTTTATTTTGGAACCGACTATATTATTTTATTATATCAGGAGAAAGTTTTAAATGAACATAGTGCTTCTTGAGCCTGAGATACCGTCAAATACCGGCAATATAGGCAGAACCTGTGCAGCTGTGGGTGCAGTGCTGCATCTTATAGAACCTTTGGGATTCAGGCTGAATGAAAAAGCGATTAAGCGTTCAGGACTTGATTATTGGGATAAGCTTGATGTAAGGCGATATACGGATACAGCTGATTTTTATGAGAAAAATCCGGCTGCATTAAAGTGTATATACATGGCAACTACAAAAGCTCAAAAGATTTATTGTGATGTGAAATTTAATCCGGATGATTATATAATGTTCGGGAAGGAGAGTGCAGGTATTCCTGAAGAGATGCTGGTGCAAAACCGACAGGGATGTATACGCATACCTATGTGGGGCGATATACGCAGCCTAAATCTTTCAAACTCGGTTTCAATAATACTTTACGAGGCTTTAAGACAGAATAATTTTAAAAATATGGCTACAAAGGGCGATCTGCATAGGCTTGATTGGAACAATCAGGTATAGTATATTTTGATACAGCTTTTTTAAATTTGTTTCATAAAATTTATAATAAGAGAAATAAAATATAAAAATTGTATTTTGTAAGTTTAATATTAAAATATTTTAGAATATATTATGATATTTAAAATATTAATAGCAAGAAAAGTTATGGAGCTAATGGGAAGTTGATATAAAAAGGAAAAGATGATATGAGAATTATCGTTACATTATTGTATTTTCTTTTAGCTATGTTATATTCATATCCTAAAAGATTGATGAATCATATAAGATATAAGAATAAGAAAGATGAGCATGATGCAAATTTTTACAGCTTACAGAAGATTATAAGAAAAATGTTAAAAATATTAGGTGTAAAGATAGAAGTTCAGGGATGTACAATGTACGATGAACCGGTTGTTTATATCGGAAATCATAGAAGCAACTTTGACAGTTTGATAATGATAGCGATAATGGAGCGACCATTTATATTTATAGGAAAAAGTGAGATTAAAAAATTTCCGTTTATAGGAAAATGGTTTGTGGATGTCGGATGTTTGTTTTTAGAGCGAGGTGATATTAAAAAATCAATAGAAGTAATTAATAAAGGCATTGAAAGGCTGGAAAACGGATATTCGATTGTAATTTTTCCCGAGGGAGGAAGAACTAAGGAGGAAAAAGTCAGGGATTTTAAACCGGGCAGTTTTAAATTAGTCGCCAAGACAGCGGCTCGTATTGTTCCTGTTACATTTTATAATTCAGAAGCGTGTTATGAGCGTGAACATAAATTACGCTCGGCTAATGTAAGTATAAATTTGGGGGAAATAATTGATTATAGAGAACTTGAATTTAACAATACTGTACAGGCGGCAAAATATTTACAAACAGTTATAGCACATACTTATGAAGCACAAAGATGTTGTGATAAAATATAATTATAGTCCTTGATCCGATTGGAGTATGGTTTATCTTTTATATCTTTTAAGGAAAAAAGAACCGGCATTTTCTCGGATTATACGTAAGTTATCCGAGAAAATGCCGGCATCCGCTGTTTGCCTCAGTTCTTACCGAATATTTGATATTTCAAGCATTGCCCTATAAAATTCTGAGCTTTTACAAAGTTCGCTGTCTGTACCTATTGCCTCTATTTTTCCGGCATTTAATAAAACAATTTTATTTGCATTTCTTATTGTTCTGAGCCTGTGAGCAATAACTATAACTGTTTTTTCTTTTATAAGTTCAGACAAAGCTTCCTGAATAAGGCTTTCATTTTCAACATCAAGAGATGCGGTAGCTTCATCAAGCAGTATAATCGGTGCATCTTTAAGAACAGCCCTTGCTATTGATATTCTTTGCCTTTCTCCGCCGGAAAGTCTTTGTCCGTTTTCTCCTATTATCGTATCGATTCCTTCAGGCATTTTATTTATAAAATCATAACATCTTGCTATTTTAGCCGCCCTTACTATTTCATCATCTGTAGCATCCTTTTTGCCGATTTTAATGTTATCCTTTATGCTTGAATTAAATAGGATAACATCTTGAAATACTATGGAGAAATTTTTAAGTAAAGTTTCCGGCTCAACCTTACTTATATCTTCCGTGCCTATTAAAATCTTCCCTCTGTCTATATCCCAAAATCTTGCGGCAAGTTTGGTAAGCGTTGTTTTTCCGCTTCCGCTTGAACCGATTAAGGCTGTGATCTCACCTTGCTTTGCGATAAAACTCACACCATTTATTACGGAATAATTATCATATCCAAAATAAACATCTTTAAATTCAATATCATAATTTTTAATTTCCATATGTTTTTTGCCTTCCTGAATCGGCATAGTTTTTATTTCTTTTATTCTTCCAACCACAGCATCAAGCATAATTATCATAGACATAAAAGTAATTATTCCCTCTATAGGGAGATAAATACTCGTTGTCAGCATTAAAAACGTTATATAAACCAGTACACTTATCTCACCTGCCATAAGCATGTTTACACCGATAACGGCAACGCTTATAATGCCAAGTTTTAAAACTGCAGTGGCTATTCCTGTAAATATTCCTGCAGCAGCTTCGCCCTTTGTTTTCTGTTTTGTAGACATATTTAATTTTGTGAAGAAATCATTCAGCATTCGTTCTTCTAAATTGTAAGATTTTATTTGTTCTATCTGCTCAATCTTTTCCTGCAAATCATCAAACACCTTGCGATTATCATCTATCCAGCTTTGTACTATTTTTTTCTGACTTTTCTTTGATAAAAATATTATTAGAAGTGAAACCGGAATCACCCACAATGCTGCAAAAGCCAATTTCGGGTTATAAATAATAAGCATTAAAGCAATGACACTTGTGGAAACAGTGGTTGCATATATTTGAGGAACGGCATGTGAAAATATAGTTTCATATAAGGTCATGTCATTCATCATAGTTTCCGCAAGATCTGTTAAATCTCTTTTTCCAAAATAAGAAAGAGGTAATTTCTTTAATCTTTCCGCCAAATCAATTCTTGAATTTGCACTCTCGTTATACACATTGGTGTATAGTCTTACATAATCCCATCTTGCAACTAAAAACATTACTATCATCATTACTATGATTAATATAACATAATGGAGCGGAGTGAAATTATAACTTTCAATACCCTTTAAAATGCCTATATACTGGAACAAAAACATAAAGGCAATCATTGGTGCAAATAATTTCGTTAAATTGACAAAGATATGTGAAAAGATTGCTTTTTTTAAATTAATTGCGCCTTTTTCCGACATAGCATATCGTTTCATAAAATAAGAAATCATATCTTAACCTCCTATCTTCCAATTTACAGATTTTTGGTATTCATCCCAAAGCTTTTTATAATACCCGTTTATGGCTATCAAATCTGAATGTTTACCTTCTTCTACAATTTTACCTTTTTCCATAACAAGTATCCTGTCCGCATCTATTACAGTAGATAGTTTGTGTGCAATCATCAGTGTTGTCTTATTCTTTGACAACTTCTTAAAAGACTCCTGAATTATGTGTTCGTTTTCAGGGTCCGCAAAAGCTGTAGCTTCATCTAAAATTATAATATCCGCATTCTTGAGAAAGGCTCTTGCTATAGAAAGTCTTTGAGTTTCTCCGCCTGAAAAATATGTGCCTCTTGTTCCGTAAACAGTATCAAGTCCATTTTCTAAGCCTTTAATTATTTCTTTACAGCCTGAATTAATCAAAGCACTGTCTATCTCCTCATCCGTTGCATCAGGTTTTCCAATCAGGAGATTATCCCGTAAACTCATTTTAAATAGTTTGGAATTTTGAAAAACAAAAGCAATTTTTTTCATTAAAGCGTCTTTTTCAAAATCTTTTATATTAATTCCGCCAATAAAAATCACACCTGATTTAATATCATAAAATCTGGCGGCAAGCCTTGCCACAGTAGTTTTACCACTGCCGGACATGCCTACTAAAGCAACTCTCTCGCCCTTATTTACCTTAAAAGAAATATTATCCAGGACATTTTCGCCGCCATAAGAAAAGCTTACATTTTTAAATTCGATTCCAACATCAGAGCTTGTTTTATCTCCATAAATAAAATCATCAGAATCAAGTATATTTTCAATTTTATTCAGAGAAAGTTCTGCAAAATAGCTAAATTGTGTAATCGTTGCCGTTCTCATAATAAAAACGGCAAATGTGGGTCCTATCAGAAAATAAATAACAGAATTTGCGACCACATTAGACAAGTTGCCGTTAAATTTTATTAACAATAAAGCCACAGGTACCAGGAAAAATGCCGTAGATGTGGAAACAGTTTCAAACCATGACATTTTATTCATATAACTCATAGTAAGCTTAAGCACATCATCCTTTATTTTTATAATTAATGAATATAACTTATCAAAACTTTCAACACTTTGTGCAAATGTTTTTACCACGGGAATTCCCCTGACATATTCCACAGTCTGAGAAGACAGTTCGGAAAGTTCTGCATAATACTCATCTTTCATCTTTCCCGCTTCAGGTGTCATCATTGCCGACATTAATATCATACCGATAATCATCGGTACCATACTTGCAAGTCCCAATTTCCAGTTAAAAATAAAGAAAAACACAAGCAGAACTATGGGAGATATAATTGTCATCGCCATATCAGGGAGTTGATGTGCTAAAAAAGAATGAGTTTCAGAAGCTCCGGATACAATTATATTTCTGATTTTTCCGCTTTCTTTATTATCAAAATATCCTAATGGTTTATTTATCAGTTTTTTCACCGAAGTCTTAATAATATTATCTTCCACTTCAAATGCGAAAACATGGGATAATATAAGACCTATAATGTATATAAACAAACCCAGTCCCGCAAATGTCGCTGCATAAATGGAATTTTCTCTTACATAGGCAGAATCCACTATTTCATTTAAAATTAAATTTTTTACAATCCTGTGAATAAAAATCATAGGCATCAAAACCATAATACCTGAAACAGCAGACATAATCATGGCGATATAAAGCAAAACACTTTTTTTACCGCCATAAGGCAGTAGTCTTTTCAGTATTGATTTTTTCTTGCTTTTCAATTAATAATTCCTCCTTTTTTTAAAATTCAATAAGCTCAATAAATTCAATAAGTTCAATAATTATCCTATTTAGACTGATTATAGGAGTTTTACTTTAACTCATTATTAATATCAGGCAGCTTTTTGCTTGTTTTTGTCTTTTAATTATTATATAATAAACAAAGAGTTCAATCAATTAGACGCAGCTAACTATGTCTATTCGGAATAATGTCTATCCGGGATAAAAATATAAAACGGAGGTATATATGAGCGATTTTTACAATTTTGTTAAAAGCTTTTTTTCTACAAATGAATGTACTGATAAAACAAAATACTCCTCTGCAGGCCATACATTTTGTTTTAATACGGATGATGCAGAAGGCATATACTGGTTTTATGAGGGTAAAAATTTTACGATTGATATTAATGATGTTTTTATAAAAAAAGAGATTATACATACAAATTTTTCCGGTTTGGATAATTTTTATTCCTTTTACTCATCTTATTTAGTTACGGCAAACGGTGAAAGTTTTAATCCTTATCAAAATCTTTCTTCAAACTCACTCTATGTTTTCAATACAAAAAAATCTAAAAACTATAGGTTTATACTGCATAAAAACTTTCCATATTTAGGCATAGGTATGAATTTTAAACAATCCATGATAGAAGAATGTCTGTCCTCTTACAAAAATAAAGTTTGTAATTATGAAAATTTATTTTTTAATACCAGTACAATTATAAATAAACCCTTAGAAAGAATTGCAAAAGATATACTACATTGTAAGATGCACTCTCCTGCCGCTGAAATCTTTTTTGAATCAAAGGCGAAGGAATGGCTGAGTATAACAATAGACTCATTTTTAAATAAATATAACAATCCGATATCCATTGCAGATGATGAAGCTTTGGAAATTGTTGCCAATTATATAGATGATCATTATGCAACCTCAATTCCACAAAAAACTTTAGAAAAAATATCTACTATGAGCGGTACAAAGCTTAAAAAATTATTTAGACAAAAATATCAATGTACAATTACCGAATATACTCAAAGACGGCGAATGAATATGGCGGAAATTCTTCTGCTTAACTCCTCTCTTAAAATTCAGGATATAGCGGAAGCCGTAGGCTATTCTTCTCATAGCAAATTCAGCACCTGTTTCAAAAAATATAAAGGAATGTATCCTAAGGACATAAAAAAATATAATTCTAAAAAAAATTATGTATGAGGATGAATGTATGCAATTTCAATATTTTTTTTCTAACAACATAATAACATCAATATTATGTTATAATGGCTTTGAGCATATTGCTTTAAAAAAACAGTAAAAAATAAAAGGAGAGGCTGCAGATAATAAAGGCTATAAGTCTGCAATGTTTTTAATATCTTTAAAAAATATCGGCAGCATTTAAATATATGATAGGTATAATAGGTGCCATGGAGGAAGAAATCGCAAGGATAAAGCCGTATCTAAAGGAAGTTCAAAGCGAAACCCTGGCAGGTATGCTTTACCATAAGGGCATGCTTTATGATAAAGAGGCGGTACTTGTACATTGTGGTATAGGCAAGGTAAATGCAGCTTTATGTACACAGATTATTATAAGTGTTTATAAAGCCGATGCGATAATAAATACAGGTATAGCAGGAGGTTTGGCAAACTATATCGATATAGGAGATATAGTGATATCAAACGATGCCGTTCAGCATGATGTAGATGCGACAGGCTTCGGCTACAAACCGGGTCAGATACCGAGAATGGATACACTTGCCTTTGAGGCAAGCACTTATCTTGCAGAACTTGCATATAAGTGCTGTAAGAATGTCAATCCGGATATTTCGGCTTACATAGGCAGGATCGCTACCGGTGATATATTTGTATCCGACTTTGAAATTAAAAAAAATATAAGCGATGAATTTAATGCACTTTGTGCAGAGATGGAGGGAGGTGCAATTGCACAGGTATCCTATCTCAATAAAGTACCTTTTGTTATAATAAGAGCAGTCTCCGACAAGGCGGATGCCTCTGCAAGTATGGATTATTCGGAGTTTGAAGCGGGAGCGATAACACATTGCAGCAGGCTTACAATTGAAGTTGTAAAAAAGCTTGACATTAAGAATCTTTTATAAGTATATATATTGTGATATAATTAAATTTATGCAGAAAATATCACGGAGGTATCTGAGATGGAAAAAAGCCTTACATTTGATTATTCAAGGGCAAATAGGTTTATATCAAAAGATGAGATTGAGTATTTTAAGCCGGCTGTGCAGACGGCACTGAAAACGCTTTTAGATAAATCCGGTGCGGGAAAAGATTATCTTGGTTGGATAGATCTTCCTGTAAATTACGACAAAGAGGAATTTAACAGGATTAAGCAGGCGGCACATAAGATAAGCCTTGATTCACAAGTGTTTCTTGTAATAGGTATAGGGGGTTCCTATCTAGGGGCAAGAGCAGCGATAGAGTTTCTTACAAACAGTTTTTACAACCTGCTTGATGCAAAAAAGAGAGGGTATCCGCAGATTATATTTTGCGGCAATTCAATATCTTCAAAATATCTTGCAGATCTTAAGGGTTATCTTGAAGGTAAGGATTTTTCAATAAATGTAATATCAAAGTCGGGAACCACCACAGAGCCTGCGATAGCATTCAGGATATTTAAAGAAATGCTTGAGCAAAGGTACGGAAAGGATGAGGCTGTAAAAAGGATTTATGCCACAACCGACAAAAGCTGTGGAGCACTTAAAAAGCTTGCGGATGATGAGGGCTATGAAACTTTTACAGTGCCTGACGATATAGGAGGAAGGTTTTCAGTGCTTACGGCAGTAGGCCTGCTTCCCATAGCAGCCGCAGGTATTGATATAAAAGCTTTGATTGACGGTGCCGCAGTGATGAGAGAAAGTTTAATCAAGGAGCCTTATGAAAGCAATCCGGCTGCATTATATGCCTCGGTAAGAAATATACTGCTTAGGAAAGGCAAGACGGTTGAAATCATAGCAAATTATGAACCCGGACTGCATAGTCTGTCAGAATGGTGGAAACAGCTTTTTGGTGAGAGTGAAGGAAAGGAACAAAAGGGAATATTTCCGGCAGCGGTTGACTTGACTACAGATTTGCACTCTATGGGGCAGTATATACAGGACGGTTCAAGAATTGTATTTGAAACTGTTGTTTCTATTGATGAGAGCCCTGAACAGATTTTTATAAACAAGGAAGAAAAAGATACGGACGGCATGAATTATCTGGCAGGAAAAAGTATTGATTTTGTAAATAAGTCCGCTATGTCAGGAACTATACTTGCACATACTGACGGAGGTGTTCCGGTACTTTCGATAAATATAGCTAAACAGGATGCATACTGTCTTGGGCAGTTGTTTTATTTTTTTGAGGCTGCATGTGGTATAAGCGGATATATACTTGGAGTAAATCCGTTTAATCAGCCGGGAGTTGAAAGTTATAAGAAAAATATGTTTGCACTTTTGGGTAAGCCCGGTTATGAAAATGAAAGAGAGCAGCTTTTAAAAAGGCTTTCCGTTTAAGATCATACTAAAAGTTTAAATCTGATATGAAAGTGAAAGGAGATTCTTAGATGCCACAGCCTATAAGTGATTATAAGCTTTTTTTTGCAGATGCAAGACGGGCAGTTGAAGAACTTGATGTCCTTACTTCTGAGGAAAAACGTCTGGTTAAGGAAGAGGCAGGTCTTAGCGCAGATATAAAGCATGAGCAAAAGGTGTGCAGCGATACGATCGCTTCAAATATAAAAGAAGGCAGAAATGATATATGCAAAAAGTATGATGACATTATAAAAAAACATAGAGTAGATTTAAAAAGAGTCAGAGCGGCTCGTGAGAAAGCTAAAAATCAGGGGATAAAGGAAAGGATAAATGAAGAAACCATAGATTTAAGAACTGAAAACAGGAACTTAAAAATTATGATAAGGGATATGTTTGCAAGCAATAAAGTTCCGGCTTTCTGTAATACTGACCTTTATTATACTATGTATTTTCCGAATAAGCCTGCCGACTATTTAAGCATACTTACCGCAGCGATTATATGCCTTGTGGCAATTCCTGCATTTATATACTATATGCTTGAGGATAAAAAAATTGAGAATCTTATTATAATAATACTTGCAGATATAATAATATTTGGCGGAAGTTATCTTATAATTGCAAATATGACCATGATTAAAAACTTAAGCATACTTAAGGACGGAGAGATACTTAGAAAGAGTATTGACGACAATATAAAAAAAATCAGAGTTATATCAAAAAGTATTGTAAATGATAAAGATGAAAAAAACTATGATCTTGCATCATTTGACGATGAAATAGCTCATCTGGAGCAGGCGATTGAGGAAGCCGAAAATGTAAGGCAGGAGGCACTGAATGCTTTTGATACCGTGAGACAGGATATAATCACGGATGAGATAAATGCACAGTTTCAGCCTGAAATAGATCGCCTCAGCAAGTTGTTTAAAGCTACATCGGATGAGCTTAGACATGTACGAACAAGACTTGATGAAAAAAATGCGTATGTTGAAGATAATTTCGGTATTTATCTTGGCGAAGAATTTTTAGATGTTGAAAAAATAGATATATTAAGTGATATAATGGATAGGGCTATTGTTACAAACCTTGATGAAGCCATAGAAGAATATAGAAACCAGATGGATGAGTAGCCTATGTCAGACTTTGAAAACAGGGAATTCAGGAAAAAGCAGTTAAAGCAGAATATGATTGACACAGGGGAAGATAAAGGATATGAGGAAAGACATGTCAAAAAATCCTCAAGCGGAGGTGCTGCTGTAGAGTATAATAAAAAAAGGCTTCTGCTTCTCCTTTTGATACCTATTTTTATAGCCGGGCTTTATTGGGCATGGAAATTATATTCAAGGTATTCAAAATATACAAATTATACCGTGATTTCTGAAAATGATATAACTAAAGGAAGTACCGTGGGTTATACGGAGTTCGGAAATGGTATACTGAAATATTCAAAAGATGGAATTGTGTTTTTGGATAAATCGGGGAAAGAGGTATGGATTGAAAGTTATGAGATGAAAAATCCTGCCGTAGTTATAAATGGCGATTATGCGGTTGTTGCTGATAAAATGGGCAGTGTGCTGTGTATATTTGATAAAAACAAAAAAATCGGAGAGGCAAAGACTATACTTCCTATAACAAGGGTTGCATTATCATCAAAAGGAGTAACCGCAGTTATTATGGAGGGTTCAGGTACTGCAAGGATAGGATACTTTAAAAAAACTGGAGAGAGTATTGATATATCGGTTGAAACTATATTAAAGGGTGATGGATATCCTGTGGATCTTTCACTTTCACCTGACGGAACACAGCTTATAGCGGCATTTCAGTATATTGAAGGTGCCGATATGAAGGGCAGAGTTGTATTTTATGATTTTTCTGAAAAAGGCAAGAGTATGAAAAACAGAGTTGTCGGCGGAATTGATGAGCCCTTTGCATCAAGTCTTATAGCAAGAGTACAGTTTACTGACAGTACACATTCTTATGCGGTTGCCGATACGGGCATATATTTCTTTTCTTCAAAAAACCTGCTTTCTCCGGAGCTTGTAAAGCAGGAAATATTTGATTCCGAGGCAAAAAGTATATGCAGAAACAAGGATAAAGTGGCAGTTATACTTAAAAATCATTCAGGCGAGTCTGCAAATAAACTTTTGGTTTATGATGCTTCAGGGACAAAACTCCTTGAAAAGGATTTTGATTATGACTATAAATATTTTGATATGGATTCCGGATACATATTTTTATATAATGATAATTCCGCTCTTATCTATAATATGTACGGAGTTGAAAAATATAAAGGGGAGCTTGATTTTCAGGTGCTTAAGTGCTTGAAGGGAAATGCCCCGAATGAATTTGTGCTTATAGGGGCTGCAAAGATTAAGACTATAAGGCTTAAGTAAGCTGTGCTGAAGTATCAAAGGGGCTGTAAAACTACTGTTTATTATAAAAAACAACTCCTGAAAACCGGTAATGCCCGGTATAGGAATTGTTTGAATACGGCAGTCTTTAGAGCCCCATTAAAAATTCTTATTTAAGCTCCAGTCCGCTGTGATATGAATAGTTGCCAAGCTCTTTAAGAAGCTTATGAAAGTCATGATTTTTAATTTCATCTATATTTTTAATATCTTCATTTAAAATATAGAATATATCATGACATTTTTTTAATGATAAATTAAAAAGTTCAGGGAAGCTCTGCGTTGAGGCTAAACTTTTATCCCAGGGGTTTATCCATACTTCATGGTCAAGATTTAGGCTCTGTCTGTAATCTTCTACATAATCAACCACTATCTTATGTGCCGCAATAGGACTTTTTAAAAATATATTTTCAAGTTTTGCAATACCGTACTTTTTCTTTCCGGTAGGGTCTGCAAGAGTTTTGCATCCAAAGCGCATTGCAGATATTGAGCGGTGTATAATCCCGGGTGTAACCTGAAAATTATTTTTGTATGATAAAGGGTAAAATGTAATATTTATAATTTTTGACAAAAAATCCGATATAAACTGTGTTTCAAAACCGTTCAGGCATATGGTCGCCGCCTGATTAAATTCTGAAGGCTTTTTTTTCTTGTATTTTTTAAGAAATATAGCATCAATATCATTTTCAAGTTTTGCATGAAGCCCGTGCGTATAATTGCTGGGAGCGGCGGGATTATGGCGTATGCGTCCATAAACAAAAGGGTGGCATATATAATCGCCTATATAATGAGTCATAAAACCGGCTATATAGCTTAAAGCCTGTTCGGTTTTCTGACGGGATCCTATCCTGCCTATCTCATCAAGTGCATTTGCAAAAAAATCATTTGAATGTGCTTCATGCATATATGAGCCGATATTTCTGTAATCTTTATGGCGTACGGTAGGCACATTGTAAAAAAACATATCAGGTCCCTGTACACCGAGCTGGTAAAGCCAGCGATATTTTGCTATTATAAATTTAAGTCTGCCTGGAGCAAGGTCATTGTAGGCTTTAACTCCGAGTATATAGTGTGTTGTAAATCCGGGCATAATACCTCCTTTAATAAAATGCAAACTTATGACTTTAAAATATATAATATAGTTTAGTTCAACTTAAAATATTTGCTAATAGAGATTATAATATCACTAAAATGTGTACTTGTTAAGAACTTTCTAACTTCAATCGTTTAATAAATATCATAAGTAAATATAAAAAAATATAAAAGTTTGCCGCTATCTATCGCCAAAATACAAACTTTGTGATATAGTGCTGTGTGGAATTTGGGATTTATAAGATGGCTGTCTTTAAAACTCCAGATTTTGAAATATGTTTCGGTAAATACTGACCTGTATGCTGCCTTTTTGTCATACTGTATAAAGCTGTCAGTAAACCGTATGGAGGATCTTGTATTATGTTGAAAAAATTGATAAATAACATGCTTTTTAAAGATATTGCGGCAATAGTTGCAGGTTGTACAATCACGGCATTTTCCATAAACAATATACTTGTACCTAACGCTCTTTCAACAAGCGGAATTACCGGACTTGCACTTATAGCACAGAAATATACAGGTATAAATTATACATATGTATATTATATATTCAGTATTGCAATACTTATAAGTTCGTTGTTTTTTTTAAGCAAAAAGGATTTTGTTAAGATATTATTTGTATCAATATTCTACCCTACACTGCTTCTATGTATGAACAGTATAAGTGCAATACGTGATTTTGTATTTGTCAGGGGTGAGATGTTTTTAGTCTGCATATATTTTTCCATATTTTATGGAGTAGGTGCAGGGCTTGTGCTAAGGCGAGGATACAGCTTCGGAGGAACCGACTCAATCGCAAAAATATTAAACAAGAGAGTACTTAAGAATGTAAGTGTGAGCAGAATACTGCTTGTAGTGGACGGCATAATAATAATACTGCAGGGATTTGTATTTGGTAAGGATATAGCTCTTTATGCACTTGTAAATCATGTAATATATATATATGTTATGGATTACATTCTGTTCGGCTTCAGATCAAAGCTTTACAAGGTATCTATAATCAGCCATAATCATAAGGAAATCGCAGAGTTTATAATACATGAACTTAACAGAGGAGTTACTATACATGATATAATCGGTGCCTATACAAATGAAAAGAAAAAGATGGTTACCTGTATATGTACACCTAACCAGTCGGCAGTGATAAGGAGATTTCTTGCCGAACATTATCCTGATGTGTTTATGGAGGTTTCTCCCATAGTAAGTGTATATGCCATAGGAAACAGGTTTAAGAAACTTGATGAACTTGATCAATAGCACTTGCACTTAATTATTTACTGTGGTATACTTGTTTAGCTTTTTTCAATTATGTAAATGATTATATTTAAGAATAAAAAATAGAGGAGAATAAAGATGAAAAAAGATATACATCCAAATTATTATCAGGCTACAGTAACCTGTAACTGTGGAAATACATTTGTAACAGGTTCTACTAAAGAGGATATACATGTGGAGATTTGCTCAAAATGCCATTCATTTTATACAGGGCAGCAGAAAACGGCTATTGCCCGTGGACGTATTGATAAGTTCAATCGTAAGTATGGAGTTAAAGCAGAATAGGTTTTACAGGCTATAAGGGTTGGGCATATCAGTATAAATATGACCCGGCTCTTTTTACATATATAGAAACTTGTTAACCTATAAATCGGGCAGTCATTATTGACTGCATAATTATTATAACAGGAGTAATTGAATTGAAATATTCAGGCATAGGCGGTCAGGCTGTTATTGAGGGCATAATGATGAGAAACGGAAATGATTATGCGACTGCCGTAAGAAAACCTGACGGCAATATAGAGGTAAAGAAAGATATTTATGTAAGTATGTCAAAAAAACATCCTTTTTTAGGATTAATGTTTGTAAGAGGAATATTTGCATTTGCAGATTCTATGATCATAGGCATGAGATCACTGTCATATTCTGCAAGTTTTTTTGAAGATGATGAAAACAGCAAGCCGTCAAAATTGGAGCTTTTTTTTGATAAAGTATTCGGAAAAAAAGCTGAATCCGTGATTATGGGAATTACAACGGTATTTTCAATACTTGCAGCAATAGGGATATTTCTGCTGATTCCGGCGTTTCTTGGAGGCTTATTGAGGCGTGTATATAATAATTACTATATTGCGGCACTGTTTGAAGGTGCAGTGAGGATTTTGATATTTGTTCTTTATATTATGCTTATATCAAGATTTGAAGAGATAAGGCGTACATTTATGTATCACGGTGCTGAACATAAATGTATAAATTGCGTTGAGAACGGTCTTGAGCTTAATGTAGAGAATGTTATGAAGTCGTCAAAGGAACATAAAAGATGCGGTACAAGCTTTATAATAATAGTTATGCTTATAAGCATAGTATTTTTTATGGCAATAAGGGTTGATACCATAGCTTTAAGGCTCATTACAAGGCTCCTTCTGATACCTGTTATAGCAGGTGTAAGTTTTGAATTTTTAAGCCTTGCAGGCAGGAGCGATTCAAGACTTGTAAATATACTCAGCAGACCGGGTATGTGGATGCAGGGACTTACAGTAAAGGAACCTACAAGCGATATGGTTGAGGTTGCAATATGTGCGGTTGAATCGGTATTTGACTGGAAAAAATACCTTGAAGAAAATTTTAAAAAAGAAGACTAGGTATACTTAAAACAGCCGCCTTTAATGTGATACAGGCAGTTATATAAGGATATTTTATAAGATGAATAAACTATTATGAAAAATATTACCTACGCAGGACTATATAATGAGGGAAAGACGGAACTTTTATTGGCAGGTATAGAGGATGCTGAAATTGATGCAAAGCTTCTGCTTCTGTATGTTTTTAATATAAGCTTAAATGATTTTTGCCTTAAGCTTAATAATAAGATTGATGATGCCGTTTTGCTGCAAAGATACAGAAAGCTTATAAAAAAGAGGGCTTCACATACACCGCTTCAATATATAACAGGTGTGCAGAATTTCTGCGGAATGGATTTTTTTGTAAACCCGTCTGTGCTTATACCCAGATTTGATACTGAGATTTTAGTTGAAACCGTACTGAATAATGAAAAACGTATTATGAAGATGAATATGTCGAGGGAAGAGGCTGAAAATACAGTATATAAAAAAGAAAACTATAAATCTGAAAAAAGCGGTACAAAAAGGCTTTTAGATCTTTGCACCGGTTCAGGCATAATTGCTGTAACCTTAAAAAAGGCTGGCGGTTTTGATGAGGTTTATGCTTCGGATATTTCAAGGCAGGCACTTGATACGGCTGTAAAAAATGCAAGATATAATATGGCGGATATTACTTTTATAGAAAGTGATATGTTTAATAATCCGGATATGCCTCATATGCTTGATATAATAGTCAGTAATCCGCCATATATAAAAAGTGCCGATATACAAAAACTTATGCCTGAAGTTGCGCAACATGAGCCTGTGTCTGCACTTGACGGGCATGAGGACGGGCTGTATTTTTACAGGATAATTGCACAAAAGGCAGGCGATTATATGGCTCATGGCGGAAGAATTTATCTTGAGATAGGCTCACGGCAGGCAGAGCAGGTTAAAGATTTATTTGATAAACACGGGTTTAGTGATATAAAGGTTGTAAAGGACTTGGCATATAATGACAGAGTAGTATATATGACAAGGCAGTAGTTGATTAATAATATTTATAGAAAGAGGTATTGGAATGTTTGACAATTTAGAAGATATACTTGTACATTATGAAGAAGTTATGGCAGAACTTGCAAATCCTGAAGTTGCAGGAAATCAAGACAGATTTAAAAAGCTTATGAAAGAACAGTCTGATCTTCTTCCGCTTGTAAATGCGTATAATGATTATAAAAATGCATTAAAAAACCAGCAGGATGCACTGGCTATACTTGATTCCGAGAGTGATGATGAGATGAGGGAGCTGGCAAAAGAGGAGCTGGCTGAAGGAAAGAGGAGGGAAACTGAGCTTGAGCATGAACTTAAGCTCCTGCTTCTTCCGAAAGATCCTAATGATGATAAAAATATAATGCTTGAAATAAGGGCAGGTGCCGGCGGAGATGAAGCGGCTCTTTTTGCTGCCGAGCTTTACAGAATGTATGCACATTATGCTGAAAATCTTAACTGGAAGGTTGAAATAATAAGTTTAAATGAAAACGGCATAGGCGGCTTTAAGGAAATTGTTGCTATGATAAGCGGCAGAGGAGCATATTCAAAGCTTAAATATGAGTCGGGAGTACATAGGGTGCAGAGAGTGCCTGAAACCGAGTCGGGCGGAAGGATACATACATCAACCGCCTCAGTTGCGGTGATGCCTGAGGCAGAAGAGGTTGATGTACATATAGACATGAATGATATACGAATAGATGTTATGCGTGCTTCTGGAAATGGAGGGCAGTGTGTCAATACTACAGACTCCGCAGTTCGTCTTACTCACTATCCCAGCGGTATAGTGATATATTCACAGACTGAAAAATCACAGCTGCAAAATAAGGAAAAGGCTTTTGCCTTATTAAGAAGCAAGCTTTATGAGCTTGAGCTTGAAAAAAAACAGTCGGAGGAAGCACAGGAAAGAAGAAGCCAGATAGGTACAGGCGACAGGTCTGAAAAAATAAGGACGTACAATTTTCCGCAGGGCAGGGTTACGGATCACAGGATAAACCTGACGATGTATAAGCTTGATAAAATAATGGACGGAGATATACAGGAGCTTATAGATGCATGTATAGCGGCGGATCAGAGTGCAAAACTAAGCAAATTGGCACAGGTGTAGACAGCTACATCCTGTGCCGATTTCTTTAAAAATATAACGTTTATAGTTGTTCATACCTTTTTTACTACTGTTTATACCTTAAAACACACAAAAAAATAATATAGTATATAATACATACAGTTAGAAAAGCACAGCTTATAGTGATAACGGATTTGCGTATGCTCGTCGTTTTTGAATGAATGGAGCAAGTTATAGAGTTAGAGTTTTGTATTGTTTAGTGATAGCGGTATGAGTCGGTGATAGGTTGCTTATGTATGGTTGGAGAGATAACAGTTAGAATGATTAAGTTAGAGCGATTAAGTTATAGTGATGAAAGTTAGAATGATTGAGTTAGAGCGGTTAAGTTATAGTGATGAAAGTTAGAATGATTAAGTTAGAGCGATTAAACCGGGCAATGTTAAGCTAAGCTGTTATAGGTTTTAGGTTAGAGAAGGTTGACTAAGAGCATATTTTATGGTCGGAGTCTGTAAACAGGAGAAGTTTTAGTGATAGAATGATATGAGTATATAGGATATATGGTGATATAGCGGCAGCAGGTACCTCAAGTTATTAACAGCAGAGTTGGTGATTTGAGGTATGGGTGTTTATAGGTGCGAGTATATTTATAATTTCTATTTTAAAGAATGAATATTAAGGTTGGGGCGATTTTATATAGCCTTTTTATATAGCCGGGAGTGTCTTGAGCGATCTAGGGGTTTTATCGTATAGAGGCGTTGCCAGAAAAAGTTCAGGATAAACATAGAATAGTTCTTGTCATTTACCGGAATTATTTTATGGGTATCTCTGGGCTTTTTTTTATATGTTTTCGGTACAGCTTTCCTTTATCATTGGACTACGTACAGTTTTTTATATATTTATGATAGGAGGCTATGCTTTTATGTATAAAAAGGCAAAAATGATTGAGTCCGACAATATAGTATTATTTATAATATAATCAGAATAATTATCATGTATTTAATCTAACAACAGACAGTATACGCAAATTGCGAAATGGAGGTTTGCAATGAAAAAGAAGAGAAATATTTTACTTGGATTAACGTTTGTATTTTTAACATCAACGGTTATTGTATGGGCTGATCCCTACAATAATGAAAACACGCTGCAAAGAGGCTCAGAGTTTATACAGGAGAATACAGGGGATGGAACGTTAGTTAAAGTTTTAGAAAATAAGACTTCAGATAATGAGGATATTAAAGATTATAATTACAAAATTAAGGCTTCCGAATCTGAAACAGTTTTGACTGCAACCGGAAGTAATGCCAAGACAAAAGCTTCTGATACTGAAGTGAAGGAAGCTGATACTAAGGCAAAAGCTTCCGGTACTGAAGTGAAGGATTCTGATGCTAATGCAAAAGGTGTTGATACTGAAGTGAAAGATTCTGATTCTAAGACAAAAGCTTCTGATGACGAAGTGAAAGATTCTGAGAAGGAAACATCTGATATATCAAACAAAGATTTTGATATAGAGGGAACAGTACTTATAAAATATAACGGAACCGATGAAAAGGTTATTGTACCGGATGTGGTTGAAGTAATAGGAAAAGAGGCATTTAAAGGAAATCCTTATGTAAAGGAGCTTATACTTCCAAATTCGGTAAAATGTGCCGAATCTGAAGCGTTTGCATATATGGAGAATCTTGAGGTGATAGAAAAAGGGTTATTTTTCTATACACATTACGTGGATATTTATGACGGCTGCAACAAGATTACAGAGTTCAAGGTCAGAAGAGAGTATTATTAAGTGATATAAAATAGTACAAGCCTTAATAAAATAATATAAAATATGAGATGGGTTATATAGATGAAAACAGATAGAAACTATAAAAAAGTATTTGCAGTTATATGTACATTGGCAATGTTATTTTCAAATATAATATATACAACGTCTTATAATACAGTTATTGCGGCTAACAGTCAGCCTAATCAAAGTGTATATAATACTGAAAATATTGTCGGATGGCACTCAACAGGATTAAATTCATGGTACTATTACAGTGAACAGGGTATTATGAAAACGGGCTGGCTGAATGAAAAAGGAAGCTGGTATTATCTGAATGTCAAGACAGATGCAGCTGAAGGTCTTATGAGGTACGGCTGGTATCAGGATGGCGGCGGCAAATGGTATTTTCTTAATACACTGCATGACGGAAGTTTCGGAAAAATGCTTACGAATTGGCACTGGATAGACGGTTACAGCTACTGTTTCGGAAATGACGGCAGTTTATATCAGGATACTGTAACACCTGACGGATATATGGTAAATAAAGACGGCAGATGGATAAAGGACTTTAAAGTACAATATGTTAAAGGCAAAGGACTGCCCTCACTGCCGCCGTCAAATACGGAAAAAAGTATAAATTCTTCAGGTTCACATACAGGAAAATCATATAAAAATTTAAACGGCAAGGGACAATCCGGCAGCGATACGAAAGCAAAGCCCGGCAGCGACGGAAAAAATAATTTAAATAATTCAAATCAGGAAAATCCTTCGGATCCTGCTGAAAATCCTCAAAATCCTCAAACAGGTAATAAAGAATCAGGCAAAGAAGATAAAAAATATACTGTTACCTTTGATTTTAATTATCCAAATCAAACTAAAACCCAATCGGTTTCGGTAAAGGCGGGAGATTATGTGCAGGAGCCGGAGCCTGTGTATAGAGACGGGTATTATTTTTTAGCATGGTATAGGAATAAGGATGAGAAAGATTTAATGAATGCTTTTTCATTTAATGATACACCTGTCAATGAGGATATTACATTATATGCTATATGGCTTGATATGAAGCATGACAGCGATGCAGACGGGCTTGTAGATGCGATAGAGACTTTGATAAATACCGACATTCACAAGGCTGATACTGATGATGACGGACTGACGGATTATCATGAGTATGAACTTACGCTGACAGATCCTCTTAATCCGCATACGTATTCAAAGGATATTAAGGATGCGGATTTTGACATAGATAATGACGGACTTACAAATCTGCAGGAGGTGGAGTTTGGTTCAAGTCCAATACATAATGATAAAGATAAGGATTATCTTAATGACGGAAAAGAAAAGGAGTACGGGACTGATCCGAACAAGCCGGATACGGATAATGACGGACTTATAGACGGACTTGAAATACAATACGGTTTCAGTCCGACAAATCCCGATACTGACGGAAACGGAATCCTTGACGGAAAAGAGATTATCAGTGTTACAAAGGTATATGAAAGAGAGCAGGGAAGCTCCAAGCCGTCGGCAGTAATAAAACTTAAGGCAGGAAATGCGGATAATATCAGTATAGAAAGAGATACGCCAAGTGAAAGCATTTGGATGCCCGAAGAAGTTCCGGGACTGCTTGATGCCGCTTATGATTTTAAGGCGGACGGTGAAATACAGGAGGCGGTTTTAACATTTAAATTTGATGATAAGTATGTTCAGTCTGAGGATTTTGAGCCGGCAATATACTATGTTGATACTGAAAATCAGGAACTTGTGCTTTTAGAGGAGCAAAGCATTGACTGGAACAATCATACGGTAACGGCAAAAACAACTCATTTTTCAAAATATGGTCTGCTGAATAAAAACGATCAGAAAAAAGCATGGGAACAAAATATACTGTCTTCATCAAAATTTGATCCTGGCGCAATAATAGAGGTTGTATTTGTAATAGATGAATCCGAAAGTATGCTAAAAAATGACAGCGGTAAAGTCAGGGTTGATGTTACAAAAAAGTTTATAGATACGCTTAGGAAAGGAGACAGGGCTGCGGTTATAGGCTTTTGGACCTCAGCAACTACCTATCAGTCATTAACCGACGATCTTGAGGCTGCAAAGGAAAGCCTGAATAGTATTGAAAACAACAGGGGCTGGACAAATTTAAGTGTAGCTTTGGAACAGGCTATGAAAGAGTACCCGGTTGCAGGCAGCGATTCAAATACAAAAGAAAAAGCTATGAAAATCATTGTCTTTTTAACTGACGGACAGGGCTCTTATGATCCGAAATATGAACAGATGGCAATAGAGCGAGGAGTTAAAATATATACGGTAGGGCTTGGAAACGAGTACGATAGGGCGCTGCTTAATAAGATAGCCTTGGTTACGGGAGGTAAGCACTATCATGCAGACAGTGCGGATGAGCTGATTGAAGAATTCAAAAAGCTGATAAGCGATACGGTAGATGTAGTTAGTGATAGCGACGGGGACGGATTAAGTGATTATCATGAGGAGAGAATCAGACTTTTCAACGGAATAATTATGATGCTTAACAAAAAAAATGCCGACACTGACGGAGACGGTTTAAAGGACGGTGAAGAAATAGTCCAGAGAACGGATAAAAACGGCAGAGTGTTCTTTAAACTTAAATCCTATCCGACTAGAAAAGATAGTGATAATGACAGCGTCGAAGACAAAGAAGATGAATATCCTTTAACAGCTAAAATATATCAGATAGATTATCTTGGAAGTCCGAAACACCTGGCAAGTGTTGAAGATAGAGTGGATAAAAGGCTGAAAGATAACAATATATTTCCGGATTATCGTGAAGCCAGGTTTGAAAGTGCAAAATTTGGAGTAGAGATTCTTATGGAGGATTATTATACATTTTTGACGGAAAGAAACGTTGACACGACAAATAAAATTAGGGAGGATTACTGGCAAAGCAGCTGGGATAAATACTGGGATAGTTATTGCACTCAATTCAATAACTATATGAAGGATTGCAAAGTAAGTGAAGAAATTCACTACTTTAGAAATAATTTAAACAGAATTCCGAAGGATATCAATGAATTAAAGGCGAACGGCAGCAATTGGGTGTTATTGACTATGGAACACTCTACCTATCATATGTGTCCCTCCAGTTTTTCAGGAAACGGACTGTATAACCTTAAGTTTATGTCTAAAGACGGAAGAAATGAGGGTGTATATATAAATATTTATGGAGATAATAATAACAATTCAAACAAAGGTTTAGCCTGTACCGAAAGGACAGATCCTAAGAATATGGGAACATATAATTTCAGCGGCAGGTATTATAAAGATGGAGTAGTATCTGTATCAGGACTAAATCATTTGCTTCTGGATCTTGCTCCTTATGAAAAATATGGAAATAAATCAATAGATGATTTGCCGAAAGAGGGAGAGAAAAGTGGTCAGAATGCGACTAGATATGACAATGATTCTGATGCAAAACAGGCAAGAAAAACCTTTGAGGAAGGTTGGCAAGGTATAAAGGAATGAAAAAGAAAAAGCTTTTATTTTTTATTGATATATTGACTACTATACTCTTAATAATACAGGTACAATCTATGCTTGTCTTTAGTATAAAGTATTTTTCACATTTAAAAGATTTTCTAGTACAGACTTATTTTGCAGGATATGTTTTTTATGGGATATCAGGAGTTATAGAAAGGTCGACATATCGGGATATATATCCATGGATTCAATTTATAGTATTTTGTTTTAATATCTATGCAGCGATGGTAAAGCTGAAAGATATTCACAATAAGGAGCTTGTCAAAGGTATATACGGGTACTTTCTTATATTTAATGTGGTATTTGTAGTGCTTAAGATTTTCGAATTTTACTTCTATTTAGATATCTTAACTCATGCATAACAAATATTTGCTGAGAAGTTTGATGCTTTAGTGGAATTAAGGGGGGGGTATTTAAATCGGAAGCTTCTAACATATCTATAGGGGCTGGAGGTTAATAAGATTTTTTAATCATTTCAGCCCCTGTATAAGTAGATAATACAGGAAAATTGCGAAATGGAGGTTTGCAATGAAAAAGAAGAAAAATATTTTGTTTGGATTAGCATAGGAATCGATGAAGAAATGGGTTACTTTAGAAATAAGTTAAACAGAATTCCAAAGGACATTAATGCATTAAAGAAGAAAAGCGGCAATTGGGTGCTGTTAAGAGTAGACAGTTCTACCTACCATATGTGTCCTACCGGTTTTTCAGGAAACGGGCTATATAACCTTAAGTTTATGTCTAAAGACGGAAGAAATGAGGGGAGTATATATTAACATTTATGGAGATAAAAACGGTAGTGTAAACAAAGGTTTAGCCTGTACCGAAAAGACAGATCCTAAGAACATGGGGACATATAATTTCAGCGGTATGTATTACAAAGATGGACTAATATCTAAATCGGGATTCAAACACTGGAAGTTAGATATTGATCCTTATAATAAGTATGGAAATGCCTCAAAAGATGATTTGCCGATAAGTGGAGAGAAGCATGGTCAGAATGAGAATAGATATAATAAAGACTTTGATGCACAACAGGCAAGAGAGATATTTGAAGAAGGCTGGCAGGGAATAAAGGAATGAAAAAGAAAAAGCTTTTATTATTTTTTTGTTGATATACTGACTGCTATACTTTTAATTATACACATGCAATCTACTATTGTTCTTATTATAGAGGATTTTTCAAATTTTAAAGATTACACATTGTATGATTATTTGAATTTTTATGACTTATTTGGGATAGCATACAGTATACGAATATCACCCTATGATAAGTTATATGTATGGTTTGTATTTATAGTGTTTTGTCTTAATATCTATGCAGCGATGGTAAAGCTGAAAGATATTAATAATAAGGAGCTTGTAAAGGGCATATATAGTTACTTTCTCGTATTTAATGTAGCGTTTGTGGTTGTTAAAGCCTTAGAGTTTTTCGTCTACGTGGTAATCGTAACGCACGCATAACAAATGTAAAGTTTAGGTACTTTATATAAAAAAATTAAAAGGTGCAGTTGAGTCGGAAGTTTTTAAAATGATAGGGGCTAGATGGTTAGTAATGGAGTTTTAAAAATTTCGGCACCTATATAGTAAATAATACAGGTGAATTGCGAAATGGAGGTTTACAATGAAAAAAAGAAAAATATTTTGTTTGGATTAACATCGGAATCGGTGAAGAAATGGGTTACTTTGGAAATAAGTTAAACAGAATTCCAAAGAACATTAATGAATTAAAGAAGAAAAGCGGCAATTGGGTGTTATTGACTATGGAACATTCGCCTTATAATATTTATGGAAATGCCTCAAAAGATGATTTGCCTATAACTGTAGAGATATATGATCTGAATGAGAATAGATATGATAATGACTTTGATGCACAACATACAAGGCAAACTTTTGAAGAAGGATGAAAGGGATAAAGGAATGAAAAAGAAAAAGCTTTTATTTTTTATTGATATATTGACTGCTGTACTCTTAGTAATACAGATACAATCTACTGTTTGTATGATTATAAAGAAATTTTCATATTTGCAAGGTTATCAATTACGGGATTTTTTGGACTTATATATTTTTTATGGAATAGCGGGTGCTATAGATAATTCTCCATTTAGGGATATATATCCAAGGATTCAATTTATAGTATTTTGTCTTAATATCTATGCAATAGTTGTAAAATTGAAAAATATTCGCAATAAGGAGCTTATCAAAGGAATATACAGGTATTTTCTTATATTTAATGCAGTATTTGTAGTATTTAAGATTTTTGAATTTTACGCTTATTTGGAAGGCTTGATGTCGGTATAACAAACATAAACTTAGAAGTTTGATACCTCAGTGGAATAAAACTGTGAAGTTTAGCTGAAAGTATCTAACATATTTAGAGGGGCTGGAGATTAATAAGATTTTTTAATCATTTCAGCCCCTATATAGTAGATAATATTAGACATTAATCCCTACAAAATTTATGTAAATGTATCAGAAATTGATTTTCCAGAGAAAAACGAAGAAAAACCGGGGAGAAATCTGTATAGATAGGACTCTAATTTAAATGCACAAGAGGCAAGAAAGAGCTTTTAGGAGATGTGGAAAGGACTAAAACAATGAAAAGAAAGATACTGATATTGATCGATATACTGACTACCATACTTTTAATTATACAAATACAATCTACTGTAAGTTTTATTTTAACAAGATTTTCGATATTGCAAAATTATTCATGGGAGAAGTACCTGATATATTATACTATGTATGGTGTATCAGATATTATTGATAAATCTCCATTTAGTCATATATACATTAGATTTGTATCTATAGTATTTTTTCTTAATATCTATGCAATAGTGGTAAAAATGAAGGGTATTTGCAATAAGGAGTTCATTAAAGGTATATACAGATATTTTATTATATTTAATGCAGTATTTGTAGTGCTTAAAAATTTTGAATTATATTTCTATTTATATACCTTAACTCATGCATAAAAACATGAGTGTAGAAGTTTGATGTTTAAGTAGAATTAAAAGGTGCAGTGAGCCGGAAGTTTTTAATATATCTACAGGGGCTGGAGGTTAATAATATTTTTATAAAACTTTTTCTTTACAAAAACACTTTAGTATGATATCATACTAAAGTAAAATAATAAAAAATAACTATGTGGAGGAAATTATGAAAAATTTTGTAAAAAACATTATGAAAGTTGCTTTAAACTACGGTTGTAAGGATGCTGTCAAATGCAATTCGGCACAGAAATCAAAAAATTTACCTTTAGGCAGATGGGGTATGTTATGTGCTTCATTTATGCTGTTGTGTATGCTTTCTGCATGTGCAGGCAATACTGCAAATTCAAGCACGGGTGAAACTTCAGCAGGAGGTGCGGATAAGACTTCGGTATCAGAAAAAGAAACAGAAAAGAAAAAGGAAGATGGGACTGTAAAACAGGATGAAAAGACTGAAAATTCAGAGGAAAAATTTGTAGTAGGATTTGATAAGGACTTTCCGCCTATGGGATTTGTAGGAGACAGCGGAGAATACGAAGGCTTTGATCTTGATCTTGCAAAAGAAACGGCACAGAAGCTTGGAATGGAGATTGTATATCAGCCTATAGCATGGGATGCTAAGGAGCTTGAGCTTGAAAACGGCAATATAGACTGTATATGGAACGGATTTACCATGACAGGAAGAGAGGATGGATATACATGGTCTATGCCATATATGGAAAATTCTCAGGTATTTGTTGTAAAAAAAGATTCAGGCATAAAGGATTTGGCAGGGCTTAAAGGGAAAAATGTTGAAGTACAGGTTGACTCTTCAGCGGATGCCGCTTTAAAGGATAAAGCTGAAATTGCAGGGACTTTTGGGCAGCTTATCACAGTAGCTGATTATAATACTGCATTTATGGATCTTGAGATGGGTGCTGCCGATGCGGTTGCTATGGATATAGTAGTTGCCGGATATCAGATAGAAAAAAGGAATAGCGATGATTTTGTCATACTTGATGAGAAGCTTTCAAGCGAACAGTATGCAATAGGCTTTAAAAAAGGAAATACACAGCTTAGAGATAAGGTTGATAAAACACTTAAAGAGATGGCACAAGAAGGTACACTTAAAAAAGTGTCTGAGAAATGGTTTGGAAGGGATGTTACTATTGTAAAATAGAAAGACGGTCAGGTGAATGAATCTATCAGATGTATTAATACAGCTTTTAAGAGGGATGGGTATAAGTATATATATATTTGCGGTAACGCTTATATTTTCACTTCCTCTGGGACTTTTGACTGCATTTGGCAGGATGAGTAAAAATATAATTATTTCATCAATATTTAAACTGTATATATCTATTATGAGGGGAACACCGCTTACTCTACAGCTTATGGTAGTATATTTTGGACCCTATTATATTGCCGGGATTAAAACTCCCGGCAATTATAGACTATATGCTGTTATGATAGGATTTGTGTTAAATTATGCAGCCTATTTTGCCGAAATTTATAGAAGCGGTCTGTTATCAATACCAAAAGGACAGTATGAAGCGGCACATGTACTTGGATATTCAAAAATACAGACTTTTTTTGTTATAATACTTCCGCAGGTTATAAAACGTATACTTCCGCCTGTAACCAATGAAGTTATAACACTTATAAAGGATACATCTCTTGCCTTTACCATATCCGTAGCTGAGATGTTTTCCACTGCGAAGGCTCTTGCAAGTGCAAGTACAAGTATGCTGCCGTTTGTAGCGGCAGGAATTTTATATTACATATTTAATTTGGCAGTAGCTCATATAATGGAACTTACTGAAAAACGTATGGGATATTACAGGGAATAGGCAGGGATTTATATGTATGTTTTAGAAATAAATGATATAAAAAAGGGCTTTAAAGACGGTGAGGTTCTAAAGGGAGTCTCACTGAATGTCGGTGAGGGTGAAGTGCTTTCGGTCATAGGTCCTTCGGGTTCCGGCAAATCAACACTTTTAAGATGTGCCACCATGCTTGAAGATATAGATGAGGGAGAGATAAAATATGCAGGTGAAACATTTGCATCGGTACAACACGGGCAAAAAAATTATATAAATTCAAAACAGCTTAAAAAGGCAAACTCCATATTTGGACTTGTATTTCAAAACTATAACTTGTTCCCGCATATGAATGTACTTGAAAATATAATGGACGCACCTGTCAGGGTTCAAAAGAAAAAAAAGAATGAGGCAAGAGAGGAAGCCCTGAGCCTGCTGGAAAAGATGGGACTTTCAGGTCGAGAAAACTCATATCCCTATATGCTTTCAGGCGGTCAGTGTCAGCGTGTTGCCATAGCAAGGGCACTTGCACTTAAACCTAAGCTTTTATTTTTTGATGAGCCGACCTCAGCTCTTGATCCTGAACTTACCATGGAGGTGCTTAAGGTTATCAAATCTCTTGCAAAGCTTGATATAGCCATGGTTATAGTAACTCATGAGATGGAATTTGCAAGAAATGTAAGCAACAGGATTATCTTCATGGATGAAGGTGTGATAGTGGAAGAGGGAAGTCCTGAACAGGTTTTTAATTCCCGCAATACAAGGATGAAAAATTTTCTTGGAAGATATATATTATAACCTTCTATTTATATCTGGTTCATTTGTAAAATATCTGATATAATCAGGTATATAAAAGAAAAATGAAAGGCGGAGGGGTCTGATGAAGGTTGAATTTATACATCATAGTTCATTTTATATAGAACTAAGCGACTGCAGTCTGTTATTTGATTATTATAAAGGTGTGCTTCCTGATTTTAATAAGGATAAGCCTGTTATAATTTTTATAAGCCACAGGCACGGAGATCATTTTTCCCAGAGGGTTTTTGATATAAGGGAAAAGTACAAAAATGTCTATTATATAATCTCAAATGATATAAACCAGCTTGCAGTCAGAGATAAAAAGAATGTTGATTTCATAGGACCCGGTGAAAACAGGTTCTATGACTTCGGAGGTTGCAGGTTGAATGTCCGAACCTTGAAATCGACTGATGAGGGCGTAGCTTTCCTTATAGATATACAGGGAGACAGAATTTACTTCGGAGGTGATTTGAATTACTGGTACTGGCAGGGAGAAAGCCGAGTTTGGAATGATTCTCAAAAAGATGCATACCTTGAACAGCTTAAAAAGCTCAGGGCTATGCTTGATAAGGATAATAAAGATATAAAACTGGCATTTGTACCGCTTGATACAAGGCAGCAGGAATATGCATATCTCGGTATAACGTATTTTATGGAAATGATAGATGCCGAGCATGTATTTCCAATGCATATAAATGGAAGTTTTAATATAATAGATCGGTTTAAAGAAAAGCCCTATGTAAAAAGATTTGCCGATAAGATAATCAGAATAAAAAAAGACAATGAGGTATTTGAAATATGCTGATGCTAAGGAATGTCAGGCTTATAGATCCGGCTTCAAAAACAGACGGCATAAGAGATATAATAATAACAGACAGAAAGTTTCTGAAGATAGGCATTGGGCTTGTACTTGATGCTTCAATGCTTGCAAGGGCAAAAGGGGAAAGGCTGGAAATCATAGATTGCCGTGGGCTTGTAGCTGCACCCGGACTTATAGATGTACATGTACATATGAGAGATCCGGGATTTACACATAAGGAAAGTATACTTACGGCAGCGGCGGCAGCGGCGGCAGGCGGTTTTACCACTATAATAGGCATGGCAAATACAAATCCGCCTATAGATGACGAGGCAGGTATACTTCATGTGCTTACCGAAGGAAGAAAAACCGGAATAAGAGTAAAAACCTGTGCTACTATTACAAGGGGTATGGCAGGAAAAGAGCTTGTTGATATGAAACACCTTAAAGAATGTGGTGCGGCAGGATTTACAGATGACGGAAAACCTCTTGTTGATATTGAACTGGTAAAAGAGGCTATGAAGACGGCGGCAAAACTTAAGATGCCGCTTTCATTTCATGAAGAGGATCCTGAGTGTGTAAAGGAATGTGGTGTAAATCACGGCAGCGTTTCAGAGCAGCTAGGTCTTTACGGTGCTGAAGCTATGGCTGAGATTAAGATGATAGAAAGAGACTGTAGGCTTGCAGGAGAATATGGTGCGATTATCAATATTCAGCATTTAAGTACAAAGGAGGGTGTCGATATAGTACGCAAAGCCAAAAAGCTGGGCATAAAGGTGCATGCCGAGGCGACACCTCATCATTTCTCACTTACACAGGAGGCTGTACTTAAATACGGAACAAATGCCAAGATGAATCCTCCGCTAAGGACGCAGGAGGACAGACTTGCCATTATAGCGGGTATAGATGACGGTACTATTGATATTATAGCAACCGACCATGCTCCGCATACGAGGGAAGAAAAGAGAGTGGATTTTGTTGATGCACCAAGCGGAATAACAGGGCTTGAAACCTCTCTTTCATTAGGTATAATGAATCTCGTTGACAGCGGTTATATAAGTTTAACAAAATTGATAAGCCGTATGAGCCTTGCACCGGCAAAGCTGTATAACCTTGAGGGAGGTATGGTAAAGGAGGATGCACCTGCCGATATAGTAGTTTTTGATCCTGAACAGGTATGGTTTTATGACAAAACTTTCAGCAAATCTTCAAATTCTCCATGGTTTAAAAGTAAACTCAAAGGTAAAGTCGTGCTTACAATATGCAATGGTTTTATAGTGTATGACGGCAGAGAATGAGACAGATAGGCAATAAAAAAATAATTTCAATGACAGTTACAAACGCCCACAACCACGATAAACAGCAAATAGGTGAAATAGTAAAGAAATAAATAGATATTGACTGATGACGATTGGATAAAAGTGCTAATCGTCATTTTTTATTCCAATGAGGAGAGAGTATGCAAGAAAAAAAGATGATTTTATTTAAAAGTCCCCGGCAGGTTGTTGCAGGCTCTGCATCTTAGAACTTTTTGGAATTTTAAAAAGTTCTGAATTTTAGAAAGTTTTGAATTTTAGAAAGTTTTGAACTTAGAAAGCTCTGAATTTAAAAAAGCTTTTAAACGAGAAAAGACACCCTTGCGGATGCCTTTTCCCTGTTAGAGTGATATAGGAGTGCATAATGCACGTTTGTAGCATGCAACCCGTAGATGGGTTTTCATGGCTACGTCCATTATAATAGCATAAGAATAAAGAAAATGCAAGAGGTATTTTTAAAAAAATATAAAGAGTTATACAGAAGTTATTTGTAAAATTAAATTCCTAAAATAAGCAATAGCTAATAGTAACATTTTATTTACTTTTAACTTAATTCCTGTATAATATATCTCAAAAAGGAAGAAGGGAAACTTATGTTAAAAGAATTTAAAGAATTTGCCTTAAAGGGTAATGTGGTCGATCTGGCAGTCGGTGTAATTATAGGTGCCGCTTTTGGGAAAATAGTTACATCTCTTGTTGAAGATATACTCATGCCTATACTTGGAATACTTATAGGAGGAGTGAACTTTTCGGATCTTAAGATAGTTATAACCCCTGCAAGTGGGGATACGGCTGAGGCGGCACTGAGGTATGGTGCCTTTATACAGTCAATATTTGATTTTGTTATTATAGCTTTTTCAATATTTATGTTTATAAAGCTTTTAAATTCATTTAAAAAGAAAGAAGAAAAAGAGGCACAAGAAAAACAACCCGAGGAAAATATAGTTCTGCTTACTGAAATTAGAGATCTTTTAAAGGAGAAAAAATAGCTCCGTTGAAGCATAAGTTTTACAATACTTTGTTGCCGTATTTACTATAAATTATAGTAAATACAGCTGCGTCTAAGTGTAAAAAGAGGTAAAGGTATGGAAGATAGAGAGTTTCTTGAGAAAATAAAAAACGGAAGCATGTCTTTAGATGATGGAGTCGGTTATTTAAAAGATTACGGTTATAAGGAGCTTGGGTTTGCCAAACTTGATTTTCACAGAAAAAAAAGGAGACATTTCGGAGAGGTTATATTCTGCCAGGGTAAAGAGGACTTTGCACTCGCAGAAATATTCAGGGCTTTTTATGATCGTGGTGAAAATATTTTAGGAACAAGAGCTGACAGGCATCAGTTTAATATTGTAAAAGATATAATAAAAGAGGCAAAGTTTAATGAAATATCAGGAACGATCACTGTAAAGCGGAAACAAAAAGCTCTTTTGGGTAATATAGCTGTATGTACCGGCGGAACGGCAGATTTAAAAATTGCTGAGGAAGCAAAGGATACGGCGGAATTTTTTGGTGCATATGTTAATACCTTTTATGACATAGGCGTATCAGGTCTGCATAGGCTGGTTTCAAAGATAGACGAGATAAACAGCTCGAATGTTATTATAGTTATTGCAGGCATGGAGGGTGCTTTGCCTACCGTTATAGCGGGGCAGGTTGATAAGCCTGTAATTGCAGTACCGACTTCGGTTGGTTACGGTGCCGGGCTTGGAGGGATATCGGCACTTTTAACTATGGTGAATTCATGTGCGGAAGGCATCAGTGTAGTAAATATAGATAACGGTTTCGGTGCGGCATATCAGGCTGCACAGATAAACAGACTTATAGAAAAAGATTTATAAATATAGTGCTTGTGCATGTAACATTTAAAATATAAAGTATTGCTTTTAAGACTGTGAAAAACTTCTTTTTCTTCAATACAAAACAACTCCTAAACCGGCGATTTTCGGGATAAGAACTGTTTAGATTTAGAGGTTTTTACAGCCTTATACAAAAAGCCTAAGAGATTTGTGCTGTTTCTATGGGATTTTCAGCAAATCTGTGTACGGCTTTTACGAAAATAATGCTTTAATTATTGTATTCTTAGAGATGGTTATCTTAAATATAAACAAAAAGAAATATTGTTATAATTGATACATAAATTATAACAATATTTCTTTGAGGAGAGAAAATGGATTTATATTTTGAAATGTATTCCGGCATATCAGGTAATATGACTATAGCGGCACTGCTTGACCTGGGTGCTGATCGTAAAAAATTTGAACAGGCACTGCAGTCGATGAATTTTGGAAAGTATACGCTTGAATTTACAAGGAAAAAGGTAAATGGTATAGATGCGGGATTTTTTGAAGTTCATACAGAAGACGGTCAGCATTTACCTACACATAGTCCTAAGTATAGCGATGCTGTGCATGAGCATGGCATGCAGGGACATAACCATGCTCATAGTCATATACATGGTCATGAACATGACATACAGGAGCATAATTACGAACATGAACACAGTCATGAACATGACATGAAAGTGCATAATCATGAACATGAACACAGTCATGAACATAATCATGAGCACAGACATCTTGCTGAGATTGAAAAAATAATAGATAGCGGAAGCTTTTCTGATAAAGTTAAAAATGATGCTAAAAGGGTGTTTAATATATTGGCGGATGCTGAAGCACAGGCACATGGTGTGGACAGGCAGGAAGTACATTTTCATGAGGTTGGTGCAGTTGATGCAATAATTGATATAGTCGGAACATGTGTACTGCTTGAAGATCTTGCACCTGAGCATATATACATATCGGATTTATATGAAGGCAGGGGGTTTGTAAGATGTGCTCACGGCAATATGCCTGTACCGGTACCTGCGGTTTTAAATATTGTAAAAGCTCATTCTATTGTATTAAATATAATTGATGATGAGGGAGAGCATGTAACACCGACAGGGGCTGCAATAGCGGCTGCGTTCGGGGAGAGGTTTTCCGGCGGTAATTTTATAATAGATAGTATAGGTATCGGGGCGGGCAGCAGGGAGTTTAAAAACACAACCAATATACTCAGGGTAATGAAGATAAGTGCAGCTGATAGAAAAATTAATAAAACTCAGTCCGGTTTTTATAATATCACAAAAGAAAATGATGCAGTATATGGTATAAAAGACTCTGACGTAATTGTTATGGAAACAAATATTGATGATACCTCGGGCGAGGTATTGGGATTTGTTATGGAAGAACTTTTAAAGTGCAGCCTTGATGTGTTTTATGTACCTGTGTATATGAAGAAAAATCGTCCTGCATATATGCTTTCAGTTATATGTAAACAGGAAAATGAAAAAAAAGTATCGGATATAATTTTCAGGCATACAACAAGTATAGGTATAAGGCTTTATGAGGCGGACAGGATAGTTCTTCCCAGAAAGCAGGTAAAGTTTAGAAGCAGTTTGGGAGACGTAAATATAAAGCTTGCAGTGCATAATGAAAGAGAATATATTTATCCGGAGTATGACAGTATAAAGGAGATAACTCTAAATAATGGTATTCCGGTAAAGGAAGCTTACAGGATAGTTATAAATGAGTATGAAGATAAGTTTGGCAGCGCAGTAAAATAGGAATATAATATATATATATTATAAAAAAATATTGATAAAATATAATTTACATGGTATCATCACTTAAAAAGGAGGTGTATTTTTTAATGAAAGTAAAATTTCCATTTGGAAGAGAGAAGATAGAGGTGGAATTGCCTGATTCTACACAGGTTCTTGAATCAAAAGCGGCGGAGTATGTACCGTCAAAGTCTCAGGAAGAACTGGTGCAGGCTGCACTTGAGCACCCGATAGGCTCAAAGAGGGTTTCAGAACTGGCAAAGGGTAAAAAAAAGATTGTTATAATAACTTCTGACCATACAAGACCGGTTCCAAGTAAGATTACATTACCGTTATACCTCAAGGAAATCAGAAAAAATAATCCTGACTGTGAAATTACGATTCTGATTGCTACCGGTTTTCATAGACCGACAACTAAAGAGGAGATGCTTGATAAGTTCGGTGAGGAACTTGTAAAAAACGAGAAGTTTGTTATACATATGTCTCAAAATGATGAAGATATGGCATATCTTGGTGTATTGCCGTCAGGCGGAGAGCTTCTTATAAATAAACTTGCAGTAGAAGCGGATCTTCTGGTATCGGAGGGCTTTATTGAACCGCATTTCTTCGCAGGCTTTTCAGGCGGCAGAAAATCTGTATTGCCCGGTATAGCTTCTCAGAAAACTGTATTTGGCAATCACTGCTCAAAATTTATAGCCTCGGACAAGTCAAGGACAGGTAATCTTGATGGTAATCCCATACATAAAGATATGGAATTTGCGGCAAAAGAGGCGAAGCTGGCTTTTATACTTAATGTTGCGATAGATGCGGACAAAAAGGTAATTGCCGCATTTGCAGGTGATGCGTTTGAGGCACATGAGAAAGGGTGTGAATTCGTAAAAAATCTTTCAAAGGTTGAAGGTACGGATGCCGATATTGTAATTACAACAAATGGAGGATATCCGCTTGATCAGAACATATATCAGTCGGTTAAAAGTATGACTGCCGCTGAAGCCTGTGCAAAACCTGACGGTATTATAATAGAGGCTTCAAAATGTAATGACGGTCATGGAGGAGAATCATTTTATCAGACATTTAAAAATGCAAAAAATCCTAAAGAGGTTGAGGATATGATTCTCAAGGTAAAAATGGAAGATACAATTGCAGATCAGTGGGAAAGCCAGATTCTTGCAAGGATTCTTGTAAGGCATCAGGTGCTCTATGTTGCTGATAAATCTGCCAAGGATATACTTGAAGACATGCATATGACGTATGTCCCCACGATTGAAGAAGCATTAAAAAAAGCTATTGAAATCAAGGGAAAGGATGCAAAGATTGCAGTAATACCGGAAGGTATTTCCGTCATAGTAACACCTAAATCAAATAAATAATGTAACAAGTTGTGATATAAAATATACGGGAATTGGATTGTTAATAATATTATGATGTAGATATCAAAAGATAGTAAATTCTCTTGCAAGCAGGCTTGCATCGAATTTTATACTTTTGACACTTGTATCATAATATATTTAACATTTATATTTGTCGATAATATAAACCATAAAATGTACTTTATGATCATAACGTATATTTTTATGGTTTTTTATTTTGATTCAGTAAAAAATGACGATTTTTATTATCGGTATTTATAGTGTAAATACAAGAAGGTCTAAAATTAATGATTAATTTTGCTTTGCAGCAATAGAAATTAAGAAAATATTTTAAGGAGGATATATAAATTGGATAAAAAGGGGAGAATGGTTATTGTAGGCATAATATTGGCATATGCCGTCTATCAGATGAGTAAGGCGTTTTATCTTGACGGAGATATAATGTGGCATTATAAGACCGGCGGGTATATATTATCACATTTGTCAGTACCTAAGCACGATATTTTCAGCTGGCAGCCGAATCTTACATGGATGCCTCATGAATGGCTGCATGATGTTTATTTATATCTGTTTTATTCCACTTTCGGGATATGGGCAGCAAGGATATTGCTGGTAGCTTCAATTGCCGCACCAATATTTATTGCATACAATTATAATAAGGAAAATATAATAGATATATACGGCTTCTTAATATATATAGCAGTACTTAAATTAATTGAGGCAAGTTCATTCTGTGTAAGACCGTCAGAGGTCAGTACTTTGATTCTGGTAATGGCTACTGTGCTTATTATAGATGAAAAAAAACACAGGAATATTATATATTTTATATTGACGGTGCTGTTTGTCAATATACATGGAGGAGCGATAGCTTCCATGCTTATAATTCCTGTTCTGTGTATGTTTGCTGATCTGGTGATTTTTTTAGCAACAAAAGAAAAGATGGATGTCAAAGCAAATCTGAAGATACTTCTTATAGCATTTTTGGGAAGCTTAATAAATCCCCAGGGTATATTTATATATAAATATACAACAAATGTATTTTTTAATTCGTATATTAAAGATAATATTTTGGAATATAAGCCTTTAAACTTAAATCTTGCCGCTGCAGTTGCAATTTTAGGAATAATGCTTTGTTTTGGAGCAAGTAAAAAGTTCAGAGAATTAAAAAAAGAGGATATACGGAAATATGCTGTTATGCTTGCGTTCCTTTCGGGCGGTATAGCAGTTAGAAGAATGATCTATCCGGCGTATTGCCTTTTAGCAATTTTTGGTTTTCAGTATTTTCAGGAGTATCTTATCAGTCTGAAAATACTTGATAAGGATCATACAATACTTCAAAGACATTATAAAATAATCTTAACAGCATGTGCAGTTGTTGCTGTAGCGATACTTACATCAATGCAGATCAAGAAACCTGTCTTGGGGTATGTTGATTATGTTAAGGATGAAGAAAGCAATTTGAACGAGGCTGCCAATTTTATAAAGGAAAATAATATCAATGATCATCTGTATAATCACTATAATATAGGTGCAAATCTTATTCTACTTGATGTAAAGACGTATGTTGATACAAGATGCGATCCTTTTATCAAAGAGTTTTCAGGTTCCACATCATTGGCAGATTTTTTTGATATTACAACGGGCACAAATAAGGAGAATAAACCGGTAGCCGTACTTTGGGACGAACTTAAGGAAAAGTACGGTTTTAAATACGGGTTGTTTTATAAAGGAATTTGGCTTGACCGTGAGCTTGCATATTCTCTTAAGCTGAGAGGATATAAAACTTTATTTGAAAACGAGGACTATACCATAATATCGGTTGAGGATCAGGAGTAGGTTTTTTAATAAGATTAGTAAAAAAAATAGCAAAACAAAAAAAAACCTAAAAAAACAAAAAAAAATCTAAAAAAGGTATTGACATGAAGAAGAATATATGTATAATAAATGACATAAAGAGTGAAACAAAGAAAGGTACACGCATATGATTATAAATGTTTTAATTGTTTTAATGTGTGCTGCGGCAGGGGCATTTATCCCCGGATATGCATACAAATATGCGTGTTGGAAGAATAAGAAACGCGGCAAGGAACAAGTGAGCACAGAGATGTGGAAAGGCTGGAGGATTGCATTTCCTATTGTTATTCTGGCAATGGGGTATATGTCTTTCGAAAACTTTCCAAGGTGGAAAGCAATTTTTATTTTAGCTTTCGTGCTTTTCGGTGTCTTCGGTATTGTAGTCGATTCACTTATCAGAATTATAGGGAATGAGATGTTGCTTTTAATGCTGGTAGTGGGGATGATTTACAGGGGAGTTGACGGCGGAGTAAAGTCATATATCGGTTCCGCTTTAGGATTGGGAATTGTGATTTTTATTTTGATTATTTCTGCTGTCGCCACATATTTCTTTGTAGGAGTAAGAGGTGTAGGCATGGGAGATATAAAGCTGTGTATAGTTGCGGCTATAACAGTTGGTTTTCCGGGCACATTATATTTTATGTTCGGTATGGCTGCTGCGATGTTGGCTTATGTTCTAATTAAGATAGCAACCACTCCAGCTTATATTCATTCTATTTTTCATGTCAGCAATACTTTCCCTATGTGTGGAGTTATAATGGCAGGATTTATTACGGGTATGATTTATCCGGTATTTATGTACAGTTTTATGACGGGATTTTAGGTGTTAAGTACTTAATTCGGTTAGCTAAAGTACCGCAAGATGGAGGGAATTTTGAAAAAATATTTGTTTGAGTTCTGCAAAGAAGAAAGCGGACAAGGTCTTACGGAATATGGGCTATTGCTGGTGTTCGTTTCGATTGTCTCTGTAGTCATTGTAACCCAGATAGGTAACAAAGTGGCAGCGGCATATTATGGAAATGCAGCAAACCGATTGTTTCCGTAGTTTTAGTTAAATAAAAATGGTTGTTGATACATTTGCTGTAAAGTTCTTCTTTAGAGTAGATGTATATAATAAAAAACAAAAAATAAAGTAAAGGAGATATAGAAGAGATGAAAAAATTAATGAATGCATTCCTTAATGAGGAAAGCGGACAGGGACTTGTAGAGTATGGTCTTATACTTGCACTTATTTCAATAGTAGTTATAGCTATACTTAGGATTGTTGGAAATAAACTTAACAGCACATTCAACAGTATTCAGAGCGCACTTCCGTAAATTACTTACGGGACTGTATATCTTCATACGGTTTTATCCATCTTTAAGGAGAAGCGGGTGTGAAGGATTACAAATGATTTAAGTAAAAGTTAAAAAACAAGATAAATAAATGTGATAATGATAAAGGAGAAAAACAAAATGAAAAATTTAGTAAATGCATTCCTCAATGAGGAAAGTGGACAGGGACTTGTAGAGTATGGTCTTATACTCGCACTTATTTCAATAGTAGTTATAGCTATACTTAGGATTGTTGGAAATAAACTTAACAACACATTCAACAGCATTCAGAGTGCACTTCCGTAAGCTCTTTGCGGAGTCTATATGCTCATACAGCTGCACTTGCCTATTACAGGGGGTGCAGCTGTATGAGGGAAGATATATATACGAAAATTAAAAGCAAATAAAATTATAATTTAAGGAGAAAAACAAGATGAAGAATTTAGTAAATGCATTCCTCAATGAGGAAAGTGGACAGGGACTTGTAGAGTATGGTCTTATACTTGCGCTCATCGCAATCGTAGTTATAGCTATACTTAGAATCGTTGGAAACAAGCTTAACAGCACATTCAACAGCATTCAGAGTGCACTTCCGTAAACTGTTTGCGGGTTTTATATCTTCATACAGCTGCATGTGCCTTAATAGCACTTGCAGCTGTATGGAGAATGGGATTTAAAAACAAAAATTTAAATATATAATATAATTATAAGGAGAAAAACAGGATGAAGAACTTAGTAAATGCATTCCTCAATGAGGAAAGTGGACAGGGACTTGTAGAGTATGGTCTTATCCTTGCGCTTATCGCAATCGTAGTTATAGCTATACTTAGAATCGTTGGAAATAAGCTTAACAGCACATTCAACAGCATTCAGAGTGCACTTCCGTAAATTCTTTACGGGTTTTATATCTTCATACGGTTGCATATACCTTTACAGAAGTTGCAGCTGTGCGAAGAATGAAATTTATAAACAAAAATTAAAAAAGTAGATAAAATAATAATTAAGGAGAAAAACAGGATGAAGAACTTAGTAAATGCATTCCTCAATGAGGAAAGTGGACAGGGACTTGTAGAGTATGGTCTTATCCTTGCGCTTATCGCAATCGTAGTTATAGCTATACTTAGAATCGTTGGAAACAAGCTTAACAGCACATTCAACAGCATTCAGAGCGCACTTCCGTAAATTGTTTGCGGGCTTTATATCTTCATACAGTTGCATATGCCTTTACAGGAGTTGCGGCTGTGCGAAGAAAGAGGTTTGTAAATAAAGATTAATGAAGTAGATGAAATTATAATTAAGGAGAAAAACAGGATGAAGAACTTAGTAAATGCATTCCTTAATGAGGAAAGTGGACAGGGACTTGTAGAGTATGGTCTTATCCTTGCACTTATCGCATTAGTAGTTATAGCTTTACTTAGAATCGTTGGAAACAAGCTTAACAGCACATTCAACAGCATTCAGAGTGCGCTTCCGTAAATTGGCTTTACGAGTGCTTGTATCTTACTGTACAGTTGCATACGCTTTTACAAAGAGCTGCGGCTGTATGATAAAGAAAGAAGCATGATAAGGGTGAAGATAAGGTGGTTATAATTTTTAATTAAACATCAAATCCCATAAATACAGGTAGATCCCTTGTGAGTGGTTATAACACTTAGAGGTATCTGCCTGTATTTTTGTATAATAATGTTGAATATATAACAAAAAATAGTTTATTATATATATTTAAAAATATATATAGACAAGAAAGGATAAATGGGTTACAATCTAATTAAAAACGTTGATAGGGGAGAATTTTAAGGTGAAAAGAATCCAAATTATAGCAATAGTAGTAGCAGCGGTTGTTTTTATGCTTTCGTACATTATGTTTAATTCAAACAACAAGCAGGAAAAAACTGAGAGAACAAGGCTAGGGGCTGAAATGGAAGTAGTAGTTGCAAAGGTTGATATAGGTGCTTATGTGCTTATAACGGAGGATATGCTTGAAGTTAAAAGGGTGCTGGTTGATGATTCTTTAAAGGAGAACTATTTTAACAATATAGTCGAGGCTGCCAACAGAATATCAGTGTCAGAGATATATGCAGGAGAACCCTTGACACACAAAAGAGCGTTGTCTCCTGACAGTCCTTATATAGAACTTGCTCCCAAGATAACAAAGGGTAAAAGGGCGATAGCAATTACCACCGATGCTTCAAATGGTGTGGGCTTCCATATAAAACCCGGAGACTATGTAGATATTCTGACCAGCGGTAATATTGTAAGATTTGGCGAAACAATGGACAGAGATGCCAAAGCACTTGCAGGAACCACTTTCAGCCAGAATTTCGGTGCAAACGGACCGGCTAATTCCGTAGTTTTTTCTGAAACTATAGGCGATGACTATACTATGATGCCCCTGCAGGATATAAAGGTGCTTGCGGTAGGTCCTTCTTTAAGGTATTTGCCTGATATGGTGACAGCCGGATATGGGACTGTAACACTTGAGGTAACTCCGCAGCAGGCACTGGATATTACTTTCCTTACTATGGGAGGAGCTTCTGCTAAGCTTGCATTAAGAAGTCTCGATGATCATGAGATTATAAATGAACCCAGAAGAAGTGTTATACAGATTTACGAGGAAACCGGAGCTAATGAACTTGTTCCTGTAACTCCATAATATTTTTACAGATATAAATATATTCAATAAATTATATACCAGGGGGATGATAGAAATTGAAAGTCAAAGTTATGCTATTGGGTACTCAGGAGAGGTGTGCCCAGTTACAGATGCATTTAAGAGATGATGAGATTGGTATTACAGGTGTAGTCAGCAATGAAAACGAAGTTCTTGATGAGATCAACAGGCAGGCACCTGATCTGATATTAGTTACAGACACTACACCTATGGCACTTAGATCATGCCACCAGATTTATCTTTTGCGTCCGAGATCCGTTCCGGTAGTAATTACAAATACAGAGGATCCTGAAAATATTCAAAGAATAGTGCAGTCGGGAGTACATTACATACTCTCTACCGATATAGACTCATTTGAGCTGATTACTGAACTTAAGAGTATATATGGCAATGAGATAAACAGGATTATGACACTTGAGAACTCGGTAAGTGCCTCAAGTAAATCAAGGGTTCTTATGGTGTTTGGACCTAAAGACGGAGTGGGAAAGACTACAATTGCGGTTAATCTTGCAGTAAAGCTTATACAGAAGAAAAATAAAGTATGTATACTGGATTATAATCTGCAGTTTGGAAATGTTGCCGCCTTTCTTGGTATAAAGACAAAGGAAACTATTGTTGAGTTGTTGCAGGAGCAGTCTAATCCGACACTTGATGCTATAAGGCAGTTTTTGTCTCTGCATACAAGCGGTATATATTGCCTGCCTGCCCCTAACAATCCTGAAGATGCGAAAACAATTTCAACAGTGCAGATTGAAAGGATAATTGCCACGCTTAGAGTCTATTATGACTATATAATTATAGATGCTGCAGCCGGATTTGATGATATTAATGTAAGCTGTATAGATGTAGCTTCTCAGATATTGCTTGTAACTGGAACCGATGTACCTTCACTGATGGATACAAAGAAGAGTCTGTCAATATTAAAGGCTCTTACAGATGAAGAAAAAATCAAATTAGTAGTGGGTAAGGATCATACAGGACAGTTAAAGGATGCTGAAATTTCCAGAGTTATGGGTATGCCTATATGGAACAGGATTCCGTGTGATGACAGATCGGCATGTTCAGCAGCAAATTTAGGAAGTCCTCTAATGCTTGAATATCCCAGAAGTAAAATCTGCAGGGCTATCTCAATAATGGCGGACGGTATAGATGGCAGAGGAACAACCATAGAAAACGGACCTCAAAGGAAGTTTTCATGGGGAAGGAAAGGGAATTAATAAATGAGTTGGGTATCTAGGATAGAAAGAACTAAAGGAATGATGGCAGATACACCTGCTGCAAGTGATGAATCTTATAAAAATGCAGGTGTAGTTCGTCTTGATAAAAAGTACGAGGCAATTCGTGAAAATGTACATAAAGAGATTATAACGGAGTATAATAATAAATTTGCAAGCGGAAGCACTACAAATGATGCTGCAAGTGATGTTATGGAACTTATACACCAGTCTCTTGCAAATCAGGAACAGCACCTTACAAGGCTTGAGGAAAGCAGACTTGCACAGGAGATTCTTGATGATGTTATAGGGCTTGGACCTATTGAGCCATTGTTAAGAGATAAATCTATATCCGAGGTTATGGTAAATCATGCTAAGCAGGTTTATATAGAGCGTTTTGGTAAGCTGGAGCTTACCAATGTAATGTTTAGAGATGATGCACATGTATTACAGGTAATAAACAGGATTGTATCACCTATCGGAAGAAGATGCGATGAATCAACACCTATGGTTGATGCCAGACTTCCTGACGGTTCTCGTGTGAATGCCATAATTCCTCCGGTTGCACTTAAGGGTCCGTCTATAACCATAAGAAAGTTTTCGTCAAAGCCGCTTAAAGTAAGCGATTTGATCGGTTACGGTTCTATGTCTTCTCAGATGGCAAGTTTCCTTGAAGGTGCAGTTAGAGGACGATGCAATGTTATAGTATCAGGTGGTACAGGTTCCGGTAAAACTACGCTTTTGAATGTTTTGTCATCATATATTCCTGAAGGAGAAAGAATTGTAACAATAGAGGATGCGGCAGAGCTTAGGCTTGAGCAGAACCATGTAGTTACACTTGAGGCACGTCCGGCAAATATAGAAGGCAAAGGACAGATTGCCATAAGAGATTTGGTTAAAAATGCCCTGCGTATGCGTCCTGACAGGGTTATTGTAGGAGAGGTGCGTTCAGGTGAAACACTTGACATGCTTCAGGCGATGAATACAGGTCATGACGGATCGCTTACAACAGTCCATGCCAATACACCACGAGATGTTATATCACGTCTTGAAACCATGGTAATGATGGCAGGTATGGAACTCCCGGCAAAGGCTATAAGAGAGCAGATTTCCTCTGCTATTGATATCATTGTTCATCAGAGCAGGTTTAGGGACGGAAGCAGAAAGGTTGTAAATATATCCGAGGTACTCGGAATGGAAGGCGATACTGTTACAATACAGGATCTTTTTGTATTTAAGTAGGAAGGTGTTGATGGTCTTGGGCGTATCTCAGGGCAATTTGTTACTACCGGCATACATCCTAAGGTAAGTGATAAAATAAAGGATAATGGCGGAATGATAAAAGATGAATGGTTTTATCAGAAAGGACGGTAGTAAATGATTTGGCTAATGGCAATATCTCTGGCAGTTATAGGATATTTAGTTTCACTTAATTTTATATCCGTACTTTCCAGGAACAGGATGAGGATAGAAAAATCTCTTGATGAGATAGAGGCTGTCGGTACTTCACCTTCAAGACTTGTTAAAAAGAAAAAGAAGGGGATAAAAACTGCAGATTTAAGCTTTATAAAAATTTCTGAAAATTTCGCAAATAACGTAGCTCTGTCTGGAATAAAGGCTAAACCTGAAGAATTTATAGTTTTATGGTTCTTTGCATCATTTATTCCGGCTTTGTTGTTGTATACTTTTACAGAGGATGTGGTAAGGAGTTCTGTACTTGTATTAATTGGTATTGCTGCTCCTCCTATATATCTTATGTTCAGTATTTCAAGAAGAAGGGCAATCTTTGAAGCCCAGCTTGGGGATGCACTTATGATACTTTCAAATGCTTTGAAGGCTGGTTTTTCTTTTCAGCAGGCACTTGGAAGCGTTTCAAGGAACTTACCTGACCCTATCGGGGGTGAGTTTGCCGTTGCAGTTAGGGAACAGCAGCTTGGTGCAGATCTTGAAACTACGCTTATGAGTATAGCTGATAAAATGAAAAGCATGGATTTGAAACTGCTTACTACAGCTGTTGTGGTACAGCAGAAAGTCGGTGGTAATCTGTCTGAAATTATGGATACTATTGCACAGACAGTACGAGATAGGCAGGCTGTTGCAAGAATGGTAAAAACTATTACCGCACAGGGAAGAATATCAGGTATAGTAGTAGGTGCACTTCCTATATTTCTTTTAATTGCTATTACAATGCTTAATGCCGCATACATGAACCCGCTTTTTAAAACGGATCTTGGCAGAATAATACTTGTAATTTGTGCTGTTATGGAGATATCGGGCTTTTTAATTATAATGAAAATAGTTGATGTAAAATTGTAACAGCTGGATAGGAGAGCGGATATGTTTCTAATGATAATAATGGCTTTAAGCCTGTCAGTAGTGGTTTATATATTTATAGAAGGCTTTCTTACAGTTGCTTTTTCAAAAACTCTTAAGCTGGCAAAAAGGGTTGAAGATGCTGAAAATTTAGAGAAAATTGATGATGACGGAAACTATTCACAAACAGCATTGACCAAGAGACTTTTTGGCAATATGATGAATAACTTGTTTGATATAGTTTCTATGATTATACCAAAAAGTCTTGTTGCCACTGAAAATGCCACTGAACAGCTAAGACAGGCAGGCATGAATGTAACCCCGCAGGTTTATGCGGCAAGGGTTTTGGTAACAACTATATGTTTCGGTATAACCGGACTTCTTGTTGCGTTTTTGCTTAATCAGTCGATATCAGGTGTGTTGGTGGCAGGTATCTTCGGCTTGGCAGCAGGTATAATACTAAGCAGATTTTCTCTTAAAAGAAAGATAAAAAAAAGAAAAGAGGCAATTTATCATCAGCTTCCTGAGGTTATGGACCTGTTAAGTGTCAGTGTGGCATCAGGTCTGGGTTTTGATCAGGCTCTTGCTTATGTGGTTGAAAAATCTGAGGGAGTTTTAATACAGGAATTTGATATAACAAGAAGAGAGATGGCACTTGGTCGTCCAAGGAGGGAAGCTTTAACAGCTTTAGGTGAGCGTTGTGATAATTTGGAAATAAAAACCTTTACAACTGCCGTACTCCAGGCTGATGAGATGGGTGCTTCGCTGCAGAACATACTTCATGTACAGGCAGATACTATAAGGATGGCACATAAGCAAAATGTTGAAGAGCAGGCACAGAAACTCGCTGTTAAGATACTTTTGCCTCTTGTATTTTTAATCCTGCCGGTGGTGCTTATAGTTATTTTAGGACCTGCCGTAATTCAGTTGATAACAGGATTTTAGTAATATATATTTTATAGAAAAGAGAAGGTGTATTATGGGAGGAAATTATGTAGAATGCCGGGATAAGAACTTCACAGCTGATATTGAGTTGGCAGATTCATTCCTGAAAAGATTAAAAGGTTTGATGTTTAGGAAGGAAATGCCCAAAGGTAAAGTGTTGCTTCTTGAACATTGCAATTCAGTACATTGCTGTTTTATGAAGTTTACCATTGATGTGCTGTATTTAGACAAAAATTATGTTATACTGTATAAAGAGACTCTTAAACCTTGGAGTATAGGCAAAATCACAGCCGGTACAAAATCTGTATTGGAGCTTAGCGAAGGTCAGGCTGAGTTTTTGGAAAAAGGGGACAAATTAGATATATTTATACAAAAATAAAGTACTATTTAAGAGAGGTGTAACCATGGCATTGTTTGAAAGGAGAAATAAAAACGAAAACCTGGATTCAGGTGATTGGGATACAGGTGAAAGAGGAGGCTATGGTATGGATTCATACTATGATGACAGCCCTGAAAGGTATGTCTCGGACAGACTCAGAAGCACTATGAGAGGTGGTTATACCAAGCAGAGTGCCGAGGATGTTATAGCGGCTTTGCAGGAGAATGCAAGGGTTGTTAAATTACAGCTTGAACAGCAGATAAAGGATATATCTGCTGAAAAGGTTGTGCTGATCAGAGAATGTGAAGTTCTCAGACAGCAGCTCCAGGAATCCGAAACAAAACTCTCAGAAACAAGACAGCAGCTTGCGAGTCTTCAGGAAAAGGATGAGGAAGAACCCCAGGGTTCATCCTTTGATGGTGAGATTCATAATGAGATCAGAAGACTTCAGACTATGGTCAAAGATTATGAAAAGATGCGCAGAAGCGGAGAAAATTACGAGCTTCTTATTGAAGAAAAAGAACAGTATATAAGTGAGTTGTCTGATGAGATGGAATCCTATAAGGATGAAATTGAAGCACTGACAAACAGAATTGAGGAATTGGAGGCGGATTTAAGGTCTGCACAGGAAAAGGGAGGTTCTTCCTTTAACAAGGAAAAACTCAATTCTGAGATTGCAGCTAAACAAGCTGAATTTGATAAGATTCTTCAAGAACTTGAAGAAAAAAACAAACAACAGGAAGAAGAAATTGCACGCCTTAATAAAGAACTTTCCGACAGAGAAAAGGCTCTCTCTTCACTTGAAGATATATTAAAACAGAAAGATGATGAGATTTCAGAATATAAGGTAAAATTAGACGAGAAGACAAAAGAATTACTTGCTGTTGAGAATAAAATTGGAAATATAGAAGGCTCTTTAGAGGATAGGGAAGACTCATTTTTAAAAGATAAGGAGTATATAAAGGAAATGGAAGATTCCTTGAAAATGAAGGAAGAGTTTATTGCAAATCTCGAGAAGCTTTTATCGGATAAAAAGGATGAGGTGGCTGAACTTGAAAATATACTGCATACGAAGGAACAGCAGATAGAAGATTTTGAAAATGAGCTGAGTAAAAAGAAAGATGATATGGTATCCTTTGAAAATGATATAAAAAAGAAAGAGGAACAGATATTATCACTTAAGGATGAGCTTACTAAAAAACAACAGGAAGTGTTGGAAATTTCTGAGGCAAGTGCAAAAAAGAATATATTTACACCCGAGTATGAGGATGAATTAAAGAAAAGAGCTGAAGATGTTTATACTCTTGAGAATGAGCTGAAAAGCAAGTCCGACGGCATTTATGCTTTAGAGGCGGAACTGAAGAAAAAAGAAGCTGCGATGTCTATGCTTGAGAGTAAACTTGACAAAAGAGAAATGAATATAAATGAGCTGGAAAACAGGCTTAAAAAAGAACATTCAGATGTCAGGGATTTTTATGAAGAACTTCAAAAAGAGATAAGCAAAAATCAGATGCTTACTGAACAGCTTCATGTGCAGCAGGATCATATGCTTCAGGAAAAAGCGGATCTGAAATTCATGATGGAAGAAAGGGAAAATAGACTTGCACAGTCACTTCAGAGAGTTGAAAAGGAAAAAAGCAATGTTCAGAAGCTGTACGAACAGCTTCAGGAAGAAATAAAGAATAATAATAAACTTAATGAAGAACTTCGTGCTAAACATGATGAGTTGGTACAGGAAAAAGAAAAATTCCGTATAGCTGCCGAAGAAAAAGAACAGCAGCTTATTGAATCAAATAAAAGATTTGAGGTTCAGATAAAAGGAAGAGAAGAAATAGAGTCAAAGATAGAATCTCTTTATCAGAATTATAATAAAAGCTTAACTCAGATAGAATCTCTTGAGGCTTCACTTAAAGAAAAGGAGCTTTTGCTGCAGCATTATCAGGAGCAGGAAAAGGAAAATCTTATTTTAAGACAGGACTGCGAGCAGGCAAAGCATATAATAACTTCTCTTAAGGATACTGTACAGAAAATCATGGCACATATGAAAACGCAGTCAGAGGGGGTCCAGGCTTATGTTGAAAGATCCATGCAGGATAGAGAAACTATAAATAAGACTGTTGCGGAGCTTACATCATTAAGGCTGCATAATGTCGAATTAGCAGACTCATTGAATCTGCTTACTGCACAATATGAGCATGTTGTAAAGGAGAACCAGAGACTTGAAAGAGAGATAGAACGTCTCAGGAGAATGCCGGTTTCTGCCGATACATCCTCAAAGGTAGCTTCTTTATCTGCAAATACCGGAGATTTTAAGGATATAAAAGAAACAAAGAAAGGTCCTGAAAAAAATATTGATATTTCAGATGAGATAAGCATGTATAATGAAGCTTATTTAAAGGCTAAAGAACTTATAGATAAACTTGATATGGAGAAAATATCGGGAGAAAATAGAGAAAATGTGTAAAGGAGGATGTAATGAAGAAGTTTTTAAAATGTGAGCTCGGGCAGTCAGTTGTTGAATTTGCACTTGTATTTCCTATACTTTTGCTTATGTTTTTGCCGGCTATGGAGTATTACAGATATATACGAACAAAGATGCTTTTAAATACGGCAGCATCTGAAAGTCTGGCAACATTGACCTCCGGACAGGGGGAAAGTGATATCAGGGCAACTATGAATAGAACATTTAGTGATAAGCTGGATGTAAATAATATAAGAATAGATTTTTTAAATAGCGGAGATATAGACGAACCATATACATATTATGTATATTCAAGTGATAGAAGTGCTTCAGGAGTAGCATTTTCGGATCAGTTTGAAGCACGCCCGAGTCGATATGTTAAGAACAAGGTGTCAGTCCAGCTTTCATATACTATGCGGCCGATTACTTTATTTGGTGAAAAATTTTTAGGCAATACATTTACAGTTCGTTCAAAAGTATTTGAAAGAGATGTATATGTAAAGGGGAATTAGCCGCATTTAAGATAAACTTGTAACCGGCTGAAGAGATTAGGAGAATATAGTTATGGATATAAAAAAACTAATTAAAAAAGAGAAGGGTCAGGGAATTGTAGAATTTGCTTTAGTTTTCCCCATATTTTTAGCAATTATGCTGGCAATTATTGATTTTTCGTGGGTTGCATATCAAAGCAGTGTGTTTAATCAAGGATATGCACATGCAAGTTGGGAAATCGGTGAAAAAGATCTTGTTAATTCCAGTCAGCTTGTTGATAATATGGTGTACATGCAGCAGGGTGTTGATAGAAAAGTTTACAGCGGTTTAGTTGTAGAGAATGCAATAAAAAACTCTATAAAGCAAAGTAGCCTGTGGGGTTTTAAACCAAGTAATCTTATAGTTACAAATGCTGTGGTTGAGGCTGAAAACAAAGAAACAAGCTTTGATGTGCCGAGCTATAAGGCACAGGAATATACTACGGCAAGAAAAGATACAAGATATATGAAGATTAGGGCAGATATTGAGTATCGTGTGGTTCCTTTGACATTTTTTGGAAAGACATTTTTTGGCGATACACTCACTATAAGAAAGAGTCTTAATAGTGAGAGAACTGTTGCCGAATTGCAGCGCACGGAATAAGTGAGGAGATAGGCATGAGGCATTTTTTGAAGAAAATTTTTAACAAGGAAGATGGAAATATAATTATAATATTTGCCTTTTCAATAGTTGTTTTGACCGGTTTTATCGGTCTGGCGGTTGATTTAGGCATGATATATATGAAGCGAAATGAATTGGAAAATTTATGTCAGATGGTAAAAGCCGATAAGCTTGATAATGCGGATATGATAAGATATGCAGATAATCCGGGTGCTACCAGCTATAATGTTTTATCGGAAAATCTGTCCAGAAATAACTTCAATGGAACGCTTACTCTATATTTTCAGGAATATGAAAGTGCAGATAATTCAAGAAAAATAAGGACTAAAGCAGTACTTGAGACAAGGCAGGATTGTTATTTCCTTAGACTGTTTGGCATAAGAGATGTCGGGTTGCATGCCGATACGTCAGGTGAAGAAGTATACGGAGATTCTCAAAATGAAGGGATTAGCCGAATATGGAGACCTGCAGCAAATGCAACAACATATAATGGCTCATATAAAGGAAGTGCACCCGGAAGTTATACCTTTGTACCCGGGGACAAACCTTCTAAATGGTAAGGAGAACATATAGTGATAAAAAAAGGACTAATTGCACTGTGTTTTATGATAGCTGCCTTATCATTTATCACATCTTGTGCGAATAAAGGTACTACTTCATCTGCACTGCTTGTATATTGTAAGGCTGATGAAAAGGATATGTATGATGCTCTTGCAGATATGTACAAATCAAATAAACCTAATGTGTCGGTCGAAATTAGAACCTATAATGAGGGCGAAGGTGTTAATCAGGCAGATAAAGCTGATATAATTTCAGGTCTTAGCTTTAATGAGGCACAGACACTTGGGCTTTCAAAAAAATTATCAGATATAGGCGGGCTTCCTGAAGAAAGAACCATTGATTATCTGCTTCTTTCAGATAAAGACGGTATACAATACTCACTGCCTTTAAGCGGAAATGTCTCTCTTATATATTACAATCAGGCGAAATTTTCTCTTTCAGGAGTTCCAAAGCCTGAAACGCTCAGTTCATTTGAAAGTCTCTTTACAATATTTAAAGAGGAGGGGATCAAGCCGATGGCATTTTCCGTTAATTCTTCCGGGCAGTATGATACATTGTATTTTGCAGACGGTTTTACACTTAATGCACCCGGCGGTTTTAAAGGAGCAGTTGATGCCGACGGACAGCTTAATTCGGGCATATATGATATTGAAAGCATGGCACGTATGATGATTGAAGACATTCCTGCAAGGGAAGACAGTCCAAAGGATCATGCGGCTTTAGTTGAATTTTTTAAGAGCGGGAGCATTGCTATGATACCCGGAAGTTCTGCCGATGCGGAAAAATTGGATCGGACATTATTCGGTTATTTTATAGCACCCGGCAATGATAATTCAAGGAATGTGGGATGGCACAGTACAGCTGCTGTGGCATTGTCCGCCTCTTCAAAGAAAACTAAAGAGGCAAAGGACTTTATAACATTTTTGCTGTCAAATGATGCTCAAAAATATATAAGTGATAAGACAAATTCACTTCCTGCAATAAGGGGAATTAATGTTAAGGACAGTCTGGAATCTGTATATGAGGAACTTCAATATACTGACGGTGCAGCTGTAACGTTTTTTGACAGAATATCACAAAGCGATGCGCAACAGTGCAAAGTATTTTTTGACAGCCTGTTTTCTTCTAATGAAGAAGTGAAATATGAGGATTTTATAAATGGTCTTAAAGACAGCAAAAACAAATAAACCACAGAGCTGGTAAAAGGAGGTAATTTTATGAATAAATTGAAAAGCTGTATATTGCTTATGCTTTTGACACTTTTTTCTGCAGTGTTTTATAGTAATGCATATGCAGATAATGCTATAAATCTCACTATAAAGACTGAAATAATAAATGCGTCTGAAGCCGGTGTCGGTAACCGTACATTTTCATATGAGGTATTAAAGGTCGGTGAAATGTATGATACCTATGCGACATGGCCGGGAAGGCAGCCTTACATACCTAAGAATCCTCAAAGCAGGACTATTCAGGTTCGTAATGGTGCAACAACCACAATTTCATTTCCATGGATGAGTGGAAATGAAAGGTTGTTTATATTTAGGAGTTTATCAAGTACTGATGAACATCTAAGTTTTGCGGGAATGCAGTTTGACAACAACCTGACAAGTTATACATATAATGATAAAGGTAAGGCTACTGTAGCTACTACACCGCCTAACTGGGCAAGAATAATAAATGATAACGGTTCAGCAACAGTTACTTTAAAGTTCAGATATAATCCTGACATTGATGCTTTACCGGAAGCTCCGGATCCGAATCCTTCATATAAAAAACAGATAGACTATCTGGGAGACGGCGGCAACAATCCTGATACAGCACTCAGGGGGGAGAATGATTATAGGATTTATCTTGATGTAAATACTGAATCTCAGGCGGCTGAGACTAATAAAGATATAATATTTGTACTTGACGTTAGTAATTCAATGAATGCGGCGTTTTCAGGTGCTTCAAGGCTTGAGCAAATGAAGAAGACGGTTATGTCTTCGCTTGGACCGCTTACGCAAAACCCACATAACAGGATATCAATTATATCCTTTCATACAGATGTAGATGTGCTTATTACAAATTCAGGTAATAAAGCTAGTCTTGAAAACATTGTAAGAAATTTGAAATTACCGGCAATGCATGGTGTGCAGGGTGGAGGAACAAATTACTATGATGCTCTTGCAAAAGCAGGCACTGAAATCAGAAAGATTACCGACCCCAGCAGAGAAAGTGTTATATTCTTTTTAAGTGATGGTGAGCCTACAGGTGCTAAACCTGCTGTAACTGCCTTCGGATATGATAAGGCGGCAGATATAGCACTGGCGTATGCACTTCATTCCGCAAAAAGCTTCCCTCAGGTTGACAGGTTCTTTTCAGTGTTTATAGGTGGTAATAAAGGAGCGGCTTCAACACTTCAGACTGTTACACAGTATATTAATACCAGAAAAGAAAAGTTTATGGTGCAGTCGGTGGATGCCGATCAGCTTAATAAGACATTCAGCAGATTTTTATCAAAGGTTGGCAATTCTTTATCCAATCTGGAAATAAAAGATACTTTATCAGAATACGCAACATATGCAGGAGAAGCTAAACTTGTAAGAATAACAAATGGTCAGACCTACACGATGACACAGGGAAGTGAGTATACTCTTTCATATGATGCCGGCTCAAAGACGATAAAGGCAAAACTTAAAGTAAATACAATGCCAAGTTCTCGCTATGTATTTTCATTTAATGTAAATCCGAGTGCAAAGGCAGTTGCAGATTATGCGGCAACTAAAAGCTATCCGCATACAGGTGATGTTGAAACCGACTATGTAGGAAATACAACAAGTGCCGGTAAGCCGGGATTCTATTCAAATAATAATGCGGTTTTAAGCTATGATTTTGCAGGCGGAAAGCATGCTGAAAAAACATATAATAAACCTGTATTACAGGTTAACCTGGGAAATACAACACCTGAGGACATACCTGCAAATCAGCAGATAGAGGTTAATAAGGTACTTCAGGGCTCAAAAACTCTTGAGGCTGATATGTTCAGCTTTGATCTTTTCTCAGTAACCAAGGATGCGGGCGGACAAGAGGTTGAAACTCTGATTGAAACTGCAAAGAACGATGCTTCCGGTAAAGTTAAGTTTAGGATGTTAGGATATAACAGCCCGGGTGAGTTTATTTACAGAGTAAAAGAGGTTATACCGCAGCCTAAGATGCCGGGTATGACATATGATGAGCATGTTTTGACTGTGAAAGTAACTACTGATTGGGATGGCAGAAGGCTTGTTGTAAAAGACTTTTCATACAGTACAGAAGACGGAGGCAATACCTTTACAAATGAGTATAAGGCAAAACCGGTTGAAGTGAGGTTAGATGCTAAAAAGATACTGGTTGGCAGTCCTGTGCCATTGCAGGCTAATGACTTCCAGTTCAGAATGTCATCCGGAGAAGCCGGTCAGTATAGCGGACCGCTTCCAAATCCTTCCACTGTGGGCAATGATGCTTCAGGAGATATTAAATTTAATCCTATAACCATAGAGGCTGAAGGGCATTATGTATATAAGATTAACGAGGTATTGCCCAACCCGAGCAATCCGAATATAATGTATGCTACAAATACGGCAATAATAACTGTAGATGTAACTGATGTTAATGGAGAGCTTAGCGCAGCTGTAAATTATGCAAATTCAAATGAATTTACAAATACTTTCCGGTATAGCCCCGAGTCTGCAAGCATAAAGCTTAAAAAGATCACCAAGGGTATGAATTTAAGTAGTGGAATGTTTACTTTTGTGCTTTTAGATGACAACGGTAATGAGATCGACAGAACAACAAATGGAGGTTCGGCAGATGTCGGTTCGGCAGGTGATATATTGTTTAACAAGAGCTTCGGCGAGGTGGGAGATTTTGAATACAAGGTAAAAGAGCTTTCTAATAGGGATTCTGTTAATGTACTGGATAGTGAATATCCTTACATAACATTTGATACTACGGTATATACGATTAAGGTACATGTAGATAAAGATCCGGCTGACTTATTAAGACTTAAGGTTGATGTTGAATACCTTGATGATAGCGGCAATCCGATCAGTGATCCTACATTTATAAATACATATAAGATCAAGGGAGTCAGAGATTAACAGCGGCTTCTTTAGATAAATTTTTCTAAACTGTTATATATTTTGAGTTCAAAGTATTCTAAGATGTATTATTTTGAAGCCAAAGTATTGTTAAGCAATAGAATTTAAATACAAAAAAGGAGTATACGGTCTTAAATATATTTGTACTGTATACTTCTTTTTTAATATATCAATACTGGACAAAATGCAAATATGCGGATATAATTAGTGAACCGGCATATTAAATTTTATATTTGTTATATTATAAAATAGATATTGCCGATAAAAGAGCTATATATATTATATAAGTTTTTGAAGTAAAATGGTGATATTTTGTATAAAAAAGAGATATTAAGAAGTCTTGCATTGGTATCACAATTAGGTTTTACGGTAATTACGCCTGTACTTTTATGTACTTTTTTAGGAACATGGATTGACAGAAAGTTTAATACCGTACTAACTTTACCATTGGTCATAATAGGTATTGCCGCCGGCATAAATTCGGCATATAGACTTGTAAAAAATTATCTGTTGTTGCTGAAAAAAGAGGAGCAAAATCTGGAGTATACCGCACAGAAAAATGCTTCGGATAAACAAGAGGAAGTACATGTTCCTAAAATAAAGAGCCGTATTTTTAAAGACTGACAAAGGATATAATCATAGTATGGGCAGATTATTAAAAAAGACGATTTTGGAAATCAGTATAGGGATTATACTGTATGAACTTATTTTATCAGTTGTTTTTATAATATTTTCCGATATGATCGGATATACCAGATCATCACTTTTAGCAGGAACTGCCGTAGGAACTGTAATGTGCTTTGCAGTTTTAATAGATATGGGACTTACAGCTGAAGATGCGGTTGCAAGTACAAATGAAAATTATGCAAGAAATAAAACAATAATACATATGTTTGCAAGAAGGATTATTATAATTGCGGCAGCCGTTATATTTTGGAAAAGCAGTTATGTTAATATTGCGGCTATGATATCTGCACTTTTAGGATTAAAGCCGGGTGTTTATATGCAGCCGTTTTTTTCAAATATGTTAAATAAAAAATATAATAAAAAGTAATTTATAAAGTAATCTATTATGAAATGATTTATAAAGGCTTTTATTATTTATTTAGAAGAATAATACGAGGAGGAAAAAGTATGGTTTTTGAACATTTGGCTCCGCTAATGCTGACTGAAAGCGGTGCAGATTTTATGATACATGGTGTATATAAGTTCAGCTTGATGGGAAAAGAAATCTGGATTACAACAACCACAGTATCAACATGGGTAGTGTGCATCATACTGATAGTTTTTGCCATATTTGCCAGAAAGACGATACTTAATGCATCCGATGTTCCGGGACCGTTTCAGAATATACTTGAGATTATGGTAGAAGGACTTGAGGGCATGACACAGGGTGTACTTGGAGATAATGCATACAGGTTCATAAACTATATAGGTACAATTTTTCTGTTTATACTCTTAAGTAATCTGAGCGGACTTTTAGGTATGAGGAACCCTACTGCGGACTATGGCGTTACTTTTCTTTTAGGTATATTTACATTTATAATAGTACAGTATCAAGGGCTTAAAAATAGAAAACTTAAGCATTTTACTTCACTTTTTGAACCTTTGCCGCTGCTTTTCCCTATAAATATTATAGGAGAGTTTGCAAATCCGCTGTCTATATCATTGCGTTTGTTTGCGAATTTACTTTCGGGCGTTATTATGCTTGGTCTTTGGTATGGTATGATGCCAATACTCCTTAAAATAGGATTGCCTGCATTTTTGCATATATATTGCGATGTATTTTCGGGATGCATACAGACCTATGTATTTTGTATGCTTACAATGGTTTATATAGGTGATAAGCTCGAATAAATAGATAGTTACAATAATCAGGTGTGCAAATCTGGTTTTTATAATAAGATGTATTTGCTGTTGCAGCTGATATGTCATTGTTACAGATATTGGTATTATGCAGCGGTTTATTGACTTTTTTAATTGTCCGCTGATTAATATAAAAGCGTTTATGAACGCAATATTTAATACTAGGAGGATTATATTTATGAATTTAACAGGACGTGATTTTATATATGGCTGTTCTGCAATAGGTGCAGGGCTTGCTATGATAGCAGGTATAGGACCTGGAGTAGGACAGGGTATTGCAGCGGGTCATGGTGCAGCTGCAGTCGGACGAAACCCGGGTGCAAAGGCTGATATTACACAGACTATGCTTTTAGGACAGGCAGTTGCTGAAACAACCGGTCTTTACGGTCTTCTTGTAGCTATGATCCTTATGTTTGTAAAACCCTTTAAATAAAATAATTTATTAAAGTTTGATACAGGATTGCTGCGGCTTTTGCTTCTCGCAATCCTTGCAAAAATATTCGTAATTCGCTCATTTTTTTATAAAAAATGGCTACTTACTCATATTTTTTGCCAAAAGATAATAGATTCTCTTGCAAGCAATTGCATCGAATTTTTATACTTTTGACACTTGTATCATAAATTTACATTATATAAATTTTAGTGCCGGCAATCCCGGCATTAAAGCAATATAGGACATAAGGAAGGAAGACGGGACTTTGAATTATTTAAATCAATTAGTAGAACATGGTCTTTTTTCTCTGCCTGCCGCAATTGTACAGTCAGATGGAGGTGGGATAAGCAGACTTATTGAATTTGATCTCCAGTTTTTGGCAGATGCGGCTTTTACAGCTATAAGTGTTCTTGTTCTTTACTTTCTGCTTTCCTACCTGCTTTTTAATCCGGTAAGAGATTTTCTTAAAAAACGTAGGGAACGCATTGCCGGTGAACTTGATGAGGCGGCATCTAAATTAAAATCTGCCGGTGAATTAAAAGCGGAATATGAGGCAAAAATCAAGGATATACGCATTGAAGCTGATCGTATACTTGAAGATGCAAGGAAAAAGGCAAAGGCTAAAGAAGAAGAGATAATAAATAATGCACGGGCAGAAGCTGCAAGGATCACCCAGAGAGCATCAAAAGAGATAGAGCTTGAGAAAAGAAAAGCTCTTGATGATGCAAAGCAGGAGATAGTAAGTATATCTGCACTTATGGCACAGAAAGCCATTGCGTTGTCAATTGATAAAAAAATGCATGCGGAGCTTATAGCAAATACTTTAAAGGAAATGGGTGAAGGAACATGGCAAGGCTGATATCAAAGGTATACGGCGATGCACTTTTTGCCACTGCATATGAAAAAAGCAGCATAGATACTGTTTATGAAGAAATATTGTTTTTAAAACAGGTATTTGAACAAAACAGTGTTTTAAAAAGGTTTTTTGACTCTCCTAAGATAAGCATAGAGGAAAAGATTGACACTGTAAAGGCTGTTTTTAAAGAGCAGCTGTCAGAGGATATCATTGCCTTTTTAGTAACCGTAATTGAAAAAAGCAGACAGTCTGAGTTTACGGTTATATTTGATTATTTTATAAAAACGGTAAAAGAGTATAAAAAAATAGGTGTAGCATATGTGAGTTCAGCCTGTGAGCTTGAGTTTGAACAAAAAAAAGCCATTGAAGAAAAACTTCTTGCAACTACTGACTATACAAGTTTTGAGATGCATTACAGTATTGATGAAAGTCTTATGGGCGGAATGGTGATACGAATAAATGACAGAATTGTCGATTCAAGCATAAAAACAAGGCTGAATGATATAAAAAGGAAGCTTACAGGCATACACATGACATAGAATCTAAAAGGAAAGCAGGTTGGGAAGCTAAATGAATTTAAGACCGGAAGAAATCAGTTCAGTTATAAAAGGTCAGATTGAAAAATATTCAAGCAGGCTTGAAGTATCTGATGTGGGAACTGTTATACAGGTGGCAGACGGCATAGCGAGAATACATGGTCTTGATAATGCCATGCAGGGTGAACTGCTTGAATTTCCGAGGGAGATTTACGGTATGGTTTTAAACCTTGAGGAGGATAATGTAGGTGCTGTACTTTTAGGAGACAGCAGCGGCATAAGTGAGGGAGATACTGTAAAGACTACGGGAAGGGTAGTTGAAGTACCGGTGGGAGATGCACTTACCGGACGTGTTGTAAATGCACTTGGGTTGCCGGTAGACGGTAAAGGACCTGTGCAGACCGACAGATACAGAAGAATTGAGAGAGTTGCACATGGAGTTATTGATAGAAAATCAGTTGATACTCCGTTACAGACAGGTATAAAGGCGATAGATGCGATGATCCCCATAGGAAGGGGGCAGAGAGAGCTGATAATAGGAGACAGGCAGACAGGAAAGACTTCGATAGCGGTTGATACCATAATCAACCAGAAAGGTCAGAATGTACACTGTATTTATGTGGCAATAGGTCAAAAAGCTTCAACTGTCGCATCGATAGTTAAGACTTTTGAGGATTATGGTGCTATGGATTATACGACAGTGGTTGTATCAACTGCATCTGAACCTGCACCGCTCCAATATATAGCACCCTACTCAGGATGTGCTATGGGAGAAGAATGGATGGAAGCCGGAGAGGATGTACTTGTAATCTATGATGATTTGACAAAGCATGCTGCTGCGTACAGGACACTCAGCCTTTTGCTTAAAAGGGCTCCGGGACGTGAGGCATACCCAGGTGATGTTTTTTATCTTCATTCACGTCTCCTTGAGAGGGCATCAAAGCTTTCAGATGAGCTGGGAGGAGGTTCACTTACAGCATTGCCTATAATTGAGACTCAGGCAGGTGATGTTTCTGCATATATACCTACCAATGTCATATCAATAACTGACGGGCAGATATATCTTGAAACGGAGATGTTTAATGCGGGTTTCAGGCCTGCTATAAATGCGGGACTTTCAGTATCAAGAGTAGGCGGTGCCGCACAGATTAAGGCTATGAAAAAAATTGCGGGACCCGTGAGAGTTGAGCTTGCACAGTACAGAGAGCTGGCATCATTTGCACAGTTCGGCTCAGAGCTTGATGAGGCTACCGCCAATCAGCTTGCACAGGGTGAAAGGATAAGGGAAGTTTTAAAACAGCCTAATTTTAAGCCTATGCAGGTTGAATATCAGATAATTATAATATATGCGGTTACAAGAAAGCTCTTGCTTGATATAGAGGTAGGAGATATAGCGGAATTTGAGGAGAAGCTGTTCAGATTTATAGATTCACGCTACCCTGAAATCCTGACTGAGATAAGGGAAAAGAAGTCCGTAAGTGAGGAACTTGAAAAGAAGCTTACACAGGCTGTTGAAGAATGCAAGAAAGCATAAGGGAGGTGGACCTGTATGGCTTCAATGAAGGAAATAAAGCGCAGAAGAGGCAGTATACAAAGCACGAAGCAGATTACAAAAGCAATGAAGCTTGTATCTACCGTAAAGCTGCAAAAAGCAAGACAGAAGGCTGAAAAATCAAAACCTTACTTTAATCTTATATATGAGACTATAGCTTCAATACTTTCTAAAAGTGCAAATCTTGACCACAAATATTTAAAGAAGAATGACGGCAAAATGGATGCTGTGGTGGCAATTACTTCAAACAGAGGGCTTGCGGGAGGATATAACAATAATATAATAAGACTTGTTGAACGTTCCTTTAAAAAAGAACAGGCATTTATATACAGTATAGGAAAAAAAGGAAAAGATGCTCTTGAAAGGCATGGTTATAATATAGCCGGTGATTATGCGGAGGTCATTAACGAACCTTTGTATAAGGATGCCGAAGATATAACTGAGCTGCTTTTAAAAAGATATGAGGCAGGAGAGATTTCTGCGATATATATAGCATATACTAATTTTAAAAATACTGTTGTGCATATACCTACACTTATAAAGCTTCTTCCTCTTGATGCAGATGAGATTCAATCACAGCAGAAAGAGGGCGATATAAGTACAGACGGTGCCATTATGAATTATTCTCCAAATGAAGAAGTGGTTCTTGATGAAATAGTGCCTCAATACATTGCATCAATTATATTTGGTGCATTACAGGAGGCGGCAGCGGCTGAAAACGGTGCAAGGATGAATGCTATGGAAAATGCAACAAATAATGCAGATGAGCTTATAGACAAGCTAAGTCTCCAATATAACAGAGCAAGACAGGGAGCTATTACACAGGAGCTTACTGAGATAGTTGCCGGAGCAAATGCAATAGAGTAGGCGGCTTTTTGTTTTTAACTTATTATAAAAATAAAAAAAGTGAATTTATAAAGGAAATATAAAGTAAAAAAGTAAAGGAGAAATGTAGATGGCGCATCAAAATACAGGCAGAATCACACAGATTATAGGTGCGGTTCTTGATATAAAATTCAGCCAGGGGCATCTCCCGCAGATAAATGAGGCAGTAAAGATAGATAATATGGGAGTGATGCTTACGGTTGAGGTTGCACAGCATTTAGGTGATGATACTGTAAGATGTGTTGCCATGGGTTCAACTGACGGCCTCAGAAGGGGAATGGAAGCGGTTGCAAGCGGAGCGCCTATATTGGTGCCGGTAGGTGAGCAGACACTCGGTCGTATGTTTAATGTGCTTGGAGAAGTAATTGACAGTAAGCAGCCGCCGGAGGTTCAGGAATACCTTCCTATACACAGGAAGGCACCTTCATTTGAAGAACAGTCAACTCAAGCAGAAATATTTGAAACAGGTATAAAGGTTGTTGACCTTCTTTGTCCATATCAAAAAGGAGGTAAAATAGGACTTTTTGGCGGTGCCGGTGTAGGAAAGACAGTGCTTATACAGGAGCTTATAAGAAATATAGCGACAGAGCATGGAGGATATTCGGTATTTACCGGTGTAGGTGAGAGAACCAGAGAAGGTAACGATCTTTATTATGAAATGACGGATTCAGGAGTTATAAATAAAACTACGCTTGTATTCGGTCAGATGAATGAACCTCCCGGTGCACGAATGAGAGTGGGGCTTACAGGTCTTACTATGGCAGAATATTTTCGTGATAAAGGCGGCAAGGATGTACTTTTATTTATTGACAATATATTCAGATTTACACAGGCAGGTTCCGAGGTTTCGGCGCTTTTAGGACGTATGCCTTCAGCAGTAGGTTATCAGCCTACTCTTCAGACTGAGATGGGTACGCTTCAGGAGAGGATAACATCAACAAAAAACGGTTCAATAACTTCAGTACAGGCAGTTTATGTGCCTGCGGATGACCTTACGGACCCTGCACCTGCCAATACTTTTGCACATCTTGATGCAACAACGGTACTTGATCGTGCCATAGTTGAACAGGGTATATATCCTGCGGTTGATCCGCTTGCATCAACATCAAGGATACTTTCACCGCATGTGGTGGGAGATGAGCATTATACAACTGCCAGAAATGTACAGAAGGTACTTCAAAAATACAAAGAGCTTCAGGACATTATAGCGATGCTCGGTATGGATGAGCTTTCAGAGGATGACAAGCTTACGGTTTCAAGGGCAAGGAAGATACAGAGATTTTTATCTCAGCCGTTCTTTGTCGCTACTCAGTTTACAGGACTTGAAGGTAAGTATGTTCCGCTTTCTGAAACTATAAGGGGATTTAAGGAGATTCTTGAAGGTAAACATGACGATATAGCCGAACAGTTTTTCCTTAATTCAGGAACAATAGATGAAGTTTTGGAGAAGGCTGCACAAAAATAGGGGGTTCTTATGGAAAATACTTTTAAACTAAGGATAATAACTCCTGATGAAGTCTTTTATGAGGGCGATGTCTATATGGTTGAGTTTAATACCATACAAGGTAGAATAGGTGTTTATGCAAAGCATATACCTATGACCACTGTGATATATCCGGGAATTTTAAAAATACATGAAGGGGGCAAAGTAACATCTGCGGCACTTATTTCAGGCTTTGTACAAATACTTAAAGAGAGCGTTACAATAGTTGCCAAGGCGTGTGAACGTCCCGATCAGATAGATGAAGAGCGTGCAAGGCAGGCAAAGGTAAGGGCACAAAGAAGGCTCTCGGAAAAAGGCAACATTGATATGGCAAGGGCTGAACTCGCACTGGTAAGGGCACTTGTCAGACTTGAAGCAAAAAATAAGCATTAAAATTTATAATGTTGTATTTTTATGTAAAAGCCTTATAAAAAAAATAATAAAAGTTTAAGAATTTAGTATTTATAAAATACAGTAAAAAAGATATACTTATGAAGTAAGATTCGATGTATATCTTTTTGTGCTTTTATATAACAATTATAATTTGGAGGGTTTTGTAATGAAGCTTGTTATACAAAGAGTAAACAGCGCAGAGGTCGCAGTCGATGATAAAACAGTAGGTGCCATTAAACAAGGTCTAATGGTACTTGTAGGAGTATCAAAGGATGATGATGAAAATACGGTTGATAAATTCCTGGCAAAACTTATTAAACTCAGGATTTTTGAGGATGAAAATCATAAGACTAATTTATCTATATCAGATGTAGGCGGTGAACTTCTTTTGGTATCTCAATTTACACTGCTTGCTTCATGCAGGGATGGTAACAGACCCAGTTTTATATATGCAGGAGATCCAAAACGTGCCGAACAGCTGTATGAATATATGATTATAAAAGCAAAAGAAAGCGGTATTAAGGTTGAGCAGGGCAGGTTTGGAGCTGATATGAAGGTAAGTCTGGTAAATGACGGTCCGTTTACAATAGTCCTAGATGAAAGAGATATAAAATAAATACGAGGAGGGAATATATGGATTTATATAAGATTATGATTGTAGATGATGAATCTGAAATAAGGAATGCAATTAAAAATACAGTTGATTGGGAAAAAGCGGGATTTGTAGTGGTTGATGATGCTGAAAACGGTCAGGATGCACTTGAAAAACTTGAATCAAAAGAGCCTGATGTGATAATGACGGATATACGTATGCCGTATATGGACGGTTTGGAGCTTGCCAAGGAGGCAAGAAAGCTCTATCCATCACTTAAGATAATAATATGCTCAGGGTATAATGATTTTGAATATGCCAAGGAAGCAATAAAGCTTGGAGTATCCGAGTATGTACTTAAGCCGATAAGCAGTGAAGATATTTTAGAAATATTGCTTAAAGTTAAGACAAGGCTTGATGATGAGAGATCAAAAAGTCGTGATATTGATATCTTAAGAAATAATTATAAGGCAAGTATACCTATATTAAGGGGACAGTTTTTAAACAATTTGATAGCCGGAAAGGCATTAAGGGATGAGATTGATGAAAAGGTTAAAAAGTATTCCATAGACCTTACGCCTGCGGCTGCATGGGTAGTTTCTGTAATTGATATAGAAGATACTGAAAAAAGTTATATGGATAAGGAGCTTATACCCGTATCGGTACAAAAGTTTATAGAGGACAGACTTTGTGAAGATTACAAATATTGTATTTTTACTTCATCACAGGATGCCAGACTTGTAATGATTGCCGGGCTGAATGAGAAGCATATGGAGGATGAGTTTGTTGATACACTCAGGAATATATGTAAAGGCAGCAACAAAGTACTTGGAGTATCAATTACAATAGCAGTAGGAAGTACCTGCAGCGAACTCTATGATGTTACATATTCATATGCAGATGCATTAAATGCACTTGGTTACAAAAATGTAGTAGGCGGAGGAGATATACTGTATTTCCGTGATGTTGAGCCTGTAAACCTTGGTATTCTCAAATTTACCGACAGAGATGAAAGTGATTTAACCTATTCTATAAAATTCGGTACGAAGGAAAGTGTATATTATGTAACTGATGCGATACTTGGCAAAATGGAATCTGCAAAGGTTCATACAAGCCAGTATCATGCATATATGCTTAGTGTGGCAAATTGTATAGTACAGCTTATGCAGCAGTATGAGATTAATTTTGATGTTGTAAATTCACAAGATTCAGGTGAATATACCGATATACTTGAAATAATTAAAAATATGGAAGAATTTAAAATATGGTTTAAATCTATAAGTATAAAAATCCATGAATATATGCGTGAAAAGCGTGAGAATACTACAAAGAGGGTTATTGAAGAGGCAAAACGCTATATACAGGCAAACTTTACAAACCCCGATCTCTCACTTGAAATGATATGCAAAGAGCTGCATATGAGCACGGCATATTTTTCAACCATATTTAAAAAGGAAACCGGACAAAGTTATATAGGCTATCTTACCGAGCTTAGACTTAAACTTGCTATGGATCTTTTGAAAAATACAGATAAAAAAACCTACGTTATTGCAGGTGAGGTGGGATATCCGGAACAGAACTATTTCAGTTATGTATTTAAAAGAAAATTTGGAATGAGTCCTACTAAATTCAGGTCAGGAGATAAGAAAGCTTAATAATTATGACAGACGGCATGAATGCCGGGAATGATAAAGAAAATAATATAAAGAAAAAAAAAGAAAATTCAAATTCTCTAAATAAAGGAATATCTACCGGCAAAAAAAAATATAATATAATCAGCAAAAATTTCCTATATAGGCAAGGTATAAGACTTGTGCTGTTATTGTACAGTTTACTGGTAACCAACGCTTCTGTGGGGGCAACTATTTTTTTCGTTTCAAAAAGAATGGCTGAAGCCTCACAAAAAGAGGTGAATGAAGGCAATATGAATGTATTAAACCAGGCTGGGAGTTTATTTGATATATATCTAAGAGATGTAATGAAGCTGTCAAATACGATATATTACAATGTATTTAAAAACTCCAATGAAAATGTTGATATACATAATATGCTTAATTTATTATATGACAGTTACAGGGGAAAGATTGAAAATATTGCGATTTTTTCTCTTGACGGTAATCTTATGTATGCCGCACCTGCCGCAAGGATGAAAACAGGATATGATGTAAAAGATCAGGAATGGTTTACAAATACATTTAAAGACACTGAAAACAATCATTTTTCACTGCCGCATCTGCAGCAGATATTCGAATCCGGTGATTACCGATACAAGTGGGTGGTATCAATGTCAAGGATTATTGAGCTGACAAGGGATGGAAAAAGTGAGCAGGCGGTTTTATTGATTGATATGAAATATGATGAGCTTGTGGGAAACTTGTCAGATATAAGCTTTGGCAGCAAGGGATATGTATATATGATTGATAATAAGGGGGAAGTCATATGGCATCCTAAGATGGGACTGCTATACTCAGGCAGGCTGTTTGAATACAATGCTGAAGCGGCTCAATGCAGCGACGGGGTTAATAAATACAAGGATAAGTCGGGACGCATATTATATGTAAAGACCATAGGCTATACAGGTTGGAGGATAGCAGGTGTCGGCTATTCTGTGGAAAGTATTTTTAACAGTCCATATACAGGTCCGTTTATTTCTGTAATAATATTTGCGGAGTTTTTTGCAATAACACTTATATATACATTTATGTTTGACAAAATAAGTGATCCTATAAGTCGGCTTCAGGAAGCGGTGCAGACTATTGAAGAAGGAAACTTTAACCAAAAAGTACCTGTCGGCGGTGTTTATGAGATAGAGAGCCTCGGCAAGGCAGTTGAAAACATGAGGATCCGTATAAATCAGCTTATTGAAGATAAGCGGATAGAGAACCAAAAAAGGGTTGAAGCGGAAGAGATGAGGGTACAGGCGGAATTTGATGTTCTTCAGGCACAGATTAATCCTCACTTTTTATATAATACACTAAGTATAGTTATATGGCTTATAGAAGCAGGTAAGACAGAAGATGCTAAAAAAGTTGTAACGGCAGTCGGTAATTTTTTTAGGATATTTTTAAGCACTGACAGGAAATTTATACCTGTAAGTGAGGAGATAGACTATGTAAAAAATTATATTTTAATACAGCAGATGAGATTTAAGGATAAGTTTGTATATGAATTTGATATAGATGAAAATGTTAATCAAATGTCAACCCTAAAGCTTATTCTTCAGCCGATAGTTGAAAATTCGATTTACCATGGTATGGAATATATGGATGATGAGGACGGTCGTATACTGATTAAGGCATATATAAAGGATGATAAGGTATATTTCAGCGTTAAGGACAATGGAGCGGGTATGACTAAGGAGAGGATCGCAGAGATAATGTCTGCCGATATGACAAGAGTTTCAAAACCACGTGGTTCAGGAATAGGATTTAAAAATGTGAGAAACCGTATATTAAAACAATATGGCAGTGAAGGCGGTGTGGAAGTAATATCCGAGCCTGATGAGGGCACTGAAATTATCATTTATTTTCCTGCTGAGATATATACAAAAAAGGATGTCGAGGCTTAGTAAATGGATAAAAAAATAAATAGCAGAACAGTAAATAATGCAAATAATAAGATGTTTGTTGTCATGGCTATGTATTTTACACTGCTGGCATTGTTTTTAATTATGTCAATGACCAATTTTTTTGTACGTGATGAAGATACCGATACAGTGTGCAGAATGACTGTGATAATTTGTGAAGGTGAAGATGAATATTATACCAGATTTAAAAAGGGAGTAGAAAAAGCTGCCGAGGATGAGAGAATAGATGTAAATTTCAGCAGTATATATAAAGACTCCGGATTGGAACAGCTTAAATCTCTTATAATAAAGGAATCTGACCTCGGAGCGGATATTATAATGGTTCCGGGTATAGACTGTGCCGAACTTTTAAATTTAAGCAATACATCAGGGAAAAAAATACCTGTTGTTATGCCTGATTCAGTATATGATGAAGGGGGAGGCTATGTCGGTGTAAATTATCGGAGTGCCATAGACAGCCTTGTTGAAAGAATAAAAGAATCGCAAGACACATCAGTGCCTGTATATATTATTCCCGGAAAAAATTATATCAAGAAGCTTTGCGATATACTTAAAGAGGATTTAGAGCGGGCAGGCTTTAATGTTGTTTTTAAGCAGGATGAAGCTGATGAAAATTTTTACAGCAGTTTTTTTGACACTGAGTGCAGCAGATGGTATCAGCCTCCTGCCGTAATAGCTCTGTCAAGAAGCGGATTTACTGAAATGGCGTATATGGCTTCAATGAAAGAGACGGAAAATTTGAGGCTATACGGTATAGGTACAACAACTTATATCTTAAACAAGATGGAGCAGGACTATGTTTTGGGCATAGTTACATGGAATGAATATGATGAGGGGTATGTCGCAGTGAACAACTCATACAAAGCGATATTTTCAAAAGATAAGAAGGGACTTAAAATCGAAGATAAAACCATACCTAGTTATTTTATAGATAAGGATATATTAAAATCAGGCAAATATACAAAGATGCTTTATCCGATTAATTAAATTATAGGGGTAACTATGCAGGAAGAAAATAATAAATTCAGTTTGCTGAAAAAAATATCATTAAGAACCTGTCTTATCATAGGGATAGCACTTGAGCTTATAGCTATGGTTGCTATAGCTAACTCCAGTTCTTTTACCCGAAAGGCGGTTAAAGATGATGCGGTTTTTATAGGCATAAGTGTTTACAGCGGTGATGATACTTTTGTTAATTCAATATGCACTGAGATAGACTCATTGCTTAATGAAAGTCAGTACAAAGGTATAAGGGTAAGGTATGAAATGGTAGATGCCGGGCAAAGTCAGCTTATACAAAACAGGCAGGTTGAAAAATTTGTATCTTTAAAATATAATGCAATATGTGTAAATCCGGTCGAAAGAACAGAGGTCTCAACGATAATTGACAGAGCGGTGGAGGCGGATATACCGCTTATATTTTTTAATCGTGAACCTGTAAAAAGTGATATAAACAGAAGTAAAAATATATATTATGTAGGTAGCGATTCAAAAGATGCGGCTATACAGCAGGCGGGTATGATATCGCAGCTATATGCCTCAGATCCGGCTTCACTTGATTTAAATAATGACGGCATGGTAACTTATGTAATACTTGAGGGAGAGGCAAATCATCAGGATACTCTTATAAGGACGGAGTGGGTTATAAAAAATTTGCAGGATAAAAATGTTCCTGTACATAAAATTGCCGCCGCTTCTGCAAACTGGGATAGAAATCAGGCCTCAGTAATTATGGAAGACTGGCTGACAAAATATGCCGATAATATTGAACTTGTTATAGCCAATAATGACGATATGGCACTTGGAGCCGCTGATGCCATAGAAAGATGCCATGATACAAGGGGAGTGAAGATATTCGGTATGGATGGAAGTAATGAGGCAATTAAGGCGGTTGATGAGGGAAAAATTTACGGAACTGTGAAATGTGATTTTAGTGAATATGCCAGACTTATACTTGATATTGCAGTTGATAATGCAGTACAAGGAAATATCTCAAATGAAAGCTCTAAAAAACTTATACAAGATAAATATGCCTATATAAAATATTCTGCATATAATAAAGCTTCACCCTGATTCTATAAGCAGAACAGGGTGGTTTTATCGTCAGGTGTGTGTTATTATATTAGTTAAATATTTTGACTGATATGCTTTATGGGCTTTTTACATGCTGACAGCAGACCTTTTGCAAATATGCAGGTATGCTGTTTTAAGCTGTATACACATAAATAAAATATTGATACAGATAAATGAGGAAGGAAAAACAGGGATGAAGATTAAAAAAAGAATTATGGCATTAACAGCCATACTGATTGCAGCCAATATTCTGGCAGGCTGTTCCGGAAAAGGAGATAAAGGCTCAGGAGCATCTTCCAAAGCACAGCAGGAAAACGGAGGCTCGGCAGCTGCACAGGACAGTCTGCAGGAGGGAATAAAAGCCGGGGAGCTTAAGATAGGTATATCTATGTATAATATAGAAAATGCTTTCAGTGCATCATATAAAGAAAAACTTCAGAAAAGTTTTGAGGATATAGGCTGTAAAGCGGAAAATATAATTATTAAGGATGCGGCAGGAAGTCGGGACGAACAGACAAATAATGTGAATGAATTTATAAGTTCCGGATTTGATGCAATTATAATAGAACCGGTAAAACCTTCTGAGACTGAAAATTATGTAAAACAAGCCGATGCTGCAGGGATCCCTGTTATAATCATAAATCGGGAACCGTCATATGCGGAAGAAGGCAGATGGGCAACTGAGGGCATAAGGGCGGCATATGTAGGCGGTGATGTGGAAGAAGCAGGGAAAATGCTCGGCAACATGATAGCGGCATATAGCAATAAAGGTGATATAAATGGGGACGGTACAGTAAGCTATGTACTTTTACAAGGCGATGCTGATATAATAGATACAGGATTAAAAAGTGATGACTGTGTTAAGGCGATCGCAGATGCGGGTCTTGGAAGAGAAGAACTTTTTAAAATAGGTGTAAACTATAATCGTGCCGCTGCAAAACAGGCTATTATAGATGTAATTGCAAAATTCGGGGATAAGGCGGAAGTGGTATTTTGTGCCGATACAGAGGCTGCACTTGGGGCTGTTGAGGGTGCACAGGAAGCAGGAAGAAGCCCCGGAGAAAATATTTATATAGTTGCTGTAAATACTACTAAAGAAACATGCAGCAGCATCTCTTCAGGAAAGCTTGGCGGAACTTTATATGAAAACAGTACGCTTCAGGCACAGACGGCGGCAGAATCAAGCATTTCACTTATAAACAAAAAAGCGGTTGAAGCAAGAAATGCATTTGGATATACTGAGGTTACAAAGGATAATGTAAGCGAGATTCTTGAGCAGCTTAAGAATTGATTATATATAAGGGAAATTAAAGTAAGTGGAAAAGAAGACTATAATTATAGGTCATAAAAATCCTGATACCGACTCAATATGTTCGGCAATAGTTTATGCCTATTTTAAAGAACAAACTGAAAAAAAAACATTTGAACCTGCAAGAGCAGGTGAGCTCAATGAGGAAACCGGCTTTGTGCTTAATTATTTCGGAGCTGAGGTTCCAAGGCTTATAAAAAATGTAAAAACTCAGGTGAAGGACATAGAATTTCGCCGGACAAAGGGTGTTGACAGGGGCATTTCAATAAAAAGAGCATGGAACCTGATGAAAGAGCTTGATGTGCCGACTCTGCCGGTAGTAAACAGCAAGGGAGGGCTTGAAGGTATAATAACCGTAAAGGACATAGCAAGCTCATATATGAATATATACGATAATTCAACCTTGTCAAAAGCCAATACAAAATATGAAAATATACTCGATACCCTTGAGGCTGAGCTTATAACAGGAGATGCACAGAAATACTTTAACAAAGGAAAAGTTCTTATAGCCGCAGCCAATCCTGATATTATGGAGCAGTATATATCAGAGGGGGATCTTGTAATACTAGGAAATCGTTATGAATCACAGCTTTGTGCCATTGAAATGGGTGCGGCATGTATAGTTGTATGTGCAGGTGCCGATGCTTCAAAAACGATAAAAAAACTTGCACAGGCAAACAATACAACAGTGATGACAACGCCTAATGATACCTTTGCGGCGGCAGGTCTTATAAACCAGTCAATGCCTATAAGCTTTTTTATGACTTCTGAAAATCTTATAACCTTTTCAGAAGATGATTATCTTGATGATATAAAGGAAATAATGGCAAGTGTAAGACACAGGTATTTTCCTGTACTTGATAAAACCGGTAAATACAAGGGAATGATATCAAGGCGTAATTTGCTTGGGGCAAAAGGAAAAAATATAATTCTTGTAGATCATAATGAAAAGATCCAGGCGGCAGAAGGCGTTGAAAGTGCCAATATACTTGAAATAATAGATCATCACAGACTTGGCACTATAAGTACCGCAGGACCTGTATATTTTAGAAACCAGCCTCTTGGCTGTACATCAACTATAATATATCAGATGTTTAAGGAAAAGAATATTGATGTACCGCCTCAGATGGCAGGTCTTATGTGTTCGGCTATAATATCGGATACACTTTTATTTCGCTCACCTACATGTACTGATATTGATAAAGAGGCAGGTCTCAGTCTTGCAAAAAAAGCAGGCATAAATATAGAAGAATATGCAAATAAGATGTTTGCAGCAGCAAGCAATCTAAAAAACAAGACTGATGAGCAGATATTTAAACAGGATTATAAGAGATTTACTCTTGGGAAGATAAATATAGGTATAGGTCAGATAAGTTCACTTAATGAGGATGAACTTTCAGATATAAAAGACAGGCTTGTACCTTACATGAGCGATATACTTAAGGATATTGAGGAAGATATGATATTTCTTATGCTTACCAATATACTTGAGCAAAAAACAAGGCTTATATGTGTAGGAAACGGTGCGGGTAAGCTTGCATGCGAATCATTCAGAGTCGCAGCTGAGAGTCTTACAGAGAATGAAGTTCTTGAACTGCCCGGTGTTGTATCAAGAAAAAAACAGCTCGTACCGGCACTTACATCTGGTGCACAGGCAATGCTTTGATAAAGTTTTAAAATATATTGAAAGTAAATTATAACAATATGGATGAAAATATAAAATCTGTTCAGAAATTTGGTCAATCTGTAGAAACTGATCGCTCAAAACTTCCAAGAAATATAACTCTTATAGGTATGCCGGCATCGGGAAAAAGCTCTGTCGGTGTGGTTCTTGCAAAAAGACTTGGAATGAAATTTGTAGATGTTGATATTATAATACAGGAAAAATATAATAAGCTGCTTAAGGAGCTTATTGAAGAATACGGTGATGACGGTTTTAGGAAGATAGAAGAACAGGTAAATGCAGAGCTTGATATAAGCGGTTATGTAATTGCACCCGGCGGAAGCGTTATATATGGTGAGTCTGCCATGAAAAATCTAAAAAAAATAAGCACCGTGGTATATCTTGAACTTCCATACGGTGCATTAAAATCAAGACTTGGAGATCTCAGGGCGAGAGGTGTGAGCTTTGCACCTGGACAGACCTTAAAAAGCCTTTATTATGAAAGGCTTCCTTATTATGAGAGATATGCCGACATCACTGTAAATGAGGTTAAAAAGAGCATAAAAAAGGTTGTTGAAGAGATAACCTGTAAGCTTTTAACATAAATTTTGGAGAGAAATATGTTTGAAAATAATAGTAAAAATCCTGCACTCTGGATAGCGTATGCGGCTATGACGGCAGGTATTTATACAGCACTTACACTTGTATTTGCACCTATAAGTTTCGGGCCGGTGCAGTTTAGAATAAGCGAAGTCCTGTGCGTACTGCCTATATTCTTTCCGGCAGCTGTGCCGGGACTTTTTATAGGCTGCTTTATAGCAAATTTTCTTGCAGGTGCAGTGGCTGCCGATATTGTATTTGGAAGCCTTGCGACACTTATAGGTGCCGCAGGTACCTATATGCTTAGAGAAAAAAAATATATTGCCAGCCTCCCCCCTGTAATTGCCAATATACTTATAATACCGTTTGTGCTAAAATATGCTTATGGAATGAATGATTTTATACCATTTATGATGCTGACGGTAGGTGCCGGAGAGTTTATCGCAGTATGCGTACTTGGCAATATGCTGAGCTTTACACTTTCAAAATATAAAAAATTTATATTTACGGCAGAACATTCAAATTCCAAGAGGCTGTAAGAAAGTTAAATTTCAGAAAAACACCGGAAGTACTAAAACAGTGTTTTGAAGTACTAAAACAGTGTTTTTCTGAACAAATAATATAATCACAAATATCTGAGGCAAGTTAAGGAGATTTTTAAATATTTCATATACCAGGGAATATAACTTAAATTATTATGTATAGAATAGATTTTAACAAACCGGAGCATATTCATTTTATAGGAATAGGCGGAATAAGCATGAGCGGACTTGCAAAAATTCTTATTAAAAGGGGATTTAAAATAAGCGGTTCCGACACCTTGCCGGGCAGTATATGCACTGAGCTTGAAGGTGAAGGTGCATATATATGTTACGGGCATAAAGCAGAAAATATAACCGCTGATACAGGCTGTGTAGTATTTACTGCGGCTATAAAAGAAGATAATCCCGAATATGGAAGAGCCATTAGTTTGAATATACCGCTTTTAAGCAGGGCTGAGCTTCTTGCTCAACTTATGGAAAATTATAAATATTCTATTGCAGTAAGCGGGACTCACGGTAAAACAAGCGTAACTTCAATGTTAAGCTATATTTTGGTAAAGGCGGGGCTTGATCCTACTATATCACTTGGAGGGATGCTTGATCTTATAGGAGGCAATATACATATAGGAGCAGGAGAGATATTTTTAACAGAGGCATGTGAATATAAAAACAGCTTTCTTGAATTAAAGCCGTATATAGGAATTATTTTAAATATAGAAGAAGATCATCTTGATTTTTTTGATAATATAGATGATATAAGAAACTCGTTTAAAATCTTTATAAATAACATATCCGATAACGGCATCCTGGTTATAAACTCTGAAATTAAGGATATAGATGAGCTGACTGCCGGATTTAAAGGCAGTGTAGTGCTTTACGGAGGCAAAGAAAGTGATATTTATGCGGATAATATAGATTTTGATTCTCACGGCATTGCTTCATATAACATTACGGCTTTTAAAGATGAACTTGGACATGTACAGCTAGGTGTGATGGGCAGGCATAATGTTGATAATTCACTTGCCGCCGCTGCCGCATCATTAAAACTTGGTATAGGGATTGAGGATATTTTAAAAGGCTTGCAGGAATATAGAGGTGTAGGCAGGAGGCTTGAATTTAAGGGGTGTATAGGAGGCAATATAAATATATTTGACGACTACGCACATCATCCGCAGGAGATAATGGCGTCGCTCAGTGCGATTTCAAAATATCCGCATAAAAGACTTGTATGTGTATTTCAGCCGCATACTTACAGCAGGACAAAGGCTTTTTTAAATGACTTTGCAAATTCTTTAGCAATGGCGGATCTTGTAATACTTTCAGATATATATGCAGCCAGAGAAAAGGATAATAAGGAAGTAAGCTCGGAAGATATAGTTAATTTATTACTTAAAAAAGGTGTTGAAGCATATTATATAAATTCATTTGATAACATAGAAAATTTTTTACTTACAAATCTTCTTCCGGAAGATTTGTGCATAACTATGGGTGCAGGAGATATTGTTAAGGTGGCTGAACACCTTACAGGAAATTAAACTATCAACATTTCCACATCATCAACACACAAAAGAATCCACAATGTCGATAATATTGTGGATTCTTTTGTGCTTCACAACTATTTTATTTTGCTTTAAGCTATGGTATTATTTACATAGACATAGGCAAAAATTAATTCAGAAAATGATGATTTAGTCATTGTTTGCTGAGGATTTGCAATTTATGCAAAGCCTGTACTACTTGGGATAATACTGCGGAAGAAGGCATGATATGAAGATATTTTTTAACAGTCTTGATGTAGGTGATGTTACGCTTATATCAAATACTTTTATTAATAAATATATGGTAAAAGCTAATGGTGAATATATAAAGGTTTACCTTTATTTGTCATGTCATGCAAAAGAGGAACTTAATATAGATGCTATGGCTGAAGTTCTCTGTCTTACTTTTAAAGACATTATAAGGGCAGTTGACTACTGGAAAAAAGAGGGGCTTATAAGGGTATATGAGGATACCTGTAATAACTGCGGTATGTATTTGCCTGATAATGAATCTGAAGCTGAGAGCAAAAATATTGAGCATGATATTAAGGAAATACGGGGAATAAAAAATGCCGTATCACTTTCTAAGAATGATGTAATAGGGTATGATTATGATATGGCTGACAATAATATATCTGACAATGATATATCTGAGGGGGTTATATCCGGGAGTGATATATCCGAAATACCTGACAAGTCAAAGGTCAATCTTATAGACCTTGAAAATGATAAAGATTTCGCAACCCTGATTTACTGTGCACAGAAATACCTTGCAAAACCTTTTTCCTCTGCCGATACTTTAAGTATGGCATATATGTATGATGTGCTAAATATGTCCTCAGAGCTTATAACCTATCTTATAGAGATATGTGTGCAAAACAGGAAAACTTCGATGAGGTATATAGAAACGGTAGCATTGAACTGGAAATCAAAGGGCATAGACAGTATAGAAAAAGCAAAGAGTGAAAACATCGCTTTTAACAGGAGCATAAATCTTATAATGAAATCATTTGGCATAAAGGGAAGGGCTTTGGGAAGAATTGAACAGGAATATGTTGATAAATGGTTTAATGAGTGGAAATTTACAGCGGATAAAATTGTTGCCGCCTGTGATAAGACAATGGAACTTATACAGACTCCGAGCTTTAAATATGCCGACAAAATACTTTCAGGATGGCTGCATGAGGAGGCAGGTTATTCAGATGATACTGAAAGTTCACATGATATTTATGCTGTTAAAAAAGCTAAGTCTTTAAAGCCTGTAAAGTATAAAAACTGGACCTGTGCAAAAACAGGTTTTAATAATTTTGAGCAGAGAAATGATGACCTTGACAGTGCAGTGCTTGACAGGCTTAATCTTAAACTTAACCGTAATTAATTCGGTTTTTTATCTAAAAAGTTTTACGGTAATGCTGATTAAATGTTTTTTAAGTACTGAAATTGCAGGTATTTTTCACCATTATGAATATTATTTTCTTTAACATTTGTGATTTTATTTGGATATAATTGTTTTACGGCTTGTAAGGAGGTACTATGTCAATTAGCAATTCACAGTACAATGCTATAATGCGGGAATATGAAAAAATACGTTCTGATGCGAGATGGGATTTGCAAAAGAGAAAGGCTCAGGTATATAAAAAAATACCTTATATGAAAGAGCTTGATTCAAGACCTGCAGCTTTAGCACTTGAAAAGTATAAAAGTATAATGCGTGGAGGCGATGCCGATGAACTTGATAAATTTTCAGCAGAAATTGATGATATAAAAAATAAAAAACAGCTTCTCCTTAAGAAAAACGGTTTTCCCGAAGATTATATGCAGATGCACTACATATGCGGTGAATGTCTTGATACGGGCTTTAAGGAAGGGAAAAAATGCCGCTGCTTTAAGAAGAAGATAAATAAACTTCTTTATTCACAGTCCAATATGGATAATATATTGAAAAAGGAAAATTTTAATACCTTTTCATTTGAATATTTTGATGATAAAAACATAATACCGGGTGTAGGAATGACACAGAAGCAGTATATGAGTAAGGTGTTTGATATATGCAAAAAATTTTCCGATAATTTTCCGGACTCAGGTGAAAATATATTATTTACGGGAAGTACGGGGGTAGGAAAGACTTTTCTTTCACACTGCATCGCAAAGGAGCTTCTTGACAGAAATTATAGTGTCATCTATATGAGTGCAACTGATTTTTTTGACAGAGCGGGTAAGGCTAAGTTTGATACCGAACCTGAAAATGATGAGCAGCAGCTTAATGAAGATTTCTCACAGACTGATATGCTTATAATAGATGATCTTGGAACTGAGCTTGTAAATAACTTTACTATATCACATTTTTTTTATATAATTAATCGTAGAATGAGTCTTGGGAAGTCTACTGTTATATCTACAAACCTGTCAATGAAGATGCTCAGGGATACATACAGTGAAAGGATAACATCAAGGATATCAGGCTTATATACTGTACTTCCGCTGTATGGAAGTGATTTAAGGAGGAAACTGTAACTTAAAAAAGCCATGAGGTAAATATGTACCGGAGGCTGTATAATAATAATTAATAATAGCAGTTTATAAAACAGGAGAAATTATGCCAAATACTGAACTTAATGATGAGAGTATATTTTATACAAACTCAGACGGTAAAATTGAGACAATACCGGTAGGACCGCTCGGTCTTGTTCCTCTTAAAGGTTGTGATATGCTTGCAAAAAAAGTGGATAAATATCTTGTGCAGTGGAGAAATGAAAAAGAGAGCGAACATAAATCCAATATAATCTTTACAGGTTATGAAAGAGACAGCTATATAGTTCCGTCTACCATAAGCAGGTTCGGCTCAGGTGAGGCAAAGGGTACTATTGATGCTTCTATAAGAGGCGGAGATTTATATCTTATGGTTGATGTATGCAATTACAGCCTTACATATTCACTTTTCGGTATGACAAACCATATGTCTCCTGATGACCATTTTCAGGATCTAAAAAGGATTATAGGTGCTGTAGGCGGAAAGGCAAGAAGAATCAATGTAATTATGCCGTTTTTATATGAGGGCAGACAGCTTCTCAGACTTGCAAGGGAATCACTTGATTGTGCAACGGCACTTCAGGAACTGGCAAGGATGGGGGTGGATAATCTGATTACATTTGAGGCACATGATCCCAGAGTGCAGAATGCTATACCTTTTAAAGGTTTTGAAACAGTACAGCCTATATATCAATTTATAAAGGCGCTTCTTAAATCTCAGCCTGATATTGCAGTTGACAGTACACATATGATGGTTATAAGCCCTGATGAGGGCGGTATGAAAAGGGCGGTTCATTTTTCAAATATGCTGGGACTTGATATGGGTATGTTTTATACAAGACGTGATTATTCGATATTTGTAGAAGGTGTAAACCCTGTGATAGATATTGAATTTTTAGGCAGCTGCGTAGAGGGCAAGGATATGCTTATAATAGATGATATGATTTCATCAGGCAGGACAGTGCTTGAGGCGGCAAAGCAGTTAAAGGCGAGAAAGGCAGGCAGGATATTTATATGTTCTACTTTCGGATTGTTTACAAACGGCTTTGCAAAGTTTGATGAGTATTATGAAAAGGGGCTGATAGACAGACTTTTTACAACCAATCTTGTATATCAGTCGGCTGAACTTCTTTCAAAGCCCTACTATGTAAATGTTGATATGAGTAAATATATAGCTCTTATAATAGACAATTTAAATCATGATGCTTCACTTAGTGCTCTTCTTACTCCTGCTGACCGTTTAAATAAACTGCTTGATGAACATAAGAAAAAAATAGGTTAAAAAATTTTATAATATTTTGACATATTCTAAGATTTATATTAAAATATGTATAACTATATACATAAGGAGTATTCATAGATGAGAATCATAATTTGTGATGATAATCCTCATGATATACATACTTACTCAATAATTGTAAAGAATGTGCTTAAGCAGGCTGATATAGATGCTGAGCTCCTTCTTTATGAAAGTCCTAAAAAGTTGCTGTTTGATATGGAAGACAGCCTTTTTGAAGCTCAGGTGCTGATACTTGATATCAATATGCCTGAACTGGATGGAATGGAGGTTGCTAAAAAGCTTAGAGCGGCAGGATATAAAGGTGAGATCGTTTTTCTTACATTTTCCACATCACATATGCTCGGAGCTTTTGATGTAAGAGCATTTAATTATATCGTAAAAGGCGAAACCAAGGAGTCGAAAGTGCAGACAATACTTCAGGAAGTATTTGAAACGGCAATTGACAAGGAAAAGGAATATATGCTTTTTACCGGTATCGGTGAGTATAGGAATATTGCTTTATCAAGTATAAAATATTTTGAGATTAACGGCAAGATAATAACAGTGTATTACGGGCATAAGAAATTTGAATTTATATCAACTATCGGAAAGCTTGAAAATACTCTTTACGGGAAGGGATTTATAAGAATACACCGTTCTTACCTTGCCTCTGAAAAATCTATAAAAAGTTTTTCATATACGGAAGCCGTATTATATGACGGAGTAACAATACCTGTTGGAAGGAAATATTACTCAAAATTAAAGGAAGCCATGTCAGGTGGTGTCAAGGTTGGTTAGATGCAATAGAGGAGCGATTATATGATTGTTAAGAAAAGTAATTATAGTTGGATTTTGATATTTGCCTTTATACTATGTATGTATGCGGCATTTGAAGTAAATGCGCAGACCTGTGATGAAGGCGAGCATAAGTTTAAAGTAACCCTTGTACATAAAGCCGGTGAACATACGCCCGGAGAAAGGGTATACACCTGTGAAATATGTGGATACAGTTATAGTGAAGAAATATCGCCTACCGGGCATGTATGGAGCGAGTGGGTAGTTGATAAAGAACCTACTTTGAATCTTCCCGGGCATAGATACAGATATTGTATAAAATATTCACATAAAGCCCATTATCAGGAAGAGGAGATACCCCCACTTGCTGATTCGACTCAGAAAGATATTTTGACAGGAAATAAGACGGTTAAAAATGCAAAGCCGGGTATAGGCTCAGGCGGCATTAAGAACAAGTCTGAGAGAGGATTGTCGGTTCCAAAAGGGAAAAAGAGTGCAAATTCACCTCCCTTTTTGATTAAAAAAGATACAAAAACTTCAGATAAAATGCCTCCGGATTCAGAGGAGAACAGCGTGCCGTCTTCTGAAGAATATACTACAAAAGAAGATACAGATAAAATGCTCTTTAAAGATCCAGTTTTAGCAGCTTCGGATATTGAGAGAAATAACCCTCTCGCTTTTATCTTGAGCACATTGCCGGGAAATATAAATATCATAGATGTTATGGCTTCGATTACAGCCATAGGCACAGCATTCTGGTATGTGATAGTATTAGAGCCGCTGTACAATGCACTTAAGTGGATTAAAAAGAAAAAGGCACAGGCGGATAGGCGGATAGAAAAATCACAGGAGAGATAATATGCCGCTTAGAAATAAATTGGAGATAATAATAGTAGGGATATTCCTGCTGTCAGGATTAGTTATATATCTTTATGCAAGTCATAAGGTAAAGGATGTTGAAAGTGATTTAAGTATAAGAAAAAAAGAAGATATACTTGGAAAGCTTGAAGATGATGAATAGGCATATCATAGGATGGTCAGTCTGTTTTAAGTATATACCGAAGTGCTAAGAGGTTGGATTAAAAAGTATATCAGGTATATATTATTTTATAGATGGGTAGATATTATGAAAAAAAATTTTTTGAAATATATTCTGTTTTCGTGGGCGGCATTGTTGCTGTTTTTGTTCGCTTTTCGTCCTGATGCAGCTGGTGCAAGGCAGGTTTTCGGGAAAAATTTAAGACAGGTAAATGCTCCCGTTCCGGTGCATATTAAAAATGGAGATTTTGAAAGCCCCTTAGTAACAGGGACATTTAGGGATGTACCTGCTGCAAATTCAGAAGGCAGCGGTGAGAAAATAAGCGGCTGGGAGATTTTAAATTACCAGACAACTAATGGTATAAATGATAAGACTGTAAGGCTTTTTAAAGATAACATAAACCATAGTGAGTATGGTCCGGGGAAACAATATACTCAGCTTGGTGGAGATGTACAGGCTTATTTGTTCCAAAAATTTGATACCGCTCCGGGAAACAGACTTTGTTACAGCTTTTACTATAGAAAAAAAAGTACAGATGTCGCAGGCAGGCTCGCTTTTTTTATAGGAAACTCTTATAACAGGGAAAATCTGTTACCGATTGAAGTTATAGATGTTGAAAACAGTGATTCATGGGATTTATACAGAGGAGTTTATGAAGTCCCGCAAGGGCAGTATAAGACTGAGATTGGTTTTGCACCTGCACAGGGCGGGCAAAATGGTGTAAGCTTTATAGACTCGGTATCAGTAAAGACCGGTGCCTGTATAGTGATGAAAAAGGAGTCGGATAAAGATTCTTCCGGATATGTTATGCCGGGGGATATAATTGAATACAGCCTGTACTTTAAAAATTTTGGTCAAATAGCGGCTGCTGAACTTAATATAGAGGACAGTATTGACCCGCATCTTGAATTCCTTGGCATTACCGATATAGAAAGTCCTGTTTTGCTTAATACATATTTTAATAGAGAAAAATCATCATTATTTATAACCGCAGCGGCTGAGACTTCACTTGAAGGGATTGATGAAAATAATGCCGGACCGATTGTAAAAATCTCATATAAAGTAAAGGTTAAGGATAGTGCAGGTGCTTCAGGTTATGCTATACAGAGCCAGGCTACGGCATCATATACAGACGCCGGATATTCAAACTATTCAGGCAGCATCAAGGCTTACAGTGATATACATGTGCTTGCGGTTCCCCATGCTGTTGCGACATCGTCAGTAACTGTTTCCAAAAGGTGGCTTAATACTGATGGCAATATACCTGAAAGCATTGAGGTAATGCTTTATAAGGACGGTGTACCGTTTGGAGATCCTGTTGTGCTTTCTGAATTAAATGCATGGACCTATACATGGTACGGGCTTGATACCGAAGATGTATATAAAGGTGATGATGGCAGTGCAAGGGTCGGATCGCTTAGGACGGCAGTATCCTCAAGCTCTGTGTTTACAGCAACCCCATCAGGTTCAGTTAAAAGAGCGACAGCCTCATCTGCATCGTCAAGCTATGATGATCTGGAGATTTATCCTGAAGGAAAAGCACACCGAAAAGTAAAATATACTGTAAAGGAGCTTGATGTACCGAAAAACTTCACTGCTTCTGAAAAGGAAGTACTGAGTAATTTCTGGATTATAGAAAATAAATATACAAGACCTGCAAAAGATCCTTTGGAAAATGAGCTTGACGGCAAAAATAAAAATCCAAACATACCTCCTAAGGATCCCTCATACAGCCCTGATAAAAACGGAAGTAATTCAAAAACAGGATCATCAGATAATCAAAACGGTCAAAGCCGGTATTTAAAGAGTTATTATGCTACAAAGACATTGCCGAAAAATAATAATTCTGAAAATATTTTAAAAGGAACAACAGGTGTGTCTATCACTAAAAATGTATTAAGTGATCCTGAAAAAACAGAGTCGGGAGCTGATATAGAGTATGAGCTTGTTCTAAAAAACAGAGGAAATGAAACAGTTTACGGTATATGGATAAGAGATTATGTACCTGATTTTACACATTTTTCATCAGCAGACGAGTCCGGTGTATACGGCTGCGTAAATGGAAGAGAATTTGTGTCATGGTTTATAGAAAAGCTTGAACCGGGTCAAGAGATCAGACTTGAATTTAAAGCTGCAAAAGACTACTGTGTTGCAGGAAGCATAACTGATAAACTATATTATGAGATTTTAAATACACACAAAGAACCTTATATGAACCGGGATAAAGATCCTGCATTTAAGTTTTAATGCTTTACAGTATGGTGTACTCAGATATATGGGTTTTTATTTAGCGAAACATTTTATTTAGGGAAACACTGTTCGGTGTTTCCCTAAATACTTTAGCCGTCAATACATTAAATAGATAAAAATATCGTTCCAATTATACATATATAGGTATAGTTTTACAAAAATATATCAAACATAGTTTGCAACCTTGGATTAATTGTGTTATTATGTCGTCATATATACTTGAAATGCGGCAATATATAAAATATCAGTATATAAATAAAAGTAGGAGAAATAAATAAATGGCAGATGATAAAAAATTTGTACAGGAAATCACTTCCATGGAGGAAGATTTTGCACAGTGGTATACCGACATTGTAAAAAAAGCGGACCTCATTGACTATTCAAGTGTAAAGGGATGTATGATAATACGACCGGCAGGTTTTGCTATATGGGAACTTATACAGGCTGAACTTGACAGAAGATTTAAAGAGACCGAAGTGTCAAATTGCTATATGCCCTTATTCATTCCCGAAAGTCTGCTTGAGGTTGAAAAGGATCATGTTGAGGGCTTTGCACCTGAAGTCGCATGGGTAACTCATGGAGGCATGGAGCCGCTTGCTGAAAGAATGTGCGTAAGACCTACTTCGGAAACCCTGTTTTGCGATTATTACAATAAGATAGTGCAATCCTACAGAGATCTTCCTCAGGTACTTAATCAGTGGTGCTCGGTAGTAAGATGGGAAAAGACTACAAGACCGTTTTTAAGATCAAGAGAGTTTTTATGGCAGGAGGGGCATACAGCACATGCAACTCAGGAGGAAGCACAGGAGAGAACTATACAGATGCTTAATGTATATGCCGATTTCTGTGAAGAATGTCTTGCCATTCCTGTTATAAGAGGGCAGAAAACTGAAAAAGAACGATTTGCCGGAGCAAAGGACACATATACTATAGAATCTCTTATGCATGATGGCAAGGCTCTCCAGTCAGGTACAAGCCATAATTTTGGGGACGGATTTGCAAGAGCTTTTAAAATACAGTATACCGATAAAGATAATAAGCTTAAATATGTACATCAAACTTCATGGGGATTTACTACCAGGATGGTAGGCGGTATTATAATGGTGCATGGTGATAATTCAGGTCTTAAGCTGCCTCCTGCAGTAGCTCCCGTTCAGGTAAATATAATTCCTGTTGCCATGCATAAAGAAGGCGTTCTTGAAGAGGCTAAAAAGCTTTTATCAAAACTTAAATCTGCCGGTATAAGAGTTAAGCTTGATGACAGCGACAGGAGCCCGGGATTTAAGTTTTCAGAATCTGAAATGAGGGGTATACCGGTAAGACTTGAAATAGGTCCTAAGGATATTGAGAAGAATCAGTGTATAGTTGTAAGGCGGGATAATTTTGAAAAGCAGCCTGTAGGACTTGATAATATAGATGTGGATATTAAAAGAATCCTTGAAAATATTCAGAAGAATATGTATGAGACGGCATTAAAACACAGGGATTCTCATACCTACACCGCTTTAAATATGGAAGAATTTGAAGAAATTATAAATACAAAACCCGGATTTATAAAGGCAATGTACTGCGGAAATCAGGATTGTGAGGATGAAATAAAGGATCGTACCGGAGCGACTGCGAGGTGTATACCTTTTAAACAGGAAGAAATATCAAAAGTATGTGTATGCTGTAAAAAACCTGCAAAGCAGATGATTTACTGGGGCAGGGCATATTAATTAACATATAAAGAAATGCTGATTTCAAGCTTTAAAAGCCGTGGCATACTGGCTGTATGTTGCGGCTTTTAAAATTATTAAAATTAAAAGTTTTTGCCGAATTTGTAGACCGTTTAGGTTTGAGGATTAATAATTATTAAGCTGAAAGCCTTATAAAAGATTTGTTTGTTTTGAATAAAAGTGTTTAAGCAAAGTTTTTAATAAAAAGTATGCTCCGGTTTTGTAGAATTATAAATTTAAACGGGAAGATAAATATGATGCATATAGAACTGAATGAAGATGTAAAATATATAATAAACAGATTAAAAAAAGCAGGCTTTGAAGCCTATGCGGTAGGCGGCTGTATAAGAGACAGTATCATGGGGCTCTCTCCCGGAGACTGGGATATAACCACAAATGCAAAGCCTTATGAAATTAAAAAGTATTTTAAAAGAAGTATAGATACCGGCATAGAGCACGGAACGGTAACACTGCTTATAAATAAAAATGCATATGAGGTTACCACATATAGAGTTGACGGCAAATACAGCGACGGCAGGCATCCTGACGGAGTGATGTTTTGCAGCAGTCTTACAGAGGACTTAAAAAGACGTGATTTCACTATAAATGCAATGGCATATAATGATGATGAAGGTCTTATAGACAGCTTCGGAGGTAGTGAGGACATTAAAAAAAGGACAGTAAGATGTGTCGGAGACCCTAATGAGAGATTTCTTGAGGACGGACTTAGAATGCTCAGGGCGGTAAGGTTTTGTGCAGTGCTTGATTTTAAAATGGAGAAAAATACTTATGAAGCAATAAAGCTTCTGCATAAAAGGCTTTCAAGTGTCAGCAGTGAAAGGATATTTATAGAGCTTGACAAGATACTGCGTTCAAAGCATCCTGAGTATATCCGGTTTATATTTGAAAGCGGACTGTATAAATATTGCTTTAGAGAGTTTGATAAAATGGATATATCCGATATGGAGCTTTTAGTATATGCAGGGGATATTCCAAATAAAAGGTATATACGCTGGGCTGCATTTATGAGAAATCTTGATGTCGGCACTATAAAAGCGATTCTCAGGGGGTTAAAGGCGGATAATGATTGTATAAATAAGACCTCGGTATTGGCACAATTTATAAAAGAAGATATTCCCGACAGTAAAAGCGGGCTTAAACGGCTGCTTTTAAAAATTGGAAAAGAGCTGCTTGAAGCGGTAATTATAATTAAAAGCTCAAAATTGGCAAAATATGATGATAAGCTAGGCTACCTTGATGCTAAGCAGCTTGAAAAAATAAAAAATAATTTAAATGAAATATATAAATACAATGAACCTTATAGCATAGATATGCTGGATATAGACGGCAGTACGCTTATAAATCTGGGAATTAAGGAAGGACCGCAGATAGGAATAATACTAAAAAAACTTCTTGAACAAGTCATAGAAAGACCGGAGATTAATTCGAGGGATATACTTTTAGGTTGTGTAAAAGATATAATGTCTTGAAATTTTAAGATTAAAGTGTTATTCTTTGCTTAAAAAGGAGGATTATAAATATATGAGGGATTACAGAAGTTTTTACAATGAATGGCTTTCAGATCCGTATTTTGATGATGAAACAAAATCGGAACTAAGTGCCATTAAAGACAATGATGATGAAATAAAAGACAGGTTTTATACTGAACTTGAATTTGGAACCGCAGGATTAAGAGGTGTTATAGGTGCAGGTACAAACCGTATAAATAAATATATAATAAGGCGTGCAACACAGGGACTTGCGGATTATATAATTAAGCAGGGGAAAAAGGATAATTCTGTGGCGATAGCCTTTGATTCAAGACGTATGTCGCCCGAATTTGCCACGGAGGCTGCACTTACATTGGCAGCAAACGGTATAAAGGCTTATAGATTTGAATCTTTAAGACCTACACCTGAACTTTCATTTGCAGTAAGGTATCTGAAATGTATTGCCGGAATAAATATAACTGCAAGTCATAATCCTCCTGAATATAACGGTTATAAGGTGTACTGGCAGGACGGTGCACAGTTTACTCCGCCTCATGATACAGGGGTGGCAGAATGTGTTGCGGCAGTTAAAAAGCTTTCTGATGTTAAGACAATTGATCTTAAAAAGGCTGTAGAAAAGGGGCTTTATGAAGAGATAGGAAAGGCTGTTGATGATGCATATATAAACAACGTAAAGGCACAGGTGCTTAGCAGTGAGGCAATAAAAAAGGAGGGAGATAAAATCAAAATTGTTTATACTCCGCTCCATGGAACGGGAAATATACCTGTAAGGAGAGTACTTGATGAGTTAGGGTTTAAAAATGTATATGTAGTTAAGGAGCAGGAACTTCCGGACAGTGAATTTTCTACGGTAAGCTACCCGAATCCTGAGGATGAGGCGGTGTTTGAGCTTGCACTTAAACTTGCAAAAAAAGAAGATGCCGATCTCATGCTTGCAACCGATCCTGATGCCGATAGACTAGGTGTATATGTAAAGGATACAAAATCGGGTGAATATAAGGTGCTTACAGGAAATATGTCAGGCTCACTGTTATGTGAGTATATACTTGCAAGAAGAAAAGAGCAGGGGCTTATTCCTGAAAATGCGGAAGTAGTAAAGTCAATAGTTACGACAAAACTTGCCGATGCGGTTGCAAAAAATTACGGCTGCAGGCTGGTTGAGGTTCTTACAGGATTTAAATGGATAGGCAGACATATACTTGAAAATGAAGAAAATAAAAAGGGCAGTTATATGTTCGGCTTTGAAGAAAGCTATGGCTGTCTTATAGGTACATATGCCAGAGATAAAGATGCGATTTCGGCTTCGGCGGCACTCTGTGAGGCGGCGGCATACTATAAGACAAAGGGAAAAAGCCTGTGGGATGTTATGCTTGATATGTATGAGCATTACGGATATTATAAAGACTGTGTCGAATCACTTTCACTTTCAGGTATAGAGGGGAGAAAAAAAATTGACGGTATAATGCAGGATTTTAGGGAAAATGTACCTGATGAGATGGGAAGTGCAAAGGTAAACTTTGTTCGTGATTATAAAAAAGGGATAATCACGAACAGATTAACGAAGGATACTATGTCTTCAAATCTGCCGAAGTCGGATGTGGTATATTATGACTGTGAAGACGGCACATGGGTGTGTGCACGTCCTTCAGGAACCGAACCTAAGATAAAATTTTATTTCGGAGTCAAGGCAGGCACCTATGAAGATATGCTTGAAAGGACTGAAAAACTTAAAAAGGATATAGAATTAAAAATATCAAATATAAAGTAGTGAATATATTAGATATACAGTATTGAAATATTCAGTTTTATAACTATAAGGCAGTAATATATTAAATATAAAGTTATAAAACGGTTGAGCAAATAAAATTGTTAAAATAAGGCGGCAATTACAGCTTTTTTGAAGGCTGGACTTGCCGCCGGAATAAACTAATGAATATTGCCTTTTGAAGAGCCGTTATTATTTTGAGATTTTTTATTTGAACCGGCTTCGTCCGAACCGGTTTTGTTCTGTTTTGAATCTTTTAAAGCAGCCTTTTTTCTTTTATACCTGCCTGAAAATATATCTCCTTCTTTTAATTCAAAAAACTCTTCAAGGAATTTTGATGTAGCATCCGGATTTCCCTTAAGCATACCACGTCTGAAAAACGTAATAATCCTGTTTGAGGACGGAAGCTTAGGTTTAAATGAATTAAGTTTTAAAAGCAGAGGTGTATAATCCGAATTACCGTCAGTATTCATATTTTCATCATTTTTAATAAGCGGGAGACGTTCCTCTATATCTTCCTTAAGCTTTGCTATAAGACGCTGTGTTTTATATTTCATACCTGCTATGCGTTCATTTGTATCTTCTCCTATATTCTTGATTTTTTCAGTCATTACATTTAATTTTTCGCCGGTTTCGTAAATATGGTTTTTAGTATTCTCAACAACATTGCCGCTTAATGTATAAAATTTTGTCTGTATCTCCTCAAGTTCATTTTTTATTTTTGACAGTGCAGTGATTGCTCTTGCGAAATCAAGTGCGGCATGTGTTGATACTGCAAAATCGCTTATAAATATAACAGAAACAATATAATCAATTGTAATTATTGAAGTATGTTTTATATGCAGCACCAGATTATAAAAAAAGGGATGAATATAATTAATAAAAACTACGGTTAAAAATCCCCAAAAAAGTGTCGAAGAAAGGCATATATAACCTTTATAATTATATTTTTTATCTGAATAATCCCAATATTTTACTTTAAACAGTTTTTCCATAGTCTGCCCGGTTATAAGTTCAAGCAGCGTTGCCCCTAAAGCTCCTGCGATGTATGTAAGCAGGTAGCTGTGCTTAAAAGGAGCTGAGAAAAAAAGTACGGATACAGCACCGCTTCCGTAAAGAGGAAGAAGAGGAGATCTTAAAAAACCCCGGTTTACAGGTCTTTTTTCACAAATTGACACATATGTAGATTCAAAACACCATCCAAGGAATGAATACAAATAAAAAAGCATTAATAATTCATAGTAATTATATATATAGAGTTTCATATATACCTCTCAATTTATCATTTCATGATTTAAAAACTGTATGGATTTAAAATTTAAAAATTAATATGCCTTAGATATTATACTATGAAAATTCGGATTAAAAAAGAAAAAGTAAAAAAATAAGAATGATATTATATTTAAAAAAATAATAAGTAATTAAAAGCTAAAAACAAAGAAGACGAAGCCGCATATTTAGCAAACTTCGTCCTCTGGAATGGTAGGTCTATAAAAAGGAAAAATTTTAGGGGGACCGGACAGCCATAAACTGTCCGGCATGAGTATGAAAAAGCTTTGCAGTTTCGGTATTTCTGAAACCGTCTTTCCGTTAGCTGACTTATCAACTAACGTGCTTATATGATACAATACAAATGTGTCGAAAATATGGTCGGATAATTAAAAAAATATAAAGAAGAATAAAAAAACTTTACAATAAATCTTATGGAATTTATAAGAGTAGTAGTTTATAATAATGAGATGAAAAAGCCATAAGCACAAGGTTATAAAATAATGTATGGAGGAAAGATTATGTTTGGATTAACGTCAAATGACATAGGTATAGATCTTGGAACTGCAAGTATACTGGTATATATTAAGGGTAAAGGCGTGGTTCTTAAAGAACCAAGCGTAGTTGCAATAGACAGAAATACAAATGAGATAAGGGCATTTGGTGAAGAAGCAAGGCTTATGATAGGAAGGACTCCCGGCAATGTAGTTGCGGTAAGACCTTTGCGTCAAGGAGTTATATCGGATTACACGGTTACTGAAAAGATGCTGAAATATTTTATACATAAGGCGGTAGGGAAAAGAACATTAAGAAAACCCAGAGTAGCTATATGTATACCCTCAGGTGCAACCGAGGTCGAAAAGAAGGCTGTTGAGGATGCAACAGAACAGGCCGGAGCGATAGTGCTCGGAACTATTGAGGAGCCTGTTGCCGCAGCTATGGGTGCAGGTCTTGAGATACAAAAAGCGTTTGGAAATATGATAGTTGATATAGGCGGAGGTACATCCGATATAGCCGTAATTTCACTTGGCGGTACTGTTGTAAGTACTTCAATAAAGGTTGCAGGTGATGATTTTGATGAGGCGATTGTACGGTATATGAGAAAGAAACATAATCTCCTTATAGGTGAGAGAACTGCCGAGGAGATCAAGATAAATATAGGTTCAGCTTATAAGAGACCTGAGCTTCTTACTATGGAGGTAAGGGGAAGAAATCTTGTAACCGGACTGCCTAAAACCATAGCGGTAACTTCTGACGAAACTCTTGATGCACTTGATGAGACCGCACAGCAGATAGTTGAGGTGGTACATTCAGTTCTTGAAAGAACACCGCCTGAACTGGCGGCAGATATATTTGACAGAGGAATACTCCTTACGGGAGGGGGTTCACTGCTTTCAGGACTTGATCAGCTTATAGAAGAAAAGACAGGTATACATACAGTTATTGCAGAAGATCCGCTTACTGCCGTAGCAATAGGTACAGGAAAGTATATTGATTATATAATAGGCGAGGAAGGGAAACCTAAAAAAAGGTTTTAATAGCAGGTTGATTCATAAAACTTATAAAATTGCTTGATAAATTCATGCGTAAAATCAATTCATTTATTTTAATGAAGGAATGATTTTTCTCCAGGAAAGGCTTTTAAAGATATGATATCCGGAATCATACAAAAAATAATGTATCGCAGTACAAGGGACGGATATTCAGTGATTGAAGTAGCTTCTCCAGAAGGTGATTATACACTTGTAGGCTACTTTGACATAATAAGAGAGGGCTGTCTTATAGAGGCTGAATGCAAAAATGAGGTTCATCCGGTTTATGGTGAACAGTTTTTTGTACATAGTCATATAATAAAGGAACCTGACAGCCCTGCAGGTATTAAGGCTTATCTTGCATCAGGTGCGATAAAGGGTATAGGTGAAGTGCTTGCCGACAGAATAGTAAAAAAATTTAAAGAGGATACATTTAGGATAATTGAAGAAGAACCTGAGAGGTTGTCTGAGATTAAAGGGATAAGTGAAAATATAGCTTTAAGTATATCTGCACAGTTTTCATCTGAAAAAGATATAAGGCAGGCAATGATTTTTCTCCACAAACATGGAGTCGGGACCAAAACTGCCGTTAAGATTTATAATTTTTATAAAAATGAAATTTACGATATTATCTCTCAAAACCCGTATAAGATAGCCGAGGATATAAAGGGAGTCAGTTTTAAAACTGTTGATGCGATTGCAGTCAGTTCAGGTATAGCTTCAGACAGTACATATAGGATAAAGAGTGCGGTAGAATATATATTATCAAAGGCATTGCAGTCAGGTCATACATATCTTCCCGTTGAAACCCTTTTAAAGAATATTTATGAGCTTACAGATCTTGATTGTATATCTGCTGAAAGCCATTTTGCAGGTATGCAGATGGAAAACCGGATAGTAATAAAAAATCTCAACGGATGCAGCTGTGTGTATCTAAGCAGGATTTACCATATGGAATCAAATATGGCATTGATGCTACATGATATTAATAGTGCAGGAAGCTTTAGAGCAGATATAAAAGCAAAAGAAACAGGAAAAGAAACAGAAACCGATACAGATAAAACAGAGGAAACTAAAGCAAAGAAAATAACAGGCAAAAAAGCCGGAAGTGGTGAAGTAGACTTAAAGACGGAAAAAGAAATATCCGATATAGAAAGTGAAACAGGCATAGTGCTTGACAGGCTTCAAAGACAGGCAGTGTATGGAGCTTACTGTCATAGGCTTCTTGTGATAACCGGAGGTCCGGGAACCGGAAAGACTACGGTAATAAATAGTATAATTAAATTATTTGAAAAAAAGGGACTTGAATTTCTGCTTGCAGCTCCGACAGGAAGGGCTGCAAAACGTATGAGTGAGGCTTGTGATCATGAGGCAAAGACTATACACAGGCTGCTTGAGATAAATGTTGCCGGGGCGGACAAAACTGATAATGATGATGTTTATGAGGATATGTATTTTGAAAAAAATGAAAATGAGCCGCTTGAAGCTGATGCCGTAATAATTGATGAGGTAAGCATGGTTGACATATATCTTATGTATGCGCTTTTAAAAGCTGTTACACCCGGGACAAGGCTTATACTTGTCGGAGATGTAAACCAGCTGCCCTCAGTAGGTCCCGGGAATATACTTAAAGATATTATAAATTCGCAGTGTTTCCATACTATAAGGCTTAATAATATTTACAGGCAGCTGGAAAAAAGCGATATAGTTACAAATGCTCATAAGATTATAAATTCCGCTTATATAGAACTTAAAAGAAAAAGCAGGGATTTTTTATTTATAGAAAGACATGGCTCTGAGGCTGTTATATCTGCCATGATTACCCTTATAACTAAAAAACTTCCGGACTATGTAGCGGCGGATATGCTTCAGATACAGGTTTTAACACCTATGAGGCGTGGGGAATTGGGTTCGGTAAGATTAAATTCACTTCTTCAGAGATATCTTAATCCGCCCTCATATGATAAAAACGAGAAAAAAACCGTTGACTGCATATTCAGAGAGGGTGATAAGATAATACAGGTAAAAAATAATTACAGGCTTGAGTGGCGGATATATTCAAAAGACGGAAGGATAGTTGAAAAAGGGAGCGGAGTATATAACGGTGATATAGGCACTATAAGCAGAATAGACGAGTTCAGTGAGGTTTTATGTGTTGAATTTGATGATAAAAAGACTGTTGATTACAATTTTGATATGCTTGACGAAATTGAACATGCCTATGCACTTACTATACATAAATCTCAGGGAAGTGAATATCCTGCAGTTATAATTCCCGTATTTAATGCAGCTGCACTGCTTATGACAAGAAATATACTCTACACCGGAGTAACGAGAGCAAGAAAATGTGTAGTAATGGTAGGAGAAAATAAATATTTTTATGAAATGGCTGCAAATAATTCTGAGATAAAACGCTGCTCAGGGCTTGAGATAATGCTTAGGCAGTACTGCATGTTAAGGGAAAACACCGATTAGGAGTTTTTGTGTATAGAATAATCGTGTAAAAACAAATTAAAAATGTAAAAAATAAATTTAAAAAGTAAATTTAAAATTAAATAATGACATAAGAATATAAAAATAAGAACACCGGGATAAAAATATCAAAAGTAAGAATACGGTTAATAAAATCAAAATAAAAGGAGGATTTAATATAGCAATTAAAAAAATAATAAATATTATAAATACCGCACGGCTAAAAAAAGCACTTATAGAATCCGTATATCCTCCAAGATGCCCGGTATGTCATGAAATAGTTGATGAAAAGGGATACAGTATATGTAAAAAATGTCTGCCGCTTATGTCATTTGTAAAAGAACCGGTATGTCTTAAATGCGGAAAACAGTTATATGATGAAAGTATTGATTTATGCACTGACTGTAAAACTTATCCTAAAAGTTTTGAATACGGTATGGCACTTCTTAATTATGATGATATAAGTGCAGAGTCGATGATAAAGATAAAATATAAGAATAAAAGAGAATATATAAAAACCTATGCAAGACTTATAGCATTAAGATATGGTGATAAAATTAAAAATACGGGAGCGGATGCCCTTATACCGGTGCCTGTACATAAAAACAGACTTGCAGCAAGGGGATATAATCAGTCTGCAATACTTGCAGAGTTTATTTCATCTGAAACAGGCATAAAAATGGCAGATAATATACTTTTTAGAATAAAGGATACTAAAGCGCAAAAGGAACTGGATCCGGCTTCAAGACTTAAAAACCTTTCAGAAGCTTTTGTATGCGGAGATATTCCGGGAAATCTCCATAATTTTATAATAGTGGACGATATATATACTACCGGAAGCACAGCAGAAGCATGTACAAGGATATTAAAATCCGCCGGTGCAGATAAGGTATATTGTATAAGTATATGTATAGGCGGTACGGATTTTCAGCTTTAAAATCTGTGTAGGAACAATGAAATAAGGCAACAGTCCGGAGGGCTCTTTATTACGGATTATTACGATACAGTCCGGATTAGTTCGCTTAGTACGGCGTTAAGATTGTCCGAAATGGATTTTTATGCTATACTGTCTGCATGTGTGCAGCAGTTCACCATAAATACTAAAGGAGAAGAAATATGGAAGTATATCATGGAAGACCTCAAGATGACAGCCAAAGAACAGAGGCTGAATTAAAAACGTATGATTTTCTTGACAAACTGGGTATTAAATATGACAGAGTGGATCATGAACATGCAGAAACTATGGAAGCATGTGCAGATATAGAGAAAGCTCTTGAAACTGAAGTATGCAAAAATCTTTTTTTATGCAACAGGCAGAAGACAGTATATTATCTTCTTCTTATGCCGGGTAGTAAACCTTTTAAGACAAAGGAGCTTTCAAGCCAGATAAATGCTGCCAGACTTTCCTTTGCTTCAGGTGAAGATATGGAAAAGATACTGGGGGTAACTCCGGGTTCTGTTACAGTCCTCGGTCTTATAAATGACAGTGCCAGATCGGTGCAGCTTCTTATTGATAAAGATCTTACAAAACAGGAATATATAGGATGCCATCCATGTATGAATACATCCACGCTTAAAATAAAGACGGATGATATTTTAAAAAAGATACTTCCGGCATTAAAGCATAGACCTACATATGTAAGACTTACCGGTAAGGATTAATATTATATATAGTATCAGGCGGAATTTAAAGCTTAAAGCTCTAAAATAAACTAAGATCACCATTGCAGTAATTGCGTTGGTGATCTTTTTTAAAAATTTATTTAACAACTTTGAATTCTTGATATTAGTGGTCATTTGTAATATTTCCGTCCCCGGACAGCGGGATTTTATCGCCAAGATATGAAGGTTTCGGTTTAAATATGCAGTAAATAACATCTTTTACCCGTGCAGCTGTTTCACGGATATTGTTTCGCAGAGTCTGGTCGGGGTATATATGTCTGTCTGCGGCTACTCCGTAGGCTTCAATTCCCATAGCTCTGGCATCATATACAGCCCTGTACAGATGGTACTCCTGTGTTACTATAATCATCTTTTTTGCACCAAATATATAATCGGCTCTGTACATGCTTTCGTAAGTTGAAAAGCCGGCATGATCCATAAAAATACACTGTGATGGGATATCATTTTCTATGGCATAATTTTTCATTATATTTACTTCATCATAATCAGCCTTTCCATGGTCTCCGCTTACTATCATGTTTTGTGCCGCACCTGTGCCGTATACCGAGATCGCCTCATCCATCCGGTCTTTTAACATAGCCGACATATGCCCGCCGGGATGTACATAGCAGCCAAGCACCAGTACGCAGTCAGCCTTTGAAATCTTTGAGATATCTTTTGTATCCAGTATATATTTTTTTGTTGAGCTGATAACGATAAAATTGCATAGCGCTATAAAAAGAACAAGTAAGACTGAAGCTGCGGCGGCAAGTTTAAAAAGGTTGATAATTGCCCTTACAAGCTTAGGAGCAGTCTTTAAATTCTGTTTTTTATGCGAGGTATGTTTTTGCTTTGCCGTATCGGCTTGAGTTTGAACTGATTTGTTTTTAAATAACATATATAACCTCAATAATTATATAAAATAAATTTTCTCCATAAAAAATAAATACTATAATTTTATTTATTTTTCAAAACGGAATATACTTTATATATTTTAAATTCATATAATGGTATCAATAAGGCTAATCAGGTATACCGTCTCCGTCAATATCTACAGATACGTCATTGCCGCTTATAATCTCCCTGTTGACAACTCTTTTAAGCTCTCTTTGTATTTCGACATTTTTTGATATAAGTTCTTTTACAACTTTAGGCTTTTTAACATTTTTAAGCACGAAATCACCTAGAGATTTATCAGAGGAATTAATGGCTATAGTACCTATACCAAATATTTTTTGCATAAAACTGCGTCTTAGCTGTACATCAAGTATCCTGTAAAGACGTACTTCATTTTCAACGGAATTAAACAGACCAGTCTCAATAAAAAGTCTTTCTTCAGTAAGTGAGTAAACGGTAAAGCTTAAAGGCATACCAAATATATTGCGTTTCCTTTCTCTCCATATAATATCCATTTGAACATCTTTCATAGCTGTCTCCTTAAAATGCATTTCCTTTCCATATTATACACCGTTTAAATAAATTGTGCCACAATATAAGAAAAAAGTTGATTTTTGTACAGGAACACTTAATCAGGGGTTCCATAAGGGAGCGTTGTTTAAATTATTTTTTCTAAACTCCATCTGCAGTATATATATTTTTGAGCCCGGTTTTATTTACAGAAAATAATTGTCAAAAGTACGGATTTGGTATATTATATAAAGCGTATATATAATAAAACAAATATGATAATACAAATTTTCCGTATAAGGAGGTAACGAAATGAAGTACGAGATACAGGGAGGTAATTTTCCGGTTGCAATATGTTCATGTGAACCGGGAGAAAAGATGATCTGTGAAGGCGGTGCCATGAGCTGGATGTCTCCAAACATGGTTATGAACACTACAACTAATGGAGGTTTAGGCAAGGCATTTGGAAGGATGTTCTCAGGTGAGTCTATGTTTATGAATACATATGAAGCACAGGGCGGACCGGGTATGATTGCTTTTGCTTCAAGTTTTCCGGGTGAGATAAGAGCTATTAATATAGAGCCGGGAAGAGATGTTGTAGCACAAAAAAGAGCATTTCTTGCATGTGAACCGGGAGTTGAGCTGTCAATATTTTTCCAGAAGAAGATAGGTGCAGGATTTTTCGGCGGTGAAGGTTTCATCATGCAGAAGCTGTCAGGGCAGGGAATTGCATTTATAGAGATAGACGGAAGTGCAGTTGAGTATGAGCTTGCGGCAGGACAGACAATTGTAGTCGATACGGGTTATGTAGCTCTTATGGATGCAACATGCTCAATGGACGTAAAGACTGTTCCGGGAGTAAAGAATATACTTCTCGGAGGCGAGGGATTATTTAATACACATGTAACAGGACCGGGAAGAGTTATAGTACAGACCATGCCTTTAAGCAAGATGGCGGCATCACTTATGCTCTATGCGGGAAGAAAGTAATTTAAAATAAAGTGCGGAATAATAAATAATCAAATAAAATCCGGTATATTAAAAATTAAATAACCGACTTGATTTAAAGCCTATATCACATTAAAATATCTGATATGATTAGGTTTTAGCCTGTCGGTTTATTTACAATAAATACAACTCGGGCAGTTATAAATTTTACAATAAATACAACCTGAAATATTCACGGATTATATAATAAATACAACCGGAATATTTATAGATTTTACAGTAAATACACCGGGACATTTGCAGATTTTATAATAAAACTTAGAATATTCGTCAGATTATGTATAATATAATCAGTTAAAGTTAAGGCGGCAAAGATTTAATCGGAGTTTCTTAACTGTAATAAAAAACGTATGAGGTACGGAGTCAGTTCGATAAAACAGGCTTCATCAGAGTTCTGTTTAAAAACCGGTCATAATTTAATGATGACATTCGGTATCTAATCAGCTAAAAATATAGATCATTGATATGTATATACTGTGTTCACAGATATATAATCAATTGCATATACAGCATATAATCGATATAATTAATAAAGATATGAAATATAGAATATAAAAATAGAAAATAGTAGGATTGCATATACGGCAATATATTAATATTTAAAATACAGCAATATATTAAAAGTTAAAAATACAGTAAAAACAGCCTCTCGCAAAATCTTCTGTCTGTCAGGGATATATGTAGGAGACCTTTTCTAGGAATTCCTTTGCGTAACTGTTTGCTGAATCCTTTATCGCAGAATCTGCTGCGTATCTTGTGGGAGCCGGCTCCCTTATAGTGCTGTTCTTTTATATAATAAAGGATATTTTGGAACATAATGGATCTATTTGACTACCTAAAAGAAAAAAATCAAAACAATACTGCTCCGCTAGCAGTAAGGATGAGACCCGATACACTTGATGAAGTGGCAGGTCAGAAGCATATTCTTGCTAAAAACAAACTGTTATACAGGGCTATAAAATCAGACAGATTAAGCTCGGTGATATTCTATGGACCGCCGGGTACCGGAAAGACAACAATAGCTAAAGTCATAGCAAATACATCAAATTCTATTTTCAGACAGATAAATGCAGCCGGTGCCGGTAAAAAGGAAATGGAAGAAGTGGTGAAGGAAGCCGGGGAGGCACTCGGTATGTACAAGAAAAAGACCATATTATTTATTGATGAAATACACCGTTTTAATAAATCACAGCAAGATTATCTGCTGCCGTTTGTAGAGGACGGCACAATCACACTTATAGGGGCTACTACTGAAAATCCATATTTTGAAGTTAATCCCGCCCTTATCTCAAGATCTGTTGTTTTTGAGCTTAAACCCCTAAATAAAGAAGATATAGTAAAACTGCTTAAGAGGGCGGTGTCGGACGATAAAAAAGGTATGGGAAAATACAATGTTAAGATAGATGATGAGGCTATTGAGTTTTTGGCAGAAGCGGCAGCCGGAGATGCAAGAGCTGCACTTAACGCACTTGAAACAGGTATATTGACTACCGATATGGATGAAAGCGGTGTGATCAGGATAGATGCGGATACGGCTTCTGAATGTATACAAAAGAAAAAGATCAATTATGACAAATCAGGTGATAACCATTACGATACGATATCTGCATTTATAAAGAGCATGCGTGGCTCGGATCCGGATGCAGCCGTATACTATCTGGCAAGAATGTTATATGCAGGAGAGGATATAAAGTTCATAGCAAGGAGAATTATGATATGTGCAAGCGAGGATGTGGGAAATGCAGATCCTGTTGCACTGCAGACCGCAGTCAGTGCAGCACTTGCAGTTGAAAGGATAGGTATGCCGGAAGCGGCTATAATACTTGCACATGCCGCAATCTATACAGCATGTGCTCCTAAAAGTAATTCCATTGTCAAAGCAATTTCAGATGCACACACGGCACTTGGTTCCACCTTAGGTCTTGAGGTTCCGTCCCATCTAAGAGACGGGCATTATCAAGGTGCAAAGCAGCTTGGCAGAGGTGAGGGATATAAATATCCGCATGATTATAAAAATAATTATGTAAATCAGCAATACTTACCTGAAGGAATGAAAAATTCTAAATTCTATAAGCCTTCAAATAACGGGTATGAAAATAATATTATTGAAATTATGAAAAATATGAAAGAAGAGGGATAAAATGTTTAATCGATCTATTGAAATCATGAAAGAAAAACTCAGCACATTATCGTTAATACAGTTAAAAGAGATAGCAAAGGAAGAAAAGATAAAGGGGTCAAGTACCCTTAAAAAAGCTGAGCTTATAGAGCTTTTATGTGAACATGCAGTGCGTATGGAGGCTGAAAAGGAAAAGGAGGAACAGCAGTCTGAGCAGCTTCAAAGAGAAGAAAATGAAAAACAGTTAAAAGCAGAAAAAATTGAAACTGCACAGGAAAGGTATGACACGTCCTATAATCCCAATTATAGAAAAAAACCTGCATTTTCCTATGAAGGAACGGGCGATAAAACCATTAAATTTAACAAAAATTTTGAAAGACGTATCTCGCCGCAGGATGGCGGCATAACCGGTACTTCATCATCTGCAGACAGGGCACATGTAAATATAAAGGAGCTTGATTCAGGTATAAAATCGGAGGGAATACTTGAGGTAATGCCTGACGGCTTCGGATTTATAAGATGTGAAAATTTTCTTCCGGGAGAAAATGACATTTATGTTGCACCGTCTCAGATAAAAAGATTTAAACTTAAAACGGGCGATATAATAAGCGGCTCACAGAGAGTAAAATCACCTACTGAAAAATTTGCAGCACTTTTATATGTATCAAGTGTAAATGGTTATGCTATTGATAAAGTAGAAAAAAGACCGAATTTTGAGGATCTTACACCGATTTTCCCGGATAAGAGGATAAGGCTTGAATCCGTAACCGCTGCAAGAGAAAAATCCTATACCGCTATGAGGGTTATGGATCTGCTTTCACCGATAGGAAAGGGACAAAGAGGTATGATTGTATCACCTCCAAAGGCAGGAAAAACTACACTTCTTAAAGAGGTTGCAAAGGCTGTTCTTAAAAATGAGCCTGATACGCATATAATAATCCTTCTTATAGATGAAAGACCTGAGGAAGTTACGGACATAAAAGAAGCCATAATAGGTTCGCAGGTTGAGGTAATACATTCAACATTTGATGAGCTTCCGGAGAGGCATAAAAGAGTTTCAGAGATGGTAATTGAACGGGCAAAAAGGCTTGTTGAGCATGGCAGAGATGTACTTATACTGCTTGATTCGATAACAAGGCTTGCAAGAGCATATAATCTTACTGTTACACCAAGCGGCAGGACACTTTCAGGAGGACTTGATCCTGCAGCACTTCATATGCCTAAAAGATTTTTCGGTGCAGCACGAAATATGCGTGAGGGAGGAAGTCTTACAATACTCGCTACTGCACTTGTAGACACGGGAAGCCGTATGGATGATGTTGTTTATGAGGAATTTAAAGGTACCGGAAACATGGAGCTTGTACTTGACCGAAAGCTTTCTGAAAAAAGACTTTTTCCTGCCATAGATATATTAAAGAGCGGAACCAGAAGGGATGATCTGCTTCTTACAGCCCAGGAACAGGAGGCTGTAGATATAATAAGAAAGGCTACCAGTTCACTCAGGCCTGAAGATGCGATTGAGAAGATACTTGACCTTTTTACAAGAACGGCAAGCAATGAGGAATTTGTAGAAAAAGTTATAAAGGAAAAATTATAATAAAAAACTATTATAATTAGTATTATAAAAAATTATTACAAAAATCAAAAAGCATAATAATGTGAAAATTTTTGAATCATGCTTATAGCAAATCTATGCATATATAAGCATGATTTCTTATGAGAAAATTAAATTTTGTTGAATATATGCCTCTAAAAGGCAAAATATGGTAGAATGTATAATAATAAATCAGATTGACGGGGGTTTTATGTCAAGATACAAAAAGAGAAAAAATATGTATGAGAAACCGGCTGTATCATTTAAAAGATGGGTGGCCGGCATGTGGCTTATTGCAGTTATAGTTTTTGTGCCTCTTGTATTCCATAATTACTATTATGATATACTGCCTTTTAAATATCATTTTTTAATTGGAGCACACTGTCTTACATTTTTTTTATTCACGGCATATACTTTTTTAAGTGATAATAATAAAAAACATGAATTTGACGACTTGCCGAGCCTTGTAAGTTATATAATAAAAAGTATTAAGAATCTGAATTTTACCAATGTTGTCAATTTTGTTAAGTCTGCAAATTTTGCTGAAAAAGCGATGCTTGTCTTTATAGCTGTGTATACTATATCAACACTGACTTCAGATAGATATGTACTCCAGTCATTTATGGGCAATGAAGGCAGATATAACGGACTGCTTTTGATGAGTATGTATGTGATAATGTATTTTATGCTTAAAAAGCATATAAAATTCAGCAGACATATAATAACGGCATTTTTAAGTGCAGGGCTTTTTATATGCATTTTCGGCATAACCGATTATTTTAATATGGATATACTAAGGTTTAAAGTTGATATAGAACCTATAGACAGAAATAACTTTACATCAACCATAGGTAATATAAATACCTATACCACATATGTAGGTCAGTTTATAGCGGTTTCAGGAACTTTGTTTATGCTAAGCCCGGCAGATTTTGACAGGACTGAAGGGAAAGTGAGTATAGGCAGACTGCTGTTTTACTATATATGTATGGCGGTAGGATTTATGGCGCTTGCTATGGGAAAATCGGATAACGGTTATCTCACACTTGCAGCCTTTTTCGGTATTCTGCCTTTTGTTGCATGGAGAAATAGAAGAGGGTTCAGGCGTTATATTATAACTCTTGCAACATATTTTTCGGTTATAAAAATAATAGGGGTTCTGAATAAAAGTTATGCAGATACTGTTATAGGCATTGACGGAATTTATCAATATATAGCGGAATTTAAATATATGAATTTTGTCGTGCTGTTTTTATGTGCAGCCGCTTTAGTTATATGTGTGATTGATTATAAAACCTCAGCATATGATAAGAAGCTGCCTGTTATTTTAAGACAGATTTGGCTGGCATTTTTAGTAATTGTAACAGGCTGCGTGATATACCTTTTTTATAAAGCAAATACAGATCCTGATGCTGTAAATAAATTCGGTTCGGTTAAAAACTATCTTATATTTAATGACAACTGGGGTACAAACAGGGGATATATATGGAGAGTGGCTATTGAAGAATATCTGAAGCTGCCGCCTGTACAGAAGATATTCGGCACAGGACCTGAAACTTTCGGTATTTATATGAAAGCACTCAGATATGAAGATATGGTAGTTAGAACAAGACAGTATTTTGATAATGCACATAATGAGTATATACAGTTTTTATTTACAATAGGACCGTTTGGAGTTTTATCTTATATAATCATGACTTTAGGAACTGCATACTTATGTATAAAGGCTTGGGCTAAAGGTCTTGTGAAGGAGGAACAGGGCGTACATCTTGTAGCGGCGGCATTTCTTATAATATGCTATGCGGCACAGGCGACAGTAAATTTATATGTACCTATAACCTCATGTATAGTGTGGGGGTTTATGACAATGTCGGCAGGTATGCTTAAGGATGTTAAATTTAAAACTGCACAAAGCAGTGATACTAAGGATGTAAAAAGTTCTCAAATATATGAGACTAAGTCTGATAAGGATGTTAAAGCACAAAGTCAGGGCAATGGAAAAAAGTCTGATGACCAAACTGCCGGGTTTGAGAGCGGTGAAATAAAGTCTGAAAAAGGTTCTGAGAGTAGTGAACCCGGGTCTGATAAAAACTCTGAAAGCGGCGAGGGCAATCCTGAAAAAGGTTCTGAAAGCGGCAAGGTAAAGCCCGGGAAAAAGTCCGGAAATACAAAGGCAAGGCACAGAAAGAAAGCCTGAAAACATCGGATTTTACTGCCGACATGCTTAAAAGATATCTTATATGGAGAAAGAGATGAATAAACGAGAACGCTATAAAAGAGTTGTAAAATTCAGCTCTGCCGCTGTAATATTATTTATAGAGATATTTATGTATGGGGTAATATGGACAAGGCATTTCAACAAAATAATACGGTTTCCGTACTGGCGGCGTGGAAACTGGCTTATATTAGTTATGTATGCGGTTTGGCTTATTTTTTTTCTGAGAACCTATGGAGGTCTGAGGATCGGTTATTTAAAGAGAGGGAACCTTATTTATTCAAATATACTGTCAATAGTTTTTGTAAATGTTATAGCCTATTTTCAGCTTGCCCTTATTGATAAGAAATTTCATAATCCTTCAATGTTTCTTATGCTTACCGGAGCGGATATACTTGCTATAATTATCTGGGTTTTCGTGTTTCAGTGGATCTATTCGATACTTTTTCCTCCAAGGAGTCTGTTGGTAATATATGGTGAAAAACCTGTATTTCATATACTTGAAAAGATCAATTCAAGAGATGACAAATATGTAATAGGCGGAGCGGTAAATATAGACAAGGGAATAGACAGGATTATGAAGATCGTGCCTGATTATGAGGGAGTTATAATAGGTGATATTCCTTCTCATGAAAGAAATCTTATACTTAAGCGTTGCTTTGCGGACGGTGTAAGAACATACATGGCACCTAAGATAAGCGATATACTTATAAGAAGCTCTGAGGAGCTTAATCTGTTTGATACCACACTTATACTTTCAAGAAATCTGGGACCTCAGATAGATCAGGAGATTGTAAAAAGAGCGCTTGACATTTTAATAGGAAGTATTATGTGTATATGTACACTGCCGCTATTTATACTTATTTCGGCATGCATAAAACTGGAAGACGGCGGAAGTATATTTTACAGACAGAAAAGGCTTACAAAGGGCGGCAGGATTTTTGACATACTTAAATTCAGAACCATGCGTGAAGATGCGGAAAAAGACGGGATTGCAAGGCTTTCAGACAAGGGTGATGAAAGAATTACAAAAGTCGGCAGAATACTAAGGGCTACAAGGCTTGATGAGCTTCCTCAGCTTATAAATATATTACATGGAGAGATGAGTCTTGTGGGACCCAGACCTGAAAGACCTGAGATTGCGGCAGAGTATGAAAAAGAAATGCCGGAATTTGCTTACAGGCTTAAAATGAAAGCGGGGCTTACAGGTTATGCACAGATATACGGTAAGTATAACACCACGCCCTATGATAAACTGAAACTTGATTTAACCTATATAAGAAATTACAGTATATTTCTTGATTTAAAGCTTATAATTATGACACCAAAGGTACTTTTTTTAAAGGAATCCACCGAGGGTATAGAATCAGGTGCTATTACGGCAGCACATGCAGACAGTGCGGCACTTAAGGAAGAGGTTTACGGCAAGATGCAGGACCTTGAAACAAGATTTAATATAAAATAAATTTAAGTATATGGAGGCAGGCATGAAATATGATTTTCTGATAGCCGGTGCAGGGCTTTTCGGTGCAGTATTTGCAAATGAGGCGACAAAGGCGGGTAAAAGATGTCTGGTTGTTGAAAAGAGGTCTCATATAGGCGGAAATATCTATACAAAGAATATTGAGGGCATAAATGTGCATCAGTACGGTGCACATATATTTCATACTTCTGATAAAAAAGTATGGGATTATATAAACCGGTTTGCGCAGTTTAATCACTATATAAACTCTCCTGTGGCGATATATAAGGATGAGCTGTACAATCTTCCCTTTAACATGAATACATTCAGCAAACTGTGGAATATAAAAACACCTAAAGAAGCCTATGATATAATATCCGCTCAGATAAAAGGGCTTGATATAAAAACACCTGCAAATCTTGAGGAACAGGCACTTTCGCTTGTGGGAACCGATGTGTATGAGAAGCTTATAAAGGGATATACAAAAAAACAGTGGGGCAGGGATTGCAGGGAACTTCCGGCTTTTATAATAAAAAGACTGCCGCTTAGATTTACCTATGACAACAACTACTTTAATGACCCGTATCAGGGTATACCTGTTGGAGGTTATACAGCTATTATAGAAAAGCTGCTTGAAAAAACCGAAGTTAAGTTAAATACTGCATATAGGGAATTTATGGGACTGCATTCCGATGAAGTTGATAAGGTGATTTATACAGGTATGATAGATGAATTTTTTGATTTTAAGCTGGGTATGCTTGAATATAGGAGCCTGAGATTTGAAAATGAGATTCTTGATACTGATAATTTTCAGGGCTGCGCAGTTGTAAATTATACCGATGAAAATGTGCCTTATACAAGGATAATAGAGCATAAGCACTTTGAATATGCAAATACTTTGCGTACTGTAATATCAAGAGAATACCCGTGTGAATGGAAAGAGGGGATAGAGCCTTATTATCCGGTAAATGATGATAAAAATAATGCCTTGTACCATGAGTATGAAAAGCTTTCAAAAGCACAGGATAAGGTTTATTTTGGAGGCAGGTTGGCACAGTACAGATATTATGATATGGATAAGGTTGTGGCAGCGGCACTTGAGCTTGCAGAAAGTATTTTAAAAAATTAAGGTATTAATTTGTATCAGAATATTATATAAAAAATATATAAAAGAATTAATGAAAGGGTTAGTTATTTATAAATGAAAGGAATAATACTTGCAGGAGGCAGCGGTACTAGACTGTATCCGCTTACAAAGGTTACTTCAAAGCAGCTGCTGCCGGTTTATGATAAACCTATGATTTATTATCCTATGTCTGTTCTTATGAGTGCAGGTATAAGGGAAATACTTATAATATCAACCCCTGAGGATACTCCCAGATTTAAGGAACTCTTTGGAGACGGAAAACAGTTCGGGCTTGAGCTGTCATACGAAGTTCAGCCGCATCCGGACGGTCTGGCACAGGCATTTATAATAGGAAGTGAGTTTATAGGCAGCGACAGAGTTGCCATGATACTTGGAGATAATATATTTCATGGAAATGGATTAAAGGAAAAGCTGCTTGATGCCGCTTCAAAGGAAAAAGGAGCTACCGTATTCGGATATTATGTATCCGATCCTGAAAGGTTCGGCATAGTGGAGTTTGATAAGAACGGCAGAGCCGTATCTATTGAAGAAAAGCCCAAAAAACCTAAAAGCAACTACTGTGTTACAGGCTTGTATTTTTATGACAATGATGTTGTAAAATATGCAAAAGCACTTAAGCCGTCAAAACGTGGAGAACTTGAGATCACGGATCTTAACAGGATTTATCTTGAAAAAGGCATGCTTGATGTAAAGCTGCTTTCACAGGGCTTTACGTGGCTTGATACAGGTACACATGCTTCACTTGTCGAAGCGACCAATTTTGTGTATACTATTGAGACACACCAGCACAGAAAAATTGCCTGTCTTGAGGAGATAGCATATTTAAACGGCTGGATAGACAGAGCTCAGGTGGAGCAGGCATATAAGGAGTATATTAAAAACCAGTATGGTGAATATCTGAAAGCACTGCTTGAGGGTAAGTATATAGACGGAAGCAGTCTTTAAAATAATATACCCGTTTAGATCTTTACATATGTTTTTATGTCATATATAAATAATAAAATAAAAAGGACAAAATCATTTATGAATATAGTTGTTACAGGCGGTGCCGGATTTATAGGAGGAAATTTTGTACAGTATATGGTAAATAAATATCCTCAGGATATGATAATAAACCTTGATCTTTTAACCTATGCCGGGAATCTTGAAACCCTGAAATCGGTTGAAAATTGCACCAACTATAAATTTATAAAAGGTGATATAGCCGACAGGAAATTTATATTTGAGCTTTTTGATGAGTTAAAACCCGATATTATAGTAAACTTTGCGGCTGAAAGCCATGTTGACAGATCAATAGAAGATCCTGAGATTTTTGTAAGAACCAATGTTGTAGGTACAACTACTCTGCTTGATGCATGCAGAACCTATGGTATAAAGCGTTACCATCAGGTATCTACAGATGAAGTATATGGTGATCTTCCTCTTAACAGGCCCGATCTGTTTTTTACAGAAGAAACTCCTCTTAATGCTTCAAGTCCTTACTCGGCGGCAAAGGCGGCAGCCGATATGTTTGTACTTGCTTATCACAGAACCTATAAGCTGCCGGTTACTGTATCAAGATGTTCAAACAACTACGGACCGTATCATTTTCCTGAGAAGCTTATACCTTTGATTATAAGCAGAGCACTGAACGATGAGGAACTGCCTGTATACGGTAAGGGGGAAAATGTAAGGGACTGGCTCTATGTTGAAGATCATTGTCATGCCATAGACCTTATATTAAAAAAAGGCAGAGAGGGTGAGGTTTATAATATAGGCGGGCATAATGAAAGAACAAATCTTGATGTTGTAAAGACTGTGCTTAAGGTTTTAAATAAGCCTGAAGAACTTATAAGATTTGTAGCCGACCGTCCGGGACATGATATGAGATATGCCATAGATCCGACTAAAATGGAAAAGCAGCTGGGTTGGAAACCAAAATATGATTTTGATACAGGTATAGTAAAAACCGTTGAATGGTATCTTAATAATGAAGCATGGTGGAAAAATATAATAAACGGTGAGTATATCGGGTATTTTGATAAAATGTATAAAGGCAGAGTAGTATAATGATAAACAGGTGCTGCTGTATATTTTATTTATTTCAGCCGGTATGATTTAAAATGCAATTATATATTTTATGTTTTGCGGGTACACTGTTTAAATTTATTTAAATGGAGGGATAGTATGAAAACATGTCTGACAGTTATGGCTGCAGGTATTGGAAGTCGTTTTGGGAAAGGTATAAAACAGCTTGAACCTGTAGGACCTGACGGTGAGATTATAATGGATTATTCAATCTATGATGCTATAAAAGCAGGATTTGATAAGGTTGTTTTTATAATCAGAAAAGATCTGTATGAGGATTTTAGAAATGTAATAGGAAAGCGTATAGAAAAAAAGATTGAAGTGGAATACGCTTTTCAGGAGCTTGATATGCTGCCGCAAAAATATAAGGGTGTATGGGAGGACAGAAGTAAGCCTTGGGGCACCGGTCATGCAGTGCTCTGTGCTTCTAATTATATACAGGAACCTTTTATGGTAATAAATGCCGATGATTATTACGGCAGAGAATCATTTTTTAAGATGCACGATTATATTACCGCCAATATGGATTTAAAAGAAAAAAAAGATGGAAAACCCGGTGATAATCCGGGATTTATAAGGATATGTATGGCAGGTTTTGAGCTTGTAAATACATTAAGCGAAAATGGCGGCGTTACACGTGGTATATGCAGTATAAAGGACGGATTTATGTATGAGGTTGATGAAAGCTTTGATGTCAGACTCTGCGATGGCATTATAAAGGCGAAGGACAGGCTGGGAGTTGAGAAAGAGGTCGATATAAACAGCTATGTTTCTATGAATATGTGGGGATTTACACCTGAGATTTTTGAAATTTTAAATGAAAATTTTAATCTGTTTCTTGAAAATCTTTCTAAGACCGATATTAAATCTGAATATCTCCTGCCTGATGTGGTAAGCAGGCTTGTGCATGAAAATAAAGCTAAGGTGGCTGTTGTAAGAACCTCCGATAAGTGGTTCGGGGTTACTTATAAAGAAGATATAGAATATGTTGTAAAATCGATAAAATCACTTATAAAACAGGGTTTATATGAATGACGGCAAAGTTTCGGTGCTGATGTCGGTATATGACGGTGAAACCGTATCCAACTTAAATACTGCACTTAAGAGTATAAAAAAACAAAGTTATATACCTGATGAGGTGATTATAGTTAAAGACGGGGCACTAAAAAAGGAGCTTGATGATGCCGTTTCGGATTTTGCCGCTTCTTTTGAAAATGTTAATATCGTCCCGTTAAAAAAAAACCGGGGGCTTGGTATCGCACTTGCCGCAGGGCTTCGTGCCTGTTCATATGAATTTGTCGCAAGGATGGACAGTGATGATATATCACTTTTTGAAAGGTTTAAAATACAAAGAGAGTTTCTGCTTAAACATAAAGATATATCTGCACTGGGAAGTGATATTTCGGAATTTATTGATGAAGGTCATATTCTCAGGACTAAGAGGATGCCTGCAACATATGAACAGCTGTACAGATATGGCAGGTTCAGAAATCCGCTTAATCATATGAGTGTTATGTTTAGAAGAGCTGATATTTTAAAAGTCGGCGGATATATACATTTTCCGGGACTTGAAGATTATCATCTGTGGTGCAGGCTGCTTGCAGGCGGTTTTAAAATTGCAAACACTAAAACGGTACTTATATACGCAAGGCTTGGAAACAGTCTGGATTTTTCAAAAAGGCGTGGAGGGATTAAGTATTTTATGCAGTATTTAAGGCTTAGATTTTTCCAGCTAAGTATAGGTTACACTAATTTGTTTGAATTTATAGGGGGGAGCTTTTTAAGCTCGGTGATATGCCTCATACCCGCAACCTTTAGGAACGTGGTTTATAAGGTTTTAAGGAAATGATAATTTAAAAGGTTATAAAAAGCTCCTGACCTTAAAAAGCTTCTGAGTTTAAATGACTTCCAGATTAAATTTAAATAACTCCTAAACCGGATATTTTCGGAATAGGAGTTATTTTTTACTTTATTAGGATTAAGTCCTCAGGACTGTTTTGTTTAAAAATGTAGAGGTTTATAACCTGGGTGAAAAGCTTTTTAATATTACGGCTGTCCGGGTGATTTAGTATCTACATTTGCATTTGTACAACCGTCAGGGCAATTTTCGTCATCAGTAACCGTATCCTTGTTTTTAGACTTTTTGCTCCCTTTTTTATTTTTAGATTTATGTGCAGCCTTTGTTTGGGCAGGACTTGTCTCGGTAGCAGCCTCAAAAGCGGCTGAACTTTCTATGCGCTGTTCATAAACCATATCAACTGACTTTGATTTGTCAATATTTTTTGAGGATATCTTAGTACCCTCAGGACTTTGTGAGGTACCTATCGGAGGTCCCATAACTCCGTTTTCATCAATTACAAAGATTGAACCTTCATGGACTATATTTGTATTTTTCAGCATATGCCCGTCAGTATCAAGGTAGTATCGGTTGTCGTTTACCACTATATAACCTGTCTGCATAGCTCCGGAAGAGTTGAGATAGTACCACTGTGAGTCGTGTAAAACCCATCCTGTCTGCATAACGCCGGATGCATCGAAATAATAATATATATTATTATCTTTTACCCATCCTGTCTGCATAGAACCGTTGTCGGAGGAAAGCAGGTACCATAGCTTATCCTTATTAAGCCAACCTGTTTGAAGAACACCGTCCTTATCAAAGAAATACCATGTATCGCCAACCTTAAACCATGAAGTAACGGTTTTACCGGTGGAAGGATCGTAGTAAAACTTTTTGCCGTCTACAACCGACCAGCCTGTAATCGCATTGCCGTTTTTATCAATATAGATTTTCTGACCTTTTTCATCAGTTATAAGAGTATCTTTTTGCAGAACATAGTCTCTGTAATAATAGGTTTTGCCTGCGATTGTTCTGGTAGTGTCCTTTGGTATTACTGAAGAAAAATCCTTATACTGGAAATCTATATCTACATTGCCTTTTATTCCATTTACACTGCCTGTTTCAGTTGCCTGCCACATAACGGGTTTTGAATATGCATGTCTTTTATTATACCTTGCAACCCATATATCTATACCTGCAAGTGCATCTAAATCCAGTTTATTTGCTATCCAGTAATCATTGGCATATATTATAGGATAATAGCCTGCAGCCCTGATTTTGTTTGTAAATGTAAGTATGATAGCGGTAATCTGTGATTTAGGAAGCTTTCCAAGAGTTGCTTCATCCTCTGCATCAAATGCTACAGGGTAGGATATAGGATAGTCCTTTATAAGATTAAGCACAAGATCTGCTTCGGCTTCAGCCTGTTTTGTATTTGTGGCATAGGAATATATATACGCACCGAGTGCTATTCCCTCCTTATGGGCTGAAGAAGCGTTATAGTCAAATGTGGGATCAGGTCTGCCCTGGCTTCTTGTTCCAAGCATTACAAATTTAACATCATCTGCCGCTACTGCTTTCCAGTCAATTTTTCCCTGCCAGTGTGATACATCTATACCTCTTGCAACAACACCGTTTAAAGTCGACCCGTCGATAAGCTTGTAAACTCCGGGACTTTGCATACCCCACTGTTTTGCAGATACATCAGTGTGTGGATATAAAGCCCATGTAAATGTAAAAGCTGCTGTAAGGGCTGAAAATACAGCCGATTTAAGTCCGAAATACCTTTTTTTGTTTACGGATCCGGCGTTTCTGTCAGTATATTCTGCCCATGATTTAGAGTTTCCGCAGGAGTGTTTTGCTCCGATAGAAACTCCTGTTTTATCTGATTCAGTACATAACGGTAGCTTTTTCATAATATAAAATATCGATCTCCTGAAATAATAATTAAAGAAAGTAATAAACAGACTTTATCATAATGATGTAATTTAATCAAGTCTTGATTAAAAAAATGTTAATATTATTTTAATATTCAATTACATTTATAAAAATTGTACTGTTTTGATATTTTATTGAGGACCACCTGTTTGCCCTGCCTGAAGACCGTTTCCTGTACTTGAAGAGGATGAACTTTTTGATGATGAGTCAGGGCTTTGGTTTGAACCGGAATTTTGGTCTGAACCGGGGTTTTGTGCAGAGCCTGATGATGACGATGACGGAGCGTTAGGGTCGTTGCTCTGGCTGCTGCTCTTTGCAGATGTACCATAGTTGTTATTTGATTCGCCGGGTGCCGATGAGGCATTATATACCTGTGCATTGCCTACATTTACAGTATCTGCGATTCCTTTTGCATCAAATGTGTAGATATATCCGTCTATATTTAGGGATTGACCCACGACCATCTTGCCGTCCGTATTCAGGTAATAGTATTTATTGTTCGCTTTTACCCAGCCTTTTTGCATATGACCGCTTGCATTAAAGAAATACCAGTATCCGTCTATTTGCTTCCAGTTATATGTCATCTTTCCGAGATGTTTTTCATCTTTGGGTTCCATATAATATTTATTTGTACCGTCATTTAGCCAGCCTGTCCTTAAAACACCCTTTGCATCAAGGTAGTAATATGAATTTGAAATCTGCTGCCAGCCTGAAAGCATCTTTCCGTCAGAAGCAAGGTAATACCAGTTATCCCCCAGTTTAAGCCAGCCGAAAGCACATCTTCCGTCAGCTTTAAAGTAATACCAGTGCTTGTCAATCTGCCTCCATCCGGTAGCCATCTCGCCGCCTCCACGCATATAATAATAATTGTTTTCTATACGCAGCCAGCTTCCCTGTACCAGGGTTCCGTTATCAAGACTGTAGTACCATTTGTTATTTTCTTTAAGCCAGCCCACATTCATTAGACCGTTTGATTTAAAAAAGTACCATTTATTGTTAATTTTTTTCCAGCCGGTACTCATAAGGCCTGATGCAAGATCCATATAGTAGTAGCCGTCTGTGGTTTTTATCCAGCCTTTGTGTTTACTGCCGTCATTGTCTATGTATATCCAGCTGTTGCCTGAGGTCTGCCAGCCGTTTGCTGCATAGGATACATTATCCGCCGCAAAGATCAGCATGCCTGCGGCAGCTATCCCTGCCATAAACAGTTTAGTTTTTAATTTCATGAAGTGTACCCTCCTGATTTGTTTATATTTATGCCGGAGTTGCCGGCAAAGTATTTTTTATTAAGGAATACTATTATATCATTCTATAAGATGTAATAAAAGTACAGAGATTATAAAAAATTATTACGAAATTAATACGAAACTGCACCGTCATATATGAATTTACGGGATATTTATTATTCTACAAATAAATTCTGTTTAAGTATTGCATAATAATCTTTTGCATATCTATACATTTTAAGAGAGTATTCTCCGAAAAAATCTCCCTGCTTTGTTTTATAGACTGTCCAGATACTCCATAAAAAGCCTCCGAGTGCCATATATGAATAAAGTATATATATTTCCTCTGATACCGGTTTTCTGCCCAGGTACATCTCAAGAAGCCTGTCGCTTTGTTTTTGGCTGTAATATGAATATATACAGCACATGGCTATATCGATCAGGGGATCAGCCATACCTGCATATTCCCAGTCTATAAGTTTAGGAAGTGCGGTTTCAGGTAGAAATATAAAATTATCGGCTATGGCATCTACATGTGCCAATACGGATGTACGATTAAGTGTATTAAGTTTTGAGGTTATCTTAAGCATATTAGCTTTTACTTCCATGTAATCCTCAAATATCATGTCTCCTGTGCCGTAGCAGAGCTTTTCATAATATTCTATTTTATCGGAAATATTAAATGAATGATTTACCTTTACTCCCGATTGATGTAATTTTCTTAAAACCTCCATACATTTTTCCATATCGGCATTATCTGAGGCATCCGCATTTTTTGAGTTCTCGTAATATTTTGAAATTTTATATCCGCTTTTGCTGTCTATGTAAATTACATCATCTGAGATATTAAGCGGTTTTACAGCCTGATATGAGTCATACTCCTCACTTCTGTTTATAAGCGCTTCAGTTCCCGCTCCCGGTATACGGCATATATAATGTATGCCTTCTATTGAAAACAGAAATGAATTATTGGTCATGCCTGCTTTAAGACATCTTATTTCTTTAATATTGTTTTCAGATACATTAAAAACCTCAGATATAACGGAAAGTGCCTTGTTATCGCTGTTTGTCCGATATGAGACATCAAAATGTCTGAGCTCCTCAAGGTTTTCAAATTCATAAGTCTGTCCGTCCGGCTGTTTATTTGCAAAAAAAGGCGGCAGTCTGCGGCTGAACTCCTTAGGATAATTTATCATATCATATACCACCTGTTCCCAGTAAAAATCATTGGTTTCAGCTTTTTTATAGTAGCGTTCAAGCTCAGGTATAAATACCTCTGAAAATTCTCGGCTCAGATAGGCAGGACCGTACATAAAATAGGAAGAATTTCCCCCTATGCTTACATGTTCTATATAACCTTTTTTATCTATTCCAAGACACCATTCTCCTGTTTCAAGGTCAGTATAAGAGCATGCATACCAGGCTCCGGGCTCATAAGCGTGGTACATATTTTCTTTAAGCCAGTTATCTGAAGCCAGCAGATAGGTGTTTTTGCCATAAAAAAGCTCTCTGGCATGCCATACTGTGGCAAGTGTATTTTTTGTTGTATACTCGGGATTAAAAAGCAGCTTTACATTATACTTATCCTGCAGGTAGTCAAATTTTTCTTTTAAATAGCCTACTACTATGGTGATGTCATATATGCCGGCTTCATGCAGCTGTTTTATCTGTCTTTCAATCATAGGTTCACCAAAGACTTTAAGAAGTCCTTTTGGGGTGTCATAGGTAAGCGGAACAAATCTGGAGCCGAAACCTGCCGCAGCGATTACAGCACAGTCAACCTTAAATTCCTTAAGAAATTCAAGACCGCTTTCAGTGATTTTACAGGTGTTTTCGCATCTGATAAGATAATTCTTATTAACGGCTGCCAAAACTTCTTTATTTATGCTGCCGAGTGAGAGTGAAAGTTTTGCAGCGAGTCCTCTTTGTGTAATACAGGGATTTTCAAGATATTCCCTGCATATATATGCCGTTCTGTTCATAAAAGTCCCCTTATAGCATTTTATTAAACAATGTTTACCTTGTATTCTATTTTATTTATGAAGATAATGCAAGAGTTTTATAGTTTAACCGGTGTAAGTATATAACTGCAGATATAAAAGATTAAACATTTATGGTATTGAACATAAATCACAAGACTTGAAATAAAAAGGAAGAAACCCACCTGAATTTTTCTGGTGAGGTAATGTAAAAGCGGCTGTATACGGTTTTAAATACATTCGGAATATGTGTAGATTCAATCGTAATATTTTCGTAAGGAATTTTATATAGAAAATATATAGTATTTTTTAAAATATTGGGATATACTATGCACGTAGTTGAGAGCTGTACTACATAGAATCTTCATACCTTTATTAAAATATGAAGTATAAAAAATGATTGAAAAAAATATCATTAAGTAGTATTATAGCCTCCGACGCAATTAGAATTTCAGTTTTAAAAAACTCAAATGAAAGAAAAAGGAGACGCATTGATTATGAGGAAACAGACAAAAATTGCAGCTGTATTTTCAGCAGCGGCACTTCTTGCTGTAGGTGCAGCCATGACTTCTTTCGCAGCTACAGGCTGGCAGGAAGAAAACGGTTCATGGGTGTATTATAATAAATATGGCGAGAAAGTTACACAGCAGTGGGCTAAATCAGGAGACAAGTGGTTCTACCTTGATGACAACGGAAATATGCTTACAGACGCTATCGTAGACGATAACGGAAGCCTTTTCTACGTTGATGCAAACGGAGTTATGGTAACAAATCGTTGGGTTGAGGTAGATAACTCAAATGATGACAGCGAGGATGCACCGCCGACAGTATGGTATTACTTCCAGAACAACGGTAAGGCTTATAAGGCAAACTCAGAGTCATCAAAGACGTCATTTAAGACAATCAACGGCAAGAAATATGCTTTTGATGCTGACGGTAGGATGCTTTTCGGATGGGTAAACGAGTCATCTGAGAGAGTAACTGATGATGAGGGCTGGAAAGAGGCTGATTACTATCTTGGACAGCCTGATGACGGTGCTCAGCAGCACAATGCATGGGGACTTATCCATGTAGTTGATAATGAGGAAGATGAGCCTGATCAGGATTACTGGTTCTACTTCGGTTCAAACGGAAAGAAGTATAAGAGAGGCGAAAACACAACAGGCATCTATGAGAAGACTATAAACGGAAAGAAATATTCTTTCAATGAGAGCGGAAAGATGCTCAGTGAGTGGGTAACCTCAGAAACAGGTTTAGTTGCTACAAAGGCTACTGCAGGTCAGACCGGTAAGTTTAAAAACTTCAGAAGCAAGGAAGACGGAGCTAGATATACAAAGGCATGGTTCAGAGTTACACCTAGCAAATACCTCAATGAAGAAGATTCAGATGACGGTGATGGTGTAGTTCACTGGTATTATGCAGACGGTAAGGGCGGTCTTTATCACAATGCTATCAAGAGCATAAACGGAAAGAAGTATGCATTTAATGAGCAGGGCGAGATGATTGGCGGTCTTGTATACCTTACATTTAACGGTAATGATATAGCAAGTGTTGAAGAGCTTGATGATACAACTAAAGTAGATAGGTATACCAAGATAGGTGCTGTCAGAGGAACCGGAAAAGATGGTGTTTACTACTTCGGTGAAGAAGATAAAGACGGTTCTCTTAAGTCAGGTAATGTAAATGTTACAGTTGACGGAGAAGCTTATCAGTTTAAGTTCATTTCTTCAGGCGGAAATAAAGGTAAGGGCTTAGACGGTAAGAAAGATAAGGGCTATTTCATAAACGGTCGCAAGATTAAAGCTGACAGTGATGATAAGTATAAGGCTTATGTAATAGGTGCCGGCGATAGAGTGGAAGAAGAACTTAATTCTACTTACTTAGTTGATGAGTCTGTTAAGGTGTATAAGAATGGCGAGCTTAAGACAACCGGCTCAAAAGATCACCTTGCTCCAGCATATCAGAATATGAATATTGTGGTTGTTACAACCTCAGGTGCTCTTGCAAGCGGAACCAAGAAAGACGGTAATGATATAAATCTTGTTATCAAGGGTCAGAAGCTTGTAGGTGCTTATAGAAACGAATAGTCTACAGTTTTACCGGTTAATAAAGATATTTTAATCTCGAGATGAAATGCTAATTGCGGCAGGGGGGCTTTTATGCCCCCCTGTTTATGTTGTGTATTTATTTTCTGATGTATTTCCGGCAGCTGAGAGTCCCTGCTCCGGCAGTGGTAAGGCAGTGGTAATTATACAGCTAGAACTAAGGGTTTACAACGTAAGGTAAAATCTAAGAAACGATGTAAAATCTGAGAAAATGGAACTATATGATATTGAACTATATTACAGGGTAAAAAATATTTTGGGGGTTGTTTATGGATAAAGATAAGCCGGGACCGACGTGTCAAAAAGTGTCAAAGGAAACAGGGCTCAGTCGTGTACCTGAAACAAAGCCTCTTGGGCAAATAAAGCGTACTAAGAGGGAACTTGCTTATGAGGGAACTGTAATTAAGGTGTATAAAGATTATATGGAGACGGGTTCACATAAGGCGGTATGGGATTATATACACCATGACGGTGCAGCCGCTGTTGTTCCTGTAACTGATAAAGGCAGGATAATTATGGTCAGACAGTATAGAAATGCACTTGACAGATATACACTTGAACTTCCTGCAGGAAAGCTTGACAGTCCACATGAGGAAAAAAGATTTTGTGCTTTTAGAGAGCTTGAGGAAGAAACCGGTATGAAAGTGGATTCACCTGAGGATCTTGAATTTCTTATAAAGGTAAATACTACTGTTGCTTTTTGTGATGAAGAAATAGATATTTTTATAGCAAAAAATTTAAAAAAAAGCCGGCAAAAGCTTGATGAGGATGAGTTTATAAATATTGAAGAATGGGAGCTTTCCGATTTACTCAGTCTTATATATAAGGGGAAAATATCCGACGGTAAGACAGTGGCAGGAATATGTGCCTATGCACTGCATTTAAATAAAATATGATCTTGCCGGATTTTAATTATATTAAATGATATTATGGCATTTAGATATTTTGCAGCTATATTTCTAATAAAATAAATTTTATATTGGCAAAATTTCAGCATGCGAACCATATAATTGTAAAAAATTTATAATTCTATGACAAAAGCTTTATAATTCCATATTGCAAGCAGCATATTTTTTAGGTATAATATCCTGGTCGACATAAATTTCAGAATTTAAATTTTCAGGGAGGACCAAGGAATGGAAAGTCTTATTTATTTAGTTCCGGCAGCAGCGGTGGCAGCACTTTTATTTGCATTATACCTTGCATCAAAAGTCGGAAAAGAAGATGTAGGAACTGAGAGGATGAAGGAAATATCCTCTGCTATAGCTGAAGGGGCTAGAGCCTTTTTAAGTGCCGAATACAGAATTCTTGCAGTATTTGGTGTGGTTTTATTTGTTTTGATAGGTATAGGTATAGGCAACTGGTTTACGGCAATAAGCTTTGTACTGGGGGCACTTTTTTCAACAGCTGCAGGCTATTGCGGTATGACGGTAGCAACTAAGGCTAATGTAAGGACTGCAAATGCGGCAAAAAGCGGAGGTATAAACAAAGCGCTTTCAATCGCTTTTTCAGGCGGTGCGGTTATGGGAATGTGTGTTGCAGGTCTTGGAACACTTGGTGTAAGCTTAGTATATATAGCAACAAAAAATGTAGACATACTGTTCGGTTTCGGACTTGGTGCTTCATCCATAGCGCTTTTTGCGAGAGTCGGAGGCGGTATATATACAAAGGCTGCCGATGTAGGTGCGGATCTTGTAGGTAAAGTTGAAAGCGGAATCCCTGAAGATGATCCCAGAAACCCGGCTGTTATAGCTGATAATGTAGGCGACAATGTAGGTGATGTCGCAGGTATGGGTGCCGATCTTTTTGAATCCTATGTAGGTTCTTTAGTTTCCGCTCTGACACTTGGTCTTGCAGCTGCAGAAACTATGAAGGTTGCTGAAGGCTTTAAATCTGAATTTGCAGTGGTTATATATCCGCTTTTAATAGCAGCCACAGGTCTTATAGCTTCAATAATTGGAACATTTTTTGTAAAGACAGATGAAAAATCAAATCCTCAGAAAGCTCTTACAAAAGGAAGCTATGTAGCATCAGCCATAGTAATAATAGGCGCACTTGTTTTCAGCGGCTTTATATTTGGGCATATGAAGGCTGCAATTGCAGTGCTGGCAGGTCTTGTAGTAGGTGTAATTATAGGAAATGTAACTGAATTTTATACATCTGCCGATTATAACCCTGTTAAAAAGATAGCTGATCAGTCCGAAACAGGTTCGGCTACAACAATTATAAGCGGACTTGCGGTGGGTATGAGATCGACTGCAATCCCTATACTCCTTATATGTTTAGGAATCTTTGTTGCTTTTCATGCTTTCGGTCTTTACGGTATAGCGCTTGCAGCGGTAGGAATGCTTTCAACTACAGGTATCACCGTAGCAGTTGATGCGTATGGTCCTATTGCAGACAATGCCGGAGGTATAGCCGAGATGGCGGAGCTTGATGATTCTGTGAGAGATATAACTGATAAACTTGACTCTGTTGGAAATACTACAGCTGCTATGGGAAAAGGATTTGCTATAGGTTCGGCAGCACTGACAGCACTTGCATTGTTTGTGTCATACTCACAGTCGGTAAAACTCGAAACTATAGATATATTAAGTACAAATGTGGTTATAGGTATGTTTATAGGAGGTATGCTTACTTTCCTGTTTACAGCCTTTACTATGGAATCAGTTTCAAAAGCTGCCTATAAGATGATAGAGGAAGTAAGACGTCAGTTCCGTGAAAATCCCGGCATTATGAAAGGTGAAGCAAAACCCGATTATACTTCATGTGTAGGTATATCTACAACTGCAGCGCTTCACGAGATGCTTGTACCGGGTATTATGGCAGTTGCGGCACCGATAATCGTAGGTGTTATTATAGGAGCGGATGCTCTTGGAGGCTTGCTGGCAGGTGCTCTCCTGACAGGTGTTCTTATGGCTATATTTATGTCAAATGCCGGAGGTGCATGGGACAATGCAAAAAAATATATAGAAACAGGACATCATGGCGGAAAAGGAAGCGATGCACATAAGGCGGCAGTAGTGGGAGATACCGTAGGAGATCCTTTTAAGGATACATCAGGACCTTCCATAAATATACTTATAAAACTTATGACAATAGTTTCATTAGTGTTTGCACCGCTGTTCAGTAAGTTTGGCGGAAAGCTTCTTGAATTATTTATGAAGTAACTTTTAGAATAATAAATTGAGCAGAATAAGATAACATACTGTATATGATTATATAGTATGTTATTTTATTTGGAGATTTATAATATGTCTTATTTATATTCAATTACTTGACAATTAATAAATTTAATGACATAATAGTACTCACGTTAGAGGAACCTAACATATGGCTGTAGAGCATACAATTATCTGTATTCGGTAAATAGTATGCAGGTCGTTGTATAAAATTTATTATATATAGCTTATTGCGGTATCCGACTGACCGGGGCTTTTATATGGTACAAGAGTATCAGGTATTATAAGAGTCTTAAAATCAAGAAAGGGAGTATATAAATATATTATGAAAAAAAGAATATTGTGCGGTATCGTGCCGGCAGTTTTAGCAGCAGGTATTATAACGGCATGCTCGTCCGGTACTTCAAATACTGTATCTTCAGAAAATTCATCGGCTTCGAAATCAGGAAGCGGCTCAAAGGAAGCGGATAAAAGTTCTGACACCTCATCAGCTTCGCAGGACTATGTATATGCAAAGATAGCTGTACCTTATGCCGATTTCTACTACGGGGAGCTTAATGATATAGAACCTGAAAAGAATCCGGAAAAGCTTGAACCGCAGCTTGATAAAGAGGATGCAGTTGAAAAAGCTGGCTTTAGAAAAGAAGGCTTTTATGATACGGTAAGCTCTCCTACTAAAGGAAAAGTTGAATACTTTAAGGGGGTAGATACCAAAGTAGAAGGAGATAAGTCTGAGTATTACGGTCCTAAGGAAGTAAATATAGCGATTTCAAAAAATCTGTATGAGGAAGCTCAAAAAGCTGTACAGGATAAAAAGGAATCAAAAAATAAGCTTTTAGAATTTGTGTCCGAAATTAAAGAAGTGAATGAAAAAGCACCTGTAGAATATAAGGTTATAAATTCTGACGGAACTTTAAGTAAAACAATAGGAAAGACCGAGAAAAATGCTTCTGCTAAAGCAGAGATTACAACTACCTCATCTTATGGAAATTATGAGCTTTCCATAAAAGATGTTGAAATAGATCCTGAAATTATGCAGGGTGCCATTATCGAGACATCGGACGGTGAGAGATACGGTCTTAAGCATCTTGATAATTTATGGACACATGCCGATGAGATAGCATTTGCAGCAAAGGAGTTTAAAGACAATCATGATGCTCTTAAAGGATATGAACGTTTTAAGGATATACCCGGAAAGACCATTACAAAGATAACCTATATGCTTGCCGATACTGATGATATTGAGATAGAGACTTCACTTTTCTGTAAGGAGCTTACACCTGATAGCTATAAACTTAGCGGTGATGAAAAAGTAAGTTACAATAAAGAGGGTACCTCTATAAATTATAAACTTGAGACCGGCGATCAGAAGTATGCTTTTGAAAGAGCTGTTTACAGAAAGAAGGATGTTTCTGCCGAGATTGATTCTAAAAAAGAGGGAACTCTGGTACTTCCGAAGGAATGTACTCCCGGTAAGTATCAGCTTATATTCTCAAATGATAAATATGCCGATCTTTCATATACCTGCCTTTTGGAGTCGGGCTTAAAGGCTGATGATTTCAGTTTCAGCGATAATAAACTCTCTCTTAAGGAAAATTCTCAGGGAATTAATATTTCAACCTATATCAAGTCTATAAATTATGCAAAGGTTGGAGATGTTGAGTATAAGGGCGGCAAAGGAAGAAAATTTGGCGAAACCGTCTTTAATGAGGATGGAAGCATCAAACTTGATGCGGAGTACAAGTCGGATTCAGGTGCAGAGAAGGTATTTGCATCTGCTCAAAAGTATAAGGTAACACTTAAAGCTGACGGTTATCCTGATGTTGAGTTTGAAGCAGAGGCTAAATAAAAGCCTTATAAATTGAATATAATATAATTTAATTATACCGGTCGGGCTGCATATACTTTTCAGTTATGTGCAGCCCGAATTGATATTATAAATAAAGCAAGAAAATGAAAGGATTTCAGTATTTGATTTTATGAAGCTTATTTTATGCCTGATTTGTTTGACATGGTTTTTTACAGCATTTAATAAACAGATTAAAAAACATGCATCAATATTTTATATTATTACCGTGCTTATCTCGGCACTTACTATATTTGTGCCTCACGACATGCTGCCGGCACCTGTAGTCATGTTTATAAATAAAATACTTGTAAGAGGAGTGTTTCAGGGAGCGATTTTTATAATTGTAATGTATGTAGCCGTACTTCCGTCGAAATCGCAGCTCCGGATAAAATTAAGCAAAGTAAGGGGTGAGATGGCAATAATAGCCGCTTTGTTTACTTTAATACATAATATATCTTACGGAAAAAGGTATTTTATGCTTTTATTTACGGATATATCGGCTTTAAAGCCCTATGAAGCGGCTGCGGCAGTGCTCTCAATATGTATGATAATACTTCTTGTACCCCTTACAGTTACTTCGTTTTATACAGTAAGAAAAAAGATGTCGGGAAAGAACTGGAAAAAGCTCCAGAGACTTTCCTATATATTTTATGCACTTTTATATTTACATATAGTTCTTATATTTTCAAGAGGGCTTTTTACAAAAAAACTTACATATCTTGTTGACATATATATTTATACCTTGATTTTCGGTATATATGCAGCTTTGAGAGTAATAAAATATATTAAAAAGAAAGCGAATGCCAAGGTATTAAAGGGAGAAGCCGATATTAAAAACTTTAATGCACCTGCGTATATAAAAAATAAGACTGTTCTCAGTACGGCAGTATTTTCAGCTTTAATGCTTGGGGTATGTATATACTCAACTTATATATACGGCAGTGCCGGTATTAATAGTGATGTACGTACAAAAAACGAAAAAACTGCCGAAGATTCGGATGCAGGCAAGGCTAAGGCTCAAAATAAAGTAAGTGAAAATACCGGCAGTGATCAAAAGGATATGCCGGATCAGGAAGATATACAAAGCACAGCTAAAGGTTTTAAGGATGGTGAATATGAGGGAAGTGCCATAGGCTACAATGGGAAACTTATTGTAAGTGTGGTTGTTGAGGGGGGAGCGATAAAGGATATAAAGATAGTCAAACATGTTGATGATGAAGAATATTTTTATGATGCAAGAGACAAGGTTATACAGTCAATTCTTGAAAAACAGAGTACGGATGTTGATTCGGTAAGCGGTGCGACAACAAGTGCAGATGCCATAATAAAAGCGGTAAAGAGAGCACTGGGTGAAATTAAATAATAATTCATATAAAAAAGCCGATATGGTTATGTTATATCAATATAAAAGATTATTGCAATCAGGGTGCTCATCCGGAGATATCTCATTAGCCGCTGGAATAACATAAGAATGTGCTTTGCCAATTGAGAACTTCCATGCTGTTAAGCGTAAACAATATTATGATGCTTTGGATAAGGCGGCATAGCCAAATATCTTTGTGCTAAATGTGCCAATCATTATTGACAATATCACTATTTACATTCATCCTTTATAGGGGCATAATAAAAGAAGAAATAAATTCTATAATAATACCCTTTTGCATTTACTTAGGAGGAATAAAAATAAAGTGAAAATATTTATTATTGAGGACGATAAAGTCCTCCGTACAGAACTTATAAAGCTGCTGGGCTCATATGGATATGAGTGTGATTACAGTGAAAACTGGCAAAACATTACACAATGTGTTTTAAAGGCGGCACCTGATTTAATACTTCTTGATATCAACCTGCCACAGTTTGACGGTTTTTTTATTTGCCGTGAGATTAGAAAGCAGTCGGAAGTACCAATCATTGTAGTAACCAGTCGTAACACCGATATGGATGAACTGATGAGCATGAATCTTGGGGCGGACGATTTTGTTACCAAGCCTTATAATACTCAAATACTGCTTGCACGTATCGCTTCTATTTTAAAGCGCAGCACTGCCACTACCGTTTCCGACTCTATTGAGTACAAAGGTGTGAATTTTTTACAGGCTAAAGGCGTGGTGTCTTATTGTAACAGTAGTGTAGAACTCACTAAGAATGAAATAAAGATTTTGTCTGTTCTTTATAAAAATGCCGGCAGAATTGTTTCCCGTGATGAGCTTATGGATGAATTGTGGAAATCTGACGAATTTGTAGACGACAATACTTTGACTGTTAATGTGAACCGTCTGCGCAAAAAACTTGAAGATATTGGTGTAAAAGATTTCATTTCTACCAAGCGAGGTATGGGGTATCTGATATGAAACTGTCTACATTTTTAAAAGACAAATGGATTTTTTTATTATCACAAACGATAATAATACTATTTCTTGCATTGCTTTTGAATGCAATTAATATTGACGCTGCTGCAAACATCTTTATATGTCTGTGCATTATTGCTATTACCACCGGCTGTCTTGCTCTGGAATACATTAAAAAAAACAGTTTTTATACACAGTTGTATAATAATCTGGATAGTTTAGAAAAAAAGTTTTATATTTCCTCCGTCATAACTGAACCCGGATTTGCTGAAGGTGCAATTCTAACAGATGTTATAAGACAAGCGAGTAAATCTATGAGCGATGAGTTGTCAATATATCGCCATATGAATAATGAATATAGAGAATATGTTGAAACATGGATTCATGAAATAAAACTCCCCATATCCTGTATTAATCTGATTTGTGAAAATAATAAGGGAGAGATGGCTTTCTCCGTAAAAGATGAACTTTCAAGAATTGAGGGGTATGTGGAACAGGCACTTTACTATGCACGAAGTACCAATGTTGAGAAAGATTATATTATTCGGGAAATTAATCTTGATACTATGGTAAAAGGAGTTCTCAAAAAATACTCAAAGCAGCTTATCGGTGTGAAGGCGGAACCATCTTTTGATAACCTTTCGCATACGGTGTATGGCGATCCGAAATGGCTTGAATTCGTTCTTGGTCAGCTTATTACTAACAGCATAAAATACAAAAAAAATACTCTCAAGCTTAAATTTTCTGCAGTGGAGGAGAAAGACAGTATCCTGTTTTTTCTTGAAGATAATGGTATCGGTATTCCTGAAAATGAATTAACACGCATATTTGATAAAGGCTTTACAGGAACAAATGGAAGAAACTATGCAAAGTCAACAGGCATAGGTTTATATTTGTGTAAACAACTCTGTAATAAAATGCATCTCTCAATTTCTGCTTTTTCTAAAAATGGAACCGTGATATCTATTAAGTTTCCAAAAGATTCACGATTACTGCTGGAAAATTGATATCACTTATTATTATATGTTCTTATGATATGTACCCTCTTTACCGGACAAAACGGTAAGGAGGGTATTTTTATCTTACATTTTTGTTCGTTTTATGTAAGAGAAATCAATGGCGGTTGCTATCCCATATTCTTATAATATACCCATAAAACAAAAAGAAAAGGAGTAAAAAATGAACATTATACATTTTGAAAATAAAAAACTTAATATACTGGCAGCTCTTGTACTTCCTATTTATGTGATGGGAGTTTTATACTTTACTATGCTTTGGCACTCACATGGTTTTTTAAGATACTATAAGCTACATGTAAATCTGATTCCGCTTTTTTGGCTGTGGGAACCGATTTTTACAGGTAAAAATTTTTACCTTGACCAGGTTGCCCTGAATCTAATCATGTTTGCTCCTATTGGTATCTTGATTCCAATGTTATTACGTTCCTGTAAATTAAAAACAATTTTTATTATTGCAATAATCTCATCACTTACGATTGAGTTTATTCAGCCGTTCTTTGGTAGATGCACTGATATTGATGACCTGATTTTAAATACTTTAGGTGCCGTAATTGGATTTATAATGTTGAAACTCTTTACTGTCATCAGCTCCGATAAGAGGCATGATGTACAGCATATAGCATTTCCGGTCTTAAAACAGCGGCAAAAAGTGCGTACATCAGCAGCAGGCGGCAAGTATGCAGTGTAAAGCTTTATATAGGTATAATAAATAAAATTTTGGAGGTAATTATGAAAAAAACTACTGATATTATTCTATTCTTTTTTATTTTTATTACTACGCCCGGATATTTGCAATTGCCTCAATTATCAGTACAATAATTATAAAAAAGAAATGGAGAAAAATATGAAAACGATATTAAAGGTCGAACATCTTGAAAAATACTATGGTGGAAAAGGAAATATTACTCGTGCCATTGATGATATAAGCTTTGAAGTGGAAGAAGGGGAGTATATCGGTATTATGGGTGCATCAGGCAGTGGAAAAACCACTCTGTTAAATTGTATATCCACAATTGACAGTGCTACAGCCGGACGTATCTATCTTGATGGAAGTGATATAACAACTATTAAACCCTCGCAACTTTCTAAGTTCCGCCGTGAAAAGCTTGGTTTTATATTTCAGGATTTCAACTTACTTGATACTCTTACAGCATCGGAAAATATTGCTCTTGCACTTACCATATTGCATACTCCGGCAAATAAAATCGATTCCGAAATTCAAAATATGGCAAAACTTTTAAATATAACCGATGTACTTTCCAAGTATCCTTATCAGATGTCGGGAGGACAGAAACAACGTGTAGCCTCCGCCCGTGCCATTGTTACCAATCCTTCTATGGTTTTGGCGGACGAACCTACCGGTAATCTGGACTCAAAGTCAGCACGTATGCTTCTGGAAAGTTTTCGTAAGCTTAATGAGGAGATTAAGGCAACAATTATGATGGTAACACATGATGCATTTACAGCAAGCTATTGCAAAAGGATTCTTTTTATAAAAGATGGAAAGATATTTAATGAAATAATCCGTGGTAAAGATAGCCGAAAGGAATTTTTTGACCGCATTATGGAAGTTATCTCTCTTTTAGGAGGAGACTTGAATGCTTAGTAAACTTGCTTTCAAAAATGCTTTAAAAAGTATCAAAGACTATGGGGTATATTTATTTACACTGGTTCTTGGTGTCGGAATATTTTATATGTTTAACTCAATCTATGCGCAGAAGGAGATTATAACAGTTACCGAAGCAACCGAGACAGCTATGAGAGCATTACAAAAAATATTGTCCTATCTCTCTGTTTTTGTATCCGTTATTCTGGGTTTACTGATAGTATATGCCAATAACTTCTTTATCAAGAGGAGAAAAAAAGAGTTTGGAATATACATGACACTTGGTATGGACAAAGGCGGTATTTCTATTATTCTTATGTTGGAAACATCAATTATGGCACTGATGGCATTGGTTGTAGGACTGATACTTGGTGTATTCGGTTCTCAAATGATGTCGATTTTTACTGCAAAATTATTTGAGGCAGACTTGTCTTCATACAGGTTTATTTTTTCTTATAATGCTGCAGTTAAGAGCATAATTTATTTCGGAATAATATTTCTTACAGTTATTCTCTTTAATACATTTTCCATTAGTAAGCTTAAGTTGATTGATCTGATTTATGGTGGAAGAAAAAATGAAATGCCGAGAATAAAGAGTATGAAAATTTCTACAGCAGTATTTGTTTTTTCACTACTCTGCCTTGTAGCAGCATATACAATTATTCTTAAAAACGGAATCATCAAAATCAATTTATGGTTCTTACTATCAATTATTTTGGGGATTTTGGGCACTGTTTTGTTTTTTATGTCTTTGTCAGGATTTATTGTCCTGTTCATGCAATACAATAAAGGGTTTTATTACAAAAATATTAATATTTTTGTTTTGCGCCAGTTTTCGAGTAAAATTAATACAAATTTTATCTCAATATCGGTTATCTGCCTGCTGCTGTTTCTTGTTATCAGTATTTTCTCCAGCGGATACAGCATGCAAAGCCTTTTATCCAATGAGATTCGCACATCATTTCCCTATGATTATAGTTTAGTAGATTATAATTATAATGATGATGAAAATATAGGAACAATTTCCGGTCGACTGCCGTCTGATATAGCAGACAGTAAGCTGGTGGCAAATAGCTATGAATATAGTATAGGTAAAATGAAAAATGGAAAAGCACTATACGGAGACTATAGCCTTGATTTTCCTAAAACACTGTTCAAATATGAAGAAACTCCTTTGCAGTTTATAAGTATTTCAGACTACAATGCACTAAGACAAATGAAGGGAATGAGCAAAGTTGTATTAACGGAGCAAAATTATCTTATAATATATGATCGTGAAATGGCTCGAGATGTGGCAGAACAATTTTATGATAAAAGTATAGAACTTAACTTTGCCGGAAATACTCTTGTACCATTATCTCCCGCTGAAAATTTTGTCTTGTCAAATATCGAATACGCAAGTATAACTTTTGTAGTTGCAGATTCTTTCCTCGGCAAGATGGATGTAGGAAAAAAAGTATTGAATATAAATTGTGTAAACAAAGAGGCGGCAAGGGAATTTGGTGTTTTACTTGATAATTATAATGTTGAATCAGATCAAGTAAGAGCTTTTATATATTACAGCAGCAGGCAACAGCTATACGACGCTTCTGTTGTTTCAAAAGTGAGTATATCATTTCTAGCCATCTACCTCGGTGCCGTTTTCATGATTACCTGTGCGGCAATACTTGCTATACAGCAGCTCTCTGAAGTAGCTGACAATATTAAGCGATATGATCTTCTGAACAAGCTCGGAGTGGAGCAGGGCATGCTGAACCATGCACTATTTGTACAAATACTCAGTTATTTTTTATTACCACTTTTGCTTGCTGCAGTCCATTCGGTGATCGGTCTTATAGTTGTTAATAAAGTGATTAAGCTTTTTGGAAAAATAGATATTGGTTTCAGTTTATCAGCAACAGCAATCTTTATATTACTAATCTACGGACTGTACTTCCTGTTAACATACATTGGAAGTAAAGGTATTGTGAATAAAAGATAATCAGTATCATCTGTTATACAATTCTGCATTAACAAGGTATTAGATATATTATATAAAACTGAGAAAGAATTTTAAGTAAGATTAAAATATTCCAATATAATTAATAATACCGACTGAACTGTTAGATGATTTTGTATATAATTTTAATTAAAATAAAATTTGACAAGTACAGATATATAATTTAAAATATGTATCGGAATAAATCTGCGGCGTTAAAAAGCCGGTATGCTTAAGTCAGGCAGATATGGTTCATAAAGGGGGGCACCACCTAGGGTACCGTTCTTTGTGGACCTTTTTTATTTTTATATTTTATAAAAATGTATATTAAAAACAGTTGAAAATATTGACCGGATAGGAGGATTATTATGGAAATTACAGTTAATGGGGAAAAATATGATGTAAGGAGAGGTATAAGCCTTTTTGAGTATATCTCTGAAAGCGGATATGATATGGCAAGGACGGCGGTTGAGCTAAATAAAAATATAGTTCCTAAATCAGGATATAAAAATTGTATCCTTAGTGAATATGATATGCTTGAGGTTGTAACCTTTGTAGGAGGTGGATAAAACAAAAAAATATGAAAGACAGTGAAGATAAGGATAAAATTCAAAAAAATAATAGTTTAAATGAAATCCCCACATATAATGAGATCTATGCTTCGCTTTGCAAAAGGCATACTAAGGCTGTGCAGGATAGGATATCATCAGGGAGAGTGGCAGTAGTGGGACTTGGAGGACTCGGTTCAGTTATAGCCACAGCCTTGGCAAGGGCAGGTGTGGGACATCTGCATCTGATTGATTTTGACAGAGTGGATTTAAGCAATTTAAATCGTCAGCAATATAGATTATGTGATATTGGGAAATATAAAACAGAGGCGCTTTTAGAGATATTAGAGGAGATAAATCCTTACCTTGATATAAAAATTGACAGCATAAAAATAGATAAATGCAATATCAAATATATATTTGAAAATGATAATATAGTATGTGAAGCCTTTGATGATGCAGTGTCAAAAGCATTATTTGTTGACGGATTCTTTACATATTATAAGAGCGGGGTTCTTATATCATCGTCAGGTATGGCAGGGCTTGGAAGCGGAAATGATATAATAACAAGAAAAATAAATGACAGATTTTATATATGCGGAGACGGTAAAAACGGGCTTGAGAGCGGACAGCAGTTATTTGCACCGCATGTAGGAATATGTGCATGTCATCAGGCAAATATGGTGCTTAGGCTTTTAACAGGTATGACCGGGGCGTAGTGTATAAAATACAATGAATAAAGCATAAAAAACAAGGTTGTAGTATATCAGGATAAAATATAAAAATAAAATGACATAGGTGTCAAAAGATAATAAATTCTATTGCAAGCAAGCTTGCATCGAATTTTTATACTTTTGACACTTGTATCATAAAATATAATTTTAAGAGGAGACTAATATGAATACGAAAGAAGAAGCATGTGCAGGAGTAAAGGACGGCTCTGTGCAAAAAAAGAATGCTGATGATTTTTTAGAACTTGGAGGGAGACGTTTTAATTCAAGATTTATACTTGGATCAGGAAAGTATTCACTTGATTTGATAGAGGCTGCTGTAAGATGCGGCGGTGCAGAGATTATCACGCTTGCACTCAGAAGGGCAAATGCAGGAGGAAAAGCGAATATACTTGAGTATATTCCTAAGGATATTACATTGCTGCCGAATACATCAGGTGCAAGAAATGCAGATGAGGCGGTGCGTATAGCCAGACTTTCAAGGGAAATAGGCTGTGGAGATTTTGTAAAAATAGAGATTATGAGAGATTCAAAATATCTGCTGCCCGATAATGCCGAAACCGTAAAAGCTTCTGCCATACTGGCTGATGAGGGCTTTATAGTGCTTCCGTATATGTATCCTGATCTTAATACCGCAAGAGACCTTGTGGAGGCAGGTGCTGCCGCAATTATGCCGCTGGGGGCTCCTATAGGTTCAAATAAAGGATTATGCACAAAGGAATTTATAAAGATAATAATAGATGAGGTCGATTTGCCTGTGATAGTAGATGCAGGCATAGGCAGACCCTCTCAGGCGTGTGAGGCTATGGAGATGGGGGCTGCGGCAGTTATGGCAAATACTGCCATAGCAACTGCCGGTGATATACTTATGATGGCTGAGGCATTTAAAAAAGGTATAGAAGCCGGAAGAAGTGCCTATCTTGCAGGTATCGGCAGAGTCAGAGAGCATGGCGGTGAAGCTTCATCACCTCTTACCGGTTTTTTGCATGAGTAGATATGCGTATTATTAATTGTATAAATGCAAATAACATTTAAAGGAACATATGTATTAATTAAATGAGCTATTATATTAATTAGAGGAATTTATATATTAATTTGAGTAATGTACTATATATTAATCGGAGGAAATTATGGCTAAAAACGATAACGGCAATAATAATGAAAAAGTCAATGTAAGTATATTAAATGATACCATACTTGAGCATCAGAAACAGGCGAGAACCGATCATATGCAATATCTTGACGATATGGAAATCATCAATTCCGATATTCAGGACAGGGTAATAGAGAGAATGAAAGCATATACTCCTGAAAACTTTACAAAATCCGATGTTTTAAAGGCACTAAGCCATGACATATGTACACCGTCTGATTTTGAAGCTCTGCTTTCACCGGCTGCCGGCTTTTTTTTAGAAGATATTGCTAAAAAGGCAAGGAAGGCAAAGGAAAGGTATTTCGGAAATTCAATAAATATATTTACGCCTTTATATCTTGCAAACTATTGTGAAAACTACTGCATATACTGCGGTTTTAACTGTTATAATAAGATAAACAGGGCAAAGCTTAATCCTGATCAGATTAAAAAGGAGATGGAGCATATAGCGGCTTCAGGTCTTGAGGAGGTACTACTTCTTACAGGAGAGAGCAGAAAAGCCTCTGATGTTGAATATATAGGTCAGGCATGCAGGATTGCCCGTCAATATTTTAAGGTAGTGGGACTTGAAGTGTATCCGCTTAATTCAGATGAATATAATTATTTGCACAGATGCGGTGCTGATTATGTAACGGTATTTCAGGAAACATATAATTCGGATAAATATGAGACTTTACATCTTAAAGGGCATAAAAGAGTATTTCCATACCGTTTTAATACACAGGAGAGAGCGGTTATAGGCGGTATGAGAGGCGTAGGTTTTGCGGCACTTTTAGGGCTTGATGATTTTAGAAAGGATGCGCTTGCCACAGGCTATCATGCCTACCTTATACAAAAAAAATATCCGCATGCCGAGATAGCACTTTCATGTCCAAGGCTCAGACCTATAATCAACAATGATAAAATAAATCCTATGGACGTACATGAGGCACAGCTTTTGCAGGTTGTATGTGCATACAGAATATTTATGCCATTTGCCAGTATTACCATATCTACAAGAGAATGTGCAAGGGTTCGTGATAATATGATTAAAATTGCCGCAACCAAGATATCGGCAGGTGTTTCAGTCGGAATAGGGGAGCATCTGGGAGATGAAACAAAAAAGGGTGATGAACAGTTTGAGATTTCAGATACCAGAAGTGTTGATGAGGTGTATAATGCCATTATAGAACTTCGACTCTGGCCTGTAATGAGCGACTATATATATGTGTAACTATGAGTGAGATAGTATGTATTACAAACAGGCATCTATATAAAAATAAAGAGGGCTGTATAAGGTTGTACGGGGATATTGATTCCGGGGATACACATAGCATACTTAAAAATACTTTATATAAATCTGAAGAGGATATTTTAACTTACAACCTGCTTTCAAGAGTCAGACTCTGGATCAAATGCAGGGTTGACAAAATTATTCTGCGTGAAAAGGATTTGGAAGTTTCCGGGTATATAGAGCTTGCAGAAAAAGTATTAAAATTATGCAAGGGAACTGATACCGAATGTATACTCCATAATTTCGCAGATGCTGCGGCTGTATTTGACTGCAAAAGGATACATTTTCCCCTTGATATGCTTTACAGGCAGCCGCAGAGCCGGCTTGAGGGCTATGAGATGATGGGAGTTTCATTACATTCGGCTGATGAGATTAAAGACTTGGAAGATTATATAAATAAAGTACATATTAAAAAAGAGAATGTTTATATAAATGCCGGGCATATTTTTGAGACGAAGTGCAAGGAAGGTCTAAGTGCAAGGGGAGTTGATTTTTTAAGAGATATATGTGAAAAAAGCCCTTGGAAAGTTTATGCCATAGGAGGTATAAATAAGGATAATTGGAAAGTTGCCCTTGATGCAGGGGCATATGGTGTATGTCTTATGTCATCAGCTATGCAGTATGAAGAAAATACTTTTTTAAAATTATGTGATGATATACACAAATATTAAATATAATTTTCTTTTGACAGAGTATTAAACTCCGATATTGATGACCGGCGAAATACTGAGTAGTTAATAACTGTAAAAGTTGCGTACGGCAATGTTCGCAACTTTTTTTTCGTGATAAATATCGTCATAGGGTATAGAATAACACCATAACAAAGATGCAAACAGCAATTTTAAAGCAAATCTTATTGACAGTTATAAACTTAACTGGAAAAGTTTGTCGGAAGCGATTTCCGACGTGCTAATAAAAGCATCTTGTAAAAGGCACATACAGCAATTTAAATAGCTAATGGCTAAGCAAATGCGTAACAACAGTTATGCATTTCGGGTTCGAATCCCGTTTCACAAAAGGTGCCTTGTTTTAAATTATAAATAAATATAAAGAAAAGGAGAAAAATCATGTTAGACCACATCAAACAGGAAGGTAATATGACTTTAACGGAAAATGGTGCAGCTACATATCTGACAAGCGGTTCAGATTGTTTAGATTTATTTGCAACTGTCGGAGCTTTAAGACATGCTTCCGATGAAGAAATAATATCAAGATTTATATGTGCATATACTGAAAATCCCGTATTGGCAATGAAGCTCCTTTTCTTTGCGAGAGATATAAGGGGCGGACTTGGTGAAAGGAGAGTATTTCGTACGATTTTTGCATGGCTTGCTAAAAATGAGCCTGATTCAGTAAAGAAAAATATAAAGTATGTAGCAGATTACGGTCGCTTTGACGATTTATTGGCACTTATAGATACGCCCTGCGAAAAAGAAATGTTTGAGTTTTTAAAAAGCTGTTTAGACAGTGATTTAGTTAATATAAATGAGGGTGAAAATATATCACTTCTTGCCAAGTGGCTGCCGTCTATAAATACTTCGGACAAAAGAGTGGTGTATAAAGCCAAAAAGCTTGCAAAAGCTTTTGGAATGAATAGCGCAGATTACAGGAAAGTATTAAGCAGATTGAGGGCAAAAATTCAGATCATAGAAAATAATCTTCGCAAGATGGACTATTCATTTGATTATGAAAAGCAGCCCTCCCGTGCGATGTACAAGTATAAGAAAGCTTTTTTAAGAAATGATGAGGACAGATACAGTGCTTTTCTTAGCAAGGTTGTTTCGGGGGAAGCAAAGCTGCATGCCGATAATATATCGCCCTATGAGCTGGTTGAGCCTTATCTTATAGAAGACTGGCGTAGATGGAAATGCGACGGGAGAGTTTATATGAAAACAATTTCAGAGGCTGAAAAGGCGATCCTTAATACAACATGGAATTCTATACCTGATTTTGGTAAAGATGAAAATGCGATTGCAGTTATTGACACATCGGCTTCTATGTATTATCAGAGAAGTCCGCTTCCCGCTGCCGTAGCTTTATCATTAGGCTTATATTTTGCAGAACGCAATAAAGGTATATTTAAAAATCATTTTATTGAATTTTCTAATAAAGCACAGCTTATTGAAATAAAAGGGGAAACATTTGCAGATCGTCTCAGATATATTGCAACCTTTTGCAAAGTGGCAAGTACTAATCTGGAATCTGTATTTAATCTTATTTTGAATGCGGCAAAAAAATATAATGTAAGTCAGGATGAAATGCCTAAAAAGCTTGTTATCATTTCGGATATGGAGTTTAATTCCTGTGTAGAAAATCCTGATAAAATAAATTTTTATCAGGCTAAACAAAGGTATGAAGGAAGCGGTTACAAACTTCCTGAGATAATATTCTGGAATGTTGCAAGCAGAAACCGTCAGCAGCCTGTTACTATGAATGAGCAGGGCGTTGTACTGGTTTCGGGAGCGACACCGAGGATATTTTCAATGGTTGCAGGCGGTAAAACTTCTCCTTATACATTTATGCTTGAAGTTTTAAACAGTGAGAGGTATATGAAAATAGCAGCATAAAATATACAGGTTTAAACCTGGATTTTTAAAGGTACTGAAAGCAAACCTTACAGAAGTGTTGTGAATACGATATTTCTGTAAGGTATTTTGTTGTTCTGCAAATATTTTTTAAAGTTTTGTGCAATTCATAGGGTATATTATGTATTTTTTGACAAAAATATTGTTACAATAAAAACATTTAAAAATTTAATAATATATACTCTTATCAAGTTATTAAAAAAGGTGTATAATAGACCTGAAACGACACTTTAAGTGAAGGTTTAAGCGTTGGATATTATCCGGCGTTCACCAGGAAAGGAGAGATTACTATGAATCACGAACAACTTGAACGTATGAACAAAGGAAAGGGTTTTATCGCCGCATTGGATCAAAGTGGCGGTTCAACACCAAAGGCACTTAAGGCATATGGTGTTGATGAGAGTTCCTATAGCAGTGAAGATGAAATGTTTGATCTTGTACATGCTATGAGAACAAGGATTATTACCAATCAGGCTTTCAGCAGCGAAAAAGTGCTTGCAGCCATACTTTTTGAACAAACTATGGATCGTAAGATAGAGGGCGAATATACCGCCGACTATCTGTGGAATGTTAAAAAAATAGTTCCTATACTTAAGATAGACAAGGGGCTTGCAGAAGAAAAAAATCATGTAAAGCTTATGAAGCCTATTCCGGGACTTGATGAACTGCTTGAGCATGCTGTAAAAGAGCGTCATATTTTTGGAACAAAAGAGCGTTCCGTTATACTTGATTACGATGAGCAGGGTATAAAGGAAGTTATAGACCAGCAATTTGAACTTGGACTTAAAGTTTTCAGCCATGGACTTGTACCTATATTAGAACCTGAGGTTGACATCAATAACCCGAAAAAGGCGGAGTCTGAGGAATTTATGAAAAAGTGCATTAAGGAACATCTTGCAAAACTTGCACCTGACGTAAGAATAATCTTTAAGGTAACTATACCTACAAAGGCTAATCTTTATGAAGATATCATGGCTGATCCTCATGTGGTTCGTGTAGTTGCACTTTCAGGCGGATATTCAAGGGATAAGGCGAATGAACTTCTTGCCGAAAACCGTGGACTTATAGCAAGCTTTTCAAGAGCTTTGGCAGACGGATTATCAGCCAAGCAAAGTGATTCGGAATTTACAGAAATGCTTAAAGGTTCAATTGAGAGTATTTATAAGGCATCAATCAGCTGATATATTTTTATAATTTGATTTTTAATATATAAGAGGGCAGAGTATTTGTAAAAACAGATAGTTACTCTATAAAATGCCTCTCAAGAAATGAATTGATGAACAGATATCAGATTTTTCCGCTGTTCATCAATTCATTTAAGCAGGTAAAAACTATATCCATACTTATAAATCATCATTATCAAAATTCATTCACTATAGAAATGTGCTGTATAAAAATTTATTATAAATGAGGGTTATATGAATTCGACAAATAACGGTCTAGGTAAAGTTAAATTTCCACTGATAATTGTGGCACTTTTGCTTATTGTTTTGACATCTGCAGTGCTTTTCGGTGTCCGTACTTTTTCTTTAAGGTATGAGGGTACTAAAGAAGAGACTTTGTCAGAAACTAAAAAAGAAAAAAAGTTTCAAAAAAAGAAGAAAAAGAAGGTTGAAAAAGACGGCACCCTTACAGAGATAAGTTCACTCGGAGATACGGCACCGGCTTCCAATCTTTTGGGAAACTGCTATGTTATTACTGACGGAACAAAGATTTTTTTTAAAAATCAATATGACGGCTCCGAGATTTACTCATATTCAGGTTCAGGAAGTGTAGGGAGTTTAAATCGTATAAGCAGTCATACAGCGGGGCAAATGTATTACTACAAAGACTATATATACTATACTGATTGGATAGATGATAAAAATGTGCCAGGATCTGTAGCTATTTACAGGGCAAAAGCGGATGGAAGTGCAGAGGAAATGCTTATGCCTTTTGACACAGACAGTTTTTATCTGATACTTGAGGCTCTTGCCGACGGAAAGCTTTATTTTACATTCAACAAAGAAGCCGCAGACGGTAAGAGTATCTATCAAATGGATTTAGAGACTCTCAATGTGCAGCTTTTATACACCATACCTGTGGATATGTCTACAGAATTCTCACTTGTAAATGCTACAAAGAATGGTCTGTATTTTAAGGACAAGGAAGGACTTAAAAAACTGAATCTTGAAAATAAGAAAATTGAGCTTGTAATCAAGGGCTTTGATGCAATGTACTATACTATATATAAAGGATACGTGTACTATACTCAGTCTAAAAAGGGTAAGTATGATAAAAATATTGTAAGAAGAGTGTTTTTAGACGGAAGTGATGATGAGCTTATCTATACTGCAAAAGAATCATGGATTTATGATATCACTGTCTGTGTACTTAATGATAAACTTTTTATATTAACCGACTCCGAACCGGATACTTCCGATCCGCAGGGTAATATATATGCATGTGAGCTTGACGGAAGTAAGTTTGGTATAATATCGGATAAGGCAAACTTGTTTGGGATGACAGACAATGCGATATACTACGGTTTTTCCGATGAATCTAAAATTACGGAAACAAACACTGTATGTAAGAGATTTGAAGCTACACGTTCCGCTCCTACTTATAAAAGAGACGTAAGCGGTGAGGGAAAGATTTCCGATGAGTATTTATTTTTAGATCCCGAGGCTCTTAATAAAGCTTGGGTAACTTGTAAAAACTACACTAATTTTTACAATCCTCAATCCCAAGGCTTATATAAAATAGACTACCTTTACTATGATGAGAATGGAGAGCTTTATAAAAACTCTTGGAAGAATATAGATGGTAAAGACTATTATTTCGGAGAGGACGGCAGAATGTATTCACAGGAGTTTACACCTGACGGTTACTTTGTAGGTGTGGACGGTACGGTGAGTAATTTTATTGCTCCGTTTAAGTTTGTATATAGTGAATATCCTAATGCGGGAATGCACATTAGTACAGATAAGTACAATGAGGATAATACCGAAGGCTTTTATAAGGGTGATAAAACTTCAACTGTTATAGACAGAGGTCAGGTGTATGAACTTACAAATACAAATATATTTGCTACAACCTCATTTTCTGAAGAAGAAGCAGCACAAATGGAAGCCGGATACAGCATGTATATAAAAGGAAATTCTTTGTTTTGTACCGTAACGGGAAAAGAGGAGTATAATGAAGACTTTCAGGGAGAATGTATAGGGCTTAAGCAATCAAAATTTCCTGATATAGAGTTTAAGCTTGTTAAGAATGCAGAGAGCGGCAGGTATGTTCTTAAAGTAAAAAGAGGTATCGATTCAAAAGTAATTCCTCTTTCATTTATGATATACTCAGGTTCCGTATATGTAATGAAGGATGCCAAGCTTGACATATATAAAGCAGATGCACTAAGCGAGCCGCCTGTTGAGACTACTTTTGCAGATTATAATACTTCGTTCAGAGAAGTTATTGCGGAAAGTGGAGAAAATCCTGATGAATTTTATTTTAAAGGTAATATAGTGTATTTTGATGGCAATAATACCTACTCAATAACTAAGCTGAATATGTATAATTAAAAACTCAAATTTTTCACATTACTAAGGTGCGATGAATATTTACAAATGTACCCTTATAGTTAAAGAGGCTGTAAAATAAGTTTCTAATCAAACAAGTGCCTGAACCGGAAGATATCGGTTCAGGCACTTGTTCACTTTGATATTCCTGTTTTCATAAAATTGGCAGTTTTCATATAAAAGCACACATTTCCCCCCGCTCTGCTCTAAAAATTAAATAAGTTTTATTAGGTTCGGCTGCTTTTTATAGTTTAACAGTACTTTAAAAAGGCAATTAATTGCATATTATTCATTGAATACTATTTAATATTGGAAGCAAAAAGTATTCAATGAATAATATATTTTTTTGATTTTTCGGTGTACTATTAATAAAAGTAAATAACAAAACTTAAGCTGGCATAGACTTCTAAAGATATGGGGAGATTGGATAAAGCTAAAAAGCCATTTTTAAGAAAAAAGTTATAACTTTAAGAATGACAGAAAGGGGATATACTATGTGAAATAAGAGGTTAGGTTATTGAGAGTTTTGCAGTGTTTTTTAATAAAGGCGTTACAATTTTAGTTATATTGAAGTAGAAGGGAAATTATATTTATGAAAATCAAGGGCTTAATCAGTAAGAGTCTTGCGATATTAGGTATTGCTTCAGGGCTTTTGTTTATCAACTCTCAGCAGGCACATGCAACTATTATTGATGCGGATTATAAACCGGAACTTGAGTATCAGTATGGACAACTTGTAGATGAGCCGACAGGATACAATTTATCAATACAAGGTTCGGGTTTTTCAGGACAACCTATAGGAGAAAGCAGTTTGAATTTTGATGCTGATACAAATGGTGCTTTGAAAATTACAGGCTCTGCTGAACCGATTGGCAGGTATGAGCTTGATTTGACATCATCACCTATTGATGTATCGACTCCTACGGAATTTATAAATTTATATGTACATATTAAGGCGAATATATATCTTCCGTATGAGATAACATATGTAGATGAATCGGGTAATGTATTGCTTACAGAGAGTGGAAAGGAGTATGAAGATAATAAATGGGAGAATGTACAGAGTGAATTTATCGCTTCGGCAACATCAAGCAATGCAGGTAAAAGGTATCGTTTAAAGGCAGCACAATCCTATCCTGAAACGCAATTTAAGCAGGGTACGCCTCCACAAGTATTTGTAGGTTTGGACGTTGCAACGTCAGAAAACGGGTCGACATTAAAAAAAGTAAAATATACTTTAGTATGTGAGCAGATAGGTAACTCAGGCGGCGGCAATTCCGGTGGCGGTAACTCAGGCGGCGGTAACTCAGGCGGCGGCAGTTCAGGCGGCGGCAGTTCAGGCGGCGGCTCAAGCGGCGGCGGCAGTTCAAGAATAGGGGGTTCTTCAGTACTTCCCAAGACAGGTTGGATATACAATGAGAAAGAGGATGCATGGTACTATTATAGCGGATATACAAGAAATACGTTAAAGAAAGGCTGGCATCTTGATCCACAGGATAAGCATTGGTATTATCTTGACCTTGAAGACGGAAAGATGTTCAAGGGTTGGCATTTAATATCGGATAAGTGGTACTTCTTTAATCCGAATACACCAAAGTGGACATGGGAACAGCACAGTGATGGTGAATGGTATTATAAGAATCTTGAAAACTCAAGACCGCTGGGTTCTATGTATGCTAATGAAAAAACACCTGACGGATACAAAGTAAATCAAGACGGGCAGTATGAGCAGTAATAAAATAACATAGACATTAATTATATAACTTTTAGAGAGGGGGAGCAGTTATGAAAGGTATAAAGATAGCTATAATGTCGGTAATTTTTTCTGTTATATTTATAGCAAATGCATATGCCGGAATGTGGAGATATGAAGTTAATACCGACAGATGGTGGTATTCTTATGATGACGGTACATGGGCGGCAAATGAGTGGGTTTGGATAGACGACAACTATGACGGAATAGCGGAGTGCTATTGCTTTAATCGTGAGGGGTATTTGCTTATGGGCGGATGGACTCCCGATGCTTATTATGTAAACGATTATGGTGCCTGGACAGTTGGAGGCATAGTACAAACCAAAGCAATGTGGCATGACTACTATGATTACGATTGGTATAATTAGCCTGTATAGGCAAGGCGGCAAACAGATCGTAAATATAAATTTATAAAGTAAAGTCAGCCGTACCGGGACATTAAAGTTATAGACTGTGGTTTATTATCTTTGTCCCGGTGCGGCGGTTTTTATGCCTTAATTCATACTTCTATACTTTTTTAAAGTTTATAACTGGTATATAAAGATATATAAGTCAGGTATGTTAAATTAAACTGCTTTAATAAAACGGCGGTCATTTTACTTAACGCTCACTGAAATAGAGGGCGTTATTTTTTAGTTAAGTTTCATATCTCCGGTCTTTACCCAGCCAAGTTTTTTAAAGGCTATATTAAGTAAAGGACAGATAAGTGCCGGAAGTAAAAAGGAAATCATGATAAGACCTGTCCAGTCAAAGGCGGTAATTGAGGCTTTGCTTCCTTCCTCTATATGCTGAAGCCAGCCGGTATATACACCGATTTGCCCTACCAGTCCGCAGGTTCCCATGCCTGATGAAATAGCGGCTCCATCCATGCGAAGATGAAATATACAGGTTGCTATGGGACCGGTAATCATTGAAGTAAGACAGGGAGCGATCCAGATACGGGGATTTTTTACAATATTGCCCATCTGGAGCATTGAGGTACCGATTCCCTGAGAAAGCAGACCGCCCCATTTATTTTCCGGGAATGAGGCAATGGCAAATCCTACCATCTGAGCACAGCATCCGGCAAGTGCAGCCCCCCCTGCCAGCCCGGTCAGCCCAAGTGCGGCACAAATGGCAGCGGAGGAGATTGGAAGTGTCAGAGCCATACCGACTATTAAAGAGACAAAAATCCCCATCCAGAAGGGCTGCAATTCAGTTGCCCACATAATTACATTGCCAAGCTTCATTGCAGCTTTGCCAATTGGCGGTGCCCACAGAGCGGATAAAAGAACGCCTATTGAAATGGTAACCAGGGGAGTAACTAAAATATCAATCTTTGTTTCCTTTGAAACTGCTTTGCCGGCTTCTGCAGAGCAGACGGCAATAAAGAGTACAGCTAAAGGACCTCCTGCACCTCCAAGTGCATTTGAGGCAAAACCTACCGTAACCAGTGAAAAAAGCACCAGAGGAGGACAGTGAAGAGCATAGCCTATCGCAACTGCCATTGCAGGACCGCTCATAGCCCCTGCCAGCCCGCCTACTGTGTATTCAGTACCTGCTATTACGGCGACAGGGACGGTTAAAGGTTTGATAGAAAAGCTGGAACCGAGAGTATTTATGATAGTGCCTATTAAAAGAGAGCAAAACAGTCCCTGTGCCATAGCACCCAAAGCATCGACACCGTAACGTTTAGCAGAGATTTCTATATCCTTTCGTTTTAAAAATGCCAGAAAGCCTTTCCATACTTTACCACCGGTTTCTTTTTGTATATTTTCTTTTGTTTTCCGAGTATTCATATTTATTACAATTCTCCTTATAAAACCTGCCGTTTTAATGCTGAGGCTGATGTATTTAAAAAAAACTACAAAGTACATCAGATTTAAATTAAAATAATCACTGTCTTTTATAACTTTCATTCTTAATGCAACAGCCCCGCTTGGTAAAGTATTCTACATCTTTAAGTCTAATTTGTAAATATACCCTAACAACAAAAAGTATTTTCTGCAGGTAATGAATATACATTTTTGTAATTATCTTTGTTATGCTGTCGATTATAGTACGAAAATAAGTTTAGGCTTATGAAATTATAAAATTCTGTATAAATCCGTTATCAGGAAATGAGTGATACAAGTCTGCAATTATGGCAAAAAGATATGTACTGTTTAATCTTTAACTTAAGGTTATGTGATTAAGCTATTGTAATTGAATGAGTTATTTGCAATAATATAATGGGTATTAAAGCTATCAACCTGAAAATATACTACAGTCAGGAGTTATATTTATGAGCAATAATATAAATATGTCAAATAAATCATCGGTTACTGATATACCGTTTTTTAGAGAAACTATGATAATTGCTGTACCGGTCGCATTGCAGTCAATGCTTCAGTCTTCTTTCTCAATGATTGACCAGATTATGGTCGGACAGCTTGGGGAAGCACAGATAGCGGCAGTTGAAGTAGGCAGCAGGCCGGCGTTTATATTTTCATTTGTAAGCGGTGCGGTTGCAACAGTATGCAGCATAATGGTTTCACAGTATATTGGAAAAAAGGATGAAAAATCACAACAGAGGGGGATTACTACCAACCTTGCTATAACAACCGCTATTGCACTGATATTTGCATTAGTCTGTGCGGCATTTGCCGGCGGTATATCCGGAATTTTTTCAAAGGACCGTACTGTAATTGATTCTGCCGGAGTTTATATGAGAACTCTTGCACCGGTATATATCATGTCCGGAATTGCCACGATTTTTGCCGTACCGATAAGGTGCAAAAATCATGCAAAAATTCCGCTTTATATAAGTGCTTTGGCAGCACTTATAAATACATTTCTGAACTGGGTATTGATTTTCGGAAAAATGGGATTTTATCCAATGGGAATCAGAGGGGCGGCAATCGCTACGGTTATTTCACAGACCGTCAACATGCTGCTTATGCTGGCAGCTTTTTTAAAAGTAAACGGTAAAATCAAATTTGAATTAATAAGAGGAAAGGATAACTGGAAACAATACTTGTTTATGCTTCTTCCGGTAGTGCTTAATGAATTTTTATGGACTGTAGGTCAAAGTGTAAATACATTTATATATGGGCATCTGGGTACTGACGAGCTTGCTGCAATGTCTTTGACGGGACCCGTTCAGGGACTTATGATTGGTGCTTTAAGCGGAGTGGCGCAGGCTGCCGGAATTCTTATAGGGAAAAGGCTTGGTAAGGGGGATTACGAGTCGGCATATAAAAAATCTAAAAGGCTGTGTATCTATGGGTTTGCCGGTTCTGTCTTTCTTTCTGTAATTCTCATCATATTTAGAGGTTTTTATATACGCCTTTTTAATGTAAATTCTGATGTACAGAGCATTGCTTTACAATTATTCCTTGCATTTGCGATTCTTGCACCTGTTAAAGTCGGAAATATGGTGCTTGGCGGAGGTGTGATACGCAGCGGCGGGCGGACAAAATATATATTGATGATAGATATAATAGGTACATGGCTCATAGGAGTTCCTCTTGGCTTATTGACGGGAATTATATTTAAAATGCCTATTGTCTGGGTATATTTTATACTGTCTCAGGAAGAAGTTTTTAGATTGTTGCTGTCAGTTCATATGTTCCGCAGCAAAAAATGGATGGAAACACTTAAATAGAAAATGAAAAGGTAAGAACAGATAATTATATATTTGTAAAAGCGGGATAATTAAATAATAGGAATTAATATTAAAATTTTAGAAAAGTAAAGGGCTGTAAAACCTGTACTTTTCTTTTTTTATATTTAAAATTCTGAATTAATAAATACAGATAATCTACACAAATTAATAAATAGAAATTTATACATAAAAAACAAACGGCAGTCAATGAATAAAATTAAAAATATTCATTGACTCTGAATAAAAGCTTTATTATAATGGCAGTGAATATAATTAATAAAATTCATACTGATATTATAAATTAAAAAGACACGGGGAGGTTTTTATGCCAAGGGCATTTACAGAGGCAAAAAGAAGTGAGATAAAAGAAAAAATAATGGAAACAGCCCTTGAGCTGTTTCATGATAAAGGGGTTAAGTCTTTAAGTATAGGCGAATTAACGAAAAGGGTGGGGATTGCACAAGGAAGCTTTTATAATTTCTGGAAAGATAAGGATTCACTTATTATAGAGCTTATTACTTACAGATGGCTTCAAAAACTTGATAATATTGAAAAAGAGTTTTGCAATTCCCTTGAAGATCCGGCAGGATTTTTATCGGATATAATATACAGCTATTCTATGGATATTATGATTAAAATTAAAACTCAGCCTATCTATAAGGAGGCATTTAAAATATTTAGAGAAAAAGGCAGGGATAAAGTAAATAAAATTGAAAATTTTTATGCTGAATTTTTAAGTAAGCTTATAAATTACTGGAAAGAAAATTCGGCTGTTAAGACAGTAAATAAACAGGGGCTGGTAAATTTATTTACAGGGAGCTTTATACTGTGCTCAAATTACGGTTATTTTGATGAGGAATATTTTGATGAAATACTGAGAATATATGTTGATTCAGCAGTAAATAAATATATTGAAGCGGCAATTTAATTGCAGCTATTTTAAATTTAAAGGAGTATTAGCTATGATTCTGGATTTTAAAGATATAAAAAAAGAGGATGTATCAAGTGCAGGGGGCAAGGGAGCTAATCTGGGAGAGATGATATCCGCCGGAATCAATGTTCCGGATGGCTTTGTAATTACAGTAGATATCTATAAGGAATTTATAAAGGAAAATAATATTGAAAAATTTATTTTTGAAAGACTTGAGGAGGCAGGGGAAGATGAGAATAAACTTTTAGCGGCTGCAGGTGATTTTAGAAAAAAAATTAAAGATGGAAAGTTTCCGTTAAAAACGGAAGATAAAATCAGGAAGAAATATTTAAGTCTTGGAGAAAATATAAGAGTTGCAGTGCGATCATCAGCTACGGCGGAAGATTTGCCAAAAGCCAGTTTTGCCGGTCAGCAGGAAAGTTATTTAAACGTAAGAGGGGTAGAGGATGTGCTTGATAAGATAAGAAGCTGTTATGCATCACTTTGGGGAAACAGAGCAGTAATTTACCGGCTTCATCAGGGATATGATCAAAATTCAGTTGCTATTGCGGCAGTTGTTCAGGAAATGGTGGAAAGTGAAAAGGCGGGGGTTTTGTTTACGGTCAATCCGGTTAATAAAAATAAAGATGAAGTACAGATAAATGCAAGTTACGGTTTAGGAGAAAGTATTGTAAGCGGCAGAGTAACAGCTGACAGTTATATTGTAAATAAATCGGGAAAAATTGTTGATATAAATATCGGAAGTAAGGAAATACAGATTGTTTATGCGGATAAAGATACCAGACAGGAGACTGTAAGCAGTGAAAAAAGGTCGGAGAGGGCATTAAATGATAATGAAATAAAAGCCCTTTTAAAAGCCGGATTAGAGATAGAAAATCATTACTGTATGCCTATGGATATTGAATGGGCCATAAAGGGTGAAAAAATATATATATTACAGGCAAGAGCCATAACCGGTTTGGAAAATGATGTTCAGGAGAAAGTGATCGAAAACTATATAAAGAACACAAGGCTCACGGGAATTATGAAAAAGAATATGGCTTTTCAGTTTGAAAAAATGCCGTTTGCATACAGGTCGCTGGATTTTGATTATATGATAGCGATTAACGATCAGAAAGCGAGGATATTTGCGGAAATCGGTATTGAATTAAATTCCAATCCCGGGATAGATGAAGATGGTATTCAAACACTTCCGGGGAATAAAAAGGGAATTAATAAAAATATATTACATATTTTCAGAACATTGAGATCGTTTAAAAACTTTGAATATTGCTATAAAGTATGCAATGAATTTATGGATAAATATAAAAAGGAAATAGAGAAAATAAGGTCATTAAGCTTTGAAAATATGAGTATACAGGAATGTGAAAAATTTATGGCTGTCAGCTATGAGCTGACAAAAAATCTTGCGTATGACAGATTCAAATATGCATTATTCCCATCAATGTTTATGTTTAATAAATTTACAAAACTTATAAAAAAGATAAACAGGTCGTATTCTGCATTTGATTTTTATTGGGAACTGAACAATAAGACTGCCGTTATAAGCAGTGATATAGCAGACATGGCTTATAAAATAAATAAAAACGGCAGGTTAAAGGAGGCTGTATTATCAGGTGCAGACTTTGAAGTTTTAAGTGCAGACTTTCCTGAATTTAAAAGTCTTGCGGATGAGTTTATAAAAAAGAACGGCTTTAAATCGGATTATAATTGCTACTGCATTGAAGCAAAAACATTTATTGAGGATCCTGACAGGATTATAAATATTTTAAGACCGATTTTAAATGCGGATGACAGCAGTGATTTTAATAATAAAAATAAAGATTTTGCCGCCTTAATGAAAAAAATTGAAAATATCTGCGGTAATAAGTATACTGCCATAGAAAAAGATATTCACTATTTCAGGTATTTTCATATTGTTCGTGAGGAATCGCAATATATGTGGGAATGTTTGTTTTATTATGTCAGAAAGTGTATTATAAGAATTAACAGGCTTCTTTTAAACAGTACAGATTATAAGCATGGAGTTGCAAATCTTTTTCATCATGAACTGCTTAATGTTCTTAAAGAGGGCTGTTTAGATGAGTTTTATAAAGAAAAGATTATAAGAAGAAATGAAAAGTTTCCTCTTGCCATTAAGGTCTGGGAAGCTTCAAAACTGCTCGTTTTTGAGACGGGAGGAGATGTTCTAAAAGGTGTGGGTGCCAGTGCCGGAAGTGTGGCAGGAAAGGTTTGTATTATTTGCAGCCCTAAAGAGTTTTATAAGATGAAAAAAGGGGATATACTTGTATGTCATCTTACAGATCCGGAATGGACACCTTTATTTAAACTGGCAAGTGCTGTGGTTGCAGATACAGGAGCCGCTTTAAGCCATGCCGCAATTGTTGCCAGAGAATTTAATATACCGGCAGTACTTGGTGTGGGTTTTGCAACTGAAAAATTTAAGGACGGGGACATGATAAGGGTGGACGGTGATAAAGGTGAGGTCAGAAGGTGCTGATATGGAATTAAAGGAGGCAAGACGTTTAAAAATTTTAACAGAACCTGTATTTTTGCTGCTGGTTAAAACCTCTATTCCGACTATAATAGGGATGCTTGTAAATGTTATTTACAATTTAACAGATACGTTTTTTGTAGGTATATTGAATAATCGTTCTATGACTGCTGCGATCGGCGTTATATTCAGCTTTGTAAGTATTATTCAGGCAGTAGGATTTTGGTTCGGATATGGCAGCGGCAATGCCATGTCAAAAAAAATCGGAGAAAAAGACTATAAAGAAGCTGAAATAATTTCTTCACTAGGTATTATTTTTGCAGTCGCAAGCGGAATTATAATTGCAGTTTTATCAAAAATCTTTATAATTCCGCTTGTAAATTTAATAGGAGGAAATGCATCTGAAAATTTAATGATTTTTTCTGTCAAGTATTTAGATATAATTATTGTAAGTATTCCATTCGGTTTATATTCTATAACAGTTTATAATCAGCTTAGACTTTGCGGCAACGTAAAGGATGGCATGACAGGTCTGCTTGCAGGAATGTTTAGCAATATGATTTTGGATCCTATACTTATGTTTAAATTAAAAATGGGATTTATAGGTGCCGGATATGCAACGCTTATAGGGCAGATTATAGGCTGTATAGTTCTTACTGTACTTAGTAATGGAAATATCCCTATAAGTATAAGTAAGGCAAAATGTAATAAAGAGCGTATTTATCATATTTTGGCAGGCGGATTGCCTAATTTTTCAAGACAGGCGATTACAAGTGCCGCATTGATACTGCTGAATGTAACTGCAGCCAGGTATAAGGAAAGCATTATAGCAGCTTTGACAGTCAGCTCAAAGGTCATAGCACTTGCATATATGATTATGATTGGCTGGGGGCAGGGTTTTCAGCCTATTTGTGCGATGAATTACGGTGCAAAGAAATATGAAAGGGTAAAAAAATCATTTATTATTACAGTTTTTTGCGGAACTGTTTTTCTGATATTTTCTGCCATTATACTATATATATTTTCTGAACAATGTATAGGAACTATGACCAGGGATAAAGAGGTAATTGAGATCGGGGCAAGGATACTTCGGCTTCAATGTTTTACATTACCGTTTATAGGTTTTTTTGCGGTAAGCAGCATGCTTATGCAGAATATAGGGCAGTATTTTTTGGCACTTATTATATCCGTATCTCGTCAGGGATTATTTTATATACCCCTTTTATTTATTCTTCCGGCGGTATATGGAGAATTCGGAATTTACCTGGCACAGCCGGTTTCTGATTTTTTATCGTTTATTCTGGCAATTATTATAGTAGGAAACTACTACTTTAAAATCATCAAAAGAAGCTGAGAGATAATGATTTATCAGATGATGATATTATTACTGTGAATATAAAATACCGGTTAAATAACTTTTGATATATTTGACCTGTTTGGAGCAAAAAAAAGTCTATCGGGTTATAAGAGAAAAGTTAGTATTGCTGTAAAATAGCCGTAAAAGATATGCATTTATTATATTTGGAATATTATCAGTTTTTTTATTTTTGACAATAAATGTTAGGATTATATAATATCAATATATATAATGCTTATTAAAGTAATATATGCTTAGGAGGCAAAAATGATGAATATATTAAAAAAGCATTCAGGGCAAATCTTAACATCGGTATTTGTCGCAGTACTTGGTGTATTTTGCGGAGTTGTCCCTTATTTTGCTATGGCAAAGATTGTCGAATATATAGCAGAGGGAAACAAAAATTTTGCAATATATAAAACCCCGGTTTTAATAATTTTATGCGGGCTTTTGGGAAGTGTTATTTTTCATGAAATTTCAACATTAACTTCTCATAATCTTGCATTTCGTATTATTGAAGATGAGAGGAAAAAGCTTGCCAGAAAAATAAGCCGTTTGTCAATGGGAGAGGTTGAAAAACGAAGCAGCGGTGAATGGACGCAATTTATGGTGGAAACTCTTGATAAAATGGAACGACCGATCGCTCATGTAATTCCTGAGGTAATAGCCAATCTTATAATTCCGGTTGTATTGGTTATAATTATTTTTATACTTGACTGGAGAATTGGTCTGGCAAATCTTGCAACCATTCCCATAGGTATGCTGTTTTCTTTTTTAATGATGGCAGGATATGAGGAAAAATCACGTAATTACCAACGTGCGGCAAAGAATATGAATACAACGGCAGTTGAATATATAAGAGGGATTCAGGTTATAAAGGCGTTTAACAAATCTGCATCCTCTTATGGAAAATTTGTAGATGCTGTAAATAAAAATAAAGACGGTATGCTGAACTGGTATCTGAGTGTCTGCTTTTACATGACTGCAGCTATGGAAACTTTTCCGTCAACACTGTTATTTGTTCTTCCGGTGTCATTATTTTTATATATGAAAGGAGGTATTTCTGTAGGGGATTTAATAATGTGCGTGCTTTTGTCCTATGCTTCGTATAAACCTCTTATTAAAGTAATGAGTCATATGGATACAATGGCAAATGTAAGAGTTGTAATTGATGAAATCAGAAGTGTTATGGATTTACCTGAACTTGAGAGGGGAAAGGATATTCAGAAAATATCTTCTTATGATATAAATTTTGAGAATGTAGGTTTCGGCTATAACAGCGAAAAGAGGGTGTTTGATAATCTGTCATTTAATGCTGCCGAAAAACAGCTTACAGCTATTGTGGGATATTCAGGCGGGGGAAAATCCACTATTGCAAAACTGATTGCAGGATATTGGAATGTCGATCAAGGTAAAATCTGTATAGGAGGCGTAAATGTCAAAGATATTTCTATTGAACAGAATATGGATCTTGTAACCTATGTTTCACAGGAAAATTACCTTTTTAGAAAGAGTATTTTAGAAAATATGAGATTTGCAAAACCGGATGCAAGTATTGAAGAAATCGAGGAGGCATGCAAAAAGGCAAGCTGCCATGACTTTATTATGAGTTTGCCTGACGGATATAATACCGTTATAGGGGAAGCCGGAAGCAGCCTTTCAGGCGGAGAAAGGCAGAGAGTTACAATTGCGAGGGCACTGCTTAAAGACAGTCCTATAGTTCTTTTGGATGAGGCGACTGCATATTCCGATCCTGATAATGAAGCTGAGATACAGAAATCAATTGATGCACTTGTTCAAAATAAAACAGTAATAATGATTGCCCATAGGCTTTCTACAATCATTAATGCAAATAAAATTATCGTTCTGGCTGATGGAAGGATAGAAGCTGAAGGGACACATTCCGAACTTCTTAATACAAGCAAAACCTACGCAAAAATGTGGGCTTCACATATAAGCGTTTATAAAATGGCGGAGGCAAAGTAGATGATAGAGCTGATTAAGAAATTATATATTATAGCAGGTAAAGAATCTTCAAGAATCAGTAAAATGCTGTTTTTTGAAGTTCTTAAAAGTGTTTTTGAAGGTACCGGAGTTGGTGCGGTAATGTTTTTGCTGCTTAGGGTATTTCAAAATATATTTGATCACAGAGCAGTTGTTATGCAGGATATTTATGTTTTATCCGGAGTAGCATTATTAGGCGTTTCAGGGAAGATTCTATGTGCATATATGGCAGATCGCAATAAATTTATTGCTTCATACAACATGGGAGCGCAGAACCGCCTGTATATAGGGGATAAATTAAAAAGGACAAATATGGGGTATTTCGGAAGCAACCGTCTCGGAAATATTTCAGGCGGCTTAACGACAGTGATCGGTGAGCTTGAAACGGTAGGCATAAATATTATTGAAACACTTTTTGTCGGTGTTATACAGACTGTAATTATGGCTCTTTTTATTTTTCCTTTTGATGCCGTTACAGGTATTATTATATTGATTACATTATTAGCCGGCATGCTTAGTAATGTTATTTTTCAAAAAAAAGCGGACGAGATGACTAGAAAACTGCAATCATTAAAAATCAATTTAAACGCAACAACTTTGGAATATGTAAAAGGAATTAGCGTCATTAAGTCTTTTGGAAAAGGTAAGGAAATGATAGCTGAACTTGACGGTGATATTTTGAAAAATCGAAAAGGTTTTATAAACGTTGAAAAAACTGTTGCTCCTGCGGCTCTTATCTTTCTTGCCATCTTTAAGCTTGGTGTATGTGCTATTATCTTTTCGGCGGTTATGCGATTGTGCTTAGGAACAATTATGCCGTATAAGGCAGTGATGCTTATTGTCTCAAGTTTTATGGTTTTCAGCGGTTTTGAGATGGCAGGCAGTATGCAGCATGTAAGAGGCGTTGCCGTTCAGAACTTAGATGCAATAACAAAGCTGCGCAAGCTTCCTACAATCCCGGAGGGAGATATAACATCACTTGAGACTGCAAGGGCAGATGTAAAAAATGTTAAATTCTCTTATGAGAAACAGCCCCTGTTTGACGGGATAAGCGTTGTTATACCGGAAGGAAAAACAACGGCAATAGTAGGAGGTTCAGGTAGCGGAAAAACGACTCTCTGCAATTTAATATCAAGATTTTGGGATGTAGATGGCGGAGAGATTTTAATTGATAACAAAAATATAAAGGAATTCAAGTATGACAGCCTTTTATCTGAATTTACCTTTGTTTTCCAGGATGTATATCTGTTTGATGACACCGTGAAAAATAATATTAAATTCGGCAATCCGGATGCCGGGGATAATGAAGTGATTGAGGTTGCAAAACAGGCTCAGTGCCATGATTTTATTATGAAGCTGCCTCAGGGATATGACACTGTTTTGCAGGAGGGAGGCTCTGATTTATCAGGAGGTGAGCGCCAGAGAATTTCAATTGCAAGAGCCATGTTAAAACCCAGCAAGATAGTAATACTTGATGAAGCGACATCAAGCGTTGATCCTGAAAACGAGGAGCAGCTTATGCTTGCACTGAATAATCTGTTAAAGGGAAAAACTGTACTTGTAATAGCACATAAACTTGAAACAATTCAGGGAGCGGATCAGATTATTGTAATGGACAGGGGTAAAATAGAGAATGTAGGCACACATAAGGAGCTGCTGAAAAAATCCGATATTTACAAGAAATTTATTTCTCAAAGAGAAAAAGCGATTAAATGGGCAATTGAGAAGTAAAATCTTATTTAAAATAATATATGGCAAAAAACGGGAAATGTATTTTGTATGAAATGTAAATCAAGTAAAATTAAGCTGTGAAACAGCAGTAAGATATAAAACTTAAGTAAAAAACGGGGAAGATATTTTGTATGAAATCAGATAAAAATAATGTTATAGATACCGTTTATAAAGACTATGTTTTTTCGGAGAAGAAAAGTATAGACGGTGTTAAAATTTATCGCTTCAGCAATGAAACCGGAACTGGAGAGATGCAGTGTTATAACCTTCTTGAAGGGATTCAGCTGTCTTATAATAACTTAAATATGGAAACATCTTATCAAAGAATAAAACCTAAACAGGGAGTGCTACAGATAGATCATTGCCTTGAAGGCTGTTATGAGGTTAAGCTTGAAAATAATAAACGTGCTTTTATGGGAAAAGGTGATTTAAGTATTACAGAAGTTGGAAAGCTGCCTTTTGAGAGCTCTTGTATACCTACGAAAAAATATGTCGGGTTGTCTCTTTTTATAGATATTGATATAGCACAGGGAACTATTATGAAGTATTTTCCTTACAGTAATATAAATTTGTTTGATATACGGGATAGATTATGCAAAAACGGAACGGCTTTAGTTATTCGTTCCCGTTATGAAATTAATCATATAATCAGTGAATTATATAAAGTGGATGAGAGGATAAGGCTGCCTTATTCGATAATTAAAACTATGGAATTGCTGTTGTTCCTTAGTCTGGTGGAAAGTAAAGATACACATAATCTGTCCTCGTTTTCAGAACCTGTATATAGAGCAACTCAGGAATGTTACAAGGCTCTTGTTGAGAATCCTTTTGAGAGATATTCTATTTTTGAGCTTGCAAGAAAATATGCAATTTCGGAGTCAAGCCTGAAAAGATGTTTTTCTTATATTACAGGTACTTCCATAGGGAATTTTATTAAAAATACCTGTATTGAGGCGGCATCTGAGCTTTTGATTCATAAACCCGATATGTCTGTAGGTGAGATAGCCGATTTAGCAGGATATTTAAATCAAGGCAAGTTTTCCTGTGCATTTAAGAAGTATTTTGGAGAGACACCGCAGCAATATAGAAATAAATATATTTGATTACCTATGCGTTTTTACATAGATGACATATAAAAATTTAACCTTAGAGCTTAGATACATATTTGACCTACTGTACCTTTTCTTGTTATAATACTGATATAGTCTTTTAGGAGTAAGTATAAACAGGGAGGGGAAGTATGAGTTTACGGGTTAGGTTTTTACTTGCTACAGTTCTATTGGCAGCGATATTGTCGGGCTGCAGCATTTTTTCAAAGAAAAAGGAGCCGGTGGTTCTTACAATGTGGCATGTATATGGAGGACAGACGGATTCACCGCTGAACAGAACCATAGACAGATTTAATGAAACACTTGGCAGACAGGAAGGAATTAGAATACAGGTTACAAGCGTATCAAACACGAACACAATTCATCAGGCTGTGCTTGCTGCAGCTAAGAAAGAACCGGGGGCGGCTGAACTTCCGGATATGTTTGTTTCCTATCCGAAGACGGTGTTATCTTTACCTGATCGGAGTATATTGGTGGATTATGGAGAGTATTTTAGTGAAGAGGAGCTCCGGGGCTATATACCTGAGTTTATAGATGAAGGCAGGATAGATGGTAAGCTGCTGGTATTTCCGGCAGCAAAGTCTACAGAAATTCTTTTTATAAATAAAACTCTTTTTGATCGTTTTGCAGTACAAACAGGGGTGGATGAAAAGGAACTTGCCACATGGGAAGGACTGTTTTGTGTAGCAAAGTTGTATACAAAATGGACTGATGAACAGACACCGGACATTCCTAATGACGGAAAGAGCTTTTTTGTTCATGATTACCACTTCAATTATTTTCAAGTGGGCTGTGAATCACTTGGCGAATCTTTCTTTACAGATTTGGATGAGGGAGAGCGTATTGCTTTTGGTCCTAAGTTTAGGCAAATATGGGAACCTTATGCGGATGCGGCGATTTCCGGAGGAGTATGGCTTAGAGATGGATATGCCACAGAGCCGCTGCGTACCGGGGGAGCTATTGTAAGTGTAGCTTCTTCGGCAAGTGTTTTATATTATGAGGACATTGTAACTTATGAAAATAATGTTTCGGAGCCTATTGAAGTTAGAGCGTATCCGGTGCCGGTTTTTGAGGGAGGAGAAAAGCTGGTAATGCAGCGAGGGGCAGGTTTTTGTACTGTGAAGTCCGTGCCTGAGAAAGAAAAAGCGGCGGCAGTTTTTTTAAAATGGCTTACTGAACCTGAGAATAATATAGAATTTGTAACAAATGCCGGTTATATGCCGGTTACGAAAGCGGCATTTGAACAGCTTCCTGAGGCTGCCGGAAAACTTGACAATCCGAAATACAGAAGTCTTTATGAGGCGCTGGAGAAGACACAGGCGGATTACCGTTTTTATGTTGCACCGCAGTTTAATAATTATCTGGATCTTGAGATGCTCTTTGAAAAAAGTACTAGACTTGAGCTTTTAAGAATGAAGCAGGAGTATCAGGAAGAGGCAGGACAGGGCAATTACGCTGCATCAGGTAGTGATGATAAGGCTGAGGCGGAGAAAAAAAGCTGCGTAGAAAAGGCTTATTTGAACTTAAAGCAGGTAATGGAGTAGTTGGAGGCGTAAGGGAAGAATGGAACGCAAAAATAATGAGGAGAGACTGCCCTTTCGTAAACTTCTGAAAGAGATGAGCACACAGAGCAGATCAATGCGAAGCAGGCTGATGATGTATATGTGTTCTCTGGTATTGGCAGGAAGCGGTGTACTTCTTTTGATGCTTATAGCAACAGGAGTCTTTTCAGCCGGCGGTATAGGCATAGAGCAGAGCCTGAAAGTTCAGCTTCAAAGCCGGAAAAGCGATATGAAGGCAAAACTTGATGTCTTTGCCGGTAACGGCATTGATCTTTCAAAGAAAATATCATCAGCTTTAGAACAGAGTATTCTTACCTATCCATATGATATACATGATCTTGAAGATGATAAGGAAAAGCTGGAAGAAATGCAGCTTAATATATATCCTCTGCTTGAAAGCGAGCTTAAGGTTACACGTGCAAGCGGTGTTTTTGCAGTATTTGATGCAACGGTGAATTCAAATGCACCGGGGGCGGAAAATTCACGCAGCGGACTGTATTTAAGACTGGCAAATGTAAGCAGCAGTTCCGCTCCTGAGAATGACATATTTCTTTTCAGAGGGAATCCGAATGTTGCAATGCAGAAACAAATTCAGATCCATAATCGCTGGAATATGGAATTTAACACTGAGCGCCTGGACTGGTACCGTACACAGCTTTTTAATGGAAAAACAAAAGAGAAATCAGAGGATTATCTTTGGATTGAAAGGCATTCTCTTGACGGAACATGGGAAAACAGTATATTTTTAAGTGTGCCTGTAGTCGGAAACTCAGATTCATGTTATGGGTTGTGCGGTCTTGAGTTTAGCAGCCTTTTATTTCGTTTGTGTTACCCTGTAGTTGAGAGCAAATATGGAGATATGGTAACGGTTTTTGCTCCTTTAGATAAAGAACACTTACTTGTTCAGTACGGTCTTATAGGAGAACAGGGAAATGTTTATATAAATGATAGCGAAGAGCTTAGTATTGAGACAGAAAAAGGTTTTAATATTTATAAAAACGGTAAAAAGCGTTATATTGGAATACATCAGCCGATACGGGGGGCAAAGGACAGTTGTGGCAGGCAGTGGGTAATTGCGGTACTTTTTTCATATGACAGCTATAATGCATATGCGGGTAATGAGAAGCTGCTGCTTATTACGATCCTGTCTATATTTATCTTAATTATGCTTTTAAATTCATATGTTATATCACGCCGTTTTGTAATGCCTATTGAGCAGAGCATAGAAAATCTTAAGGCGGACAATTTTCATGAGCGGCAGATAAAATCCGGTATTACAGAGATTGACTTACTTGCGGAGTTTCTTAAAAATAAGGAAGAAAGGTACAGACAGGACGGAAGGAGCGCACCTGTACTTCCTCCGGATATAGAGGAGCTTTTTAATCGCTTTATTGAACGTTCTAAAACACTTACTGCATCCGAACGTAATATTTTAAACTATTACATTGAGGGGCATGAGATTGCGGATGTGCCTGCTCTGGCTTGTATAAGTATAAATACGGTGCGAAAGCATAATCGAAGCATTTATGAGAAATTAGGGGTTAATTCCAAAGACGAGTTACAGCTTTATTTAGATTTGTTAAGGCGCTGTGAAAGAATAGATGAATTGTCATAGCTTATTAAAAAAATATATACAAATAGAAAAAAATCAAAAACATATCAGTTGATTCTATGACTGATATGTTTTTTTATATACTGAAATATGTATTATTCAATGGATAATATTTGAGGATTTTTCTAAAAAGTATTCAATGGATAATTTTTTTTTACGCAAAAAAATGATATGAATAATAAGCGGAGAAGCACTTAAAAAGAAAGGGGAGAAATTATTATGCGTTATCAGATTGAAGGCGGAAATTTACCGGCAGCTGTGATTCAGCTGGATCCGGGAGAAAAGATTGTAAGCGAACTTGGAGGACGTACATGGGCAAAAGGACCTATACTTACGGAAACTAAGGCGCCGGGTGGAGTAGGAAAAAGTTTGGGGCGAATGTTTTCAGGAGAATCGCTGTTTATGAGTTTTTATACAGCTCAGGGACCGGCAGAGATAGGTTTTGCGTCTTCATTTGCCGGAAGTATTGTTGTCAGGGAGTTGGCACAGGGAGAAAGTCTTATATGTCAGAAATCGGCTTTTTTGTGTGCAAGCGCTGAAGTGGAATTGTCGATTTACTTCCAGAAAAAACTTGGAGCCGGCTTTTTTGGAGGTGAGGGATTTATAATGCAGAAAGTAACAGGTCCGGGTATTGTATTTCTTGAGCTGGACGGATATGTAAAAGAATATAATCTTATGCCGGGAGAAGAAATTGTATGTGATACCGGTCTGGTTGCACTGATGGATGCAAGCTGTACTATGGATATTCGTGTAGTTAAAGGGCTTAAAAATAAGCTTTTTGGAGGAGAAGGTTTGATAGACACGGTGGTAATCGGTCCCGGAAGGGCGTATATTCAGACAATGTCTCTTCCAAGATTAGGAGGGCTTTTATCGCCGTTTATACTTTTAGATAAAGTAAACAAAAAATAAAGAGTAATAAATAGTGGAAAAACAGAAAAATAAAAAATTTAAAAAATAATTTATTTATAAAGAGAGGAGAAAGGACAGTTTTAAAGAATGTATAAAATATAAGTATTATATTAAAAATATTGGATTTACGGCTATCCTAAAAAAATTATGAAAAAAAGAAATTTATACCGTCCGGCAATTATGCTGGCAGCATGTATACTTTTAGCAGGAATGACCTCATGCAGTAAGAAGGAGGATACTCCGACAGTGCAGGCAGAATCATCAAAAGATAAAAGCAGTGCGGATAAAACATTAAATGAGGCAAAAAAAGAGAGTGAAGAAGAGCTTGATTATGCAAATATGAGTGCGGAGGATCTGGTAAAGGATTTCATTGACAAGAAAGAGTTAAGCGATGAGGATTGGTTATGGTTGGTATCTACATATAGGTATGTACCGATAAATGATAAGTTGGAACTTGAGGGCAATATCACATCAAAGGCTTTTAGTATTTTAGATGAAAAAAATATATCCTACGGCAGCAGTAAAGAAGGCATTAAAAAACTTGTGAAAAGCGAGTATCCTCAGCTTAGAGGTAAGGGATATGAATTTATGGGTACACTTTTTGGTCTTTCTTATGAAGAGCTGAGCCTGGCTAAGGAAGGTATAAAGACGGAGAAAGACCCCTTTGTACTTAAATATCTTATAGCAGCCGTGGGAAATAACGGTACCGATCCTGAAGTCGGAGCATTTCTTCTTGATATGGCAAAACATGAAAATGCAGGAGTCAGGGCGGCAGCTGCAACATGGATAGGAACCTCATCAAATAAGGGTATGGAAGGCGCAGTGGAAACATTAATTGAACTTATGAAAGATAAAGATCTTGAAGTGGCAGGAAGTGCATGCGGCAGCTGCGGGGCTTTGCATGATGATAGTTTTGTAGAACCCATTAAAGAGATTTTAAATGATGATACTAAATATGAGTTACATGAAGATTGTATTTACTCTTTGGCAGAGATGTGGCTGGATTATCCGGTGCATCAGTATACCAGCGAGCCGGCTTATCGTGCCACATTAGAATACTTTAAAAAAACACCTAGAACCGACGATGTCCCGTATTGGGGAACAATTACAGATATCAGTCATATTGCCGAATCAAATTTTGAAGCATGGAAAAATAAGGCAAGTTATTATAATGCTGAAGAGATAGTTGCCGTTATGAAGGAAATACTTCAGGATCCGAAAGTAAACTGGATAGGACGTTCAGGAGCCATAGATGTGATTTTGGCACATGGAGGAAAAGAAGCATTTGAATCACTGGAACCTATAATTAACGGGCTTAGCGATGAAGATGCCCGTTTTGTTCAGGAAAGTTACCAGAGAAAAAAGCTTGACAATTAAAATGCTTTTTTTAAGAAAGGACTGTTATTAAGATGACGTGTATAAGATTTGGAGAATATCGCAGATCTCTGGTTTTAGTGAGTCTGCTGTGTATAATATGCTGCTTTTCAGGATGCAATGTAAGATCGTATACACAGACTCAGCAGAGTAAAGATGCAGATGAAACTCACAAAGCTAAAAAGCGTTTAAATGATAAAGAGGAGTCTGATAAAGATGGGGAAGACAATAAAGCTCAAAAGGGTCATAGTTTGTTAAAAAAAGAAAAAAGCGGAAAATCACCTTCAGAAACAGCAGATAAGGATGCTTCAGCTGAGGGAGATGGTGCCGGAAAATATAATGCGGATTTAAAACGGTTTGTGAAAGACTTTAAAATGGATTATAAGGCATATAATTCTCATGAGGAATATCAGGGATACGCACAGCCGGATAAGGATTATTTAAAACTGATTTACACAGGAAATATTGCCAACATACTAATTATGGATAATGATTATGTTTTTCCGGATAGTTCTGCCGCAGTTTTAGGGGATAATGAAATTCAGAGTAAGGAAAGCTTTCAGATTCGTCGTGGAATAAATGAGATATATGCAAGACATGGCAGAATATTTACTAATGAAGGGCAAAAACACTATTTTGAAAGTAGAAGTTGGTATAATCCAAGCATACCTGCTCAGCAGTTTAATGAGAATGTTTTTAATTCTTATGAGAAAGAAAACATAAGGAAACTTCAAAAAGAACTTGATCAAAGAGGTGAGTGGAAAGATGCTGCTGATATTGAAGGTAAAGCGATTGCGTTTTTAAGAGAAGCGGGGATAAATGGCTTCCTGTGGGAACGATTCGGTTCAGTGGATGATAACCGTTTCAATATCAATATGATTGTGTATCAGATGGACGATAAAAGTATTTCATATAATCAGATTCGGCAGGAGCTTGAAAAAAGGAATATTGAGATAGATACGGATATCTCTTATATAAGCAGAACAAATCTCGATAAACTTGCCCGCCGTGCAACAGGTTACGGACTGGCTGATAAGGTATGGGGTGCAGATGAGGCTTACAATAAAGGCAGTTATATCGATACATTAGATGCATATTATTTAATTCATGGAGATACAAATTATATTGTATTTGCAGGAGAGATGATAGATGTGGATAGAGATAGTGTCTGTATCCTCTGCAATGATTTTTACAGTTATAATCCGAAACCTTATGTCGTTACTTTGAAACGAATGGATGATGGTGATTTTCGCTTTATAAGTATTCAGAATCTTTATGAAGATGTGGGAGATTCTCCCGGCTACTAAAATTAATTTTGAATAATAATAAAAAAGCAGGAAGGTAAAATATGGTGGGAGAAAATTATACCGGGCAGCATGAGACGACTGATGCTTTGCGTACGGAAACAGAGCGGGCAACCGATAAAAAATGCCCGAAGTGTGCAGGAGTAATGGCTTTTATGCCGGGAAGTCAGATACTTCTTTGTCCATATTGCGGGCATAAGGAAGAAATTGCCGCAGTAAGTCAGAGTTTTACAGCACAGGAACTGGATTTTAACCTTGCTGAGGATGATGCTCCGACAGATTGGGGTACTGAAACAAAGACTGTGCACTGCCAGTCATGCGGTGCAGATACTATATATGACACAAATCAGATTTCGGGTGAATGTCCCTATTGCGGTTCAAATCAGGTTATGCCTGTTGCCCAGCAAAATACAATGTCTCCCGGAGGGATTGTGCCTTTTAAGTTGGATGCCGGACGGGCGGCACAGCTTTTTAAGAGCTGGATTGAAAAAAAGTTTTTTTGTCCTAAACTTGCGAAAGAGAGTGCCAAGCCAAAAGCATTTAAAGGACTTTATGTTCCGTTTTGGACTTTTGACACAAACACACATAGCAACTATAGCGGAGAGTACGGTCTTGACCGTAAAACAGAGGATAAGGATGGGAATACCCGGATTGAGACCGACTGGTTTAATACTCGTGGCGCTTATCACCATAAAATAGACGATATGCTTATATGTGCTTCACAGAAACAGGACGGAGGTATGATTGCAGGGCTGGAACCTTTTCAGACTTTGGAAGCTCAGGAATACAGACCTGAGTACATGGCAGGCTTTATGGCGGAGAGATATACCGTTAAAATGAAAAATGCATGGGAAAAGGCAAAACAGAAAATAGCCTCCTTGATTCATGGAGAGGTGGACACAAAGATAAGAGATGAGAATAAGGCGGATCATACGAGAAATATTCAGATACAAACGGAATATGCAGATATAACTTATAAATATCTGCTTCTTCCGGTATGGATATCCTCTTTCCGTTACGGTGATAAGATATATAACTTTATGGTAAACGGACAGACCGGCAAGGTTAGCGGAAACATCCCTATATCATGGATAAAAGTTTTGTTAGTTACCGTTGCCGTCATTGCCGTTATTGCACTTATTTTCTGGTTGACACGCCACAATGCAGGAGCGGCTGATTTAGGAATTTCGGTTTTAATATAGGAGAAATAGATTGAAAATGTGAAAAATACTTTTTATCACTATTTGTGCCGAAGATTGGCGGCAGAATATAGATTAATATAAAGAAAATAATTATCAGGGAATACAGCTGAAACGGTTTTGTAAAAAATCATCAGTTATGGTATGGCTATTCAGCCGGGAAGCTTTGCTTCGGAATTAAGCTATGGGGGAAGCGTATTCGAAGCAGGCTAAGGGGAAATTGCAGGGGAAAACTATAAGGAATGAACCAAATATATTTAAATTTTTGAAACGGAGGAAGAAGCATGGGACTGTTACAGGTTGGAGTCGGAGCATTAAGTTCGGTTCTGGCGGATCAGTGGCGTGAATATTTTTACTGCCCGTCCATGGATGTAAATGTGCTTGTAAAGAAGGGTGAAAATAGAAAGTCAAATAGAAGTTTTAATACAAAAGGAAGCAGCAATATTATCTCAAATGGCTCTATTATAGCTGTTAATGAAGGGCAGTGTATGATTATAGTAGAGCAGGGAGCTATTGTAGAAGTCTGTGCACAGGCGGGAGAATTTGTCTTTGACAAATCAACCGAGCCCAGCATCTTTTATGGAGGATTGGGTGAAGGCGTAAAAAAGAGCTTTGATACCTTTATGAAAAGGGTTACGATGGGAGGAGATACCGGAAAGGATCAACGTGTTTACTTTTTTAACACCAAGGATATTATAGGAAATAAATACGGTACAGCCAATCCGGTGCCGTTTCGTGCGGTGGATGAGAAGATAGGTCTGGATATGGAGATCAGTCTTCGCTGTCATGGAGAGTATTCCTATAAAATGGTTGATCCGATAGCATTTTATAAGAATGTATGCGCTAATGTTGAAGATGAATATACCAGAGATCAGATTGACTCTCAGTTAAAATCTGAGATACTGACCGCACTGCAACCTGCATTCGGAAGGATAGCTGATATGGGTATACGCTATTATCAGATCACTACACATACAAAGGAGCTTACAGAGGCGGTAAATGCTGAAATTTCCGCTGACTGGGCAGAACACTACGGACTTGCGATTGCAAAATTTAATGTAAGTTCCGTAACGGCACCTGAGGAACAGGCGGAAATGATCCGTGAACTGCAAAGAAATGCAGTATTTCGTGATCCTGGTATGGGAGCGGCACATATGGTCGGTTCTACCGCATCGGCTATGCAGTCGGCAGCAAAAAATACTTCTACGGGACCTATGATGGCATTTGCAGGTATGAATATGGCAAATGCGGCAGGCGGTGTGGGAGGAGTACAGGGACTCTACGGAATGGCACAGCAGCAACAGATGCAACAGCAAATGCAGCCACAACAGATGCAACAGCAGCAGCCGGCGACAGCGGTACCTGGTTCAGGTGAAACTTCCGGTTGGAGTTGTAGCTGCGGAGTAAGCGGGAATAAGGGTAAGTTTTGCATGGAATGTGGCAAACCGAAGCCTGAGGATAGGGTAAGCTGGACATGCAGTTGCGGGACAGGCGGAAATAAGGGCAAGTTTTGTATGGAATGCGGAAAACCGAAGCCGGCAGGCATCCCGCAGTATAAGTGTGATAAGTGCGGTTGGGAACCTAAGGATCCGACACATCCGCCTAAGTTTTGTCCGGAGTGTGGAGACCCGTTTGATGATGGAGATGTTGTAGGATAGGATTTAAATAGATTTATATGTGTACTTTGTTGAATTAACTGTATTTATATAATACTTTATAAGTGGACATGGGAAATACATAGTGATGGTGAATGGTATTATAAGAATCTTGAAAGCTCAAGACCGCTAGGTTCGATGTATGCTAATGAAAAAACTCCTGATGGATATACGGTAAATAAAGACGGACAATATATTATGAATTGTACCTTACTTCCGGATGAATATAGTACATCAATCAATTCAGACTGCATTATGCAAGGAGCTACCGGGTAATGGCAGATGACATAATATTTTAAACTTCTTAAAATGTATATGTACAATCTATAAAAGAAAGCTTCAAAAAAACGGCACTGTAAATAGGAGGGCGGTTCATTGAATAATAAAAAATTGTTGAATTGTTTGGTTGACTGTTCAACGGATACAGAGATTTCATTTGTTGCCTGTTGTGAGGAATGTAAAAAAATAAAGTTAAACTTTACAAAAAAATTTTCAAAAGCAGGTGCCTGCCCTGAATCGGAGAAAAAGATAGCATTTTATCGCATTCTTTATCAAAGAGAACGAGAGCGGTTGAAAGAAAAAATGTTAAAGGCTTTAGAGGAACATTTCAATATTTGTCCGATCTGCCAGCGTATAGTGTGTGATGATTGCTTTCTAATATGTGATGATATTGACATGTGTAAGAGTTGCGCAGAAATGCTTGAAGAAGAGGGTAATAATATTACAGAATCTTTATAAAAAATAGTGAGAAACGCAATGAGGGTATTTCAGAAGTATAAAATGTATCAGAAATAGATGCATTAAATACTTCTGAGATGCCCTTATTTTTGACTAACGACATTGGTATTTGATTTAAGGCATTTGTATAAGAAAAAATATAGATTTTATTAATACAGTTACGACATAAAGGCAGGTATATGGTGTGCCGGTGGAATCTGCCAAGTTCGCAGTCTTTTTTTCGTGTGTAATATATAAAACTATGTTATAGTAAATTTGTCCGATATTAGGCGATACATATATTCATGCTATTATGGTAATAAATGTATCTTTTAAACGATATATATTTTTTATACTTTTGACACTTGTATCATAATATAAATACACGAAAACCAATAAACAGGAGGAAAAATATGGAAGGCTTTGAAATAAAAGGAAAATTCAATACTGCCGTCTGTTATGCAAGTGTAATTGAAGATGAGGCTATAGGGCAGATAAGACGTATGTGTGATTACCCTATGAGCCAAAATTCACAGATACGTATTATGCCTGACGTGCATGTAGGCAGAGGTTGTACCATAGGTACTACAATGACAATTACCGACAGGGTGGTTCCAAATATAGTGGGAGTTGATATAGGATGCGGTATGTATACTGTCAATTTGGGAAAGATAGAAATTGATTTTGAAGAATTTGATAAAGCGGTAAGTATAGTTCCTTCAGGCAAGGCTGTCTGGGAGGGGCGGGATGAAAGATTTGATCTTCAGGAGCTTGTATGTTACAGGCAGCTTAAACAGACAAAAAGAATTGAACGCTCAATAGGAACATTGGGCGGGGGCAATCATTTTATAGAAGTAGATCAGGCTTCTGACGGTACAAAATATCTTGTAATACATTCAGGCAGTCGTAATCTTGGAAAACAGGTTGCTGAAATTTACCAACAGCTTGCGGTAGATCTTGACAAAGGTATAGGAGAATATCTTGATGCAAGAGAAGAAATTATAAGAACTTATAAAGAGCAGGGACGCAGGGATGAGATACAGAAGGCATTGGAGAAGCTAAAATGGGATAAAGAAAATACGGATCCTGTTATGCCTAAGGACCTGTGCTATCTTACAGGCAAATATCTTGAAAGGTATCTGCATGATGTAAAGATATGTCAGGCATTTGCACGCAGAAACAGAGAGAAGATGGCAGAGGTTATATTAAAAAAAGCCCGGATAACTCCTTTGGAAAGCTTTCATACTATACATAATTATATAGATACTGATGAAATGATATTAAGGAAAGGTGCGATAGCCGCTCATGCAGGTGAAAAGGTTCTGATACCTATAAATATGAGGGATGGCAGTATACTTGCTGTAGGAAAGGGTAATCCTGACTGGAACTACTCAGCTCCGCACGGTGCCGGAAGACTTATGTCAAGAAGTGCTGCAAAAGAGAAGCTAAGTCTTGAAGAATATAAAAGCAGTATGGAAGGGGTATATACGAGTTCAATAAATGAAAAAACGCTTGATGAGGCTCCTATGGCATATAAATCCATTGATGATATTATAGGTATGGTAAGTATGTCTGTTGATATATTAGATATAATGAAGCCGGTCTATAATTTTAAGGCATCAGAATAAATGTCTGCCATATAAATGTCTGCTATATTTACGGCTATGGGTAAGAAGGTCATTTTTAAATGGATTTTACGATTTTGATCTAAGCATTTTATACTGCTAACTGTCGAACTCCCGTATACAGGAATTACTTGTTCCTTATGTGTATATTTAATATTAATAAAAAGGTAAGTTGTAATATAAATGTAAAAGTATTACAATAAATATGTAACTTATTAATTATTACATAAGGAGGATACATGATTATTAAAGATAGAGCAAAAAAGATGTTTTCAGCAGCTCTCGGTATATATATGGCTTTTGCAGCTATATCTCCGGTATATGCCTTTTATCAGACCCCTTCAAATAAAAAGGGTCTTGCTGTAAGCGGTATTGCAGTTGATGAATGTCGTGATCTTGGAGTAACGCAAATAATATGGAACAATCCTATAAATCATTTTTATGAGAATTTATATCAGGCAAATAAAGATGCGGGAATTACAAATACCGTTATCATGCTTAATCCGTGGCAGACTGAAAATCCGGCGCTGCTTCCGGTATCAAAGCCGGCAGGAGGTGCGGTATTTTATGGATTCAATGTTTCAGGAGATGAGGCTAAGACTGCGTTAAAGGCGGTTGCACAAAGATTTGCACATCAGTACAAGGATCTGGTTTCAAACTGGATTATAGGGAATGAGATAAATAACGGCAGAACATGGAATTATCTCCCGACCACCGATATAAATGCGTATACACAGCAATACTGTGAAGGATTTAGGATATGGTATGATGCTATAAAGGCAGAAAATCCGGATGCAAGAGTATTTATACCTTTTGATCACAGATGGAAGTGGTATTCTGATCAGGGTGCAGGTATATACCAGGCTAAAGATATGATGCCTATAATAAACAGTTACTTAAAGGATACCGATTACGGCATTGCATGGCATGCCTATCCTCAGGGGCTTGTAGATCCTGATTTTAGAGATGATCCTGACGTGAAAGACACGCCGGATTCACCTATTATAAACATGAAGAATCTGCATGTGCTTACAGATTTCTTTAAACAGGAGGAATATCTTTCGCCTGAAAAAAAGGTAAGACATATAATACTTTCTGAACAGGGATTTAATGCAACAAGTGAAGCACTTCAGGCTGAGGTTATAAGTGAGGCTTACAAGCGAGCAAAGGAAAATCCTTATATAGAGGGATTTTATCTGAGCAGGCAAAATGATGTCGGTGAAATGTTTCAGGGAAAAGCTATGAAATTCGGCTTAAAGGATGCATCAGGTCGTAAAAGAGCGTCTTATGATGTATATAAGAATTTAGATTAGGCACTTTATATTGTAATTATGACTGTATGCTGTAAATGCCTAATTTTATCGACCGCAATCATACCGGTTTTAAACGGTGGGATTGCGGTCGATTTTTAATGTACTGGGCTAACGCTGTTCCACAAAATTGGTTTGATTTTATTCACAGTTAAGAATATAATATTGGCAGTTGTTGCTAATATATAATTTGAATAACGAATAGAATATAAATTTATCTAAGGAAATTTCAGAGATGTAGGACATATCTAAGCGTCGGATGCATGTACTTTCCTCCGAAAATAGGGTTGATGGAGTCGTTAGACTTAGATATTTTTAGGCTATTTTTACGAAATGCAAGGGAGTTAGAGGACTCAAGAATTTAAGAGAGAAAAATATATTAAACAGAAAAGCGAGAATAAATAGGATTTCAATGGAGGAGAACTCGGAGAATGTATGGAAAAGCTATTGAACTATTTCTTGTAAATGGATCTGCGGATAGTTTGACTACAGCGGAATTGTCAAACTGGAATGGAAAAGCTATTAAAATTCCAAGAATAGAGATTTCAGGATGTGATCGGGATGATATTAAGGGTGTTGGTGTATACTTCTTGATCTGTCAGGAGGATGATGGAACCGATTCTGTATATATCGGCGAGGCAGAAAATGTGCTTGACAGATTGTCGCAGCACCTTAGAGATTATCAGTCCGGCAAAGAAAACTATTATTGGAATACGGCGGTTGTTTTTGTTGGTAGAGACTTGAATAAAGCTTTAATTCGATATTTAGAAAATCGTTTTGTTGAGATTGCAAAGGAATGCGGTAGATATTCAATCCTGACGAAGAACACATATAAGAATACTGTATTAAAAGAAGCTCAGATTGCCACTATGGAGGAGTTCATTGATAATGTGAAGGTCCTCATTAACACGCTTGGGTATAAGGTGCTTGTACCGGTTCCGAAAGCTACAGATGATACGATTTATCTTTATTGCAAAGGTACAGAGTCAAATGCGAAGGGGTTTGTAAGTACAGGCGGATTTACGGTATTGACAGGCTCTAAAATATCAGCTCACACTGTACGCTCTTTGGAGACAAGGGGAAAGACCTATTATAATTTGAGAAATACTCTAATAAAAGAAAATGTCATAAAGGATGGTGTATTCCAGAGGGATTATGAGTTTAGTGCACCATTAGCGGCTTCAGCCGTAATTCTTGGTCGCACATCTAATGGTAATGTCGATTGGAAGACAGAGAATGGGACGAAATTAAAAGATTTGTAAGGGGTGTTTAGATTGAAGTACACCACAAAGAAGATTTTGTAACTTATATTTACAGAAACTACTTACATAAACTCAAGAACTTATCTTGACAATAAATTCGTCAGTATTATATAATTAACCCATATTTGGTTAGCGTCAGCTAACACCGAAGAAGCTAATGATTAAGCCGTTGTTTAATTATACAGCTCTACATGGATTTGCGAAAAATATTTTCTTATGTTTAATGCATTTCATAGGAATTGTTAAAAAAATGTATGAAGCAGGAAGTCCATTTTTTTAGACAATGGGCAGTTCACATTTAGAGGTTTTTTAAGGTCTTAAAAACAAGGGGGAATATAAATTATGTTAAACAAATCAAGATTCAGTGTAAAAGATTTAGTAAATGCCGGCATGTTTTCGGCATTGATTATAGGAGTATTCTGGTGTTGCGGTATGATAGGATTTATCCCTGTACTTATGCCGTTTGTACCGTTTTTAGGGGCTTTTTGTTCGGCACCTGTATTTATGCTCTACACCTCAAGGATAGATAAGCCGGGTATGATAGGCATACTTGGATGTTTATTTATGCTTGTATTTTCGCTTTCCGGTCATGGGCTTTTTGTTATACCTGTGGTGATAGTGCTTTCAATTATAAGCGAGATTATCCTGTATACAGGCAAGTATAAGAGTATAATACATGCAAGGCTGGCTTATACGGTGTTTATGGCAAGTTCGGCAGGACCGCTTGTTCCGATATATATATCAAGAGAATCTTACAGGCAGTATCTTATTGCAAGTAATTACGGTGCGGATTTCGCCGATAAAATGCTGGCGGTTATGCCTATGTGGTCATTTTTTCCGATAGTGCTTGCAGGTTGTTTGGGTGCTTATTTGGGAACCGGATTGGGAGTAAAATGTTTAAATAAACATTTTAAGAAGGCGGGAATGATTTGAGCGAGCGAGAGTTTGTAAATAAAAATTTTAAACATATTATTAATATTGATTTCAGGACAAAGCTGCTTATGACTATGTTTCTGTCATTGACAGTTCTGTCGGGGAAAGTACAGTATAGATATCCTATATTCTTATTTGCAATATCCGTGGTTCCCTACCTGCTTCTTTTAGATATAAGGGAATATGGCAAATGTATAAAGGGTTTGGTATTAACATCTGCAGCATGGGCTGTATCGGAATTTCTTCCTAAAAATACGGATAGTTTTTTACAGGGAATATTATATATGGCTGCGGCTATTGTTATACGTATGCTTCCCGGAATTATGGCAGGATACTATACATTTATTTCCACAAGTATGTCCGATATGACGGAGTCTTTAAGGAGGATGCACATGCCGGATGCTTTTATAATACCGGTTTCTGTAATGTTCAGGTTTTTTTATTCAATAAGAGAAGATTATAAAAATATAAATGAGGCGATGAAAATGCACGGTCTGACATTTATTAAAAATATTACCGATCCTGCAAGGATACTTGAGTATAAGCTTGTGCCGCTTCTTGTATGTTCGATGAGGACTGCCGATGATGTTGCCGTATGTGCTATGACAAGGGGGATGGTTCCGGGCAGTAAAAGAAGCAGTATTTCAAATGCGAGACTTAAGGTACTTGATTATATAATTATGTTTTTGTTTGCAGGCATATTTATTTATTTTGTTATTTTTAACTGACAAAGTATTGATTTGTAGGCAAAATACGGTTTCATTATAATATACTGTATAAAAATAAAGGAAGGAGCTGTGCCTTTGCTGCCGGCATAAATATATGATATGCTTGAATTAAAAGGAATTAGCCTCAGTTATGAGAAGGTTTGCATATTATCAGGTATAAATGCGGAGTTTAAACATGGAGAGGTAAATGTAATTACAGGAAATTCAGGCTGCGGCAAAAGCAGCCTTATAAAGCTCATAAACGGTATAGTTCCGTATATTGATAAAGCTGAGGTTTCAGGAGATATAATTCTTGAGGGTATATCCCTGCAGGATAAAAATATAGTTGACAGGAGTAGACATATATCAAGTGTTTTTCAAAATCCGAAGACACAGTTTTATGCACTGGATACTACTGATGAGATGGCATTTGCACTTGAAAACAGGGGGGTTTTCAAAGAGGAGATATTTAATAAAATTATGTTTTACAGCGGGCTTTTAGGTACCCGAAATCTTATGGGAAGAAATATATTCAGGCTTTCAGGCGGAGAGAAACAGATGATCGCAATAACTGCCGTCTCATGCATGGAACAGCAGGTCTATCTGTTTGATGAACCGTCATCATCACTTGATATTAAAGCAATGGAAAATCTTAAAGAGGCAATACTTAAATTAAAGGAGCTTGATAAGATAATCATTATTGCAGAACACAGACTGTCGTATCTTAGAGATATAATTGATAATCTCTTTATAATAAAAGACGGGAATATGGTAAAGTTTGAATCAGGCGGTATAAATGATGATATATGTGCCGAATACGGCTTAAGAATGTTAAAAAAAGTAAAAAAGGAAGAATTATCAAAAGAATCGACTTCAGTCGCAGATCTGTTTGCTAATGAAAGTAAAAATATATCAGCCGGCTATGATAAAAATCTGTGTAATGACACGGATGTTTTATATTGCAGAGATTTTAAGTACAGATACGGAGATCATGAAGTATTTAATTTTGATATATATTTTAAAAAGGGAGTACACTTTATAATAGGTTCAAACGGTGTGGGAAAGACAAGCTTTATACGTTGTTTATGCGGTTTATCAAGAGGTTTTAAGGGAAAGATTTATTATGGGAGGCATAGAGTAAGGAGACCCCCTGATATAATATCACTTGTTATGCAGGATGTTAATTACCAGCTTTTTACGGAAAGTGTATGGGATGAAATTTCAATTGTGTCTGACGATGATGTAAAAAAAGAAAGCATACTTAAGGATTTCGGTCTTTCAGATAAAAAAGATCTCCATCCGCAAAGCCTTTCAGGAGGTGAAAAACAGCGTCTTGCGATCGCACTCTGTGCCGCCTCAAAAAAGCCGGTAGTTATACTTGACGAGCCGACAAGCGGACTATGCAGAAACAGTATGTACAAAACCGCAGATTTTATAAATGCTATGAGAGATGATGGAAAAACGGTTATAGTTATATCTCATGATTATGAGTTTATAAAATACTGCCGGGGAAATATAGTTGAATTTAAAGGCAGAGAAATAAAAGCTCTCTAAAAGTATATCTGATAAAGCTTAGATACATTTTAGGGAGCTTTTGTTTTTTAGCCTTTATTTTGAGTATTTGTTTTTGAACCTCTGTTTTTTGAGCTTCCGGTTTTTGAGCTTTTATAATTTTATTTAAGCTATTTAAGCAGTTGTATATTCGGGAAATATCTTAAAACCACTTTTGCGATTATCTTGTCTTTATGAACATAAGTATTTATCCACCGCCTTGCATCTTTTGAGCTGTTTCTATTGTCTCCCAGACAGAAGTACCCGCCGTCAGGCACTTCAAAATGCATAGGTGCTTCAGGCAGCATGGCTTCTTTTATATAAGGCTCATCAAGCGGAGTTTTTGAGTTATTTAGATATACCTTGCCGTTAATTATATCCACGGTATCACCCGGGATGCCTATAATCCTCTTTACATAATAAACTTTCTCATCATCGGGGAATTTAAATATAACTATATCTCCTCTTTGAGGGTCTGAAAACAGGTAAGCCATTCTAAGTCCTATAATCCTGTCATTGGTCATTATAGTATTTTCCATGGAAGCTGAAGGGACTCTTGAATTTGCAATTATAAAATTATTAAGTACAAGAGCTATAATAGCCGCTATGACTATAACGCTTATCCAGCTTAAAATCTCTGACAACAAGTTAAAATCCTTTTTTCCGGAATTCTGAGAAAAATTTACAGAATTGAAATCATTCTGATTTGGAATATTTTGTTCTTTATAATCCATTATAATACACTACCCCTTTTTCTATTCTATAATTTAATTTTTAAATGTTGATTCCGACGACACTTCTAAGTTATCTCTATGTATTAATGCAGTACAGTATATAGTATATAAAAACATTATAATTAAATCTGCTTATGTAAAGACATAAATATCAGCCGGATTTAACTGATACTGTTCTGTATCTAAAAATATCAACGCTACCTAGTTTAAGCCAGATAGGCAATATGTGCAATAGGAATTTTCAATATTTATGAAAATTATTAGCTTTTTAATCCGAAAAATGTTAGAATTATATGTAATCTTTTATAAGTGGTTATACACAACTTAAGACTTTATAAATAAATACTTAAACTTAAGGATATGTATACAAATTTATATAAAGCGTTCCGGGTAATCCGGTACCAAGTATTCAGGAGGAAGACATGGAGAATTTATTGTACAAACTTATAGACTGGGCGGCGATTGAGGATATAGAATACTCTGAATCATCAGATCCGCATGACGTTCTCGGGGCACATCAGACAGAAGCCGGATTACTTATACAGGCATTTATACCGGATGCCGAATCTGTTGAGGTTGAATTTATTGCCGTCAAAAGCACTTATGATATGGAAAAGCTCAATGATAAAGGTTTTTTTGCAGTGCTTATTGATCGAAAGGATATTCCGGAATATAAATTTAATATAGTATATAAAGACGGTAATACTCAGAGTATATATGATGCTTACAGATATACCGGTATTTATACCGAAGACGATCTTTCAAGATTTGAAAGAGGTGTGCATTATGATATATATGAAAAGATGGGAGCACACTGTATCACTATAGAGGGTGTTGAAGGAGTATACTTTTCAGTATGGGCACCCGGAGCTATGAGAGTATCGGTTGTAGGTGATTTTAACTGCTGGGACGGCAGGCGGCATCAGATGCGGCGAATAGGAGATTCAGGGATATATGAGATATTTATACCTGAGGTACAGGAGGGATTTATATATAAGTATGAGATAAAAACCAGGCGTGGTGAGCCTATGCTTAAATCAGATCCTTATGCAAATTATTCACAGCTTAGACCTGAAAGTGCAAGCATTGTAGTAAATATAAACGGATATAACTGGACTGATGAGGACTGGATGGATTCACGTGATATTTACCAGAGCAACGGCAAAAATTATGACGGCAATCCTATGAATATATATGAGGTTCATCTGGGTTCATGGATAAGAAAGGAACCTCAGATTGATGATGACGGAAAGCCTGTGCCGGGCAGCGAGTTTTATAATTACAGAGATCTTGCACCGAGACTTGCGGAATATGTAAAAGATATGAATTATACACATATAGAGCTTATGCCTGTTATGGAGCATCCGCTTGATGAAAGCTGGGGATATCAGGTTACGGGTTATTACGCACCTACTTCAAGATACGGCAATCCTCAGGACTTTATGTATTTTATGAATTATATGCACAATGAGGGTATAGGTGTGATACTTGATTGGGTACCGGCACATTTCCCTAAAGATCTCCACGGTCTTGGAGCATTTGACGGAACACATGTATATGAGCATGCGGATCCGAGGCAGGGAGAACATCCTCATTGGGGTACTTATATATATAATTACGGAAGACCTCAGGTAACTAATTTTCTTATAGCAAATGCACTTTTTTGGGCAAAATGTTACCATGCCGACGGTATAAGAGCTGATGCTGTGGCTTCAATGCTTTATCTTGATTACGGCAAAAATGATGGGGAATGGGTTGCAAATAAGTACGGAGGACATGAAAATCTTGAGGCGATTGAATTTTTAAAACATTTAAATTCAATAATGAAGATAAGACATAATGATGTACTTATGATTGCTGAGGAGTCCACTTCATGGCCCAAGATAAGCGGTGATTTAAGAGATGGGGGGCTCGGCTTTGACTTTAAGTGGAATATGGGCTGGATGAATGATTTCCTGCATTATATGCAGGTGGATCCATATTTTAAGAGTCATCATTACGGGGCATTAACTTTTTCAATGCTGTACCAATACAGTGAAAACTTTATACTGGTACTGAGTCATGATGAGGTCGTACACGGAAAAGGTACACTTGCAGGCAAGATGCCGGGAAAGACGCAGGAGGAGAAAAACGCAAATTTAAGAGTCGCATATGGCTATATGATGACACATCCGGGAAAAAAATTGATTTTTATGGGACAGGAATTTGCACCTTTAAATGAATGGAATGAGATGCATGAGCTTCCGTGGGGCATACTGAAATATCCGGTACATAAATATATGCAGGAATATGTTAAACAGCTTAATTTATTTTATGTAGAACATGAAGCACTTTGGAAGCTTGACTGCGAGCCTGAAGGATTTGAGTGGATGACATGCAATTCTTATAAGGAAAATGTAGTAGCCTTTGTAAGACACAGTGAATATTATCAGGATGACATACTTGTAGTATGTAATTTTACACCGCAGTCATATCCAAGCTTTGATATAGATGTTCCGTACCACGGTATATATACTGAGGAGTTTAATTCGGATTATGAAGGTTTTGGAGGCGGAGGAATGTTAAATACAAAAGCCCTCACTTCAAAAGCAAGGCAGCATAATAAAAATCAAAAAAATGATAAAGGCACGGATATAAATACAGGTGATAGAGATAAAGATACGGGATTATCTGTAAAAGATGACGAATTTGATAAATCTGAGGCTGCACAGGAGAGGGAAATTATAAGCATACAGCTGCCTCCTTTGAGTATGGTGGCTTTTTCAGTAAAAAAGGTTGATTCCAAAAAGGGAAAAAAGGATGTAAAAAACAGTGCTAAAAAGGCAGCTGTAAAAGCACATAAAAAGGAACAATCAAGGCTTGAAGACGAGGGCATGCTCCAAAAAACTTCAAAAAAAAGAAATATAACAATTGTTAAATCTGATGCCGGAGATAATATATGATAAATATACCGCATTTAATGCAGCATTTAAGTAATGCGGGTTTTACCTGCTTTCAGGCGGCAGGCTCCGAAACTATTGCGACTGATGTGCAGGAGGCGGTAAATAAGGATCTGGAAAAAATGCAGCCTGATGTTGTAGCGGATACTCTAAAAAATATGACACCTGTATTTTTGGGATTTTTATACCAGCTGCTTGTGATAATAATTATAGCCTTAGCAGGGAAAAAGCTGATATCAATATTATGCAGTATGCTTAAACATTCGCTTAACAGACTAAACATGGAAGAGGGGGCGAAAAAATTTATAATTTCGCTTGTAAAAGCTCTTTTGCATCTTGTTGTAGTGTTTATAATTGCGGAAAGACTTGGTATAAGTTCAAGTTCACTTGCTGCGATACTCGGCTCTGCCGGTATAGCGATAGGGCTTGCACTTCAGGGGAGTTTAAGCAATTTTGCCGGAGGCATGGTTGTGCTTTTTATGAAACCGTTTAAAGTCGGTGATTATATAAGCGGTGCAGGCGTTGAGGGCAGTGTGAGTATGATAGGGATTATCTATACAACAATTATAACTGCCGATAATAAAAAAATAACAGTTCCGAATGCAAGTTTGTCAAATGCGGTAGTAACGAATATTACTGCATTTGACAGGCGCCGCCTTGATATAAGCATAGGTATAAGCTATGAATCGGATTTGGAAACTGCAAAAAAATGCATAAAGGATATATATGCAAATGATAAACGTATATATAACGAACCTGAGGTTTTGGTATTTGTAGAATCCTTTGAAAGTTCATGTATAATGCTCGGAAGCAGGGCGTGGTGTCAAACTTCCGAATATCTTGAGGTAAGATGGCATATACTTGAGCAGATAAAAAATAAATTTGATGAAAACGGTATTGAGATACCATATAATAAGATTGATGTAAAGGTTATATGATGATACAGAAGTAAATGCCTGTTACAGAATATCTGATAGAAATTTTATTAAAGATAAGAATTTTATTATAAGATAAAAAATCAAGATAAAAATTTAAGATAAAAATTTTATCTAAAACAGAAATTAATAAAAATAGAGATTGAAGGAGAAAATCCGTCTACGGTACTTAGATGTATAAGGCGGCAAAATAAAATATTAATGAAAAGAGCATGCGGAGTACTGCTTCCTATATCAAGTCTTCCCGGAAATTACGGTATAGGGGGATTTTCAGAGGAGGCTTATGATTTTATTGACAGGTTAAAAAAAGCGGGACAGAGTTTGTGGCAGATATTACCCCTTTCGCCTACGGGACATGGTAATTCTCCCTATCAAAGCTGTAGTGCGTTTGCCGGGAATATGAATTATATATCACTTGACGAGCTTGTAAAGGACGGGCTTTTGGATAAATCTGAGCTTGATGATATAGATTGGGGAGATGATAATGAAAGAGTGGATTATGAAAAAATCTGGCTTAACCGTGAAAAGATTTTAAAAAAAGCATTTTTAAAACAGAAAGACCTCAACATTAAAACAGATATAAAAAAACTTTCTAAGGAAACACGGAATTATTGTCTCTATCAGGCGCTAAAAGAGGATAATGATAATGCTGCATGGTATGAATGGGAATCCGGGCTTAAACTTGCTAAGGAAAGGGAGCTTAAGGCGGCAAAAATAAAGCTTAAAGATGAAATAGAATTTTATGAATGGATACAGATTGTATTTGAAAAGCAGTGGAAAAAACTTAAAGAATATGCCAATGATGCAGGGATTCAAATTATAGGAGATATACCTATTTATGTTGCACTTGATTCTGCCGATGTATGGCTTAATCCGGAACTTTTTTTGTTTAATGAGGATAAAGAGCCTGAGCTTGTGGCAGGCTGTCCGCCCGATTACTTTTCGCCTGAAGGTCAGCTTTGGGGAAATCCTTTATATAACTGGAAAGTACATAAAAAGACAGATTTTGCATGGTGGAAAAGCCGTATGGAATATGCCTTAAGTCTTTATGACTATGTAAGGGTTGACCATTTTAGAGGCTTTGATGAATTTTATGCAATACCTGCGGAAAATAAAAATGCACTTGAAGGAGAATGGCTAAAAGGACCGGGTATAGAGATATTCAATTCTCTGGCTGCATATTTCGGGAAAAAACATACAGTTTTACCTATTATAGCGGAAGACCTGGGACTTATGACTGACAGCGTTATAAAGCTTGTAAAGGATTCGGGATTTCCGGGTATGAAGGTGCTTGAGTTTGCATATGATTCAGATGACAAAAATATGTACCTGCCGCATAATTATATAAGAAACTGTGTGGCTTATACAGGTACTCATGATAATGCACCTTTACAGGAATGGCTTGGCAATCTTTCTGAAGAAACAAGACTTTTTATGATAAGATATCAGGGCGGAGAACATACGCCGGAAAAGGATCTTCACTGGGATTGTATAAGGACACTGCTTGCTTCAATAGCCGATACAGTTATAATTCCTATGCAGGATTACCTCGGACTTGGTGATAATGCCCGTATAAATACCCCGGGAACCGCTTCAGGCAACTGGCAGTGGAGACTTAAGAGTGAAGATTTTGATGAGGGGCTTATATGGCACTGCAATATGCTTGCAGGAATCTATTCAAGAAAATAATTTGATTATAAAGAATTTTTATTATATAAAACACCGGATATGCAGTTAAAACATATCCGGTGTTTTATAATTAAAGTTTTTATAAACAAGTTTTTAAAAGCCGTTTTTTATTAATATATTCTTATTGAGTTATTTTTATTAAAGCTATTTTTATTAAAGTTACCTTCACTAGGCTGCAATCTGATCATATTATTTTGCAGCTTTAATTGAAACTGTATTATTGTGCAGTTTCTCCGGGACCATGTGTTGCCGTCTTTCCGGTTGCTTTTTCGGAAGATTTAGACTCTTCAGCGGTTTTGCTTTGTGAAGCTTTTGAAGAGCTGCCGGAGCCGCTTTTAGATGAAGCGGCGGAGGACTGGTCTTTAGAAGAGCTGCTTTTTTGCGAAGCAGAAGTTGTATTCTTTGCAGAGCCGCTTTTTTGTGAAGCGGAAGCTGAACTTTTTGCAGAGCCGCTTTTTTGCGAAGCAGAAGTTGAGCTTTTTGTGCCTGCCGAGGTGGATTTTGAACTGCTTTTTGAAGTTTTTGATGAACTGTCTTTTGCAGACGATGCTGAAGTAGAAGACTTTTTGGTCTGACTGCTTTTTGCAGATGTAGTTGAGCGGGCAGTACTTTCATTGCGTGCTTTTGTGTTTTCAGTATGTGAAGAGTTCTCAGAACTTTTTTTACCGTCAGCTGCTTTGGAATGGTCGCTGTCAGTCGTGTCGTCTTCATTTGAGGCACTTTCAGTTTCACGTTTAGGATGCCTGTCAACACGGCTGAAATTGGCAACACTCTGGTTACCCACCTTATCAACTACATGTATCTCAAGGCTGTCGGTATCATAGGGGAATATAACTGATGAATCCTCTTTATTTACAGATTCAGGTCTTATATTATTGCCGTTAGCATCTATGCCGTAAAGTTTATCAAAATCAATGCCTGATTGGTCATCCTCTAACGTTAAGCTTACCTTTGAATCCTCAGTTTCTTCAGGTTCAAGTATAAGCGGCGGAGTAGTATCTATTGAATCAATCTGGTCATAAACGATTTTCCTCATACCGTTTAAGTTTATAGCTTCAACAGAAAGACCTCCATTTGAACTGACTACCGCCTCATATATAGTTTTAAGTCCCTCTTTGTGCATTTCCATAGGGATTTCCTTGTCATCAAGCTTTACCACAAATGATTTAAGCGGGTATATGCTGGTTTGTGTGATAGTGATCCCGACAGTCTTAAAATCAGGGTTGCTGTTTATCTCTAAAGTGAATTCCGGCATTGTTGTAACTGCAAAAAAAATGATAGTATTCAACAATATAAAAGGAATAAGAGTAAAAAGAAAAAAATTTCTTCTTGCCCGGGATTTCATAGACTGCTGTTTCATATATGATTGATGATCGTTTTGTGTCGTATTATCTGACATAATATCCTCCTGGATAAATTTCGTACAGTTCAGTATAAGCTTATGTAGCAGTTTTACAGGCTTTATAGTTCACAATATGTCAGACTGCTTTTTAGCAGCTTTTAGATTAAAAAGTATACATATATAGTGTTTAACTGAACTGAAGCTAAAAGTAACGTCCCTTAGCATACCAAAGTTATAAAAAACTGGCAAGAGTATTATAACAGATTTTTATATATTTTTGGTATATAATATATATATTTTGTAGAGCTCTATATTGCTTCATTTTTGCTATATATTGGATAAATATAAAAAATATGCTATAATTATATGCGATTAGGGGACCCCTATGATAAATTGAACTATAATGTAATTGAGGAGGAGTAAAAGATGAAAATTAAGACTAAATTGGGAAAGGGGCTGTCAGTTTTTATTGCCGTATTAGTGTTTGCAGCAGCTCTTGCAGCATGTAGTACAAGTGAAAACAACCAGTCAACAGGGCAAAGCACATCGGTTTCTCAGGACTCAAAGACCTCTGATAAAGCCGGAGGCGAAAGCGAAAGCACGCAGCCTTCAACTGAATCAGTTAAAAAGGGTGCTGACACTGAAAATAAAGCGCAGGCAAAACAGCCTGAAGAACTGCCTGAGGTTGATGCAAATTATAAAAGTGCGGATATAAAGGTCGGAGTATTAAAGGGACCTACAAGCCTCGGGATGCTTAAACTGATGGACGGTGCGGAAAATGATGCTCTTGCAAATAAATATACCGTTATACTGTCTTCAAATGTTGAGGAAGCAGGTCCTAAGCTTTTAAACGGAGAGGTTGATATAATGGCTGCTCCTGTAAATATGGGTGCGGTTCTGGCAAATAAATCAGGCGGGAAAGTTCAGATGCTTGCTATAAATACATTAGGAGTTTTATATATAGGTGCAAAGGGGGAAGATATAAAGAGCGTTGCGGATCTTAAAGGAAAGACAATATATACTTCCGGAAAAGGCGGCACTCCTGAATATGTACTTAAATATATTCTTACAAAGAACGGTATAGATCCTGACAAGGATGTTACAATAGAGTGGAAGAGCGAGCATACTGAAGTTATAAGTACCATAGCGGGTATGGACAAGGCTGTGGTTATGTGCCCTGAACCGTTTATGACAGTTGCAAAGAATACGGTTGAGGGTTTTGATGAAGCACTTGACCTTACAAAGGAATGGGATAAGGTAAGCGACGGTAATAAGCTTATAACGGCAGGTCTTTTTGTAAGGACGGATTTTGCAAAGGAGCATCCTGAGCAGATAAAGAGATTTCTTCAGGAATATAAATATAGTACACAGTGGGTGAATGCAAATATAGCTGAAGCTGCAAAACTTGCTCAAAAGTATGATATAGTTAAAGAACCCGTAGCATTAAAAGCTATACCGAAATGCAATATAACCTATATAGACGGAAAGGAGATGGCTGAGCTTACAAAAGCTTACTTAGAGATTTTATATTCATATAATCCGCAGTCGGTAGGCACAGAGGTACCCGGTGATGCTTTCTTCTTCATACCGTAATATGTATAAAAAAACTGCAGCAGTGCTATTTGCACTGCTGTTTTGGCAATTGACCGCCTCGGCGATAGGGCAGAGCATATTGATTGCAGGTCCTTTTGAAGTATTAAACAGTCTTACAATGCTTATAAGGACAAAAGAGTTTTATCTTACTGTAATACATTCCTTTTCAGGTATAAGCCTTGGATTTATATATGCTTTTGTGCTGGCATCAATACTTGGTTTTATATCATATAAATATGATTTTTTTTCAACACTTTTATATCCCTATGTACTGATGACAAAATCGGTACCTGTGGCAAGCTTTGTAATACTTGCACTTATGTATGTAGGCTCAGGTAACCTCTCAATATTTATAAGCTTTATAATGGTATTTCCAATAATATATACCAATATTCTGGGAGGATTTAAAGCCGTTGATATTAAACTTCTTGAATTTGCAAAGGTTTACGGTATAAAAGGATTTAGAAAATTTAGATATATATATTTTCCTGAGATGTTTGAGCATATTTATTCCGCTTTAAAGGCGGCGGCAGGGATTGCCTGGAAAGCCGGAGTTGCGGCTGAGATAATAGGTCTGTCAAGAAATTCAATAGGCTTTAAGCTTTATGAGTCTAAGCTTTATTTTTCAATTACAGATTTATTTGCATGGACATTGGTAATAATACTTTTAAGCTTAGGCTTTGAAAAACTTTGTGTATTTATTTTAAGGACTGTATACAGATATGCTTGTAATAAATAACTTATGTAAAAAATTCGGGCAGAAAATATTATTTAAAAATTTTAATTTAGAACTTAAAGGCAATGAAAGTATATGTATAACGGGCAGCTCAGGCTGCGGCAAAAGCACTCTTTTAGATATGATAATGGGTATAGAAACCTTTGACGGCGGAAGCATTAAAAAAGATGCAAAAAAAATATCGGCAGTATTTCAGGAAGACAGGCTTATAGAAGATCTGAGCTGTTACCGCAATATAGCAATTGTCAAAGGATATGCAGATAATAAGGATAAAAGGATGCAGAGGGAAAATATAGAAAAGATTGCGTTTGAGCTCGGAATAGGAAGTCTTCTTTTGCAGAAGGCAGGTTCTTTAAGCGGCGGTGAGAAGCGGAGACTTTGCATAGCAAGAGCATTGTACCATAACGGGGATCTTATGATATTTGATGAGGCATTTAAAGGTCTTGATATGGAGCTTAAAAAAAATGTGCTTTTGTATGTAAAAAAAAGTACAGCGGATAAACAATGCATACTTGTAAGTCATGATGAAGATGAAAATATGATTTTTCAGTTTAGAAAAATCAGTTTAAATGATTGATATTAAGGATTGATATTAAAGAAACGATAGTTAGATTATAGTTTCCTTAGATAAAAATATTGGAATTTACGGAGAAATTTAATGTCTAAATATATAATGGCACTTGATTCGGGAACTACAAGCAACAGATGCATAATTTTTGATAAAGACGGCAATATATGTGAAATGGCACAAAAGGAGTTTAAGCAGTATTACCCAAAGCCCGGATGGGTTGAGCATAATGCGGAAGATATATGGTCAGGGCAGCTTTCCGTTGCAGTTGAAGCAATGGTAAAGATGGGGCTTACAGCCTCTGATATAGCGGCAATAGGTATTACAAATCAGAGGGAAACCACCATAGTATGGGATAAAAACACCTCACAGCCCATATACAGAGCGATAGTCTGGCAGTGCCGAAGAACAGCCGGGTATTGTGATGAGCTTAAAAGAAAAGGGTTCGGTGAAAAGATACGTCAAAAAACGGGTCTTATGCCCGATGCATATTTTTCAGCTGCAAAGATCAGGTGGATACTTGACAATGTTGAAGGAGCGGCTCAAAAAGCTGCTGACGGAAATCTGATGTTCGGTACTGTTGAAAGCTGGCTTATATATAAACTTAGCGGCGGTAAGGTTCATGTAACGGATTATTCAAATGCCTCAAGAACTATGCTTTTTAATATACATACACTTAAATGGGATGAGGAGCTGCTTGAGATATTCGATATACCTGTGAGTATGCTTCCTAAGCCGGTACCGTCAAGCGGAATATATGCCAAAACCGATAAAAGATATTTTGGGGAAAGTATATGTATAGCAGGGGCAGCCGGAGATCAGCAGGCGGCACTTTTCGGACAGGGCTGTTTTGATGCCGGAGAAGCAAAAAATACTTACGGGACAGGTTGCTTTATGCTTATGAATACAGGTGAAAAACCTGTATTTTCAAAAAATGGACTTGTAACCACGATCGCATGGGGTCTAAACAATAGTATAAATTATGCACTTGAAGGCTCGGTATTTGTAGCGGGTGCCGGTGTACAGTGGCTGCGTGATGAGATGAGGCTTATAGATTCCGCCTATGACTCGGAGTATATGGCAAATAAGGTGGAGGATACAAACGGATGTTATGTAGTGCCGGCATTTACAGGGCTTGGAGCACCATATTGGGATCAGTATGCCAGAGGAAGCATATCAGGACTTACAAGAGGAGTAAATAAATATCATATTATAAGGGCTATGTTAGAGTCAGTGGCATATCAGGTGAATGATGTATTTAATGCCATGGAAAAAGATTCAGGCATAGGGCTTAGAAGCCTGAGGGCTGATGGCGGCGGCAGTGCAAATAATTTTATAATGCAGATGCAGGCTGATATATGTGCAGTGCCTGTATTCAGACCTACATGTATAGAAACGACCGCTATGGGAGCGGCTTATCTTGCAGGGCTTGCAGTAGGTTATTGGAAGAATATAGATGAAATAAGAAGAAATTGGAAGATAGAGCGTGAGTTTAAACCCAAACTTGATAAAACAGTAAGGCTGCAAAAGATATATGAGTGGAAAAAAGCTGTTACAAAGTCATTTGGCTGGGCTAAAGAAAACGGTGAAAAACATATAAAATACGATAGTTTAGAGGATATTAAAGAAAAAGATATCAATATAAAAGAAAATCTAAAAGAGTGTTCTGTAAAAAACAATATCGAAACCGATATAAGAAATATGTATTGTGAATTTTCAGAATATGATTTTAATGAACTTAAGAAAATAACCTCTGTATTAAGAAGTGAAAACGGTTGCAGCTGGGATAGAAAGCAGACACATGAGAGCCTTGTAAAATGTCTTGAAGATGAATGTCTGGAAGTGATTTCGGCAATTAAAAATAAAGATGACGACAATCTTAAGGAAGAGCTAGGAGATGTACTTTTATTGATACTTTTAAATTCACAGATTGCATCCGAAAGAGGAAAATTCACAATAGATGATGTGATACAGACCCTGGGAGAAAAACTTATAAGACGGCATCCGCATGTATTTGGAGACAAAAAAGCTGATACGCCTGAAGAATGCCTTGCAATCTGGAAGGAGATAAAAAAACTTGAAAAGGAACAAAGAGGATATAAAAAATAAAATCAGTTTTAAATCAAAGATAGGAATAATTACTATAAAAGCAGATGAAAGCGGTATAAAAGAGCTTTTGCTTTCCGATATATTAAATAAGCATGTACCGGAATATGAAACTGCACTGTATGAAGCGGATTGCGATATGATGCAGGTTCAAAGCTCCGGCACGGTGTCTTTTCTGCTCAATGAAGCCAAAAAGCAGGTGCTTGAATATCTTGCTGCAAAGAGGAAAAAATTTGATTTAAAACTGGCACCTGAGGGAACCGAATTTCAAAAAAAGGTCTGGAAAGCACTGACTCTTATACCGTACGGCAGTACAAAAAGCTATGCGGATATAGCCCTTATGATAGAAAAACCGGGAGCGTACAGGGCGGTAGGCATGGCAAATAATAAAAATCCTATAAGTATAATAATACCCTGTCATAGAGTTATAGGAAAGGATGGGAGTTTAGTGGGATACGGTTGGGGGATTGAACTTAAGGAAAAGCTTTTAGAATTTGAAAAAAACGGGACCTGGAATTTATAAAAAAGACTTTTTATTTTTATCAGAATTCTTTTAGATTTATTCAGTAAAGTTTATAGTATAAGACAAGCACTTAGAATATGAAAAATTGCTGCGGAATATGATAGTATCCATTGAATACTGTTTTCTAAATTTAAACAAAAAGTATTCAACGGATACTATATTTTTTTTATATTTAGTTGTAGTATGAACAGAGGGGATAACAAAACTTGAATTAGCATTAGGTTGGCACCGTATTTAAAACATATAACATCCTAAAAGCTATTTTTGAGACAGTTGTTATAGCTTTAGCCAACTAAAGAGAGGGGGAAGATTATGAAAAAAAGAGTTTAAGCGGGTAATGATATATTAGTGTGTAATCATTATTACGGGTTTAGATTGGAATCATAGATATGAGTGTCATAGATATGAGTTTAGGGTGCTAACTACGCAGATGAATTAAAAAAACAGATGAATTTAAAAACAAAAAACAACAGGCGAAAGTATTTTAACTTATTTATACTACATAGATACTTTTCGCAGAAGGGCGGATTATAATTATGAAAAAAACTATTTTAACTTTTACTACAGTGATGTTTTGTTTACTTATGACAGCCTGCGGCACAGCTTCCGGCAGAGCTGATGAAGCTTTAGTAGGAAAGTATATTCCTGTAAAAGGAACTGCACTGGGAGTAACTTTGTCCGGTGATGATATGGGAGGATTGACAATTGAATTAAAGAGCGGCGGCAAGGCTGAAATTGAGGTATACGGTTCGACTGGAAGTGGAAAGTGGGTTAATGACGACACCACACTGACACTTACAGTTGATAAAACCGATATGGTCGGAAAGCTTGGTAAGGATACAATCATATTTGAAGGTTTCTTAAAAGAACAGGTTGGGCATTCAATGGATGTTACATTCGCAAAAGAAGGAACAGATGCTGCAAAACCTGAAAATTTCCTTCCTGAAGAGGAAAAAGCTCTTCTTGGAGACTGGGAAGGTGTTTCTGTTACTGATGTAATGGATGACGATGTCTCGGGAGAAATTTCTCCAAGTGCACTTAAAGTAACTTTAAATCCGGATCATACGGCTGTTATAAGTTTTAAAGGTGAAGAAATTGCCACACCTACATGGAGCATTTTTTCCAACACAGTATCATTTGAAGGTGATGTTGCAGGTGATGCAAGAATTTATGGAGAATATAAAGACGGGGTATTTGTAATAACTTATAGCGGAGAGGATAATTATTATAACTTTACAATGGAAAATTCTAAAAAAGATGCATCTACTCAGGAGAAAGAGAATAAATAGGAATATATTATAGGCTATTAAATTTAATTATTTAAAACTTATGGAACTATATTTACCTGTTAATATGTATCATACTATTGCAAAGCTCCATGAATATAAGGTAAAGCAGGAACTTTATGTAGAAAATTATCCGGATATTTTAAAGAAGATAAAGGACAATAGAATGAGCTTTAAAAGAATTACAGGAGAATAAAAAAATAAAACCGGCAGGTAGCGGACGTTCAACAAAATATGTAAAGATTTAGACTTTAGATAAAAAGTAAAACAGATAAAATAAAAAGCACTTAAAATTGAGTAAAATGAATCTCAGAAATTTAAGTGCTTTTTTAATATTAATTACATCCCAAAATTGAATATGTCTATTGACAATGGAGTTAGACAATGCTAACATATAATTATCGAGTAATTCCTCAATAAAGGGAGAGAAAATTTGTCAAGTAAAAGATTGTCAAAAAATGCGAGGGAAAAACAAATTCAAAATGCGGCAAAAGAAGTTATTTTGAAAAAAGGTTTTTTTAATACAACAATGGATGATGTAATTGTATGTTCGGGTATGTCGGTTGGAGGTGTTTATCACTATTATAAAAATATCTATGAGATTTTTTATGACCTAATGTCTCAGGGACTTGATTATGGTGAGGAGAGAAACTTTTTGAAGATAGGAGAAAAGCATAATTTAGAAACCTTTGTTGACTTTATGCTAGATAAAATTTTTGATGATAATGAATACAAAGAATTATTCGCAATCCTTTTAGAAGGGATTGCAAGAGATCAAGAGTTGTTAGGAATATATAAAAAACTGAATATTAAATATATTGATATTCTTCATAGAGCGTTTAAAGATGGCGACATATCAAATGATATATTAGATGATCAGTTTTTAATATTCTTCACACATTCTTTGCTAATAGGGTACGTATCGTTTGAACCTTTAGGAGGAAAAGAATCATTTAAAAAGAACAAAAATATAGTAAAGAAAATGATTTTATTGTATTTAAATGAATTTCAAAGGAGGAAAGATAAATGAAATTAAAAGATGTTATTACTGTCAGTTTACTTGGAGTTGTGGGCTTTGTAATTAGTATGGTATCAGGAATGATAACACAAGTCTTTGGAACCTATGGAGTTTTTGTACATGTTTCAATAGGCAGTTTGTTATGTGCTCCTGTTTATTTCGTTATGTGCCATAAAATTCCTAAAAGAGGAACGATTTTTATTTACTATTTATTAGCAGGTATTATTTATTCACTTATGGGATTTATTCCAATGCTCCCTATTATGGCTGTAGCCGGTCTTTTGGGGGAACTTTGCATAGGTAATAGAGAAAATTATATGAATGACGGTAAAATCAGTATTTCATATGTAATCTCTCAAGTTATTTATGCGTTACATGGTTTTTTCTTTATTCTTTTTTTAGGAGTAGAAGGCTTAACAAAAACTTTTCCAAATTTGTTTACAGTAGAAAAAGCTCAGATGGTAAAAGACACTTTCTTCAATTCAAAGAATATGGCAATCATACTGTCTGTGGAAGTCATTGCAGCTATTTTAGGAACAATGCTTGGTAAATATATTTACAATAAGTTTTTTAACAAGAATATCAAAAGAGAAGGAATGTTATCTTGATGTTTGTAGATAATGTAAAAAGGAAGATACAAATCAAACCAATTTCAATCGGAGTTCTTATGGTTATCTATACAAGCATTGTGTTTTTTAGCACAATGCTTGTATATTGGTTGATGTTACTGTTTAGTTTTGTATTGCTTATTGCCGTAAAAAAGAAAAAATCAATTTCACTATTCATTTTCTATATTATTTTATTTGGATTGATCTCATTGGTTTCAAGTAAATGTACTATTTCAGGATGGATAGGATCGATTTATACAATGGGACTTATTATTCTTAAGCTTTTTCCTTTATGGACTTTAGCGGTTATATTATCAAGTTTTGGTACATCGGCAATTATATATTCATTAAGAAGCCTTCAATTGCCAATTTCATTATGTATTGGGGTAGCTATTTTTTTTCGATTTATCCCGGAATATAGAGCATATTTATCAGAAATAAATGAAGGCTTAAAAACCAGAAATATGGGACTTAGTATTATCAGACCAATTCATAGTTTAGAAATTTATTTAGTCCCTATGATTTACAAAGCATTTGAAACAGGAGAGATTCTATCCTGCGCTTTAATTACAAAAGGAATTGAATATGATTGCAAAAAAACTTCTTATGAAGATCTTTCTTTCACATGGAAAGACTATGGCATTATTTTAGTTGGACTTGTATTTTTGGGGATTACTATATGGAAAAAATTATAAAAGTTGATATAGAGAATTTTTCATACGGCGGAGAAACTATTTTACAGGACATTCATTTTTCTGTAGAGAAAGGTGAATTCATTGTTATTACAGGTTTGTCAGGTTGTGGAAAAACAAGCTTATTAAGATTATTAAATGGTTTAATTCCAAACCTATATGAGGGGAATATAAACGGAGAAATAAATATATTAGGTAAGCCTGTTTCTGATTATAAAAAGGGAGAAATTGCGAAGTACGTGGGTAATGTTTTTCAAAATCCCAATGATCAATTTTTTGCAAAAGAAGTGGAAAATGAAGTTGCACTAATTGGAGAAAACATGGGAATGGACCGTCCATTGCTACACAAAAGAGTGCAGAATGCCTTACAAGAAATTGGTATTGCTGATTTAAAAAACAAAAAAGTAAGAGAAATTTCTGGAGGACAAAAGCAAAAAGTGGCTATCGCTTCAACTTTGGTATTTGACAGTGAAATTATTTTTTTCGATGAACCTTCAGCGAATCTTGATTATAAAGCAATAAATGATCTTGAAAAAATTTTGAAATATTTAAAGGAACAAGGTAAAACAATAATTATAGCAGAACATAGATTATCATATTTAAGTCAGCTATTGAATCGCCTAATCCTTCTTAAAGACGGAAAGATTCAGGCGATTTTTTCATCTGAAGAACTAACGGCTGATGTCAAACGTGAAAATGATTTGCGTTCTTTTAATAATCAGAATTTAAAATCGACTATGGAAGATCCTGATAATTATCAGATGATAAGTATTGAAGATGTTTATGTCTCTAATAAAGGATATAGTTTGAAGGAACCTGTTAATTTTACCCTAAATCTTGGTGAATGTATGGCTTTAATAGGTGAAAATGGCATAGGGAAGACAACTCTTGCCAAAGAGCTGACAGGTCTTATACCAATGCGAAAAGGGAAGACATCTTATGGTCAGTCTACAAGTAGCAGGTTGTCTAATGTGGCAATTAGCTTACAAAATTGTAGTAATATGTTTTTTTGTGAGACTGTTGAAAAGGAACTAATCCCGAAAGATAAAAATAAAGATCAACAATATTTAGCAGAGGTTAAAAAGTATCTGATTGAAATGGAATTATGGGATAAGAGAATGTTAAATCCACATGATTTATCGGGCGGAGAAAAACAAAGACTAGCACTTCTTATAGCATTCCTTAAAGATTCTAAGTTTATTATTTTGGACGAACCTACGGCAGGATTGGATTATAGAAGGATGGTGCTTGTTGCGGATGCCATTAAGAAAAAAATCAGAAGCACCCCTGTTATGCTTATAACACACGATATAGAACTTATGTTTCAAACTTGCAATACGGTCTATTTACTTTCCAAAAATGGAAATAAAAAGATAAATGTTCGAGGTAATGAATTCAAAATATTAGATTTTTTTAAGCAAAATAAGTATTAGAACAATAGAAAACTAAAAGCGATTAATCATGGATTTAATTATAAAATATGTAAAAAAGAAAGAAAAGGTCAATATTTTGTGTCTATTATACCGGCTATTTTAAGTGTTTGCAAATCTGATTTCCTATGTCCAAAGATTATAGAAACGTTATAGAATTAAATTTTTTCAGCAAGAGCTGCAGCCTGTTTACAACCGTCAGTTTTCTCAATATCTCCCTCATTTTGTACACCGGTTATAAGTACCTCACCTACCATATGCCATTTTAATAGAGCGGCAGTACGTTCAATAGGAATCCGTACACCGTCCATAACGGACATATCGTCTTCAGCACAGCAACATATAAGACCGCATCCTTTTCCCGTAACATTTTCACCATCCAGATAAAAAGGGAACGTCTTGTCTATAACCGCTTTGATTTTTGCCGGGATAGAGTACCAGTAAACAGGCATTGTATAGATGATTGTATCCGCTTTCAAAATTGCCGGAGCAATGGAATTGAAATCATCATCAAAAGAACAGGCTTTTCCACTCTTAAAGCATGTTTCACATGCATTGCATCCATCCACATTTAAAGAAGTTGCATCAAATACGGTAATACTATGTCCTCGCTCTTTTGCTGCGTTAATAAAAGCTTTTGTCATAGCAAGACTGTTTCCGTTTTTTCGTGGACTGCCGGTGATAACTACAATTTTTTTACTCATAATATTTTCTCCTGTTTCTTTAAATTGACTTTTAATAATGTCTATATTAAAATTATATATATAACAAGAATTATAGCAAGTACGCACATTGAGGTGTGATACTTACAATGATGTTCAATACTTACCTATTGGAGAGTTTAAAATGTGTGAAAAACATGTTTCTTCCGAGTGTATAAATTCTACAGGATTTAGTTATACATTATCGTTAATCAATGGCAAATATAAAATGTCTATCCTATATGCTTTAATGTCATTTGGTGTGGTTCGCTTTAATGAGATGAAAAAATATATAGGGGGAATTTCTTATAAAACACTGAGCTCTGCCCTAAAGGAACTTGAGGCTGACCGTCTTGTGCATAGAGAAGAATACCCACAGATTCCGCCGAAAGTAGAGTATAGTTTAACGGAAAGAGGGAAATCCCTCATTCCAATTTTAGACGGAATGTGTGAGTGGGGCAATAAAAACAGGCTTTAAGGATATTACTGTCAGCAAAGATTGGAATTTTTTATTACAATTATAACCTCATTATTTGTTAAACAATAAGGTTATAATTGGCAATAAACTTCCAATAACTGCAAGCATTAAATATTTCTTTTCTTTATCTTGAGAAAAATAATATCCTAATGCACCGCCGATTGAAAGTAAGGCAGGTGAAATTACAGCAAGTATTTTAGGGAATTTATTTGATGGATTTCCTGAAAGATCTATCTGTACCGTTACTATTTCCGGTAATACCATATAACAATAAATACCTAAAATTATAAATCAATAATGCATATATCTTTAAGATTATCCCGTTTTCCTGTTAATACATCTATTGCTACTTTTGATTTATCAATTCCTATAACATATCTATTATTATCAATTCCGGCACTCAAAAAACTGGATGAACCACAAAAACAATCCATTATAATTGATTTTTCATTTGATGATTGCTGAATTATCATAGATAACATTTCATAATTTTTTTCTGTTGGATATATTGGGTACTGCGGATCTTTATAATTTTTCCAAATATCTTGAATTTTTTTTCCTTTATGTTCATCTGAAAATTTCTTAATCCTGGGAATACCATTTTTAGACCATTCTATCAAATTGTTATTATCCAGTTCTTCTAATTCATTAGGACTGCATCTCCAATGTCTCCCTTTAGGTGGCAACATTCCTTTCCATTCTTTTCCGGTATCCCCATTTTTTGTTTCTCCAGGTGCATGACAAGGTACGGTTGTGTAGTGGCGACCGTTTTTATCTGATTTTGGAAAAGATTTCTTTATTTCTTCTATTGTAAGTGGTACTAACACATTATTAAAAATATTTTTTTGTGGAACTTTTGAGTAAACATATAGAACATCTTTTTCATTACCATAAGCTTTTCTTTTGAAATTCTTAGGGTTAGATTTTACTCTTGTAATATCATTAACAAAATTATCAATTCCAAAAATTTCATCCAAAATTATCTTAATATAATGTCCAACTTTACAATCAATATGAAAATATAAAGTACCTTTATCGCTTAGCAGTTTTCTTATAACAACAATTCGTTCTCTTATAAATTCCAGATAGTCCTCAAAAGACATTTTATCACTATAAGCAACTATATCATTTTTAGAGGCACTAACCGTTGAAGTGTTGTATTCACTATAATAAAAATCGGAGTTTGTATTAAATGGCGGATCTATATACACTAAGTCTATTTTATTTTCGAATTCGTCCAATAAAGAAATCATCACATCAAAATTATCTCCATGTATAAAGATACCTGTATTATTTTCTTTATTAATAAAAATTTTATTCCCTCTTTTTTGCTGTATTAAATTTTCTATTTCATCCAGAGCCTTTTTGTTATCGTAATAAAGCTTTATCATGAGCGACTCCTTTATTTATATTGAATATAAATAATCTCTAAGTAATACTGCTGAAATGATAATATCATCATCACCAAAGTTTTCAGATATCATTGTATACATCTTGTTTCTTGATTTTATATATAAAACTCCGTCTAAAATATCAATGGTTTTCACCTTATTATTTGTATTTCTAAATTTAGATTCCATTGTAGATATAGCATCTACAAATTGTGCATTTTGATGACCACCAAAATCGGTTAAGAATTTGGCTTCTGCTAAAATATAAGTATTATTAAATTTTGCTAAGAAATCTAATCCTTTATTTCTATCATATCCCAGGTATTTATTTGCAAAAAATTTCATATTTGAATCAGTACCATTAAATACCATATTTTTCTTAGCTTTTAAAAATTCATTTTCTGATGTTGTTATTTTACATCCTAAAGCCCCTGTATCTATCCAATTTTTAAATAATGGTCCTATTTGTCTATTAGTTTCTTTTGGCGCTGTTGTTTTATTAAATATTTCATCCAATCCCATCTCATAAAGTATACCGGTTATTCTAGAAACAGTATTAGGATTTCTATCTATCGCCGATTTATCTCTTTTCAAATAGGCAACATAAGAATCTTTTATTGGAAAAATATTTTGAGACAATAAAAGGTTAAGTAATTTTTTTGAATCTTTATTATTAAAATAGTTGGTTATTTCGCTAATTGTTTTGCTGCTTAATTCTCTTCTTAAATTAACCGACATAGGATATATTTTAAACAATAAATCTAAATAATTTCTTTGATTTGCTAATTCAATACTTTTTTTAGTCCATATATTCACCGTTATTCTCCTCGTATTTGTTGTTCTTGCTCACATCTTAAATTCTAAAATTTTGGATATAGTTTTATCTAAAATATCTTCATTATTAATAAAGATATATGTTTACAATCTCCGTTAAAATCCAAGAAATAAACTTAAAGGCAATGTCTTTATGTGCAAAAGTTCCGTCATCACTTCATGGTTTTAGAAGCAGACTTTTTGAATTTGTACTATATAATAGTAATTATAAGACGTTAAACTTTTTGTGTCTATAGTTATATACTACCCCCTATCATATCATTCCTGTTTATCATATCTGCACATAATAAGCCTGTTGTTCATAAGATAAACAACCGGTATAAAGATTTTAAATATACCCCTGATCTTTTTTTCTAATTCCTTTGTAAAGTTGATATATCCCGTTTGCTTTAATTTCGGATTTAAGGAAATAAGCTCCTTGCCGTTTGTTACTCCGAAATAATATTCCGAGTTTGTCCGTTTTACCGATTTATTGGTTTTTGCTTTATTGACAAGCCTTGTTGAGAGGCAATCAAGATATAAATCAAAGGAGTCGAAGTTATCTGTAAGTATATTTAAAAACTCTTTAACCTGCTCCGGATGAAAATACATTATAACACCTTCGGAAATTATCAAAAGCTTTTCTCCATTTGTACATATTTCCTTTGTCCAGCTTGCATCAAGGGCGGATTTTTTAATAAATTTTATTCTCTCATTCTCATTAAAAAATTTTTTTCTTATTTCTATAACTTCCGGGAAATCCACATCATACCAGTGTATTTTTCCGTTATCAATTCTTGTCAAACGTGTATCCAGACCTGAACCTATGGAAACTATATGGCAGGTAGGGTATTTTTCTATAAATTTTTTAATCTCATCATCTATTACTTTAGCTCTTGCCACAATCCCCAAGTGTGCCATCTTATCCTCCGAAAATGATGTAAAATCATAATCTATCATATTTACCATTTCTGCCGATTTTTTATCATTCAATATCGGTTTTTCAGCAGAATAATCTCTTGCTCTGGCATCAAGTGTTATAAGCATTGTTTCCATAACGCCTTCAAGTTTAATTTTCATTGCATCTTCTCCTTTGACTTTAGTTATGTATTACTAACCTATAGTTGTAAAGCTCCTTTGCTCAAAAATTATACTTTTACTTCAGGTATATATCAACATAAATTTTTAATAAGACTTTTTTAATAAAAAACTGCCTTTGGAAAATTTTTATTTCCAAAAGCAGTTTTTGTCTGTTAAAAAGTATATTTACTATCCGGCGAATACTATACCTTCAAATAACTGGTTTATATCCACTCCGCCGACCTTTGTTTTATAATATTCTTCGTCTTTGTTAATGGTAATCCTGTAGAGAGGACCTTTATAATCCTTAAGTGATATATTTTTAACAGAGAAGTATTTGTCAAAGCTGCCGTCTCCATTGTCTGTTTTTGTAATGTTTACGTCATTTTCATCTATTATTCTCACATCAACCCAGTTTTCGCCATCGCTGTATAGAAAAAGCAGATAAGAGTTTTCAGGTATAACTGCAGATTTTTTGACATTTCCTTTTTCATCAACTTCCTCACATTTAACATCTTTTAAGGTGTGCAGAACATGATTGCTTGTAACCTTGTAGCGATCTTCATTAGATTCAGGGCGACCATTTTTTCCTACATACCATTCCTTTGCTGCAAAGAAAGTACTTAACAGCTGTGCCGATATTGAAGCCTGAAATGACTGCGTATCTGTAAAAGTTTCTTCCAGCCATTTATAAGTGTTTCCGTCTTCCGACCAGTAGGTTGTTATAGATGCCGGACTGATATAAAAGGTGTCATCTGTCATATTATAATTCATAGTCGAAAGATCTACTACTGAGAGAGCTTCATAGTCTCCCTCCTGTTCCGAAAATAAATACAGATAATATTTTCCGTCTTTTTTTATAACATAAGTTGAACCGTCATATCCATAGATTCTTACACTTTTTTTATCTCCTGCAAAGACTTCCATGCCGGTGAAGTAGATATCATTATCTTCATACACTTTTTCTTTTAAATTCTTAACACGCACCGGCTCTCTTTTTCCTTCATTGTTTATATCCAGATCTATAACCATATCTTCCGTTAGTAAAGGAAAAACGTAATCTTTTTCTTTATTGACATACTTGTCGTTAAACATATCTTTTGCCTGATCAAAATATACAGTAATGATTTGAACTCCTGATGCGTATGCACCTAAGGTGTATGTATTAAAATACACGCTGACTCCTTCCGCATTGACCGTCCATACAAGATCCTTGTAGTTACTGTCCTGCATATCTTTTACATACTCTGAAGGCATTGTCAAATTATCGTCAGGATAATTCTCCTTTATTTTATTATCTGCCAAACCAAAGAAAGCTGAGGTATCTTTTACAACATCTGTAAACTTAATTTCTTCTCCCGTGTTAGTATCATAATTATGTGAACTGTATTGATATCCGGGATGCACTCCACCGTAGTCCGCAACACGGTAATCAAGTATGCTGACTATGTTTTTGTCAGATCTTATTACATAGACATCAGTTTCATCGCTAAGCATAGGATGATTGTAAAAATATGACGGACTATCTTTTTTAAGATCTTCACAACAGGCAGCCATTTCTTCACGAGCCTTGGCAATATTTGCATCCGCTTCTTCGTTATATTTATCAAGTGCCTTAGCAAGAGGTTTGAATTCTTCTGAATCGTTCTTTAAGCACAGGTGAGAAATTTCCGAGATATACAGATAATGATCACTGTTTTTATCTACATAGATTTGACTTGTCTTCTCCAGAATAATATGAGGAACTTCCGACACCTGTTTTACTTCTTCTTTATCTTCACTGTTTTTCGATTTTTCACGTTTTTTTGTTTCCTTTTTGTTTTCCTTGTTACTTTCCTTTTCACTATTTTGTGAGGCATTTGTCGTATCCGTAGTATTTGTATTATCCGATTTTACACAAGCGGCAGATACAAGCATAAGCAGACCTATGGCTACCGAAATTAATAAGCTTCTTTTATATCTCATGTTTACCCTCCTTAAATTTTAAAAGACTTTTAAAGCTTTTTTTATTTTTTGTCATAGTAGCCCGAGATTATTATTTTGTCCCCCTTAAAGCTATCCGTTTTACCGGGATTTCCCCAATATTATCTATCGGATAATAGGGGATTTACAGTTCTGTTTTGCTATTGTTTTGCATTAAAGTGCAGTATCTGAGCATAAGCTTCATAGAATTTACAGATAACTTGCTGTAAATGTTTTGGTTATGGTATCTTAAAGTACTCTCTTTTATATTTGCTATTTCTAAAATTTCTTTTGCGGTATGCCCTTTCCTGTACAAATCAAATATCTTTTTTTCAGTTTTTGTCAGTGTACTTATTCCCTCTAAAAAGCTTTTGAAATTATCGGGATCTATTTCTTTTTTTCTGTCATATTCAAGTCGTTTGACTTCCTGCTTTAAAGCAAGTATTTCTTCACTATATGCTTTTTGCTTTTTTTCATTCTCCGTTTTTAAAAAAGCAAAAAAGTCTTTTATTTCCTGCGGCAGATTCTCATTTTCTTCTTCCGATTGTCCTTTTTTAAATCTTTCTATGCTTATAAGTAATTCTTTAATGCAGCTATTACTTAAAAAAAAGGAACTTATAATTATAAAGAGTATTATAAGACAGAGTAAAGCCGAGATTTTTATTATATTTCGGCAGGTTTCAGCTTTATATTCTTTCCTGCTTATCATTACATATAATCTGCATGAACCGGATTTGTCAAATAAAGAGATATCTTTTGAGTTGCCGACATTATCAATATTATTTCCTTTATACGAATAGAGATTTTTTGAGATTTTTTGACTTATAAAATTCATGTTCCGATCATTATAAGATTCTTTGCCGCTTTTTAGGTCTATCGCCGGACTAATGTCCTGTTCACCTGTTTCATTAAGTGCATTTTTTGAAAACAGCAATATCGTATATGATTTTAAGTCCGTGTTTTGAATGTATTTATCCTGAAAAAAGCTTTCGTCTATTTCATATCCGCAGATACCATATATTTTTTCGTCATTTCCATAAATTTTCCAAAGTAAAAATACATTTTTATCTGATATGATAAGCTCTCTGGTTTTATCTCCTGCTTTAAATTCATCAAAAATTCTTTCATCAAAGTCAGTTTTTAGGATACTGTTTGATATACTATCTTCAGTTTGATACGCATTTTCAGAGCTTTTATAAAAAAACTCTTTATTTTCAAGCGATGTATTAAGTATAATAAAAAAGGCTGAGCATTCATTACGGAACATTTCCGGTTTAAGTGCAAGTGAAAGTCTTTTTTTCAGCTTCTCCATATTTTCCTTTGACATCTTAAGATCATCAAAGCTCAGGTTTTCGTCAGAAAGAAACTCCTCTATAATCACCCGTGATTCAACTGCCGTACCATCGCCTATACCGGACAATGTTTTAAAATGCAGTTTAAGCTGAAGCTCATATATATCCATCAGTGTATTAACCGAATTGACGGTTCTGTTTTCTGTGTATTTAAAACTGAAAAATAATCCCGAAAATGATATAAGCATGGTTAATGCTGCAAGTCCGAGCATATTAAAAAACAACTTTTTGCGTAAAGATTTTAACGAAAACAGTGTTTTTATAGAAATCAATTTCATATCACTTCCTCACTTAATAAAATTGGTATGTCTTTTGAAAATTATACTGCTTAAAGGATATTTTTGCTACACATTTTAAAAGATATATTCTGCATCTTGTCCATTTGTAAGTAAAATGGTAAACTCATACTGCAAATAAATTATATGCCATATAGTTTTAGGATTTTCTAATATATCAGAATCATAATACACTGTGGCTGAATGGAGAATTAAATGTCTGATAAAAAGCTTCAGAGACTGCCTGCCGAGCAGTTATTTAAAAATGAGATAGATGCACTTATAAATGATGAAAAATATCCGGTACCTTCCGGCTGGAGGATGTCTCCCAGATCGGTGCTTAAATATATATGTGGCGGAAGAGCGGGAAATGTTGATATAGTACCCAAGTATATAGGTAATGAAAGGCTTGTAGAGATAGCGGTTGCAACACTTGTTACCGACAGGGCTCTGCTTCTTATAGGTGAACCCGGTACTGCAAAATCATGGCTTTCAGAGCACCTCAGTGCAGCTATAAACGGGGATTCTACAAGGGTGGTACAGGGAACGGCAGGTACTACCGAGGAACAGATACGATATTCATGGAATTACGCAATGCTTATAGCAGGCGGTCCTTCAAAGGAGGCTATGGTACCGAGCCCTGTATATCGTGCTATGGAACAGGGGGCGATAGCAAGAATTGAAGAGATATCACGATGTGCTTCGGAAGTACAGGATGCTCTTATATCACTTTTATCTGAAAAAAGGATATCGGTGCCTGAACTTAATATAGAGATACCGGCACAGAAGGGATTTTCAATAATTGCAACCGCAAATACAAGAGATAAAGGTGTAAACGAGATGTCCGCCGCATTGAAAAGACGTTTTAATATAGTAGTGCTTCCAAGCCCTGCAAGCATAGAGGCTGAGATGGATATAGTAAGAACAAGGATAGATCAGCTTGCAGGAAGCCTTGATTTAAATGCAAAGCTTCCAAAGGATGAGGTGCTTAAAAAGGTATGTACTATATTTAGGGAATTAAGGCAGGGAGAGACTCTTGATAAAAAGCAGAAATTAAAGACAACCACAGGCGTGCTCTCAACCGCTGAAGCCATATCACTGCTTGCAAACAGTATGGCACTTGCCGGAAGCTTCGGGGATGGCAATATATCCGACAGGGATCTTGCGGCAGCTTTGCAGGGTGCGGTGGTAAAAGAAGAAGGCAAGGATTCAAAGGTATGGGAAGAGTATCTTGAAAATATAATGAAAAAAAGAGGCTCAGGCTGGCTCTCGCTGTATAAGGAATGTAGAGAGCTTAATGATGTATAACTTAGTATGAAAAATCTATATGTCGGAGTCTTTGAATTTACAGAAAATTTTAATAAACTCAATGTGTACAGCTGTTGTATAGCGGTACAAATACATCTAAACAGGAATATTTAAACCTATGAAAAAAATACAGGATAACCGGGATATAATAAAAAACTGTAATTTATCTCCAAGATCTGATAAAGCAAAGCCTCATGTATTTGGGATAAGGCACCTCTCACCGGCAGGTGCTTATTATCTTAGAAAATATCTTGACAGAATAAAGCCTAAGCTTGTACTGATTGAAGGTCCCTCCGATTTTAGCAGTTTAATCCCTGAACTTGGCAGTAAAAAAGTAAAGCCGCCTGTGGCAATTATGGCATATACTTCACAACCGCCTGTAAGAACTATACTTTATCCGTTTGCAGTATATTCGCCGGAATACCAGGCGATGGTATGGTCGGTTGAAAATAATGTAAAGTGCAGTTTTTGTGATCTGCCTTCATCAATCTTTTTAGGGATTGAAAAATCAAAGCAGGATAATTTGAATAAAGAGTCGGGTATGGAGCCGGTGTCCGAATCTTTAAATGAATATGTGCACAGGCGGCTTGACGAACTTTCTACAGACGGCAGCAATGAGGTTTTTTGGGAAAGAACGATGGAGCAGGCTGCATCCGAGGAGGCATATATGGAGGGGGCGGCAGCTTTCGGCAATAACTTAAGGCAGCTTACCCTTTCAAATACCATAGATGATGCAAGGAATATAGTTAGGGAATCATATATGCTTCGTACAGTCTGCAATGCTTTAGAAGACGGTATAGAACCGCATGAGATAGTGATGGTTGTAGGGGCCTTTCATATACAGGGTATACTTTCCGATTGTATGCCTATGGAGGACAGTGAATTTAAAATACTTTCAAAGCTTGAAAGCAGTATAACCCTGATGCCATATTCATATTTCAGGCTGTCAGAGCGTTCAGGTTATGGTGCAGGAAATAAAGCGCCGGCATACTATGAATTGTTGTGGGAAGGATTAAATCGTTGTGAACCTGGTTATGCTCCTGCAAAATACTTTGCGGCTTTAGGAGCATTTTTAAGAGAGCACGGTTCGCATGTTTCTTCAGCGGAAATTATAGAAGCAATACGACTTTCACATGCACTTGCAAAAATGCATGGAGGCAGCATACCCACTTTAAGGGATATAAAGGATGCGGCAGTTACATGTATAGGTCATGGGAATTTTTCAGAGATAGTGCTTGCAGTGGCTGATACCGATATAGGCACGATGATAGGCGAAATACCTGAAGGACTTAGTTCAACCTCTATACAGTCCGATTTTAACAGGAAATTAAAGGAGCTTAGACTTGAAAAGTATAAAACTCTCGTTTCACAGGAGCTGAGTCTTGATCTGCGTGAGAATCTGAGGGGAAAATCAAAAGAGGCGGCTTTTATAGACCTTGAACGTTCATTTTTTTTGCATAAATTAAGGCTGCTTAATATAGGATTTGCAAAAGTCCGTGAAGTAAAGCAGGAAAAGGCGACATGGGCAGAGCATTGGCTGCTTCAGTGGAGCCCCGAGTCCGAGATAAGGATAGTTGAAGCGGTGCTTAAAGGAGATACTGTAGAGCTTGCCGCAGCTTTTGAGATAAATGAGAGATTAAAGGAGGCTTCAAGTATATCGGAGCTGGCAGTACTGGTAAATGAAGCCTTTTACTGTGGTATGTCTAAAAGTCTTGAAAGTGCATTAAATGTGCTTCAAAAAACTGCCATTGATGCAGCCGCAGTTGATGAAATAGCAAAAACCGCAGCCGCACTTTCACCGGCGATTTTATACGGGGATATCAGAAAACTTGACAAAACCCCCATAGAGCCTATACTTTCACAGTTGTTTTTAAGGGCATGCCTTATACTTCCGGGTGAATGTACCTGTGATGATGAAGCGGCAAAAGTTATGGCAGATGCAATTATAACACTCCATTCAGTTTGCATAGAACATGATTTTCTTGATAGTGCAAGATGGAAAAAGACACTTTTTGAGATTTCGTCAAGAGATGATTTAAATACCAGACTTTCAGGTCTTTCAGCAGCCATATTACTTGAAATGGGCAGTATGGATAAGGAGGAGCTTGGAATTGAGGTTGAAAGAAGGCTTTCAAAGGGGATTCCGGCAGAGCTTGGAGCTTCATGGTTTGAAGGACTTGCAATGAAAAATCGTTATGCCCTTATCGCCAGACTTAGTTTATGGGAAAAATTAAGTTCATATCTTGATACACTTGATGATGATGAATTCAAACGTTCTCTTGTGTTTTTAAGGCGTGCTTTTGCAGATTTTTCTTCTGAAGAAAAATACAAGATAGCGGAAAATCTCGGTGAGATCTGGGATATAAATCCTGTCCGGACGGCAGAGACACTAAATTCCATGTTAAAACCGAAAGAGCTTGAGGACATATCAGGGCTTGATGATTTTGACTTTGGAGATATATAGCTAAATATGCTGCCTGTATCTGACGGCTGTGAAAAGGATGTATAATATATGGATTATACAGACAAGGTGTGAAAACCGCAGACTCCAGGGAGAATACCAACCGTGAAAGGAATTTGTAATTTATGGATTATAAAGACAGGATAAGGCGATGGAGGCTTATCCTAGGAGAAGAAAGTCATAAAGAGTTTGAAAGCATGGGAGATTTTAGAGGTGATATATTGACTGATGAGCAGTATCTCATGGATCAGGCTCTTGATGCGATATATAATAAAGAAAAAAGCTTTATGGGCGGAAGCACAAGAGGTGCCGGCAAGGGAGCTTCAAAACCTTATATAAGCAGATGGCTTGGAGATGTTCGCAGCTTATTTGACAAAGAAATTGTAAAGATAATACAGACCGATGCTATGGAACGGTGCGGATTGAAGCAGCTTATATTTGAGCCTGAAATTCTTGAACAGATTGAACCTGATATAAATCTTGCCTCCACTATAATGCTTTTAAAGGACCAGGTGCCTAAACAAAGCAAGGACAGTGTAAGGGAGTTTATGAAAAAAATAGTTGAGCAGATTAATAAACTTCTGGCTGACGATATAAGGCGTGCAGTAACTGCAGCGCTTAATAAAAAACGCCATTCTCCTATACCCTCCGCCTCGGCACTTGACTTTAAGACAACCATAAGACATGGAATTAAAAATTACAACAGGGATCTCAAAAAAATTGTACCTGAGCACTACTATTTTTTTGAAAGGAGTACGCAGACCTCTGCAAATAAATTTACTGTAATTCTGGATGTTGACCAGAGCGGCTCTATGGGAGAATCGGTGATTTATTCATCAATAATGAGCTGTATACTGGCAGGAATGAATTTACTTAATACAAAGATAGTGGCATTTGACACTGAAGTTGTTGATTTAAGTGAAAAAACCGAAGATCCTGTAGATCTTTTATTCGGTTTTCAGCTTGGCGGCGGAACCGATATAAATAAATCGCTTGCCTACTGCAGCAGGTATATTGAAAATCCTAAAAAAACTTTATTTTTTTTAATTTCCGATCTTATGGAGGGCGGCAACCGTGCAGGCATGCTTAGGCGGCTTAAGGATATGAAAGATTCACAGGTTATGGTAGTATGTCTGCTTGCAATAGCTGACGGCGGAAAACCTTATTATGATGCACAGATGGCAGGACGTATATCATCACTCGGTATCCCGTGCTTTGCATGTAATCCTCAGAAGCTGCCGCAGCTTCTTGAAAGGGTATTTAAAGGGCATGATCTTGCAGAATTTACAAAGGAATTTGAAAGTGCGAAGTAGGTCATCGCTTTTATTTGTCGCAGTTTCTGCTGTCTTTAAACTGCTTTTTTTATGACACGCTCTTTAATTGTTTAATAAAAAATGTAGAATTAATACATATAAAAAATGAAAAATTATAAATATAAAGTGAATAAATATAACATACATGAAAAATATAATGAGGTATAAAATACGAGGAGATTTTATAATTAAGAAAAAACATAACAAGGTCTGTATTAGTTATACAGACCTTGTTTAAAAGACTTTATTAATTAGAAAATATGTTTATTCTATATTTTTCGCAGTCTTATATTATATTTTTTTAATGATTAAAAAAACATATATAAACGGCAGGATATATTAATATACCCCTTTCAGTGCATTGTTATTTACAACTATTTTATCGGCATATGCCTGAGGAGGATCGCTTAATGTCAGTTCTCCCGAATAATAAAGTGTAACGGTGCTTTTTTTCTTAATTGAACTTAATTCTATATTTTCACCGTTTTCATTTTCAACTACAACATTATTATCAAGGTTTGCGATAAGGGTACTTCCGTCCGACAGACGCAGCTTTGCACTTTTAGATGCATTATTCAGACTGCTTTGTATCTCGCCTGTAACTGCCGACACACCCTTAGGAAGAAATACTACTTCACTTGCTATATAATTTGCAGGATATATTGCAGGCATTTCGGCAGGAGAGGTTACAACTATTTCACTGCCTATATAATCATCTGTAATTTTATCTATAACTCCGCCGTACATTGATTTTAATTTTGCGTTTTTAGTTGTTACATATGATATATCATTGCCGTCTTTAGCGGTTATAACCCCGTTTGCATCAACGGACTGTATTACCATGCCGGCAGTCTGGACATTGTTTGACTTGCCGATACCTGTTTTTATACTTGATGAAGCTTTTTTCTTGGAGGTTTTTCCTTTTTTTGCTACAGCAAAATAACCCGTATTTTTTCCATTTGTTGCTGCCAGAGCGGTGTTTGCAGCGCCGCTATATGCTGCTGCCGTAATTGCGGATATTATACTGAATGTACAACATCCAAGTAAAAATTTCTTTTTCATAAAAATTAATCTTCTCCTTTACTGTGTATTTAAAATATATCTTTCCAGTTTCTCCCAGATTAATTATCATTTTAACCATTTTCATTCTAGCATACTTACAAAATACATGCAAGGCGGGTTTTAAGCCTGAAAGTCCGAAAAGCCTTTTAAATAAAGGGGTTTATAGATATGTTAATCTTTGCTTACAATCTTATGTCATAAATCTAAAGTATTTATTTTACAGATTTAATATAAAATATTTTATATTAATATTTACATATCTGGATTTTATTTATATTAAGCTGTATAATTAAACAGCCGGGCATTATGGACATGAAATTATTAAACTGCCGTATATAATGGCGTAGGTGTCAGAAGTATTTGACACCTATTGATACAGGATTGCTACAGCTTCGCTTTTCGCAATCCCTGCAAAAATATTCGTAATTCGCTCATTTTTTTACAAAAAATGGCTGCTTACTTATATTTTTTGTGTGTCAAAAGATAATAAATTCTATTGCAAGCAATCTTGCATCGAATTTTTATACTTTTGACACTTGTATAATATAATAAATTACATGCTTTAAGACTGTGTTATAAAATAATTTTAATTTGAGAGGTGAAGATATGAATTATGATTTTACAAGCATAATTGACAGAAGCGGAAAAGATGCTCTTGCTATTGAAGCTATAGATTTTGCAGGCACTAAACTGCCTGTAAGGGAAGGCTTTGCCAGGATTCCTATGTGGGTTGCGGATATGAATTTTGCCACAGCTCCCGGCATACAGGAGGCTGTAATAAATAGGGTAAATCATCCGCTTTTTGGCTATTTTAATCCTTCAGCACAATATTATAAGGCTATAACGGACTGGATGGAAAAACGTCATGGTATAAAAGGGATTGAGTGCTGCAATATAGGTTATGAAAACGGTGTTCTGGGCGGGCTTATCTCTGCCGTAAATGTGCTGTGTTCAAAGGGCGATAATATACTTCTTCATGCCCCTACATATATAGGCTTTACTATTTGTCTTAGAAATAACGGATATAACCTTATATTAAGTCCTCTTAAAAAAGATAAAGACGGTATATGGCGTATGGATTATGAAGACATGGAGGATAAGATAAGGAAAAACTGTATACATACCGCTATATTCTGTTCGCCGCATAATCCAAGCGGCAGAGTGTGGGAGAGATGGGAAATCGAAAAGGCTATGGAAATTTATAAAAAACACAATGTTTTTGTAGTTTCAGACGAAATCTGGGCAGATCTTACGCTAAACGGAAACCATCATATACCTGTACAGTCGGTTTCGGAAGATGCAAGGGAGCGTACCTTTGCTCTTTATGCACCCTCAAAAACCTTTAATCTTGCCGGTCTTATAGGAGCCTACCATATAGTTTATAATGAATGGATGCGTGAACGCATTGATAAAGAGGCTTCACTTTCACACTACAATAAAATGAATGTTCTTTCAATGCATGCACTTATAGGAGCCTATACACCGCAGGGGCATGTATGGGTTGATGAGCTGCGTGATGTATTAAGTGCCAATGTAAACTATGCAGTTGATTATATAAATTCACATTTCGAAGGAGTTGAGGTTTCAAAGCCGCAGGGAACCTATATGCTTTTTATTGACTGTACAAACTGGTGTAAAAAGCATAATAAAAATATAGAGACGCTTTATAAACTGGGAGTTGAATATGGAGTAATATGGCAGGACGGACGTTTATTTAACGGCAATTGCCATATACGCATGAATCTTGCACTTCCGTTTTCGCTTGTAAAAGAAGCATTTGAACGTCTTGATAAGTATGTATTTAATGCATGAAAATTTTAAAATATCTGTTTAAAAACTTTTAGATATTATTTTAAATTAATTACTGAATATTGATAATGACGTGATTAACTTAAAAGGATACATCAGCTTTATTTATTAATGGAGGTTAATATGGTTATAGGGGCACTTGAGGTCGGAGGCACAAAGATGGTATGTGCCATAGGAGATGAAAACGGCATTATAAAAGAACAGATTTCAATCCCTACGGTTTCTCCGGAAAAAACTTTTCCTGAGATAAAGGAATATTTTAATGATAAAAATATCGAGGCACTTGGTATAGGCTGTTTCGGACAGATAGATTTAAACAGAGATTCAAAAACCTATGGTTATATAACCGAAACCCCGAAAATCCCGTGGAGAAACTGTGATATCGTCGGAGAATTTAAAAGAAGTTTTAATATACCTGTAGGTTTTGATACAGATGTCAATGCTTCACTTTTAGGTGAGGCGACATGGGGAGCGGCAAGGGGTATAAAAAATGCTCTTTATATGACTATAGGAACCGGTATAGGGATTGGCGTGCTTGCAGAGGGCAGTTTGGTACATGGTATGCTTCATCCCGAAGCGGGGCATATACTTTTAAGGCAGCACCCGGACGACAATTTTAAAGGGATATGTCCTTATCATAAAAACTGTTTTGAAGGGCTTGCCTGCGGTCCTGCTGTTGAAAGCAGATGGGGCGTAAAGGGGGCGGATCTTGCCGGAAATGACAGTGTCTGGGAGCTTGAGGCTTATTATATAGCACAGGCACTGTATGATTATATACTTGTACTTTCACCGGAAATTATAATTCTTGGCGGCGGCATAATGAAGCAGGAGAAGCTTTTTGGGCTTATACACAGGAAACTTGAGATTTTCAACGGCTCCTATCTTTTGACAGGGGAATTTAAAAATCTTAATGGGTATATAGTACCTGCAGCATTAAAGGGCGATCAGGGGATAATGGGTGCAATAAAACTTGCGATAAATGAGATGGGGATATAGGAGCCGTAACGGTTTTGCAGGGGAGGCTTATATGCGGTTTATTTCCGCAGGCAACAGGTATAGTAGGCGTATAAGTTTTAGTTTTTTAAGAATTTAATGCTTAAAGTAAACTCAGATGTCAAGGCACTCCCTGCATTGACCGTAAAATATAAGTGCATGTGAATCAACTCTGCCTATATCGGTATGTACGGCATGATGTTTAATATCTCCCTTCAGTTTCGGCTCAAGATCAATGATTTTTCCGCATTTTCTGCATACAAAATGATCATGTTTATCCGTAATATAGTCATATCTTTCTATACCGTCACCACAGGATATACGGTTAATTTTGCCAAGTTCTGTTAAAAGTCCCAGATTTCTGTAGACAGTGCCCAGGCTTATCCTTGGGTTGTTTAAACGCAGTGCCTGAAATAAGGCATCCGCAGTAGGATGGTCATGCCTGTTTTTAAGACATTCAATTATGGCTTCACGCTGCCTGCTGTATTTAAGTTTCATAAAATAAAAACTCCTTTTTTAAATATAATTATAAGAATTATTATTGATTTTAGTATAGCATATAGCAAAGTGATGTCAAGCTGTTTTATACAAGGCAGGTCCGGGCTGTGGCAGTAGTATACAAAATAATCCTAAATAAAAACAAGATTTATTCAAGATTATATGTTATAATCTTTTCATAGGTATCCGTTATGATGATACTGAGAATAAAATTTTAGAAAAAGTTTAAGATAGGAGGACGATTTATGGAAGAGAGCATGAAGGACTTTGAGGAGGAGATTAATAAATCTCTTGAAGAAAGAAATAATGATGAGGATCCTGATGCAGGAAAATGGGAAGTTTTTGAAAAAATGCTTGCCGACAAAACTGTTGCAACGGTTAAAATCATTGAAATAGTTAAGAAAGGCTGTATAGCGTATCTTGATGAGGTCAGAGCTTTTATACCTGCAGGTCAGTTATCACTAAGGCATGTAGAAGATCTTGATGAATACCAGAGTAAAAGTCTTGATGTTGTCATAATAAGTGTTGATCCGGATAGAAAGAGGCTTGTTTTAAGTCATAAGGAACTTGAAAAGGCAAAAGAGGACGAGGAGAGAAGAAAAGCGGTATCGGCTATAAAGGTTGGAGATGTGATTAAAGGAACGGTTGAGAGCATTAAGGATTATGGTGCATTTGTAGGTCTTGGAAACGGTATTGCAGGGCTTTTGCACGTTTCACAGATTTCAAACAATCATATAAAACATCCGAAAGCTGTACTTAAAGAGGGTGATGAGATTGAAGTTAAAGTTGTAGGTGTTGAAAACGGCAAGATTTCACTTTCCAAAAAAGTGCTTGAAGCTGAAAAAGAAGAAAAAATTGAGAAAAAAGCTTTTGACGGCTTTAAAAATCAGGCAAAAGAAAATGTTTCAACAAGCCTTGCGGATCTGCTTAAGAATTTAAAGACAAAGTAAAGAGATCTGAATATAAAATAAAGCTTATGTAGACTGTTAAGAAAGTCTATAAAAACTACTTACTATATTTTAATTACGAGGTGTCAAAGTTATGGCTGAAAAAAAGAAGGCTAAGAAAGACAAACCGGATGTAAAAGGCTTGTTATACAAAAATCCGCATATAGCAAAACAAGATCATAAGCAATTTGAAAAAGCTGATAAATTTGCACAAGGCTATAAAGAGTTTCTTGACAAGGGCAAAACTGAGAGAGAGTGTGTGAATTATGCACAGCAGCTGCTTATAAAATCAGGCTATAAGAAATTTGAACCTGAAAAAAAATATAAGCCGGGTGATAAGGTTTATAAAATTAACAGAAATAAAGCAGTGCTTGCAGTTACATGGGGAAGTGCCGATTTGAGAGAAGGTCTAAGGATAAACGGTGCACATATAGATTCACCCAGGCTTGATCTTAAACCGAATCCGCTTTATGAAAAAAAGGAAATTGCTTATTTTAAAACACATTACTATGGAGGCATAAGAAAATATCAATGGGTAACTATGCCTCTTGCTATGCATGGTGTTATAATAAAGAAAGATGGAACAAAAATTGAAGTAAATATAGGTGAAGATGAAAATGATCCTGTATTTGGAATAAGTGATCTTTTGCCTCACCTTGCGGCAAAACAAAATACAAGAAAGCTGTCTGAAGGTATCACAGGCGAGGAATTAAATATAATTATCGGTTCTCTCCCGTTTGATGAAAAGGATATTGACAATGCTTTTAAACTCAATGTGCTTTCACTGCTTAATGAAAAATACGCTATTGATGAAAGGGATTTCACAAGTGCCGAAATTGAGTTTGTTCCTGCATTTAAGGCGAGAGATTTCGGATTTGACCGTTCAATGATAGGTGCTTACGGACAGGACGACAGGATATGTGCATATCCTGCACTTATGGCGGAAATTGAAGTAAAAGCTCCATATTATACAACGCTGACCATATTGACTGACAAAGAGGAGATAGGTTCAGTAGGAAATACAGGACTTCATTCCAATTATGTGTATGATTTTATTTCATATCTTGCACAGAATAAGGGGGTTGATGTAAAGGAAGTATGTGAAAACAGTGCATGTATATCTTCTGATGTAAGTGCCGCTTACGACCCTACTTTCCCAAGTGTATTTGATGAACAAAGTGCTTCATATATAAATCACGGTTGTGTATTTTCAAAATATACAGGTGCAGGAGGCAAGTATAATGCTTCAGATGCGAGTGCCGAGTATATGCATAAGCTTATAAGAATTATGGATGAAGCGGGAGTTTACTGGCAGGTAGCTGAACTTGGAGCTGTTGATGCAGGTGGCGGCGGAACAATAGCACAGTACGTTGCCATGTTTAATATAGATGTGGTGGATATAGGCGTGCCTATCATAGCTATGCATGCTCCTTTTGAGATTGCAGGCAAGCTTGATCTGTATAACGCATACCTTGCTTTTAAAGCATTTTATGCGGATAAAAAATAATGCGGTACTTTTATTTAAGTATCGGCAAAATAAAAAAATAAAGGGATAATAATATAAAGGATAATATAATGAAAATAAAAAAAATACTTATTTTAGCTGCCGCAGCTTTAACTGCGACAGTATCAGGGGCTTGTTCAACAACAGCCGGGAGTACAGCTTCAACACAAAGCACAGCTGCGGAAAAAGCCGAACCTATTGAGTATACAAAAGACGGTGTGGGAACTGTAAAAATAAAAAAATATAAAGGTATTGAGGCAGATATGGCTGAGGCTGTATTAGATGAATCGGAGCTTGAAGATATATATAATTCTTCACCTTCATATAAGGCTGTTTCAAGAGCTGCAAAAGATGGAGATACCGTTAATATAGATTATGAAGGTACTATAGGCGGAGAGAAGTTCGAGGGCGGGACGGCAGAGAAGACTGATCTTGTCATTGGAAGCGGAAGATTTATAGACGGCTTTGAAGAACAGGTTAAAGGTATGAGTGCAGGTGATGAAAAAACAATCACTGTAACATTTCCGAAGGAATATCAAAGCGAGGATCTTGCAGGTAAAGAGGCACAGTTTAAGGTTAAAGTAAATGAGGTAAAGGGGCCTGTAAGCAGTTCCGAGGGAATAAATGATGAGTGGGCAAAACAAGTGGCTGCCGATCATCTGCGTGAGGAAGACAGCAAAAATATTGATACGCTTGATAAATTAAAAGAGTATATATTAAATCAGAGAAAAAAGCAGTATGAACAGGAAGCACTTTATGATGTTATTGAAAAAATCATGAATGAAGCCGAATTTAATTTAAATAAAGAGAATTTAGATAAAAAAATAGATGATGCAGTTACAGAAGCTATAGAAAGTTACGGTATGGACTTTGAAAAAATTGCACAGGAGAGCGGAGAGAGCGTTGAGGAGTATAAAGAGAAACTTAGAGATAATATGAAAAAAAATATGGCAGTGAATATAGAAGAGGATATAAAAGCGGAGCTTGTAGTGGAGGCGATACTTGATGCTGAAAAAATAAAAATTGAAGATCATGACTATAGCGATATGTATGAATATTTCACAGGTGAAAAAGGAAAGACCAGGGAACAGATGGGTATAGAGATTGGCGATGAACTCGTTGAACAGTCTGTAAAGTCGTTTAAGGTGTTGAATTTTCTTAAGGAAAATTCAAAATTCACTATGAAGAGCGCCCAGGAGATAGAGAAGGCAAAAGAAGAATCAATGTCTGTGGAAGCGGCAAAGGAAAGTGCAGCTGAAGCTTCAAAAGAGGCGGAGGCATCAAAGTCTTCTGAAAAAGCATCTGACAATGATAATTCAAAAGAATCGGGAAAAACTGAAAAAACAGATAAAAGTACACAGGCAAAGGAATCAGCCGATTCAAAAAGTTCTGAGAGCAAGGCACAGTAAGATTTAAAGTTTCGGGAGCGGAATAAAAAAGATGTTTTTTAAGGCAATACAAGAGGATATAAGGGCTGTTAAGGAGAGAGATCCTGCGGCACGCAGTACATTTGAGATACTTCTTTTATACCAAGGCGTTCATGCCCTTATAATGCATCGCATCGCACACTCATTATATAAAAAAAAGAGATATTTTATAGCGAGGCTTATCTCACAGGTATCAAGATTCATAACACATATAGAAATTCATCCGGGTGCCGTGCTTGGGAAAGGGATATTAATAGATCACGGTGCGGGTGTGGTTATAGGTGAGACGGCGGTTGTCGGTGATAACTGTACTATATATCAAGGTGTAACATTAGGAGGTGTAGGAACCAGAAAGGGGAAACGCCATCCCACGTTAGGAAAAAATGTTACCGTTGGTGCCGGAGCAAAAATACTTGGATCATTTGTAGTTGGTGATAATTGTAAAATTGCAGCAAATGCAGTGCTTTTAAAACCGCTTGCCGATAATTCGACGGCTGCCGGCATACCTGCAAGACCTATAAAAGTTGCGGGCGTTGCGGTGCAGGAAGAAAAAGAAGAGATAAATTGTGATTTTTCTAAGCTTGAACATAATTTAAAGGCTCTTTCGAGAAGGGTTGAAGAGCTTGAGGATATGCTTGTTGATAAAAAACAGATATTATAATCATGGCAGCAGTTAAAAAAGATATAAAATCTGCTTTTATAAGCCTGATAAACAGGCAAATCCCTGAATCAGCCGGAGGCATAAAAAAGCCATGACAAAGAAAGAACCATGTACATACAGCCTGCAGGAAAAGCCTGATAACGGCGTGCGGGCTGTATGTGTTAATTATACTTATATATTGATATGCTCTGATAAAACCTACTACTGCGGCTGGACAAACAATCTTGAAAAGAGGGTGGAAATGCACAAAAGCGGAAAAGGGGCAAAGTACACCAGATCAAGACTTCCCGTTGAGCTTGTGTATTATGAGACTTTCATAAGCAAAAGTGATGCTATGAAACGAGAGATTGAAATTAAAAGTATGACTAAAAAGCAAAAGGAAAAACTAATTAATAGGTAATTGTGGGCTTGCAAAGCGAGCTTTTCAATTACCTATTAAATTTATAGGGAAAATTATGAAAAAGGAGACGGGGTTTGTGAAAATAGTATTTGAAGATGAAAGTATAATAGCGGTTATAAAACCGTCAGGGCTTGCTGCACAGTCCTTGCGGGGGTTTGAACCGGATATGGAAAGTGAACTTAAAAACTATCTTTCAGTCAAGTCAAAATCTGTAAATCCTTATCTGGGAATAATACACCGGCTTGACAAACCTGTATCGGGCATAATGTTATTTGCAAAGACAAAGAAAGCGGCAGCGGGACTTGGAGCTCAGATGGCAGGCAGAGAATTTAAAAAAAAGTATAGTGCTGCAGTATATGGAAAGCCTGATTCCGACTTAGCCGTTTATGAGGACTATATAAAAAAAGAAAGTGCTTCCAATATTTCGTATATATGCAGACAGGGTACAAATGCGGCAAAAAAAGCTGTGATGTCATATACACTTAAAAAGTCCATAATATACAGGGATATAAAGTTGAGTCTGCTTGATATAGAATTGTTTACAGGAAGACATCATCAAATAAGGCTGCAGCTTTCCTATCATAAACTGCCTATAATAGGAGACAGGAAATATGGTATAACAAAAAGCGGCATCGGCGGTTTAAAGACAAATAAGGTATCAAAGGATATAGCTGAACTTGAAAGCTTTAATACGGCACTTATATGTACAGGGCTTGCATTTAAGCATCCTGTTTCAGGTAAGCATATGGAGTTTGGATGTGAACCCGAAGGATATATATGGAGCTTATTTGCCTTGTAAGTTAAGGACTAATATTTTGACCTGAGTGTGATAATATGATAAAATATGGCAGGCTGAGTTCCGGGCATAAACCGTGCCGCTTTTATTTTAAATAGATAAAGAAAGGACAGACTGATGAGAATATTGGTTACAGGAGCAAAGGGTCAGCTTGGAAGTGATTTAGTAAAAGAGCTTGAAAAAAGAGGTATAGAAGCCATAGGCGTGGATATGCAGGAGATGGATATAACATCCGCCTCACAATGCAGAGAGATTATAGAAAAGGAGCATAACAGCTCCGCACTTGAAGCGGTCATACATTGTGCGGCATATACGGCGGTTGATAAAGCGGAGGATGAACCCGAACTTGTAAGAAGTGTAAATGCGGATGGAACTGAAAATATAGCAGTTATATGCAGGGATTTAGATATAAAAATGCTTTATATAAGCACTGATTATGTATTTGACGGAGAAGGAACAAGACCGTGGGAGCCTGATGATAAAAGAAATCCGTTAAATGTATACGGACAGATGAAATATGAGGGAGAGCTTGCAGTAGAAAAAAATCTTGAAAAATATTTTATAGTAAGAATTTCATGGGTATTCGGTTTAAAGGGCAATAATTTTGTAAAAACAATGCTCTCTCTTGCACAAAGCAGGGATGAGCTTAGAATAGTAAACGACCAGACAGGTTCCCCCACCTATACGCCGGATCTTAGTGTTCTTCTTGCTTCTATGGTTGTAACTGACAAATACGGAAGATATCATGCAACCAATGAAGGGCTTTGCACATGGTATGAATTTGCCGAAGAGATCTTTAAACAGGCGGGAATTAAGGATATAAAATTAATTCCTGTAACATCACAGGAATTTATAACAAAGGCAAAAAGACCGCATAATAGCCGTATGGATAAATCAAAGCTTGATAAAAACGGTTTTAAGCGGCTTCCGTCATGGCAGGATGCTTTAAAGAGGTATCTTGACGAATATATGAAAGGACAGTATTAGTTTTATGGGTAAATATTTTGGAACGGACGGATTTAGGGGTGAAGCAAATAAAGATCTCACTGTTGAACAGGCATACAGGGTAGGAAGATTTATAGGACATTTTTACGGAAAAAATCCCAGAGATAAAAAAAGATGCAGAGTTGTAATAGGAAAAGACACAAGACGTTCAAGCTATATGTTTGAATATGCATTGGTTTCAGGTCTTACCGCTTCAGGTGCGGATGTTTATCTGCTCCATGTAACTACCACGCCAAGTGTTTCGTATGTAGTAAGAACCGAGGAGTTTGACTGCGGCATTATGATAAGTGCCAGTCATAATCCGTATTATGACAACGGGATTAAAATATTAAACGGCAGGGGAGAAAAGCTTGAAGATGAAGTTAGCGATAAGATAGAAGAATACCTTGACGGTAAATATGGCGAGATAGCATTTGCACTTAGAGAACAGATAGGCAGAACAACCGACTATGCGGCAGGCAGAAACAGGTATATAGGCTATCTCATATCGGTGGCTACAAGATCATTTAAAGGTAAAAAAGTTGCCCTTGACTGTGCAAACGGTTCAGCTTCATCAATTGCAAAAAATGTATTTGATGCTCTTGGGGCTGAAACCTATGTAATAAATAATTTACCTGACGGAGTAAATATAAATGTAAACTGCGGTTCTACACATATGGAGGGACTTTGCAGCTTTGTAAAAGAAAATGGCTGTGATGTAGGTTTTGCATATGACGGAGATGCGGACAGATGTCTTGCAGTTGATGAGGACGGAAAGCTTGTTGACGGTGATAAGATACTTTATATATGCGGCAAGTATATGAAAGAAAACTCATCTTTGCCAAATAATACCGTGGTTACCACAATTATGTCAAATCTTGGATTATATAAGGCATTTGACAGAGAAGGCATATCCTATGAAAAAACTGCCGTAGGCGACAGATTTGTATATGAAAATATGCAGACAAACGGACATTATCTTGGCGGTGAGCAAAGCGGGCATATAATTTTCAGCAAGCATGCGACCACCGGAGACGGTATACTTACATCGCTTAAAATCATGGAAGTAATACTTGAAAAGAAAGAAAGCCTTAAAAAACTGGCTTCAGAAGTAGAAATCTATCCTCAGGTATTAAAAAATGTGAGGGTAAAAGATAAAAAAGCTGCTCAGGAGGATGAGGAGGTAGTGAGAAAGACTGAGGAGATTTCAAAAAGACTCGGCGATGACGGAAGAATCCTTATGAGGGCAAGCGGGACTGAGCCTGTTATAAGGGTTATGGTTGAGGCAAAAACTACTGAAATCTGTGAAAGCAGTGTAGATGAGGTTATAAAGGTAATATCTGAAAGAGGGCTTATGTCATAAGGCGGTGTTAATAGAGCTTATATCATATATAAATCAATATGCCGTAAATAAAAATATGTTAAATATCAGTATTTTAAATTGCGGATTTTAATGTCTGCATAAAAATTATATCAGGGGGGAAGCATAATGGAAGCTGCCTATGTGTCAAATGAAGTCTATGCCCGGTATCTGGGGGCAGCTTTATATTCATTGTATGACAACAATAAGGATGAAAAAGAGTTAAATGTACATGTGGTATCAATAGGCATGCAATATACGTCTTTAAAAAGATTAAAAGAGACTGCGAAGATTTTTAAACGGAAAATTAATATTATAAATTTTGATGATATAAAGTATAAGCTTGGAAAAAGCTCAGATACAGGCAGATTTGATTACAGCATTATGGGAAGACTGTTTTTAGGTGAACTCTTGCCTGAAAGTGTAAAAAAAGTCATATATCTTGACTGTGATACCATAGTTCTTGGAAGTCTTAAAAAACTCTGGGGACTTGCACTTTACTCAAATATTATGGCAGCGGTTCCTGAGCCTACCGTAAATAAAAGTATAAAAGAAAAAGCCGGACTTTATAAAGACGGACTTTACTATAATTCAGGTGTACTTCTTATAAATCTCAGCCTCTGGAGAAAGGAAAATATAAAAGACAAATTGCTTGCCTATCATCAGAGTATACGCGGCAAGTGTCTTTTCGGAGATCAGGACGCATTAAACGGTGTGCTTGCGTACAGGATAAAATTGCTGCCGCCTAAATATAATTTTTTTTCAAATTATAAATATTGGAGTTATAAAGAGCTTGTAAAAAATACTCCGGAGTATGGCATAATAACAAAAGAGGAATATAAAATTGCTGCAAAACATCCGGTTATTATACATTTTGCAGGTGATGAAAGACCGTGGAATAAGGGCTGCCTTAATTATTATAAAAAAGCCTACGATAAGTATGCGGCACTTTCCGTATGGGAAGATAAAAGGGTTTCAGGAAAGAGGATATATATGTTTTTTTATCATCTTATGAATCTTTCAACCGTATTTGTTCCTTCATTAAGACACAGGATTTCCCGGATGTATTTAGAAAATATAGGTAAACGCTGATTAAATCGGAATTTACATTTAAACAAAAATAACAATGCCCCAAATAGAAACAGTTTTCCAAAAAGAGAGGTTTAAACTTATGGAAAATATTAAAACAGTATGCATAGTACTTAATTATAATGATGCACCTACGGCGATAAAGCTTGTAAGAAAGATACAAAAATATAAAGCCTTTGATAAGATAATAATAGTTGACAATGCCTCAACTGATGACTCACGTGAAAAACTGGGTATGCTTGCAGGCACAAATACCATGTTTCTAAGGTCAAAAAGAAATGGAGGATATGGAAGCGGAAATAATATAGGTCTAAAACATGCCTACGAGGTGCTTCATGCAAAATATGCGGTAATAGCCAACCCTGATATTGATTTTTGTGATGAAGATGTAATCTATATGAGCCGTATTATGGATGCAAACTCCGATCTGGCAGTAATTTCTCCTATGATGAAGGAAAAAGGGGGATTCGGGACTGCACCTGCATGGCCGCTTAGAGACTGGTTTCATGAGCTATGTGCGGCAGGTCCTTTAATGAGACGGCTTTTTAAAAAGCTTTTAAATTATCCGGCTTCATATTATAAGAAAACTCTGTATAATAATTATGATAAAAAAAATCTTGTGTATGTTGATGCAGTTCCCGGGGCATTTCTTATGGTCAGACTTGATATAATTAATGCACTTGGAGGATATGATGAGAAGATGTTTTTATATGGGGAGGAAAACCTGCTTGCATATAAAATAAAAAATGCAGGTGCAAGAAGTGCGGTTATAACAGATAGATTTTATATACATAACTGTTCTTCAAGCATAAAAAAATTATTCTCATCACTTCACAACAGGCAAAAACTTAGAGAAATTTCTACACTTTATTATTTTAAAAAGTATTTGCGTATAAATCCCATTGAGTACGCCTGTGCAGTTATATTTTTTAAAATAACCGCCCTTGAAACTCTTATAGGCGAAAAAATTTTAAAAATAAAAAAATAATTTCCGGTACAAGAGGAGTGTAATGGCATTAATTAAAATACTTATGGCAGTATATAACGGCGAGAAATATATAGAAAAACAGATTGAATCAATACTTAACCAGAGCTTTAATGATTTTACAATAAAAATCTCTGACGACGGTTCTGATGACAATACTGCCGATATAGCTGAACTATATATGAAACGCTGTCCCGGAAAGATAGAATTTGTAAAGAGGCAGGCTCATGTAAAAGGTGCGGGAGAAAATTTTTTTTCACTTTTGGATGAGGCTGCTTTGTACAATAATTCATATGATATTTGCGGCAGGCAAGAGGCTTCCTGCGGATATATTATGCTTTCAGACCAGGATGATGTATGGCTGCCTGATAAAATTAAAAAAACATATATGAGAATGAGGGCACTTGAAAAAAGATATTCAAAAAATATGCCATGTCTTGTACATACGAATTTAAGTACTGTTGACGAAAATCTAAATATAATACATAGGGATATGGCATCATATATGAATATGAATCCGGGGTGTTGCCGTTTAAACAGACTGTTGACCGAAAATAATGTAACCGGAAACACTATTATGATAAACAGGGCTTTTTTAAAAGCATACAGGCGGCCGCAGGAATATGTGATGCATGACTGGTGGCTGGCACTTACCGCTTCCTGTATAGGAAAAACATCATATATTGATGAGCCTCTTGTTTTATACAGACAGCATGGAAAAAATTTACTTGGAGCCAAAAATGCACTTTCAGCTGAAGTAATTAAAAACAGGATAAAAGATAAGGAACAGGTAAGACAAAATTACAGACTGATGTATTCACAGGCATCTGAGCTTTTAAAAAATTATAAAATTACCGGGAATAAAAAAATACTGATTGATGAATTTATAAAACTGCAGTATAAAAGCAGACCTCAAAAAATAGTATCAATCATTAGAAATCGTTTTTTTAAAAATACTGCTATAATGACTCTGGGTGAGATGCTGAATATATAAATATGCTTATTTTAAAGGAAGATTGATATTTTAATACTGGATATGAAAAAAATATAAAAAGCAAAACGGGAATTTTAAAATGGAAAATAAAACTGAAAAAATAAGCACAAATAAAATAAAAAGCGGTTTTTTTTGGAAAATTATGGAAAACGGCGGCTCACAGGGGGTTCAGTTTGCAGTGTCAATAATACTTGCAAGACTTTTATCACCTGTAGAGTACGATGTGCTTGCAATAATGCTTATATTTACAGGCATTGCAAATGTTCTTGTACAAAACGGCTTTGCCACTGCACTTATACAAAAAAAGCATGCGGACAGTTTGGATTTTTCATCTGTATTCTATTTTAATATATTTTTGTCGGCTCTGGCATATGCCGTTATATATTTTGCTTCACCATATATAGCGGAATTTTATTCAAATTCGGATATAAAATCAATGCTGAGGGTGATGGGAATAATTATATTTTTCGGGGCTGTAATATCGGTACAAAATGCCTATGTATCAAAAAAACTTGAATTTAAAGCATTGTTTATATCGACATTTATATCGGCAGCACTTTCAGGGCTTATAAGTATATACCTCGCTTATAAAAATTACGGAGTATGGGCTCTTGTATATCAGCAGATAAGCTATTATGCCATATTATGTGCGGTACTTTTTATAAATATAAGCTGGAAGCCGGGATATGAATTTGATTTTTCAAGGCTTTTATCTATGTCCGGTTTCGGTTCAAAAATACTTGCGGCGGCACTTATAGACAATATATTTACTAATATGCACTCACTTGTAATGGGACGTGTATATGACAGAGGTACCCTTGGGAATTTTAACAGGGGAGAGCAGTTTCCTAAGATAATTGTATTAAATCTTTCAGGTGCACTGCAATCCGTGCTTTTGCCGGTTATGTCCCGGAGTCAGGAAGACAGGGAGCATATAAAAGAGCTTTTAAAATATTCAGTTATGCTTGGCAGCTATATATTTATGCCTATGATGGCAGGCATGGCTGCCTGTGCCGATAATATAGTGCTTTTTTTACTTGGGAAACAATGGTTTAAAGCAGTTGTATTCTTAAGACTTATGTGTGCGGCGTATGTATTTTGGCCTGTACATATAGCAAATTTACAGGCTGTAAACGCCCTTGGCAGAAGTGATATATTTTTAAGGCTTGAAACCATAAAAAAAACTGTCGGGATTATAGTCTTAATTATAGGTCTTAAATATAATGCTGTAATATTTGTGGCATTTAAAGTGCTTGCGGATTTTATATCCATTTTTATAAATTCAGCACCGAATAAAAGGATATTTAATTACGGTATATCAAAGCAGTGGGCGGATATGCTGCCCGGAATTATAATAACATTTATAATGGGATTTTGTGTATATGCCATAGGGAATGTACTTAAATTTGAACCAGGGATAAAGCTGCTTATACAGGTATTATCAGGAGCTTTAATATATATAGTACTATCGGCAGCTACTCAAAATAAGAGTTTTAAGCTTTTATGTAAACTTATTTCAATATAAAATTAAAACCGGTGAAAGGTTTGTCAGCATGGAAAAAATATTTGTAACAAGGGCATCTCTGCCCCCTTTTGAGGAATATACAAAGATGCTTGAAAGGATATGGGACAGTGCATGGCTTACAAACATGGGAATATATCATGAAGAGCTTGAAAAGCTTTTAAATGAGCGTCTTGAAAGTGAGAATATATCATTATTTACAAACGGTCATCTTGCACTTGAAATGCTTCTTGAAGCATTTGAATTAAAGGGTGAAGTAATCACTACACCTTTTTCATTTGCCTCAACAACACATGCCATAGTCAGAAAGGGGCTTACACCGGTATTTTGTGATATAAAAGAAGATGATTATACAATAGATGTATCAAAGATAGAACCTCTTATAACAAAGGATACAAGTGCAATACTTGCGGTGCATGTTTATGGAAATATATGTGATATTGCAGGACTTGAGAGAATATGCAAAAAGTACGGGATTAAGCTTATATTTGATGCGGCACATGCTTTTTATGAAAGATGCACACCGGATTTGGATGACGGAGGCGGGCGTAAAAGTGTGGCTGTTTATGGAGATGCCTCTATGTTCAGCTTTCACGCTACAAAGGTGTTTAATACAATAGAGGGGGGAGCGGCATGCTGCCGTGAACCGGGCATAAAGGAAAAACTTGACAGGCTTAAAAACTTCGGGATTTTAGACAAGGAAAATGTAGTATGTGCCGGAGGCAATGCCAAGATGAATGAATTTCAGGCTGCTATGGGTATATGTAATTTAAAGCATATTGATGAAATGATTTTTTTAAGGAAAAGGATTGTAGAAAGATATATTGAAAGGCTTGAAGGAATTAAAGGTATAATTTTAAATAATTATAAGAATAATATAGAATATAATTATGCATATATGCCGATCCGTATAGAAAGACCTGCAAAAAATAATGAGGGTATTTCATCAAGGGATATGGTATATAATGCACTTGCACAACAGGGTATATATGCGAGAAAATATTTTTATCCCTGTATAAATGAATATGAATGTTATAAAAAAATATATAAAAATCCGGCCACTCCGGCGGCTTTAAAGATATCACAACAGATTATAACGCTTCCTGTATATCCGCAGCTTGATATGAAGATTGTAGATAAAATCTGTGATATAATAATTAAAGTGCTTGATTAAAAAGAAAGGGCAGTTTTTTATGAACTTGTTATTTACCTCGGTGGGAAGAAGAGCGTATCTTTTGAGATATTTCAGGAAAGCCATGGGGGAGCATGGGAAAATATATGCTGTAAACTCCGCACCTATGTCAACGGGTATGGCACAGGCTGACGAATCATTTGTAAGCCCTGTCATATATGATAAGGAATATATTCCGTTTTTAATAAAACTATGTAAAGAAAAGGCGATAGATATGCTTATACCGCTTTTTGATATAGATCTGCCTGTACTTTCATCTGCAAAACCGCAGTTTGAAAAAACCTTTGTAGCAGTTTCAGATTCAGGTTTTATAGATTCATGTAATGATAAGCTTAAGATGAATGAGTTTCTGATTTCGGCAGGACTTAAAGAAGTACCTGTATTTACCCGTTGTAAAGGCAGTATACAGGAGATAGTGTATGGCAAGGACGGGATTTCAAACGATATAATACCTATATGTAAAGGTATGGAGCAGGTACAGGAGCTTGAATATTATTTCAGGGATAAATTTAAAAAAGGTATTAAGTTTATGATAAAGCCCAGGTGGGGTATGGGTTCACTTGGAATTTACGAAGCCGGAGATTTTGATGAGCTTGAATTTTTTTATAATAAAACGTCTAAAGACATATATGCCTCATATTTAAAATATGAGGCAGGAAATAATATTGAATCTGCGGTTATAATACAGGAAAAAATAATCGGCAGGGAGTACGGCATAGATATAATAAATGATTTTAAAGGCAATTTTATAACTGCCGTAATTAAAGAAAAGATTGCCATGAGGGCAGGTGAAACCGATATATCAAAGGTTGTCATGCACCCAAAGCTTTATGAGATTGCAAGAATTATAGCTCTTAAAGGCAGGCATATAGGCAATCTTGATATAGATATAATACTCAACGAAGACGGAGCCTATGTTATAGATATGAATGCGAGATTTGGAGGAGGATATCCGTTTTCTCATGCGGCAGGCATAGATCTTCCGAAAGCAATGCTTGCATGGCTTATGGGCAGGGAAGCTGAACCGGGCTGTTTTATTGCGGAGGCGGGTCGTGTATATGCAAAGGATATAGAACTTATGAGGCTTGGATAATGAATGTAATATACAGGCTTATACCCGGATGTATCAGGACTGACTGTATGAAGCACAGCGGTAAATCTTATAAAAATATAAATACTGAAAATACGGCATTAAATTCAAAAAAAGAGAAAACAGGATATGGTGAAGATAAAGATCTTGAAAAAAAGAATCTTATCTGGAATATGCTTGGAAGCGGAGTTTATGCAATAACAAGTATGCTTCTCGGAGTGATAGCTTCAAGAATATTGGGGAAAGAGGAAGGGGGCATAATATTTTTTGCTTTTTCAACTCTTGGACAACAGCTGTATATAATCTCATATTTCGGTATGAGGCCTATACAGATGACTGATATGTCATTTAAATGCAGCTTCGGAGATTATCTCAGATTCAGGATGATTACATCTGCGGCTGCACTTGCAGGAGGCATAATATATTCAGTTTTATTTGCAGGCAGTTTAAATAAAATGCTTATATGGTTTTCAATGGTGCTGTATAAGGTGTTTGACGGGATTGCGGACTGTTATGAAACTGAATATCAAAGGCAGGGAAGACTTTATATGACAGGAAAGTCAAGCCTTTTAAGGACTGTATTTTCGGCTGCCGTATTTATAATTGCCACGATAATTACAAAAAATGCACTTTATGGAAGCGCTGCATTTGCAGTCTCCGGCTTTATCTCAGTTTATATATTTGCGGCTTGTCCGCTTAAATCTATAAGGGCTGTTGATTATAGTGTAAAAAAGGGCAGTATACTTAAACTGTTTAATTTAAGCAAGCTGCTGTTTTTATCCTCATTTGTTGATATATATATATTTGCAGCGGCAAAATATGCGGTAAATTCGGCTCTTGGAGATGAAGCAAATGCCTATTTTAATACGCTTTTTATACCTACCTCGGTTATAAATCTTATGGCAGGTTTTATAATAAGGCCTGCACTTACAATGCTGAGTGTAAATTATGAAAGGGGTGAGATAAAACTTTTTAATAAAAGAATACTGAAGATAAGCCTATATATAGCGGGATTTACGATATGCGCTATGGCAGCTGCCAAAATTATGGGTATAAGGGTGCTGTCAATGCTTTTAGGAACCGGTATATCCGAGCTTAAACAATATGAAAACTCATTTTTGATTTTAATACTTGGAGGCGGTTTTTATGCACTTCTTAACCTGTTTTATTATATATTGGTAATTATAAAAGAAAGAAATGCCATATTTGCAGTTTATATATTAGGAGGCATTACTGCATACTTTTTATCTGAAAGGATGGCAAAAAGTGCAGGCATAGAAGGTGCCGCTGTCTCATACCTTATACTTATGGTTTTTGTAAGCTTTATGTTTATAGCGGTATTTTTAAAAAAACTGCTTTCAATTAAGGGGAAAAAGGAGTATCAAGATGCCTGAAAAAAGTGTTGATGTCATAATACCTTCATACAAACCGGATATGCGATTTATATCTCTTTTAAAAAGACTTGTAAAACAGAGTGTAAAACCCGGAAAGATTATTATAATAAATACTGATAAAAGTGAATGGGAAGCCTTGGGTTTTGATGATATAATATCAGAAAGCGGTGAGCTTTCAAAAGCCTGTGTTATAAGGCATATAAAAAAATCTGAATTTGACCACGGAAGAAGCAGAAATTTCGGTGTTTCATTGTCAGATGCGGATGCGTTTATATGTATGACACAGGATGCTGTTCCATGCAGCAGACATCTTATAGAAAACCTTATATCATCGCTTGATAACAATGTAGGCATATCCTATGCAAGACAGATCCCGTATAAAGATGCGGGGCTTATAGAGAGATTTACAAGGAGATATAATTACCCTGAAAATTCATATATAAAGTCGGCATCAGATGTAGAAAAATATGGTATAAAACTGTATTTTGCTTCAAATGTATGTGCCGCCTTTGACAGAAAGCGTTTTGATAAACTTGGCGGCTTTCCTGAGGGGCTTGTATTAAATGAGGATATGATATATGCTTCAAGGCTTATAAAATCCGGAGGAAACATATATTACAGCTCTAAAGCATGTGTTTATCATTCACATGAATATTCGGGATTTATGCAGTTTAAGAGGAATTTTGATATAGGTGCTTCACAGAGTGCATACAGTGATGTGTTCTCCGGGTTTAAAAGCGAGGGAGAGGGTAAAAGGCTTGTAAAGGAAACCGCCTTATATCTTGCAGAGCATGGCGCCTTATATCTTTTACCTAAGCTTTTTTATATAAGTCTGTGTAAATATGCAGGCTACCTTATGGGAAAACGATATAAGAAACTTCCACCTGCAATAATAAAAATGTGCGGTTTAAATCATACCTACTGGCAGAATTACCTGAAAAGAGTTTTGTAGCGGATTGGACGAATAAGAGCATGTATAAAAAAGAAGTTCTTCTCATTATTCCTGCATATAATGAAGAAGCGAATATAGCATTTGTAGTTGATGAGATTGCAGAAAATTATCCGGAATTTGACTATGTGGTTATAGATGACGGTTCTTCGGATGATACAAAAAGAATATGTAAAAACAGGGGATATAATATAATAAGTCTGAGCGTAAATTTAGGCCTGGCAGGTGCTTTTCAGACAGGTATGAGATATGCATACCAAAAAGGATATAAATATGCGGTGCAGTTTGACGGAGACGGACAGCACAGTGCTAAGTATATACAGGCTATGAAGGCTGAGGCGGACAATGGGGCTGAGATAGTTATTGCTTCAAGATTTCTTAAAAAAAAGAAGCCTATGTCTTTGCGTATGATAGGAAGCAGTCTTATATCGCTGGCAGTAATGATTACTACCGGAACAAGACTGACCGATCCCACATCGGGTATGAGGATGTACAGCTCAAGAGCCATAGAGGAGTTTGCACTTAATATTAATTACGGACCTGAGCCTGACACCGTATCATATCTTATAAAACAGGGTATAAGGATAAGTGAGGTGCAGGCACAGATGAAAGAACGTCAAGGCGGAAAAAGTTATCTGACTTTCTTTAATTCAATAAAATATATGATAAGAATGCTTGTATCAATTATATTTATACAAAATTTTAGAAAAAGGGATTTAAAATATTCAAAAAAGTAGACGTTAATTTTTGCAGGAAATTATTTTAATCAGATTAAAATATATTTTTAAAAATAGCTTCTCTATATTTTAATTCAGCATATTAATGATAAATTTTATTATTTAAAAAGGGGGAGTATATGAATTTGGTGCTAAGACTTCTGCTTATAATAGGCTCGTTTACTGCGGCAGTATCGGTGATACAAAGGATAAGGCGTGCTAAGCTTCAGATTGACGAGGCTGTATTTTGGGTATGCTTTTTTCTTGCACTTATAATTATAGCCTTATTTCCGGATATAATTTATTTCCTCTCTTCATTAAGCGGAACGCAGTCTCCTGCCAATATGCTTTATCTTATAATAATTGCAGTGCTTATAATTAAGATTTTTTCAATGAGTTTACAGATTTCGGTGCTTAACAGTAAAATTACAAGACTTATACAGGATGAGGCACTTAAGCATGCACAAATAGGTACTGATAATTCTGTTAAAATACATACAGAGGATCAGGCAGTGCGGATGCTTGAAGATGATATGGTAAGTGCTACCGAAACAAAAGGTAATGCCGGGTTTGAAACGGAAAAAAATATAAAAAAAGCTGATTATACAGATGATAAAAATAAAATATAAGCTGCAGGGGGAGAGTTTGTAAAGATGTTTAGCAGTTTGAATTTTAAAAAATATAAAAACATAAATATTTTAATACCTGTATTGCCTTTGATAATAATTATCATATTTGCGATTTGTCATTATGATAAGGTAAAGCTTGTTGCGGACAGAAGCGGAGATCTTTTCCTTAAGACTGACTATATAAAGTTATGTTTTTTAATGCTTTTTAATATAACATTATCATTTTATATACTTAAAAAAAGTTCTGAAGGCAGGCTGCCACTGTATAAAAGCTTTATGTTTTCGGCATTTTTTCTGGGTATAGGTTATATGTTTGTATTTCAGGGACTTAGCGCACCCGACGAGGTAAGCCACTATATAAGTGCTTATAAGCTTTCATCACAGTTTATGGGACTTGAACCGGTGATTGAGGACGGTCATGTAAAGGTGAGGGAACAGGATTATTTTCTTGAAGATTTAAGTGATATTGCGGGTACGCAGGACGGCTTAAACAATACACAGGAAAATAAAAATGATGCAGGTGATGACATAGATAAAGCAAAAGCAAGTAATAAAGAAACAGATAGTGATACCTACAGTACAGATGAGATGGAGGTCCTTGGCAGAAACATAGAAGAAAAGGATCTTAAGATAATAAAAAACTGGGACAGCCTTTATCCGTATAAAAACAGCAAAAATATAAGAATATCTTCACAGCCTCCTGTGAAAACTACACCGCTTGTATATATACCTCAGGCATTTGGAATCTGCATTGCCAGAATAATGGGATTTAATTCAATAATGATGATTAATTTAGGCAAATTTTTCAATCTGCTTTTTTATGTACTTGTGATGTCCTATGCTTTAAGTCTTATGCCGTTTGCAAAGGAAATACTCTATGGTGTGGCGGTGCTTCCTATGAGCCTGCATCTTGCAGCCTCTATGTCGTATGATGCAATGCTGCTTTCTATTATATCATGTTTTTTTGCAAAGATATTAAATATGGCTTATGCATACGACAAAAGTCCTGATGCAGGAAAGAGAACAAGTGGAATTTCAGCTCGTAATACGGTAAATAGCGAAAATGGAAATAATGAAAAAAAAATCGACTCTACCTGTATGCGATATAGACCGGGTATTAAAGATATATTGTTTTTATGTCTGCTTACTGCGATTTATGCACCATGTAAGCTTATATATTCTCCGGCTGTGTTTGCCTACTTTATAATAGACAGGAATAGATTTAAAAACAAAAAAATATATCTTTTAGGCTTTGCGGCAATTTTAACAACGCTTATCATTTCTATATTTGCAGTAAATGCCGTTTTAATACAAAGCTATGCACAGGCAAGAACAAGCAGTGTAGGCTGGGCTGGCGAGCCGGGTTTTACTATAAGAGAGCTTGCTCACAGACCTTTCTTTACTATGGATATGATATATAAAACTATACTGTTGCAGCTTGATTATTATCATATGACTATGATAGGTGCATATCTGGGAAATATAAACAGGGTACTGAATGTGCCGTATATATGTATAGTTTTTTTCAGTTTAGGGCTTATTATGCTTGGACTGCGGGTTAAAGAACAAAATACGGATATGGTACATGGATTTAAAGAAAGATTTATAATTGCTTTTATAGTATTTGCAGTTTTTTCAGGTGCAATACTTTCAATGTTTATAGCGTGGACTCCAAGGGGGGCTATGGTAATAAGCGGTGTACAGGGACGGTATTTTCTTCCTGTGCTTATGCCTTTGTTATTACTGGCTGATAAATTGCCGGTTGAGGCGGTAAGAGATATAAAAAAACCGGTACTTTTTACTTTTATATGCCTGAATTCGTATGCACTTATAAGACTTTTTGCTATAATATGCATGAGGATAGATTTAACATAAGAAATTTAAAAGATCGGTTTGCTCATAACGCAGATGTGAGGGTACCGGTGATAGATTTAACATAGGGAATTTAAGACTGATTTGACATATAAATTTGAGAGGTTAGTTATGGAAAATATATGTATAGGAATTGATATAGGCGGAACAACTGTAAAGATGGGGATATTTAATACAAGCGGAAAGCTTGTAAAAAAATGGGCTATAGGAACATCAAAGGAAAACAACTCCGCATCGGTTATAAGTGATATAGCTTCTTCTGTACAGGAAGTGCTGCATGAACAGTCATACACTTTAAATGACTGTCTAGGTATAGGTCTTGGAGTTCCGGGACCGGTTCTTCCAAGCGGGTATGTTGAGGTCTGTGTAAATCTGGGCTGGAAGGACAGATATCCGGCAAGAGAGCTTTCACAGATGCTTTCAGGTATACCGGTAGGTCTGGGAAATGATGCCAATATAGCCGCACTTGGCGAAATGTGGCAGGGGGGTGCAAAGGGATTTGGAGATGTAGTGCTTATAACACTCGGCACCGGAGTAGGAGGCGGCGTGATAATTGACGGAAAGATAGCGGAGGGCAGACATGGCATAGCCGGAGAGATAGGACATATGCATGTGATAAATGATGAAAATGAATACTGCAACTGCGGCTGCCGTGGCTGCCTTGAACAGATAGCAAGTGCCACCGGCATAGTACGTGAGGCAAAAAGGGTACTTGCAGCAGATACTATGCCGTCATTACTTAGAAAACACAAAGAACATATAAGTGCTAAAGATGTACTTGATTGTGCAAAGGAAGGAGATGCGGCAGCACTTAAAGTAATTAAAAAAGTATGCAGATATCTGGGTATAGCCATGTCTCATATTGCATATACAGTTGATCCCGATGTATTTGTAATAGGCGGAGGAGTGTCAAAAGCGGGAGAGTTCTTACTTAAAATGATAGAAAACGAATATGAAAAATATGTAAAGCTTTCCAAAGCTAAACCCAGAACGGTACTTGCAACGCTTGGAAACGATGCAGGTATATATGGCGGCGCAAAGCTTGTATTTAATATGGCTTCAGTACAATCATGATTTAAAATTCCATCAGAGAACTGATTTGTATTTGAACTTTTTGAAATTGATTTAAAATAAAAAGTACTTATCAGATATAAACGGAGATTTTTATATGACAGACCATGATTTTATGTATGAAGCACTTAAACAGGCAAAAAAAGCCTTCCTGATAAATGAAGTGCCTATCGGATGTGTGATTGTATATGAAAATAAGATAATTGCAAGAGGATATAACAGGAGAATAACCGAAAAATCAACTCTCTCTCATGCAGAAATTATTGCAATAAGAAAAGCCTGCAAAAAGATTGGAGACTGGAGACTGGAGGGGTGCTGTATGTATGTAACCCTTGAACCCTGCCCTATGTGTGCCGGTGCCGTAGTGCAGGCAAGGATACCTAAAATATTTATAGGTGCTCCAAACCCCAAAGCAGGCTGTGCCGGCTCTATAATCGATCTTTTTCATGTAGATAAATTTAACCATCAGGTTGATGTAACTTACATGACCGGAAACATACATGATGAATGTTCCCGGCTTATGAAAGATTTTTTTAAACAGCTGAGAAAGCCAAGATAATATTATAAATATGCTACGATTTACTACTTTAAAAAATCACTTTTTAATATAAATAATCTCCATTTTCCTATTCATCTTTTTATAAGTTCTTATATACCGATAAATCCCGTATTTACGTGCTTTATCGGTATTTTCTTTTATGGAAGATATGATATAAATTCTTAAAACCTCACTTATTTTGCTATTCAAAAGTAGTAAAGTAGTAGTAAGCCTAACGCTTACATTATATAGCCAACTTGTTAAATTCCTCTTTTACAGTCTGTATGTTGGCGTGGGTATAGTAATCAAGTGTCATTGCTATACTTGCGTGTCCCATAAGATACTGTAAGGATTTCGGATTAAGTCCAGCACCCGCTAACTTAGTACAGAATGTGTGCCTTAAGGTATGAAGTGTCATTATCTTAGGTAAGGGAATAATATTAGTTATGTTATACTTGTTTACAAGCCTTGAGAACGTGGAGCAATACTCTTGTTGAGTTCGTGGCTGCCCTGTCCTTGAGACAAACATAAAGTCTTTATATCCGTCGATGACAACTTCACTGGAACCTTTCCTAATGCTTTTTATCCTAAGCATAGCCTGATATACTTCTTCGCTCATAGGTATTGCCTGATACCGTTTTTTGTCTTTGGCGGAGCGATATATTTTTTACCACAGGCTAATAACTGATGGTCTATGTTTATAAGCCTGTTTTCAAAATCAATGTCATTTAAGGTTAATCCGCACAGTTCGGATATTCTAAGTCCGGTACCAAGAAGTACCACAATATCATCATGGTATTTTTTATATACCGTATCCTTTCTGATAAATGTAAGCAGGCTTTCTTCTTGTTCTTTTGTCAGTGCCTGTTTTTTAATAGTGGTATCTTCTATAACCGTGCTAAAATCAAAGCTAAAAGGGTTCTTTCTTACATAGTCCTCTCTAACAGCGGTGTAAAAGCAGGCAAGCAGAGAGCGTCTGTAATTTTTTATTGTGCCATAAGCATAACCCTTTTCTTTCATACGAAGCACCCAGTCCTTAGCGTCTGATACTTTAACTTTATCAATACTTAATCCGCCCAGCTTATCCTGCTCCAGTGTTTTCATAAGATGTCGGCGAACTGTATTCGTTCCTAAACGCACATTTGACTTATATTTTATATGCCTTTCGTAAAGCTCCTTTACGGTCATTTGCCCACCTATGGGATTGATATTATCATTGAGGTCTTTTTCTATTTGTACAATTTTTTCCCTAAGTGATATATCATCTTTTTTACCGTTAGGTGTTCTGTCCGTCGGTACAAGCTTCCAAGCGTAAACAAACTGTATTTTCCCTAAGTTATTAATATATTTATAAGCATATTTTCCGTCTTTTCTTTGGCTCTCTCCTGTGCGAAAAATGCGGTTTTTATTGTCTCTCCTTTTTTCAGACATCTTTTTGCTCCTTTCTTTTCGGAAAGAGCCTTGATATACTTAAGGTTATTATAACACGGAAGATAATAAGTTTCAGCCTGTTTTTATATGGCATTTATCGTGTCAATCACTTTCTCAAACTGCTTACGTTTAATCTGCATGCGGTTACCGTTCATAATAAGCCAGTTGGCATTAGGATTTTCCTCCGCGAGTTTTCTCAGTTTATTTTCGCCTACCCTAAAATATAAAGAAGCTTCTTCAATGGTAAGCGTATACTTTTCCCATATAGGCATAACTTCTTTACCCATATATCAGTTTCCTTTCATCAGATATATTTTTTCTAAGTAAAGCTGACGGTCTTAGCAAGACCTCACGGGAATTCCACCCCTGCACTTATAGTCCAGCCCTACCCATTGCCTTTACGAGCCGTTAAGCTCTGACTGTGGCTGTAAGGGAGTATCATTATAGTATCTGCAAATCGTCGCCTTACAGGGTGCTAATTCTGTATTTTCTAAAATAGTATTTATCGCTTGCCTTTATAAACTTATATATCATTTTTATAAAGGGTTATGGCGTACCTTTAGCCCGGCTCTTTACAGATATAAGGTATCTGCTTTACTTTTTATGCTGCAACGCCGTTATCTTGCGTGCTTTCTTTGTCAAGGTTCAGTATCCTAAAAGGATTATTCAGATTATGAAAGGGGACTTATAATCTGAATATTTAGATTTCAAATATCAGTACTGCCTGCATAAGCTTTGAATGCAGGCGGTCTTTTATATCGGTATTTACTCCGTAATAAGTGTTTCCTGTTTTATCATAAGCTTTTCTAAGGGATAAAACAATAGGAAACACTTTGAATTAACTTCGTAAATTCAAAGTACACTTTCACACTAAGTTTAGACTTCGCTAAGGCTTGTCTTCACTAAGTGTTCAATGCGTCTGACTGTCATAATGGCATATAACCGTCTTCATTGCTTCGGGTTCTCCCTTAGTTGCCGATAGGATAATAGGATAAGGAAGCAGTCCTTTTTCTCTATTCTCCATAGCCGTTCAATCTCTTTTCAATATATTTTTTCAGCAGCTGCAAGCCCTTAGTTCTTTTATACTGTATCGCACTTCTTGAAAGATTAAGCAGACCTGCTATATCTATATCCTTTAGTTCGGAGAAATAATACATAAGTATGATTTCCCTCTTATCCTCTGAAAGACTGAGAAGTGCGTCGGATAGCAGTTTTTCACTTATGCTCACTTTTCCTATACTGATTTCATTGTCCAAGTCCTTAAAATACTCATCTAAGGTATACAGGCACTTTTCATCAGCACTTGACATATCGGAAAACAAGACTTCTTTCTGACTAAGCCTGTTCAGTTCCTTATGTGCATTAGCGGCTTCGTTTTTAATGACCTGCTTACAGTATCCGTTAAAGGCACAGCGTATCTCAAATTCGTTGTGTGCTTGTCTATCCATAGTATTATCTCCTTTCTTACTATGAATATTTCATTTTCCCCTTTCACTACCTACAACAACGAAATTTCAAAAATGCCAAAGTTTTTTAGAGAAATTTGAAGAATAAAAAAAGTTCTACATTTTGCATAGTAGAACTTTAGAAAAAGGCATTAATATCATATAGTTTTACTATGCCTTTATAAATAAGTGTTGTGGTATAACATACTTGTAACAGCTCGACCTAATAAGATATAATCTTAGAAAGAAACGAGGTATGTTACAAATGAATAAACACTACGAACCTGAATTTAAGAAGAAAATCGTTCATCTCCACCTTGAGGAGGGACGCACCGTCCAAGGGCTTGCAGCTGAATACAGTGTGTCAAAAGCAAGTATATCCAATTGGGTACACCAATTCCGTAAAGAATGCCAAATAAGTAAAGAAGCCAAAGCAGATTATGATTCTATGAAAGAGAATCTTAAGTTAAAAAAGCAACTTGCAGAACTACAAAAGGAAAATGACTTCTTAAAAAAAGTGGCGGCATTCTTTGCGAAGGAAATCGATTAAAGGCTTATCGATTTATTCAAAAATATAATAAGAAATTTGGATTAAGATGGCTTCTAAGAAAGTTTAATATATGTCTAAATGCTTATTATAATTACTTGAAAAAACGAAAGGCTAATTATCATCGAAACAAAGCTAAAATCAAAAAGACCATTAGAGAGCTCTATCATGCACATAATGGATCACCCGGTTATCGAATTATTCATATTTACCTTTGCCGTAAAGGTTATGATATAAGTCGCTTAATTGTTCATAAATACATGAACAGGGAGCTACAACTTTACTCAATCTCTAGGAGAAGAAAACTAAGTTATGAGCGAGGTATTTCACACAAAGTTTACAATAATAAACTTAAGCAGGATTTCAATTCACCTGAGATCAATCGAAAATGGTGTACTGATTTTACTTATTTATTTCTAACTGATGGCAGTAAGCGTTATAATTGCACAATTATAGATCTTTATGATCGAAGTGTTGTTGCCGGCATAAGTGATAGAAATATAACCTCCGATCTGGCAAAAAGAACCCTGCAAAAAGCTATTGATTCACAGCCGGGAATTGACCTGCACAAACTAATGCTGTACTCTGACCAAGGAAGTCAGTATACATCCAAAGATTTTACTGAATACTGCGAAGGTCTTGGAATAACTCAAAGCATGAGTAAAGCCGGATATCCATATGATAATGCGCCTATGGAAAGGTACTTCAATACGCTGAAAAACGACCTTATTTATCAGCATTATTACCATTCAGAGAAAGAACTCTATAGAGCAATTGAAGAATTTGCGTATGTTCAATATAACCATGTTCGTCCGCATTCTTATAATAATTACAAAACGCCATATGAGGCACGCTATGGGGTTATATAAACCCCATAGTAAAAATTAGGTTGTAATGTTACAAAAACACTTGACCACAACAAAGAGACAAGGTAGAAAACTACCCTGTCTCTATATGAGATTATATAATTCGTTTAAAAAGTAATTATTTGATAGATATTTTCTCTTTTGTTTCACTGATAATATAAATGGATTTGGGACTAATACTTAAGTCATAACCTATCATATATAAATATTCATTATTTTTCATCGGATACTCGTATACATAGCCCCCGCTTCCAATATCTTTGTATGTGAATTTCATAAAATCATTCCAACTTATATTCTCTTTTCCTTTTAGAAGTATTAATCTATCAATATATTCTCTAGTTAAAATTGTATTATCTATTTCTATCCTCTCCTTACAATGTAAAAACCACAGAAAACTGAATAGTTTAAACCTCCATAATTTCGGTTGCAGTATTGAGGGTTTGTAATCTTTTTTCCACTAGCATCTACATTTGTAACTTTTAAATGTCCTCTTTTATGTGACCAATACCCATTAGTATTAAGTACATACCAATGGTAATCCCTATTTGGAGCAATAACTAAAGCGACTTTATACTCTCCTGAACCTGGACTTTCACTTGAGCTTGACCTTCTAATATAGCGTCCTCCACCTAAACGAGAACCATCACGTACAACGGCACTAAAGATGCTTGATTCAGATAATGATTCAAAAGTTCGTCCTGATGCTTGACCAGGCTGTAATTTTCCTACAAAATTTTGAATTACATCCATTGAATAGGCATAACAATTAGCCCTCTTTATACGATTCCTATTATTCCACCAACCTGGATTATATACCGGTGCTCCTAATACAAAAGGCTCCATATCATCTATGTCTAATTCATCTAGTTCCGGCTCGGATACTATAATATCCTCAGAATTCACAATCAGTTTTTGCAAGTCTGCCGGCTCATAATTAATGCTATCTTGTTCATCTGGAGATAAAGAATTATACCAATCTAACCATTTTAATGTGTCTTCTGATAATTCTTTTTGTTCAATAGCAACACCCTGATAATACAATGTATCATTCTCTAAGGCATAAGTATTAAATCCAACATTTAATGATAATAAGCATATACTTAATACCAAAGACATTATTTTTAAATATTTTTTCATCTTATATTCCTCCTCGTATAATATATTTAAGATACCAAACCGTATCCTATTTGACTTAAAAATTTAATCGGCTTAGTTAAGCCTATGATAGAATTGTCTTAGTGTCAATCAGGTAATAGTTCTGTTTCCTCCTGTTGAACCTATAACGGTTACTTCATAGTAAGTCTGTTCCCCTGACATGGAAGTTAGCTTCAAACCGCTGGCTGTTTGCTTAAGTTCATGGACAACCATTTAGCAGTGTGGTTTCGCATCTGTCCATCTTAAGCCGGATTCTTATATGCGAGGGTGTCGATGCTCCATGATCATGGGTTTTACCAAGCTGATTGAACACTTGAATCTACAACGAAAGAAGGTGATAACTATGAACAAACTTTACGTCGGTATTGATGTAAGCAGCAAATCCAATGTTGTTTACCTGATGCTTCCTACATGGTGACAGGCACAGTAACTTCTCTGTTGCTAACTCGCATGAAGGTTCTATCCGGTTGGTAAAAAGAATCCATTCCGCTTTAACTTCACATTCCCTTGACACGGTTCTGATTGGTCTTGAATCAACCTCTGTTTATGGAGACAATCTCGTGTACTTCTTAAGGGAAGATGCCACTCTGACACCGTTTAACAGAAAGATTCATCTCCTCAATCCCAAGCAGGTCAAAAAATTTCATGATATTTACAATGACCTGCCAAAGAATGATTATGTGGACTCTTTTGTTATTGCTGACTGCCTGCGTTTCGGTAGAATCAACAAAGAGGTATATCTGGGAGACTATCGCTACAAAGCTCTCCAGAACCTCACAAGAGCACGTTTCTTCGCTGTCCAGAATCTTACTAAAGAAAAGCAAAGATTCATAAATGTGCTGTTCAAGAAGTATTCTACGATGACACAGGAGAAGGTATTCAGTAATACCTTCAGCACTACTGCCCTTGCTGTCTACGATGAATTTGAATCAGCAGAAGCACTGGCAAATATGGACTTACATGAGCTTACTGAGTTCATCATTGAAAAAGGAAAGAACCGCTTTCCCGATCCTGATGCAGTAGCCAAAGCCATTCAGAAAGCTGCCAGAAGTTCATACCGTTTACGAAAGACGGTAAATGACTCCGTTAATCAGGTGCTTTCTATATCCATAACCTCCATGAAGGCATTGGAATCTCAAATCAAAGAGTTCGATAAAGCTATAAAAAGTCAGATGGAACTCTTACCAAATGTATTGATTTCTATCCCGGGAATCGGTCCTGTATTATCAGCCGGAATAGTGGCTGAAATAGGTGATATAAATCGTTTTGAAAACCAAGCAGGACTTGCTAAATATGCAGGCTTCGCTTGGCGACAACACCAATCCAGTAATTTTGAAGCTGAAAATACAAGGCTCATTCACTCCTGTAACCGATTTTTAAAATACTATCTGTGTGAAGCAGCTTTTTCTCTTGTAAGATGCGACAAAGAGTATTCTGACTTCTACCACCTCAAATACAAAGAGGTGAACAGATATCAACACAAACGCGCACTCGCATTAACTGCTCGTAAATTTGTGCGATTAGTCTTTCGACTGCTGAAAGACAATCGTCTTTATACCTCAGCACGATAGTTTTACTATCTGCTGAATCAAGCCGCCCTGCTCTTTTAAAAACAAGGTCGACAGGGCTTAGGTGGATGTTTTTTGTCTTCGTGAAATATATCAAAAATAAAAAGATCTTTTATTTAAATTCACTTGACATCACACCGCTGGACTTGCTTAACAAAAAATCTTCAAGTATATATTTTACTACTCTTTTATATTGCTAGTATTAAAATATCAAAAAATACTTGATTATAACAATATTCTAATACTAAACAAAATAATAATCTCCATTTTTGTACCTCATAGGATTTATTTTCTTCATATAGACTCCTTTCCTTTCTTTAGATTTTTTGTTTTTACAGGTAGTTGCAAAACACTAAAATCAAATTAATGATCTTTGCTTATGTTCTTATGCTACATTAGCAATTATATATTTATAAATGAATTGATTTAGTCGGCTTTGGCAATTACCTAATGTTACAAGATTATATCTGCTATACAAGTTTTCGAGATTTCAATTTTTTATATATAAACTTCCTGCTATATGAATATTTTTATTCTCAAGTCCCTCTATGAAAAGTCTATATTTTCCAGAAGTATTGACTGTGAATGTATGTCCAACCTCTCCACTTCTTGAATTTACAAAAACTTTTTTGTTTTTACTGTTCAATAATCCGACTCTGAACCTATCGTTGGAATTGTCAGCATATAATGTAAAAGTTACTTTTGAGCCTTTTCTCATATCTACTGTATTTGTAATAACCCTGATTTTTCCATTCACATTTATGTCTATGTCAACGCTTCCACTCACAGGTACTATTTCCTCTAACATAACTTCTGCAATATCCGTATTATCCATTTCTGGATATTCTATAAGTTTGGTATCAGCAGTTTCCTCTATGCCTTTGTCCAACTTGTCAATTACATAAGTCTGCATACCTATAGAGCCGTTGGTTGCCGCATAAGATATTACAGGGCATATTCCAAGTATCAGTGTTGATAAAGCGATATATGGTATCTTTTTCATCATCTTTTTACTATTCATAATGTTAATTATCCTCCTTTGAAGATTTATCGCTGTTTTTCCTGTTAAACATATAATATTTTCTATATCAGGCTTACTACACGCCATATCACGCAGAAGCTTCGCATAAGTTAATCTTTCTCCGGCTGAACAGTTTTTTAATGTGGCTTCATCACACGCCATTTCATTTATCTCAATGAATTTATCCAGAAAGATATGTACGGCAGGATTAAACCAATACATCACACAGAGTATAAACATAAGCCTGCGATAAAAATAGTCCTTGGCTTTTAAGTGCGTCATCTCATGCTTAAGTATAAGCTCCGTTTCCAAATCCGAAAGACTATTTTTTGATAAAAATATCCTCGGCTTAACAAACCCTATTATAAACGGGGAAGGTATCACGGAGTTCATAAACACTACTAAAATCCTTTTTATTGCCCATTTCTTCAATAAGCCTGTTTTTGTTTCAATGCTTGTGCCGTCAGTTAAGAGTTCACTTAATTTG
>NZ_JH378832.1:21348-29328 GCF_000235445.1 Johnsonella ignava ATCC 51276 | reverse complement strand
CACACAGAGTATAAACATAAGCTGCGATAAAATACGTCTTCGGCTTTTAAGTGCGTCATCTCATGCTTAAGTATAAGCTCGTTTCCAAATCCGAAAGACTATTTTTTGATAAAAATATCCTCGGCTTAACAAACCCTATTATAAACGGGGAAGGTATCACGGAGTTCATAAACACTCTAAAATCCTTTTTTATGCCCATTTCTTCAATAAGCCTGTTTTTTGTTTCAATGCTTGTGCCGTCAGTTAAGAGTTCACTTAATTTGTCAAGTTTCTTTAAAAAAGCCCTTTCCTTGATTAATTGGTTTATTCCTAAAGCAAATATCCCTATAAACCAGACTGCAAGCAGAATTAAGAATATAAGACTTCCACCAAAAGAGGTGGCATTGGCAATGGTCTTATCTCTGACAAAAGACAATTCGGATACATCATTGCTTATAACATTTAGTTTTTCGGTAATTAAAAACCTGCCGACAATGTATCCTGTAATTATCAAGAGCGAAAATGAAATATACAGTATAAAACCCTTAAGCAACCTGTTAAGCTGGCACATACTTAATATCTTTTCAAGGTAGTCTTTAATAAATACCATTAAAACAATAACTATGTTTGTAACTATTATCGGTACAAACAGTATAAACAGAAAATCGCTTGCTGCTCCCACATCATTTGTCGTCGTCCAAAGCATTTTCAAAGTCCTTTAATAAATTGTTGATTTTACCAAGCTGCTCCTCACTTAATGTATCTTTTCCGTAAAAGGCGGCTATCAGATATTCAAAGGAGCCTTTGCCTGTCGCTTTTTTAATCTGCTGTCTTAACAATGCTCTTTCATATTCAAGTTCGGATATTAAAACGGTGTATATATGGTGCCAGCCTGCTTGTTTCTTTTTCAAATATCCCTTTTCGGAAACGCTGAATAAAATTCCGCTTACGCTTCCTCTAGGCATTCCTGCTTCCTCATAAATCTCACTGCTTGATATCTCGCCTGAATGTGTCCATATAAATTTCTTCATGAAATCATATTCTTTAGGCGTTAAATTTTTCATTCCGCCTAAGTATTCCAAGAAACCGCTCCCCATAAAAGCTCCTCCTTTTGCTTTTGATAATATTTTTGTTGGTACAAACATATTATATATTATAATGCTATAAAAGTCAATAAAAACAATATAATATAAAAACTGTTATAAGACGCACAGCATTGTTTGCCATATGTTATATATCTGTATTAAGCTGTAAAAATACAGAATGTTAAGATTATAACTATTAGTATTTTTATATTTAATATAACTTTGTTAGCCTGCTCAACCCATAAGTAACAATAATATATTAGATTTTATCTATAAAAATATATAAGAATTATAAACTTAAAATAGGCTATTTTTGAATATATGTCAAGTATTTAAGGTACTTTTATCCGGGTAAAGCATTTAGAGTAATGCAGCTTAAATATGTATTTTTTATTATCATTAATAATAAAAAATAAAAAAAGAATCTTTAAAACCTTTATTTAAGCAGTCTTACGCAAAGAAAACTTAATTAAAAATTAAATATACGAAAATATGTAAAGATGATATACTTCTGTATATAAGAGCATATCAGGTATCAGCCATACCTGATATATAGTAAAGTAATTATTTGAATGCCCGGTTTGCTTTTATATAATAAGGCGGCAGCCATACCTTATATATAACCGGAGTATTAATATAAAAAGAGATTGATGCGGCTGTATAACAGTATATACTTTATAAGCGGCAGTATGAACAATATAAAAAAGGAGCATTGACATTATGCAGAAGATCTTAGTTTGTGATGATGATAAGGAAATAGTTGAAGCCATAAATATCTACCTTTCGGGAGAGGGCTTTGAGGTTATAGGTGTATATGACGGATATGATGCATTGAAAGTACTTGAAACTTCCAAAGTTGACCTTCTTATAGTGGATGTTATGATGCCGGGACTTGACGGGATAAGGACTACACTTAAGGTAAGGGAGCGCAGTTCAATACCCATAATCATATTGTCGGCAAAATCAGAGGATACTGATAAGATACTGGGACTTAATATAGGTGCGGATGATTATCTGACAAAACCGTTTAATCCGCTTGAGCTGGTTGCAAGGGTTAAGAGTCATTTAAGGCGCTATACTAAGCTCGGCAATCTGGGACTTCAATCCGAGAAGAATGTATTCAGGTGCGGAGATCTTGAAATTAATGACGATACAAAGGAAGTAAGCGTGTCAGGAGAGATTATAAAATTTACTCCTATAGAATACAATATACTTTTACTTCTTGTAAAAAATGCGGGTAAGGTTTTTTCAATAGACGAGATCTATGCACAAATATGGAATGAAGAAGCTATAGGTGCTGATAATACCGTGGCAGTGCATATAAGACATATAAGGGAGAAAATAGAGATTAATCCTAAGGAACCGAGATATCTTAAAGTGGTATGGGGTGTAGGATATAAGATGGAAAAGATGTAGTGTAATTTCAGGTTCTGATTGTAAAAATTTGGAGGTAAAGACTTTATTTAAAATTTAATTAATGAAAAAACATACTGAACTTTTACTTTTTAAAATAGGGCTTACATTACTGCACCTTATAGCATTTATTGTATTTATAGCAGGCATATCCATGCTTTATACCAATGATAACTTTAAAAAGGGACTAAGCTGGATGAATTCGGAAACCTATGAAAATTCACCTGCATTTATGGCGCAGTTTGAGTCAGACATAAATGATATATTTTCATATGTAAAGTATAAAAATGCCTTTGAGGGGAATGGAACCTTCAGCCTTGACAGTGAAATATTCAGCATAAATATAGCTCCGGGTAAGGATCCTGTGTATACACTGAGGGATATAATAAAATATGCCAAACTCCACGGCTATTATATAAATGAGAATTATAAAGCTGATTTTTTTAAACAGGAAGATGAAAAAAGCAGTTCAGATACAAAAAACAACAATATGTCAGCAGCTGAATATAAAACTGAGGCTGAGGAGGCTAATGTTTCAAATTCTATAGATGAGGATATAGAAAGTCCCTATACTTCATATCTTGTCAACTGGCGGGCATACAATCCCGATAATAAGCTTAAAGAGCCGGGAGATGCCTATATGAGCATTGACAAGCTTATAAGGGAAAGTCTTGATAAACTCGGTGATTATTATTCTGCATACAACAGACTGATTTTAAATCCTACAAATATAAAATACAGACTTGTTTATGGAGATGATATCTATACAAATGATGAAAATTTAAATGATGAAACCTTATATAATTTCGGGAAATATGCACAGGTTAATTCTGAGAATATGATTATAAACAATAATCTGTCAAAGGTTCCGCAGAATATATCACTGCTTGCAGCGGAACTGTCGGAAGGGACTGAAAGCCGGTACAATGTTATGGTGGCGGTAGATACTGAATATAAGGTGAAAGATCAGTATTATTTCGGCAGACTGAATTACCTCAATCAGAGAAATATGTATTTCAACGGTATGGTGCTTACTGCTGTCGGTCTTATAATTATGGCTGCTACAATAATAATGCTTGCTTATTTTGCAGGAGTACCGTTTATAAATGCTAAAGACAGGCGTGTATATGCGATTGACAAATTCGGTATAGAGGCTGATATTGTTTTATGCATACTTTCTATAATGGTATTTTTATATATAGGTGAAAAAGCGGGGAGCAAGTTTCTTCATGTATATCTTGCGGAGGAAAACTGGAGATTCGGCGAAAAGCTTATGCAGTATATATTTGTATATGCTTGTGTGTTTTTCTGGATTTTCAGCGTTATAAGGGCGATAAAAGCAGGTATAATATGGGATTGCAGCCTGATCAAAAGGCTCAAGGATGAGCTTGGAATTTATGAGAAAAAACAATCATATAAAAACGGTATTTTATTAAAGTTTGCAGTTTATCTCATTTTAAATATTATATTTATAATTTCCATAAGTACGCTTGGAGCCAATGAAAGTACCCTTATACAGAGATTTGCGGTTACAGGTCTTATAATACTTTGTATTTTTGTGAATTTAGCAGTATTTCATAATATGTATAAAAAGGCTATACAGACCGACAAGATAGTACAGGCGCTGCGTTCAATAGCAGAGGGAGATACCGCTTATAAGCTTGATTTAAGTGAGTTTAACGGCAGGGAGGCTGATGCCGCAAAAAGTCTGAATAATATAGGCTTAGGTCTTGAAAATGCTATAAATGACAGAGTAAAAAGTGAAAGGCTTAAAGCGGACCTGATTACAAATGTTTCGCATGATATAAAAACTCCGCTTACATCAATAATTACATATGTTGGACTTATAAAAAGAGAAAATATAGTAAATGAAAAGGTAAGAGGCTATCTTGAAATACTTGAAAATAAATCTAATCACCTTAAAAATCTTACTGAAGATTTGGTTGAGGCAAGCAAGGTTTCAAGCGGCAATATAAGCGTTGATATGGCAAGGCTTGACCTTGCCGAGATGATACAGCAGACCAATGGTGAATTTGAAGAAAAGTATGCTCAAAAACAGCTGGATATCATATCTGAGTATCCGAATGTACCGGTAATTATATGGGCTGACGGCAGACATCTATGGAGAGTTCTTGAAAATCTGTATAATAATGCATTTAAGTATGCTATAAAGGGTTCAAGAGTATATGTTTCCATAATTGTTGAAAACGATTATGCAGTTTTTATTATGAAAAATGTTTCTGAGAATCCTCTGAATATCAGCCCTCAGGAGCTTACTGAGAGATTTGTGCGGGGTGATGTAAGCAGGACAACCGAAGGAAGCGGACTGGGGCTTTCAATAGCAAGATCACTCACTCTTTTGCAGGAGGGAAATTTTGAAATACAGATAGACGGGGATTTATTTAAGGTAGTGCTTAAGTTTAAGATTGTAAGTGAAAGTGATGAAGATGATGAAAGTAATGAAAGTGGAGAATATGATGAATAATATTAATGGTATCAGTATAAAGCGGTGATATTAAAATTAACGGAGATTATATCCGGCAGATGCTGTATAAACTTAATTTTCATTGAGCGGCAGTTGAACCGGATTTTAGGTGAGCAGTTGAACCGGGTTTTAGGTTGACATAAAAAGGCGATTAGAAGAGGAAAATCTAATCGTCTTTTTGCATCTGTACTATGAAAATATTATTTTTAAAATTATAAATATATATCTATATATTTATACCTCATTTCATTATGTGATAATTTCTTTATTAGGTTAAATCACGGATATAGTACATTATATAGTCATATATAGGCAGTGTAATTATTATAAAAATAATAAAAAAAGAAGGTATAATCAATGTATAAATGTAAATTGTTTTTGGTTTTTTAAATTTTTTCCATATATGATATCTATAAATATTATATATGGACCACGGAAGTAAAAATGATAAAAACCCTATAATTATTTCTAAAATATAGGTTTTATCCGATATTGAAAAATTTAATCCTCCTCCTATCGTTCATGATAAGCTCCAAAGGGGTAAAAGCAAAATGCACCCTAATGTAAAATTTATAATAATACTTGCGACTGATGAAAAGAAAAACTTTTCAAATCTATTCATTTTCATTATATTCCCTCTGTTTCTTAAATGTAGATTTATAGTGATTATATATTTTTCCACAAGATTAAATAAAGCGCTAATTCTATAATAAATATAGCCAGTGCAAGTATCAGTATTGTTATTATATAGTTTTTGAGATTATATAATTTACTGTTTTCTTTACACCATACATTTAATCTTATTAAATTATACATTCCCATTCCTGCCCAAAATATGATATTTGAATGAAATATCATATACTCAATATCAGCTTCAGAGTATAAACTATCATATGACAATTCTTTAGTTTTAAAATTGACCAATATAAAAAAAATTAAGAACAATAAATTTATAATTGAAGTCTGTTGCAATGAAAAATATTTTTTTTCAAAATTATCCATATATTTATACCTCGTTAATAATATAATAATTTCTCTAACATTAACCTGTATGAAAAATACCTGCATGCGGATCATATGTTATATAGCAATATATACTCAGTATAATTATAAAAAAAGTAATACAGAATGAAGGTATCATTAACGTATATATATAAATGGATTTTGATTTTTTGAATTTTTTCCATATATGATACCTGTATATATTATATATAGACCATGGTACTAAAAATGCAAAAAGGCATACTACCAGACCTACAATATCAGATTTATCAAGCCTTGAAAATTTGAATCGTGCCCCTAGTGTCCATGATAAGCCAAAGAGGGGCAAACCCAAAATACACCCGAATATAAAATTTATAATTATACTTGAAACTAATGAAAAAAAATATTTCTCAAATTTATTCATTTTCATTACATCTCCTTACTAAAAAACACTGATAATAATTATTTAAAGAGGCGTTGTATTAAATATATATGCCGAAGTTTCCTCTTTTGGATTCATAAACAACTCATGCCTTTGAAGCATTTGAATCGTTTGCTAAAGGAGTTTCCTCATAAACTGCATTTAATCTTATATCCGATTTATTTACCGTTATAACCTGAGTTCTTTCATTCCTGTTTAAATTTTCAAGCAAATCCTTTCTTGAGGTTTCAGGAAGCTTAAGCTCCGAATAGTCTTGCGGAGTAAGGATATAATTGTATGTAAATCATTATTAACTTAACTATATTTCTATATATTTTTCCACAAGATTAAATGCAGTGCTAATTCTATAATAAATATAGCCAGTACAAGTACCAGCATCGTTATTATATAGTTTTTGAGATTATATAATTTACTGTTTTCTTTACACCATAGATTCAGTCTTATTAAATTATACATTCCTATTCCTCCGCCAAATATAATATTAGCAAACAACAACATATACTTCGCAACAAAGTCGGTAGTATCTTTATCATATAAATCACCATATGCTAATTCCTTAATTTTGAAATTAATCCATATGATAAAAAATAAAAATAATAAATTTATGATTGAAGCCTGTCGTAATGAAAAATATTTTTTTTTCAAAATCATCCATATATTTATACCTCATTTCATTTATATAATAATCTCTTTGTTATATGTGCCATCCCCTTATATTGTACATTATATAGTCATATATAGCCATCATAATTATTATAGAATTAATACAAAAAGAAGGTATAAGTAATGTACAAACATAAATTACTTTTGGTTTTTGAAATTTTTTCCATATATTATGTCTATAAATATTATATATGAACCAAGGTACTAAAAATGAGAAAAAGCCTATAATTATTTCTACAATATCAGTTTTATCCAATACTGAGAAGTTTAATTGTGCTCCTATCGTCCATGCTAAGCCCCAAAGAGGTAAAACCAAAATACATCCTAATATAAAATTTATAATTATACTTGCAACTGATGAAAAGAAATATCTTTCAAATTTATTCATTTGCATTATATTCCCTCTGTTTCTTAAATGTAGATTTATAGTGATTATGCTTACAGAGCTGTTGTATTTGATATATACGTATCATATTATAGATCAATATACAACAGCTGTTAATTCACATAATATAATCAGTAAACTTTACCAAGCTTTAATTTCCGATTAAACTCCCGTCATTTCCAATATTATAATTGTCAGGTGTTTTTTCATTTATATACATAGAGCCGTATGGTCTCTGAGGATAATATTCATTTTTCCCCGTTTCATTATTGTATTTTAGATTTCTCTGAATCTCTGAAAAATAATACCACTTGTTATTTATCATCTGCCAGCCTTTTTCCATAACTCCGGTTTGAGGACTTAGATAATACCAGTATTTATCATTATTATCATGGTACCAGCCCTTTTTAAGACTTCCAAGCATCTTTTCATCCTGAGCTTCAAGGAAATACCATATACCGTCTTTCATGTGTTATCCAACCGATTTGCATTACTCCGTTTTCATCAAAACAATAGGTATTTACAGCACCTGATGCATCTTTAA
>NZ_JH378832.1:16657-21270 GCF_000235445.1 Johnsonella ignava ATCC 51276 | reverse complement strand
TCATGTGTTATCCAACCGATTTGCATTACTCCGTTTTCATCAAAACAATAGGTATTTACAGCACCTGATGCATCTTTAATATCAGCCCATGCTCTTTTAATCCTGCTTTTATCCTTTAATTCAAATGCCCATTTTTTCCTGTCGTTATCAAGACTTATCCACTTTCCGCCTTCAGTTTCGGCAGCAGACTTATGTGCATATATAATTTTAGATAAAGAGCTAGTTGAACTGCTTGATGAATATACACCATCACTTTTTGAATCGCCTGTTTTTTTATCCTTGGAATAATTTTTATTATTTTCGGTATGATTATCGGATGTATTATCAGGGATATCATTTATATTGCCCTGAGGTGTATTACCGCTGCCTCCGTCATCGGTTTTGGCAGGTTCATATACAGTATATAAGATTATTTGTTCCTTTATAGGTACATCGTTTCCTATTTTTTTATGACCTTCTTTGTCCTTTGACAGTCCGGTAAAATTATATACAATGCCCGTTGCAGGATCTGTATATATTTTATCTATATCAAGTGCAAGCATATTATATTCAGGAGTATTTTCCAGCGTCTGCCCCGATATTACGTTAAGTACATTGACTTTTGACTGTGAATATTTTTCGCCGGGCATAGCGCTAACTATTGCAACCCTGTTTGTGTCCTTATACGAGATAAGAATTTTACTGCCTATATCTGAGGTAAAGTCAAAACTTCCTGTAAAATACGGTGTATTAAGCTTTGTATGTGAAGTATCTATTCTCTTCTTGAGTTTTTAGGAATCTTAAGCTCCGAATAGTCTTGTGGGGGAAAGATATAATCGTATGTAAATCATTATTAACTTAACTATATCTCTATATATTTTTCCACAATATTAAATGAAGTACTGATTTTATAATAAATATAGCAAGTGCCAGTATAATCATTGAGATTATATAGTTTTTCAGATTATATGTTTTACTGTTTTCTTTACACCATACATTCAACCTTATTAAATTATACATTCCTATTCCTCCGCCAAATATAATATTAGCAAAAAATAACATATAATTCGTAAGATATTCAATAGTATCTTTGTCATATGAATCATTATATGATATTTTTTTGATTTTGTAATTAATCCATATGATAAAAAGTAAAAATAATAAATTTATAATTGAAGCTTGTTTCAGTGAAAAATATTTTTTTTCAAAATTATCCATATATTTATACCTCGTATTAATAATATAATAGTTTTCCTATTATATAAAAGAATGTCGACCCGAGCCGTACATTATATAGTAAGATATATATATTATAATTATAATGAGACTAATAAAAAAGGAAGGTATAATCCATGTACAGATATAAATCAGTGTTGGTTTTTTGAATTTTTTCCATAGATGATATCGGTATATATTATATATAGACCATGGTACTAAAAATGCAAAAAATTCTATGATTACACGTGTAACATAATCTTTGCTCAGTCCTGAGAATCCTGCAACACCTATTGTCCATAAAAGATCCAATAGTGTCCAAGTAAAAATACACCCTAATATAAAATTTATAATTATACTTGCAACTAATGAAAAGAAAAGCTTTTCAAATACATTCATTTTCATTATATTTCCTCTGTTTATTAAATATAGATTTGTAGTGATGATTAGTTAAGAGCTGTTGTATGTGATATATACATATCACAGTATAGATCAATATACAACAGCTACTTAATTAACACAATATAATCAGTAAGCTTTATCAGGCTTTAATTTCCGATTAAACTCCCGTCATTTCCAATATTATAATTGTCAGGTGTTTTTTCATTTATATACATAGAGTCGTATGGTCTCTGAGGATAGTATTCATTTTTCCCCGTTTCGTTATTGTATTTTAAATTTCTCTGAATCTCTGAAAAATAATACCACTTATTATTTATCATCTGCCAGCCTTTTTCCATAACTCCGGTTTGCGGATTTAGATAATACCAGTATTTATCATTATTATCATGGTACCAGCCCTTTTTAAGACTTCCAAGCATCCTTTCATCCTGAGCTTCAAGGAAATACCATATACCGCTTTGATGTGTTATCCAACCGATTTGCATTACTCCTTTTTCATCAAAACAGTAGGTATTTACGGCACCTGATGCATCTTTAATATCAGCCCATGCTCTTTTAATACTGCTTTTATCCTTTAATTCAAATGCCCATTTTTTCCTGTCGTTATCAAGACTTATCCACTTTCCGCCCTCAGTTTCAGCAGCAGACTTATGTGCATATATAATTTTAGATAAAGAGTTAGTTGAACTGCTTGATGAATATACACCATCACTTTTCGAATCACCTGTTTTTTTATCCTTGGAATAGTTTTTATTATCATCATGATTAACGGATGTATTATCAGGCATATCATTTATATTGCCCTGAGGTGTATTATCACTGCCTCCGTCATAGGTTTTGGCAGGTTTATATACAGTATATAAGATCATCTGTTGCTTTATAGGTACATCTGTTCCTATTTTTTTATGACCTTTTTTATCCTTTGACAGTCCGGTAAAATTATATACAATGCCCGTTGCAGGATCCGTATATATTTTATCTATATCAAGGGCAAGCATATTATATTCAGGAGTATTTTCCAGTGTCTGACCCGATATTACATTTAGTACATTAACTTTTGCCTGTGAATATTTTTCACCGGGCAGAGAGCTAACTATTGCAACCCTGTTTGTGTCCTTATACGAGATAAGAATTTTACTGCCTATATCTGAGGTAAAGTCAAAACTTCCTGTAAAATACGGTGTATTAAGCTTTGTATGTGAAGTATCTATTTCAGTTAGAACTGTATCGGTACTGCTTTCATCTTTTTCAAGTTTCCATAATTTATACTCACTTTTTCCAAGCATTTTATTTGGAAGTTTCGCATATACATGGACTTTAGATGCTGTATAAATATCCGATGCAAGAGGTGAGAATATATTATTTACATATCTTTTAAGTCCTATATCAAGCTTTAATGCCGCAACTGCATTTAATCTTATATCCGATTTATTTACCGTTATTACCTGAGTTCTTTCATTTCTGTTTAAATTTATATCTCCATATGCAAGATCCCAGTATTTAAACTTAAAGCCCGACTTATACGCAGGTGTCGTGATTTCAGCATTATCTCCTTCATTTACCGGGGCTTCTTCAGGAGATGCTACTTCAATTTCTCTACCGTCTCTTGTAATAGAAGAAATAAGACCTCCGTTTCCTATATTAAGCGTATATCCGGGTTCAAGTAAATCCTTTCTTGGGGTTTCAGGAAGCTTAAGCTCCGAATAGTCTTGCGGAGTAAAGATATAATCGTATGTAAATCATTATTAACTTAACTATATCTCTATATATTTTTCCACAATATTAAATGAAGTACTGATTCTATAATAAATATAGCAATTGCCAGTATAATCATTGAGATTGTATAGTTTTTGAGATTATATAACTTACTGTTTTCTTTACACCATGCATTCAGTCTTATTAAATTATACATTCCTATTCCTCCGCCAAATATAATATTAGCAAACAACAACATATACTTCGCAACAAATTCCGTAGTATCTTTATCATATAAATCACCATATGCTAATTCCTTAATTTTGAAATTAATCCATATGATAAAAAATAAAAATAATAAATTTATAATTGAAGTCTGCCGTAATGAAAAATGTTTTTTTTCAAAATCATCCATATATTTATACCTCATTTCAGATGATAATATTTATATTACAAAAAAGGAAAACTGCTATTTGGACCATGCCTTATATAATCAGATATATTTATTATAATTACAATGAGGCTAATACAAAAGGAAGGTATAATAAGCGTCCAGATATAAATTTTTTTTGATTTTTGGAATTTTTCCCATAGATGATATCTGTATACATTATATATAGCCCATGGCACTAAAAATGCAAAGAATTCTATAATTGCGCTTGCAACATCACTTTTGGTCATCTCTGACAATCCTGAAAAATTTAGTGCCCATGACAGCAAAAAAAGACACCAAGCTAAAATACACCCTAATGCAAAATTTATAATCACACTTGCGACTGATGAAAAGAAAAAATTTTCAAATCTATTCATTTTCATTATATTTCCTCTGTTTCTTAAATGTAGATTTATAGTGATTATGTTTACAGAGCTGTTGTATTTGATATATACGTATCATATTATAGATCAATATACAACAGCTGTTAATTCACATAATATAATCAGTAAACTTTACCAAGCTTTAATTTCCGATTAAACTCCCGTCATTTCCAATATTATAATTGTCAGGTGTTTTTTCATTTATATACATAGAGCCGTATGGTCTCTGAGGATAATATTCATTTTTCCCCGTTTCATTATTGTATTTTAGATTTCTCTGAATCTCTGAAAAATAATACCACTTGTTATTTATCATCTGCCAGCCTTTTTCCATAACTCCGGTTTGAGGACTTAGATAATACCAGTATTTATCATTATTATCATGGTACCAGCCCTTTTTAAGACTTCCAAGCATCTTTTCATCCTGAGCTTCAAGGAATACCATATACCGCTTTCATGTGTTATCCAACCGATTTGCATTACTCCGTTTTCTANCAAAACAATAG
>NZ_JH378832.1:0-16524 GCF_000235445.1 Johnsonella ignava ATCC 51276 | reverse complement strand
TTGCATTACTCCGTTTTCATCAAAACAATAGGTATTTACAGCACCTGATGCATCTTTAATATCAGCCCATGCTCTTTTAATCCTGCTTTTATCCTTTAATTCAAATGCCCATTTTTTCCTGTCGTTATCAAGACTTATCCACTTTCCGCCTTCAGTTTCGGCAGCAGACTTATGTGCATATATAATTTTAGATAAAGAGCTAGTTGAACTGCTTGATGAATATACACCATCACTTTTTGAATCGCCTGTTTTTTTATCCTTGGAATAATTTTTATTATTTTCGGTATGATTATCGGATGTATTATCAGGGATATCATTTATATTGCCCTGAGGTGTATTACCGCTGCCTCCGTCATCGGTTTTGGCAGGTTCATATACAGTATATAAGATCATCTGTTCCTTTATAGGTACATCGGTTCCTATTTTTTTATGACCTTCTTTGTCCTTTGACAGTCCGGCAAAATTATATACAATGCCTGTTGCAGGCTCCGTATATATTTTATCTATATCAAGGGCAAGCATATTATATTCAGGAGTATTCTCCAGTGTCTGCCCCGATATTACATTCAGTACATTAACTTTTGACTGTGAATATTTTTCACCGGGCAGGGCACTAACTATTGCAACCCTGTTTGTGTCCTTATACGAGATAAGAATTTTACTGCCTATATCTGAGGTAAAGTCAAAACTTCCTGTAAAATACGGTGTATTAAGCTTTGTATGTGAAGTATCTATTTCAGTTAGGACTGTATCGGTACTGTTTTCATCTTTTTCAAGTTTCCATAATTTATACTCACTTTTTCCAAGCATTTTATTTGGAAGTTTCGCATATACATGGACTTTAGGTGTTGTATAAATATTCGATGCAAGAGGTGAGAATATATCATTTACATATCTTTTAAGTCCTATATCAAGCTTTAATGCCGCTTTTGTATATTCACCGCCGGCAGCTTTTATAGCATTTGAGTCAGAAGCGGTAGGTACAGCTTCATTAAATACAACAGAGTATTTAATTTCCCTGCCTTCCTCAAGAACGGCACGGTCTACCTCATTGCTTATTAAAGCTGTTTTTAAGTCTGTATAATCACTGTTTTCTTCTCCCCATACATTTATTGCAAAGTTTCCGCTTTTGGATTCATAAACAACTCCCGCCTTTGAAGCATTTGAATCGCTTGCTAAAGGAGTTTCTTCATAAACTGCATTTAATCTTATATCCGATTTATTTACCGTTATTACCTGAGTTCTTTCATTTCTGTTTAAATTTATATCTCCATACGCAATGTCCCAGTATTTAAACTTAAAGCCGGACTTATACTCAGGTGCAGTAATTAAGCGTATATCCGGGTTCAAGCAAATCTCTTCTTGAGTTTTTAGGAAGCTTAAGCTCCGAATAGTCTTGTGGGGTAAAGATATAATCGTATGTAAATCATTATTAACTTAACTATATTTCTATATATTTTTCCACAAGATTAAATATAGTGCTAATTCTATAATAAATATAGCCAGTGCAAGTATCAGCATTGTTATTATATAGTTTTTGAGATTATATAATTTACTGTTTTCTTTACACCATGCATTCAGTCTTATTAAATTATACATTCCTATTCCTCCGCCAAATATAATATTAGCAAACAACAACATATACTTCGCAACAAAGTCGGTAGTATCTTTATCATATAAATCACTATATGATATTTTCTTAATTTTGAAATTAATCCATATGATAAAAAATAAAAATAATAAATTTATAATTGAAGCCTGTCGTAATGAAAAATATTTTTTTTCAAAATCATCCATATATTTATACCTCATTTCAGGTGATAGTATTATATATTACAAAAAAGGAAAACTTCTATTTGGACCGTACTTTATATAATCAGATATATGCATTATAATTATAATGAGGCTAATACAAAAAGAAGGTATAATAAGTGTACATATATAAATCACTTTTTGTTTTTGGAATTTTTCCCATAGATGATATCTGTATATATTATATATAGACCATGGTACTAAAAATGCAAAGAATTCCATAATTGTACCTGCAACATCACTTTTGCTCATCTCTGATAATCCTGAAAAATTTAGTATCCATGACAGCCAAAGAAGAGACCAAGCCAAAATACATCCTAATGCAAAATTTATAATCACACTTGCAACTGATGAAAAGAAAAACTTTTCAAATTGATTCATTTTCATTATATTTCCTCTGTTTCTTAAATGTAGATTTATAGTGATTATATATTTTTCCACAAGATTAAATAAAGTGCTAATTCTATAATAAGTATAGCCAGTGCAAGTATCAGTATTGTTATTATATAGTTTTTGAGATTATATAATTTACTGTTTTCTTTACACCATACATTTAATCTTATTAAATTATACATTCCTATTCCTCCGCCAAATATAACATTAGAAAATAACAACATGTATTTTGCAGCAAATTCCATAGTATCTTTATCATATAAATCACTATATGACAATTCTTTAATTTGGTAATTAATCCATATGATAAAAAGTAAAAATAATAAATTTATAATTGAAGCCTGTTTCAATGAAAAATATTTTTTCTCAAAATCATCCATATATTTATACCTCGTTAACATTATAATAATTTCTTTAGATCATAAAAGGATGTGGACCCGGACCGTATTTTATATACTCCGGTATAGACATTATAATTAGAATGAGACTAACACAAAAAGAAGGTATAATAAGTGTACAGATATAAATAACTTTAGATTTTTGGAATTTTTCCCATAGATGATATCTGTATATATTATATATAGACCATGGTACTAAAAATGCAAAGAATATTATAACCATGCCTACAATATCAACTTTATTTAGTCCTGATAATCCTGCAATGCTAATACCAAACATCAGTAAAAAAACACTCAAAGTCAAAATACACCCTAATATAAAATTTATAATTATACTTGCAACTGATGAAAAGAAAAACACTTCAAATTTATTCATTTTCATTATATTCCCTCGGTTTCTTAAATGTAGATTTATAGTAATTATATTTACAGCTGTTGTATTTGATATATACATATCACAGTTTATATCAATATACAACAGCTGCTAATTCACATAATATAATCAGTAAGCTTTATCAGGCTTTAATTTCCGATTAAATTCCCGTCATTTCCAATATTATAATTGTCAGGTGTTTTTTCATTTATATACATAGAGCCGTATGGTCTCTGAGGATAATATTCATTTTCCCCCGTTTCATTATTATATTTTAGATTTCTCTGAATCTCTGAAAAATAATACCACTTGTTATTTATCATCTGCCAGCCTTTTTCCATAACTCCGGTTTGCGGATTCAGATAATACCAGTATTTATCATTATTATCATGGTACCAGCCCTTTTTAAGACTTCCAAGCATCCTTTCATCCTGAGCTTCAAGGAAATACCATATACCGCCTTCATGTGTTATCCAACCGATTTGCATTACTCCTTTTTCATCAAAACAGTAGGTATTTACAGCACCTGATGCATCTTTAATTTCAGCCCATGCTCTTTTTATCCTGCTTTTATCCTTTAATTCAAATGCCCATTTTTTCCTGTCATTATCAAGACTTATCCACTTTCCGCCTTCAGTTTCGGCAGCAGACTTATGTGCATATATAATTTTAGATAAAGAGTTAGTTGAACTGCTTGATGAATATACGCCATCACTTTTCGAATCACCTGTTTTTTTATCCTTGGAATAGTTTTTATTATCATCATGATTATCGGACGTATTATCAGGCATATCATTTATATTGCCCCGAGGTGTATTATCACTGCCTCTGTTATCGGTTTTGGCAGGTTCATATACAGTATATAAGATCATCTGTTCCTTTATAGGTACATCGGTTCCTATTTTTTTATGACCTTCTTTGTCCTTTGACAGTCCGGCAAAATTATATACAATGCCAGTTGCAGGCTCCGTATATATTTTATCTATATCAAGGGCAAGCATATTATATTCAGGATTATTTTCCAGTGTCTGACCCGATATTACATTCAGTACATTAACTTTTGCCTGTGAATATTTTTCGCCGGGCAGAGCGCTAACTATTGCAACCCTGTTTGTGTCCTTATACGAGATCAGAATTTTACTGCCTATATCTGAGGTAAAGTCAAAACTTCCTGTAAAATACGGTGTATTAAGCTTGGTATGTGAAGTATCTATTTCAGTTAGGACTGTATCGGTACTGTTTTCATCTTTTTCAAGTTTCCATAATTTATACTCACTTTTTCCAAGCATTTTATTTGGAAGTTTCGCATATACATGGACTTTAGGTGTTGTATTCGATGCAAGAGGTGAGAATATATTATTTACATATCTTTTAAGTCCTATATCAAGCTTTAATGCCGCTTTTACATATTCACCTTCAACGGATTTTATGGCATTTGAGTCTGAAGCGGTAGGTACAGCTTCATTAAATACAACAGAGTACTTAAGTTCCTTGCCTTCCTCAAGAACGGCACGATCTTCCTCATTGCTTATTAAAGCTGTTTTTAAGTCTGTATAATCACTGTTTTCTTCTCCCCATACATTTATTGCAAAGTTTCCGCTTTTGGATTCATAAACAATTCCCGCCTTTGAAGCATTTGAATCGCTTGCTAAAGGAGTTTCTTCATAAACTGCATTTAATCTTATATCCGATTTATTTACCGTTATTACCTGAGTTCTTTCATTTCTGTTTAAATTTATATCTCCATACGCAAGGTCCCAGTATTTAAACTTAAAGCCCGACTTATACTCAGGTGCCGTGATCTCAGCCTTATCTCCTTCATTTACCGGGGCTTCTTCAGTAGATGCTATTTCAATTTCTCTGCCGTCTCTTGTAATAGAAGAGATAAGACCTCCATTTCCCATATTAAGCGTATATCCGGGTTCAAGTAAATCCTTTCTTGGGCTTTCAGGAAGCTTAAGCTCCGAATAGTCTTGCGGAGCAAGTGTATAGTCCGTATTGCCGTCATTATCGGAGTCCAGTGAAAGCTTAATATCATTTATATCTGATTTGGTAGTTATTACCGTAGTATCAGTTATGGGAACGTTTGTAAAATTAAATTCCTTATCCAGAGTTGCATCTTCATTAAAATATCTTATTGAGTAGTCCATCCTGCCGGTATCGGTACCTTTAAGCTTTATATTATAATCGGCGGCATCATCAATACAGAACATCTTTATCTCTCCGTCTTTACCGCAAAGATCCATGCAGCCGAATGAAGTGCTGTCATTGAAAACTTCTTCGTTGGAGCTAAGCACCTTACCGTCTTTAGATATTTCCGCATCTACAGGGCATGCAACCCTTATAACTATAAATCTTGTAGGGTCGTACTTGGGAATTGCTATATCGGATGAGCCTTTTGCAAGTATATCAATTATCCAATTCACTGAATTACGGCTTGCCGCCTCCGTTCCTTCTGAGGGATTAAAGCCTATAACTCCCGTATGATTTGTTTGAAAAGCTGCAGTTCTTCCGGACGGAAGATTATCAAGATATCCAATCATATTTTCAGAACTTAAAGGTACGGTTCCATCACCTCCATTGTCATATGTTAAATTAGTAATACCATTTTCATCATAGGTTAATCCTGTAACAGTTTTTTCTCCCGTACCTATGACAAAATAAGATTTATCCAGTGTTGCCAGTATATTGGTATTATTTCTTATGATTGAATTATGAAAACCTACAGCTTCATCATATAAATTTTTAAATAGTTTTTTATTTATATTGTAATAATCATCATAAGTCATGCCAACTACCAAAGTCGGCTTAGCTATAAATCCTTCATCTTTATATGTTTTAAAAAGGCTGCTTACATTGCCGGTTGAATTGACTGTCGAATTAAAATACCTTTTTGTGGGCATAAGCTGGGCAATGGAGGGATATGATGTCTTAATGTCTTGTGAAAAACCTCCAAGATACTTCAAAGCAAAATTCCCCCCTATGTTATCAGTAACCTTGGATGTTAATGTGGATTGTATCATCCTTGTAGCACCTTCATACGGTGTTGCTGCCGTTATAATACGTCTGAGTTTATCACTTCCGTTGGCATTTACGTAGGATGAAAGCACCAACCCTCCCATACTGTGGGCAACGACATCTACCTGACTGTAATTTGGATTTGCTTTTAGCACATCATTTATAAATTTATTCAATTTTTCAGAATTTTCTGAATTACTTTTCCTAAAATCATAGGAGAAGATGTATACAGATCTTCTTGGTATTCCAAGTTCAGAAAATCTTCCTATAATACCGTCAATTAATAACTTTGATGAGTCATAGGCACCGTACTCCCTTTTAGATTCCGGAAGCAGAGCCTGATTTACAGGTTTTCCGTTCTCATCATAGTTACCTCTTACACTAAGCTTCTGACTGATTACCATATTTTTACTATATTTACTTATAGCTTTTAATGAATTAAACATACCTTTCGGAATCCAAACAAGTTTTTCGCCCTTAAACAATCTCGACCCCATTATACCCGGCACCACTATTACAGGGCATTTTGAATTATTTATTTTTTTAACTATGTCTTTAAAGGCAAACCTTATTTTAGTAGCGTCCTTTACTTCATAATAACCGTTATTTTGTATATCGGACATGAACTTGTTGGCAAACGGTCTTAATGTCTCATTAAGTTTATGGTAAAAACCTAATGTATACACATTATAGTTGTTTTTCAGATTCTCCGTATAATAGTTATATATGTATGTAGCGTTTTTACCTGTACCCTCACTTTGAAGATCTGCATACCTGTCATCTTCAGCCGGGGGGCTGTGATGTGGCAGTCCGTCAGTCAAGAGGATTATATTTTTTATTGCATCCTCTCTGCCTGTATGGTTATCCAAAAGCTCTTTTGCGGATACCAGTGCATCATATATATTGGTTGCGGATCTTAGCCCTATACTGTCAATGTAGCTATGTAACTCGGATAAGTTGTTTGTAAATTCCTTTTTGCTGTAAACATTTCCGGCGTACAGAACTATTGCCACCTTATTATCATCAGTTGAATCCAGCAAATCATCACAAAACTGCTTTGATGCCGTTTTTACCGCTTCAATGGGCTGCCCTTCCATACTGTAGGAGGTATCTATTACAAGTACTACGTCTCTGGCAACAGACTTATTATTTTCATCGGCATAGGCGTATAAAAAATTTATATTTAAAATATTGGCTGATATAAGCAAAATAGCTGTCAGCACGCAGAAAAACCTTTTAAAATATATTTATGTAAACTTTTTTATTAAATTATTCTTTGAATTCATTTTTTATCTCCTCATAACACTGTATAGACTATATAGCCTATACAAATAGACTTAGATTCGGCTTTATCGTTTCCTAAAGCCTTATAAAATAAAATACTACTGCTTTTTGATGTTAATTATTTGTCCAATGTTAATGTTTTTTATTAATATTTCATGTCGGTAATTACACAGCAATCGACTTTCGACTTACATTAAACATTGGCTTAATACATTTTTACTATAAATACAAAACAAAACTCTGCCATAAAAGCCCTGTAAAAACTGAAATATCCGGTTGTTACGGCAGTTAGTTTAAACGAACATATGATACCACCTCCAATTCACGGCAGCAACTGCAATACAGCTGCTGTTATGCATAGAAACCAAAAAACACATCTATGCTGCATTACTGAGTTCTAAAAAAACTGCATTTCCTATAAATAATCAAACTCTTATAAATCTAAAAGTGTAATTATTACCTTTAAGTTTAAATATTATATCAAAAAAGTCAATTGTGTATTATCACGTTTTTTTAATCTTATTTTCAGTGCAATTTTAAAATATCAATTAATTACATATAAAACAATTCTAATATTAAGAACAATTTCTATATAAATATACAATATTTTATCCCCCGGTATTTATTTTGATATATATATTTAAAAATAAGATGCAGTCTGTTGCTGAATTTTTGCAGTATTTGTGTTAAGAGAATACTATATCAGTGCTATTATACTGTCAGCTGTTTCTTTTTAAAGCATATTTAGAGAGGGGGATAAACTGTAATGCATATGCCACTTGACATGAGTCTTAAAAGGCATTATACTGGTAATCCGTACAGCCGGGGAGATAGCGGTGCCCTGTATCTGCAACCCGCTTTAGCAGAGGTGATATCCTGCCTAGGGTGTCCATCTGTAAGGCTGCCCCGGATAAGTGATGCTGACGTGAGGGTCCTTACGCAACAAAACCCTGTGAACCTTGTCAGGACAGGAATGTAGCAGCAATAAGCGGGAGCTTTTGTGTGCCGTAAGACAGCCGTCGCCGAGTCAACTGTCCGGGTAACGTTTATGGCTGGCATTCAAAGCAGGATGTACGGAAATATAAAAGGCTATGGAAATATTCAAAACACTTTTAATTTAATGTATTGGATGTTTCTATAGCCTTTTAGGTATTTAATTATATGAAAAATTCAAGAAAAATAAATAATTTAGTATTAAAAATGTAACATTTCGCTTGTAAGAGTTTTAAATTAATATTATACTATTATGAGGTGGCTGTTATATTTTTAAAACAGCCGTAAAAGGAGGAAATCTTATGCGCAGAGTAGGGTTGCTTACAAGCGGTGGAGATTGTCAGGCACTGAATGCGGTTATGAGAGGTCTGGCAAAAGCTCTTTACAGCAATTATGAGGACATGGAAATCATAGGCTTTAAGGATGGTTACAAGGGGCTTATAAAGGGAGATTATACAGTTATGGCACCTGAGTGTTTTTCCGGACTTTTAATGCGTGGCGGCACTATACTCGGCACAAGTCGGCAGCCTTTTAAGCTTATGAGGGTTGTTGAGGCGGACGGTATTGACAAGGTTGATGAGATGAAGAAAAACTACAAAAACCTTAAACTTGACTGCATTTTTGTTCTGGGAGGAAACGGGAGCCAGAAGACTGCAAATCTTTTAAGTGAAGAAGGGCTTAACATAATAGGTCTTCCTAAAACTATTGATAATGATCTTTACGGCACCGATATGACGTTCGGATTTCATAGTGCACTTGCTATGGCGACTACGGTCTTGGACAATATACATACTACTGCAGCCTCACATGGCAGGGTCTTTATAGTTGAAGTAATGGGTCATAAGGTTGGATGGCTCACACTTTATGCAGGTATATCCTCAGGTGCCGATATAATACTGATTCCTGAGATACCGTATGATATAAGGATTGTAACAGGTGCAATAAATGAGAGGACACTTCAGGGAAAGAAATATTCAATACTTGCGGTGGCGGAAGGTGCGATTTCAAAGGAAACTGCGAAGCTTGGCAAAAAGGAACAGAAAGAAAAACTTAAAAACAGAAAATATCCTTCTGTTGCTTATGAGGTCGGTGCACAGATATCGGAGCTTACAGGGCAGGAGGTAAGGGTTACCGTTCCGGGGCATATGCAGAGAGGAGGAACACCTACACCTTTTGACAGGATACTCTCAACAAGGATAGGTGCAAAAGCTATGCAGCTTTATAAAGATAAAGAATTTGGAAGGATGGTTGCGGTGTTGGGAGATGAAATCACAAGCATACCGCTTTCTGAAACGGCAGGCAGGCTGAAGACGGTTGATCCGAAAGCTTCTATAATAAAAGAGGCAAGAAGTATAGGTATATGTTTTGGCGACAAATGATTAAACACGGTAGGTATAAGTTTAAAACATTTGTATTAAATAAATTTATTTTATAGATTGTATATTTAAAGCCTGAAAAGTAATGTGTACAAGTATTAAATAAAAAGAAAGGTAAAGGTATGTCATATACCGCATTATACCGCAGATGGAGACCTGCAACATTTGATGAGGTGGTAGGTCAGCAGGCGGTTTGCAGGACCCTTAAAAACCAAATAAAGTCCGGCAGGATCGGTCATGCATATCTTTTTTGTGGAACCAGAGGAACCGGGAAAACCAGTCTTGCAAAGATTATGGCAAGAGCGGTAAATTGTGAAAATCCGGTTAATGGTGAACCTTGTAATAAATGCCCTGTATGCATGAGTATATTAAATGACAGTTCAATGAATGTAATTGAGCTTGATGCGGCTTCAAACAACGGAGTTGATGATGTAAGAGCCATAAAGGAGCAGACATCATATCCCCCCGCTGTCGGAAAATATAGGGTATTTATAATAGACGAGGTGCATATGCTGTCTGTATCGGCTTTTAATGCACTGCTTAAAACGCTTGAGGAGCCGCCCGGATATGTTATATTTATACTTGCTACAACTGAAGCGTATAAAATTCCCGTAACGGTGGCTTCAAGATGTCAAAGATATGATTTGAGACGTATAGAAACAGCTGCTATGGTTCAAAGAATGAAGTTTTTATGCAATGAGGAAAAGATTGATATTGAAGAAAAGGCTTTGGAATATACAGCAAAGAGAGCAGACGGTGCTATGCGTGATGCACTCAGTCTTTTAGACGAATGTGCGGCATTTAAGGCTGGAGAAGCTATAACCTATGAAGATGTGCTTGAGATACTCGGTACTGCCGACACAGGTATATTTAATGAGCTTTTTGAGGCGATACTCGGCAATGATGTTGCCAAAGCTTTATATGTGCTTGATGAGGCATTTATGCAGGGTAAGGAGGCAGGACGTTTTGTGTCGGATTTTATATGGTATATGAGAAATCTGCTTATAATAAAATCCGCTGCAGACTATAAAAATCTGGTTGATATTTCGGCAGAAATGTCAAAAAGCATGTCGGAGTATGCTAAAAGAGTATCAAAATCTTCTTTGATGAGATATATAAGGATTTTTTCAGAGCTTGCGAATCGCCTTAGATCAAGTGAGAGTAAAAGAGTTATGGTTGAACTTGCAACTATAAAACTGTGTACTCCTCAGATGGATCTTGATAAAGATGCCGTATTTGAAAGAATATCAGACATTGAAAGCAGTATTGAAAAGCTCTCAGCCGGATATGGCTCCTTTAATACGGATATACCTCTGAATAAAAATGATAGGGTAGATAAAACAAATGACAAGGAGAAAAAACCTTTAAAAAAGGTACTTCCTAAGGCTGAATATGATGATTTTATGATGCTCAGAGGAGACTGGTCAAGGCTTATCGAGGAGATTGGAGCTTCAGTCGGATCATTTTTTAAGGATACTTATATAGAACCTGTCGGCAGAGAAGTGCTGAATATAGTGTTTACACAAAAGGAATACTATGCATGGGCAAACAGGGAGGATTACCTTGATATAATAAAAGAAAAGGTAAGGAACAAGTACGGCAGAGAGTTTGAATTTAAAATCAGACTTGCTGACGAATATGAGATTGTGAATACACAGTATTTATCACAAGAGGATCTTTTAAATAATGAAGATATAAATATGGATATAGAAATAGAAAAAGATAAAATTGATTTTAATTGATTAAAAGGAGATTAAGATATGGCAAGACGTGGAGGTTTTCCGGGAGGTATGATGCCCGGCAATATGAATAACCTTATGAAGCAGGCACAGAAACTGCAGAAGCAGCTTGAAGAAAAGACCAGGGAATTTGAGGAGACGGAATTTGAAGGCACTGCAGGAGGCGGTGCGGTGCTTGTTAAGGTATCAGGGAAAAAAGAGGTGCTTAAGGTAAAGATAGATCCTGCAGCGGTAGATGCAGATGATGTGGAAATGCTTGAAGATCTTATAATGGCGGCAGCTAATGAGGCGCTTAGAAATATGGACTCACAGGATCCCGGCAAGATGGGAAATATGGGTTTGGGTGCTGATATACAGCTTTAAAAAAACAGTATGGATTATTACAGTGAGTATATAAGCAGACTCATAGAAGAACTTTCAAGGCTGCCCGGAGTGGGACTGAAATCGGCACACAGGCTTGCGTTCCATATCATAAATATGCCCAAGGAGCAGGCTGAAAGCCTGATTTTCTCAATTCAAAATGCAAAAAAAAATATAAGATACTGCAGTTTATGCTGTACATTAACTGACAGAGAAATATGCCCTATATGTGCAAGTAAAAATCGGGATCAAAAAACTATAATGGTTGTGGAAAACAGCAGAGATCTTGCAGCATATGAAAAAACAGGAAGGTTTGAAGGTGTATACCATGTGCTTCATGGAGCTATATCACCGATGCTTGGGATAGGTCCAAATGATATAAAGCTTAAAGAGCTTATAAAAAGACTTGAATCAGAGGTAAAGGAGCTTATTATAGCCACCAACTCTACACTTGAGGGGGAAACTACAGCTATGTATATAGCAAAGTTGGTTAAACCTACAGGAATAAAGGTAAGCCGCATAGCAAGCGGAATACCTGTGGGCGGGGATCTTGAATACATAGATGAGGTTACTCTGCTTAGAGCGCTTGACGGAAGAGTTGAGCTGTAATAATGACAATAATGTAAACAGGAGAAACTTATTATGGATAAATATGAGCTTAATATAAAGGTTGAGCAGTTAAAGAAGCTTGCCAAGTCAAAGGATTATAAAACTGCAATGAAAATAGCGGACAGTATAGATTGGAGAAGAGTTCACAATTCAAGTCTTCTCTCTCTGGTGTCTGAAATTTATGAAAATGTAAATGATTACAGTGAGGCAAAGGAGATACTTCTCCTTGCCTTTGAGAGGGTGCCTGTAGGAAAGCATCTCCTTTACAGACTGACTACACTTGCCTTAAAGGAGGGCAATATAGCCGAAGCGGAAGCTTATTATAATGAGTTTAATGAACTTGCTCCTGAGGACAGCAGAGCGTATCTGCTGCGTTATCTTATAATGAAGGAAAAGGGTGCACCGCTTGAACAGCTTATTACTACTCTTGAGGCATATAATGGCATAGAAATTAATGAAAAATGGATGTACGAGCTTGCGGAACTTTATCATGATGCTGGGCGTTCGGAAGAATGTATAAAAACCTGCGACAGCATAATGCTTATGTTTGGTTTTGGAGAGTATGTTGAAAATGCTATGGCACTTAAAACGGAAGGTGAAGGAGTGCCTTTAAGTGAATATCAGCAGAGCTTAATTGAAAATAAAGATCAACTTGAGGAAAGATTTAATGAATCTGCTGAAGATGACGATATACTGCCTAAAACTGCATTATATGACAGGCATGAGGACGTTTTGGAGCCGAAAAGCGATGATTACCGCAGTGAGGCTGTACAAAGCGAAGAAACATCAGAGCCTGACAAGTCTGCAGAAAATTCATATGATGATTTAAACGGTGCTTCTTATAATAACGATACACAGCCTGAAAAAGAATCTCAAGTTAATAATTCGGATTTTAATGAAGATGAAACCGATGCATATATGAGGGAACTTGAAGAAAGAGAAAGGCTTAAAAGAGAGATTTCCGATATAAAAAATGATGGTAAGGCAGAAACCTTTGAAGCTGAAAAAACAAAGGTGCTTGATGATATTAAATCAGTTATTTCGATAGAGGAACAGCCTGAGGAAAATGTAAAAAGGGATATAGCAGAGCAGGAAAATAATATAAGAAATGCGACGGCACAGGCGGAATATAGAACAGCTCCTATTGAAGGAGCCGGTGCAAATGGGTATTTAAATTCATTTGAAAGTTATACGGATATGAGGAACGACACGGCTGTAGATGCGTCTTCATCAAATGCCGCAAATGAGTCCCCATCAAATCCATCAAATAATGAAGCAAACAGCATGGGTGTTGATCTGATTGAGCTTGATGATTTTGACGAGCTTTTAAACATAAGTATGATTGAAGCAAAAGATCCTGAGGAAGGTTTAAATACGGCTATATCAAGGATTAAAAAAGCTCATGTAAGAACAGGCAAAAAGAATCAGGTTATTAAGATAAAAGCGCAAAAATTAAATGAAAAGGGAGTATTTGCCTCATTTGAAAGAATAGGAGATAAGGATCTTATAGTTGAGGAAGCCGGAGATTTAAGTAAGAAGAGTATAGAAGATCTGCTTGATATACTTAAAGATTTTCCTGATGAGCTTAATATAGTATTTATAGATAATCATCTCCAGATAGAAATGCTGATTGATGAATATCCTGATTTTGCAAAGCTGTGCGGTATAGATCCTCAGGCGTATATAAAAAGGAATCAGGATATAAGAGAGGCTGGAGACGGTGAAAGCGAGATGCCTCAAAATCAGGATATGGTTCAAAATGCCGCTCCTGAGGAAAATACTGTAAAACTGGCAAATGAAGGGGTATATGCTGCCCGGGAACAGACGGTTGATAGCGCACCGGTTGCAGGAAATGAAGACGTTTATACCAGCGGGCAGCAGGAGTCGGAATATATTGACAGTTATGCAGAGGCTTCTGCGCAGGTGTATGAAAATAACTTCGGTTTAGATTCAAAAATACCGCAGGATGATTTAAATGCAGACAATTATGAAGATATGCCGGCAGCCGGCGGTTTTTCCGGGCAGGCATCGCAAATGCCTCAGGAAATGTATCAAGAACCTCCTAAAAAGAATATTTTCGGTGATGATATAGTACAGGAAGGAGTGCCTGCAAACAGCCCGGATTATGACTCTCAGGGTTATGATAATATGTATAATGACAACATGGACTATGGCAGTGCCGGTTATACTGATGAGGGCTATGCTTCTCAAGGCTATGAACAAAACGGATATGATGCTCAGTACCAGGGTGAGCCTGCTTATGATGAGGCGGGATATAATCAGAATATGGATGAGGGCTATAATCAAGGTTATAACGAAGGCATGGAGATGCAGGACGGCGGTATGCGTGATGATGCTTATGAGACGGAAGAACTCAGCACAGAGGCTTTCAGTGAATATGCAAGTCAGTATGCAACTGCTATAGACTGTGTTATAAGCGGGAAAAGCATGAATGCATTGATTGAAAGGGCTGAAATGCTTGAAGCTGACGGCATGGCACTTACAAGGAAAAATGCGGAAGCACTTATAGAGGCGGTAGCTGACAAAGCTGAAAAACCACCGCTTACAAAAAGGTTATTTGGAATATTCTCACCTAAATATAATAAAGACGGATTTTTAATACTTAAAGAGGAACATTTTCTGTCATGATGGAATGGCTTACAGTACACTGGCTTACTACGGCAGTATGTATATACCTGATTGCTATGACTGCATACGGGTATTACAGAGGTATATTTAAAATTATGCTTTCAATTTCTCTGGTAATTATAAGCCTGATTTTTTCAAATATAGCGACTCCGTATATCGGAAAATTTTTAAAAGAAAATACCTCACTGCAGCAGGACATTAAAAGACATATAGTTAAAGGGCTGAATTTACAAAATAATATATCCAATGAAAGTATGGAAAGTCCTGATGTAAATGCTGAGATTTCATTGCTAAGTATTCCGGAGGATTTTAAAAAGGCTTTGCTAAAGGGCAATGATAATAGAATATGGGAGAAACTCGGTACAAATAAATTAACTGAATATATAGGGCAGTATACAAGTCAGATAATAATTAATATCGCATGCTGCCTTATAGTATTTATATTAAGCATGATACTGCTTCATCTTCTGATGGGGCTTGCTAAGTTATTTGAAAAAATACCGGCAGCAAAAGGTGTTGATCGCACAGCAGGAGCGGTAGCCGGATTTGTACAGGGTATGATATTGTTATGGGTTGCAGGATTGGTTGTAAGTGTTTCTCTCGGTTCAAACTGGGGAAAATCTGCATACGGCATGATTTCAAACAGCATGTTTCTTTCATTTTTATATAAATACAATCTATTAACCTATATCTTTAGAAGTATTTTTTATTAATATATTTCAGGGGTTAAAATAATTCGTTAGTTAAAAGTTTAATCCCGTGTATACTTACTTTTATCATCTGTTTTGTATATAAACTGTAAGTAGTCAATATAAATCATCTAACCAAAACCGTAAAACAACTTCTAAATTTAAATAATTCCTATCCCCCAAATTGACGGTTTAGGAGTTGTTTTTTCTGAAATGGAAGTTTTTATAAAATGTTGAGGATTAGTTATTGACAAGCAAAATAAGAATCCTGTATAATAGGCGTTGCATGGGTATCCGGTCTTATCGCTTATTTACTTTTTGCATTATTTTATTATTAGTATATAAGTCATCAATATGATCTGTTTTCAGCATAATATGTTTACCGTAGATTTTTTTACGGTGAGTATAAAAAACAAGATTAAAAATCATAGGAGTTGGACAAAAGGGACTTGACAGCAAAGTTTCTCCATGCTATACTCTAAAAGTTGCTCCAAAGAGCAGAGAACCTTGAAAACCAAAGATTAAACAGTACACACAACCCTGAAATTTCTTAAAAACAATAAGAAATGCAGCATGTATAAATTTATTTATATATATATTGTATATATATGTATACTTATGTATATTATTTATAAACTGAAATTTAAGTTTATAAATGCTGCACCTTGCCGCAAAGAAGCGGCAGGTTTCAAGGAACGAAAACCTAAAAAACCAAGTAAAAAAGGAAACAAATGCCGGCAGGCATAATGAGAGAATCAAACAGAGAGTTTGATCCTGGCTCAGGATGAACGCTGGCGGCGTGCTTAACACATGCAAGTCGAACGGAGACTT